>DASWQH010000084.1:0-44581 GCA_036403815.1 Pyrinomonadaceae bacterium | reverse complement strand
TGGGACATGGGACTTGTAATTTGGGACTTCTTTAGTCCGACGCCACGTGGCTCGCGGACTGTCAATTATTTATCATTATCGTTATTTGAGTTGGACATGTTCATATTGGACATGTCGCTGCTGCCGGAAGAGCTGCTGCTGGAGCTACTACTGCTACTGCTTCCGCCTTCGACGGTGAATTTGACATCCTTCTTGTCTTTCTCTTCACCCTTGTCATTAATCATGGTGACTTCGGCTTTATACTTGCCGTTAGGCCAGCCGTTGCCGCCCCATGTGTACCAGAAAGTCGCCGTGCCGGCGCTCGGCAATTCAATTACCTTCTCGGAGTCGGGAACCATCTCGCCGTTCTTTTGTCCCTGAACATCGTCAAAGTAGAGGCGGCATCTCATCTTCCACTTATCGGAAGTGTTGGAGAGCGTGGCGACAATATAAACTTTGTCTTTCGGCCCGAAGGTAGCCGTGTCAGTCGTAGCCTTTTCGTCTTTACCGACCTTCAGGCTACTGATATTGGCCGTCGAGAAATTGAAGTTACAGGCGAGCGCCGCGGCAAGGATAAGACCGAGGCCGAGCGCCAGATTCCATCTTTTGGTTTGCATTCTAAGGGTTCTCCTCACTGTTTGCCTGCCCAATCGCAGGCATTGAATCTGCTAAAGCTGAAGGGAAAATGCGCAAGCTATTGCTGACGTTGCTCTCGACCTTTGTATACCCGCTAGGGAATGGTCTCTTTAAGCTTTCAGTTTGAGCCTTTGCTCGCGTCAAAGAGATAAGCAAGATTTCACATCCTGCTTCAGAGCTTTCAAAGCTCTGAAGCAGGATGTGATAATTTTCCGTGCGGAGGCAATTTACGTGGTTTGCACCCGCTTTGTAAACTCTTTTTAGCGCCAGTCGCCTACAAGCACGAATGGTGCCCAGTTATAAGGTGGGGCAAATTTCTTACCAGTGATCATGTCCATCTGCGCCTGACGCATGGCCGCAGGAGCCGTCATGCCCTGCCCTGTTAACATGCGCTTGTAAAAGCCTGTCATCAACTCCGCCGTTGAGCGGTCTCCGACAGACCACAGACTGACGCCTACGGTCGGCGCGCCCGCGTACATGAATGCGCGCGTCAACCCTATCACGCCTTCGCCCTTCTTCTCTTTACCCAGGCCGGTTTCGCAAGCCGACAGCATGACGAGCGGCGAGCCTAAGTTGAGATTGAAGATTTCGTCTGTCCGCAGGAAGCCGTCGCCCGTCTTATTGCCGACGAGCGAAAGGACTAGTCCTGTGAACTGCGGACGCTCTGCGTCCAACAGCCCGTGCGTGGCTATGTGCAGGACGCGATAGCTCTTGAGGTCTTTGGTCGAGATGCTGGCCTCATTGGCGTTGAGGTCTAGCCAGGTGTCTGCCGTACCGCCCGAAGTTTTGACTATCTGGCCTATCTGCTCTGCTTCAGCGCGCGTCCCCAACAGGCGCGGGAGCGGCAGTCCGGAACCAGCGCCACCGGAAGCGGCAGGAGCTTCGCCCGCCACGTCCTTAAGCGCGCTCGCCAGTCCAAGCCCGCGTGTGTCGCCGCCGGTCGCAGCAGTTGCAGGCGCGCCCTTAGCACGCGGGTCAGCGGAGTTGTAAACAGGGTCGGCGATAAGCAACATGCTTTTGCCTGTGGGCTTCGCAGACTGTTTTCTGATAACGCCGATGACCGAAGCCGACGGCGAGTAAAC
This sequence comes from Pyrinomonadaceae bacterium, assembly GCA_036403815.1. Classification (GTDB taxonomy): domain Bacteria; phylum Acidobacteriota; class Blastocatellia; order Pyrinomonadales; family Pyrinomonadaceae; genus JACVRN01. Next base: position 42,884 of record DASWQH010000084.1, on the reverse strand, counting down.
AATCTCGTTCGTCTTGATTAGATAAGGCAGCATGGAATAATCCGAGCCGCCTGAAGCCGAGACGAGAGCCTCGAACGGAACGTAATTGAGCGAGCCGTCCGCGACCACCAGAATACGCTTGTCGCCTATGTCTTTGGCGGCAGGCTCAACCGCTGTTTTGTAAAGCGCGTTGGAAGCATTCGCAAACGCCGTGACCGCTGCGCTGTCTACCGGAGCAGAGGAAATCCCCAGTCCACGCGTCTGCTGGCTGCTCGCCACGTCTGCGCCCACCAGTCGCGTGCGAATCTTTGCGGGAACGAGTTGCGCTCTGAGGTCAATCGCCTGCTGCTCAACAGTGGAGCGCGCGGGCAGTTTGTAAAGAGAGACGCCGCCTTGCGACACAGCCCACAGGTAAGAGTTCTGCTGGCCTAAGCTGTATTCCAGAAGCACTGTCTTATCATCAAGCACCTGCTGCTGAACGTCTGAGAGCGCAAGCGGCGCAGGCTGCGTGAGCGAAGCATATTTTGGACTCGCGGCGCGAATCTGGTTCTCTATGCTGTCGTATTCGGTTTGCAGCTTATCAAGCTCGGCTTCGAGGTCTGCGTTAGATTTCTTCTGCTCGTCCTGCGAGAGGCTTGCGCCAGTTAAAACCTGCGCAATCTCCTGCTGGCGATCAAGATTATCCTGCTTGCGTTTAAGAAGCTCCGCAGGCACGCCTTCTGTGATGTTCGCGCCCGTTTCGCCCAGCATGTCCAGCAGAGAGCGAGCGCGCGCCTGCTCCGTAATCTTGAAAGCCTCCGCCGCGTCCGTTAAAGCTGCGCCGGAGAGCGCACCGCCCGACGCTTGCGCCATCAGGGCGCGTTCGGCCAATGCACCCGCCGCTTCGTCAAAGACATCCTTGGTCGAAGCAAGGAAAGTCGTGCGCGCTTCGTCGGCGCTCAGGCTTCCAGAGCGAATCGCCTCGATGGTAGAGATAGCATCGCGGTAAGCTGCGATTGCATCATCACGACCTTTAGCGGCCTTCTTCTGATCTTTCTCTGTTCCAGCTTGCGCCCAGCGGCTGCGTCCCATGCCGCGCAAGGCAGGCCACACCAAATCCGGACGGTTATCTTTACGAGCGCCGTCCGCCGCCTGCGTGTAAAGCTTAATGGCGTCGCCGTAACGGCCTTGATTAAGGGCAACGTCGCCAAGGGAAGTGCGTGCGGCAACTCTCCAGCGACGCGCCTGCCCGAATTTTCCGTAGATGGGACTATCCGAGGCAGCCAATGCGTTGTTGAAGTGAGTCTGCGCGCCGTCGTAAGAGTTGCTCTGGTAATCTGCGCGCCCCATCCCCAACTCATAAATCGCGTAAAGGATGTACTGACGATAGGTGTTGCGGGTCTGTTCTACCTGATTCTTAACATCTGCGCCGACCGCAGCCGCGTCCGAGACGGTCGAAGCAGAGGGCGTGCCCGAGCCTAAGCCGCGCAGTCTGCCGCCGATGCCCTTGGCTGTGTTGGCCTTACCCTGCGCATCTTTGACCGTGCCTGCGGCAGATGTATCCGGCTTCGTCACGGTCATCTGTGAATAGGCCGAGCGCGCCTCCCCTACATTACCCTGACGAAAATACATCTCGCCCACTTTGGCGAGCATCAGGTTCGCGTTGTAGGTATCCGTGGCAGAGTCATAAGCGGAGCGCGCTTTCTGGTAATGATCCAGCGCGACGCTGTACTGCCCCTGCCGATTGTATAAATCGCCGAGCGCGTCCTCTGCGACGGCTACGCCCTTCTGATCTGAGGCCGCCGTGAAGCCTTTCAAAGCTTGCTCCAGAAGTCCGAGCGCCTGATCGGCCTTGCCGCGCTTCAAAAGCTTTCGCCCCTGATCGAGGGAAGCCTTCGGGTCACCCTGTAGCGGCGGCGCTGTCAAATTCGTTTCGTAGTCTACAGCCAGTCCAGTCTCCGGCCCGGACGCAAAAACTACTGGAAGACCGCTCAACAGGATTGCTCCTGAGAGAAGAAGAGCGGTGGGGGTGGTTCTCCAATTCATTAACATACCTCCAAAAACAATGCAGAAGTCAGAATGCAGAATGATGAACGGAATGATTATTCAGCTTGAATCATTACACATTCATCATTCATCATTCTGCATTCATCATTGCCTTTTAGCTGTGTGCCAGTTCGAGCACGGTTATAAGAAGACCTGAAGTTGATGAAGCGTTCATGCGGATGATGGATGGTTCGGGTTCTGTGCGCGTCAGGCCGAGGCCGCGATTGACGGCGTCCGATTCGCCTTTGGTTTGCGCCTGTCCGTAAGACTTGCTCCGGGCGACTTGAACACGGGCGTTGAGTCCGGCCTTGACCTGTGACCAGAGTGCAGCAGAGGGACGCCACGGGCAGAAGTTTCCGTTCTGGCCGCAGTATTTGACCAGGTCATCTTCAATCGGAACACCTGGCAACGGCTCGCGCGAGAAGACTACGTAGAGGCGTTCCGTTCCCGGCTTGTTATCGAAGGTGAACCAGCGATAGTTCTCCTGCGCCTCTTCGCGCGAAGGGATTTCGATGGGCACGTGCGCCTCTATGTAGTTGCCGCCGTCATCCAATCGAGTGTCCGGATATATCATCACGGGGTCGCCGTTGTCCGTCGTGTTGAAGATGTACAGATAGCCGTCCGTGTTGGTTTCCAGAAGAATGCGTACGCTCTCACCAGTGCGAAATGAACGCGAAGGGTCAACGCGCACGGCCTCGCCGTTGGCATCGCGCATGTAGAGCGTATAGCCCATGGCGAGAGCCGGAGCGCTGTAAGCCTTGACGCTCGCATTAGCGTTGGCGTTTACAGCAACCGCCGAGTTCGTATTCTTCGTGGTGTTCCTGTTAGTGTTCTTGACGGTCGCGGGACGGCGGCGAGGTTTTCTGCGTGGGGCGCTGCTGCTGCCGCTTCCGCCAGTGCTGCCGCCTACGCCGCCGGATACGCTAGCCGACGCGCTCACAGTCGTCGGTCTTGAAGTTATAAAACCGCCGCGCGTTTGCTCTTCATCATTCTGCGCGGAGGTGGTGTTAAATGTTACGACGCATGCCAGAAGCATTATCGCAACCAGAGGGATGCTGATTTTGTAACGCATGAATAGTGCTACTCCTCAAATTAGAAGATCAGGGACGAAGTCCACAAATTTTAATCGGCCACCAGAGTGTTAGCGGTCGGGCACACTCTTATTTGTGCTCGATGCGGACGGTAAAGATGACAGGCTCGCCGGTTTTTCGACTTTCAGGCACTTTGATAGACACAAATGGATAGTCTGCTTCTCCCTGCGAGACGTCAACCGTGGGCGCGTTTGCTTTGTACTGTCCCACAAAATTGAAGAACTCGCTCTGCTCCTCTTCCGTCAACGTCTTGCCCGCAAGGGCTGTCAGGAAAGCCGGCACTATCAAAGGCTCTTTGGAGAAGATGACTGTGTAATCCTCCGTCCCCGGATTCTGATCCAGCGTAATCCAGTTGCCTTCACCATTCGGGAACTCGAAATCCGTGCCAGCCGCCGCTTCATTCGATGTCACGCCCGACTGCTTAACCGGCTTGGCCGTCAGGAATGTCATGGGCACATTGCCAGGGCCGGGGCCTACTATGTAAAGATAGCCGTCCTCGGTTGGCGTGAAATGAAACTTGAAGGTCTGGCCTGATGCGAGCGGCACGACATTAGCCACACGCGCGCGTTCCCCGCCCTTGGTCTTTTCAACCTCCAGGTCGTAGCGCATGGCCTCGACCGTAGCCACGGCAGGTTTCGTCGTATCGCCAGTTTTCTTATCGCCTGTATCCGAAATCACGGGCTGATCCGTTCCGGTCTTCTTATCCGTCCCGCCGCTCATGCTCTTCCAGATGAAAAAGCCTCCGGCTCCTCCGACCAAGACAAGAAGCAACAGAACTCCGCCGACAATGGGAAGAACGAGCGAGCGCCCTTTCGGTTGCGTGCCTGCGGGCGGAACAGGAGCATAAGAGGGCGTCTGCTGCGGAGCACCGGGCGCATAAGAGGCGCTCTGTCCATACGATGCGCTTTGCGCGTAGGGAGGAGCGCCGCCGCCGGTCATCATCGTGGGCATGGGCGCGTCCTGTGCCGCATTGCTGGCCGTCGAGCTGCCGACGATGGGCGAGGTAGAAGACGAAGGCGGTGGTGATTGAGACGGCTGGCCTGAAGGTTGCGGCTGATTCGCCCACGGCGCAGGCGCGTTATCAGCGGGGCGCGGCGGCGCGTCCATAGTCACCATCGTAGGCGCTATCACGTCCGCCCCTGTCTGCCTGGCTTCAGGCTGACCCATCGTTGGCGGCGCACCCGGCGGCGGCACGCTCATGTTGGTCTTCGACACTTCCTGCGCATCGGGCGAAGATGTTGAAAGCGATGAGCCTGTGCTGGATAGTTGCGGCAGTCCGAGCGCGGCGCGCAGCTCGTTGGCAAACTCGCCCGCAGTTGATTGCCTGTCGTTGCGATCCTTCGAGAGAGAGCGTTCAATGGCGCGGCTGTAGCCTTCGGGCACATCCGTCATGAACTCGTGAAGCGGCGGCGGCATGGCCTTGACGTGCTGGCCTCTCAGTTCCGCCAGCGACAGCCCCATGAATGGCTTGCGACCCGCTACCAGCTCGTAAAAGACCGCGCCCAGAGAATAAATATCTGCGCGCCCGTCTATCTCTTCCTTACGGTCGCGCGGGACTTCGCCCCACTGCTCCGGCGACATGTAATACGGCGTGCCAAGGATTTGTCCGGCGACCGTGAGCGCGGTCGTGCCGGGGGTTGCGCTGCCGCCTGCGAGGTCGCTGATTTTGGCTATCCCTAAGTCGAGCAGCTTGACTGTGGCCTGCCCGTCAACGGGCTTGCCGATCATGATGTTCTCAGGCTTGAGGTCGCGGTGGACTACGCCCTGCGCGTGCGCGGCGTTGAGTACACTGGTAATCGGCTCAAGCGTTGCGAACGCATCCTGCGGGGTAAAACGCCCGCGCTCTTTTAACTCCGCGTCGAGCGTGCGGCCTTCCACAAACTCCATGACCATGTAGGTCATGCCGTCGGGCGTGGTGCGTAGATCGTAAACCTGCACGGAGTTTGGATGACGGAAGCGGCGCGCGGCCTGTCCCTCGCGGCGGAAGCGGCGCAGCCATTCGGCGTTGTTGCGCATCTGCGCGGGCAGGACTTTAATCGCCACGCGGTCGCCTAAGAGAATGTGACGCGCGCGAAAGACCGCGCCCATGCCGCCTTTGCCGAGCAGGGCTTCTATGTGGTACTGGCCGTCGAGTGTAGAGTCAACGATACTGGTCGGATCGTCTTCCAATACCTCGCCGTCCGTAGCGCAGAAGCTTATGCTGTCTTCGTATTTAGCATTACAGATTGGGCAGTATTTCATCTTCTGATTGTTTCAGCTCAAGCTAGAGAAATCTGGTCGGTGTGTTATTCGCGCCGAAGATTTAGTTTGATGTCGAAGACGACTGGTTTATCAACCGGATTTTCGCCGCTCAACTGCACGAGGGCAATCCGCTCACTCTTGTCGCCTGAGAAGGTGACGGCGACGGACGGCGAATTTTTCCTTAAACTATCTAACAGGCGTCTGTCTTCCGCTGTTAATTTACGAAACGAGCCGTCAAAGGGCAATGTCTCAGAAGCAAACGAGAATTTAAGAGGCTCGCGCGAGAAGACGACCGCGAAGATTTCCTCGCCCGGCGTATCATCCACTTTGACGCGCGCAAGGGCGGGCGCAGTGGTTTCTTCACCGGCCTCGACCTGCTTGACCGCGACCAGATCGCCGAGCGGGATGGCGATCGGAGTTTTCTGCGAGTCACGACCAATCATGTAAATATACCCGCTTTGGCTCGACTTGAAAACAAATTGTAAGCTCTCGCCGGGCTGTATCTGCTCATCACCCGCGACGCGCTTCTGCTCGTCAAGCACCGAAGGGCTGATGAGCAGATAATAACGCATGAACTCTTTATAGGAGCCGGGCGCGCTCGAATTCGCGTTTGCGGCTGTATTGCTGCTGGCGCTAGTGTTACTGCTCGTCGCTGTGCTCGGCCTGTTCCTGTTATTTGAGACGGGCGCGCTCGCCGCGCTAGTATTGCTTTGCTCACGACCAGTCCACAGGCTTCGCATGATGGAGTAGCCGCCCGCCACCATCGCAATCAATGCCACAGCCGCTACTGTCAAAGAGACCTGACAACCGCGCGATGACATCAAGCCTAATGTCCATGAACGTTTCGGCGCGAGGATTTTTGCGTCATGCAATGCTTGCGGCATTGGTGAGTTGGCCGTCGGATTGGTTTCAATCGCCGGAACGCCCTGCGGCGTCGCGCCGTGCCCAGCCGGGCTTGTCTCAATCGCTTCGCCCTTGATGGTTGGAGCAGCGGCGCGTGCATCAAAAGCCGTTGCCCCGGAAACAGGAGCTTGAACGCCGAGCGACGCTCGAAGCTCTGAGGCGAAATCTCCAGCCGTCGCCTGCCTGTCGCCCCTGTCCTTAGACATGGCGCGCTCTACTGCGCGCGACCACGCGGGCAATACATTTTCAACAACCTCTTCGAGCGGGCGCGGCCTCTCTTTGCAGTGAGCATGGCGGAGCGCTATGACTGACGACTGCTGAAACGGAAGCGCGCCCGCCGTCATCTCGTAGACGACGACGCCCAGAGAGTAGATGTCTGCACGCCAGTCAATCTGCTCAACGCCGTCGCGCGGCATCTCGCCCCATTGTTCGGGAGCCATGTAATAAGGCGTGCCCAGGAACTGCCCCGAACGCGTCAGCGCCGTCCCTTCATCAACCGGGCTGTTGATTTTAGCTATCCCTAAATCCAGCAGCTTAACCGTTCGCCCATCCCCTGTAATCATGATGTTCGACGGCTTCAAGTCTCTATGCACTACGCCCATCGTGTGCGCTGCATCGAGCACGCTCGCCACCTGCTCGATTACGGATAGGCTCTCTGACGGCTGAAGCTTTCCGCCGCGCGAGCGAGCGAAGCCGTCAAGCGTCTGCCCCTCTACGTACTCCATGACCAGATAGACTTCGCCCTCTGTGGAAGTGCGAAGGTCATGGACGATGACTGCGTTCGGATGACGAAAGCGACGAGCGGCCTGTCCTTCACGCTGAAAGCGGCGCAGCCATTCAGTATTGTGGCGCATTTCAGGCGGCAGGATTTTGATGGCAACGCGGTCGCCCAGAAGCGTGTGGCGCGCACGAAAGACCGCTCCCATGCCGCCCTCTGCTATGAAAGCTTCTATCTCGTATTGACCGTCCAGAGTTTGACCGACACGGCTCTCGTGGTCAACATGTAGCGGCTCGCTGTCGCGCGGGCAAAAGCTCACCGCGTCCCCGTAGCGCGTCCCGCATTTTTGGCAGATTTTCATCCGCAGGAATTATAGCGCAAGGTTAAAGCGAAAGCGCGGGCGAGCAAGTAACAGGTCAGTACCGCCTGCGGTCGCGGGCGGGTGTTAGCTACAGTTGAGACCCGCCCGCTCACGCAGGCGGTACTGACCTGATGTTTATTGATAAATTCTCTCGGCGTATTCTTCGACCATGCGGTCGCTGTTAAAGACGGGTGCCAGGGTTTCAAGCGAGCGCTTCATCATCGCCAGCCAGGGGTGCGAGTAATCCGCGGCTTCGTCGCGCTGGTAGTAGAGCGGGATGACTTTCTGTTCAAGCACGCGGTAGAGCGATTCGGCGTCGCTCGCGTCCACAGTTTCCAACGAATCATCGCTGGCGCTCGCGTCGCCTATAGCCCAGCCGTTCGTGCCGTCGTAGCCTTCCATCCACCAGCCGTCCAGCACCGAAAGATTCAGGCCGCCGTTCATAGCGACCTTTTCGCCGCTCGTCCCGGAAGCTTCCTGCGGCTTGCGCGGAACGTTGAGCCACACGTCCACAGACTGCACAAGCTGGCGAGCAATCTCCTGATCGTAATCCTGCAAGAAGACTGCTCGATGCATCACGAGCGGGTGATACTTCCAGCGCGCCAGTTGTTGAAGGATAAGCTTTGCGCCCTGATCCTGCGGGTGCGCTTTGCCCGCGAAGACCAGTTGAACGGGGCGCTCTTCATCCAGCATCAAGCGTTGCAGTCTGTCAGGTTCGGTCAGAAGCAGACTCCAGCGCTTGTAGCCCGCCACGCGCCGCGCAAATCCGATGGTCAGCGCATCCGGGTCAAAGAGGATGCGCGCCGCTTCCGTGTAATCGCGCGACTCGTTGCGCTGAAGGCGCGCGTGCAGAGAACGATGACGCACAAAGGCTACGAGCCTCTGCTTTAAGAGGCGATGCGCGCGCCACAGCTCTTCGTTCGGAATACTCTCGATGCCCGTTCGCCAACGCTCGCGCTCGTGCGTGCAGATGTTAGCCCAGTCTTCGTCCACATACTTTTCCAGCAGGGCGCGTATCAGGGGCGCAACCCACGTGGGCGTATGCACGCCGTTGGTGACGTAGGTAATCGGGACATCCTCGACCATGTACTCAGGAAAGAGCCGCTGCCACAGAGAGCGCGACACTTCGCCATGCTTGCGGCTGACGCCGTTCGTAGAGCGGCACATACGAATCGCTAAGGGAGTCAGCCCATACCACTCTAGATCGTTAGTCGTATCTACGCGGCCTAAATCAAGAAACTCGTCGTGTGTCAGCCCCAGAGCCTTTTCGTAAGAGTCTCCGAAACATTTTTCGACCACCGAAGGCTCGAACTCGTCGTTGCCCGCGGCCACAGGCGTGTGGGTCGTGAAGACGCAGCGCTCACGAACAATTCGTGCAGCCTCATCGAAGCTCAAAGGCTCCGGCGCTTGCGTTAACTCGCTCGCCAGCTCAAGCGTGAGAAAGGCGGAGTGGCCTTCATTCAGATGAAAGACGTGCGGCTCAACGCTGAGGCGACGAAGCAGGCGCACGCCGCCTATGCCGAGCATCATCTCCTGCACCATGCGCGTCTCGCGGTCACCGCCGTAAAGATGCCCGGTCACCCAGCGGTCAAGCTCGTCGTTCTCAGGAATGTTCGTATCCAGAAGATAGAGCGAGACGCGACCGACGGAAACGCACCACGCCTGCGCTCGCACCACGCGGCCTCGCATCAGCACTTCCACATAAACCGGCTCGCCCTCTTTGTCTTTGACGCGCTCAATCGGCAATTCAGCCGGATGAGTCTCGCCGTAATGCTCTTCCTGCCAACCGTCGCGCGTCAGTCGCTGGCGAAAATAGCCGTAGCGATAAAGAAGACCTACTGCGACAAGCGGCAGATTGATGTCGCTCGCAGATTTCAAATGATCGCCCGCGAGTATTCCTAAGCCGCCCGAATAGAGCGGCAAAGAATGGTGTATGCCATACTCGGCGCAGAAATAGGCCACTGGACTTTCCGGTGTAATCTTTGTTTCACCTTCGGGTGCGCGCCAAAAGGCTTCGTCAGCCACGTACTCATCAAACTTTTCGGCTAGACGGCGCACTCTCTCTATGTAGCCCGGATCGGTCGCCATCTGCATCAGACGAAAATCCGAGACCTCTTTCAAAAGGCGGCGTGGATTATGCTCACACTCTTCCCAGACCGAAGGGTCAAGGTCGCGGAAAACGAAATTGCCATCCGATGCCCAGCTCCACCAGTAATTCCACGCCAGACGCTCAAGCGGCGCGAGCGGCTCTGGAAGACTCCTTTCGTTATGGATGTTTCTCTCATCTACCTCTATTGAAGCCTGAACCATTTATCTATTATTCCTACGTTTGTGAAATGAACTAGAGCTTTGATTGTACTGCTGAAAAAATTTCAGTCGAATCTATGATGCTTGAGAAAAACTTCTGCATCGTCGGGCTTGAAGAAGACCAGCCGCACTTCTCTTAACTTATCATCATTTTCCAGAAAATCTTTAATCGCCAAGGAGGAAACAGTTGCAGCCTCCTCGCGCGGATAACCGAAGATGCCCGTCGAAATGGCCGGGAAAGCTATGGAAGATAGCGCATGATGTGCCGCAAGCGCGAGCGAATTGCGGTAACAAGCGGCGAGAAGCTCTGCTTCTTGCCCCCTATGCTCTCCATAAACGGGGCCGACCGTGTGAATCACGTGTCTGGCGGCGAGCAGCCCGCCCGTAGTGATGACGGCCTCGCCCGTAGGCAATCCCTGCGGGTAAAGATTGCGACGTATCTCGCGGCACTCCTCAAGAATAGCAGGGCCGCCTGCGCGATGAATTGCGCCGTCAACGCCTCCGCCGCCCATCAGCGATGAATTGGCCGCGTTGACCAGAGCATCAACCTTCTGCCGCGTCAGGTCTCCGACCAGAACGCTCACGCGGCCATTCAAAAATGTTTCCAGAGGCTCTTCCGTCAATTCAAAATCCGGCGAGGACGAAAAGCAGGGATGAGGGCGGCAGCGATGAAGGATGAAGAATTTATTCAGTGATACATCGGTTCATTGATTCAATGAAGAAATGAACCGATGAATAAATGAAACAATCTCTTCGTTCCTTTTCATCCCTTATCCCTGCCTTAGTAGTCCTCTTCTTCATCTTCGCGCGGCTCAACGCTGATTTCGTCGAACATGGCCTGACGGCGCAGCGCCTCCATTATGCCGCGTGCGCGTTGTTCCGTGAGCGGGCGTTCCGGGTCAATGCTGGCTATCTCAAAAAGCCTATCATCTAACTGGCGCACGCCTAGAAGGCCCAACGCCACGCCCGGCGTAACCTCTATATCGCCCATGTTGTGTATACGAAAGCGCCCGTTCAGCTCGACCCAATCTTCTATGAATGGATCGCGCAGGGCATGTTCGGCTTCGGACTCCGTCAGGTAAGCACCCTCGACTATGAGACAGTATTCGCGTCCTTTGTTCATGGCACAGGCACGCTCAAGATAAGCTGAGAAAACCAGAAGGCGAAAGAACAGAGCGCACGGACGCGGCTAACTTTATCATCCCCGGGCAAGACGCGGCAAAATAAATTTTCTTACGGCCATAAAAATAGCCCGACGACCCTTGAGCCGCCGGGCTATTTTAATTTCTACCGGATGAGAGATTTTGTCCTGTAGCTCTTCCGTTAGTAAGCCTTTGCAATCTGATCGTTCAGAGCTTGGCGCAGGCGATCAAAGTAGGAGTCGAAGGTGACAAACCCTGTCGTGCCCTGAAAGAAGGCTCGCCCGCCCGTCTCGTTTGAGAGACGATTGAGCGCGCTCTGGCCGTAGCTTGCCAGCACACGGTTCTCGCTCGTCAATCCAACCGTAGGAGCGTAGAAAGAGTAGACGGTGATATTGCGACGATTCGCTTCCTTGATGGCGCGTTGCAGGTCAATCGAATCCATAGTGGACGAAACGTCAAGCCCGCGCGACGAATCCAGCCCGTCCGAGACGAGCAACACGACGTTGCGATTCTTCCCCTGGCCTTCAAACTTTTTGAGAGCCTCTATAACTTCAACATACGGGTTGAAGGGAGACGCGGCGTCGCTCGAAACCGGCATACGCAGCGAGCGCGCAGCCTTCTCAAGATCATCCGTAAAGGGCTGGCGCACCTGCAACGACCCGGAAGTGATGTAACCAACCATCACACGCGAGCCTGCGGGAAGCCCCCGAATAAAATCGCGCGTCACGTTAAGCTCATTTCCCACCTGGGAAACCACATCATCCTGAATGAGCACCGCTATATTGAGCGGCGCTTCGACGCGAGCCTTGCCGGAACTCTTCTTATCGCCCTTGTCTGACGAGAAGCTCTGCGCCGGAACTGCTACGAACGTAGCAACGACCAGCAGAAAGGCCGCTATAATCGAACTGATTTTTCTTGTACCCTGTATCATCTCTTTTTCCCCTGTATTCAAGTCCCGCACCGACCGATAATTAAATTGAGCAGGCGATAAATCCGCCCTTGCTCAAAAAAGCGCGTGCGCCTTCATAAAGGCTTTTACGCGCTCGTTTTCAGTCCATTTGGCAGGACTTTTCTTGCATTATTGAGATGCCGCAAGATATGGCAGGGTGGCCTGAAAAATGGCCGCCAAAGGGTCATAGAATCCATTACAATCCGTCTCAAGCTCCAGTTTCGTAATATACTTGTCCCCCTATCCTGAGACTGAAACGGAGCGCCCGGTCAGTCTTCAATAATTTGTAGCAAGCGGCGCTGACGCTCCATTGCAGGGCTTTGACTGAATCGGGTATTAGTATTCCTTCGGGCAGCAAAAGCAACGGGCAGATTAAGAAGAAAGGCAGTCGCCAGATGAAGCTCTATCTAATTACCATCGCTCTGATTGTAGCGGCGGTTCTACTTTTCACTCTCAGTGCGAAACGCAAAAGCGCTCCGACAGTAGTGCAAGACAAGGGGAATGTCGCGGATGCGGTCGAAAGAGATGAGGCAGATACGCTTCTAGAGCTTCGTCGTGATGTTTTGATTCCGGCGCGCAATGCGCCGCGTGCGCCGGAGCTTGCGCAGGGCAGGTGGGTCAATTCCGAGCCGCTGAAGGTGGAATCTTTGCGGGGGCGGGTGGTGCTGGTGGATTTCTGGACGTTCGGCTGCTACAACTGCCGCAATACGCTGCCCAGCCTCAAACGATGGAACGAGACATATAGCGAGCGCGGGCTTGTCATCATAGGTGTCCACTCGCCGGAATTCGAGCGCGAGAAACAGTTTGAGAACGTGCGGCGCGAGGTCAAGTCCCTGGGGATACGCTACCCTGTAGTGACCGACAACGATTACGAGTCATGGAATGCCTATAACGTGCAGGCATGGCCGACCGTCTTCGTGCTCGATAAGCAGGGACGCATTCGCTGGGTACACATTGGCGAAGGCATGTATGACGAGACCGAGAGTGTCATAAAAAAACTTCTGGCCGAATAGCGCCGCTGAACTTTTCTTCAAGAGTTCAGCAAAATTCCCGAAAGCCTGCCGTCCACAGAGGCAACGAGCGGCGACCCTAAGTTTTGAATTCCTTCTTGCCCGCTCTATTTGCCAACCGAAAACGTTTTGCGCTTTTTAGGAGGTGTGTACGAGAAAGCGGATGCGCCTCCGTAGATACCTCTATTTTTGCGCAAAAGCATGGAGAACGGGCGGGAAGGATTACGGAATTGCACTGTAGTCGCCGAAGCCAGCGATCTTTGTCAATCGAAAGCAGTATGCGAAACCGTATGATTTAATCTATAATCACGCCCGCATGAAGCCTTTTGCGAAACTTGAGGGTGTGCTCGAAGATTGCGTCCCGGATATGGATGCGCTGTATGCGCGCTCCGTAGAGGCCGCGCCGAATTACGGCGTCTCGCAGGAAGACTGGAGATTGGTGCTTCGAGGTGCGGTTGAAAAGTACCTGGTTGACCAGCAGAACGGTAACGCGCCCACGGCCACAGAGGTGCGCGACTTTTTAGGAGAGCTTCAGTCGCAAGACCTTTACCTGGCAATGGGCTGCGCACGCGGCAGCGAGCACGCCTGGTGGGAGTTCGATCAATCCTACCGCCGCTACATAGAGCGCATTGCACGCCACCTGGCAAGCGTGGAGCTGGATGCCGAAGAGGTGATTGATTCAGTCTACGTGGAGCTTTACGGCACACGCGTAGTCGAAAATACACGGCTCTCCAAGTTTGCGACCTATACGGGGCGTGGAACGCTGCGCGGCTGGCTCAGAACAGTAGTCTGGCACGCTGTGATTGACCTGCACCGGGCGCGGCATGATGAAATCTCTATTGACGACTGGTCGGAGAGCGGAGGCGAGACGCAGGATCGTCCGGGCTGGCGCGCGGAGGCGCGCGGAGGCGAAAGCGCGATGGTTGATAGAATCGCACGCGAACGCTACAAGGAGGCGACCGTTGCGGCTTTGGATGTCTCGCTCGCAACACTGGACGATCACGAGAAGCTGTTGCTTCTCTACTACCACGTCGAAGGATTAAAGCTGCGCGAGATAGCGCGTCTGGTAGAAGAGCCACAGTCGCCTTTGCGCCGTTGGTTTCAGCGCCAGTCCAAGCGGCGCACTGTCGCGCCCGATGCGCGCGTGCATGAATCAACCATCATGCGCTGGCTCGAAAAAGTTTACGGTAAGGTTCTCGCACGCTTTCGAGAAGAGTTGGAAGGAAAAGGCGGGTTGACCGCCGATGAGATAGATATTTGTCTTGGAATGGCGACCGAAGATTTGGCTGCGGAAGATGTGCGTCGTCATTTAATGGATGTCGGGAGCGAGAACTTGAGCAAAGCCGATAGTGAATAATCGTCCAAAGGGCAAGGAGGCGGAAGGAGCCATAAGCCGTGCCGCGACCGAAGAACAATAGAGAGACAGAGGGCATACGCCTTATGATTCACCAGCACTTGCAGCGTAGCGCGATGGTCGCACCGCCCGTCGTCGCGGACGTGCATCTGGATGAAGACGCCCTCTCTGCTTTTGTCGAAGGACGGTTTACGGAAACCGAGTCCGCGCCCGTCATACAGCACTTAGTGGGCTGCGGCTTCTGTCGTCGCGCAACCGCGCAGCTCATTCGCCTGGAATCCGAGATAGGCTCGACCGATGTGGGCGCATCCGAACCCCAAAGGGACGAGCCGGGGCGCATTCGTAGTCTTCTGGACGACCTTGCCGCGCGCGTGCTTCCGCAATCCGAAGGCGATGCAGTCTTTGCCTACCACGCACCGGCGGAAGATTTCAAACCCAAGACGGAGACGGCAGAGGCAAGCGATTCCGACGAGGGCAAGCGCGAGGATGAAAGCGAAGGCGAAGATACGCAGGAAGATTTGAAAGTCCCGTAGGGACGACTGACAATAGCCCAGCAATTTATTGCTGGGAAAGTTGAGCGAGAAAATAAAGTAGAGTCCCGTAGGGATGACTGAACCTATCTTCAGTCGTCCCTACGGGACTCTACTTTTTAACTTACATCTATGCCCAGTGCTAAAGCACTGGGCTATTGTCAGTTGTCCCTAACGGGACTCAAGCAATAATCTCTTCTTCGGACTCCGTCGCGGGGACGAAGCGTATGCGGCGAATGCGGCGGTGTTCGACGCGCTCGACCGTGAAGCGCGCCCCTTCGTATTCGACCACTTCGCCCGGACGCAGTAGCCGCCCGGCCTGCGCGAGCATGAATCCGGCGAGCGTCGTATAGCCTGCGTCTTCCGGAAGCCGCAGGTTGAAGCGGCGGTTAGCGTCGCGCACAGCGAGCATGCCGTCCAGAATATACGCGCCGTTCTCTTCTATAATCTGTGCGCGCACCTCTTCGTCATACTCGTCGTTAATCTCGCCGACAATCTCTTCCAGCAAGTCTTCCATAGTGACGATGCCTTCGATGCCGCCGTGCTCGTCAATGACGAAGGCCAGATGCGTCTGCGCCGCCTGCATCTGCGCCAACACGCCGCCAAGCCGCGCCGTCGCAGGAATAAACATAGGCGGATGCAGGTGATTCTCAAGCTTAAACTCGCTCGCAGGCTGCCGCATGCATTGCATCAAGTCCTTCATGAACAGCACGCCCATGATGTTGTCCAGACGGTCTGAGTAAACGGGCAGGCGTGAATAGCCCGTCTCGCAGAAGGTTTTCTCCGCAACTTCCAGCGTCGTAGTCACAGGCAAAGCTACGACATTCATCCTCGGCACCAGAGCCTCGCGCACATCCGCGTCCGCAAAGTCGAAGACGCGATTAATCAACACCCGCTCGCTCTCTTCCATCATGCCGCTTTGCTGCGAGGCGTTGACAAGCTGGCGCAGCTCTTCTTCCGTGTAGATTGAGCCGTGATCGCCGGATGCATGCAGCCCGAATAAACGCACCGTCCGCGTGCCAGCCCAGTCGAGCAGGCGTATAGGCCAGTAGAAGATTCTGTAGAAGGCATGCATAGGCCAGGCAATGGCAAGCGCCACTCGCTCGGCTCGCTCAAGCGCAAGAGTTTTAGGCGCAAGCTCGCCCAGTACTATGTGAAGGAAAGTAATGAGCGCGAAGGCAATGGCGAAAGATATGGTATCGAGCCAGACCTGCGATATGCGCCCTTCAAGGGGGCCTTCCAGAAGATGCGCGACCGCAGGCTCGCCTATCCAGCCGAGCGCAAGAGATGCGAGCGTGATGCCCAGTTGCGTCGCAGAGATGTAGGCGTTCAAATTATCCAGCAGGCCGAGCAGGCGTTGCGCGCTGCCATCGCCACCCTGCGCCAGCGTCACTATGCGCGAGCGGCGCACGCCGACCAGCGCGAACTCCGAGGCGACGAAAAAACCGTTAGCTATCACAAGAAAGATAACCGCGAAGATGTTAAAGACTGTAATCATTAATAATAGGCCGCAGGCCAGGATGCTCTATTCACACCGGGCGTTTTAATTGATTTTCAGTAAGATTGATACAGTATAGCTTAACTGCCGGAGCGCGAGTTGCACAACTCTACATCTCAGGGCTGAAGCTGGTCGTGAATGAGTCGGCAGAATTCTACGATGCGATTCTCGGCCCAGAAGCGGTCTTCTCCATCCGCTTCAGCGCCGACGAAACCGACGTGCCCGCCGCTCTGTGGTGCCAGCAGAATGAGGTACGGATTCGCTGCTACCGATGGATGACGAAGCGGGTCGAAGGGGATGAAGGGATCGTTCTGGGCGTGGATAATGAGCGTTGGCCTGCGTATAGAGCGGAGCAGAGGGAAAGAACTGGTGCGCGCATAGTAATCGTTCGCATCCTTGTAGCCACTAAAGCGCGACGTGAAGCGCTCGTCGAAATCGCGTATGGTGCGAACCCGACGCAGGTCTCGAATGTCGTAAAGCTCTGGGAAGAGCTTCTTCTTGCGACGCATACGTGCGTGCAGGCTGCGTATGAAGCTCCTTTGATAAAGCCAGTTCGAGCGGTGCTCTATGGTGCGGGCGGTGGCTATCAGATCGACCGAAGGCGAGATGGCGCAGATGCCTCGAAGCTCAGGCGGCAACCCTTCGGCCTCTTCGCCTGCAAGCCTCAGAGACATATTACCGCTCATGGAAAAACCCACCAGGTAAATCTCGTCGAAGCCGTCCCGTTCTATCAACTCGCGTATGATGAAAAAGATGTCGCCCGTCAGCCCGCTGTGATAAATGGTCGGCGTCAGATGCTCTGTCTTCCCGCAGGTGCGTAGGTTTATACGCACGACGTTGAAGCCCGCGCGATAAGCCTTGTCGGCAGTGCCTAGAATGTAGATTGAGTCGGTAGAGCCTTCGAGTCCATGAAGCAGCAGCATAGTGGGATGCTCCTGCTTCTTATCCTGCCAGCGAGTGTGTGCCAGCACCTGCACGCCCGTCTCGACTTCAAAAAGCCTCGCTTCGTCACGAGCATATCCCTTTAGTCTGAAGCGGCGCGGCCAGGCGTAAGCAGCGAGCGTCTGCCCGTGACCGCCTGTAAAGAGAGGATGAGGGACGAATGGTTTTTCCGCGAGAGCACGCGCAACGGGCGCAAGAAGCTCTCGCACCGTCTCAAGTGCGCCCACTTGTGCTACTCCCGATTGAACGAAGGTTTCCATCCCCTTGCCCATTCTAATGCGCTTGCAGCTCAATTTGCGCCCGGCCAGAAGATAAGAGGAGAAATGGCCTGAATCGCTTGCCGAAAATTTACAGCGACGCAGCGTCTATGTCCAGAGAAAGACGGGCATGGTCTTGATGCAATTCGGAATTGAGTAAAAGAAAGAAGAGCTTTCACCGCAGAGACGCAGAGAGCGCAGAGAGTTGGTCAGTACCGCCTGCGGTAGCGGGCGGGTCTTGGTAACGCAACCACCCGCCCGCTACCGCAGGCGGTACTGACAAGTGCGCTTCCTCCGCGTCCTCTGCGTCTCTGCGGTGAATTGCAGCTTTCATTACATTCAACTGCCACCTGAACAACTTCTACAATACGCACGCTAAGCTAAGCGTGTAGGCTCTGCGGGCGGCGGGTCGCCTGCGGGGAGAGGTGTGTCAGGCTCGCGCACGGGAGCGGCGGGCGAAGGATTTGTGTCGGGCGGTAGCGGCAACGGCTCTGGCTGTGACGGGTCGGGTTGAATCGGATCATGCGGTTGCGTTGGCGGAAGCGCAGGGTCGCCGGGTTGCGGCAAAGGATCATTCGGCTGTGGCGGGTCTGTGTTCGGATTACGGCTCATGAATTTTCGGTCTCCTCTTGTTCGTTGTGATGTGTAACTAAATACGTGTACAGGCTTTCTTCAGCCGCCACCTTTCATGTCACGTTGGAGGTCTGCGACGACGAAGCGAATCAT
This sequence comes from Pyrinomonadaceae bacterium, assembly GCA_036403815.1. GTDB lineage: Bacteria > Acidobacteriota > Blastocatellia > Pyrinomonadales > Pyrinomonadaceae > JACVRN01. The sequence continues at coordinate 24,851 of DASWQH010000084.1, read as the reverse complement.
GCGGTAGTTGATGTGCGGCGGAAGAGCGTCGCGCAGTGGGCGAAGCAGCTCGGTGCCGAGTTGCTCGACGGCGATTTCTATCAGAGCGCGATCCTCATCCGTGACGTGCTGTGTGATGTCGAAGTGGCGACCTTCGTAGATGCAGTCGGCCAGATGCTTTTCGATGGTCATCTCCGTGAGATTGCGCCTGCGAGCAATCTCCTCGACCGTTAAGCCCTCGCAATAAAGAGCATAGGTTTCGTCAACCGTGCTCTGCTTCTTCTCAGAGGAAGCGGGGCGGGTGACGGCCTTCGAGGTGGCGATGGTGCTCAGCGCGGTGTCGGCTATAGCAAGCTCTAACTCCGCACGCTCGCGCATGACATCCGCGCCGAATGATGAAAGGGATACTGTTGGATACGTTCCGCCCGCTATGTTGAGGCATCCGGCGGCGACGAGCGCGTCAATGTAGAGCATCAATTCGTCCTGCGTCATGTCGTCCAGAATGGCGTATGTCGAAAGCTGGTCGAGTCCCGCATCGAGTACATTCTTCGCACGCGAGCCGCGCAGCGTGGCGGCCAGAAGCCCCTTGCCGTAACGCCCCTGCATGCGTGCGGCGCAGGCCAGAACCTTTCGCACAAGCAAGACTTCCTCTTCGGTCAACGAGCGAGACTGTGTGACGCTGATTTCGGTCTCTTCCTCGCTCTCAAAGCCTTCGGCCTTTTCTCTGGCGCGCGCGATTCGCGCCTGCTCGCTCAACTCTTCTTCAAGATCGAGCGCGACGGGCGTGTGCTTGCGCACGAAGGCGTCAAGCTTCGTTGGAGGCTCAAGCGGCATCTCTGCGCTCCAGGCATCGGGCGTGCGCTTTGTTGCCCCGCGAATCTCCGCGACGCAGTTGCCGCACATGCCGCAGTTCTCTGCGTGATGCGGGTCGCCGAAGTAATCCAGGATGAAGGCTCTGTAACAATGCTCTGTGTAACAGAAGCTAATCATCTCGCGCAGCTTTCTCTGCTCAAGGGCGGCGCGGCGCGCTAAGTCCTGCGGTCGTATGCGAAGGGTATGAGCGGGGGTTTCGTCCAGCATGACCAGACCACGCGTGCGACGCGCAGGATTGTAGCTGATGATGCCGCTGGAGGTGAGCGTGGAAAGCGCGCGGCGTGTGGTCAAAACGTCAAGACCGATGGCTTCGGACAATTCCGTGACGTTCAGTTCAGCTTCGTTGCGCTCCGAGATGTCATAACCGCCCAGCAGACCTATGAGCGCCTGACGAGCGCGCGTGTCGCGTCCGCCGACCGCTTCACGCGCACGCTGCGCAGGCATGAGCAGTTTTATGGACGCACGGTTTTCTCCAGCCGCGCCGCGCTCTATGTGCCCTGCCTTTTCGAGCGTGATGAGGGCAGACTGCACAGCCATCTCGTTACGAATCCCTGCGCGCTGGGCTATCTCGTGCGTGGAAAGCTCTATGCGCTGCTGGCGTATGGCGGCGAGGGTTTCGTAAACGCGCGCGATGAGTTCGGGCTGAGGGTACGAGCCTTCTATAAAATAGTCCTGCGTGCGCTTGTCCGCGTAGTTGAAGAGAAGCTCGCAATCGGACGAGAGACGGTCGCGCCCCGCTCGGCCTATCTCCTGATAATAGGCTTCGATTGAGCCGGGCAGATGATAATGAGCTACGAAGCGTATGTCAGGCTTGTCTATGCCCATGCCGAAGGCGTTGGTGGCGACGATCATCTGCGTGCGCCCGCTCATGAACTCGTCCTGCGCTTCGACGCGCGCAGCATCGTCCATCCCGGCATGATAGGCGACAACGCTCAGTCCGGCAGTCTTCAGGCGCGACGTGATCTGCTCGACCGATTTGCGCGTGGAGGTGTAGATGATGCCTGAGCCTCCGCTATGTTTGGCAGTGAGCGAGCGTATGCGCGTTATCTTCTCGCGCTCTTTCTGCGTGTGCGTGACGTTGATGGAGAGGTTCGGGCGGTCGAAGCCGCTGACGAAGGCGCGCGGGTCTTGCAAAGCAAGTTGCTCTATGATGTCGGCGCGGACGTAGGGCGTGGCGGTCGCGGTGAGCGCCAGGGTCTGCGGTCGCCCGATGCTCTCCAAGGCTCCGCGCAGGCGCAGGTAATCCGGCCTGAAATCGTGTCCCCAGGTAGAGATGCAGTGCGCTTCGTCAACGGCGAAGAGAGAAATCTGCGCGCTCTTGAGGGCTTCCAGGAAATGGTTGCTGCGGAAGCGTTCGGGCGCAACGTAGACGAGCTTGAATGCGCCGCGCCGCACGCCCTGTATGCGCGCCTTCTGTTCTTCAAAATCAATCGAGCTGTTGATGAATGTCGCCGGAAGATTGCGCGCGTGAAGAGCGTCCACCTGATCTTTCATCAGCGCGATAAGCGGCGAGACGACCAGCGTCGCGCCCTCCAACATCAGCGCGGGTAACTGGTAGCATAGAGATTTCCCGCCGCCCGTAGGCATCACGACTACCGTGTCGTGGCCTTCAAGGACGGCAGAGATGACTTCGCGCTGGCCTTCGCGGAAATCCTCGAAACCGAAATGGTTTCTGAGCGCAGCGAGCGCGGCTTCGATGGTCTGTGTTGACTGAGCCATGAGCTACAACGGAACAAGTGAGTACGAGGCATGATTGTAGCGCAAATGAAGACGTAGAGGAAAATGGCCGGGAGATAATAGAACTTCGCTGGTCTATGAAACTTTAGAAGCTATTTGAGAATTCAATGGTTTGCGCCGCAGGCATATCCAGCGTTTGCGCCGAAGGCGCATCCAGAGGGTAGCCAGAGGCTGAGGCGGACGCGAGGCCGACTCTGCCTCTGGTAACGATGTAGCTATCATTCGCGCCCTGAAGGGAGCGCGTAGAATCTACGCGCTCCCTTCAGGGCGCGTACTCTCAAACTCGTACTTGGTTCCAGACGTTGCACGTCTGGCTACCTTCTGGCTGCGCCTGCGGCGCAAACATCGGAATTTCCATACAGCTTCTTAGTTTTTTGTCCCAAGCTGCTCTCCCAGCTTTTCTCTTTCTACGCATTGCCTGTAATCTTAAATCAGATGAAAGAGCAGAAGTGGAAATCGCGAACCAAGAGGGATTTGATGATAGAGGTGTGGGAACACCTGGACTGCGAATCCGTGGGCGCGAGTGAATTGGAAGAGATAGAGCGAGCGGTGCGCGAAAAGTTCGGAGAAGGCGCGGTCGAGAGTCCCGTAAGGATGGCGCGTCTCTTAGCGGACGAAGGCGCGGAGTTGAGACACGCCGAGGTGTTGGAGTTGGACGCGCAGCGCCGCTCGGCAGACCCGCATGAAGCCATGTTCCGCAACGTGCTGAAGTTTGCGGACTTCAAACAGGCCGCGAACTCTCTGAGGAATCTTGAAAACCTGCGACGACAGTTCGTGCGCGCAAACGATCCGGCTGGATTGCGCCGCGTGCGCGAGACGGCCTTGAAGGGCAAGCAGCGCGCGCAGATGATCGCAGGCAACCGCAACGTGGATGCGCGCAAGCGTGCGGAAAAAGCAGAGATAGCGCACTGGTTCACAGTCTGGCTTGAACAGCCGGAGATTTTTCAGGACTGGCTTGAGCTAAGACAACGCTCGCAGGAATTTCGCGCGCGCTTTAAGCAGGAAGAGAAGGACTGACGATTTTTACAACTGAGATGGGCTGGATATTCGCGGAAACATAAGTCAAAGATAACCTTCCATTGAGCGATGCAATAATCAGAAAGCTAGCCCATCTTCCCTGTTCTCTCACGGCACAGCAAAAAATCTTGCCATGACATTCGGTCATGTGTTAATGTGCCCCGCGCTCAGTACAATTGAGTTAAAGAGCTTAACAGTTCGTTAACACGCCCAGGGTTGAAACTTTAACAGGTCGTCCCCCAGAGTTCTCGTCTTCTCGTGCCTCTAGTGCTAAGACCTGTCTCCAGATTGCTCGCAGTAGGCGCAGCGCCAGCGCTGTCTTAAGTCTTTATCTTTTCAAAGGAGTCTGCCACGAAGGCTCCGTTCACCTCTAAAGGATTGTAGACCATGAAATCAAGCACCCCCCGACTACTGTCTGGCAATGCCAGGGTTTTCGCTTCCCTTTTCGTATCTTTCGTAATCCTTGTGACGCCGATTGTGCCCATTGTCTCCGCACAGATGCGCTTCGCAGGCTATGTTAAATCCAATTCATCAATTACTGACATTCGACAGAAAAATTCAGTCGTGCCCGGCGCGGCGTTGAACATGCCCGCCCCGGATACAGCCATTATCACAGCCACCAAAACCGATTCGTTCTCCGATCCAAACGGAGACGGCAAGGCCGAAGCGGGTGATACCATCACCTATGATGTGAACATCTCCAACACTGGCGCGACAGATGCCACGAGCGTGACCCTTAATGACACGATTGATGCGAATACAACGCTCGTGCCTGGCTCTTTGAAGGTCTCGCCGCTAGCTTTTGCAGACACCTACAACGCAACCAAAGATATTTCACTGAGCATCAGCGCGCCCGGCGTACTCGCCAACGATACGGGAACGCCTTCGCCCACCGCCGTCGCTATAGCGGGCGGCTCAACCGCTCAGGGCGGCACCGTCACGCTCAACAGCGATGGCAGCTTCACTTATACGCCGCTAGCGGGCTTTCAGGGAACAGATAGCTTCACCTACACGGTGACAAACGGCCTCACGCCGAACGACACGGCGACCGCGACGATTAACGTGGATGCAGGCCCGACCGTGATCAGCACGACGCCGACCAACGGCGCGACGGATGTAGCATCAAACTCCAACATTACTGTCAACTTCAGCGAGCCGGTCAATGCAACGACCGGCTCTTTCTCCGTAGAATGCCCCGGAGGCTCGCCGCAAGCGTTTAATTTGAGCGCTTCGCCTGCAAGCAGTTTCACGCTTGACCCTGTGGCAGACCTGCCAGCAGGAACGACCTGCACGGTGACTGTCATAGCCAACCAGATTACAGACGCAGATACATTCGATCCGCCCGACCAGATGGCATCAAACTACGTCTTCAGCTTCGGAGTTAAGCTGGAGGCTGTGGATGACATGCATTCGGCCACGGGCAATGTGCGCATCAATACCGCCAGCTCCGGCTTCAGCGTGCTCTCCAATGATAGCCCCGGCGTCACCATCACAGCCTTTGACGGAACCAGCGCGCACGGCGGCAACGTCACCATGAATACTGTGACGGGAACGTTTACCTACGACCCGCCGCGCGGCTTCACCGGAACGGACACGTTCAACTATACGATTAGCAACGGCTCCGGAAGCGATACAGGTACAGTCGTGCTCACCGTCAGCGACATGGTCTGGTTCATCAACAGCACTGCGGGCGCTTGCTCTTCCGCCTGCGACGGTCGCCTGACGCATCCTTTCACCAGTCTGGCCGCGTTTGAGGCCATCAACGGTAACGGGACGACGAGCGGCGGAGCCGTGATTGACCCGGAAGCAGGCGATAACATCTTTATCTATACGGGCAGCGGCAACTACACAGGCCCGCTCACGCTGGAGAATAACCAGCGTGTGATAGGCCAGGGAGCAACCTCGTCGGTTGAGACACTGGCAGGTATTACGCTCGCGCCCGACAGCGACGCTCTACCCTCTACGGGTGGAGCGAATCCCACGATTACCAACCCGTCGGACGGTGGCATCATCCTCGCTCAGAATAACAACATACACGGCCTGACGATTAGCAACACGACGGGCACCGGACTGTCCGGCAACGGCTTTGGCACGTTGACGGTCTCGGAGAACGTGGATGTGAGCAACACGACCACAGCCGGTGTTCCAGTCAATCTCAGCAACGGCGTGCTTAACGCGACCTTCCGCAGCATTTCTGCCGGTAACAACGACGCCAACCCAGACCCCGCCAACGCCATCGTGCTTTCCAACACCACAGGCAGCTTTACTGTAGCTGGAAACGGCGGAGTCTGTACTACTGGGACGCCCACCTGCACAGGCGGAACGATTCAGAATCTTTCGGGTCACGGCGTCAGCCTGACCAACGCAACCAACGTCGCGCTGAACTTGATGAACATCAAGCAGAACCACGGCAGCGGCATCAGCGGCACGACCGTCAACGGGTTCAAGCTGGACGGCTGTCTCATCACAGGCAATGGCGACCAGACCAGCCCGGATGAATCAGGAGTCGAGCTGGTGAACCTGAGCGGAACGGCTGTAGGCGGCTCGAATCCGACCGTCATCAACAACACCACCATCAGCAACTCTTTTGAGTTCGAGCTACAGATTACCAACTCAACGGGCACGCTCACGGATTTCCAGATTACCAACAGCACTATCTCAAGCAACGGCGCGACTGGTGTTCACGGAAATCTGGTTAACTTCCTGGGCACAGGCACGGCCAAGATGGGGCTGACGGTCACGAACAGCACCTTTACAGGCAACGCGCCTAATACGGCTACGGCTGTCAACGCAGACACCTCTGCCAGCACGGGCGTTGCAGGCGAGACGGAATTGAGCGTGGCTGTGAGCGGCAGCAACTTCCAGAGCAACAACGTAGGCATCAGCGTCTCGAATGCACAGAGCGGCGACGCGACCTTCAACATACACAACAACACGCTGAAGGGCACACGCGCCCAAGCCATCAACGTGTTCACTAACGGCAATGCGCCGTTTACCAGAACCATGCAGGGGAAGATTCAGAACAATGTTATCGGCACGCTCGGCGTACCCGGTTCCGGCTCATCCGTTGGCAACGGCATCTCTGTCTCCAATGAAGGAGCCATTAACACTTCGATTCTGATTGACGGCAACACGGTTCAGGAAATAGCTCTTGCCGTGGCTATTAATATCCTGCACGGCTTAAGCGTAGCCACCGGCGCGCAAACTACAAGCGTTACAGTCACCAACAACACTGTCAGGAACATAACCGGAAATCGCGCCCTTGTCGTGCAGGAGGTTAACAGCGGCCACGTCTGCGCGGACATCGCCGGTAATGTCTTCTCCGGCGTCTCAGGCGCAGGCGGCAACGGCCAGGAGATACGCCTCGTACGAAATGCCGCCGGGACATACAGCGTCAAGCAGAAACAGCCGACCGCAGCAGTTGACCCGCTTGAGTTGGATGACGCAAACGGGCTTACTACGACGGACATCAGCCTCTCTGGAACCATTACTTTCAACAGCGGCGGATGCACCCAGCCCATAGCGACGCTCCTCGAATCAGGGGCATACCAGCGAGAATATCTGGCGCAAAAAGATATTCCAAACAACATTGCCGGTTCCCTGCTCGGCGGCGACGAGAAGGAAAGCAACGTTGCTTCCTTCGTCTTGAACAAGAGCGCGCTTGACCAGAGCAGCATGCAGTCGGCGCACGCAAAGAGAATACGCAACAGCGGCACGGCTTCGGCCATCAGGAAGGCAGCGGTCGTAAATCCTGTGCTGCCTCCGTCCGGAGAAACCGTGACGGCTAACATTGGAACGCTACAAGCGGGCAAGACTGTCAGGGTGCAGTTCCAGGTGACGGTCAATAGTCCATTGCCGAGCGGCGTCTCGCAGGTTTCCAACCAGGGAACGGTTTCGGGCAGCAATTTCGCAAACGTCCTGACAGACGATCCGACTGTCGGCGGCTCAGCCGACCCGACCGTCACGCCTATCCTGACGCCGCCCGACATCACCATCAAGGACGCTTCCGTGGCCGAGCCTTCATCCGGCTCAAGCCCTGCGGCCTTTGCGGTGACTCTCTCGCACTCCTTCTCGCAGCCCGTGACGGTCAACTTCACTACGGCGAACGATACTGGAGGCGCTAACCCCGCGACCGCAGGCTCGGACTACACAACGACCAGCGGCACGCTCACCTTCAATCCGGGCGAGACTGTTCAGACCATCTCCGTGCCAGTGCTTTCTGACGCCGACAACGCTGAGACCGCAGAGACCTTCCTCGTCAACCTCAGCGGTGCGACGAATGGCACTGTCACAGACAGCCAGGCCGTTGGCACTATCAACCCGAACGGCACACCGGGCACGGTCATCATCAGCGAGCTTCGCACCTCTGGCGCAGGCGGCCCTGACGATGACTTTGTAGAACTCCTGAACAACACGGACAGCGACATCACCGTGCAGGCTTCGGATGCTTCGGCAGGCTGGGCGCTGGTGAAGAGCAGCGCGGGTTGCTCGGATACGCCGGTCGTCATCGCCGTCATTCCGAACGGCACTGTGATTCCGGCACGCGGCAATTACCTGCTGGTCGGCTCTGCCTACAGCCTCGGCGCTTATGCCACAGGCGATCAAACGCTGACTGCTAACATAGAGAACGACCGCAACGTCGCTCTCTTCACGACCGCCGACCTGTCCAACATACAGACGGGTACACGTCTGGACGGCGTCGGGTTCGGCTCTAACACAGGCAACAACTGCGACCTGCTCAGGGAAGGCGCGACGCTTCAACCCGCGAGCGGCAGCACGTCCGAGTACAGCTTCGTGCGCAAGGTAGCGAAGGGCGAGACGCTGGACGCGGGCGACAATGCGACAGACTTCCGCGTAGTCTCTACGACTCCGGGGACTCCCGTCGGCAGTAACGCGACGCCAACTTTGGGCGCACCGGGGCCGGAGAACTCAACTAGCCCGCGTGGGCCTGTGCCCTGCAACGCGCCGGGCACAGCCAAGTTCGGCAGGTCTAGGCTGGATGCGTCGCAGGGGTTCGGCTCCGCGCCTAACCTTGTACGCGATACAACTACAGACCCGTTGAACAACTCCACCTACGGCACTATGGATTTGCGCCGCAGGTTTACAAACAACACGGGCGGGAGCGTAACGCGCCTTCGTTTCCGCATCGTGGATATGACGACAACCACAGCACCATCCGGCACAGCAGACCTGCGCGCGCGCAACTCTTCGGCCACGTTGGTGACGGGCGTTAACGACGCCGCTACATGCAATGGCTCCGCGCCCTGCAATGTGACGGTTCAAGGCACAACGGTTGAGACGCCGCCCTTGCAGGCGCTGGGCGGAGGCGTCAACTCCACACTTGGGGCAGGCACTATCACGCTTGTAACGCCGCTGGCATCAGGCAGCGACATCAACCTACGCTTCCTCTTCGGTGTCGAGCAAGAGGGCAATTACCACATAGGCATCGTCATAGAGACGTTGACGAGTGGCAGCATCGGCCAGGACATCTGGGAACTGAAGGGGAACACTCAGACAGGCGGCCACAGCGACGGCGGTTGTAACACTCCGCCCGTGGCAAACGCAGGCACAGACCAGACGGTCGAGTGCGCAGGTGGCCTTACAGCCGTGACGCTGGACGGCTCGGCATCCTCTGACCCGGACGGCGATACTCCGCTCACTTATGAATGGAGAGAAGGTGTGACGGTGCTTGGCACGGGTGTCACACTCAACACTTCGCTTGCATTCGGCTCGCACACTATCACGCTCAAGGTCACAGACCCGTCCGGTGATTTCAGCGAGGACACGGTCACTGTGAATGTCGTTGACACGAGCGACCCCTTAATCACAGCCCCGCCGAATGTCAGCGTTTCTACGGGGCCGAGTGCGACTACGTGCGGCGCGTTTGTCAGCGATGCGACGCTTGGCACGGCCACGGCCAGCGACGGTTGCTCTGCGTCCGTCACGGTCACGCGAACGGGCGTGCCTTCCGGCAACAACTTCCCCGTCGGGCAGACCTTCATCACCTACACCGCCGACGACGGGCATGGTCACACCAAGAACGCTACGCAGACCGTCACGGTCACGGATAACACGCCGCCGACCTTGAGCGTTCCGCCTGACCAGACGGTCAACGCCCCGGCCAACTCTTGCAGCGCCAATGTGAATCCGGGGACGGCCACCGGCAATGACAATTGTCCGGGCGTCACCATCACCGGCACACGCAGCGACAGCCAGCCGCTCAACGCGCCGTATCCTGTGGGCACTACCACGATTACCTGGAAGGCTACGGATGCGTCGAATAACATGACCACCGGCAACCAGACCATCACGGTCAAGGATGCCACCGCGCCTACGATTGTGCTGACTTCGGGCACAATCACTCTATCGCCGCCCAACCACTCGTATCAAACCTTTAGTATCGCCAACCTGGTCGCCAGCGTGAGCGACCTGTGCGACGGCGGTGTGGACATCTCAGACGTAGTCATCTCGCAGGTCACGAGTGACGAAATTGAGAATGGCAACGGCGATGGTAATACCTCGAACGACATCGTCATTGCTCCTGACTGCAAGTCCGTACAACTGCGGCGAGAGCGGCAGGGAGGCGGCGACGGTCGTGTCTACAAGATAACCTTGAAGGTCAAGGATTCGAGCGGCAATGTTGCGACCGCCGTGCGACAGATATTCGTCTCCAACGGCGGCCCCATCATAGACAGCGGAGCGCATTACACCGTCAACGGTTGCACTCCTTAACGACCGCTTATCTGCAAAGGCAGTGCGGTACAAAAGCAAAGGCTCTGGCTTAACCGTCAGAGCCTTTGCTTTTGTTTCCCGTAATGAATATATAATCAGAGAGCAATACAGACACTGGTTCCATAGCCGCACGTAAATCTTTATGACGGACTATCTCAAACGCATAACCGACTTTCGTAATCCGGAGATTGCTTCCGTCTTCGCCTCTGTCTTTGACGAGCTTTCTTTCTGGTCGTCCAGATTCGGCCAGCTTCTTTTCCAACACATAGAGCTTCGCGGCGACATCAACATTCTAGACCTCGGCTTCGGCACAGGCTTTCCGCTTTTCGAGCTGGCGCACTCGTTCGGGCGCACCTGTCACATCACGGGACTTGATATTTGGACGGAAGCCATCGAGCGCGCACGATTGAAGCAGAAGGTTTATGCGTTGCCGAATGTTTCAATCGTAGAGGGCGACGGCGCAAAGCAGCCGTTTGAAGACGAAGCTTTCGACCTGATAGTCTCGAACGTAGGCATCAACAACTTTGCCGCGCCCGCTCAAGTTCTGGCCGAATGCTTCCGCGTCTCCCGCCCAGAAGCGCGTATTGTGCTGACGACAAACGTCAAGGGGCATTACGGCGAATTCTACTCTCTCTATAGAGATGTCTTGAGAGAGCTTGATAAGGAACAGTACCTTGAGCGCTTAAGCGAGAACGAAGAGCATCGCGGAACGAAGGAGACAGTCTGCGCGGGGCTTTTGGAAGCGGGATTCAAGGTTGTGAAAGTGATAGAAGACCAGTTCCAGATGCGCTTTCTTAACGGGAGCGCAATGCTTCGTCATTCTCTGGTACGCTTCGGTTTTCTTGACGGCTGGAGAGGAGTCGTCCCGGCAGATGCGGAAGAAGAGGTCTTCAGTCTTTTAGAAAAACGGCTCAACGAAGCGGCGCAGCCTGCGGGTGAGCTGCGTATGACCGTGCCCATGCTCTATGTAGAGGGAAAGAAGCCGTTGTAGCAGGAACCTTGTGCAACCCGTTCGCAGCCGACCTGCATCAACTGCCAAAAGGAGAAAAAGTTTCATGCAAGCCTTGCGCTCTCTTCAAATCCTGATTTTCATCACCGCACTGACAGTCACGTGTGCGCTGGCGCAGAAGAAGCAGAAGGATGTGCCGCAGGTCGCGCCGTGTCCGGTACAGCAGTCGCCCTCGCTTCGGGGCTTTCGTCTGGGCATGCCTCTGATGGATGTCAAGGGCGCTCTGGAAGACGCAAGCCTCTTCGATTCCAAAATCTCAGGGGGCAACAGCGTCGGCTCGCGCGCCGTACGCATACAGGGCGCGGAATTGAAAGGCAATAACGCAGAAGGCGTGGACGATGTTGACTTGGTCTTTGTTGACGACCGACTGTCTAATATCAAAGTCAACTTCAACAGCGGCATGCGCTGGGACTCTGCCTCAGACTTCTTCACGCGCATGTCCGAGACTTTAGGGCTTCCGAAGCCTGCGGGCGAAGACAGCAGCACGCGCGGCTCGAATCAAAGAAATCAGAAGTACACGGTCGAATGCGCCTCCTTCTCCGTCACGCTCGCCTACTCGTTCGGCGTCAGCCCCTCAGTCGCCATCTCAGACACGCTCGCGCAGAAAAAGGTCGGCGACCGCAGGGCAAACACGGACGAAGGCGAAATACGCAACATCACCATCTCGCCCGGCGGCAAAACACGCCAGCCGCCAAAGTAAGGAAGAGCTTGAAGGCTGACTTGTACGCAAGCCATATTTGATATGTAGGCTGCTTATTGGACATGTTATTATAACGCTACCTCATCACCGCTGAAGAGATGCTGCCATTCGAGTGAGACCGTATGGTAATCCAGATAGCACGACGCGCATTTAACGTGACCGAATATTACCGGATGATAGAGGCCGGTATTCTTTCGGAACAAGATCGCGTCGAGCTTCTTGACGGTGAGATAATAGAGATGAGTCCAATCGGCAGTCGCCATGCCGCTTGCGTTGACCGGCTTAACCATGTCTTGAACAGGCTGGTCGGACAGGACGTAATCGTGCGTGTGCAGAATCCTATTCGTCTTGATAACTTTTCTGAGCCGCAGCCGGACATAGCTTTGCTTCGCTCGCGCCCGGATTTTTATGCTCAGGCGCATCCGACGCCCGAAGACGTATTGCTTGTCGTCGAAGTGGCGGACACCTCTGCGGAGTTTGATCGTGCGGTCAAGTTCCCTTTGTATGCAGAAGCGTTGATACAGGAAGCATGGCTGGTCAATCTACAGGATGAGAGCATCGAAATCTTCTCACACCCGGCAGAGGGGGCTTACAAACAATCACAAGTACGAAGGCGCGGCGAAAATGCAGTTTCGCCCACAGTTCAAAATCTAGCGCTCCTCGTTGATGACATTCTGACGTAAATTCGAGATAAGAGAGAGCCGATTTTAAGCCCCGGCAGGGGCGACATGTTTATAGCCCACGGCGCAAGCCGTGGGAATTGAGCAGCGTATAATAGTTAGAAGCCCCTGAAAGGGGCGAAAGATTCCCAACGAGGAATTTCTTTCGCCCCTTTCAGGGGCTTCTAACTTTTGTTACCTCGACACCCCCACGGCTCGCGCCGTGGGCTACAATCTACCGCCCCTTTCAGGGGCTTAAGGAAAACGGCGCTCTCTTACCTCGCGCCTCACGTTGGGTCAGTACCACAGGCGGCACTGACAAGCGCTCTAGCTGCCCTCGTTGAGCCACTTCTGCCAGGAGGTGAAGTTGAAGGGACGCCCGAGGAAGTCTTCGACCAGTTTGGCTGCGGGCTTAGAGCCGCCCGGAGCTAGCACGCGGTCGCGGTAGCGCGTCGCCACGCCGGGCGCAAGCAGGTTCGATTTGTCGAACTGGCTGAACATGTCTTTGGCAATCACCAGCGACCACATGTAGGTGTAATAGACCGCCGAATATCCGTCCAGATGTCCGAAGGCCGTCTGAAAGTGCGTGTCTTCGACGAACGGGAACGGCTGATATTGCTCCGTAATCTGCTTGATGAGCGCGTCCGTGTTGACCTTATCGGGCGTGCGGTCGTAGATGCTCAGTGACAATCGAGCGTAGACCATCTGTCGGCGCACGCGTAAGCCTTCGCCGAACTCGGAGGCGCGTCGCATCTGCTTGACGAGCGCGGTCGGAATCGGCTCATTCGTCTTGTAGTGTCGCGCGAAACTTTGAAGCGTAGGCGCATCCCACGTCCACTCTTCAAGCATCTGCGACGGGGCTTCCACGAAATCCTGCTCGGTCGAGATGCCGCCGATGCCTATCCACTTGTGACGGCCTGCGAAGAGCGTGTGAAGCAGGTGGCCGAACTCGTGAAAGAAAGTCACCACATCGTCGTGCTCCATCAAGCCCGGATCACCAGCGATGCCGCCGGGGAAATTGCAGACCAGCACGGCTTCGGGTATCTGTTTGCCTGCAACGCCTGTGCGCACGCCGAACTGCGCCGCGTGGCTGTACTTGCCTTCGCGCGGGTGCATGTCCAGATAGAATCGCCCGACGAGCTTTCCGTTCTCGAACATCTCATAGCACTCGACCGCGTTGTCCCAGACGGGCGCGTCCTTTACCTGTTTGAAGGTCACGCCGAAGAGCTTGCCCGTCACATCCAGCACGCCCTGCTTGACGCGGTCGTATGTGAAATACGGACGCACGGATTGCGTGTCGAAATCGTAGCTGGCCTTACGCACAAGCTCAGAGTAGTAGCTGAACTCCCACGCGTTGATTCCCTTAGCATCGGCAACATCCTGCTGCTTGCGCTTGACGAGCATTTGGTACTCGCGCTCTGCACGCTGCCCCGAAGCCAGCACGATGCGGTCTATAAAGGTAGAGGCATTCGTGGACGACTCGACCATCTTGTCGGCTGTGATGTAATCAGCCCAGGTCTTGAAGCCCACCAGATTCGCCAGCTCATAACGCTTGCTGACGAGGCGGTCGAGCACGGCCATGTTATTCGGGTAAGCGCGATTGTTGTAAGCGGTATACATGCGCTTACGCAAAGCCTCATTCTTCGCGTAGGAGAAGACCGGCAACGCGTCCGGATAATCAATCGTTAAAGTAATCTTCCCATCCGCGCCGGGCTTGTGCCGCTCTATGTAGTCCGCCGGAAGTCCTTCAAGCTCCTTCACGTCCGTGACTATGACGGTGCGCTTGTCCTCGCGTATGTTGCGCGAGAACGCCTGCCCTATGAGCACCAGCTCTTCGCGCAGCGCCTTAATCTTAGTACGCGTGGCCTCGTCCTTATCCACACCCGCCAGCCGAAAATCGCGCAGCGTCCTTTCCACGTAATAACGCGTCTCCGCATCCGCCTTGCTCGCGTCAATAGCAGCAATCGCATCATAAACGGCGCGATTGAGCGAGAGGTCTGTGGCAAAGGCCGAGACTCGCTGCGAGATTTTCTCCGCAGTCGCACGAAATTCCTTGTCCGGGTGAACTTCCTGCATTACGCCTGCCTGTTGGCCTGCCGCATCCAGATAAAGCAGCACCTCGTCATAAGGGACAAGCGTATTCTCTACGGTGCGCTTGCCCTTAACAGCCAGCATACGGTCGAGCGCAACCTGCGCCTTCTGCAACCGCTCGTCCTGCACCTTTGCAAAGGTGGCCGCATCCGGCCTAGTCATCCAGAAAGGCGCATCATCACCCTTCACCCGCGCCACGTTGCGCCCGGCCATCACGGTCATCAGCACGCCCGCGCACATAAACATCAAAGAGATTTTCCCCATCAATCTATCGTCCTCTAGAGATTTAATATGAAGCCCGTAGAGAAAAGCCCGCTCGCCCGGTCAGAATGTTCAATCCTTAACCGCTCGCCCCGATTTCATTCGATGAGCGTTAGCGTGATCAGGTTGGACACAAGAAGCGGTTGCAGGTCATTACGGAAAAGCCGGGCAGATGGCAAATTATTGACTTTCTGCCGCCTCAGCATTAGGGTGAATGATCAGTCTACTAGCCTATCCTCTAACGAGCGATTCTGAGTGTATTATGAGAACTGTTATGAAGCGCATACTATGCGGGATTGTTATAGCTTTAATGGTGATGTTCGACGGCGGCATTCGATTACAAGCCCAGGATATTTCGGGCGGTGCTGGCTCAGGAGACATCGTCGGCGGTGCCAGCGGACTGGTATTTCAACGCCCTGATAATCCCTCGCGTCAGCGCCTCTCTGCCAATTCACAGAAAGAGAGGGCAATAGAGCGAGCGAACGCGGCGCGCAACGCACAATCACCCGGCTACTCGGAAGCCCAGGAGCAATACAGGTTAGCGGCACGGCTAGACCCGGCTGACCCGCGACCCCATGCGGGACTTGGAAACATTTTGCTGGATCAGCAACGCTACGCGGAAGCAATAGAAGAGTACAGACAGGTGATTAACCTTGACCCCAACTATGCAGGAGTTTATTTCCCGCTCGGCTATGCGTACATTCATTTAAAACGTTTCCCCGATAGTATCGAAATATATAAACAACTCATTCGCCTCAAGCCGGAATTTGCGGAAGCCTATAACAACCTCGGCTATGCCTATAATCAATCGAAGCGCTATGAGGATGCCATAGCGGCCTGCCGGGAGGTCATTCGACTTCTGCCCGAAACAGGTCAGGCATACATGCAAGGATACCAGGTGAAAGCGGAAGTGCTCTCGCAGGCCTATAAAAATATGGGTTTCGCTTACACACAACTACGCCGGTTGGATGAGGCTGTAGAGAGTTTCAAGAACGCAATCCGTTTAGACCCCAAAAGCGTCACGGCCTATTTCAATCTGGGCAACGCTTACCTGAATGGCGGCAAATATACAGAAGCCGTAGAGGCTTACAGCCAGACGCTCAAACTCAGGCCGAGCCTTGACGTCGCACACTATAATTTAGGGCTTGCGTATCTGGGCTTGCGCAATAAAACCGCAGCGCTCGAACAATATGAATCGCTGAAGACTCTTAACCCGGATTTGGCGAAAGAACTCTACACCGAGATTAACAGATATGCTCTGCCCGGATGATTGCCGAAGCAAACAACCCGAACGCCTGATAGCATCTCTTTCATCGTCTTGTTCCCTCCTGCTTCAATGCTATATGCTCGGCAAGGACTGATTAGGGCGTTATGGCTCCGAGTATTTTTGAAGGACGGTTATAGTAATGGCTGAGACGACTAACAATTACCCTGAAGCGACGGAATACGCGCCGTACTATGGAAGGTACGTTTCGCTCGTGCCCGAAGGCGATATTCTGGCAACCCTGTCGGAACAGATGGATTCAACGCTAGGCTTATTGCGCGGCGTTGATGAAGAGAAGGCTGGCTACAGATATGCGCCTGATAAGTGGAGCATTAAAGAGCTAGTCGGGCACCTGATTGATGGGGAGCGGATATTCGCTTACAGGGCGCTGCGGTTTGCCCGAAACGATCAGACGGAGCTTCCCGGCTTTGAGCAGGACGACTACGTTCGTTATGCAAGCTTCGATGCATGTCCGTTTGACGAGCTTGTGCGTGAGTTTGAGTTTGTGCGTAAGGCTAATCTACTAATGCTGCGTCATCTGGATGATGAAGCATGGCAGAGGCGCGGCGTCGCCAGCGGCGGTGAAGTCAGCGTGCGTGCGCTCGCCTTCATCATGGCGGGGCATGTGAAGCATCATGTAGAGATTCTCAAGACAAGGTATTTGTGAGGGCGTCTTTAGCCGAGAATCATATCGGCGGGAATGCTTAAGCTTGAAATTGTCTGCGCCTGTGCCTGCTCGCCGCGCCTGACCTCAGTTGCGATTTTGTATGCTCCATTATCCGGCGTGGCGTTGATTTCAACCCGGTCGGCTGGCAGATTAATAATCCATACTTCCGGGATGCCAGCCTTCGCATAGAGCGGCAGCTTAATCAGCCGATCATAATCAACCGTTGTATCTGCGACCTCTATAATGAGAAGCACATCTTGAGGCTTAGGGTGAGCACTCTCGTAAAAATCATCACGCAGTTGCAGTAGAGCAATATCGGGCTGAGGCGCTGTAAAGTCGTTAAGTTGAATCGGGTCTTGCGTACTGATAAGAGCTATATCGCCTATAGTTCGATTCAAATACCTGCTGAGTCGTTTAACGCACGCGGCGTGGCGGCTGCCGATAGGTGATATCTCGACAATCTCCCCTTCTATGAGTTCAAGGCGGGCATCTTCAGAGAAAATGCCCGCCTCGCCCATGCGCTCGAATTCCGCAACGGTGAAGAAATGTTTGGCAACCTGCAATGACATACTGGCCTCTCGCTTATTCTTCCTCTTCGGCTCTGATGCGTCCTTCGGCGCGTGCCTGCTCTATGACTTTTTGGGCTATCTGGCCGGGCACCTGGTCGTAGTGTGAGAACTGCATGTGGTAAGAGCCGCGCGCTGCGGTGATTGAATTGAGCTTCGATTGATAGTCGAGCATCTCGGCCATAGGCACCTGCGCTTTAATCACCTGCTGGTTGCCGCGCATGTCCATGCCCTGCACGCGGCCTCGGCGCGAGTTGAGGTCGCCCATGATGTCGCCGCTGTATTCCTGCGGCGCGCTCACTTCGACATCCATGATCGGCTCCAGCAGGGTCGGCTTAACCTTCTCCATCGCCGCGCGAAATGCTTTGCGGCCTGCGGCGCGGAAAGAATGCTCGTCCGAGTCAACCGTGTGGTAGGAGCCGTCAACGAGCACGGCCTTGAAATCCACTAGCGGGTAGCCAGCGACCGCACCCCCTGCCGCCGCATCTACGATTCCCTTCTCGATAGCGGGGCGGAAATTGTGCGGGACAGAGCCGCCGAAAATCTTGTCCTCGAAGACGAAACCAGCGCCACGCTCCAGCGGCTCGAAGATAACTTTGCAGTCGCCGAACTGGCCGCGCCCGCCCGTCTGCTTCTTGTGGCGTCCCTGCACTTCTGCACGCCCCGTGATGGTCTCCTTGTACGGAACTTTCGGAGGATGAAGCGCGACCTCTACGTGATAGCGGTTCTTCAGCTTCTCGACCACAGTCTCTACGTGAAGCTGGCCTGAGCCTGAAAGCAGAAATTCTTTGGTCTGCGCGTCGCGGTCGAAGTGTAGACTGGGGTCTTCCTCCAGAATCTTGTGCAGGGCGACGGAAATTTTCTCTTCGTCCTGACGCGACTTAGGCTCTATGGCAAAGGCTATGGCCGCTTCAGGATATTCTACACCGTCGTAAACAATCGGAGCGGACTTGTCGCAGAGGGTGTCGCCCGTCTGCGTCTCTTTCAGCTTGACGCAGGCGATGATGTCTCCCGTGTGCGCTTCGTTGACCTTATCAAGCTGCTTGCCCTGCATGACGTGCAAAGCGCCGAGCCGCTCCTGCGCGCCGCGTGTGCAGTTGTAGACGGTCGCGTCCGTAGAGATGTGGCCGCTGATGATCTTCATCACGTTGATGCGTCCGGCGAACGGGTCTGCGATGGTGCGAAAGACGTAGGCCGAAAAGGGCGCGTTGTCATCATACTTGCGCGTGACGGGTTCTCCGCCGTCCGCTTCCGGCGCGTTGCGCCCGTGCTCCTCTACGTGGTGCGCGGGGTCTGGAACAAACTCTATGATGTGGTCAAGCAGGGTGCTCAAGCCCACCAGTGTTGTGGCCGAGACGGAGAAGACAGGGCAGAGCTTGCTGTTGGCGATGGCGTTGGTGATGTTCGGCAGGATGTCCGCGTCGTCCAATGTTCCCTGCTCGAAATATTTCTCCATCAGCGAGTCATCGGATTCTGCGACCAGCTCAATCAGTCTCTCTCTGGTTCGTTCGACGACATCGCGCCCGTCTTCGGGAATCGGAATCTCTCGCGCCTTGCCCTGCTCGTCAAACTCGTAAGCCTTCATGTGTACGACATCCACGACGCCGCGAAAATCTTTCTCACGGCCTATGGGCAGGGTGAAGGGAATGATGGCGCGGCTGAAGGTGCGGGTTGCGCTCTCAAGGGCTGTGCCGAGTTCGGCGCGCTCCTTATCGAGCTTGGTGATGACCATCAGGCGCGGCAGCATGAACTCGTTGGCGTAAGCCCATGCCTTCTCCGTCTGCACCTCTACACCGTTGACTGCATCCACGACCACCAGCCCGCAGTCGGCCACACGCAGCGCGGGCCTTGCGTGCGAGATGAAGGCGGCGTAGCCGGGCGTGTCTATAAAATTAATCTTTGTTTCGCGGTGTTCCAGATGTGCAAGCGCCGAGTTGAGGGTTATCTTGCGCGCAATCGAGTCCTCTTCGTGATCGGTCGTCGAAGTGCCTTCGTCAACCTTGCCCCAGCGCGGAGTTGCCCCGGCGACGTGTAGAAGAGAACTGACGAGCTGCGTTTTGCCTGAGTCGCCGTGTCCGATGACGGCGAGATTGCGTATGTTATCAGTTGGGAAAGCTTTCATGACTCTTTGAAAAGGGGTTCCTTTCAGATATATGAATTCAGATGAGAAGAATAGCCATCCGCGTCATTTTCACGCTTCACAAGACGAGGGTCAGGATGCGCTCCGGTGAGACCTTAATTTATCCGAGCCACATGGAGAAAAGCAAGCGAGGACATCGTGGGTGACGGGTATCAGGTGCCGGGTGCCGGTAAAAAAGAAAGACCGTATGATTTTCTTTTACCGGCACCTGACACCTGACACCCGTCACCTATTTCTCTATCTTTTTCAGCAGGCGGCTCGCGTGGTTGCGTGCGATGAGGGGGACGCGTTCGTCCGTGGTGAGGTCGCGCAGGAGCGGGATGAGTTGCTTGGGGTCTGACAGACCGTTGCGCGCCAGCAGCATGTCGAGCTTGTCCATCAGCTTGGGCGCTTCCAGCGGCAGGTTCTCGCGCGAGACCGCGATGTCGAAGACCAGTATGGCTTGATCCGCCGCGCGCCAGTATTCATTGGCAAGCGCTTTGGCGTTCGGGTCGTTCGTCCAGTTGAATTCCGCCGAGCGGTCGCGCCCGCCCTGCTTCATCTCCAGCCTTATAGTGCCCAGATGCGGGAACTGTTTCTCGGCCTGATAATCGGCGCTTGAATCCAGAAACTTGAGCGCGTCCCACAGTGCCTTGATACGCGCTGCGGCAGTCGCAGACAGCTCCAGCTCTTCTTCAAACGAATCGTCGTTGCCTTTGCGCAGGAACTGTATGTGGCCGCGCCCCTGTGCGTCATGCTCTATGCGTATGCGGCTGACCAGAAAATCGGGCTGCTTGAATTCGTAGACGTAGCGCGTGTCGTCCCGGTTCGCTTCATTTGTGGAAGGGGTTTCGGCGGCAGGCGTGACCTTTTCGCGTGTGTTCTGCTTGGCGGGTTTTGTCTGCGCCCCGGCGCAAATAGCCGCGCTCAAAATTGCGAGCGCGGCTAGAAGGAGGCGCAAGTGAATCGGATTTTCTCTCTTCATTCAAACTTTACTGAGACGAGCTTGGAGACGCCCGCGTCTTCCATCGTCACGCCGTAGAGAGCGCGTGCCATCTCCATCGTGCGCTTGTTGTGCGTGATGACGATGAACTGCGTCTCGGCTGCCATCTGCCCGACCTTCGCCGTGAATCGCCCGACGTTCGCTTCGTCCAAAGGCGCATCAACTTCGTCCAACAGGCAGAAGGGCGACGGGCGATAGCGAAAGATTGCCAGCACCAGAGAGAGCGCCGCCATAGCTTTTTCACCACCCGAAAGCAAGAGCACATTCTGCAAGCGCTTGCCGGGCGGTTGCGCGATGATGTCAATGCCGGACTCTAACACATCGTCCGCGTCAATCAAACTCATCTCGCCGCGCCCGCCGCCGAACAATTCCTGGAACAGCTCGCCGAAGTTGCGATTAATCTCCTCGAACGCATGGCGGAAACGATCACGCGACCGGCGCTTGATTTCTCGCAGAGCCTCTTCCGTAGAGGCTATGCCGTCAATGATGTCCTGCCGCTGTCCAGTCAGGAACAGTAGGCGCTCTTCCGATTCCGACAGCTCTTCGAGCGCCATCATGTTGACCGCGCCGAAGCCTTCGACGCGCGCTCGCAACTCTTCTACACGCGCACGCCCCGCTTCCAAATCAAACTCTTCCTCAAGCGGCAGCTCTCGCGCCAGCTCTTCAAGCGACTGGTTCAGCTCCGAAGCGCAAGCCTCGCGCACATAGCTCAATCGCGCAGTAGCTTCTGCGCGCTGGACTTCCAATTGCGCACGAGCATCGCGAGAAGCGGCTGCTCTATGATTCAACTCCGACAGCTCAGCGGCGAGCGCATCGGCACGTGTACGCGCTTCTTCAAGACGCGCAGCGGCCTGGGCTATCTCTCTTTCTTCGCGCTCGCACTCTTCGGAAATCATGCTCTCGCCCAGCAGAATCTCTTCGATTGAGCGGCGCAAGTCTTCAAGCCGCGCGCCCGTCTCGTCCGTCTCGCGCGCGTGTCGGTCAAGCCGCACGCCCAGTTCAGCCCGCTCCGCTTCCATGCGCCGAAGCTCCGTGGCGGTTGCACGGCGACGCTCGGCTGCGGCGGCTGCGCTGGCGCGCTCGGCTCCGAGCATTTCGCTTTCGGCTTCGGCTTCGCGCCGCGCGTGTGCCAGATGACTTGCGGCCTCCGCCACCATGACGGCGGCGGCAGTGCGCATAGCCTCGGCTGCTTCTGCTTCCGAAAGCGCAGCCGCGCGACGCGCCTCCAGCTCAAGTCGCTCTTCTGCCAGACGCGCCGCATCATCCGCCACTACGCGCAGGTGACGCTCGGCACGCTCAATCTCCTGCGCCAAACTCGCAGCGTTCAATTCCCTTGCCATCGCGTCTCGCTCTTCCCGACCAATGGCTTCATTCAAACTCACTACGGCGTCTTCCAAGTCAACTAGGCGCGCACGCGTCTCGCTCGCAGCCTCCTCTGCGCGAGCCATCTCTGCGGCCAGCTCTCCGCCGCGCACTTCCAGCTCACGCAGCTCGCGCTTGAAGCCCAGCAGCCCCGCGCCCTCTTCGAGCGCCCGTTCGTCTCCGGCAGTCACTAATTGCCCGCCCGCGACCCAGTCGCCTTCGCGCGTGACATACATCTCGTTTGTCACAAGCGACTTCGCCATAGCATCTTCAAGGCTGCCTGCCAGCCGCGCGTTCATCCTCTGCGATAAAGTGCGTTCGAGCACGCGCAACAATTCCGGCGGCGCACCCAGCAGGTCGCCTATGCGCACACCTTCGAGCGGCTCATTCTCAAACGCATCGCCGCCGCCGACCGGCTCTCGATTAGTGTTGTCTACAGCGTTGCGTCTGAGGGTTTCAGTCTCGGCCTCTTCGCTTGCGCCGTGAAGCCCTGCGACGAGGAAGCTGGCGCGGCCTGCATCGTTTTCTCTGAGCCAGAGAGCGGCGCGCGTCGCATCGTCCGGCGTCGGAACGATGATTGATTGCAGGCTTGAGCCGAACGCGCCTTCGACCGCGCGCTCCCATCTAGGCTCAACCTGAAGCATGTCTGCGAGCGTGCCCATGAAATGAAAATCTTCAACCGCTTCGCCCGCACTAAAAAGTCTCTGCACGGCAACGGAGTAGTGCGCGCGTCGCTGGTCAAGCTCAAGCAGGCTGTCCAGACGATGACGCGTGCGCGAATGCTCGTCGCGTATACCTGACAACACAGCATCGGTTTCAGAAACGGCCTCGTGCCCCAGCACGACCGCATGCACGGCCTCTTCGCGCTCTGCGGCAAGCGAAGCCACGCGCTCACGCGCCCGCAGAATCTCTTCATTCAAGCCTTCGGCTTCGACAATGCGTTCGGCATGAATGGCTGCCGCACGCTCGCCTTCGCGCGCCAGTCCTTCGGCCTGCGAGGCCAGACGTTCGAGCGCAGATTCCAACTGGCGGCTAATCTCCATCAAGCGCTCTGTAACAGCCGTATGCGTCAGAAGCTCTGCACGCCCGCGCTCGATTTCGTCTTCGGCCAGCGCGACTTCCAGAAGCTTGTTGCTGTAAGAAGCCTCTGCGGATTGAAGCATCTCGGCGCTCTCTTCCGCTGCGGCGCGAAGACGGGCATCTTCTTCACCGAGCCGCCCTATCTCTTCTTCGACGGCGACGAGGCGAAGGCGCACCGATTCCATCTCGCTTTCAATCTCTGCGCGGCGTCTGGTGAGAGATGCGACCTGCTCTTCCTGATAAATGCGCTCGCGTTGACGACGGTCGCGCTGTAGGGCTGCGTCGGCTGCCGCGGCGCGCTTTTCTGCAAGCTCTTCTTCGACGGCGCGTGCTCCCTGCGTCGCGCCGCGTGCTTCGTCTTCACGTGCAGCCAAGGTGGCAATCAGCGATTGCTCTTCCCGCGCAACTTCTTCTACGCGCGCACCTGTTTCCTCAAGCAGCGCCGTCAAAGTCCTCTCTTCCGCAACGTACACGCGGCGCAGCAACTCTCGCAGTTCTTCTCGAAGAATGCGATAGCGGCGCGCCTTTGCGGCCTGACGCCTGAGACTGTTTACCTGTCTATCAATCTCGCTGATGATGTCGGAAATGCGATTGAGATTTGAGCGGGCTGATTCCAGGCGCGCTTCGGCTGCGCGCTGGCGCACACGAAACTTGGTAATCCCTGCGGCTTCTTCTATGAGCGTGCGCCTGTCCATAGGCTTGGCCGAGAGAATCTGGCCGATTCTTCCCTGCTCTATGATGGCGTAGTGCGCGCCCGACAGCCCCGTGCCGGAAAAGAGGTCTTGAATATCGCGCAGGCGGCAGGTGCGTCCCTGCAACAGGTACTCGCTCTCGCCCGAACGATACAGGCGACGCGTGACCGTCACGGTCTCGCCCGGCGCAAACTCTAAAGCCATGCGGGTGGGTCGCCAGTGACGACGCCCGTGCGTTTTTGTGATTTTGGCTTCGGTAGATTGTTGGGCGTCTGTCAGGGAAGCTTCAACGGCGGTTGCGTCCTGCGTAATAACGGTCAGAGCTTCAGACGTTTCAGCCGTCGAAGCCGCAACCACACTAACCACGCTTTCAGCTACAGCCTCAACGGCTGTGCCTTCTGATTGCGGCACGCTCTCCTGAGAGGCTTCTGCCAGGAGCGGCGCTTCTAATGCTACCCGTTGGTCGTCTATCTCTTCGAGCGTGGCGTCAATATCTTCTATGTCCGGCTCTTCTTCGACCGTTTCGTCGCGTACCATGTGGAGCACGACTTCGGCCATGCCGCTCGGCGGGCGATTGCGCGAGCCTGTGAAGATAACGTCCTTCATCTCGCCGCCGCGCAGGTTCTTAACACGCTGTTCGCCCAAGACCCACGCTATAGCATCCGACACGTTCGACTTTCCGCAGCCGTTCGGGCCGACGATAGCCGTAATGCCTTCGCCGGTGAAGATGAGGTCTGTATGATCCGCAAAGGATTTAAATCCGGTTATTTCTAATCGTTGTAGTCTAAACATTCAAAATTTGCCAGCAGTTAATAGAGGCGGCTCCAAGCTCTCTTTGGCCGGGACAAAAGCGCAGCCCCTAGAGCCTCATAAAGGAGAGAGACACTATATGTTGGTCTTCACCGGGATGTCAACCATAACATGAGGCGAGAAGCGGTTAATAGCTGTCAACAGCAAGGTTAAGAAAACAGGTGTCGGGTGTCAGGTGCCGGGTGACGGTAAAAAGGGAGAGCATGATTTTCTTTTACCGTCACCCGGCA
>DASWQH010000083.1:0-3629 GCA_036403815.1 Pyrinomonadaceae bacterium | reverse complement strand
AGCTTATCTGAGCAACCAGGTCTCAAGCTCCGTAGGAGCTTTATGTAATAGAGGCGACACATGCCGCACCTCGCGGAGCTTAGATCAATTTATCTCATCCCATTCTATAAACATCCGGCTCCTACGGAGCCAGGAACATTGTCGATATTCTTATCTCGAACTCGCGTTAAATTAGCATTATAAGGGCAGGGACTAGCCCTGCCCCTACAGTTATTCCGCCGGTCAAACTCAGTATCCCTTGAACCAGTAGGGAGTCTTCTTTGCCCAGGCAGTGTTCTTATAGCGGCTATGAAGTAGCTGCCATGCGGCCTTTGAGAGCGGCCCCGTGTCTTTGTCCGCGCAGCTATAACGGGTCGCCATCACCGCCAGGTGCAGCGCTTCCGGTACGCGCGGGTTATTGGGCATACGATTAGCCCAGTCAACGGCCTCGCGCGCCAGATAGTTTGGCCCTGTGCCGAGCGCCAGAAGCGCGGCTCGCTCCTTCTTACCCGCAGCCGCCTGCGCAGCGCTCAGGAAATCCAGTTGCATCGTGTCAGCTTTGGGCACCGCTTTGTTTGCAGTTGTGTCTGCATCGCTTGCATACTTCTCGTCCTGTTCGGTGTTGTACGTAGCTGATGCGCGGTCGCACCACCAGTTGTCTCTAAAAGTATCTCTCTCATTGAGTGGTGTGGAGCGACCTACGCCTGCATCCACGAAGGGGCGCGTGCCGGGGAATTTTAAGATGGTGTAGAGCGCCACAGCCTTTCTGTTTGGAGCAGTGGTCGCGGCCATGTATTCGTCCAGCAAAGGCTTCATCTCAGGCGCGAGGCTTGCCAGAACCGGGGCTAGAGCTTTTCCGGCTTCCGTGTTGTCGAGCATGATGGCTCTAGTCCAGGCGGCCAGAGCGACACGCTTGCGCAGATAGTCTGGCAGCGTGCGGCTGTTTGCAGCTTCCTGCAAGACGGAGAGCGGCAAACTATCATTCATGATTTCCGCTGCATCTATGTCAAAGAGTGTGCGCCCGGCAAGTTGTTTCAGCTCAGGTTCTACATTCACCTCTTTCTCGTCCATGGGAATTTCTCTGCCGTCATCGCCCCAACTGAAGGCCGCCGGTCGCCTCTGCGCGTATTTGAGAAATTCTTCCAGAGTCGTGGCAAGCAGCATTCTTTGATGCAGGAATCGATTGACCGCCGATGGAGGAAGCTGGGGTTGATTCTGTATGAGAACCGCATCCAGACGGCTACGTGCGCCCGCGCGATCATTCGATTCCATCAGCAAGCGAACGACGTGAAATGCGGCGGTCGCGTAAGCTGGCGAGTTCGGCTCGATTCTGTCTGCGGCTGCGATGAGTGACGGCGTGGCAGCGTTTCCGCCATCGGCTTTTGACAACGCGGCGACAAGCCATGCGCGTGAATCTGTTTTTCGCCACTTCTCCAGCGCGTGCTCCGTTGAGGCTTTATCGTCTGACTGAAAGGTGCGCAGCCAGTCGCTTAAATCATCTGCTATAACCGTATCCAGACTCTTTTTGACGCTCTCTTCAACCGCCTCGTCTCCATCGCCCAGATACTTGTCTAAAATGACAGTGTAATCCCAAAGCTCCTGCTTGAGGTCTGCGTTCGCCTCCTTTTTCATCAGCGACCCGGCCAGCTCGCGCAAGCGCTCTTCCGGTCGCAGCCGCAGCTTAACCAGATTCAAAAGCTTTGCAGCGGAATCATGAAGCGGCCCCTGCTTGATGCTTGCGAGCGTGCGCTTCAACTCAGCCTCAGCCTGCGAGAGTGTTTCGTTTCGCTTTGCCTCTTCGCCCAGGCTTGCTTTGCGAATCAGACTACGCGCGACTAAATACTGCGCCGTCTCGTGCCACGGCGAAGTTGAATCGCCAGCAATCCGCTCAAACTCCGCTTTCGCGTCATCGAACTTCATCGCGTAAAACTTTGCGGCGGCTATTTGATAGGCGCGGTCTGCGCGAATAAGCTGCGCGGAAGTGTTTGCGGCATCAGGAATGGTTTCGCCGCCCGCGCAATTGTTGAAGACTTTATCCTGAGCCTGTAACCAGTCCTTGACCTCCGGGCTGTCTGCGCCGAACTGCTTGATGCGTTCGTCGAGTGTGTGCGCAGCCGTTTCAAAAGCCTCGGTCGGGCAGTTAAGGAAATTGTCGTACTCTTCTTTCCCCTTAGCGCGATAGACCTCTATCTCCGGGTCTGCCCCTGCGCTCTTAACTTTCTTGCGCGCGGCCAGCCATATAGTCTTGCCGCTTTCCAATGTATTGTCCCAATCGTACGAGAAGCGCTCCTTCCACAGGCTGGCGAGGGCTTGCTGCTCCGCTTGATTGAAGCTCAAGCCGTTCATGTAGCGATAAGCGACGTATAGATAAGAGCGCGCGTAATCGGTTCCTATGACACCTAGCTCGCCGCGCGCAAATCCTTCCAAGGGGAAGTCAGGGTGTTTGTTGTAACTGAAGATGGCATCTCTGGCAAAGGGGCCGCAGGCATAAACCTTTGGCTGCCCGCACAGCAATAAAGAGAGCAGCACGAAGATGACAATCAAGCTCTTAAGAGGTTGGGGTCTCATTCCAGATTCCTTTCAATCGCGCGACGCACAGCCGCTTCCGTCCACGCTTGCGTGTGGAAGATGTAAGTGCGTGCGCCGGGGGAAGCTAATTTCACTTGCTCGTCGGTCGAAACGCCGTTGCTCAAGCGGCAAAGCGGGCTGCGAAACTGACCGCCTTCCTTCAGGTAGCTCTTGATGCGTTGCTCGTCTAAGCCCATGCGAAAAAGCATAGGCACTGCTTCGTCAACGGGCAGACCGTCAAGCCAGTTATCGTCAATACACCATGAGGCAAGCGCCGTGATGGAGAGCGGCATCGCTTGCGGCAGGCGCGGGCGCAAGTCTCGCAGTAAGTTTTTATAGAATTGTCGCTCGGACAGGGCAGCATCGAAATCAATCTGAAGCCCGGAGACGTTCGGCGCATTGGCTGCTTCGACTAAAGCTGCGACCGTCTCTGCCTGCTGCGAAGCATTGAGGGCGGGCGGACTATCACGCACCGCCTCTATACGTACGACTGCAACAATCGTCGTCCTCGGCGGAACCTTTAGCGGCTGCATGCGCGGTCGTTGTATGAATTGCTCTCCACGCAGGTAGATTGTTTTCGCCAGAAACGCCACGCCAACTTCACGCGGGTTGATAAAGCTTAACTGTTCGGGACGTTCCCATGCCCATAGGAAGAGTTTGGGAAAGCCTGCCATACGAGCGCCCGGATTGGTTGCAGCGCCAATCGCCAGCGCCTTCTCATTTTGCAGGCGCACAAAGAGCAGCATCGCCAGAGCAGAGAGCAAAGCCAGCAGGCAGGCGAAGATGAGCGCAAAGCTTTTTTTAGAGATGACAGGCAGCCGCATTGCTCGACAGTATAAGGCAAAAGTAAAAAGGCAAGAGGAAAAAGTTGAGACATGCCTTTCGGGCGTGGGTCAGTTTGAAGATTTCTATTAAACGCGCGTTCGACATAAGCAACTCGTCAATGTTCCTGGCTCCGTAGGAGCCGGATGTTTATAGAATGGGATGAGATAAATTGATCTAAGCTCCGCGAGGTGCGGCATGTGTCGCCTCTATTACATAAAGCTCCTACGGAGCTTGAGACCTGGTTGCTCAGATAAGCT
>DASWQH010000082.1:0-42777 GCA_036403815.1 Pyrinomonadaceae bacterium | reverse complement strand
TTCTGCACCGCCTCTCACTGCCTGCTATTTTTATCTTACTCGTATCTACCGGAATGTTCCTGAAGCTCGGCGCGCATCCGGCACGCGCGCATCGTGTGGCTCAAGACGCTGGCGTGAAGACGAAGACTGTTGAGATTCCCTTCACCTCTTACGACGGCTACGAAATGTTTGGGAAGCTTACAATCCCGACTTCCGGCGGGTCTCATCCTGTTGTGCTCTACGTTCAAACGGCAGAGGGGATGACCGTAGATATGAAACGACAGAAGGGGCGTGGCGAAACCTTCAATTATTTTGATCTCTATCGAGAGAAACTGCCCGAAATGAATGTGGCGTTCTTCAGCTATGAGGGACGGGGCATACGCATGGGCGATAAGCCTCCTCGTTACGAAAAGATTGATTGGGATATTTACAATACGAGTACGCTGGAAAACAAAGTGCGTGATGTGATGAGCGCCGTTCAGGTTGTTAAAAAACAACCCGGCATCAATGCCTCTCAAATATTCCTGATGGGTGCAAGCGAAGGGACGTTGCTTGCGGCTGAGGCGGCTGCACGAATGCCAAAGCAAATAAAGGGGCTGATTCTGTACGGCGTTCTGACCAGTAATATGAGAGACAATTTCAGATATATCGTAACGAGCGGCGCTTTCCTGCCCTGGATAAAGAACTTCGATACAGATAAAGACGGCAAAATCTCGAAGCAGGAGTTTGACGCAGACCCCGTTAAGTACCGCGAAAAAGTGCTCAAGAATGCTCCGTTCGAGGCTTTGGACAAAAATAGTGATGGCTTCTTCACAGTCGAAGATCTTGTTCTGCTCTCAAGCCCTTTAAGAAACTTAAGGGACGCCGTTGACACTGAGAATTATGAGGTGCTCAATCAGTGGGCTAAGACTTCAGCCGGAGTAAGCACGCCGAAAGATTGGTTCAAGGATCATTTCGCACACCAGCCTATCTGGACATTTCTATCCACACTCAATATCGCTGTTGGTGTCTTTCAAGGTGCTGGTGACGCGATGGTGCCCATCGCAGGCGTGAGGAAACTGGAAGAGCAGGCGAAGAAAGCCGGAAAATCAAAAATGGAGTTTCACTACTTCGACAACTTGGATCATTCGTTGGATATTCTGGAGTATTTTGTTAAAGGAAATCTTCCGGCGGGGCACAAAGCGATTTTTGAATTTATCAAAAAGCAGACTGCGAAGAAGTAACTATCAACACCAATTGAAGAGAAAGAGAAACCACTAAATCGCACGCGCACCGCACGAAAGATAGATTCTTGTAGTGCCCTTTAGTTTGATGCGCGTGGTTTATCCTTTTCTCTCTTTTGATTGCAATCCGGTATTACTGCCCCTAATCACCGAGCATTAACGCGCGTTGGGAACCCTTTCTCATACTTCACTTTTAGTCGGCTATGAAGCTTACAGATCGAACGCGGTAACCTGCCGCAGCCCCTCCGGTGACACGCATATTTACGCCGCCACCTTCATATCTATAGAAGCAATCGTACCCACCTGCGCGCTTCTCGCACCCGTTGAACTCCCAGCCCGGCCCTGAGTATCGTGTCCTGAATACCTTATTGACCGCCGACGTTGACGCGACCCGAAGGGCGGCGCGCCGGTCGTTGCGTTTCCAGGCATCGTACAAGCCCTTCGCGGCGGCCTCCGGTTTAGAGGCTTTACTCCCACTAAACAGCGTGGGCTTAGACATGGCAGGCGTGAGCGTAACGAGCAACAACATAGCTGCGATAATCGAGATTTTTTTCAAGTCTCTATCTTCCTTCCTTCTGTGATTAAAAGCATCGCCGGGATAATTTTTTAGAGATGCTTTTATACAGGTTACCGGTAGAAGTCAATATACCCCCTCTTATGAATATTGACACTTTTAATCCCTGCTAACACCTTCTCGTCGATTTACATTAGTCCACACTGGGGCTTTAACAATTTGATGCAAGACCAGACGGAGGGTTTGACTTCTGGTGGCACAGGGTGGCGACTCAGGGGTCAGGGCAGTATCATGATTACCGGTTGTTGGTGAATGACTTCTTGAGGTCGGATGAATACAACTTCCGGTTTGCCTTCCTTTCTGCTCCCTGACGCGGAAGGGGAAAAAACTGTAGGAAGGGCTTGTCGTTTTCCCTAAACGTGGGCTGTCAATAGAAGGTAAAAGTGGCGGAGCTTTTCTAAAACTCCGCCGCTCCCTCCCATCAGTAGGAGGCGCGCTCAATATCCTCACACCGGCGAACGCCGGATAGATGCGTTGCAGCACCCATACGAGTGCAGCGCATTCTACTCCGGCTCATTATACGATTCCCATTACTCTGCCGTGTCGGCCAGTTATTCGCACCTGAGCGCGATAAGGGGATCGACTTTGGTCGCGCGCCAGGCCGGGATAGAGCAGGCTAACAACGCTACTGTAATTAAGAGAAGCACTACGGAAGTAAACGTCGCAGGGTCTGTGCTGCTCACTCCGTAAAGCAGACTCGACAGATAGCGCGTCAACATGAGGGATGCCGTCACCCCTATGGCTACACCGATTATGCTCAGAATCAGCCCGTGCCCTACGACCATCCTGAAAATATCCCGCTTCTGAGCGCCCAGCGCGATGCGTATGCCTATCTCGCGCGTCCTCTGGCTGACGGCGTAGGCAATCACACCGTAAATCCCTACCGCCGCTAATGTGAGCGCAACCATTGCGAAAATTCCCAGCAGCACTCCTCTATAACGAGACTGCCCCAGCGATTTAGCCATTAACTGATCCATCGTCCTGGTATCCGCAAGCGCCAGATCAGGATCAATGTTATTTACTTCGCGACGGACGCCAGCGACATAGCTCGCCGGGTCGCCCTCTGTGCGAAGCACCAGAGTCATCAATCGAATGTTGAGGGATTCTTGAGTGAAGGGGCAGTACATGGCCGGGGAGATTTCACCACCCAGTCCTCCATTCTTCACATCTCCCACCACGCCGACGATGGTCGTCCAGTCGCACTCTGTACACCCTCCGGTTTTAAGGCGCATGCCGATGGGGTCTACACCTGCGAAGTAACGCTTTGCCATGGTCTCGGAGATGACCATCACAGGCGGGGCATTCTCGTCATCCTTTTCAGAGAGATAACGTCCTTTCAGTAAAGGGATGCCCAACGTGCGAAAGTATTCCGGGCTGATGGCCGTGAACTCTGCGACCTCCTCCGATTTGCCTGGAGGAGTCGGGCGACGCTCAATATCGAAATTATTCGTGTGCCCGCCCGCCAGCGGGAGGTCTGTAGAGATGCTCGCCGATTTGACACCCGGCAGCATCTGTATTCTACGCAGCAGCTCCTTATGGAAGTTAATCGCCTGCTCGTCCTTGGGATACTTCAGAGCGGGAAGCGGCAGTTGTACAGTCAGTAGATGATCCGGCTCAAAGCCCGGCTTCACCTGTTGCAATCGCATGAAGCTACTAATCATCAGTCCCGCTCCGACAAGCAGCGGCAACGCCAGAGCAAACTCTGTCACGACCAGCAGGTCACGCAGTCGCCGTCTGCCGGGAACTTCCGCGCTTCCACGCCCTCCGCCTTTAAGCGGCTTGCCCAGATCGGGATTAACGTTATAGATGGCAGGCATCAGACCGAAGATAAGACAACTCAGCAATGTGCCGAGCGCTGCAAAGCCCAGCACCCATCCGTCCATCTTCACTTGATCCATGCGCGGAATGGTCTCAGGACTGAGCGCCAGCAGCATGTCAACGCCCCACACCGCAAACAGCACTCCAGCCGCTCCGCCGAGTAAGGCCAGCAGCAAGCTCTCCGTAAATAGTTGCCGCACTAATCGAAGGCGACCGGCACCGAGCGCCGCGCGAATCGCTATCTCCTGCTGACGCGTGCTGGCGCGAGCCAACAGTAGATTGGCGACATTGACGGAGGCCAGCAGCAACACGCAGCCGACCGCGCCGAACAAGACCAGCAAGGTTGTTCCTATATCACCGACGAGGGCTTGCTTGAGCGGCATCGAGCCGTAAGTCGCATTCGCGTCAGGGAAGGTGCTTGCCCATTGCTGGAACACCTCGCGCGCAATCCTCTGTAGCTCTTCGCGGCTCTGCTGCTCGCTTACTCCTGCATTGCGCCTGGCAATGACGCGGAGGGTGAAAGGGCCACGTCGCTTCGGCGTCTCCAACTGTAAAATCGGCCACAGGTCTGGGGACGTACCTTCAGGCGAGACAAAGTCCGGCGGCATAATGCCAATCAAGGTGTAGCTGATTCCGTCCAACGTTAACTGTTGCCCGATCGCACGCGGGCTAGCAGCCAAATTACGTTGCCAGAAACCGTGGCTGATGACTACCACTCGATTAGCGCCCGGACGATCTTCGCCCGGCAGAAACGTGCGGCCATTGGCGGTCGTGACTCCCAGAGTCTTAAAGAATTCGCCGGTCGCAAAAGTGGCTTGAATCTGTTCGGGAAGCTCACCGCCCGTCAACGTCACGGCACGTCTGGAAAACGCCGCGATGCTGCCGAGCTTCGGGTACTCTTTTTCCAGCCCCTGGAAATCGGCGACAGACATGCCGAACCGATTCATAGAGCTGTTCTGCTGGAACACCCTGTCCAGGCGTTCCGGCTCAGGGTATGGCAAGGGGCGTAGCAGCACGCCGTTGACGATGCTGAAAATGGCCGTGTTCGCGCCGATGCCCAGAGCCAGCATAAACACTGCCATGAAACTGAAGCCGGGATGCTTGCGTAGCATTCGCGCCCCGTATCGAACGTCCTGCCAGAATGTCTCCAGCCCTCCGCCGCCACGCACATCCCAGCCCATGTCCTTGATGCGCCCTGTATTGCCGAAACGCTGCTCGGCATCACGGCGAGCATCCCCCGGCGACATTCCGCGCTCAACGTTCTTCTGTGTTCGCATGCGTATGTGGATTTGCAACTCTTCATCTATATCTTGATGAACAGCATCACTGTCCCACACCGCGCGCAGCCGTGCCGCACATTTCTTGAGCCAGGTCATTTCACACTTCCTTTAACAGGTTGTCCTTTGTTTTAGTGACCATGTTCTTCCTGATAGCCCTAGATAATCTATGACCAGCATGACAGCCCAGCCCCTAGACTGTCAAGGGCTTTATAAACCGGGAAGGAGAAAATCCGTAGCCGTGGAAAGTATCTTTACTTCTAAATCTGAGTCATGTTCTCGTACTTCCAAGCAACAACACACCCTGCTAATATCCTGCACAGGCTATGTAGCCAATCCGATACATTTCAGTTCTTGTTGAGTAGAGCAATAATTGCTCTCAGTAGATTAGAGAATGGCGAGGAAATCTATGCGCGTAACCTACTTGAAATCCTTCCTTCTGGCGGCGCTCCTGCTGGCTAACAGTATCTCTCCCATCAGTGCGCAGCGCGCCAGGACATCCGGTCTTGACACAACCGGCATGGACAGGAGCGTCAATCCTGGCGACGACTTCTTCGGCTATGCCAATGGTGGCTGGATAAAGGCCACGCCGATTCCAAACGACCGCTCAAGCTACGGCGTGTTCGACATCCTCGCGGAAGAGGCCAATCAACGGAACGCAGACCTGATTAAGCAAGCGAGCAAATCGGCAAGGGGAACTGAAGCCAGCAAGGTCGGCGATTACTACGAGGCTTACATGGATGAGCAGGCCATTGAGGCTAAGGGCTTGAGTCCGGTCAAGGCAGAGCTTCAGCAGATTGCCGCGCTCAGTAGCAAGACTGCGCTCGCGCAAGCGCTCGGAGGCCAGTTGCGCGCAGATGTTGACCCGCTCAACAATACGAATTTCTACACAGACAGGCTGTTCGGCATCTGGGTTTCGCCGGACTTCAACAATCCCACACACAATGTCCCCTACTTATTGCAGGGCGGCCTCGGATTGCCCGACCGCGAGAGCTACCTGAGCACCGATGCCACTGATGTGGAATTGCAAGCCAAATACAGAGTACACATCGCAGCAGTCCTGAAGCTCGCCAACCTGCCCGACGCTGAGGCACGGGCCGCTCGTATTTACGACCTTGAACGCAAGATCGCGGAGGCGCACACGAGCCGCACAGATTCAGCGGATGTGCAGAAGGCTAACAATCCCTGGCGTCTTCAAGACTTTTCAACTAAAGCGCCGGGGCTAGACTGGGGAAGCTTTTTCAAGGCTGCTGGCCTCTACAGCCAGCCTATGATTATGGTCTGGCATCCAGCCGGGGTCACAGGCATCTCTGCCCTGGTCGGCAATCAGCCGCTCAACGTCTGGAAGGAGTACCTGACTTTCCGTGCGCTTGACCGAGCCTCGCCGCTCCTGCCCAAGGCTTTCGCCAGCGAGTCATTCAAGTTCTACGGCACGACGCTCGGCGGTGTGCCCCAGCAGCGAGCGCGCTGGAAACGTGCGGTTAGCGCTACCAGCGGGGCGCTGGGTGATGCGGTCGGCAAGCTCTACGTCAAACGATATTTCCCGCCCGAAGCCAAGGCTGCGCTTCAAGTCATGGTCAAGAACATCATCGCCGCTTTCGGACGGCGCATTGATAACCTTACATGGATGTCGCCCACTACGCGCGCCAAGGCCAAGGCCAAGCTGGACACACTGTATGTAGGCATAGGCTACCCTGAGCACTGGCGTGATTACTCAGGGCTGAAGGTTGTACGCGGAGACGCGCTGGGCAACGCGCAGCGTTCAGAGCTGTTCGATTATCAGTGGAGCCTGTCAAAGCTCGCCAAGCCTGTGGATAAATCAGAGTGGTGGATGACTCCGCAGACGGTGAATGCTGTGAATCTGCCCATACAGAATGCTTTGAACTTTCCGGCTGCTATCCTGAGTCCGCCGTTCTTTGATATGAATGCCGATCCGGTCGAGAATTACGGCAGCATAGGGGCGACCATCGGTCACGAGATTAGCCACAGCTTCGACGACCAGGGGAGCCAGTTCGACGCACAGGGGCGACTTCTAAACTGGTGGACGCCGCAAGACCTAGCCCACTTCCGCGATACGGCAGAGATGCTGGCGTCGCAGTTCGACGCCTACGAGCCGCTACCCGGTGTGCATGTAAACGGAAAGCTGACGCTGAGCGAGAACATAGCAGACCTTGCCGGGCTGGCGGCTGCTTTTGACGGTTACCGTAATGCTTATAATGGTAAGCCAGCGCCGGACGCGCAGGGCTTCAACGGTGACCAGCGTTTCTTCCTTGCCTATGCACAGAGCTGGCGTGGCAAGCAGCGGCCAGAGACGTTGCGTCTACAGTTGATGACAGACGGTCATGCTCCTGATGAATATAGAGCCGACGTAGTGCGCAACATTGACGCCTGGTATGCGGCCTTTAAGGTGCAGCCAGGGCGCAAGCTCTACCTGGCACCCGGCGCGCGAGTTCGGGTGTGGTGAGGGTTTGGATGGGATCATACAATTTCGCTTCCTGCGATAACATCTGTAAGACCGTTTGCAGGCGTGCTTAAAGTTCAAGTCACGCCCGACAACCCGTTCAACCCGACGCGGTATAGCATTCTTTTCATCGTCGCTCTCAACGATTTAGTCGGATGCTTCATGTGAGCGGCGGCCAGTCATTCAGCTAGCGACCGAACTAAACCATAGAAGTCTTGAACCAGTCGGTTTGCGGATTGTAGTTATTGCTCCGCTTTACTAATCTTACGGCGAATTAAACTTCCAACATAAACTACTTTCATTTTAGACTGCACTTCCCTTCCCCTAACCTTCTGAAAGCAAGTGAAAATATATTGACAGACCTTTCACATTCAATTACATTGCCGTGACTATGAACAACGGCAATGATCACCCAACCGATTTAATAACTCTTTCTGAAGCATCAAGGCTGTTAGGAGTAAGCAGGCCGAAGATGTCCAGGCTGGTAGCGGCTGGAAAGCTTACCACCTATGAAGACCCCCTAGACGACCGCGCCAAGCTGGTGAGCCGTCAGGAAGTGCTGGCGCTTCAAGTGAGGGCTAGAGCAGCATGAAGACCTTCGCCATTGCGATTGCCAATCAGAAGGGGGGCGTCGGGAAAAGCACGACCGCCGCTTCCCTTGCCACCGAATTTGCTCTTCGAGAATATGAGACTCTTTTAATTGATGCCGACCCTCAATCCAACGCAACGCAGATTTTCCTTGCGCCCGAGCATGTTCAGACTTCCCTTGCAGACGTGCTCATAGGCGAGGGCGCGCCGATCACAGAGAAGCGAGTCACAACCGAGATTGAGCATCTGGATATAGTCCCGGCCACTCTCTCGCTTGCGAACTTCGACCGCGAGCCTGCGCTTTCAGTCACCAAGCTGCGCACGGCGCTTCGGGAGCTGCGCGACTACTACGACTTTATCATTATCGATACACCGCCGAATTTCGGCCTGCTTTTAACTACGGCGCTCACCGCGGCCACGCATGTGCTCATCCCTGTACAGGCCGCCCCCTTCGCCCTGACCGGGCTACAGGATTTATTGAGCGTCGTCAGGAACGCTAAGGACTTGAACGAAGGGCTTAAGGTACTGGGCGCGGTTTGCACGCTCTACGACACGCGCACAGCCGTTTCCGGGGCCTCTTATCGCGCGCTCACAGAGATGATGCCTGATAAGTGCTTCGAGACGATAATCCACCGCCAGACCAAGCTCGAAGAAGCCCCTTCCATGCACCAGCCTATACAGCTTTATTCTCCGAACTCCCGTGGTGCCGAGCAGTATGCGGCACTCGCCGAGGAAATGTTGGCGCTGCTTGGTGTTTCAGGCAAGGCTTCAAAGTTGTCAGTTGTGAAAGGTGCTAAATAGTGGTCAAACGCGAGAAGAAAAAGATTCCGACGAGAAGCGCTGGGCTGGTGATTACACCTCCGCAGCCGCGCCCCGATGACGACAATCCGGCAATCCAATTATTCCGGGAAGCTAAAGAGGCAGAAATAAGAGCCTCTGAACAGCCAGTTCCCGGTTCATCGCCGACCACCACCCACCACCCACCACCCACCGACCACCCACCACCCACCACCCAGGCGATTGCCCCGCAACGAGATTTCACGCGCGTTCCTAATTCAGTCGTGCGCGACGCTGTCCCTTCCGGTCTATTCAAAGGTGAAAGCAAAAAGCTTTATGACTCGTTATACCAGCGCACGCGCGGCTTTATAACACCCCGCCGATCTATAAGAGCGACCCAGGCAGACCTGATGGACTGGGCTAGAGTCAGCCGCAATACTCTGAAGGCTCATATCAAACACCTATCAAAAATAGGCTTATTAAAGGTTCACTATGTGCGTGGTGAGAATACGGGTGCTGAGTACGAAATATTTACGCCCGAAGAGTTATTGACCACCACTCACCACCCACCACCCACCACCCAAAATTTGACACCACCCACCACCCAAAATTTGGGTGGTGGGTGGTGGGGTCAAGTAGCTGAAGAATCAACAACTTCCGGCAATCCTAAGACTTTATATAAGACAAATACTGAGCGAAGCGATGATGATGATGAGGCTTTCGCCGATTTCATCCACGCCATGAAGGAAGTTTTCAAGGAAGTTGCAGGGCGCGCACCGAACAGATCCGACAGAAATGCGCTCAAAGAACTGGCACAGGTTCTGGCAGCGGAACTTCAGATTGCAGCATCGCGCACCACTGTTTCAGCCGCCGCCCCTTTCCTGACAGCCCACCTGCGCAGGCGACTGGGTAAAGCAGATGCCAGAGCCGCACAACAATCAGAGCCACAAACCAAAGCATCGCCCGCTACAAAGCGCGAGTTTACAGAAGAGCCTTGTCCGGAATGCCAAGGAGCGCTATTTGTCAGGGAGGACGACGGTGGCAGAAGGAAATGCACGTTCTGCCGCGACAATGTTGGTTATCCTACAGGACGAAAACCCAAAGAGGCTGCCCCTGAAAGCTCCCAGTGAAACCGAGAACTGTAAACCTTTGACGGGCTTGCATTGAGTCTTTCAGGTGTGAGACGTGCGAGTTGGGAAGCCTCGAAGAGATTAATATTGCCGGAAGATAGAGTAGCCAGCAGATCGGAAGGGAAGTCTAGCAGTCTCAAATAGTGATCAATGAAGCTGTAGAGTCTTATGTGTGAGGATGTTTCACGCTCCAGGATGGATGAGAGTCTAGCGCCTACTAACAACAGTTCTTCACGCTGCCAACGACTTGGCCTACCTCTTTTGGTATCTGTCGCCGGATAATGATTGATGTGCCCAACAGCCCTGAGCATTCTTACCAAGTCATTATCTCTCTTGGAATAGTTTCAGGCAGAGCGATGCGCAGTTGCTCGATGACAGATTGAACGGCTTCAACAGAGGCGAGTGGATCAGCTTTGCGTTGGCGGCGATATGTGGCTCTCAAGCTTTGATAACACCTCCTATGCGAGAAGATGTTTCACGAGTTAAGATTATTATATATAGGATAAGAAAAAATCTATCGGTTTAAATTAATGGATACACAAACGCGTCAGTTGTGTGTCCATCAGAGTATGGTATAAAGAGGCCGGGTTTTAGCCTCTGAAGCCAGTAATGTGGAGAAAGAGATGGATACGCCCAGCCAAAATACAACTCTACAGCTACGAGAATCTAATCTACAGGTGGCCCTCAGAAGCGCCATCTCGCTTTGGGCTTCAGCCACAACGAGTGAAAGCGAGCGCCGGGCAGACCTCCTGCGGGATAAGCAGCGCATTGTTCTCTCCTTCTTTCGAGACACGGGGAAGTTGCCGTCGGAGGTCGAGCCGGGTGATGTGCAGAACTGGCTCAGAGACCTGGAAGGGAAGGGAATTAAGCCGGGAACGACTTACCAGCATGCTTGTCTACTGTCGTCTTTCTATTCCTGGGCGATACGTGACCCGGAGATAGGACAGCACATTCGCGGGAACCCTGCTCGATTAGCTCGACCTAAGGCTCCGAAGCCGTACCAGACCGAGAGCGTCAAATCGATGTCCGATGAAGAGGTGCAAGACCTTGTCGGGGCTGTCAGACAGCGAGCCCTTTGTGGCGACATTGTAGGGAAGCGGGACTATGCGCTGCTCTTGATGTACCTGGCGACGGGACTCAGAAGAAGCGAAGTTATCTCTCTGCGCGGGAAGGATGTGCATCTGGAGGAGACCTTGATTCTGGCTTACCGTGCCAAGGGAGGCGACTACAGGAGCAGAGAAGTCAGAGAGCCACAGGTGAAAGAGGCGCTTGTGGATTATTTGTCAGCATCCGGGAGGATGCACGCTCTGAAGACGGATGCGCCGCTGTGGACAAGGCACGACCGGGCAGGGAAGCCTGGAGAGGCGCTCTCCTCTCACTGCTTGGTGAAGAATCTGAAGAAGTATGCACTTGAAGCTGGCGTGAAGGATTTTCATCTGCACCGGACGAGACATACTTTCGCGCGGATTGTTTCAGAGTTTACTGGTGACATTACGGCGACGCAGAATGCTCTGGATCATCAGAACCGCTCGACTACTCGGGTTTACGTCCAGCGTATCGCCGTGAAGAGGGATCTTTACAGTAGTGAGATTTCCAAAAGATGGAGTGACTGAGGGGTATAATCATGTGGGTTTATTGGCGCGAAGGGACAAGCACGCAACTACTTTTGATTCGGTCGAAGCCGTCTCGATAGCGTTGAGTTGTTTCAGAGAGCCTGGCAGCAGCTCCGCGAAAAAATTGACTTCGTTGGGCAGTTCGAGATGCACACCGAGGCGGCTCAGGCAATGATCTAACGCGCTTTCCTGCGTCAAGTAACTTGTGCGATTCAAAATGCCCGATGAGTCCTTGAAAAATGTAACCCCGTAATTTCAAGTTTCATTACCTTCCCTGGCTCCGTTTCTGCTTACATTGGCTCCGACGAATAGGAAAATTGTTGAACTCAAGCGCGCTGTCAAGCTTGTATTAGCTATTCATTTGATTATGGCGCTTCGAGTTGGGAACTCCGTCCGCGCTCCGTTTCTGTACAGCATCCAGCGAAGAACGCCACGGCTGGCGATGGTGTACTATGTACTAATATCATTGACATGCCATGCCATTAACAGCGAAATAGCGAATTGGAAATGTTGATCCAGCAGAACATAGCCCAGTCGTTCCAGTCCCCAATCGTGCGTGTATTGCTCGGCGCAATCGCGGTTGGGCTGCTCTATGTTTTATGGAGGGAAGTCAGGAAAATTCCGGCCAAGATGTTCACACTCATGGCGACGGCGTTCGTGGACATGTTGGGGCTGCTGATGATCATTCCGCTGTTGCCCTTTTACGTGAAGACGCTGGGCGGGACAGGTATAGACTTCTTCGGGTTGCACTTTGGAATCGGGATTATTTCAGGAGCCATCGTCGCCTCGTTCACCGTTGCACAACTGCTGAGCGCGCCTGCGTGGGGCCGGTTTTCCGATCGCGTGGGACGCCGTCCCACACTGCTCATAGCCTTAAGCGCGTCGGCAATCGCGTATCTGATTTTCGGCTTCGCTCACTCGCTCTTCGTCTTGTTCCTTTCGCGGATTGTGCAGGGCGCTGGCGGGGGCACCGTGGGTGTCATTCAGGCGTACGTGGCCGATTCGACCGCGCCGAAGGATCGCGCCCGCGCGCTCGGATGGCTCTCGGCTACAACCAACCTCGGCGTGGCGCTCGGGCCGGTGCTTGGTTCTTTTGCTATCACGTTAGGCAAGCGCGACCTGATGCCGGGGCCTGGGACGCTCGAAATGGGGCATGCTGCGCCGGGGATAATAGCGGCTGCGCTCTGCGTGCTTAACATAGCTTTCGCCGCACGCTATCTGACCGAATCACGCGAGCTGAGTGAGCCGTTGCCAACAGGAGAAGTCGCTCGCACATCGCGTCAGGCTATCTGGCGCGTCATCTCGCATTCGAGTGAGCCTTCGTCGCGCCTGATCTGGATCTACGCGATTGCCATAGGAGCTTTCCAGGGAAGCTTTTCGGTGCTCGCGCTATTTTTAAACGCGCGCTTTCAGGTTACTGAACAGACCATAGGCTATTTCTTCATGTACGTCGGCGCAATCTCTGTCTTCACACGCGTGCTGCTTCTGGGACGCGCGGTCGATTGGCTTGGCGAGGCGAATCTCTCGCGTCTGGGGCTTGTTCTACTGGCCGCCGGTGTTTTAGGGATGCCGTTGTCCCAAAATCTGGCGATGCTGGCAGTCGCCGTAGCGCTGATTCCGTTGGGTACGGCCTTCACCTTTCCGTGCGTGACCGCGCTTCTGTCGCGGGTCATCAGCCCCAGAGAACGCGGTCTCTACATGGGTATGCAGCAGACCTACGGCGGCGTCGCTCGCATCATCGCCCCGCTCTTCTTCGGCTGGGCGTTCGATGCGCTCGGAGTATCGTCGCCATACTTCTTCTCGTCCGCCTTCATTGTGGCGACGATCTTTCTTGGGTTCGGGCTGGATAAGTATGCGAGGCCGCAGCGAATGGTCGCGCAGCAAGCGGTCACCGAAAAGTCGGAAGCTTAGTTGTGCGACCAAGTTTCCGGCGAGGTCGGAAGCAATGACCTTGATGTCTTTAACTATGGGTAAGCAAAGG
Source organism: Pyrinomonadaceae bacterium (assembly GCA_036403815.1). Classification (GTDB taxonomy): domain Bacteria; phylum Acidobacteriota; class Blastocatellia; order Pyrinomonadales; family Pyrinomonadaceae; genus JACVRN01. The sequence goes on along the minus strand of DASWQH010000082.1, from coordinate 29,356 downwards.
AGACAGAAGCGAATCCCTGAAGCATGTCGCTTATGCAGACCAAGTCATTTTAAGCGAACGTTATTATCAGGAACGTGAACCCCCGCTGCCGGAAGCGCTTTCGATTCTGTCGGCAGATGAAAATTTCCTGTTTTCTGGAAATCTGTCTACCGGGGTCGTGACTTTTATACCCGATGTTCGAATAGATGCATTCTCTCTATCTGTGGCTTTACGTAACACCGGCAATGCCAAATTTTTTGCGGCGTAAGAAAATACCTTGAGAACCGTCCATACCCATCTTTCAATTTAAGAAAAGATAAATGTAGTTGCTGTAAATTTTGCAAGAGGAGTCTAAAATTTGCGCAAAATTTTTCTGTTGACACCTGATTGATTCTCGTTTTAGATTCTCCGCGTTCTTCATTTAATTCGTTCACGAGGAGGCTCCCAATTATTCAAAGCCTCTTAATCAACGGTCTTTACTTGCAATAATCAAAGACGGAAATATTAGTGGAACTCTCCTTACTGTCACGTGTTTCATTCACCTCTTCGGGCTTCCCTTGTTCGTCTGGGTGTGCCTGTACGCGTTCCAGTCTGAGGGTATTCTAAAGAGAAAAGTCTTGCCAGCTATTTGCGGGTAGCCGTGAGGAGCCATCCAGAGAAATGAAAAACCTACGGCACTTCTGGGTGCTTCGATGATACGTCCCAGGAGAATGTCTGCTTATTGACGTGATGTGCGTAAGCGCTAATTCTTAGAAAAAGTAGCGAGCTTATTGCCACAGAGTGTAATCAGCCGTCGATAACATTCATCTCTATGGTCTACGCTCCAACACTGGTACTGGCTCAATTCTACGTATGGGATTCGAAATACGCGTGTTTCTAATTTAATGCTAAATCTTCCTGAGGTGAGAGAATGAAAAATATCAAGCAACAACAGAGAGTGCCAGCGCTTCTATCTATGGCCCTGCTCGCCTTCATCTGTGCTTTCATCCAGCCACAGAGCGCACAGGCGCAGTGGACTACAAATGGCAATGACATCAATAACACTAATAGCGGGAATGTAGGCATCGGCACCTCTACGCCAAGCACACCTCTTGAAGTTAATAAGAGCCAGAACGCGGGCACTGCCATCACTGTGGATAACAGCTACACCACGGCAGGCAATGGCGCTTATTCAGGACTCTTCTTCAAGCAGGGCGGCACTAATCGCTTCTTCTTCGGCTCAAACAATAACGGCAACACGACACAGAATGGAGGCGCAGGAGCAGTTCAATTGTGGAACTACGCCAACGGGCCGATGCTCTTTGCCACCAATAATGTTGAGAGAATAAGAATAGACGCAGCAGGTAATCTAGGCATCGGGACGAGCAGTCCGCTATCATCTCTGCACGTCTACAAGCAGAATAACGGAGCCCTCACCAGCGTCATCGCTGATAACGACGGCACCGGAAACAACACAGGCCAAGCCTTCCAGTTCAGGTACGGAAGCACAGGCATACTGGGAGGCATCTATCACCAGTTTAGCAGCACTCAATGGGTCTTGAGATTCAAAGCTTGGACAACTACTGGCACGGAGGTCGAGCGACTGACTGTCCTGGGCGATAGCGGCAACGTCGGAATAGGCAATACAGCTCCATCTTACAAGCTGGATGTCAATGGTCAGATTCGCTCAGGCAGCGGAGGATTTGTCTTCCCTGACGGCACTGTGCAGACAACTGCTGCTACGGGCGGGGGCGGTGGCAGCTCTCAGTGGACTAACTCTCCTGTGAGCGGCATTTACTACACCGGCAATGTCGGCATCGACACCACCACTCCTCAGAGTAATCTACAGATAGGCACGCAAACCTCCACCAGTACGACTAATCCCGTCACGCTTTCTCTGGGAGGCACCTACAGCAGTACGGCGGGCGCGAAAGTGAAGCTCAAGCTTTATGATGCCGGTGGCACCAGCGTCTACGGCTTCGGCGTCTCGACTAACCAGATCGATTATGTAGCTGCGGCAAATGGAGGACACGCCTTCTTCGTCAACGGTAACAGCACGCCTGCGATGTTCTTAAATCCCAATGGCAACATCGGCATCGGCACTATTAGTCCCGGAGCGCCGCTGAGCTTCGGCAGCTCACTGCCTGCGAACGGCCAAAAGCTATTAGTGTACGAGTATGGCACCACTAAAAGCGGCCTCGGAGTTGTCAGTGGTGTGTATCGGAATTTTACTGATTCCGGCTCAGTCATGTCATTCGGGCAGGTGAGCGTCTCGGACGGCTCGACCTATACTGAAAGAATGAGAATCGATGCTTCGGGCAACGTCGGAATCGATAAGACAATCCCCGCCTACAAGCTGGATGTGACAGGCTCGATCAATGCCAGCCAGGGTATCTGCATCAATGGCGATTGTAAGACCTCATGGTCTGAATTAAGCGGAAGCTCACAGTGGGGTAACTCCGGCACCAGTAATATCTACTACAACGCGGGCAATGTCGGCATAGGAACTAACAACCCGACTGCACTTCAGGGCGGCATCAACGGCCTGAGCGGTCGGGTGCTTCAAATCCAGAACAACGCAGGCATCGCGCAGTTTAATATCAGCTCGGCGGGAGCAGGTAACGCGGCATACATAAACTTTGAGGTCGGTGATGGTACGCAGGGCAAACGACTGTTGCAACAATTCTACGACGGAGCAAGCAATGCGCTTAAATTCCGCACGATAAATGAAGCTAATGGAACTACCACCCAGGACAATATCCTCGTCTTGAATAATAACGGGAATGTCGGCATCGGCACTTCAAATCCGCAGGCGGCGCTGGACGTGCAGGGCAGCATTAACGTCTCAGGCAACATCAACGCTAAATACCAGGACGTAGCCGAATGGGTTCCCTCACGGCAGAAACTCTCGGCAGGCACTGTCGTCATCCTCGATCCTGATAAATCAAATCAAGTCATCGCTTCAACAGAGTCTTATGACACGCGTGTCGCCGGTGTGATCTCCGAACAGCCGGGAGTGCTCTTGGGAGAAGGCGGAGAAGGTAAAGTCAAAGTCGCAACTACAGGAAGAGTCAGAGTCAAAGTAGATGCTACACGCGGAGCCATCAAGATCGGAGACCTGTTGGTAACAAGCGACGTTGAGGGAGTCGCGATGAAATCTGAGCCGATCATGATGCAGGGCAGAAAGATTCATGCTCCGGGGACGATCATCGGCAAAGCTCTGGAGCCTTTGGAGAAAGGTAAAGGAGAGATTCTGGTGCTCCTGAGCCTCCAATAATTGGATGAGCTAAAGAAGCAGGATAGGGAGGAGAGGGTTAAATGTTCAGAGGAATAACAGGCTCAGAAAAGTGTGCAAAACTTTTGCTCGATAGTAGGACGACATAAATCAGGAGAAAGTAATGGCAGCCAGACCAAAGCAGTCTTCATGGAAATGGATCACCTCTACCCGTTCCAAAGTATCTCGCTCTATGCTTTTCTTACATCGAAACCTGAGCCGCGCGCTTTGTTTGTGGCTGATGATTACCTTACTGGCAACTTCAACGCCTGCGGCTCCACAGGTCGCTGTCGGACTGGCTTCAGAGCTGAACGTAAGTTTTGCTTTCTGGCTTCGCTCAAGTGATGTAGTAACGAAAATCAAGCGGGCGCTCTTTCTACAGAACAGGTCTTCAGACAAACGGCAGGAGAAGCAGAAGGATCGTGACGCGCGCGCGCGCAGGATACAAGTCCATCCTGGCGATGTCACAGTCGGCGTCGGTCAAACTGTTGTTTTCGCCGCCGTTGCCTATGACCAGAATGATGTGCTGGTGGGCGGCGTCCGTTTCAGTTGGCGGGCAGAGGATGAGAACGGCAACGCTGTGCGAATCTCATCCAGTGGAGAATTTGCAGCCAGAAGAGAGGGTAACTTCACCATCACGGTCGAGGGCGCAGGGTTAAGGGAAAAGGTCAAGGTAAAAGTTAAAGATGGCGTAAAGCGCAAAGACGGCGACCGGCCTCTGGGGAGAAGCACGGTCTCAACACGCGAGAAGCAAAAGGAGGATAGAAATAAGGGAGAGGGTAATCAGGCGCACGGAAAACGAAATAGGACTGTAACGGCTGCTCCTCCGATGCCTCTGCCCGGAGATGGTTGGGATAGTACCAACTACACGTCGGCTGATGATCCGGGAAACCGTGTAGGCAATGTGCCGGGGGCAGCCGCAGATGGCGGAGCGGGCAGCGGCAACTTCCAGTTGAGCGCACCTGTTCTCAGTCTGCCGGGACGCGGAATTGATCTGGGGCTGGCTCTCTCTTACAACTCAAGAGTCTGGAATAAGGCAGGCTCCGGCATTACTTTCGATATTGATAGGGGCTGGCCTGCGCCGGGCTGGAGTTTCGGCTTCAGCAAGGTTCTGGGGATGGGCGTCTACGCCGGGAGCATGATTGTAGAGGCTGACGGCACACGCCATCCCTATACCGGGACGGTTACGGAATATAGCTGGGGGACTATATTCGCAGGTCATACTATCGACGGGAGCTTTATAGACTACACGCATACCACAGGCATCGGCGGCGCTATAGTAGATGCTCAGGCCAGGTATCCGAACGGGACAGTCGTCTACTATGGCGCGCGGGGTAACGGCGACGTGTATCCTACCAGGATTACTGATGCAGACGGAAATTACATCACTATCACATATCGCAATAACACAGGGCCGCAGATAGAAACGATTACAGATACTCTAGGGCGTACCATAAACTTTTATTACGATTCCAATAATCTTCTGACGGCGGTGGTCGCGCCTGGATTGACTGCCGGGACAACGCGCACGCTGGTCAGACTTCATTATCGCCAGTTGACTCTCAACTATGCCTTCTCAGGGCTGACGCCTCGCCTGCGCAATGCCACGCCCTGGGTGGTAGATGCCATCTACTATCCAGCTACTAATACCGGCTACTGGTTCGGTGACAGCGATTCATACTCATCTTATGGGATGATTGCGAAGGTGTTGGAGCAGCGCGGGATGGTTTTCTCAGCCTCCTCGCTTGAAGATCAAGGGACGATTACTCCAGGCGTCGTGACTCGCCAGAGCGTCTATAATTACGATCTACAACCGAACTCCGGCTTGACGGATGCGCCGACCTATACTACTTCGACCGAAACGTGGGAAGGCATGGATACGGGGGCAGCGGTGACGAATTACAGCGCGCAGCCCGATGCTAACCCACGCGTGGTCTCGATGACACTGCCTAATGGAACGAAGAGCACACAGTATTCATATAACTACAGCAGCCTGCCGGATACAGACCCGTTGAAGGCTTTGGACGGATTAGTTTATCTGGATGAGACCAGAGACTCGAACAACAACCTGCTCGGGTCTAGTTCTTCTACATGGGAGAAAGGCGCTTACGACTCTCCGCGTCCCCTGCGCGTGGAAATCATGGACGAGCGAAACCAGACGACCGCCGCCGAGTTCAGCTACGATACGGGAGTCTATAATCAGGCAACGAAAGTGCGCGATTATGACTATGGCGGCCAGAATCTGCTTCGGGAGACGCGCACACAGTACGAGAACGGCACGGCTTACACTGGCCGCCACATTTTCAGTCTAGTGAAGTCGGTTGAAATCTACTCAAGCGACGCCGTGACCAGGGTGTCGCGCACTGAATACCAGTACGACGGCCAAACGCTGACGGATACTCCCGGTGTCGTCATGCACTCGGACGCCTCGAATCCTTATGCCCCCATGTATACAGTGCCGGGCGACTGCAACATAGTCTGCGATGATTTCTGTCACGAGGTATGTGAATCGGAATTTCAGAGGTCGGATTATGACCCTGCGACGGCCTACAGGGGAAATGTTACGCAGGTCAAGACCTATGCCGATGCAAGTAGCCTGAACGAGACGAGCGCCGTCACACAAACCCGTCGCTATGACATCACGGGCAACATGGTGACGGCTTCGACCGCGTGTTGCGAGCAGACGAGCGTGGGCTACACCGTAGACACGCAGTACGCTTATCCGACTTCACAGACGCGCGGCTCCGCCACGGTTGCGACAGCTCAGGTCACGACCAGCGCCACCTACAGCTTCAATACCGGCCTGGCTCTCACCACAACGGACGCCAACGGTCGAACTTCTCAGGCCAGCTATTTCCCTGAGACTTTGCGACCACAGGAGGCGACCGCGCCGACGGGGGCACGCACCGTTTACGCTTACGACGACACAAACCTGAACGTTACGGAAACGACCTACGCGGCAGCCTCGGAAGGGGGCGCAGTCGCTTCCCAGAACGTCAAGTATCTCAACGGTCTCGGCCTTGTGCGACAGGAGAAGGCATTGGGACAGGGAAGCGTCTGGGACATAGCTGATACCCAATACGACTCTATGGGACGGGTGTGGAAGCAGACTCGCCCTTACAGGAGCGGCCAGCAGCTACAATGGAGCCAGAATTTTTATGATGCTATGGGGCGCGTTTATAGAGTGGTCGCGCCGGACAACAGTGAGACCAACGTTTACTTTAATGAATCGAGCTATCCGGGCGCGGCCACGCCAAACATACCGGGGCAGACAACACGAATGGTGGACGCATGGGGGCGCGAGCGTTGGGGGCGCACCGATGGGAGCGGAAGACTGGTAGAAGTCGTCGAGCCGAACCCGCTCGGCACAGGCTCCGTCTTCGATGCCGGTAATCTCCTGACCAAATACAGCTACGACCCCCTGGGCAATCTCACGGAAGTCGAGCAGGGAGCGCAGCACCGTAGCTTTCGCTATGATAGCCTGGGGCGTCTGCTGCGACAAAAACTGGCCGAACAGAGCGCGACCTTGAATGACGACGGTGTGTATGTCGGCACGGGCGGAGCGGGAGCGCAGTGGAGCGAGGTCTTCACCTATGACAATCGCTCGAATCTGACGGCGCGTGTGGATGCGCGAGGCGTGAAGACCGTCTTCAATTACAATAATGATCCGTTGAATCGCATTCAGTCTGTTTCCTGGGACACAACCGGCTTTGGAGACACAACGCATCCCATAGTGGCTGCGGCATCGGTTTCCTACTCGTACCCGACTACAGGTGATGTGACACGTCTGGAGAGCGTGACCGCCAACGGCGTGAGCAGCGAGACGTATGGTTACGACGGTGAAGGGCGAATCAACTCCAAGAGCTTAACGCTGACAAGCCGCCCCAATTATCCGCTCACAACCGGCTACATCTATGACAGTCTGGACAGGCTGACTGATGTGCGTTATCCCAATCAGTACGGGATGGTAGCTGCTCCGCGCAAACTCGTCCATCATGATTATGACGTGGCGAGCCGTTTGAGCGCTCTGAAGGTAGATGGCGTAGATTACGCCTCCAATATCCTGTACAACGCTTCCAGCCAGACGACCTCATTGAAAGTGGGCGCGAGCGGAGCCAATCAACTCACGGAGAGCTACGATTATGATCCGCAGACGGGTCTGTTGAGTAACCAGAAGGTGCAGCGGGCGGGCAACAGTCTGCTCGATCTCACTTACAATTACCTGCGGGCGGGAACGACAAGCGGGCGCACGGGACAGTTGACAGGGATAACGAATAATCTTGACACTTCACATCAGAAAGATCGCGGCTATGAGTACGATACGTTGGGCAGGCTGAAGAAGGCAACGGGCGGCAGCGGGACATCTCCTCTGTGGACGCAGAACTATGGTTATGACCGCTATGGCAATCGTGAGACTGTCTCGGCAACGGGCACGAGCAGCGGAACAACGCTCTCTGCGCCATCGAATCTGACTGCTCCTTCCACTTCAAACACTCAGGTCACACTCCAGTGGACAGGCATCACAGGCGCGGATCACTACGAGATAGAGCGCACCTCCAACATCTCGCAGAATTTCCAGGCAATCGGCACCTCGCAGACGGCTACATTCAGCGACACAGGAGTGGCACAGGACACCGCTTATTTGTATCGAGTGCGGGCGGTTGACGCTTCCGGCAACAAGTCAGCGCCGAGCAATGTGAGGCTGGCGACCACAGTTGCATTCACCGATAACCCGCTGGCAGACCCGCAGAATCCTTCCAATACGGTTCCGTTTAAAGCCGAACATTTAACACAACTGCGACGTGCCGTGAATGCGGTCAGAGTGGTGGCTAACAAGCAGGCCGCCGCCTGGACACATCCTGACCTGAACAACGCGTTGATTTTTGCCGCGGATGTGGAAGAGTTGCGTACGAAGCTGGAAGAAGCTTTGCAGGTTATCTTCGCAGGCTCGCCGCTTCCGTCATACACGGACAGCACGCTTTCAGGCCAGCCATTCAAGCGGCAGCACATACAGGAGTTGCGACAGGCCGTGAACTGGGGAGGGACTGGAGGCGGTGGTGTAGGCACAGCACTTCCGATACCTATAGACGGGCATGCTGCGCTGTCTTACGACACAGCGACGAACCGGATTGTGGCAGCAGGGTTTGAGTATGACGCGGCGGGCAATCAGACCAGAAGTGTGCTTGCAGATGGCACCACAAAACAGCGCTATCAATACGATGCTGCCGGGAGGATGGTGAAAGTCTTAAGTGATAGCCAGAGTGAGCTTGCCAGTTATACTTATGGCGAATCGAATCAAAGATTGATTTCTGATGAAGGAGGCTTGCGGACATATTACTCTTGGAGCGGTGGCGCAGTCGCAAGTGAATACACGGAAGTCAACGCATCAGGAGTAGTCGCGTGGAGTAAGAACTACATCTACCTGGGCAACAGGCTCATAGCCACACAGCAAGCAACAGGCAGCAATACGGAGATAGTTCAATATCATCACCCGGACAGGTTAGGCACACGACTGATTACCAATGCACAGGACACGAGTGTGCAGGAGCAGGTGACGTTGCCTTATGGTGTCTCGATAAATGCTGAAACAACGGGGACGACTAACAGGAGATTCACCAGTTATGACAGGAGCAGTGTGACAGGGTTGGATTATGCGGTGAATCGGCATTATGACTCTAGCCAGGGCAGGTTCACGCAGGTTGATCCCATCGGGATGAGTGCGGCCAGTTCGAATGATCCGCAGAGCATGAACATGTATGCTTACTGTGGCAATGATCCGGTCAATCGTGTCGATCCAGATGGCTTGTTTTGGGGCAAGCTCTTTCGTTTTATCGGCAAAGTGCTGAAGGTAGTAATGGTAGTCTTGGCGGTCGCCCTGGCCGTGGTTGCTACCCTGAACATTGGCAATCCGATGATCGCCGGCTGGGTCATTGCCAAGTTGTTTATTGGATCAGGATTGCTGCTGGCCTCAGCCTTTGGCGGGCCGAAAGTGCGGGAGATAATTTCCGTCATAGGGTCTGCGGCTGCAATTGCGCAGCAGGGGCCGGGGATAATCGTGAACTTCGCAGCCGGGGCGGCGAGAAGCGGAGCGGCGGTCGCACCGTGGCTGGCAATAGCCGGAGCCGTGGTTAATTTCCTGTCTTTCGCCAGTGGGGGCGGACAACAAAAAGACTCCTGGGTCGGCGCTAGTGACCCTTGCCCTCCCGATAAGCGAAGGTTCTTCGATTGGTTAAACGAACCGTTGGGGAAAATGGCGCAGGAACTTGACACCACCAAAGCGTTGTTGTTTATGCAGGCTGCCAGAGAGGGGGGATGGACTATGGATCATCTTGATATCAATCAGCCATTAAATAACCCTTTTGGGGTTAATAAAATCAAGAATCGTAAACCGGTCGGGAACGTTAACTATCCATCGCTCGACGCAGCAATTGGGTATTGGAAACAAAAATTCGGTGACCGTGTTCGTGGTACTAGGACTGCTGAAGATTTTGCTTACGGGATGCAAAATCCGCTCTGGGGTCAACCTTATAACTCTAGCCCAAAATATGAGGGCGCACTTAGGGATCTATATCCCGGTGTGATCAAGTTCATGAAGCTTTGTGGCATTCAATAAGTATGATGGAGCCGATTTGGGGGTTCGCTATAAAGGAGCGTTACTATGTGGATGATGAATATTGTCATTGCTCTTCTCTTGTCGCCAGTCGGCAATCAAGCCGGGAAATGCAACAACTTCGTGTTCAATAAGCTACTGGAAGGACCGCCCCGCTCGCAATACCGTGGGCGATATGTTAATGGTTCGTACCAGTACTCTGTTGTCATTCCCAGGGGATTTATAGCATATGACGTGCCCGATCCTGCAAATCATCATGGCTTCGGGCTTGCATTCGGTAAGCCGTCACAAAGCTATATCTTTGTAAACGGAGAATACAACAGCCTTGAGTACAATACGCCCGTCGAAGCTGCAATGCGAGCCGTAGAGTATTTGCGACAGGATGGAGCGCAAGTTGAACCCGAAACGATTACCAAGTCCAATCTTGGAACACTCGACGCGGCGCATCTCGTAGTGATTTATAGTTGTCCGGGGTCATCGAAGCAATACGTATTATCCTCCATAATAGCGCTCTCTGCTGATAAGGGTTTCCTTTATCAGCTTGAAATTTACAGTCCCGCCAATCAGTATGAGCGCGATAAGTCAGTGCTGGATCAAATCATAAAATCATGGAAAATGAGATCCACCTCGCCACGGCGACGGCGTAGATAGTTAACCTTTAAATTAGAGCGCGTTCAGGAAGGCCACCAGGTCGGCTCGCTCCTCGTCCGTGAAAATGAAGCCGAAGCGAGTCTCGTAGTGACGCACCACGTCTTCGAGCGTCGCGGCGATACCGTTGTGGAAGTAGGGAGCGCGCGCGGCCAGCCCGCGCAGCGTCGGCGTCTTGAAGCGCCCCAGGTCTTCCCAGAGTCCAGTGATATTGCCCAGCCCTGCATCCGTCAACTGAAGGGTCTCGCCCGTACGCTTGTTGCGGAAGGTGTAGAGGGGCAAGTCCGGAGTGCGCGCCTCAGCCGAGGAGGTGCGAATGTCGAACAGGTCGTTGTCTATATTGGTGCCGTTGTTTACAGAGTTGTGGCAGACGATGCAGCTCTTTTGGGTGACGTTGATGCTGTTGAAGACCGCTTGGCCGCGCGCAATCTGAGCGCGCTTCTGGTTGTCGCTATTAGCCCAGGCATCGAAGAGATTGAACCCGCCTTCAACCTTCTTCATGGTTGATAATGCCTCAGGGCCACCGCGCGCTCCGTCTGAGTCCAGACGCCCTACGCCCGGTACTGTGAGTTGCGCGGTCAATAGCGACGTTTCAAAATCAACGATGTCGTTAATGACTTCAGGAGTGGCTGGCGGGCCTTGCAGTGTGCCCGTCACTAGGCGGGCAGTTTGGCTGACAAGCCCTGCGTGCTGGTCTGTGCCCCTGCTGTTGGCGCTGTCCCAGTTGACTATCGAGCTGCCCAAGGCGAAGTTGATAGTAGGCATGGAGCGCCGCCATTCCACTAGCCGGTTCAGATCCGCGAAGCCGTGCGGATCGTCCACAGCAACCAGCTCCCACTCAGCGTTTGGCGGCGGAGCGCCGCCCCTGCGGAATACGCCGCGGGTCAAGAGCATGCTGTAGGCTGCGCGGCGCGCCTCTTTGGTATTGACGTTCATGTTCGGGTTGTTGGCGTCCGCTGGGTTGAAGACCGGGTGCGTGCCGTCCGTCTCATTGAACAGTCGTTGCAGCGTGGCGGGGGTGATGCTCCAAGCCTCCTCCGGGATGTGGCACGTCGCGCAACTCTGGCCGTTCTTGCCCGGAGCCTTGAAGTACTCGCCTGTGAGATTGACGGAGCCTTTGGTGCTGAACGTCGCCGCCTCTCCGCCAGGGTTAGGCAGCAGTTGGTTATTGGGGATGTTGCCCTGAAGCTTCGAACTGGTCGGCGCGACCCGCCTGGAGCGCAGATAGTATGCAAGCCCCCACGCCAAACCAAGTAGTGCGACTATGGCAACCGTCGCTCCTATACGAAGACGTAGACTCCGCGAGCTAAATCTCTTCATCGCAATGTCCTCATTATTTTCTTCTGCGGCAGGGAGTAGTGAGGCTCCCGCCGTTGCGGCGATAGCCATGATGTAAAATGTCGATCTGCTTCCGTCATCAACAGTGCGTGTGAATCTTATGGTTTTTTAGCTTAATTCACAAAGTCTTTGCCTCTTTGCCATTACCAATAGCTTGAGAAAAGCAGATTCAGGAGAATCTTTATAATGGAATCCGAGGAAAATATCGACAGTGAGAAGATATAGGATGTCTGTGCAAATTTGAATCTCTTCTTGCATTTCTCGCGCGAGCGCCTGCTCTGAACTTGATTAGATGGTTTAAGCTGTATGGATGATTGAGACAGAGGATCGTCCCTTAAGCGCATTGACGGAAGAGCAGGCGGCTGAGCCACGGATTGAGTACGTGCGCCGCCGCGAAGCGCGTCGAGCGGAATCGGCGCGGCAGATGCAGCGCTTTCGCAAGATAGGAATCCTGCGCATTGCATCGCTGGCCGCAGGACTGGTGTTGGTATGGCTCGTGCTCAATGGATTGACTGCCTGGTGGTTGCTTCCTCCGGTGGCTGTCTTCATAGCCCTGTCTGTAGTGCAGGGACGCATCACGCAGGCCGTTCGTCGCTCAGAGCGTGCGGCTGCCCTTTACGATCAGGGGCTAGCCCGGCTGGATGAGCGCTGGGCCGGGAGCGGGGCGACGGGCGAGCGCTTCCTCAATGGCTCTCACCCTTATGCTGAAGACTTAGACCTGTTCGGGCACGGGTCACTCTTCGAGCTGCTGTCAACGGCGCGCACACGCGTCGGTGAAGAGACGCTTGCGCACTGGCTGCTTCAGCCTGCGGCACCTGCTGTGGTGCGCGCCCGCCAGGCATCGGTGGCTGAGCTTCTTCCCCTGCTAGACCTGCGCGAAGACCTGGCGCTGCTCGGGGAAGGTGTCCGCTCCGGCGACGATGCGCGTGCGCTTGAAGCGTGGGCTGCCGCGCCACCGTGGCACATATCGCGCTCCATACGCGTGACAGCAATCGTGCTGGCGTTGCTCGCGGTCGTAACTCTCATCTTGTGGTTCGCGGGATTCGGGGGCATTCCACTCCTGGTTGCGCTCATCATTGGGAGAGCTTTCGCTTTCCGCCTGCGTGAGCCTGTCAATCGTGTCATCAGCGCCGTTGATGCTGCGGGGCGCGACCTCGCGCTGCTTTCCGAAGTGCTGAGCCGTCTTGAGCGCGAGCGATTCTCAAGTCCCCATCTGGTCGAAGTACGCGCGGCGCTGGATGTTGACGGCCTTGCTCCATCACAACAGATAGCCAGGCTCAATCGCTTGATTGATATGCTCGATGCCAGACGCAACATGATCTTCGCGCCCTTTGCAGCCCTCTTGCTCTGGCCGCTACAGTTCGCCATTGCCATTGAAAGATGGAGGCAAAGCTCAGGCGCGGCTGTGGCTCGCTGGCTGGCCGCTGTAGGCGAGCTTGAGGCTCTCAATTCTCTGGCGGGCTATTCCTACGAGCATCCGCAGGACACTTTCCCGGAGCTGGTAGAGGGTGGGGCGCGCTTTGAGGGCGAAGGGCTGGGTCATCCCCTGATACCTGAATCCAGGAACGTACGCACAGACCTGCAATTGTCGGAAGAGTTGTGTGTACACATCGTCAGCGGCTCGAATATGTCCGGCAAGAGCACGCTGCTGCGCACGGTTGGAACCAATACGGTGCTGGCGCTCGCAGGCGCACCTGTACGAGCGCGCCGATTGCGCCTCTCGCCGCTTCAGGTGGGAGCCTCGATTCGCATACAGGATTCCCTGCAAGCCGGTGCCTCGCGCTTCTACGCTGAGATTACACGCCTGCGCCAGATAGTGGAGTTGACAGGCAGAGAGCTTCCTGTGCTCTTCCTGTTGGACGAGATACTACACGGGACGAACTCGCACGATCGCCGCATAGGAGCCGAAGGCGTAGTGCGTGGCCTTGTAGAGCGCGGCGCAATCGGGCTGGTCACGACCCACGACCTTGCTCTGGCGCGCATCGCTGAAGAGCTTGCCCCGCGCGCAGCGAACGTACATTTCGAGGATCATCTGGAAGGGGGAAAGATAAGCTTTGACTACCTGCTTCGCCCCGGCGTGGTGCAAAGAAGCAATGCTCTTGAATTGATGCGGTCAGTTGGGCTTGAGGTCTAAATCGAAAGAAGCTGAGCCGGGAGGTGTCTTGAAGTATGTGATTGCTGAGCTAAAAGTTGATGCGGCTTCGTAACAGATTATACATAGCGTAAGTCAGCCATTTGGAGTCTACGGCGCGGTCTAGCAGCTCATTGAACACAGTTATGCTGCTAAGCGATCCGTGGCGCTTTGACATCTCAGCCGCGAGGCTATAACTTCTCTATTCACACCGATAAATTTTATTCACAGGGAGAGGGTTCTGGAAATCATGGCGAAGAGTGGTCATAAGGGCATCAGCCGCATTGATTGCCCGGAGAGAAAGACTGTTGGTTGGTATGTCAGGGTCAGGTTAAGTAATGTCACAAAGTCCAAGTTCATCAGCGATAGTATTCATGGCGGCAAAGAGGCGGCTCTGGAGAAGGCCATTGAATGCCGTAACCAACTGGAGAAGGAGTTAGGCAAGCCGCGCACCGATTGGGTCGTCGTGGGCAATAACCCGCGCAACAAGAGCGGGGTGGTAGGGGTTCGCCGGGCTATCAAGAAATACAAAGGGAAAGACGGCACGATTTACCTGAACGAAGTCTATCAAGTGTCCTGGCATGCCGGGAGAGAGAAGAAAGGGCAAACGTGCGTCTCTATCAGGAAGTACGGGGAGTCTGGAGCCTTCCGCAGGGCGTGTGCAATCCGTCGGCAGAAAGAGCAAGAGATGTATGGGAAGGTCGTGTTGAGCAAGTGGGCTGAGACTTTGGGCAAGGTGTGCGCGGCATAACAAGTCAATCCATCAATAGCATGTAATCACGCTATGCCAGGGCGACAAACATCCCCTGGAAGCGCACAGCCGTGACGCCCTGCGATTCTATGGTCACCGAAAGTGCTATACGCGCTTTGCCTTTGTGGTGAAAAGCCTTCTTGAACTCCGCAAGCGCCTCCGCCTCCGGACGAACGCAGGTGGCGCGAAGCTCGCCCCTGACCGGACTCTCGTAAGAGATGTGGCTTTCGCGTATAACGATGTGACATTCTGTATCCCGAAGCTCCAGCCAGAGCTGCCCGTAGCCGCTCAAGACCGCCAACGTATTAAGGCTCCCGCCAAAGGCCGTGCCCAGATGATTGACGTTCGCCTCCAGAGGTGCGCTCAGCACCAGTCTTTGTCCGTCATAGTGTTCCACCTTCACACCCATCGCTCTAGTGATAGGGATTTTGCTGTAAAATAATTCTTGTATCTGTTCTATATGGTTCATAGTTGATTTAACTACGTGCTGTGATAAAGAGCTTCCAATATGATGGCTTGGGAACTGTTCTTCGTCCTATTGAATAGAAAGTATAACTCAAAAAACACTTTATCAATGGCGTCCGATAACGTCCCCACGCTGTCTGACATTTAATTTAACGTGAGGCGCGACATAAGAGAATGACGTGCTCCGCGAGTCCTGTAAGAGGCTGAAGATGCAACTGCGCGCGTGGTTTGTGGCGCTCCTCACATTAAAAGAATGGGCAATGATTCTATTGCCCATTCTTCTTATAGAACAGGCGAAGTTTATTGAAGGATACTCGGTAGCAGAGATTGAGGAATTTTTATTCGTAGAATCCGAAAGGCAGTTTATAGGGGACGTTATCGGACGCCGTGGAATTTATCATTCTCTATCATTGGGTGCAGAGTGCTGATCTGTTAATCACCCGCCCTTGTTCTTGAGATAGCATAAAAGGTAAGTCCAGCAAGGATGGCGATGATGGCGACGTACATGAGCAGGCTGTTCCCACGCGTTTCCGTGGAAGCAAATCCGCTGAGGTTGATAAGTGTAAAGAGGATTCCGCAAAGAATGCCCACCGCCATTAAGATCGATCCAATATCCTTACGTCTCATTTCAACTCCCTTGTTATGCTGCGCCTTTATCAATGCTCCGATAGCATCCAGAAGATAGGGCTGCGGAATTAAGTGGCATTTGAGCGGACAAGCTTGACTGATTTCGCCAGCCCTAGGAGGCAAAGCAAACGAATGCTCCACCAGTTAAAGTCCACCTCGTACCAGGCTAGACCGTGGCGTGCGGCGCGCGGGTGCGCGTGATGATTGTTGTGCCAGCCTTCGCCGAAGCTCAAGAGCGCCACCCACCAACTGTTGCGCGAATCATCTGTGGTTTCAAACCGGCGCGTGCCCCACAAATGAGTCGCCGAATTGACGAGCCACGTCGCATGTAAGCCGAATGTCACGCGCATGAAGATGCCCCAGAACAGCATAGGCCAACCGCCTACGGCCAGCAGTACAACACCGAGCGCTATGAGCGGCACGAAATACCATTTCTCTAACCAACGATGCACAGGGTCTTTCATCAAATCGGGAGCGTAACGCTCGCACACATCCGTGTCGTAGCGTTGAGCCGTGCCCGTCAGTACCCAGCCCATGTGCGCCCACCAGCTACCGTCGCGCGGCGTATGCGGATCGCCGGGTGCATCCGTATGGGCGTGGTGTATGCGGTGTGTAGTCACCCACGCGATGGGGCCTGCTTCGAGCGCCAGTGTTCCACAAACGGTCAGGAAATATTCGACGATTTTCGGCGTCTTGAAGCCGCGATGCGTAAGCAGCCGGTGATAGCCGACACCAATACCTAAGCCATTAGCAAGCCACCATAGCCCGACGGTGGCGATGACAACCGGCCAGCTAAACATAAAGAGCGCCGCCACCGCGCCTATATGAAAAACTACCATCGTGATGCAGGTTGCCCAATTGATGCCTGTCTTTCGTTGAATATCTGTGATCGTCTCTTTGCGCAACTCGTGTTCTCCGTGCTGTTAAGATGAGTACATATACTCAGATGATATAGTAAGCCGGATTGGGCCAGCTCGATTGTATTAGTTGTGTAAGATTAATCAGGCAGACGTAAGCCTATGTGAGAACTTTGGTCTTGAAAGTTATAAGCCCTTAAAGTTAAAGCGTCCCTGGCACGAAATGTTCGGCCAGGGACGCTTCCTGTAAAGGGTCGCTGCTCAAAGCAGGCGAGCTTACCAGCGAGTGTTACGGTCGCCGCCGCCGAAGCCGCGTCCACCGCCGCCGCCACGATTGCCGCCGAACCCACCACCACCGCGACCACCGCGGTCTTCGCGCGGCTTGGCCTCGTTGACGTTCAGATTGCGACCGTTGACTTCCTTGCCATTGAACTGCTCTATGGCATTCTGGCCTTCCTCGCTTGAGGACATTTCGACGAAGCCGAAGCCACGCGAACGACCTGTTTCACGGTCTTCAATAATAGAGACTGATTCAACGGTGCCCGCCTGTGCGAACAATTCCTGCAAATCATCGCTCGAAGTCTGGAACGACAGATTGCCGACGTAAAGTTTCATAGACATGTATTTGTACCTCTCCTCTAGTGGAGTATTAAGAGAAGCTTCGAATTGAAGTGGCTTCGATGATACGGTTAGCAGCGAAGGCTCGCGTTCGGATGCTCAAAAGAGAGCGGCTTCTGAAGTTGAAATTAGCCTGCTCTCGGACTATCCAGAACGCCGCCGCCTGTTTCCAGGAGCGGGGCGCATCTACCGTCGATGCGCGAGAGAAGGAGTAGCTAGTAATTACAGATGCGCTCATTGGCAGTAAAGTTGTAAGAGTCTCAGCCCTTCTTGATCTACTTGTATAGACCCGGCAGGACTTGTTGACGCTTCTTAACCGCTTGAACAAAATTTTCCAAGGAAGCTATAGCCGTGTAAGCTCTTCACGCGCGGCCATCAGCTTGACCTTCTTCAGCTCTATCCCCTTGATTCCGAAATAGGTTGCCATCTCGGTTATCTGGCGGGGGCTGGTGAAATCTTTAGAGTCGGCGCAAAATCTCTCCATACCCGGATCAAACTCACGGCATCGCATTCCCTGCGGTATGTTAAGGCCAAGGGCGCATTCCCCATCTTTTTTGTATTGCGCGCAGAACTCACAAACGATCATCTTGCATTTCCTTCAGTGTCCCACAGGTATTCGTTGATAGCGGGTTTTCCCTTCCGCGTCCTCCCACGAAATATCCAGTACGTAGGGTCTCTCTTTATCTGTTATCTCTTTAAGACGTCTCATCTGGTCGTGCTCTGAACCCACAGGCTTTCCGTCAATCAGGGTTTTATGAGACAGCACGGTCGTCTCTTTCGGCTTTATAGATTTTACAGGCTCGAATTTTATGTGCGCCCGTGAAGGCCCGCCACCCGGAGTATCTTCGTCTTTCAGAAAGACGGTTAGAATCTCGACACAACTGAGCGTCAGGTCGGCCACGTTCGCCAACTCCAGAAGAACCTTCTCTCCAGTATCTATAAATCTGATGCTGAGGGGTTCGTCTGTCTTGCCGTTGCTGGTCATAATCTCTGTGCTCTAAGAATGAAATGAACCTGTGCCGTTCATGTAACCAGAGAGTATCACAAGGAGCGCGATTACCATGCTCCACTCATCAAACAAAAAACATCTTGAGCAGAAATAAGAGGGCAGTTACGGCGAAAGCAGAGATGACGATGCGATGCAGCCAGCTAACCGCCGATTGGCGGCAATACGAGCATCTCACCTGACTCAGGCGCAATTTCGTTCGGCAGTGCCTGCAATGTCTCTTCATCCTTACGCCTTGCTTTCACCTATGTAGCTGCTTGCGCGCATTCGCTTAAAAGCTGTGCAAGCTGTGCGTGCTCTATAGGGTGCCCGTGTCTAAGGCTGACGGATGGATTACTAACCAGCCAGAAGCCTGAGATAGTTTCCGTCTCCGCAGGCGAAAGATCATCGAGCGCGCTCTCATCAATTACCACGGGTCTAAAAAGCAACATCCCAGGGTTACGTGTACGTGCTTCCATCGCTTCATTACTGCTGCGAAACACAGGCACACGTAAATGTCCACCATCATCAAGCGCGAACCAGTCGCCATTTGCCCGTTTCATTGCGTACATGCTAATACGGCACCTTCTTTCATTTCAGACATTGCGCGATTTTTGAGCTTGGGTGATTCAGATAGTCTGGCTGATTCCAGAGGAACTGAGAAGGGAGTGAGCTAAACTCGATTCTTAAGTAGTTTACGCTAGACAGCGGATATATGTCAATTATAGGATATATCTCATAGATGATATTTCTTGTACATGATAGACAATGAAATTTGAGAGGCAAACAATTTTGATAGAGATTCAAATTGACAAGTTATTGGAAGAGCGCGAGCGTACTTTCTATTGGCTGGCTAAAGAGACGGGCATCAGCCACACCACGCTTTGGCGATTAAAGAAGGGCAAGGCACAGGGAATCAACTTCGGTACTCTGGAGAGCATTTGCGTGGCGTTAAATTGTCAGCCCGGCGACGTGCTGGGACTAAAGAGCGATGTTAAGGCGGCTAAGAGTAGAGGCAAGAAAAAATGAGCATGGATACGAATAAAGCCCCTGAAAGGGGCGACAGATTGTAGCCCACGGCGCGAGCCGTGGGACAACAACTCAATATCTGAAGCAAAGCCCCGGAGGGGCGACAGAAATCGAACAGCAAACTGAATCCGATGCCGCCACAAACCTATGTCGCCCCTCCGGGGCTTCCTCATATCTTTGCGCTGGATTACCCACGGCTCGCGCCGTGGGCTACAATCTATCGCCCCCTAAAGGGGGCTAAGCCGCAAACAAATAATTATTCGTACCTGAGCGCGACCAGCGGATCTACTTTAGTTGCGCGCCGCGCGGGCAGGTAGCAGGCCAGCAGTGCAACTACTGTGAGCAGCAGTGCGCCGATGGCGAACGTCCAGGGGTCGGTCGGCTTTACACCATAAAGCAGAGTCGCCATGATGCGCGTCATGGCGAATGCACAGATGAGACCGAGTGCAAGACCGACGAGCGTTAGCTTGAGGCACTGCCCTACGACAAGCTGTAGCACATTTCGCGTCTGTGCGCCCAGAGCCATACGTACGCCTATCTCGTGCGTGCGTTGCGCGACAGCGTAAGACATCACCCCGTAGATGCCCGCCGCCGCCAGCAGTAACGCCATACTCGCGAAGATTCCGAGCAGTCGCGTGTTGAAGCGTGGCTGTGCTGCCGCCTCGCTAACAATCTGCTCCATCTCCCTGACCTCCGCTATGGGCTGCGCCTTGTCAACTTGGCGCACGGCCTCCCGCACCATTGGCACAAGGCTCTCAGGCTCAACCTGCGAACGCACGACGTAGGACATGCCCGCGAATGGATCTTGTAGATATGAGGTGTAAATCTCCGGCGTCGGCTCGGAGTTCAATTCAAGACTTCTCACATCCGCGACCACACCCACAATCTCGAACCAGATAGGCTGCCCGTCGCGTGCTGTGCCGCCTGTATTGATTCTCTTGCCAACCGGGTCTTCGCCCTCGAAATCGCGCCGCACGAGTGACTGGTTGACTAGAACAACGAGTGGAGCCGAATCATTATCGTGTGCGTCCAGAGCGCGCCCCTTCAGTAGGGAGGCACCCACCGTGCGGAAATAGTCAGGGCTGACGCTGCGGTAATTAACGCCAGGCCACTTGTCCGGCGTGAGCAGAGGGCGACCCTCGACCCTGAATGCGGTGGTAGGCCCCTTCACTAGCGGCAGTGTGTTAATTACGCCGACTGCGTCAACGCCCGGGAGTGTCTTGATGCGTTCGGCAACCTGGCTGTAGAAGGTTGAGTACTGTGCGTCCTTGGTGAAGTTCGCGCCCGAAGGCGTGAGCCTGAAGGTCAACACGCGCTGCGGCTGGAATCCAAGCTCGACCGCTTGCAAGTGCAGGAAACTGCGGAACAGTAACCCAGCCCCTATGAGCAGCACGAGCGACAGCGCAACTTCGCAGATGATAAGTAGAGAGCGCACGCGGTTGCGGCGCACACTACCGGAGGAGCCGCGTGCGTTCTCCTTGAGCGCTTCATTGATGTCCGGGTTAGTAGACTGGAGCGCAGGCACAAGTCCGAACACCAGCCCTGTGCCGAGCGATACCAGCAACGTAAACCCTAGCACGCGCCAGTCAATGCCTATGCCCTGCGCTCGTGGGAAGTCTACGGGTAGCAGCTTCCGCATCAAGTCAACGCCCCACCAACCCAGCAGCATCCCGCCCATGCCGCCTATAAGCCCAAGCAATACGCTCTCGACGAGTAACTGCCGAATGAGACGCAATCTGGTCGCCCCCAAGGCAAGGCGAACGGCGATCTCCTTCTGGCGTGCAGCGGCGCGCGCCAGCAATAGATTCGCTACATTGGCACATGCAATCAAAAGCAATAGAGCCACCGCCCCAAGCAGCAACAGGATGGCCGTGCTGCTGTCTCCGACGAGGTGCGTCTGTAATGAAACCACCCGGTCGAAGCGTTTGTTGTTCGTGTCCGGATACTGCTGCCGCAGTCTGGAAGTGATAGCCGTCAACTCGTCGTGCGCCTGCTTGACGGGCACGCCCGGCTTGAGCAACCCCACTGCGCTCAGAAAGCCGAAGCCGCGCGCACGCTGTATGTCCATCTGTGGACTCAGCGTGGGCACGTTTTGAAACGGCGGAATCCACATCTCCGTGCGTTCCGGGTACTGAAAGGCCGCAGGCGCGACGCCGACAACCGTGTAAGCTTGTCCGTCGAGCATGATGCTCTTGCCTACGAGCGTCGGGTCGCCGCCGAACTGTCTCTGCCAGAGTCCGTAACTGAGAACCGCGACCGGGTTGTGTCCAGCCGCTTCTTCTTCAGGTAAGAAGAAACGCCCCATGTGCGGCTGAACACCAAAGACCTGAAAGAAGTTTACAGAAGTCATGGCGAGGTCTATGCGCTGCGACTCGTCACCGACGGTTAGATTAGCCGTGCGCGTAAGGATGGCGGCGAGTTGTTCAAAGCTAGCGCTCTGCGCGCGCCAGTCAAGGAAGTTCGCAGCGGTGACCTGTATGCGGCTTCCCTTCTCGTTGAGTTCCTGAATCGCCACGATGCGTTCGGCGTTAGGGTATTGCAAAGGACGCAGCAGCACCGCGTTGACGACCGAAAAGATAGCTGTGTTTGCACCGATGCCCAGCGCCAGCGTCAGCACTGCGACGAGCGTAAAGCCAGGGTTCTTGCGCAACATACGCGCGCCCAACTTCGCGTCCTTAATGAAAGTCTCCACCCCTCCACCTCCTTTAACGTCGCGGCAAGCTTCCTTGATGCGCGTCCAACTGCCGAAGCTTCTAAGCGCTGCGCGTTGCGCTTCTTCCTTCGTCATGCCCCGCCGCACGTTCTCTTCCGCGCGCATACGCAGATGGAAACGCAACTCTTCTTCCATCTCTCGCTCAACGCTCGCCTTGCGCAGTAATCCGCGCAGCCGAGCGCGCACGAGCCTCAGCCAGTACATAACCTTCAAAGCCTCTCAAGTGGTCTGCATAACCTTGAACACCGCCGCCGCCAGCCTCTCCCAGTTCTCCTCCTCAACCTGAAGCTGCTTGCGCCCTGCGCGCGTCAGCCTGTAAAACTTGGCGCGCTGATTGTTTTCCGATACTCCCCACTCGGACGTGATCCAGCCCTGCTGCTCTATGCGGTAGAGCGCCGGGTAAAGCGAACCCTCTTCGACGCGCAACGCTTCGTCGGACATCTGCATGATGCGTTGCCCGACGCCGAAGCCGTGAAGCGCGCCGAGCGAAAGCGCCTTCAGGATGAGCATGTCAAGGGTGCCTTGAAGAAGTTTCGCGTCTTGCTTGGGCATGAGAACCTCCTAGATAATCTAGGCTAAGGTCGCACAGCAAGTCCTAGATTGTCAAGGTAGTGTAGTCACCTACCGGACGACCTCTACGGCCATGCAAATGGTGCCAGGATAGAGGCCATGTTTTCATCATCAGGCGATTTGTAAAACAGAGTTTCAGCCATAGCCTCCGCCTGTTCATAAGAGAGCGCTTAGTTGACCGACTCGCCGGTTTGAATTTTAGATTCCGCGCGTAAGTCCAGCGCGCTGTGGTACTCTTCATAAAAAGGGCGGCAAGAAGTTAGAGTCAAACCATTGCCGTAAGGCAGTCACATGTAATCGTTAGTGAAAGGTTAATCCGGATGACAAGACCAATTATTCCTGCGACAAGATTTCTGCTTTTCATAACCAGCACCCTCTTGCTGTTTACCTCTATGGCAGTGAGCGCCAGCGCTCAAAAGACCGAACCGACGCCGAACATCAATGATCCTGTGATGAGATTTCCCTCCGACAGCATCAAGGCTACTAAAAACAACAAAGTATTTCTGACCACCTCAATCGTGGGCAAGATACGCTGGAAGAAAGAGTACGGCTTGCCTTCGATTGACGGCGGCAGGACGCCCGACAAGGCCACAAATTGCACCGCGATCAGAGTACAGGCGACGGTGCAGGAAGGTGCGCCGGGCACGTTCGGCAAAGCTGTCAACGTCGGTTATATAGGACTACAGAATGAGCCTACTGAAGAGAACGGCTACTATACCTGTAGCTATTCCATCACTGACCGAAATAATGATCTGCCGCGCAATCGGGTGATTACGATTTCAGCGTTCCTCGGCCCGTACGCCAGCCCAGACCTCAATCGTGCATTAGTTACGGGGACTTGGTATGGCGGAAGCGAGCCGCAACCGCCGCTCGGTTATCAGCGCGTCGTAGACGGCGGGCGCGGGGTAACATTAACGGACAACGCACCGCGCACCACCGTTGATTTCGAGGTGGTTTACAAACTTGTTCCGCAGGGGCCTAGATAATCATTCGTCGTGAAAAATGATAGCCCCCGTTAGGGGGCTACTCTGCGCCTCTCGTTCCAGAAGCTCGCGCTTGCGTTCAACGCCCCAGCGATAACCCGACAGAGCGCCGTCGTTGCGCACTACGCGATGGCAAGGAATCGCCACGGCCAGAGCGTTTGCGCCGCAGGCTTGAGCGACTGCACGGACTGACTTCGGCGAGCCGATTTGATTGGCGATGTCTGCATAGCTTGCAGTCGAGCCAGCCGGAATCTTACGCAACGCCTGCCAGACGCGCTGCTGAAACGCAGTCCCACGGACATCCAGAGGCAGGTCTAGCCCTACTGCCGGAGCTTCCACGAAGCCCACTACTTTCGAGACGAGTTGCTCGAACTCTGCGTCGCCGCCGATTAGATTGGCGCGAGGGAAGCGGTTCTGTAAGTCGCGCGTCAGCTCGTCCGCGTCATCGCCCAATAGAATGGCGCACACGCCGCGCTCACTTTTGGCGACGAGAATCGACCCTAGAGAACACTCTCCCACTGCGAAATGTATTTCCGTACTTGCGCCACCGGCGCGGTAGTTTGAAGGCGTCATCCCCAGTACCTCGTTTGATGTTTCGTAAAATCGCCCGCTTGAGTTGTATCCGGCGTCGTAAATAGCTTCCGTCACCGTGCCGCTGTGGGCGAGTTTATTGCGCACACGTTTCTCTCTGTGCGCCGAAGCGTATTCCTTCGGCGTCAGCCCTGTGACTTGCCTGAACATGCGGTGAAAGTAATAGGTGCTCAATCCCACATGGCTTGCCAGTTGTTCCAGATTGGGCATCTCTTCCGACTCCTCTATGAGCCGACAGGCTAAAGCGATTTTGGCGGCGTGCTGTTCGACTAATGAAGCCTGTCCCGGCTGGCAACGCCTGCACGGGCGGAATCCAGCATCTTCCGCTTCCTCGCACGTCGCATGAAACCGCACATTCTCCGGTCTAGCCAGACGCGCCGCGCATGAGGGACGGCAGTAGACGCCCGTGGTCTCGACCGAGTAATAAAATTTGCCATCTGCTTTAGGGTCGCGTGCGACTACGGAAGCCCAGCGAGCGTCCTCCTGGGTCGCGGCTGCAAGTCGTGCCTTTTTTGCTGAGATGTTCATATACGTTCCTCCCCCAGAGTGCCTTTACGAACACAAATATAGCAGGGGCATTTGTTCCCGGCACTCCGTTTCTTGCTTTCAAATTCGCGCTGGCCGGGGAGCGTAAGCTGATAGGATTCAACGCCTGGCAGACAGCAGTGATACTACGTTGCAGTCAAAAGAGAGGATAAAGAGAAACCACTAAATCACACTAACGGACACGAAAAGAAACTCTCTTTCGTGCGGATTCGTGTGATTTAGTGGTTTCTCTTTCCTCTGCTTTAATTCCAATGCGGTATGAGGTGACCGGGGCAGCGATAATTGAACACCCTGATTTAGTTCTCATGGGGTTGGGGCTGACGGGAACTGTGCGATGCTACGCCTTTTGTCTCATGGATTAGCAGCAGCTATTTTTGCTGTTAATCCAGTGACCGCTTGCTCAGGCCGGAAGCTCTATGGTGAAAGTTGTGCCACAACCGACGCCGGGGCTATCGGCGCGCACTGTTCCACCGTGCATCTCAACGAAGTGGCGCACGATTGCCAGCCCCAACCCAAGCCCTCCGTGCCTGCGCGTTATGGAGCCGTCGGCCTGACGAAAACGGTCGAAGATGAAGGGCAGGAAATCCGCATTCACGCCCTGTCCTGTATCACTCACAATAATCAGGACGCGGGAGTCCGCGCGCTTAAGACTGACCGTCATGCTCCCGCCCGCCGGTGTGAACTTCACCGCGTTTGAGAGCAGGTTCCACATCACTTGCTGTAGCCGCGCGGGGTCGCACAAGATAGGGCCTGCACTATAATCTAAGAGTGAATTGATGTGTATGCCTTTGGCCTCGGCTGCCGGGCGAACGCTGTCCACGGCGGACTCGATCAAGGTGCCGGGCGCAACCGGCTGGAAGTCCAGGCGGAGCTGCCCCGTGATAATGCGCGAGACATCCAATAGATCCTCGATGATCTGGGCTTGAGCACGCGCGTTACGCTCTATAGTCTCCAGTGCGCGGTCAACGGCTGACTGATCGAACTTGCTGGTTCTCAGCATGGCTGACCATCCCAGGATGGCGCTTAGCGGCGTGCGCAGCTCGTGTGAGACGTTGGCTAGAAACTCGTCCTTCAGGCGAGTCGCGGCCTCTGCCTCGGCACGCGCTGCCTGCTCACGCAGGAGTGCAGATCGGAGCAGCTCTTCAGCCTTCTTGCGTTCCACAATCTCGGCTTCAAGCGAGCGAGCTTTCTGTTGCAGCAGGGTGATTTCCCGCAGGCGCTCCTCCAAGCCGTCGAGCGCCGTATAGCTCTCGGCGGGGATGACGCGCGAGTGCGTTGTGCAGACATTCGATAGTCCATGACCTTGGCCTTCCCCTGCAAACCCATTCATAGGGTAAGCACAAAAGAGCGCGAAGGAGTGTGTCTCCTGAAGGGCGTTCCAGAGTTCTTCAAGACGAATCGCTGCATCGTAGTTGCCTTCCGCCCAGAGTAGCGCAACCATCTCGCCGTAGGCGCGCACGCGGGGCCGACCCTCTGCTGCCCTTGCTATCAAATCTCCTATGAGTTCGGCGAAGAGCTTCGGGTCAGGCGATTCGCCCGCCATAAACTTCTGGAGAGTCTCGGCAGCGTCAAGCAGTATCAACTGACCACACGCCACGGCGTTGACAACATCCAGACCCTTTTCCTGCAAGCGTGCGACAAGCTCTTCGCGGTGCGCCAACGTCGCCACTACTACCGCAGCCTCATCCGCTTTAATGGCTGTGCCGATGTAGTCGCCCAGAGAGTTCAGCAGGAACGCATCGGCCTCGTAGAACTGCACGAAGTGCTCGGAGTCCCCCATCTCACTCCAGGCAGAGTTTGGCGCGAGAAGCCCGGTCGAGGTGCCTCCGCCCATCTGCTCAAGAAAAGAATCGCTTTGATTAACTTCCGTAGACAATGGAGCCTCCGTTAATGGTTCGGAATGTCGGGTTGTCAGCCTTATGCTCTACACACAACTCGAACTGGACATATCCAGTGTTTAGTTGCCTTGGAAACGCGGCGATATGCGGGGGGAAGGGCTCGCCGCCATTCGTTCGATACTATCAAGTTAGAGACATGACGTTCATGTGTCTAATTCCATGCAGCTTAACACTCTTTGGTCTTCAAAGTATACAACATGCTATACATGGGGATTAACTACTTAGCTCTCATCGACAATCTCTTTGACTCTACCAACCTCACCTGTTTCGAGCCTGACCTTTATGCCGTGCGGATGTTGAGAGGATTTCGTCAGAATGTCTTTAACCGTGCCGCGAGTCACTTTCCCACTGTGCTGATCCTGCTTAAACACAATATCAACCCTTAGCCCCGGTTTTATAGCTTTCCTATCCTTGCCGTTCATGGGTAACAGCTTCCTTTTTACAGACAGCATGATAACATGACTCAAACATTGGAAGTATCGACGTGGAAATACTCATTCGCCAGGCTGCGGATTTAGATGTCCAAGCTATCTACAGTCTTCAACAGCAATGGACTGAAGAAAGCAGCGTATACGGCTTCGTGCCGGAGAGCCAGGAGCAGATCAAAGCTGCCCTCGGCCCTTACCTTCTGGTCGCTGAAATCAATCATGAGATTATCGGCTTCATCCACGGCTCGATTCACATTAACGAGGACAAAGCGATTATGCCGGAAGGTGCAAGCTATCTTGAGATTGATAGCCTTTACATCTCGCCGGAGCACAGAAGGCAGAGTATAGGGAGCGGCCTAATCACTCAGCTTCTTGCAGAAGCTAAAGAGCAAAGGGTCACTTATGCTTTGCTATATTCGGCGGCGAAAGACATTCATAGTATTCTCAGGTTCTATGAGCGGCACAATTTCCAAAGCTGGTATGTACAGATGTTCAGGAAGTTGTAGGGTGTCAGCCGCTTGCAGTTTGTGAATCTAGAAGGGAGAAGAAATGGGCGGTCATCCCTGGTTTTATTATGTGGATTACGAGCTGGATATTGATGCGGCACTTCAGAAATTACGGCAACGGGAGTTTGCAGCAGGTAGATATAATCCTGCCATAGACTTTCCGGAATTTCCCGTTGATGAAAATTCGCCAGTAATCGGAGCGCAGCATAGCTCAATCGAGGAAGCTCTGGATGATGCTGATGCAGATGGCACGCGCTCAATTCTGGATATGCTGAAGGTGTCGGACACCCCGGATTATTGTGCCGTTGCTCGCTTACCAGAAGAACAATTGATGGAGCTGTTCGGAACAGATAAACCGACGTACGAGATGATCGAGGATAATGATGAGTTATATGAAGCGCTTGAAAGGGGAAAAGGAATTTACATTATCGCTTACAAAGATGCTCAGCCGTCAAAGATTCTTTTCGCAGGCTATTCATTTGATTAACTGATAGGTAGCAATAACGCCGCGCCCAACAACTCATTGAACCCGACCGCCCTCAGCTTGCCTTTCATGATCGTTTGTTGATTCAATTCATGCTGTTGCTACCGTCAGGCGGCGGGTTAATACAAGCTTTAGGCGTTGTGCAATGGAGATTCGCCTCACAATGAATGGAGCTTTTCATGAATATTAAAATAGACGATCTAAAAGGCTTCGAGATATATGAGCTGTTGCAAGAACATCTTCAGAGTATGGCGCTACACTCGCCGCCCGGAAGTATACATGCGCTGGATATTGAGGCATTACGCAAACCGGAGATTACGTTTTGGACAGTATGGGAAAGCGGTGAGCTGCTTGGCTGTGGCGCACTCAAAGAACTGGACTCTCGACATGCCGAAATCAAATCTATGCGGACAGCTTCGTTACATCTGAGAAAGGGCGTTGCGAAAAATCTTCTCGACCACATACTTGAAGAAGCGAAGCGCCGCGGTTACAGCCGGTTGAGTTTAGAAACGGGATCAGCGAAAGCCTTCGAGCCTGCTCATAAACTATACGCTGATTTTGGCTTCACATATTGCGAACCTTTTGCGGATTATGTGGAAGATCCGTATAGCGTATTTATGACAAGAGAGCTTTGAGTTTTTTGTTTTTGCCTGACATCTCGTTCAACCCGCCTCAATTCAAGCTATTTCATGCCTTTCTTGATTGCCAGGTAAGCTTAAGATTTATCGCTACGGCTTTCGTTGATGAACTTTTCGACGGTATCAGCAAGCCTGTCAACTCGCTCCGTTAGTTTATCCAATCGCTCGGTTACTTTATCCAACCTCTCATCACTTCTTTTCTGCGATTGCGCCAACTCAAGAACTATCTGGCTCAAAGCGCCTAAGTTGCTTTCAATTACGGCGATTCGACTATTGGACTCATCCATGCGCTCGTCCATGTTACGTACTAATCCAACAAGAGTAGCAAATGCGTTTTCAAGCTTTAATACTCTATCTTCGGTGCTCATTTCTTGCTTCCTTATCTTGTGTCGGCGTTCAATCTAGCAGATGTTTTTAGAGGAAACAAATGAACTCCTCAATGGGATGCAATCTGACAACTCATTCAACCTGGCTGCCTTTAGCTTGCTTCCCATCAACCTTTGCTGGTACATCAAAGATAGTCGTCATTACTTCGGGGAGGACTTCTTCAAATGCTCTTGTGCAAGTTTCTGCACCGCCTCTCACTGCCTGCTATTTTTATCTTACTCGTATCTACCGGAATGTTCCTGAAGCTCGGCGCGCATCCGGCACGCGCGCATCGTGTGGCTCAAGACGCTGGCGTGAAGACGAAGACTGTTGAGATTCCCT
>DASWQH010000081.1:0-94953 GCA_036403815.1 Pyrinomonadaceae bacterium | reverse complement strand
TCAGTCTGAACCAAACTATACCCGTTCAAAGAGCTAATCCTCAAAACTAGGCTGACGAAGTACTAGCTTTGAACAAAACGGCGCGAGCTTTTTCTGGAAAATGCTCGAACCTGCATTCTTACTTGATTAGCCCGCTTGATTCATACGCCTCGACTGAATTTATAGAGATGTTCTTTTTCTTTTAGTAGATGCCAGCAAAAATAAGGATGAGGGATGAGGGATGAGGGATGAAAATTCGACACGCCTTTCAGGCGTGATTAAATTAAAAGAATCAAAGCCGTCAGGCTTTGTCACATTTTCATCCCTCATCCCTCATCCCTCATCCCTTGTTTTACTCCCTGCTTTCCTGCTTTTCTCCTGCGAAGCAAGCTTAATGTTAGCGGATATGCGGCGAGCGAACAAACCACCGAGAGTGCCATGCCGCCGATGCTGAAGGGCAGGAGGATGTCCACGGCGTTGCGTGAAAGCTCGCGCCAGTAGCTCGCGGTCAGAAGGTGCGGGGCACTGAGTAGCGCAAGTCCTTCTTCGGGAAGCGCCAGGGGTCGCCCCATGACGAGCGCGCCGACGGCATAAGACGCGAGGATGATGGGCACGAGCGTCAGGAACGGATTGTTGACGAACGTCCCCGTGTAGATGGCTACTTTGTTGAAGCGAAAGATGAAGGCGAGCGCCGTAGCAAGTATCGTGTGCAAGCCCAGAAAGGGCGAAAAGGCTATGAAGACGCCTATGGAAAACGCGAGCGCCGTCCGCTCCGGCGGGTCATCAATCGCGAGCAGACAGCGCAGGGTCTTGCGAAACATGGGACGAGTCTCAAATTCCAAGTCCCATGCCCCAAGTCAGCTTGGTTTTTTGACTTGAGACTTGGGACTTGGAACCTGTGACTTCTACTTGTAGCTGCTCAGCGCTTCCGATTCGTCTTCGTAAACGTCGAAGACTGTGAGCAGTTTGGTGATGGCGAGCAGGTCTTGCAATTTCTGGGTCAGGTTGAGGAGCTTCAGTTGACCACTCTCTTTGCCTATCGCCGTGTAGCTTGATACAAGCTCGCCGATGCCGCTCGAATCAATGTAGCCGACGCCCCCCAGGTTCAAGAGGATCTTCTTCTTGCCCTCTTCGAGCAGGCGGCGAATCGCGCCCCTGAGCGCAACCGACCCCTCGCCAATCGTTATCTTGCCATCCATGTCCAGCACGGTCACATCTCCGGCCTGACGCTCTTTAATATCAAGTTCAGCCATTTTGAAAAAATCTCCTCCGATAGAGTTTTAGATTTTGGATTTTGGATTAATGAAACGAGATTGAAGATGCGCAAGCTCTGTTGCCACTCCAATCCAAAATCCAAAATCGTTTTACTTTCTCTTTGTCATACGCACCACAGTTCCGCCTTCGGGGTGGCGCGAATATTCTACATCGTCCATAAAGGTGCGCATGAAAAGAATGCCGCGCCCGGAAGCTTTCAAAAGATTCTGCTGGTCGGTCGGGTCTGGCACACTGCTTAAATCGAACCCCGTGCCACGGTCACGCACCGTTATCTCCAACATCTCGGTCGAGCCGCGAAACTTCACCTCGACCTTTTTCGTCTTATCCTTCCGGTTGCCATGCAAGACCGCATTGGTGACAGCCTCGCGCACGGCCATATCAACTCCGTAGGCAGCCTCATCACCCAACCCTAAGCGCTGTACCACCTGCGCAGCTACTTCGGCGGCGTGGGCGATTGATTCGATGCGGCTCTCAAGTTCGAGTTCAGTCGTCTCTTCGGTCACGAGATGAGTGTGGCCTTTCCAAGCCCCGTCTCCGGCGGGCATGGCTCTCAAAACATAAAAGCTTCGGAAAGCAAACCGGAATAGTTCGACGGTGTAACACGCCCCGCACCTGCATGTCAAGAAGGGGGATAAAAGCAATGCAGAAGGCAGAATGCAGAATGCAGAATGAAAGGCCGCCTTTTTAATTCATCGTTCTGCACTCTGCCTTCTGCATTGCTTTTCAGCCCTTGCGCTTTTATACGGGCGGCTTCATCCTCTGGCTTGATGAGAATCCGGCCAGCCCGCAGAATCAACGGCGCTTTAAGCCTGCCCGGCGATAAAGCCATCTCGCACCGCGCCGCTCTTCTTAGCGCTCTGGCTCGCGGCACATCCCGTATAGAAAACTTTTCGACGGGCGACGATTGCGCTGCAACTCTCTCGTGTCTGAAGCAACTGGGAGTGAGCGTGGAGTTTGAAGCTGGCCTTGTTCATATTGAAGGCGTTGGCCTCGAAGGCTTGCGTGCGCCGCACTCCCTGCTTGATTGCCGTAACAGCGGCTCGACGATGCGTATGCTGGGCGGAATTCTGGCGGGGCAGAACTTTGAATCCACTTTGACGGGCGATGAATCCCTGCAAAGCCGCCCTATGAAGAGAATCATAGAGCCGCTTGAGCTGATGGGCGCGCGCGTTGCTTCCGCTGAAGGCCGCGCCCCACTGCACATCACTGGTCGCGTGCCGCTGAAAGCTATCTCGTACGAGATGCCGGTCGCCAGCGCTCAGGTGAAATCCTGTATCTTGCTGGCGGGGCTTTACGCAAAGGGGCGCACTGAAGTTATAGAAGCTTGCGGAGCGACGCGTGACCACACGGAGCGCATGCTTCATTGCTACGGCGTCAACGTTAAAAGAAGCGCTCAAGCCGCTGCTCTTTCACCGCATTCAATCTCTCTTGAGCCTCCCGCGCAGTTGAGAGCTTATGACGGCACGATTCCAGGCGACATTTCGTCGGCAGCCTTTTTTATTGCTGCCGCCGCTCTTTTGCCCGGCTCCAATCTGGAGATCCAGCGGGTCGGGTTGAACCCCACGCGCACACAATTTCTTTCGACGCTTCGCTCGCTCGGCGTGAGTGTCAGCCAAGAGCTGATGGATTCTGGCGACTGGGATTTCACGGATTTCAACGAAATATACGGGTACGTGTTTGTTAGCGGAGGCGCGGGGCTTGCGCCTGTCGCAGAGGGGAAATCGAATGTCCTGCGCGGCGCACTCATTCCGCAATTGATTGACGAGCTTCCGATGCTCGCCGTTCTGGGAACGCAGGTCATGGGAGGTCTCGCCATACGCGACGCGGCGGAGCTGCGATTGAAAGAGACGGACAGGATCGCTGCCACCGTAGAGAACCTGCGCGCGATGGGTGTTGAAGTGGAAGAGCATGAAGACGGTTTGACAATACGGAAGCGCACGCATCTTCGCGGCGCAAGGCTCAACACGCATAACGATCATCGCATCGCCATGGCCTTCTCGGTCGCGGCGCTTCTAGCCGGAGGCGATTCCGAGATTGAAGGTGCGGAATGCGTCTCTGTCTCTTTCCCTGAATTTTACACGCTTCTGGAATCGGTGGTTGAAAGATGAGCGCCCGTGAGAAACCCATAGTCATCACCGGATTCATGGCCGCCGGGAAAACGAGCGTGGCAAAGGCGCTCGCAGAGCGTCTGAAGTGTCGCATGATTGACCTTGATTACATCATCACGGAGCGCGAAAGACGCACCGTGCCCGCATTGATTAGCGATGAAGGAGAAGCTGGATTCCGTGAAGCAGAGCGGCGCGCTCTGGGCATAGTGCTTGAGATGAATCGAGCGCGTGTCATAGCGCTCGGCGGCGGCGCGTGGACGATTGCAGAGAATCGCGCGCTCATAGACGAGCACCATTGCTTCACAGTCTGGCTCGACGCTCCCTTTGAATTGTGCTGGCAGAGGATTACCGAGAGCGAGGAGGTGCGCCCGCTCGCGCAGGATAGAGAATCGGCTGAAAGGCTCTACGGCGAGCGCCGCCCCGTTTATGCGCTGGCCGGGCTGCATATCGCTGCAACTCAAGATAAGAGCATTGAAGATTTGGCAGGGGAGATAATCAAGACGCTTTGATTAATGTGAGGCGCGAGATAAGAAAGAAGAATGACAGCCCCTGAAAGGGGCGACAGAATTTAGCCCACGGCGTGAGCCGTGGGAATCAAGCCTCCTTCAAAGTTAAAAGCCCCTGAAAGGGGCGACAGAAGTCCAAGCCTGAGAATCTTTCGCCCCTGCCGGGGCTTTGAAATGTTTGCTGTGCTGATATTCCCATGACTTACGTCATGGGCTAAATTCTGTCGCCCCTTTCAGGGGCTAAGAGAGTAGTTTGATTAAGGCGCGCTCAACTTGCGTGATTGTTTTCCGGCTTGCTTGGGACGAAAGAGGCGAAACCCGTCAGCCAGCTTTCAAACTCAATCGGTGCAAGGCCGCAATGATCCACCAGTCTGGGAAGCAAGAGCGCGTTCGTTTTCGATGAAGCAAAGGCTGGATCGCACGTCGTCGCGGAAAAAATCTTTTCGTCCTTCAGCCACGGAAGATACTGCGGGCGATGGACTCCGCTCGGATAGCAGAAATGAGTGGCGCACTCGCCCGTCATCTCCTCAATGCTCGTGCGGTTCTCATCTATCTCCCTGTGAAAGAGCGTCTCGTTGACGGGCGCGTGATGGCGGTGCGTGTGCAGTTGAAAATCGACGCCTGCGGCGGCCAGTTCCGCCACCTCTTCCGGCTTCATCAGGTGAAGCAGACGCTTTTCCAGAATCTCTTCGTAGTCCAGACCCAGGTACACTGCTAGCTGGAGCGCGAACTCGTTCTTCTCTTCGGCAGACAGCTTGCGCCCGTCCGAATATTTCCAGATAGCTGTCATCGCTCTGGCGCGCCCCTCCGCCGTTCTCAAGTCAAACTTCAAACCGCTCTCCATAGCGGGCGGCGCAGGAACGACGTGGCCGCGCTTTTTCCAGAGCAGGTATGGGCAGACCAGACCGAAGATAGGTTTGTTGTAGTAGCAGTGAAAGGTCGTCAGATAAACGGTGACGGGAAAGTTGTAAGCGCGTATGGCGGGATATGCCTGCCTGTAAAAATCGTAATACCCGTCGTCGAACGTCAAGGAGACGCTGCGCTCCGGCAGGTCGTTGCGGTAAAGACGCTCGACCGCCTCTCTGAGCGGAAGCACCGAATAGTTCTCTTTTTTCAGAATCGAGAGCCGCGACTCGAAATCCGGGCGGCTCATGTACAAAGACGCGTCCCAATCGTGCTCATCTTCGAGCGATATGCCGTGATAGCCAAGTATCAGCAATCGCTCCGTCCGCCAACGGCTTTCAAGCACCCTGCGAAAGAGACCCAGATTTTTGCAGACCTGTAATGACGTGCGCTTGAAATTTTTGAGGAGCATGTTCAGATGAAGAAAGAAAATTCCGGCAATTCTTTGCCGGAGTGTCGTCCGAAACAACACGAAAAGGGTATACTGAATAGAGTTATAAAAGCAACGTTATCCCCTAAAATTTTCGTTTCGATTGCTCTCAACCCGTGCGCAATCAAGACCATTCGCCACCCTTGAAAGCGAATTTGAACGCGCGTGTTACTATCTTCCGAAGAGCAAGCGAAAGGACAACAGCAAGGGCGTCAGGCTGAAGAACTAAGGTGACAAAGATGAGCAAAGACCAGAGGGATGCCAAAGCATTGAGAGTCGCGCGTCAGCTTCAGAACGCGGACAACTGGAAACACCTGGCGCGATGGAACGGCCTGGGCTATTACGACTTACAAACCGAAGACACGCGGGATGTCCCGGTGCGTCTGTTCCTGACGCCGACGCTACTCAACGAGACGGAAGACATTCTCTATCGCCAGATAATCAACGCCACACGCTTTCCAGGCGTACGCATGGTCGTCATCACGCCCGACACGCACTACGGCTACGGCGTCCCCGTAGGCTGCGTGCTCATCACAGATGTTGACACCGGCGCAGTAGCGATGGGGCCGGTAGGCTACGACATAGGTTGTTTTACATCAGATACGCTTGTGCCGATGGTTGACGGGCGTTCGTATCCGATTGGCGAGCTGGCACAATCAGGCGAGGAGATTTATGTTTACGCCCTCTCTCCCGAACAAAGGGTTGTCGTAGCAAAAGCTACTGTAAAGAAGACTCGCGTCAATGCTCCTCTAGTCAAAGTCACATTGGATAATGGTCTAGAGATTCGCTGCACGCCCGACCACGAATTCATGTTGCGCGATGGCAGTTATCGTCAAGCGCAGCATCTTACCCCGCAAACATCATTAATGCCTTTCCATTTAAATGAAGTCAGTGATTACGGCGCTCTGATAAATGCTGCATCCTTCAAAAATCAAGGCGAGCAGTACAGTTATAACCACAAAGCTCTCTTCGTTGAGTTCCTTGATGCGGTGGAAGATGTTTATTGCTTGACCGTTCCTGAATACGGAAACTTTGCGTTAGATGCGGGTGTGTTTGTGCACAATTGCGGAATGATGAGCGCGCAGTCCGAGGTGCCTGCGGAGGCGGCGACGCCGGAGAAGAAGCTGGAGTTTAATCGCGCGGTGATGGAGCGCGTGGAGATGGGCACCGGTGGAAAGAGCCATCGCCTGGGGCGCGTCTCGGAAAGCGAGTTCAATAATCTGGTGCGGGGCGGGGCGGAGTATTACGTGGAGAAGTACGGCGCAACCTTTGACCGCAGCCGGGCGGAGCGCCACCGGATTCCGGTTGACGACGACTGGCAGATTCCCTGGGGAGGCAAGGGAAGACCCGAACGAGGGCTTGACCAGTTGGGCAGTCTGGGCGGCGGCAATCACTTCATAGAGTTACAGCGCGAAGAAGCGACGGGCGCGCTCTTTATTCAGGTTCACACGGGAAGCCGTGGCTTCGGGCATGGGCTTGCCACAAACTATTTCGAGTTGGCGCGCGAGGAGCGCCCCGACGCGATGACGGATATTGACCTAGGGTACTTCATGCCTGATTCTCATCACTACCGGGATTATTTGAACGCGGTCGCGGCTGGCGGAAACTATGCAATCCTGAACCGGCTCGTCATCTTTGAGCAGGTCGCAGATGCTTTCCGAGAAGTCTTCGGTGCCGAGTTGGAATTGATCTACGAGATCAGCCACAATCTGGTGCAGCGCGAGTGGCATCCTGATTTCGGCGAAGTGTGGGTGCATCGCAAGGGTGCGACGCGCGCTTTTCCCGCGGGGCATCCGGCCTTGAAGGGCACTTTCTGGGAAGAGACGGGTCATCCCGTCCTGATTCCGGGAAGCAACAAGGATTACAGCTACATCCTGCGCCCCTTAGAAGGCGCAAGCCGCAGCGGCTATTCAGTCAATCACGGCGCAGGCCGAAGACTTTCGCGCGGCGAAGCCTCGCGCAGCCTTTCGCAACGACAGATTGACGACGAATACGCAGCCGCCGGAATCTTAGTCAACACCGATGGCCGCGTTCCTCTGGATGAAGCCGCGCCTGCTTATAAAGCTTCCGAAGAGGTGGTGCGCGCCGTCGTCGAAGCGGGACTTGCGCGCATAGAGCACACGCTCTGGCCGCTCGCTTCGCTTAAAGGCGTGGATGAAAGGAAGAATCGGAAGAGGAAGCGTGGGAACAAGAAGACCAGCAAGCACTATTAATTTAACCGACGCCATTTGTGACCTAATAGCTTTTCTTAGTCCCGTAGGGACATTTGATAATAGCCCAGTGCTTTAGCACTGGGAATAAGTTGTGGGAAAATAGTTGAGTCCCGTAGGGACGATTGAAAACTCTTATTGCTTTATTCAGTCGTCCCTACGGGACTCAACTATTTTTCTGCCTGCTGTTCCCAGCCATAAATGGCTGGGCTATTATCAGTCGTCCCTGACGGGACTAAGATTTGTTGCCATTCTTGTTTCCGTTTGACTGCGCTTTGAGCATCTTGAGGAGTGCAAGCTCTTCCGGTTGATATTCAGGCTCGATGCGGCGTATGTAGCGCTCAACGCGTTTGCGAAATTCTTCGAGCGTCATGCCCTTCAGGTAAGTTTCAAGCACCAGCGGGTGAATGTAGCAACTGCGGCAGACGGTCGGCGTATTGCCCAGGTGTTCTGCGACCGTCTTGACCGCTTTGACTAGATTCTTCTTCGCCTGCTTTTCATCTTCCGGCACGCCTATTTCAGCCAGGCAGACGGCGGCAAGGAGCGTTCCGCCCCAGGTGCGAAAATCCTTGGCCGAAAATTCCTGAGTGGTCGCAGCTTTAATATAGTCGTTGACCTCGCGCGGCGTGATGGGTCTGACCTTGCCTTCATCGTCTTGATAATTGAACAAGCGGTGCCCGCCTATCTTCTTGATGTCGCCGATGAGCAAAGCCAGCTCTTCGTCAACGATGATGCGGCGATGGCGTATGTGATGCTTGCCGACGAAGGTGAAGATGAGACGCCCGCCCCGTTTAATCTCAAGATGGCGATTGCGCAGGGTCGTTACACCATAAGTGCGATAGCGCTTGACGCTCTTCTCGGAGCCGACGCGGAAGTTGAGGTCGTTGATGAGACGCACGATGACGGCCAGCACGCGCTCCTTTGGAAATCCTTCGAGCGCGATGTCTTCATTAGTCTTCCGGCGCAAATCCGGCAGGTGCTCGCCGAAGCGTTCTACCTTCTCATATTTCTTGCGTTGCTGGCGCGCGGCGAATTGCGGGTGGTATAGATACTGTAGGCGACCGCTGGTATCAACGCCTATGGCCTGAAGGCGGCTCCTGGGGCGCGTTGAGATGCGCACATGCTTCCACGCCGGGGGAATAACGAGCGATTGTATGCGCTCAAGGTGCGTCTGATCGCTGATGCGCTTGCCCGCTGTGTCTTCGTACCAGAAGCCTCTACTCTTTGAGCCGCGACGCCGCCACCAGCGCTTACGCTCGCCGCGCTCGACCAGTTCCTGCTGACTCTTCGTCTCTGTTTGCAGCGGCTTGTTCACAGCCTGCTCTGTTGTCGCCATTCCTTTGTCCGATTCCCGCTCGTTAATTTGCAGTCGGACTAGCCCTAATCAAACGGCGTTCCGAAGCTTCGCGCGCGTTGAGAAATAGCGGCTGAAACTTCACAAAGAGGGTACTTTCCCTCCCTTATTTTCAGTAGAACCGCCTGTCCTGTGCGTTTTAAGTCTTATAGAACCATTCCAGTTGTGATATAAGAGCAACAGTATTCATACACCGGGTCGTCTGATTTCGGATATGCATCCCGGCATTTAAGAATTATCGAAGGGTTTTGCCGGGAGGGATAAGGCTACCTGTCTTGTCGCGCCACGAGATTCAAACTGCAACTCTTCGCCGTCAGAAGTTTTAAACAGATACTTTTTCATGGAGGCACTTAAGAGGTGGGCTCACCATTAATAGTGCTCACGGCTTCGACTACGGAAGCGAGCGAATGGCGTCATAGCATCTGGCAACAGATGATGTCTGCGACTGTCCCTGCTAAATTCAGCAAGCATATTATCAACCCGGAATCATTGATTACGGAATCGTGGCCGGACGGGCGTGCCCGCTATGTGCCGAACGGCCTGCGCATGGTTGAAACGCTCCTGCTTCGTGAATACAGGGAAGAGGATGTCGTCACCTGCTACGTTGAAAATCTGGACAAGTTCGTAGGGCCTGAAACGAAGGTCGTAGCCATTCACGCGCACAACCCCCTTGGCATCTCCTACGCGACGGATGTTTACTCGAAGCTGGGCGGAGATAACATGATGCCGCTGAACGCTTCGGAGTTCATGCGTATCGTTAACCACCCGGTCTTGAAGAAATATAAGCCGAAGATAGTCATAGGCGGCCCCGGCGCATGGCAGCTTGAAAAGGCCGACCGCCTGGACGAGTTCAACGTCACACACCTGATTGACGGCGAAGTCGAGCTTGTCTTGAACGATCTTTTCAAGCGCATTCTGGCAGACGACCCGACACTGCCGCGCATCATCAAGTTTCCGAAGGAGACGCAGCCGAGCGTGGAAGAGATTCCGGTCGTGCGCCATCGCTCGACCTTCGGAGTGATAGAGATAACACGCGGGTGCGGGCGCGGTTGCCAGTTCTGCTCTCCGGCGACGAAGGTCGGACGCTCCTTTCCGCTTGAGCACATCATAGAGAGCGTGCGCATGAACGTCTCCGAAGGCGCGACCGAAGTGATGCTCGCCTCAGAGGATATGTTCCTCTACGAGCAACTGCCGAACTTCGTGACCAACACAGAGGCGCTGGAAACTCTCTTCAGCAGTGTGGGGAGCGTTCCTGGCATCGAGACAATTCAAACGTCGCACATCACTATGGCTCCCGTGGTCAAAGACCCGTCGGTCATAGAGCGCCTATCGCCGCTCATAGTTCCTTACTCGCACGTCACGCACAAGGATTCAACCGACCCGAACAAGTGCATCGCCGATCCGATTATTGGCCTTGAGACGGGTAGCCCGCGTCTCTTCAACACCTTCATGAAGGGCAAGGCATATCCGTACAAGGCGCACCAGTGGCGCGACGTGGTGCTGAAGGGAATGGAGATACTGAACCGCAACAACTGGTATCCGTTCTGCACCTTCATCATAGGATTGCCCGGCGAGACAGAC
Source organism: Pyrinomonadaceae bacterium (assembly GCA_036403815.1). Classification (GTDB taxonomy): domain Bacteria; phylum Acidobacteriota; class Blastocatellia; order Pyrinomonadales; family Pyrinomonadaceae; genus JACVRN01. The sequence continues at coordinate 84,607 of DASWQH010000081.1, read as the reverse complement.
GAAGATACTAGGCAATCGCTAGACCTGCTTTATGATCTGCGCGATGCCAAGGGAACGTTTGTGCCGACGTGGTTCGTACCGCTCGAAGACACACGCATGGCGCAGAAGGAGAGCGTCAAGCTGATAGAGATGACAGACCTTCAGTGGGAGTTCTTCTTCACCTGCTGGAAGTACAACGTGGAGTTCTGGGCAGGCTCGCTCCATCGCGCCAAATTCAGCCTGGGTGTGCCGCTTTATTACAAGATGATCGGCAAGAAGTTCTTCGGTCGCGGCATCAAGTACCCGCTCTATCGCTTTGCGGGCTTGCCTGACCGCTTCATGCGCAAGCATCTCTACCTGGATTTCACAGGCTACAAGCGCACCTCCCAGTTGATGCAGCCCTTTGATAAAGAGATCATTCCCGGCTTTGAATCCATCAAGGGTCTCAGCATGGTGGACGCAAGCCGCCTGCACAGCTTCAACACACAGCAGAGCGCACACGCCGAAGCCTTCAATGCAACCGGCGACTGAAAAGCAGGGATGTGGAGTAACAAGGCAGGAAAGGCTCCGTAGGAGCCGGATGTTTATAGTATCTAGGCTGGGAAACCTATCAAGCTCCGCGAGGTGCGACATGTTCTACATCATTTACATGTCGCACCTCGCGGAGCTTGGTTCATTTTCTAATCTGAATACTATAAACATCCGGCTCCTACGGAGCTAAGAATATCTGCGTACTGTTATCATGGGACTGTTGTCTATGAAATTATCTCTTCTTGCGCGTAGCTCTCTTCTTTGAGCTTTCTCCAACGACTTTGGCTTCATCGCCTGCGACCGCCTCTGCATCTTCAATCTTCTGCAAGAGCCAGAGAGGTTTGTTGCCTTCTTTGCGCCCTTTCATCTTGAAGAGCCGCCACCCGCCCTTGAGTCGTTTGCCTTTGAGCTGGAATCGGAGCGCGCCTGCTCGCCAGGCTCTCAGAGGGTCTTCTTCGTCCATCATCTCGTACGTGCCTATATCCCAGCGATAGACCTGACCCGCGCCGTAATGGCCCTCGTTGATTTCGCCCGTGAAGGTTAGATAGCCGACCGCGTGGTCTCCGACCTCTACGGCCAGCCGCTTCACCGCAGGGTCTAGCGACGGCCCCTTCGGCACAGCCCAGCTCTTGAGCACACCACCCATCTCCAGACGAAAGTCCCAGTGAAGATGGCTCGCATGATGCTCCTGAACGACGAATCTACGCTCTAGCGTATCCTTCTTCATTTCTTCCAGCACCGGCATAAACCTTAATCGCCGCTCACAGGTTCAAGGTCTCTATTTGCAGGGCCGTTGATGACGCGCCCAACGCTGTCATAGCGCGAGCCGTGACAGGGGCAGTCCCATGTCTTCTCGCCCGTGTTCCAATTGACGATGCAGCCCAGATGAGGGCAGACCGCAGACATTCGATGCACGACTCCGTCTTCATCACAATAGACAGCCGTCTTCGTCAGCCCGCTTCTTAGAAGCGCGCCTTCACCCCGCGCGACTTCATTAGCATTGTCAACCTCGCCGGGCGTAACGTAATCGGTAAACTGCGCGGCGACGTTCAGATTCTCCTTGGCGAATTCCCCCAGCGCGGAAAGTGTCTTGCGCGCCGGGTCATAAACTTCCGCCCAGTGATTATCGCGTCCCCTGATGAGGTCTGTGAGCAGAATGCCTGCGATTGTCCCGTGCGTCATCCCCATGCCGGAATCGCCCGTGGCTATGTAGACGTTTGGCTCGTCCAGAGGATTGCGCCCGATGAAGGCAAGGCCGTCAATCGTCTCCATGACCTGCCCAGACCACTTAAACTCTACCTCGCCCATCATGGGGAAACGAAAGCGCGCCCACTTCTCAAGCCGCGCGTAGCGCCTTGCGAAATCATGCTCCTGTCCGGTCTTGTGATCCTCGCCGCCGACTATCAAAACATCAAACGCTTCATCTTCCCCAACGGCCTTCTGTACGCGTATGTAGTGATAAGGATCGAGCGTGTCCCAGTAGAGCGCATGTGTGACGGAGCCGCGCGGGACGCGTGCGCCTATGACGTAGGTAAGATAAGGAGCCTGCTTGGTGTGTATCTCGAAGCGGTCGTTGACGGGAGAATTTGTTGCCACAACTATGTCGGAGGCTGTGACGGTGTAGCCTCCGATGGTCACAACGTGCGCATCATCGCCGCCATGAATCTCGCTCGCGTGTGCCGCCCCGCCCGTGAAGATAAGACCGCCGTCGCGCTTCACTAATTCCGCCAGACTGTTTAGATATTTAAGGGGATGAAACTGTGCCTGGCGCGGGAAGCGAAGCGCGCTGCCGGTGTCGAATGACTCAAGGGGCGCGCGGCGCACGCGCTCTATATCCTCCAAGCCAGCGCGATGAGCCGCCTTCAGCTCGTCGTCCAGAACCTTTTTGGACTTGCGCTGCGGTGTGAAGAGATAACCGTCCACACGCTCGAAGTCGCAATCAATCTGCTCCTCCCGCACGATTCTTTCAATCGTATCAATGGCCGCCGTGTGACTCTCTGCCGTGATGCGTGCGCCGCGCTCTCCATGCAGCCGCTCCATCTCGAAGTAGCGGTCGTCAAGCGCGTTCGTAAGATGTGCCGTAGTCCTTTCGGTATTGCCGCCGCCGATTGGCCCGTCGTCCAGCACGACAACCGAACGGCCTTCTCGTCCCAGAAGGTAAGCGGTCGTGAGTCCCGCCATGCCTGCGCCTATAATGCAGACATCGGCGCGGGCATCCGCTTTCATAGCCGACGCCGGAAGCTCTTCTTCAGTCGCACGCCACAATGAAACTGTTCTCCCTGAATCGCTGCTCATGTTCTTTGTCCCCTTGTTAAGACTCTTGACAGAGCCTCTGATTAAGTAGCACTTTGATAGCAATCTGGTTTCGATTGATTAAACGAGAGGGGGAATTTGAGTCATGTCGAGTCCAGCCAGGCTAGCAGGTCATCCAATACATCCGATGCTTATTCCTTTCCCGATTGCGCTCTGGGTCTTCTCACTGGTCGCCGATATAATCTACCTGTGGCGCGACAATCCGGCCTGGGGGTGGATAGCATTCTACACTCTGGCGGGCGGCATCCTTGGCGCTATCCTCGCAGCCCTTTTCGGCATCATCGATTACTTCGCTATCCATGATAAAAAGGTATCGAAGATTGCAGCCTGGCACGCGCGCATTAACGTGCTGGCGCTCCTGCTCTTTGCCGCAAGCTTTTACTTCAGGACTAACAGCGGCGCGGCACTAATTGGCGGAAGCTTCACAATCCCGCTCGCGCTTTCAATCATAGGCGTCGCAAGCGTCACTGTGAGCGGCTGGCTCGGCGGCGAGCTGGTCTTCAAGCACGGCGTCGCAGTAGAAAAGCAGGGAGGAGAAGCAAGGGATGAGGGATGAGGGATGAATAAGAATTGATACATCGGTTTATTGTTTCATTGATTCAATGAACAAATGAATAAATGAAACAATCTCTTCCGTTCCTTTTCATCCCTCATCCCTCCGCCCTCATCCCTGCTTTTCGAGGTCTTCTTCTACCGTCTTTCTATCGCCTTCGGCTGTGCCGGGCGTTCTTCCGGGGTCGCCCGTCTGTTGCTCTGTCTTTGAAGACGCGCCGCTTGAGCTACTACTCGCCTGACCTTCATCTCTTTTCTCTTCAGCCATGCTTTCTCCTATCCATCTTTATTTTCCGGCCTGTGCGCCGCGTCCTGTAGACGAAGCGCCGGTCGTAGACGCAGCGCCTGTCTCCATCAGTTGTTTGAAGCGTCGCAGGTCTTCCCTGATCTGCTGCGAAGGCTCTTCGCCGAAGAGCTTGGCGACGGTTGCGCCAATAACGCCTGCCGGTGGGTCGTACTTGAGGACGACTCTAACTTCCGTACCGCCACCGCCCGGAGCCGCTGTGAAATGAACCGACCCTGCGTTGGCAACGTCAGAGCCTTCGAGCGACCGCCACGCGATCAGCTCGCCTTCCTTCTCGTTGTAGACTTCAGCATCCCATTGGACGCTTGTGCCCGCAGGGGCTTTCGCTACCCAGTGCGAGCGAGTGGCACCCGCCATAGTCACAGACTCAAGATGATCCATGAAGCGCGGCAGGTTCTCGAAGTTGCGCCAGAAGCGATAAAGCTCTTCGGGCGTTCGATTGTTAATAACGATGCTCTCTTCCACTTTGATGCCGCGATCAGCAGGCACACTTACCACAGGACTCTTCGTAGAGCCTTCGGCTGTCTCGGCGGTGTTGATGCCCGCGGCCTCGTACATGGCGCAGTGCCCGCTCGTGCCGCGATAGATAAGGCTCCCGCCGACTAAGGCCAGCACAGCGCCGCCCCATGAGCCGTGCGTGATTAGCCGCGTGATGCCGTAGAGCGCAAGCGCGCCGCCGCCTATGGCCGAAGCCCAGCGCTCCGTCTCGCCCACATTAACCTCGCCTCTTCCGAAGAGACCGGGCACGCCCCATGTCCTCTCCGTACCGCCACTCGTTTCCGTTCCGGTGACACCGGCCTGCTCTAATGCCCCTTGAATTGATTCTGCCATTACAATTTTCCTCCGATGGTTCTATTCCTTTTGCGCTTCAGAGAGTCGCAGAAATGTTTGACGAAGCCTGTGCGAAATCGTCCTTTTGTGTTGAAATTCGGGGGATGAATAAAGTTAAAGGGGAAGAAGGGGGAATAAGTGCCGGAAACAAAAACACCGGGCTTGTTAGAAGCAGATTGAGAAATCAATCGTTTGCGCCGCAAGCACCTCCAGCGTTTGCGCCGCAGGCGCAGCAAGAAGGTAGCCAGAGGCAGAAGCGGACGCGAGGCCGACCTCTGCCTCTGGTCAGAGTGTAGTTATCATTCGCGCCCTCAAACACGTACTTGGTTCCAGACGTTACACGTCTGGCTACCTTCTCAATCGCCGCTCGCGCGGCGGTAATGAGTCTTCAAACAACTTCTCATAAAAAAGCGAAGCGCTCTACCTCTTCAGAGGAAAGCGCGCTTCTTACTCTTTGTAGCCCTCCGGGTGAGTTTGCATCCAGTTCCATGCTGATTCGATGATAACTCTTAAATCCTGCATCGCGGGCTGCCAGCCCAGCTCCTCTTTAATCCGTTCAGAACTCGCTATCAGCACAGCCGGGTCTCCTGCGCGTCTCGCTCCAACGCGAACGGGTATGTCACGGCCTGTCACCGCTCGCGCCGTTTCTATTACTTCATTCACGGTATAGCCGTCGCCGCCGCAGCCCAGGTTGTAAATCCCGCTTCGTTCATACAGCACATTCAGGGCAAGGATGTGTGCGCGCGCAAGGTCTACGACGTGTATGTAATCGCGCACGCATGTGCCGTCGCGCGTGGGGTAGTTGTCTCCGTAAACTTCAACGTGAGAGCGGCGGCCTGCGGCTGCTTCGAGGACAATCGGAATCAGGTGTGTTTCCGGGGCATGCCATTCGCCGCAGAGCTTTCCAGCGCCCGCCGCATTGAAGTAGCGTAGAGAGGCATAGCGAAGATTGTATGCGCGTTCGTACCAGCCCAGGGCACGCTCGAAAGCAAGCTTGGTTTCGCCGTAGGTATTGGTCGGCTTCGCCGGGTCTGTCTCTTCAACCGGCTGCTTTTCCGGTTCGCCATAGACGGCGGCGGTCGAAGAGAAAACAAGCCGCTTGACCTCTTCCGCAAGCATCGCATCCAGAAGCGCAAGCCCCGCGACGACGTTATTGCGGTAATACTTCGCAGGCTTTTCAACGGATTCGCCTACAAGGGAATCAGCAGCCATGTGTATCACGGCTTCGATTCCATTTTCCTGAAGCGCGCGCCGCACGCGCTCCACATCCATCAAATCGCCTTCAACAAACTTTGCTCCCGGTGCGATAGCCTCGCGATGACCCTTGTAGAGACTGTCGTAGACGACCGCCTCGTGGCCGTCTTTGACAAGCTCTTCCGTCACCACGCTCCCGATGTATCCGGCTCCGCCCGTGACAAGAACACGCATAAGAGTTTAAGAGAGCCTTACAAAGATTGGTTTTCAGATTTTTGAAATCGTGCTTCATCATAACATAGAGATTTGTTTGATGCGTTAACAGGCAAAGAGCAGGTCAGTACCGCCTGCTTATGGTCTCACGCAACCAGCTATTAAAGCGTTGACCGTCGATGGCTAAAAAGCTTGAGCCTGACTGAGCACGAATGCTCGGTCAGGCTCTTTATATCGAAACGGTCGAAGCGTTTTTCTTTAAGACGCTACTATCTCGGAGGCAGCGGATGCGGGTCGGCTTTTATTCTGTTGCGCCGAGTCTGCCGGTACGTAATAGAGAATGCGATTGCAGTTTTCGCATACTATTATCTCTTCGCCGCGCCGGACTTCGGCCATCACCTGCGGCCTGAGCGCCATGAAGCAGGCCGAGCACGAGCCGTTGCGCGCTTCTGCCAGCGCCACACCGTCACGTATGCGTGTCGCCAGTCGCTTGTAGGTGGCGCTCAACTGTTTCGGCAAAACTTCTATGAGCCGGTCGCGCTCCTGTCTGCGCATGGCGAGTTGCTCGGTCTGGATGCGTGTCTGTTCTTCAAAGGCTTTCATGCGTTCTTCGTGCTCGCCGCGCATGTTGGAGATTTCCGGCTCGCGCTCCTTAAGCTGGCTTTCAGCCTGCTCAAAGGTTTCCATCTTTTCCAGAGTCTGCGTTTCAAGCTGAGAAATCTGTTTGCGCGCGGAGTCGGCCTCTCGAATCGCCGCCGTGTACTCGTGCTCGTTCTTGGAAGACATCAGGTTGCGCTCGGCGCGCTCAAGGCGTGTGCGCTGTTCCTGTAGCTCTGTTTCGAGCCGCGTGCGCTCCATTCGTGCGTCGTCGCGCTGCATTTCGATGGCTCGAATTTCAAAGGCGCGCTGCTCGAACTCTTTTTCGATCTCAGCGCGCCTTTGAGGAATGCTCTCTATTTCGGATTGTAGTCTACGTATACTTGTATCTGCGTTCTGCAAAGCGATCAACTGCTCTAATTCCGCTTTCACTCTTTTCTCTCCTTAAAAGATCAGGACTCACAAAAATAAGGATGAAAAACCCACTGCTCTCCTGAAAGATGAATCATCACATATTCGGGCTTCGCGCGCAAGTTGCCCGAAGTAGTAGACAGTGAGACGCGGCGAAAGAACTAAACGTTTTCCTTCGCCGCGTCTTGACTCCTGTTTGCTTAATCCAACGTGTCTCTTAGAAACTACTTCGCCCCGACTGCGCGGGCGGCGTTGATGCGACCGCCCGTCACGACTTTTCCTTTCAGAGCTGGAAGAGGATCGGTTGCATCCATCAAGCGCTGGCGAAGCTCTTTGACCGAAAGGTCTGGGTCTACGGAGAGCACCAGTGCCGCTATACCTACGACTTCAGGCGTCGCCATAGAAGTTCCCGAGTGCTCCTCGAAAGAAGCGTTGAGCCACGTGCTCAGAATCTCCGCGCCGGGCGCAGCGATGTGAACCGTCTTTGCGCCGTAGTTGGAGAAGGACGCTAATTCGTCGTTGCGATTCAAGGCCGCGACCGAGATGACGTTGGGAAGATTGTAGCCCGCAGGATAATGGGGCGAGCGGTCTGAATCCGCGCTTGAGTTTCCAGCGGCGGCGACAAACAGTATGCCCTCATCACCCGCTTTGCGAATCGCATCCTCAAGCGCCTTGGACTTCGCGGTCGAACCCCAGCTAGCGTTGATGACGCGCACGTTGACGCCCGCGCGCTTGCGATCAATCACGTAGTTGATGGCTTTAATCGCATCCGCGGTCGTGCCAGAGCCGTTGGCGTTCATGAACTTCAACGGCATGATCAAGACCTTCCAGTTGACGCCCGCGATGCCTTCGCTATTGTCGCCCTCTGCGCCGATGATGCCTGCGCAGTGAGTGCCGTGGCCGTTCTCGTCCATAGGGTCGCCGGTGTCGTTGATGGCGTTGAAGCCATGCGCGTCGTCAACCGTGCCGAGTTGGTCGTCCGAATATCGCGTCATGTTGGGCGGGCGCACCCATATGTTTTTGATGAGGTCTGGATGCGTGTAATCAACGCCGCTATCGAGCACGGCGACGACTACCTTGTCGCTGCCCTTTGTTTTTTCCCATGCAGCAAGCGCGCTGATGTCCGCCTTGGTGACGCCACCGCGCTGACCCGTATTCTCAAGCGACCACTGGTCGCCGAACATTGGGTCGTTCGGCCCGGCTGCGGCGGAATCAAGATAGGATGGAGGAACTGCGCCCTTCGGCTCAGGGTCTAGACTGATAGTGTAGTTCGGCTCGGCGTACTCTACGTCCGGCAGAGCGCGATACTCATTAACGACCGCGTCCACGTCCAGCCCATCCTCGTCCTCTATCACGACCAGACCATTGACCGACTCTATACGATCCTCTATCAAATCGTGTTTGCCGAGCGCGATCTCCTTGATTCTCTCAAGCGTCGTGCCCTGCCGAAAGCGCACGAGCACTTCCGACGCGCTCTCGCGTTTGCCTTTGACCGTAGGTGGCTGGCTAGTGAAGACCGCACGCGAGCGTCGCGGATGCCAGTCGCGCTGCCAGCGACGAATCTGGCCGACCATCGCGGCCAGCATGATAATCGTCACGGCCAGTAATAGATGCTTAGGGAAATTCTGCCGGTTCATCTTAATACCTCAAAATCAGTCTAGAGAGTCTGGAGAGTCCAGAGAGTCTAGAGAGTGAAAAGAAAGCCATGACGGCTCTCTAGACTCTCCAGACTGCCAAGACTCTCTAGACTCGTTCATACTTTATGGTTCGAGCCTTTGTGGTTGTAGAGCCGAAGTTGATCGCGGCTGGCGCGGTATTCGTAGCCGCTGCCTGAAGCGTTCAGGCGTATGCGCCAGCCGGGAGTAATCATCTGCGCGCTCATCTCGTCTTCGACGGGCGCTCCGAGCGACGCGTCAGGAAAGTCAGCCTGTTCGACCGCTTCCTCTTTGATTTTGTCTTCCGAGACGCCGAGGCGCTTTGCCAGATCGGCTCGCGCACGACTGACGGCATCTTCCTTGCTCAAGGCCATTGCTCTTCGACTCCTTTGAGCGAGACGGCTATATCTCTTAACATGAAAGACACGGTTGCCGGAAAAGATGTTTGTTCCGCGTGTCCGGGGTTTGCTGTCTCGCCGCTTCCAATATTTTGCTCCCGCGCGGGTCGGCAAGTCAAAGTTTTTGAAGCAGCTCTGCCATTTCGATGAGTAAAACTTCAAAAGAGATTACCGCGCTCGCAGACAAGTTCTACGAAGAGCGTGAAGAACCGGACGGCGTGCGCCGCAGCATAGAGCTTCTGAGCGAGGCTGCCAATGATTACGAAGCGCTCTGGCGAAAGTCGCGCGCTCACTTCTTTTTAGGGCAAGAGGCGCAGGATAAAGAGGAAGCTCGCACGCATCACCATTCGGGTATTGATGCTGGAAGCAGGGCTGTACGCGCTTTTAACCGGGGCGTCGAGGGGCATTTCTGGCACGGCGTCAATCTTGCGCTCATGGCTCAGCTTGAAAAACCTTTCGCCAGCTTGCGCCATGCGCTAGAGGCAAGGCGCAAGCTCCGGCGCGCCTCTTCTCTTGATCCGGCTTATCATGCTGCTGGCCCCTTGCGCGTGCTCGCCCGTCTTGAATCAAAGCTTCCGCGCATCTTGGGCGGAGGCAAATCCCGCGCTCGCACCCATTTTGAAGAGGCCATTCGCCTCGCTCCTTCAAACACCGTCACGCGACTCTATTTCGCAGAGTTGCTAATGGAATGTGGAGACATAAGCCGCGCCCGCGCAGAATTAGAAGCTCTCCTCGCCATCCCCTTTGACCCGGCATGGGCATTTGAAATTAGACGCGACCAGGCAAGAGCACGCGAAATGCTAAAAGCAGGTGCCGGGTGACGGGTGTCAGGTGCCGGTAAAGGAAAATCCAGTTGACCGTCTTTTCACCGACACCCGGCACCTGCTTCTCATCTCAGGTCTCCGAAAAGATGTTGAAGCAGGGCGGTGATGGAGATGGCTGCGGTTTCCGCGCGCAAGATGCGACCGCCAAGTGTGATGATGTGCCAGTTAGCGTCTCGCGCCGCTTGCAGTTCTTCATCCGTCCAGCCGCCTTCCGAACCAACCAGCGCCGTTATATTTTGTGGCCGCGGGGAAAGCTGCTCAAAACTTTGCGCAAGGCTTTGACCATCGCGCTCCGCAAACAGCAAGCGCCATTCATCATTGCCGGGCTGAGTATTCTCTAACAGAGAATGGAATGCCAGAGGCTCTTCAATTGTGGGAAGGCGTGCGCGGCCTGATTGCTTGGCGGCTTCGAGCGCAATGCGCCGCCAGCGGACGGCGCGCTTTTCCGCATCTCGCTCATCACGCAGCCGTATATCAGAGAGCTTCGTCATCACAGGAACTATGCTCGTCACCCCAAGCTCGGTCGCCTTCTGCACCACCAGGTCGAACTTCTCGCCTTTGAGCAACGCCAGCCCCAGCCGTAGATTGAGCGCGGATTCAGGACTCGCAGCCTCTACCTCTTTCAGGAGCTTGAGCGCCGCCTCGTCACGCCGCAGGCTCTCTATACGACAAAGATACTCACGCCCCTCGCCATCGAACACGAACACCTCGTCGCCGACTTTGAGCCTGAGCACACCGCGCATGTGTTGCGCCTCATCAGAGGCGAGCAGCACGGTCTGATCTCGCCGGAAGCTTTCCGGCGGCGCATAGAATCTACGACGAGACAATGACGTAAGGGATGAGGGATGAGGGATGAGGGATGAAGAATTGATACATCGGTTCATTTCTTCATTGAATCAATGAACCGATGTATCAATCCCTTCGTCCCTTTTCATCCCTCATCCCTCCGCCCTCATCCCTTTCCTAAATTATCATTGCTATCCATTCGCCTTTGGCGGCGAGTTCGATTTCCTGTGTAATGCCGAGTTCGTGTAGATGTCGGTGCACGAGTTCGGTTTGTGAATCGAGGATGCCTGAGAGAATCAGGCGTCCGCAGGTTGCCGAAACGAGACTGGGCAGGAGCGGCACGATAACGTCGGCAGTCAGGTTGGCGCAGACCACATCCGCCGAAGCTGTGGATTGCTCATCCAGCGTGCCGGTGCGAAAACTTATACGCTCGGAAACCCCGTTCAGGCGTGCGTTCTCGCGCGCTATCAAGACCGCATCTGCGTCCGTGTCGCAGGCTTCGATGCGTGCGTCCGGGTTGAGAAGCGCGGCGGCGATTGAAAGAATGCCTGTGCCTGTGCCGACATCCAGAAAGCTTCCGCCCTTGAAATATTTTTCGATTGCTTCAAGACAGAGCCGCGTCGTCTCGTGCGTGCCTGTGCCGAAAGCCATGCCGGGTTCGATGCGTATAACCAGCCTCGTTTGCGCATCCTCAATCTCGCTCCAGGGCGGCGCTATGATGAAGCGCTCGCCCACAGGCACAGGCTGCCAGGACTTCTTCCATTCTCCCAGCCAGTCGCGGTCTGCCACCTCGCGCACGCTCATGTCGCGCACGCTGGGCGTAGGAAGATTGTAAAGTCTAAGGGCGTCAAGGATGGCGAAGCGCACGCGTTCGCGTTCTGGCGGAGCGTCGAAGTAAGCCGTGACAATAATCGTCTCGCTTGTCTCGGTTGGAGCGTTTGCGCCGAGCTGGTTGCTCTCCGTGCCGAGCGCCCCGGCTTCCATCAAAGCGTACTCGACCGCTTCAATCGCCGCAGGCTCAATCATTACATCGAGCGCGTACCACACGCGCTCGACGCCTTCGGCCTCTCCCTCGCGGGTCGTCAAGCTTTTTTCTTCTCTCACTTTCCCTTGCCGTGAATGCCGAGCGTGTCCAACAGATGCTCGCGGTCGCGCCAGCCCTCTTCGACCTTGACGAATAGCTCAAGATGACAGCGATGGCCGAGCAGACGTTCTATGTCCTGGCGGGCGCGCGTGCCTATCTCCTTCAAGCGCTCGGCTCCGTGACCTATGATGATCTTTTTCTGAGTCGGGCGCTCGACGAAGATGGCGCAGTTGATGCGTGCGAAGTCTTCCCGCTCCTGATCGAACTTCTCCGTCACGACCGCCGTCACATACGGAAGCTCTTCGCCCGTGGCGTGCAGAATTTTTTCGCGCACTATCTCGGCGACCAGATTTCGCATAGGCTGATCCGTCAATTCGTCTTCGCCGAAAAGGGGCGCGCCTTCGGGGAGATTCTGTATCATCTCTTCCAGAAGCACATCCAGTTGGTCGCCCTTCAGGGCTGAGAGCGGGACAATCGAGCGCCAGTCATACTCCCCTCTGTACCACTCAATCAGGGGAAGAAGCTTTGACTTATCCGGCAGCTTGTCAGTCTTGTTCAGCAGAAGAAGCGCGGGCTTTCCTGACTCTTTGACTAAATCGAGCACGAAGCGGTCGCCGTTGCCTGTGGAAACGGACGCATCGCGTATCAGGCAGACCAGATCGACGCCTTCGAGCGCCTCGTGTACGGCGGCCATCATGCGGCGATTGAGAAGATAGCCAGGCTTATGCACGCCCGGCGTATCGACAAGCACAATCTGCCCATGTGGGCGCGTAATCACACCCTCTATACGATAGCGCGTCGTCTGCGGCTTATTAGAGACAGCCGCAATCTTTTCGCCGACCAGCCGGTTCAGCAGCGTAGACTTCCCTGCATTAGGGCGTCCGACCAGCGCCACGTAGCCGCTGCGATAAGTTTCCCTGTCTTCACTCATGAATTTCTGCTAATAGACACCATTTCAACTCTGTTTTCAACTGCACAGCGCAACTTTGAGTCTGCACATGGCGAATCTTTTTAACCTCAGTTCGATATAAGCAGGAACCGAGTTACATTCTTAGCCCCGTTAGGGGCTAAATGTTTATAGCCCACGCCGCGAGCCGTGGGGAAACGAAACCCAGAGATGGCGATAAGCCCCGTAGGGGCGACATAAATTAAATGGCAGCCTAAATCCTCGTCAGCCACAAAACCTATGTCGCCCCTACGGGGCTTGATTTCAAATCCTTACCTGATTCCCACGGCTCGCGCCGTGGGCTGAATTCTTTCGCCCCTTTCTGGGGCTGAGAATTTACTTGCGCGCACGCTTATGCGGAGCAGTGCGCGCCGGGTGATTCTCTTCTTCCTGCTGGGTGTTAATCATGCTGTAGAGCTTGTTGGCCTTCTCTGCGTCGAGCGCTTTCAAGGCTCTGTACTCCGCAAGTGCGCCTTCGCGATTGCCAAGCATGATGAAGGTGCGGCCACGCATGTAACGAATGTCTGCGTTGTTGGGCTGAAGCTGTGCCGCACGCTCATAAGCGTCGGCAGCCTGCTCATAGCGGCGCATGTTGAAGTATGCATCGCCCAGATACCAGTGAGCAGTAGCCCAGCGCGGGCCTAGACGCGCCGCCGCCGTATAGTACGGAATTGCTTCCGCATAGTCTCCATTGTTGTAGTAAGTGTTGCCCAGACCAAGCTGCGCATCTGCGTTCTCGGCATCAAGCTTGGCCGCAATCGTGTAGACCTTGCGCCCCTCTTCAAACCGCTTCGCCTCTGTATAAAGGTCGCCCGCCAGAATGTACTCTTTGAGCGCCGCTTCATACTGCTTCAAGTTCAAATAAGCGTCGGCCAGATAGTAATGAGCCGTAGCCCACTTGGGGCTAACGCGCACGGCCTGCTTGTACGGCCCAACGGATTGGGCGTACTGCCCGGAATTGTAATAGGAGTTGCCAAGGCTGAACTGCGCATCATCATCATTCGGGTTCAAGCTGACCGCTTTGGTGAGAATGGGAATCGCGTCCGTGTACAGTTCCAGCTCGTTCAGGGTGCTGCCCAAAGCTCTGAGCGCTTCCTGGTAGTCGGGCTTAATCTTAACGGCATCTATATAAGAGGAAGCGGCCTCCTTGTAACGCTTCAGCGCGTGGTACGCATCGCCCAGAAAGAAATGAGCCGTCTCCCATTGCGGGTCAAGCTGCGTTGCCTTTAGATAAGCAGCCACGGCTTCCTGATACCGCTCGGCGTTGTAGTAAGCATTGCCCAAATCCAGCCATGCTTCTTCGTCGTCGGGCGTGACGCGAACCAATCGCTGGTAGACTTCAGCCGCGCGCTCATACTGCTTGGCCTGAAAAAAAGCATCGCCCTGCTTATCCAGCTCGTCCGCGCTGGGGCCTGTAGGCTGCACAGGCTGTCTGGTCGTGGCCGTCCCGCCGCCTCCCGTGCCGCGTCGTCTAGTCGTTCCTCTCCTCCCGGTTCGCTTGGTCGGGGCGCTGGTGCTGCGTGTGGAAACGGACGCTCCGCCCGTGATGTCCACACTGCCGCCGCCGCCCACGGCACCGCCGGGGCCGCCTCCGTGTCCCTGCCCCTGTGCTGCGCCCAGGCCGCCGCATAGCAACATGAAGCCTGAGACAATGAGAGCAATGGAGCGCGAACCTGGAAATTCTTTGATCTTCATCTTTCAACTCCTGAAGGTGGTTAAAATTTGCTCCTGTAGCAAAATTGCCGACGAAAGATATTCATCAGTGCCAGCGCGGGGAGAACGTTTTCACACAGGATTTCTTGCGAACCCAATCGGGATAAGAGACGCGCGCCGCTGTATACTTTTGCCCTGACACTATTTGAAGTTATAGCAAAGGTAAAGCCCGCGAGGGCTATTCAATTCACGGCATCATATCCTACAAAAAGGAAAAAGGAAAAAGAAAAGAGGTTAGAGGTCAGAGGCCAGAGGTTAGTCGAAAGAAAGACAACTACTGACCTCCAACCTCTGACCTCTAACCTCTTTTCTTACTTGCTGTTCAAAGCCATTTCGCCGTTGAGGCGCAGGATTTCCACGGTCATCTCGGCGGAGGCGTACATGTCTTTGACATCGAGCCATTCGTTAACGGTGTGAATGGCGCGCATGCCTGTGCCGAGGTTGGCGCATTCTATGCCTTTGCGGTTGAAGATATTGGCGTCGCAGCCGCCGCCCGAAGCCATCGTCTGCACCTCAAGCCCCATACGCGAGGCGGCCTGTAGGACAAGCTGCACGACATGCGACGAGTCAGGGACATCCATAGCGTAGTATTCCGGCTCGACGTTCGCTTCGACCCATGCTTTTGTAGTCTTGCCCTCGACAGTGACTTCATGTTTAGCCGCGGCCTCTTCAAAGCATTTGACCATGTGGTCGCACTGAGCCTTCAGCTTCCCTTCGTCAAGCGAGCGCGCCTCGCCCTTCAATTCCACAAGGTTCGTGATGATGTTGGTCGCTTCGCCGCCGCGTATGACGCCTATGTTGGCGGTAGTCTCATGGTCTATGCGTCCGAGCTTCATATTACAGATGGCTTCGGCGGCGATCTGTATGGCGGAGATGCCTTGCTCCGGTGCAACGCCCGCGTGCGACTCAAGCCCGTGAACCTTGAACTCAAGATGATTGGCCGAAGGGCCTTTCGTGAAGAGAAAGCCCGGATCATCGGAATCAAACACGATGCCGTACTTTGATCTGATGCGAGAGACATCCAGGTGCTTTGCGCCCAGCAAGCCTACTTCTTCGCAGATGGAGAAGACCGCTTCGATGTCCGTGTGCGGGATGTTCTGTTCTTTCAGGCAGCGAATGGTTTCGATGATGACGGCACAGCCGGATTTATCGTCACCGCCCAAGACGGTCGTCCCGTCCGTGCGTATGATGTCGCCATCTACAATCGGCTTCACCCCTTCGCCCGGCACAACCGTGTCCATGTGCGCGCTCATCATAATCGGCTCAGCACCGGGAATCGTGCCTTTGAAGCGCGCTATAACATTGCCGGAGTTTCCCCCGACTTTCTCGCCCGCGCCGTCAATCTCAACTTGCGCGCCTATTTCTTCGCAATACTTCTTGATGCGCTCGGCCACCTCACGCTCCCTTCGCGAGTGGCTATCAATCCGTACCAGCTCCAGCAGAAGATTCTTGATGCGCTCCTGATTAATCATGCTCGCTCCTCAAGTGAAATATATTAGCAAGTCTCTGTAAAACATAACTATTCGGAAAATAAGAACAGTCCGGCGGTTGGCGCTTAGTTTGATAGCCCGTTTGTGACGACGCGCGAACCTTCTATTTCGGATACGAAAAGCCGCTTCTTACTCTGGAGCCGTCGGCGAAAGTCACGAAAGCAGAAGGTCTGAATTTTATGCGCGTCGGGGTAATCTCTTTCTGCTCGGCCATCTGCCGGATGATGCATAACTGCTTTTCCGTAAAGGTAAAATCTATCTCTTCATCAGGCAGAATGGGTTTTCGCTCATCCGAAGCCTCCCTGATCTCGTCCCCGTTACCGTAAAGGCCGCGCATGATGGTGAAGCTTATATCTCCTCCCTTGCCTGTATTTAATTCGGAGAGGCCGAAGCTTATCGGCAACACGTTGATAGTCTTACCCGAAACATTTTTAATCCTGACGCTCAGACTTCTCAGCCAGTCATCATCAGCCGCAAAGGGCTGGCCGAGCGTCACGGTGTTACTGCCAGCCTTTATCTCAACAACCTGTAAAGCCACAGTCAACGGCGCGTCCGCCTCCTCGTACACTTCCACGATTCTATCGCGCGCCTGACCACTAACAAACGAAGTGACCGCGAGGATGAAAAAAGACGCGCACACAATTCTATGAGAAGCACGTCTCAGCATTGTGCCCATTTCATGACTCCTGCTGACGAAACTCAAATGGGAGGAGAACCGATAATCAAGACACGCACAGACTTTATAGAAGCTTCAAGCGAATCCTACTATAGCTCGCGCGCTTCACGCTACTTTTGAATTTGTGCGCGCCACGCTTCGCCGCGCTCGCTGATTCTGTCCAGCTCGCGCTGCAATTCATCACGTTTGGCCTCAAGCTCGTCTTCATCTGCATCGGCAGAGACAAAGATGGGCGGGGCTATGACGACAAGGGCGCGTGTGAAGGGTGTTGGGACTTGAAAGCGATCCCAGCTATTGGCCGTCCAGTAGCGCCGGGGCGTAATCGTGAAGGGTAAAACGGGCTGGCCTGTCTTTTTCGCCAGCAGCACCGCGCCCATCTTGGCGACGTGTCGCGGCCCCTTCGGCCCGTCAATCGTAAATGCCGTGGGGCAGCCAGCGCGCATCAGCTTGACCATCTCTACGACCGCTCCGACCGCCCCGCGTGTAGATGAGCCGCGCGCCGCGCCGTACCCGAAGCGCTGTATGAAGCGCGCTATGTATTCGCCGTCAAAGCTCTGCGAGGTCATGACGACGATGCGGCGTCGCTGCCAGAAGTGTGTGGCTAGAAAGACTCGGTCGTGCCAGAAGGTGTAAATCGGAATTCGGGCATCGCGTGTGGCCGCTTCCCAGTTCTCCCAGCCCTCTACCTCGAAGCTGGTCGAGCCGCCTATGAGCTTTATCAAGAGATAGAACAAGAGGTCTGCGGCGCGAATCATGAGGCGCTTCTTGCGTGGATATTGCGAGAGGTCACGGAAGGTATAGGCGCGCTCAAGGGTGCCCGCGCGTTCTCCCTTCGTGCGCCTTCTAGTGTCTGTTTGTTCAGCCGATACTTGCATCAGTCGGCAAAGGTTAAAAGGAAAAAGCTAAAAAGAAAAGCGGCGAGAAGGCAGGAAAGAGTTGAAAATCGCAGATTTGCCCTTTACCTTTGGCGCGGATTGGATAATTATTTGAAACGCGAGACCCCTTTTTAGCGTATAGCGCTAGGCTGACGTGGGCGTTCAGCCTGGGGCATCTCCCACCTCGTACGAAAAAGTCCGAACGGCTGAGAGGTTGATGGACAGACGACGAATCCTCATCGTTGATGATAACGATGAACTGCGCGCAGCGCTGGAAAATGTCCTGCGCGAGTTGGGACATGACGTGGTCGCAACGAACGACCGCGAAGCCGCCGTCATGCGCGCAGACCTGGATGATTTCGACCTGATAATCTCCGACCTCACGGACGATGCCGAATCCGGCGTGGAAATCCTGAGCGAGCTACAACGCCAGCGTCTGGCCGTCCCCGTAGTCGTCTCAAGCGACGAAGCCCAGAAGCCCGGAATCGTTAAAGCCTTCAAGATGGGCGCGTCCAATTTCCTGCGCCTTCCCTACAACAACGACGAGCTGCGCGCGATTGTCGAAAAGACTCTCTCCTACAAGCTGCGCTTCGTAGAAGATTTGAAGGTGCTGCCCTACGTGCGCGAGAAGATTGATTTCGAGCTACCCAGCGACGTGACGCTGATGAACGGCGTGCTGCAATACTTAATCGAGCGCGTCTCGCGCCTGGGCATTATCAAGCCCGAGCGCTCCAACCTCTACGTTGCGCTCGACGAAGCGTTCGTCAACGCCGTCAAGCATGGCAACAAGAACAACCCTTCAAAGCTAGTGCGTATCACCGCCGAGCTATCCGCCAAAGAGTGCCGCTTCACGGTCGAAGACGAGGGCGAAGGCTTTAACGTGCAGGAGATTCCAGACCCCTGCGATCCCGAAAATCTCTTCAAAGCGTCGGGACGCGGCGTCCTTCTGATTTACAACATCATGGACGAGGTCAAGTACAACGAGCGCGGCAATCGCCTGACGATGGTCAAACGCCCCGAAGACTCTTTCGACAAAGACCTGATTGAATCCCTCGCAGCCGACGACAATCGCGCACACAATTGAGATGCGCGAGCAACCCGCGCAAAGCTTCCTTTCCGAATGGCCCTGGTGGCTTCCACCCGCTCTACTTTCCCTGGGACTTGCTCTCTATTTCGTAGACCCGTTCATAGGCGACTGGGACGCGCTCGATTACACTGTGCTGGCGCTCCGTGGCAGGCCATCAAGCATGCTCTTCGGGCGCTCGCTCTTCATCTTCTACAATCACGCGCTCTGGCTTGCGGCTCACGCCCTTTTCAATCTTCCGCCTGAGAAGGCTTATATACTTTTCAAGTACGCGGTTGTAGCGCAGAGCGGGCTTGCCGTCGTCGTCTGGTGGCGGCTGGCGCGCGAGTTGACGAAATCGGTCGAGGCCGCAACGCTCGCGGCGCTACTGCTGGCCTTCTCCTCTTACTTCATACTCTACAGCGGGCAGGTGATGACGGAGATTCCGTCAATACTGCTGCTCGGCGCAAGCCTTCTGGTTCACCTGCGCGGCCTTCAAAGACAGAGCGTTCTGCTAGTGATTGTGGGCGCTTGCCTGCTGGGGCTGTGCGTTAACCTGCGCGAAGTGACGGCCATCTACGGCGTGTGGCTTGTCCTTGCTCCGTTCGCCTGCGGTTGGAAGAGAGGGCGGCGTGAAATCACAATCATAGCGCTCTGCTGTCTGGTTTTTTTACTCTTCGCTCTGGGCGGGTTCGCCTTCTTCTATCTGGGAGACGTGGGTAATTACCGAAGCGAGTGGCACGGCTGGCTGGAATCAATGCGAGCGGAGTCTGCGCGACATCCTGTGCAGCTCTCTAACCTGTGGACGCTCCTCTGGTACTTCCTTCTGGCCGCGCCCGTAGCGCTCGTAGTCTTTCCCTTCGCAGTATGGAAAGAGTGGAAACGGCACGGCATGTCGCCGCTTCTTCTACTGGGGCTGATAGGTTTTCTGGCGAATCTTGCGCTGGTCTTTAACTACAGCAGCGTGATTAACGGTCGTTATCTTCTGACGGGGCTGCCTGCGCTTGCGCCTCTGGTTGGCTACTACCTGATGAGCGGGCAGACGGCGCTTCTGGGCAATGTTCGACGTGCTTTCGTGACCGCTCTCGTCGGCGTCATCCTTGCCACTTTTATCTTCAACAAATATTACTGGACGGGCAACTATGCTTATGTGCTGAATCGCGCCCGTATAAAAGATTACCGCGAGCGGCTTGTGCTCCTGCCGCAGGACGCCGTGGTCATTGCCGGAGGCCAGACGGTCGGCGTGACTTACTGGCGCGGCGTGGGACTTGGCAACTGGAACGCAATCGGCACGGGCGCGGGCTGGCCTGGCGCAGGATTGCCTACGGTGATAGAAAAATATTTGAAAGACGGTCGAAGAGTTTTCGTCGATACCGATCCCTTATGGTGGACTCCCTGCGGCTGGCAGTTGTCCGAAGTGCGCGAGCTTGTCCAAATCCAGACGCGCTTTCGCTTTCGACGCGTCTCCGACACCCTCTTTGAAATCAGACCTGCCGATGATGCGACCGCGCAGGACTCGCCGCATTTAGAGAAGCTTTTGCCGGAGAACAGGCCGGAAGATACGAAATATTGTTCGGGGTGAAGGTAATCAGCAGTTGTTTGAAAGTCCCGTAGGGACGACGTGATAATAGCCCAGCAATTTATGGCTGGGAATCAGTGAGTAAAAGAAGTCTGAGTCCCGTAGGGACGACTGAAGAAATCAATCTAAGATTTCAGTCGTCCCTACGGGACTCTACTTTATTTTCCATAACGTATTCCCAGCGCTGAAGCACTGGGCTATTATCGCGTCGTCCCTACGGGACTGAAGATGAGTCTAATTTTTCAAACAGCTTCATAGCGTTTTCACTTCCCTAATTGACCAGTACAACACCAAACGCTGAATTAGATAGTGCGCGGGCGACTCCGAGCCTGTGGCGTGCGTGGCGGTGGTGGCTCCCGCCTGCGTTGCTTTCGCTGTTGCTGGCGCTTCTTTATCTAGACCCGTTCATAGGCGACTGGGACGCGCTCGATTACACGATTCTCTCTTTGCGGGGCGCGCCCTCTTCTATGGCGCTGGGTCGCTCGCTTTTTATCTTCATGAACCACGCGCTGTGGCGCATGGCGCACGCGCTTTTCAGTCTCCCGGCGGAGGACGCCTACCTGCTTTTCAAAGGCGCGGTAGTCATGATGAGCGCGCTCGCAACCGTTGCGTGCTGGGCACTGGCGCGCGAGGTGACGAATTCCGAAAAGACAGCGACCATCGCCGCGCTTCTGGTAGCCCTGTCGCCTTCTTACATAGTCTACAGCGGGCAGGTGATGACGGAGATTCCGTCGCTCCTGCTTCTGGGCATAGCGCTCACCCTTTACCTGCGCGGAGTCCTTACAAAGCGAGTATGGATGATGCTTCTGGGCGCTGGCATCTTGGGCGCAGACGTTAACGTGCGCGAGACCGTTGCCTTTTATGCGCCGTGGCTGCTGGTTGCGCCCTTCGCGTGCGGGTGGAGGCGCGGACGCAGGGAAGCTGTGACGGTTGCGCTCGCCGTCGTTGTCTTCCTGCTCTTCGCGTTCGCTCCCTTCATCCTCTGGTTCTGGACGGATGCTGGAGGCTTCAGAGCATCATGGCACGGCTGGCGCGAGACTATGCAGGACGAGGCCGCGCGTCATCCTCTGAAGCTAAAAAACGCGCTTCCCTTCATGCTCTTCTTTTTCCTGACCTCGCCATTTGTCACCCTCGCGCTTCCTTTCGCGTTCCTGCGAGAGTGGCGAGCGCGTAGGTTTTCAAAGCTCCTTGCGCTGGCCGCCGTAGGGCTTTTCAGCAACCTGCTTCTCTTTCTCAACTACAGCACGACCGTCAACTGGCGCTACTTTTTGACAGGGCTTCCGGCGCTCGCTCCCCTCGCCGCATCCCTTTTCATAAGCTTAGCAATCAAGCGGTTCGGCAATTCGCGCCGTGCTTTTGTTATTACCCTCACGTGTCTGGCGCTAACGGTTCCGCTCACGCTTCTCTCTCTTCATTCTTTGCGAAAAGGGTTTGTCGAAAAGCATGCGATGATGAAGAGCTATAGAGAGAGGCTCGTACACTTGCCAAAAGATGCGGTGGTTATAGCAGGAGGCCAGACGGTCGGGGTGACGTACTGGCGCGGGGTCGGATTAGGCGAGTGGGATGTGATTGGAACGGGCGCGGGCTGGCCGGGCGGCGAGCGGCTGGTGCCTCTGATTGAATCGTATTTGAAGGAAGGGCGGCGCGTCTTTCTGGACAGGGACGCGCGACTGTGGGCTGCCTGCGGCTGGCAGCTTGAAGAGACCAGAGAGATAGTTAAGCTCGAAACGCGCTTTCGCTTTCGACGCGTTTCCGACACCGTCTTTGAAATCAGACCCGCTGATGATGTGACGGCGCAGGATGCGCCCCATCTGGAAGGCTTGCTGCCGTTGAACAGACCGGCTGAGATGAAAACTTGCGGCCCGGCACAGTAGCCATGATTAACCGCTTTCCTTAAAAACGATTGACTCGCTGGCGGATTTGTCTTACAAGGCACTGAGCGCATCTGTTAGATATTAGAGACTCTTCCCTTAATTACTTGCCAGAGGCCAGAATGAAGCGTTGTACAACATGTTCACGTGTTTATGCGGACGAGGAGATGCGCTTCTGTCTTGATGACGGCGCGCTTCTTGTAGAAAGTGATACTGCTTCCAGCTCTCCCGAAACGATGCGCATCCCGCCGCCCAAGGGCACAGGCTCTATGCGTACGGAGGTGTGGCGCAGAACAACAGCCGCACCTGACAGGCAGTCGCAGTACACGACGCCGGAATCCACGCGGAAGACCGTCAAGCTTATAATCATCGTTGCCGCCGTCTTTGTAGTTTCGCTAATCATTACAAAAGTCTGGGTCATTGGCTATGGAGACAGCGAATTACTCTATCAGGCCGCCAATTCCAACAACGTGCGTGTGAAGCTGCTGCTGCTCTTCGGCGCGAACGTAGATGCCAGAGACGAGCAGCGCGGCACCGCGCTGATGGGCGCAGCCTATCGTGGACAGGGTAGCGTCGCAAAAACTCTTCTGGACAATCGCGCCAGCTTGAACTTGAGGAACAACCAGAACGAAACGGCTTTGATGCTGGCCGCCAAAAGAGGAAATGAGGATGTGATCAAGGTGCTGCTTGAGAAAGACCCGGAACTCAATACCAAGGATGATAAAGGATGGACTGCGCTGATGTGGGCTGCATGGGGAGGGCATGAAGAGGCAGCCCGTCTGCTGTTGAAAGCGGGCGCAGACCAGCGTGTGACGAACAATCTGGGCGAGACGGCCTTATTCCTTGCAACCAAGCGCTCCAACTCCGGGGTGCAGAAGCTTCTCTCCAGCTCTTCAAATAATTATTGACTCCCGGCATGGCTTGGCTACATACTTTTACCTGTCCCGCCTCACCTCTACCGGAAATTTCAGGAAAGAGGTCTTCAACATTATGAAGCGTATCTTCGGTAACTTTGCCTTCTGGGTCTGCGTCCAACTGATGTCTATGGCGGCGATTCATCTGGTGCTGGATGCATTTTCCATCTCGCCGCTCAGGAAGATAATTTAAGAGGCGCGGGAAGAAGCCCCGGCGAAAGCTGGATTATACCGGGTTGCAATCAAAATCAGGGGAAGAAGGTAAACCACGCGCATCACACTAAAGCGGTGCTCGGTTGAATGCGACTGTTGCGACAAGATTCAGGTCAGTACCGCCTGCGTGAGCGGGCGGGTGATAGCGTTGACAAAACCCGCCCGCTCACGCAGGCGGTACTGACCTGCTCTGCTTAACCCTCTGCGTCCTCTGCGTCTGCGGCGGTGAGCGCCAACCGTCCCTACATTCAATTCAAATCCGAATCAATACCTTCCATCAAAGCAAGCCCGCTCGCGGCTTCTCATCAAACTCGTAATACTGTAAATAATTGTCTGCACTTAATGCCCTACGAACTTTTTCTAGCGCTTCGCTATTTTTACTCGCGCCGCCGCCGTCCACTGGCGCGCGTGACGACGCTGTTTGCCGTCTCCGGCATCGCGTTCGGTGTCGCCGCCTTCATCGTCGCGCTGGCGCTCTCGAACGGTTTTCGTGACGAGATGCGCGACAAGATTCTGTCTCACACGGCGCACATCACGCTCATGCGCCGTGACGGCCAGCCTTTCACAGATTACCGCGCCCTTATCACACGCGTGCGCGCGGTAGACGGCGTGCTGGATGCGGCTGCAACTTTTTATGACGGCGCGCTCCTGACGGGAGCGAACAATTCCACCTACGCTGTGCTTCGAGGCGTGGACAATGAATCAACCCGCTCGGTCGAACAACTTCGCCGCTCGCTCACCGCAGGCGCAATCGAGCCGCTCCTGAATGATTCTTCATCTGAAGACGCGTTGAAAGAAGGGCAACGTAAAAAGGAGAATGAGCAAAGCGCCGCGCCGTTGGAGCCGGACACAAAAGCTTTCAGCGATGCGCCGAGCGAAGCCGCTCTGCCCGGCGTCATCATCGGCTCGGAGTTGGCAGCGCGCACTGGATTGCGTGTCGGAGATGTAGGCCAGATAATTTCCGGCGATGCTACATTGACGCCGCTTGGTCTGGCACCGCGTTATCGCCGCGTGCGCGTGGCAGGCATCTTTCGTTCGGGGCTTTACGAATACGATGCGACGTGGGTTTACGTCTCGCTCTCAATCGCCTCGCAGCTTTCAGGAGAACAGAAGCCAACGGCCTCGGCCATCAGCCTTGAGGTCACAGACATCTACAACGTCAGCGAGATTGCCGGGCGTGTGCGCGAGCGCGCAGGGGCAGACTTTATGACCGTTGACTGGCAGGAGGCCAACCGCCCGCTCTTCGCCGCGTTGACGCTTGAGCGCCGCATGGGTCTCTTCATCATTGCGATTATTATCCTGCTAGCCGCGCTCAATATCACTACGACGCTAGTGCTCGTCGTCGCAGAGCGCCGCAGAGACATAGCGATACTGTCTGCTATGGGCGCGCGCACGAGTTCTATCATGCTGCTTTTCATCATGGAGGGCGCGATGATCGGCGCTATCGGCGTATTCCTAGGAGTCGCGCTCGGACTCTTAGCATCCTTCATAGGAGACCGCTTCCGGCTCGTGAGCCTGCCCGCAGATGTTTACTCAATCAGCAACGTTCCCTTTCACACACGCCTACAGGATATAGCTCTCGCGGCGGTCGTCGCATTTATACTGAGTCTTCTGGCTACCATCTACCCGGCTCGCGCCGCCGCACGCCTACGCCCCGCGGAAGCTCTTCGAGACCAGTAGAGTTTTCGATTTTAGATTTCAGAAGTTGTGCTCAAAGTCCCGTAGGGACTTCTGGTAATAGCCCAGCCATTTATGGCTGGGAACAAAAGGCACCAAAAGAGTTGAGTCCCATAGGGACGACTGAAAGCAAATGTTCAGTCGTCCCTACGGGACTCAACTTCATTTTTCATAACGTGTTCCCAGTGCTGAAGCACTGGGCTATTATCACGTCGTCCCTGACGGGACTGAATTTGACTACTCAAGAAAGCGGGCTTTTACCAATCCAAAATCCAAAATCTAAAATCCAAAATGGTCTCATTGTCCG
Source organism: Pyrinomonadaceae bacterium (assembly GCA_036403815.1). GTDB lineage: Bacteria > Acidobacteriota > Blastocatellia > Pyrinomonadales > Pyrinomonadaceae > JACVRN01. Next base: position 59,611 of record DASWQH010000081.1, on the reverse strand, counting down.
CGACGTGCAGAAGTCTTTTCGCACGCCCGCGGGCGGCACGCTCGAAGTGCTGCGCGGGGTGTCGTTTGTGGTCGAGGCGGGCGAGATGGTGGCCGTCATGGGAGCAAGCGGTGCCGGGAAAACAACCCTGCTTCACATCGTCGGCGGGTTGGAAGAGGCCGACTCAGGCGTTGTTCTCCTGAATGATTTCAACATTGCACGCGCTCGCTCCACGGAACTGGCGCGCTTTCGCAACCGGGAGGTTGGATTCGTCTTTCAGTTTCATCACCTGCTTTCAGACTTGACCGCCGCCGAAAATGTGGCCGTGCCTTTGCTCATCAGTCGCGCATCAATGCAGGAGAGCATCAGGCGCGCACGAGTGGCCTTAGAGCGCGTACATCTTCTTGAGCGTGCAGAGCACCCGGTCGGACAGCTTTCGGGAGGCGAGCAGCAGCGTGTAGCGCTCGCACGCGCCATCGTCTGTGAACCTGGACTTGTGCTTGCTGATGAGCCTACGGGCAATCTGGATAAGGAAGTGGGAGACGAGATCGGCGCGCTCCTCGCTTCCTTTTGTCTAGATAACGGGGCAACCCTGATAGTTGCCACGCATAACGAGCGACTTGCAAGCTCGTGCGACCGCGTGCTTCGGCTGGACGGCGGGCAAATAGAAAAGAGCAGGGATGAGGGCGGAGGGATGAGGGATGAATAAGAGTTGATACATCGGTTTATTTGTTCAATGAATCGATGAATCAATGAAACAGTCTCTTCGTTCCTTTTCATCCCTCATCCCTCCGCCCTCATCCCTGCTCTTGCTGGCATCCTGCCCGGACGAGCGCGCATCTTCTCTTTTGTTGGTATGTTTCTCGGCAGATTAGGTTATAATGCGGATTGGGTTTGCGGGGCCTCCCGCGCGGGGACGCGCACCGCAAGACCCGGTAGGCAAGCAGCAATCATATAGAAAAGGTAATCGGGCGGTTATACCCCATGTTCGAACGCTATACTGAGAAAGCGCGACGTGTCATCTTCTTCGCGCGCTACGAAGCCTCGCAATTCGGCGCACCGGCCATTGAGCCGGAGCATCTCCTGTTGGGTCTGATGCGCGAAGATAAAACGCTCACGGGTCGTTTCTTCCCTCGCGCCTCCGTCAACATCGAAGCGATTCGCAAAGAGATAGAGGGACGCACGCTCCTCAGAGACAAGATTTCGACCTCTGTGGAACTGCCGCTCGCGCCTGAGACAAAGCGCGTGCTGGCCTATGCACATGAGGAGTCTGACCGCCTTCAGCATAGACACATAGGGACTGAGCATCTCCTGCTCGGACTCCTGCGCGAAGACCGCTCTATGGCCGCGGAGATTCTTTACGAGCGCGGGTTGCGGCTAAACGCCGTGCGCGAAGAGATTGCGCGCCAGACGGGAGCGGACGCACGCGCCACGCAGAAGAAGGACACGCCTCATCTGGTGGAATTCTCGCGCGACCTGACCGAAGACGCGCAGAACGACAAGCTAGACCCTCTTATCGGTCGTGAAGCCGAAATTGAGCGCGTCGTACAGATTCTCTGCCGCCGCACCAAGAATAATCCGGTCTTGATAGGCGAGCCGGGTGTCGGCAAGACCGCCATCGTAGAAGGTCTCGCTCAGCGCATAGTGCGCGGCGAAGTCCCATCTTTCCTCGAAAACAAGCGTATTTTAAGCCTCGACCTCTCTCTTATAGTCGCGGGCACGAAGTATCGCGGGCAGTTTGAAGAGCGGCTCAAGCAGATCATGCGCGAGTTGATTGAAAACCCGCACTACATTGTTTTCATAGATGAATTGCACACACTGGTCGGCGCAGGCTCGGCTGAAGGCTCGCTCGATGCGGCCAATATCCTGAAGCCTGCGCTCTCGCGCGGCGAAATCCAGTGCATCGGCGCAACCACCCCTGCGGAATTTCGCAAGTCCATCGAAAAAGATCGCTCGCTGGAAAGACGCTTTCAGGCTGTGAAAGTTCCGCCCCCATCGGAAGCGGAAGCCGTGCAGATTCTAGAGGGCGTGCGCGAGCGTTATGAAACTTTCCATCAGGTTCGCTACTCGAACGACGCTATAGAGGCCGCCGTCTATCAATCGAACCGCTACATCCCAGACCGCTTCCTGCCCGACAAGGCCATTGACGTGATTGACGAAGCGGGCGCACGCGTCAAGCTGCGCGTACGACGCGAGCAGGGGAATCTGGATTGGAACCCTGCGACGGAGCTGCCCGGCACTTCTTACAGCATGGACACAGGAGGATTAGGCGTGCGCTTTACAGACACGAGCGAAGACGCGCTCGTCTCTGCCGAAGTCACGCGCGACGACATAGAGGAAGTCATAGCGCGCTGGACTGGCATCCCCGTCATGTCGCTCAAAGAAGAAGAGACGCAAAAGCTCCTGCGCATCGAAACCTCTCTGCACGAGCGCGTGGTCTCGCAAAGACCTGCCATCTCCGCTCTGGCTCGTGCCATACGCCGCTCGCGCGCAGGGCTGAAGAACCCGCAGCGACCCGTCGGCTCATTCCTTTTCCTGGGGCCAACGGGCGTTGGGAAAACTGAAGTTGCGCGCTCTCTGGCGGAATTCCTCTTCGGCTCAGAGCGCTCTATGATTCGCTTCGACATGTCCGAATTTATGGAAAAACATTCGGTCTCGAAGCTCATAGGCTCACCTCCCGGCTACGTCGGCCACGAAGAGGGTGGACAGCTAACGGAAAGAATCAAGCGCTCGCCTTATTCGGTTCTCCTCTTTGACGAGATAGAAAAAGCACACCCGGACATCTTCAACGTGCTGTTGCAGGTCTTTGAGGACGGTATCCTGACGGACGCGCTCGGCAACACCGTTGATTTCAAGAACACGATTATCATCATGACCTCCAACATCGGCGCGCGCTTCATACAGAAGAAGGGCACGCTGGGTTTCCAGGCCAATACGGACTCTTCGCGCGAGAAGATGGAAGAGATGGTCATGTCGGCTGTGCGCCAGACCTTCAACCCGGAGTTCATCAACCGTCTGGACGAGATTATTATCTTCGATCAGTTGTTGGATGTTGACCTGCTGGAAGTCGTGCAGCTACAGATAGAGCAGATGAACAGGACGCTGACGAGTCGCGGCCTTGAGATTCGCCTGACGGACGAGGCCAAGCGCTGGGTTGTGCAAAAGACCTGTGCCGACCGCTCCTACGGCGCGCGCCCACTCAGGCGCGCACTCCAGAAATATGTCGAAGACCCGCTTTCGGAGGCTCTGATTCAGGGGCAGTTGGCGGAGATAACGACGGTCGAGGTATTTCTGGACGGCGTTGAGCTGAACTATCGCCCGGCGGGTGTGGAAGACGGGGCGGATGCGCTTTTAATTCACTGACTGCCAACCAAAGTCCCGGGTTTCAGGTCTCAAGTCAATAGGCTGATTTTTGACTTGGGACGTGAGATTTGGGACTTTGGTCTTTGGACTTTCCCCCCCTGTTGCCTGTATAATTCGCAACTTTGCTGGACTCGAACGGACTGGCAACGGGACGCGGGCGACCCGGAATCTAAAGTTTTGTCGATAAAGTCCACGGATTGGGCGCGTGCGCTCGCTTCTTCCCGAAAGAGGATAGGACGCGCGCCATTTCATTCTTAATCTTAGAAAACCGAAATCTTTTCTGACAATCGCTCCCTGAAGTCTAACAAGAACCTCTAAGGGAAATAGCGCTTATGCACATTATGCGTGCTTTCTGGCTCATCTTTTTGAGCGCCGTCATCTTAACCCTGCCATTTGGGACAAACCGAACTGCTCTGGCGCAGGACGCCTCAGCGCAACAACGCGTAGTCGAAGCTGTGGACGTGCGCGGCAACCGTCGTAATCGCGACGAAGACCTTCTCTATTACGTGCAGACCCGCCCCGGCGATGTTTTCAACCCGGAGCAGGCGCAACGCGACCTTCAGGCGCTCCTGGCGCTCAATTTCTTCGATAAAGTAAATGCGAGCGTCACTACCGAAGAGGGCACGCGCGGCGGCGTCATCGTCGTCTTCAACGTCAAGGAGCTTCCGATTATCCGCGACATACAGTTCGAGGGTTTGAAGAGCGTGCAGGAATCGGACGTGCTGAAGGCTTTCCGCGAGCGGCGCGTGGGCTTTTCGAAAGAAGCCATCTTCGACCCGGCCAAGCAGAACAATGCGGTGCGCGTGCTCAAGGAGCTTCTGGCCTCCAAGGGTCACCCGAATGCGGCCATAGAGGTGCGCACGGATGAAATCTCGCAAACCTCCATCGGCGTCACCTTCGTTATCAACGAGGGCGACCGCGTGCGCGTGGCCGAGATAGATTTCGTGGGCAATCAGGTCTTCAAGGACGGTTCCTTGCGCAGCCAGATGAAGTACGTCACGGAGACTGGACTCATCGCGCGCTTTAAGAGCACGGACATCCTTGACCGAGAGAAACTGGATGTTGACCTTCGATTGGTTCAGCAGTACATGGCCTCTAAGGGCTACCTTCAGGCCAGAACGGGCGAGCCGACCGTCGAAGGACTTGGACGACGACGCACGGGCTTCTTTGTTCCTTTGCCCTTTATCTCTTCGACCGACGAAGTGTTGCGCCTCACGGTTCCCGTCACCGAAGGCAAGCTCTTCCGTATCGGCGAGATTAAAATAGAAGGCAACTCTATCTTCTCCGAGCAGGTGATTCGCGCCGTCATCGGCCTGAAGCCGGGAGACGTTGCAGACGGACGCAGGATAGGCAGAGCGCTCTACGAAGACCTTAAAAAATATTATGGCGGGCAGGGATTCATACAGTACGACGCCAGCCCGCAGCCGACCTTCAAGGACAATCCGGCGAATCCGAAAGAGGGCATCGTGGATTTCGTCGTCACGATTGACGAGGGCAAGCAGTTCACTTTGAGAAGACTTGAATTCATCGGCAACACCTTTACGCGCGACGTTGTGCTCAGGCGCGAGGTGCTCCTCAACGAAGGCGACATCTATGACCAGACGCGCTTCGAATATTCCATCCTGCGTCTTAACCAGTTGGGCTACTTCGAGCCGATTGACGAAAAGCGCGACGCGGATTTCCGCACTAACGAGGAAGAGGGACTCGTAGACGTTAACGTCAAAGTATCTGAGCGCGGTCGCCAGCAGATTTCCTTCAACGGCGGCATCTCCGGCGTCGGCGGCTCCTTCTTCGGTCTGGAGTATTCGACCAATAACCTGCTGGGTCGCGGCGAATCGCTCTCGTTCCAGTTGGCCTACGGCAACCGCCAGCAATCGTTCCAGTTCTCTTTCACAGAGCCTTATTTCCGCAACCGCCCGATTACGGTCGGATTTTCGCTCTTCACCTACAAGCAGCAGTTCTTTGGCGAGGGCACGTTCCTTTCGTCGAACGTGGACGCTCTGACCGGACTTTTTGGCAATCAGGTGGACTTCTTAAGCACGAGCGAAGAGAACCTGTTCACGCGCAAATCCTACGGCGCATCATTCTTCGCGACGGCTCCGCTCTCGGAGTTCTACCGCAAGCGTAAGTTCACACAGTTCTCGCGCGTCGGGTTGTCGTACCAGATTGCTCAATCGAGCGTTGAAGACCCGCCGGTCAATAGTCAGAATAACCCGACCACGTTCATCCCCGTAATCTACGCGCAGCCGAACATCCTGACGAGCCGCGTCGTCCCGACTTTCGTCTACGATACGCGTAACTACTCTAAGGAATCCGGCCAAGACCCGGTCGAAGGCAGGCGCATCTCTGCGGCGCTCGATTTCGCTGGACTCGGCGGCGACATACGCACCTACAAGCCTTCGCTTGAGTACATACAGTTCATGAAGGTGCGGCGTAAGAATTCGGATAACCCGGAAGTCTTCGGCTTCCGCCTACTGGCGGCGACCGTGGGAAGCTTTGCGACCACTGCAAAAGTCAGAAACGCCAACTCGCTAGCCTTCATCAACGGTGTTCCAATCTTCGACCGCTTCTTCCTCGGCGACGAGTTTTCGATTCGCGGCTACAACGTGCGCTCGATTAGCCCTATTTCGCCCGTGGATACCTTCGTCACTTCGCGCAACGTCGTGCTGGCGTTTAACCCAACCGGCACCCCGGTTCCGGTTCCGGGGCTGCCGCAGAGTCTGGCTAACGTAGGACTCTTTACAGGCCCCAGTGGCGCAAACGTCGCACAGGTGGCGCGCTCCTTTACCAGCATCGGCGGCGATACACAGTTTCTGGGCAACTTTGAATATCGCATCCCGCTCATAGGGCCTGTCACGGCGGCGGTTTTCGCGGATGTCGGCACGGCCTTTAATCTGCGCAAAGGCAGCAATCAGGTTATCAACAGCGAGTTTCTGCAAGACCAGTTGATTCTCTCGACCGTCGGAGTGGGCGTCAATTTAAGCTCGCTGGCGGCGGGTATTAACAATCAGTTGGCCTTTTTCACAGACCCTTCGACCGGCTTCCTAGGACTGGTAGCGCGAGACAATCGTTTATCTTCGCGCGAGGAGTTTGCCAACGCCCTGCGCGTCGGCCCCGTAGATCCGCTGACGGGTTTGCCCTTCGGCTTCCAGTCAGTCTTTGTGCGCGGCGAAGCGCAGACCAATACGGTCGTGCGTGTCGCCGACTCTAGTTTTGCGAAGTTCGCAGACTATCGTTCAAGCGTGGGCGTAGAGTTCCGCGCTCAAGTTCCTATCATCAACGTGCCGTTTCGCCTGATTTTCTTCTATAATCCGAACGCGCGTGTGGGGACTTACAGCCAGTTACCCGGCATCGTTTTCAACGAGCAACGTAAAGGCGTTCGCTTCAGCGTGGGGCGAACTTTTTAACCCGAATTTACTTGAATCAACGGGCGACGCCGCAGGCTTAGACGACATCTAAGGGGGCGTTACCACAAACTGTAAGGAGCATTAGCAAGAACGTTATGAGAATATTTCGTTTAGTCGCCGCAAGCCTCTTCCTGGCAGCCATCGCAGCGCTGCCCGCTTATGGACAGGGCACGGCGCGTCCCGCAAGCCCCGCACCGGCTCAGACCGGAGGCACTGGCGATGTCGGCACAGCCAAAATCGCCGTCATCTACACCGAAGCCTTCTTCGACCAGAAACAGGGTATCGCCCGCTTCAACACCCTGATGACTAACCTGAACCGTGAGTTTCAGCCGAGTCAGACAGAGCTGGACGGGATGCGTACGCGCATCACGCAGTTGACCGATGAGATTACCAAGTTGCAGCAGGCCGGAACGCCGGTTGATCCTAAGTCGCTTCAGGCCAAGGCTGAGACGCTTGACCAGTTGAAGAAGGATTACCAGCGCAAGGGTGAGGATGCGACCGCTCGCTTCAACAAGCGCCGACAGGAAGTCTTCGGCCCGCTTCAGGAAGACATTGGCAAATCGCTCGAAGCTTATGCCAAGCAGCGCGGTATCACTGTTATCATTGACGGCAGCCAGGTGCCTATGGTCTATGCCGCCGATAGCATAGACATCACCCGCGCCTTCATACAGGAATATAACAGCAAGAATCCCGCGACCGCTTCGACCGCCGCCCCTGGCCGTTAAAGCCTGAGCGAGCGCGATTGCTGTCCTAGGTTAGAGTTCGGTGCGGGAGCGCCGGAGAGTTTTCCCCAGAGCTTTCCGTGCGCTTCCGCATTCATTATTTCGTACAAGCTTACGAAAAGAGGCCGCAAGCGCTTCTTTTTAGCTCTTTCATCTTCTCTCGCCTGAGACCGAAAGGGAAAGACACGGCATGGAAACGGTTCTGGATGCTCGCGCCATACAGGAGCTTTTGCCGCACCGCTATCCCTTCCTGCTGGTGGATCGCATTACGGAGCTGGTGCCGAAAGAGAGAATCGTCGGCATCAAGCAAGTGACCACGAACGAGCCTTTCTTTCAAGGCCACTTTCCGGGAGCGCCCGTTATGCCCGGAGTGCTTATCATCGAAGCGCTTGCGCAATGCGGCGCTCTTCTGGTTTTACGCGAGATAGAGAATCGCGCTGAAAAGCTGCCCTTCTTCAGCGGCATCAAGGAAGCGCGCTTTCGTCGCCCCGTCACCCCCGGCGACACGCTCATTCTGGAAGTCACGGCGCTTCGTGTAGGCACGCGCGTCCAACGTATGCGAGGGGAGGCGAAAGTCAACGGCGAAACGGTCGCCGAAGCCGAGATCATGAGCGTCATCGTCGAGCGCGAGGAAGGTAAATGAAAAAACAGAGGTTAGAGATAAGAGGTCAGAGGTTAGTAAAAGAAAGACAACTACTAACCTCTAGCCTCTGACCTCTAACCTCTTCTTATTATGTCTGTAGCTACAACGCAAACCATTCATCCGACGGCGGTCGTCAGCCCGCGCGCACGCTTAGGCCACGATTGCTTCATTGGCCCGTACACGATTATCGGCGACGAGGTCAGCTTGGGCGAGCGTGTGCGCCTTGACTCGCACGTAGTTGTTGACGGGCGCACCTCAATTGGCGACGACACGCACATCTTTCCTTTCGTCTCCATCGGCCTTGCTTCGCAGGACTTGAAATACATGGGCGAGCCTTCGGAGACGCGCATCGGTCGTCGCTCGGTTATACGCGAGTTCGTGACCATCCATCGCGGCACGGAGGGCGGAGGGATGCTCACGGAAATAGGCGACGATTGCCTGATTATGGCTCAGGCTCACGTGGCGCACGATTGCATCATCGGAAACCATGTCATCATGGCTAACGCCGCGACCCTGGCGGGTCATGTGACGGTCGAAGAGGGCGCAAACATAGGAGCTTATTCCGGCGTGCATCAATTCTGTCGCGTCGGGCGCGAGGCTTACGTTGGCGGTTATTCGGTCATCGTCAAAGACGCGCTTCCCTTTGCCCTGACGGTCGGCAATCACGCACGCTGCTACGGATTGAACACGACGGGCATGCGCAGGCGTGGCTACTCGCGCCAGACTATGAACGCGCTTCATCACGCCTTTCACCTTCTTCTCTCTTCGCGTCTCAACACCACGCAGGCAACGGAGCGCATCCGCGAAGAGATCACCGAATCCCCCGAAGTTGACGAACTCATCCGCTTCATCGAAACTTCAAAACGCGGAGTAATCAAATAGGTGTCGGGTGCCGGGTTTCGGTTAGTCGCTTTTTCCGGCACCCGGCACCTGATACCCGACACCCACCATGCGTTACGGATTAATCGCGGGCAACGGTCGATTTCCTTTTCTGGTGCTTGAGGGAGCGCGCCGCAACGGTGTCTCTATGGCGGTGGCGGCGATTAAGGAAGAGACAGACCCGGAGATTGAGCGTGTGGCCGAGCGCGTGCAGTGGATTGGAGTGGCGCAGCTTGGCAAGCTGATACGCTTCTTCAAACGCGAGGGCGTCGAAAAAGCAATCATGGCGGGGCAGGTCAAGCACGTGCAGATTTTCAGCGGCGCGCTTCCAGACCTGCGCATGCTCAAGACCATACTGAGATTGCCGCGCCGCAACACGGACGCGCTCATCGGCGCAGTCGCAGACGAGCTGAAGAGCGAAGGCATAGAATTAATTGACTCGACCTATTTTCTACAGGAGAACCTTCCACTCGCGGGGCAGCTCTCGCGGCGTGCGCCGGACGAACGAGAGCGCGGCGACATAGAGTACGGGCTGGAAATCGCGCGCGAGATAACGCGGCTTGATTTAGGCCAGACCATCGTCGTGCGCGCTCGCGCCTGTGTCTCCATAGAAGCGATGGAAGGGACGGACGCGACCATCCGCCGCGCGGGCGAGCTGGCGAAAGGCAAGCTGACGGTCATCAAAGTCGCCAAGCCGGATCAGGACATGCGCTTTGATGTACCCGTCGTCGGCGTTCCCACAATTCAAACCATGATCGAAGCGGGCGCAACCTGTCTCTGCATCACGGCAGGCAAGACACTGATGTTCGACCGCGACGAGATGATCCGCCTTGCAGATAAAAACGGCATTGCGGTTGTCGCCGCTCCCTCCATCTAAATCAACGTGAATTCGACATAAGAATGTGCATAATGTTTTTAGCTCCGTAGGGGCTAAATGTTTATAGCTCATCCGAGCAATCAAATAACAAGCTCCGTAGGAGCGACATGTTCCCTGTCAATTACATGTCGCTCCTACGGAGCTTCATTCGTCTTGCGTATAATTCGCGTCCTTTAACTACTGAGAATTAGTCAACCCGGCCTGTGTTTGATCTGCCTTCGGGTCGAAGGGTGTGGCGATGTAGCGCTGTGCGACTTTCTGCGCGTTGTCGTAGTTGTCGCCGAGTTGCACGGCCTGTTTGTATTCGTAGACGGCGCGTGCTCTGTCGCCGCGCGCATCGTAAGCGTTGCCCGCCTTGATGTGCGCCCAGACGGCTATCCATGCCGGTTTCATGTTGCCGTTCAAGGCTGCCTGGAAATTATCAATCGCCAGATTCCAGTTGCGTTGTTCAAGATAGAGAAGACCCAGATTGTAGTAGACCCATGAGTTCGAGCGATCCAGCTTGAGCGCGGCTTCCAGTTGCTGTTGGGCTTCGGCGTAGCTGCCCTCTTTGAGCTGCTCTATGCCGCGACGCGCGACGATTGCGACCTTCAGGTCATCGGACATGCGCAGGATTTTATTGTTCGGGTCAACGACCACCTCAAGGGGCTGACCGTTCGACTCGAAATCGAAATCCTCGCTCTTGCCTTCTATGCGAACCGTAGTGGTCTGGCTGTCGCCTTCGCTTCTGAGCATCAATTCTACCGGGAGGCGAAGGTTATCGAAGTTCTGGCGGACTGTGCCGCGCGCGCGAAATTTTCCAGCGCGCGTGCGTATTATCTGGTAGTCCACGTTAAACTCCGGCACGCCCGTTCCTTCAACCCACTGCGCGAAGAAGTAGCGCATGTTCTCGCCCACGACCTGGTTCGTCACCTTCTCGAAATCGTCAATCGAAGCGTCCTTGCCGCGATACTGCTGAAGGAAGTTGCGAAGGAGCTGTGCGAACTTCTCACGCCCTATAGTTTCGCGCAACATGCGGAAGACCATAGCGCCCTTGTAGAAGACGATTGATTGATAAGCCGCCGACTGATCGTCGAGCGTGGACGGAGCACGCGCAATTGAAGCCGTCTGTTCAAAGGTCAGAGCGCGCTCCTGCTCTTCGCGCTGGGCGGCGTCGAGCGCTCCGGCAGAAAGCGTCGATTCACGAATCGCAAACGAGCTCCATTCCGCCAACCCTTGCGAGAGCCATGCATCGTCGAAAGATTTCAGTCCAACCGTCAGTCCCCACCACTGGTACGCAACCTCGCGCTGAAGTCTGTCTTCCGGTACAGGGCGCGAAGGGTCGAACATCTTCCCTGCGAGAAAGACCATGCCCAGCCCGCTGTAAGTATCAAGACTGTCGTCGTCAATCTGCGCGATAGTGATGCGCGTGCCGAAAATCGGATTGCCGTAGGCTTGCGTGTAGAACTGCAAAGCGTTGCCCATCAGCTCGCCGTAGCGGTCAAGACGATTTTCGCTTCCGGGCTTGACGAAGAACTGAAGCTCGTAGCCGCCGAAGCGAAGCGTTCTAGTGATGTACTGTCCTGCGGCGATATTGCCTATGAGCGCGGGCTGCTTGTATACGAAGCGAAAGCGAGTGTTGCCGTCTTTGCCGGTTGTGGGCGTGACCGCTTCATCGGATGAGCCTGCGACCTGCGTGCCAGTCGGGACGATGATGGTGATGTCTGCTGTAGCGCGGTCGGCTGCGTAATCGTGAAAGGGAAACCACCTGGCGGCGTACATCAGGTACGAGCCTTCCGTTCCTACGTAAGCAAGGCGCTTGGTGGCGAGCGGGCCGCCTTCGGGAGAAACGAGCGCGCCCGACCAACGGAACGTCAGCGTAACGGGCTGGCCTGCCGGGACGACTTCGCCAAGATCAATACGCACGCTCGGCCCCAAATCGCCCACGCCCACAGCGTCCTGCACAAAATTCGTCAGAGGCTTGGCGTTGCGCATGATGCTCTCGACCTTGAGCGAGCCGTTCAGCTCGAAGACGACCGAGCGTGTGGCTTCCAGCGGCGTGAAGGTTACTTCGGCAGCGGCGCGCAAGAGGTGTTCAGCCGGAAGCAGTTGAGCTTCGATACGGTAATTCGTAACATCGAAGCGAGAGCGCCCCGTCTGGGCTTGCTGTGCGAAGACGTTTGCGCTCGCGCCTGAAGCGACGATCACGGCTGCAATTACCACGGCGTGGAAGAGGCGAAGTCGAATTCTGTTCATATAATTATCCGTCTGCAATTCTCTGTAGAGTTTCTTTGATTATACACACCCATGCTGCTGATTGCGCCCTACGGTCTCTACAGGAAGCCTTTGGCAAGCTCAAAGCGGGGAGACCAAAATTAATGTCTTTCGGACAGTTGGCGCGAGAGACCCTACTCAGAAAGGTTTTCTCTATAAACTTCCGGTGCGGTCTCGACTTTGATGGCTAAAAAGGCGCTGTGGTTGGCCGAAAAGCAGGGCAAAAGAAGAGGCTAGAGGTTAGAGGTCAGAGGCTAGTAAAAGAAAGAGAACTACTAACCTCTGACCTCTAACCTCTAGCCTCTATTTGACTATGACCGTGACATCCTTTGAGCCGCAGGGGGTGGTGAAAGTCACAGTATATTTGCCGGTTCGTTTGCTGATGGAGGTGATGAGAAAGGGGAACGTGCCGTATTCCTTGAGCGATTGGGCGAAGACGGTGATGTCCGGCCAGTCGCGTGTGGTCGGAGTAATCTTCTCGGAACCGCTCAGGCTGACAGTGATGAGGCCGGTTCCTCCATTGTTTTTGATAGTGATAGTGTCCACATTAATAGAGAACGCGCAGGCATCATTCGCGCCCGGCTTTCTTCTGGCCGTGGACGCCGTAGACGTGTCGGGCGTTGGCTCAGGTGATGCTGTGGGCTGTGCTGAATTAGAAGCCTCGTTTTTAGCTTCAGCCGGAGCGTTGGGGTCAGTTGTGGTCGTCTGCCCTGATGAAGCAGCCGGTGTCGGAGCAGGCTTGCTCTCTGGCTGTAGAGCAGCAGAAGCAGTCTCGCCGGTACTGGCTGGCTGGCTTGAGCCTGCATTCTGTGTCGGCGTAGGACTGGGACTCTGCCCGCCCGCGTCCGTTGTCTTCGACGCGCCTGCGTTCTTCGCAGCGTCTGTCGCGGTATCGGTTGTTCGTACCTCGTTGCCCTGTGCGTTTGCCTGCTGATTGCCGGATGAAGCGGAAGCGTTTGTGCCGAGCTTTGCATCCAGTCCGGCAAGCGAGCCGTTGAGCTTGCGGTAGAGCTTTTCGATGACGGCGCGGCGTACATCGTCAGGAGCGCTCCTTTCATAGCTGCGTAAATAACTGTTGAGCGCTTCCTGCTCATCGCCCGTCGCTTCAAGTGCCGCGCCCAGATGCCAGAGCGCAGTGCGCCACCACAGAGAGTTTTCAGGCAGAAGGGTTGTGGCGCGACGAAGGCGCTCGACCGCGGCGCTCGCTTTGTCCTGATTGTAGAGCGTCCAGCCCGCTATCTCTTCAATACGACCGCGCAGGATATTGGCTCGCGCGCTGCGTTCCACATCGGGAACGGACGGCGCAGTCCCCGCCGAGATAGCCTGCAAGCGAGCGCCGTAGAGTTCTTCGCTCAGTGTTGCCACGCTCGCCGCAGGCACATCAACCGCCGCCTCTATGCCGCTGGCCGCAGCCTCCGCGAAATCCATCACGGCCTGCGAGGTGACGCCTGCGCGCAGGAGTCGCTCGGCCACATAAAGCTGCCTGTAGGCACGCATAGCATCTTCGCCCGCAGCGAATTCCTGCGCCGCCGTCAAAGCCTCTTTCTCTCTGACGGTCTCGCGTTTTCCCGCTTCGCCCAACGCCGTGTTAAAGGCCAGAAGAGCGTGAAGTGAGCGCGCGTTGCTTTCAGTCTCAATAGGCGTCGCCTGAAAGATGCTGGCGCGGCGCTCCGGCGCAAGAAGCTCTATGAAGTTAGAGGCGTGCGCTGGTGTGCGTCCCGCCAGTTGAGTCTCTATCTCACCGCCGCGCAGGGTGAATGAGCGCGCAAGCTCATTCGCCGCTTCCGTATAAAGACCTGCCGCCGCGAGCGCGTTCGCCAGCTCGTAATCGAGCGTAGGGAATCTTCCGTAGCGGCGCGCAAAGCGAAGAGCCTGCTCGGCAGCAGCAGGTCGCTTATCTGCTATGAGTACACGCGCCAGAGCAATCTGCGCCCAGACATAGCGCGGCTCCACTTCGACAGCCCTTTGCGCCAGCTCAAGCGCACGCGCGTTCTCTCCATGCGCCGCGTACCAGTAAGCAGCGCCCGTGAGAAGCTGTAGGTTGCGCGGCTCGTCTCTGAGCGCCGCTGTCATCTCGCGCTCGGCGTCTTCCTTCTTTCCGGAATCCAGCAGCGCCAGCACCACTCCGGCACGCGCCAGTCTATCCGTCGGGTCAGCCTGTAATAACTCGCGGTAAAGCACGAGCGCATCTTCGGTGCGGCCTGTTGCGCGACGTAAATCGGCCAGGCTGCGCCTGACGGTCTGTAGCTTCGGATCAAGCTCAAGCGCGCGCGCATATTCCGTGACAGCCGCTTCCAATTGAAGCGAGATGTGACGCGCCATCCCCAAAGCCTGATGTGCAACGGCCATGTCGGGCGCAAGACGAACGGCCAGCTCGCTCACACGCGCAGCTTCCTGCCCATCCTCTATGCTCGTATAAAAGCTTGCGAGCATAAGCAGTCGCTTGGCATCATTTTTGACCTTGCCTTCGATGAGATGCGCGATCTCTATAGCACCCGCGCGCTGCCCCTGTACAAAGAGATAAGAAGGAATCCTGACGATGACTTCCGCGTACAGCTTATCCGTCATACCTTCAGGCGCATCGCTGACGGCCAGGCGAAATTGTTCAAGCCCGCCCGCAGTATCTCTAGCAAGCAGCTTCTCATCTCCCCACGCCGCACGCGCGCTCACAATCAACTCCTGCGCTCTTGATTTCAAAGCAGAGCTTGGATGAGCGGCCATGAAAGCCTTGAGCTTCTCAATGCGCTCTGCGGGCACGTACTGAGCCGCAGCCTGAAGCTCCGCCTTCTCAGCCTCGTCCGCTGTCTGTTCCTGCTGTGCGATGCTCGCGTTGGGAGCGGCGAGCGTAACGAAGAGGAGTAAGAAGATAAAAAGGATGCTTTGCTGATTTTTCATCATAAATTAAAACTCTCAATCGTGAAGGTCATTCAATATTGCAACTCACTACCGAAGGCAGCGTAGGTATAGCACAGGTCAGTACCGCCTGCGTTAGCGGGCGGGTGTTAGCAACATTGCGACCCGCCCGGCTTAAGCAGGCGGTACTGACCTCGCTTTATCTAACACCTGCCGCGATTCCCGGTTGAACGATGCACTCGGTCAAAACTCTTCCCACAGAATTGCTGGGCGCTTGCACGCGCAGGATGGCGGCCAGTGTGGGCGCGATGTCAGACGGCGCAGCCGCTTCCAGATAGCGACCCGCACGAAGCCCAGCACCCATCAGAATCAAAGGCACATGCGTATCATAGGAATAGGGCGAGCCGTGCGTGACCTGTATGCTGGTCTCAAAATACCTGAACGCCCCGTAAACTACTATCACATCGCCGCTCCTGGTCGGGTAGAACCCGTGCAGCACGCGGCGCGCTATTGCGTCGCCGGGCGATATGGCTTGCCGCATAAGCTGCGTGCGCGTGAAGTATCTGGTCATGCCCGGCACGGTCAGGCTTGCGTCTCCGGCAATGCGCTCTATCTCCTCCTGATCAATCCCATCGCGCTTGAGCGCGACACGGTTGAAGTAAACGTTGCCGTTATAGAATGCCTGTATGTAATCGCTTGTAGGGTCTGGCTGCTGTCCCTTTGGATTGTAGCGCGCGCTGATGGCATTCTTCATGGCGTTCAGGACATCCGTGCGCTTGATGCGCGTCCCCGGCAAACCCATTGCGGCGGATTGCTCAGGACTCTGCCCAACTCCGTGATCGGCAGTGAAGATAACCACCGTGTTGCGTAGCCCCACGCGGGCGTCAACGAATTTCAGAAGCTCTTCGATATTCCTGTCCGTGCGGAGCGTGATGTCCATCACCTCCTGGCTGTATGGGCCGTAGCGATGGCCTACGTAATCGTTCGCAGAAAAGCTCAGGCTCAAAACGTCTGTATCGGCATCCTCTCCGAGCCGCTCATTCGTGATGGCCTGTTCGGCGAAGGAGAGAAGCAGGTCGTTTGAAAAGGGAGAAAAATCAAGCGCTGTGTAAAACTCTGTGCCGGGTTTAGTAGCCCCGCCCGTGATGACGTGCGGGAACTTGTTGGTGTCGCCGGGAATGCTGCCTATGTTCTCCCACACGGGATCGTCAGCGCCTGCTCGACGCGTGTATTCGGGTTCGGGCAACGATCGCTCCCAGCGTGCGCCGAAATATTTATCGGCAGGCTTTGCATCGTTAAAGGCAGTGACCCACTGGGGCATCTGGTTGAAGTAGTAGTTGGAAGTGATCATTCTTCCGCTTGCGTTACTGAACCAGTAAGCGGCGTTGGCATGCCGACCTGCGGGCAGGATAGCCGAGCGGTCTTTGACCGAGATGCCTATGACCTTCGAGCGGTCGTTGGTCGCCATACGCAGCTCGTCTCCGAGCGTCGAAGCCATCAGGCGACGCGGGCTTGAGGCCGTCTCATTAGGCTCGCCGTTCAAGAGTCGCGCCTGTTCATCTTCGACACTCGTGACGTTGCGACCCTTTTCAAGATCAGGCCAATCGTTAGCGATGATGCCTGTTTCCGCAGGCCACGCGCCCGTCATCAGCGTCGCATGACCGGGCGCAGTATAGGTAGGCATGTGATCGTAGTTCGCCTGTGTCCAGAACGCCCCGTCCTGCATCAGGCGACGCAGGCCGCCCGCTACAAAGAGATCATCGAAGCGCTCCAGATAGTCGTAACGAAATTGATCCACGACGATTAAGAGCACGAGTCGCGGGCGCACAAAGGGCACGGCCTGTGGCGTTACACTTGATGGCGGCTGGCTTGAGGGCTGGGAGCTTCGGCTACGCTGCTGTGCGTCCGTCCCTGCTAAGGAAATGAGCAGAAGCGAAAGCGTAAGTACCAGAGCCGTGATAAAGCGCACGCAGCGGAGCTGTTTCATCAAGATTTCACCGTTCGAGACAGGAATTAAATTGCGCGATAAGAGACTTCAAGATTTCAGCCCGGATGTGTTTTTTGATTGAGCCGTTCTCGGACGAACCGCTCTATATATTCAACTACGACTCGCGGGGCGGCATGATAACATCAAACAGAAGGCAAAAGGAAAAAGGCAAAAGCAGGAAAGCGCGTAAATCGTAAATCGTGAATGGTCAATAGAGAAAAGCCGTCTTCTACTATTTACGATTCACGCGTTTTCGATTTACGATTCCATTTATGAGCGAGTTTGATGAAGAGTGGGCGCGTGTGCTGGCAGAGGCCGAAGCTGCGGCGCGTGCGCGTGGACGCGGGGATGTCACGGAATATCTCTCGCTTCGCCAGACGAACGACTTTGCGCGCACGGCGGGCGCAGACTGGTTGTTCTCTACCTTCATAGAGCACGCGGGTCGCGCCAATCGAAGCGGTGCCAGCATACGCATTGAGCGAAGAGAAGCGCATCGCTTCCAATTGGGCAACTCGACGATGGTCGGAACGCTTCTGACGCTTCACCTCGGCGTGCGCTCCATTATGATAGAGGCCGGATGGCCGCGCGCGCCGCGTGACGGCATAGTGCGGGGCGGCGGCCTTGCTTCTGCGCGCATACGACACTTCGGCCTGCCTAAAGCGGATGAAGAATTGCTGCTCGTCTACGCGGAAGATAACAGGCCGCAGTGGCTTGTGATGGAAAAGACAGGTACGCGCATACGCTTACTGGAAGGGCGCGTCGGCCAGCACATCTACAAGCTACTGGGTTAATTCACTCTCATTCCCTCAAAACAAAAGCTATTCCGTCACATCCCTGACGATATGCGGCGTATGATGCACGGTTTGGAAGATAGACGCGCCGTGTGCCAGCGCTTTAACGCTTGAGTCGAATCCACTGTTAAATTCGCGCTACGCGTGATGTTTCGCCGCTTTCCTGCATACAGGTTCAATCACATTTCTATTCATGGGTCGCGGGCGGCACACCTCTTGCCATGTCGCTCTTCCAGAAAGGCGGCTGCATCAGGCGAAAAGCCTTCCACGCGATGCATCCCTTGAAAATCAATAGAACCGCGCGCCCCCCATTCCGGCTGTAGAGATAACTTTCAAAAGCAGGACGGGTCGCTAAAAAAATTCTTGAAGGAGCATTAGAGTTATGGCTATACGACGCAGAATCATCCCGACCGTCATTCTAGCCGCTTTCATTGTTTTATCTCTTCCCGCAATGGCGGCAGCACAGGGTTACAATCCGTGGTGGCAAGACCGTGATAACGGTCGCGACAATGGAAGACGAAACGACGACTACAATCGCTATCAGCGCGAACGCCTACGCAACAGCGCGCGACGCGTCAACAACCTGAGCAGGCAGTTCGAGAGAGACCTTGATCGCTCGCTCGACCGCAGCCGCGCCAACGGCTCGTTCCGTGAAGACCGCATCAACGATGTTGCACGCGATTTCCGCAATGCGGCAGACGATTTCAGAGATCGCCTGGGCGATGCACGCAACCTTTACCGCTCGACCAGCGCGGCGCGCAATCTCTTGCAGCTTGGCGCACGCATTGACGGCATAATGTCTCGCGTACGATTCTCTGATTCTCGCGCCGTATCCGACTGGGCGCAGATTCGACAGGAGCTAAGGGTAATTTCCAACGCCTACGGCTTCCGTAGCGGCGACTTCGGCTATGGCCGAAACTGGTAAGGGCGCTTAAGTCCTTCACAAATAATCGAGCGCTGGAAAAGTTCGGGCTAAGGGGGAGAAAGCTTGCGGCTTGCCTTACATGTAAGGCAAGCCGCAAGCTTTCGCATTTTCCGTGTAGAGATGCCACAATAAGAGCGTATGGCAGGCACTCTTTATCTGGTGGCGACGCCCATAGGCAATCTCGAAGACATCACCCTGCGCGCCCTGCGTGTGCTCAGGGAAGTGGACATCATCGCCTGCGAAGATACGCGGCACACGCGCGTGCTTCTGGATCACTACGGGATAAAGGGGAAGCTCACCAGCTATCACGAGCACAACGAAAGAGCGCGCGCTAGTGAATTCGTCCTGATGATTGAAGAGGGAAAGAGCATTGCACTCGTTTCCGACGCAGGCACGCCAGCCATCAGCGATCCGGGCTTTCGTCTTGCGCGTCTTGCGGCAGAGCGCGGCGCACAGGTTGTGCCCATACCGGGAGCGACCGCTTTCGTCTCGGCGCTCGTCGCTTCGGGGCTTCCGACGGATGAATTCTTCTTCGGCGGCTTTCTGCCTGCGCGCTCAACCCAGCGCCGCGCGCGTTTGACAGAGGTGCGCGCCATCCCGTCCACGCTGGTCTTCTATGAAGCGCCGCATCGCGTGGCCGAATCTTTACAGGACGCTAGAGAGATTCTGGGCGAGCGCGAAGCTGTCGTCGCCCGCGAGTTGACCAAGCTACATGAAGAGATTGTGCGCGGTCGCTTGAGTGTGCTGGCGGCGCATTTCGGCTCGACCGATACGGCGCGCGGCGAGATGGTCGTCGTCATAGACCGCCATGTTCTGGAAGAGGCACAGGCTGATTCCGCAGAAGATGTAGCGGCGCGTGTGGCAGCGCTCGAAGGCGAAGGTCTGGATGCGCGAGCGGCGCTCAAGCGCGTGGCGCGCGAGATGGGCTTGAGCCGCTCGGAAGCCTATCGCCGTCTGACGGCTTCGCGCGAACGCCAGCGCGCATGATTGTCAGGCGCTGTTAGGCTTAACGTTCCCATAGCCTTTTAGATTTTATGCAACTATCGCAGCCTCCTCGTACAGACACGGCGCACTGCCCCATCTGCCGCGCCCTTCTGGATTCTGCCCAACGCTTCTGCCCCGTTTGCGGAGCGCAGCTAGACGACGCTCACACGCGCGAAGAAGAGGAGCTGCGCAGTGTGCTCTATCTTCTTTCCGAGCTTGCGCGGTGGACATCGTCCGGCCAGCTCGCTCCCGAACAGGCGAATCACCTTCGCGGAGTTTACGAACGCAGGCGCGACCGTTTACGACGCGAGCTTGCAGCGCGGCTCGATGAAAAGTTAAAGCAGCCAGCGACCGATTCGGCTAATGAACGCCCGCCGTCTACGCAAACAGAAACGTCGCACGCGGAGCAAGCTTACACAGGGCAAACACAAACAGCGCCGCCTCAGCATGAAGAGACTGCGCCGGGTGAATCACAATTCGTAGCCTTTCCGGCGCGCCCGCCTGCGCCCGCACAGCTTCGCTTTCAGCCGCCACCCGTTATACAGAGACCGCAACGCACGCTGCTTGAGCGTCTGGCCGACCCGCACACCCTGCGTCTACTGCTCTACACGGGCGCGGCGATGCTGGTCGTAGGCATCGTCATCTGGCTGCGCGATCTTCTTTATCTAAAGCTGCAAGAGCCTCTGGTGCAGGCAGGACTCCTGGCCTTCGGGACGGCGACCTTCATAGTCTCCGGCTGGTACACAATCCTGCGAACGCGGCAACGCTGGACTGGACGGGCGCTCACGCTTGCAGGCTCGCTTCTGGTGCCCGTCAACTTCTGGTTCCTTGTGCGCTCAGGATTAATCGAGAATCAAGGCCGCGCCTGGGTCGTCTGCGCCTTCTGCACACTTCTTTATGCGTACACGGCGGCCATCCTGCGCGAGCGTCTGTATGTTTACCTATCGTGCGTGGCAAGCATCGCAACCCTCTGGGCGCTCATCCTGCGTGACGCGCCGCGAGCCTTTGGCCTCTACGCGCTCTCGCTCATGACGGCCTCGCTCGTCTTCCTTCATCTCTCGCATCTTTTTCCGGCAAAAGAGGAGAGCGTAGATGAGCCGGAAGAAGTTGAAGAATCAGAGCGCGCAGGAAGCAGAGCGCGTAGGGGTCTCTGGAGTCGTGAGCTGTGGAGCGTGCCGCTTGCGCGCACCGCTCTGGCCTTCGTGGCTTTGAGCGCAGTTATCTACATGCCCCTGCGCTTCATGTCGGATGCACCCTCTTTTTACGACGGCATCTTTCGTCTGCGCTCAAGCACGTATGATGCGAGCATAGCGCTCATGATTCTGGCGGCGAGCGCTTACGCTCTATGGTTCGCGGGACGCTACGTTTATACCAGATGGAGCGCAGCCTTTTACACCACGAGCGCGCTTCTCTTTTTCCTGACCATCTGGAC
Organism: Pyrinomonadaceae bacterium; assembly: GCA_036403815.1. Classification (GTDB taxonomy): domain Bacteria; phylum Acidobacteriota; class Blastocatellia; order Pyrinomonadales; family Pyrinomonadaceae; genus JACVRN01. The sequence goes on along the minus strand of DASWQH010000081.1, from coordinate 38,516 downwards.
GGCCTGTGACGGTCTCAGACTAACGTCGCAGGCAGAGCTTTTGACGTTGGCGCTCGTAACATTCCTGGCCGCGCTCGGCGCGCGCACTTCTAGCTCTCACGCGCTCACGCAGCCGCTTCATCTTGCAAGCCTGATGGTCTGCATCCTTCTGGCAATCGCGTGTGTCTCTGTTCTGTTGAACGCAGCAACCTTCACGGCGACACAGAGCGCTAGTCTGGCGCTGATTGCCGCGAGCTTTGCCGCGCTGAGCGCGCAGCGATTCGGCTCTCATACAGAGCAAACGGCGGTCGCCCATCTTGCCGCGCTCTATTTTAGCGCGAGCTACTTTGTAGCTTTAGCAACCGCATCCCTTAAATCCGAGACCCTTACCACACTACTTTGCGCGGCATGGCCGCTACTGCTTTTCGCTGCGGCGGAGCTAACAGTAAAGCTGAATCGTGAAACGCAACTCTCAACTCCCTTCAGGCGTGTGGCGGACGTGCTTGTTCTACTGCTGCTATTCTGGGGAAGTTTACTGGCGCTTATTATTCACTTGACGAGCGACGAAGGGTCGCGCTCGTCCGCTATCGTGGCTCTAGGTGGAGTTGTGCTTTACGGCGCGTTGCGCGCTGTGCGCTCGCGCTCCGTTTACGGAGCCGCGCTCGGCACTCTGGGCGCAGTCATCATGACGGCAGTCCTCTTGGACACGCTGCAAAAGTTCAGCGCGTGGCCTGCGGCGTGGCCGATTGCCGCGGGCGTAATCGTCTTCGCTTTCCTGTTAGAGAGCGCGTGCGTGCGCCTGTTACGCACGGAGACGGAGACGGAAGCGGAGCGTAGCGCGCGGGCTTCTCTTATGAAAGCGATTCGCGTGGTGCTCGATTCGACGGTCGTCGTATGTGCGCTGCTCTGGTTGATAACAGCTTTCACGCGCATCACTACCGGCGGCTTCGGCGCGCCCTCCGTTCTTCTGCTCGCGCTGCTTTACTGGGTCGAGCGCGCATCTCAGACGCGCAGCGTATGGCCTGTACGCGTCGCATGCGCGCACCTGAGCGCATTTCTCATCGCTCTTCTCATAGCTCTTCGCGTTGACCCCGAATGGCTCATTCTTCTGTTTGCGCTCACGCTCTTCCCAATCTTTTTTATACTGAGCCGGTACGCGCGTGCCCCGGAGTGGCTGCGAGCGCCTCTAAACGAAGCAGCCGTGGCGTCGCTCTCGCTTTCTCTTCTAGCCGCTCTCGTTCAGGCAAGCCCTTATTTACAGGTGGGCGACGCGCATCTTCTCTCGCCCTCGCTGACCGCCGGAGCGGTTGCGCTTTTCTCTTTCGCCGCCAGCATCTTTTCCAGAGGCCGCGCAAGCGTTCTCTATTTTCGCGCGGGGCTTTGGGTCTCGGTCGTAGCAATCATGCTCGTAAGCCTGCGCGCAGGTTTCCATCCCCTGGGCGATGCGGAAGTTTATTCCACGCCCATCGCCGTGCTGATTCTAATCATCGCTTATCTGTCTCACAGGCGCGCCTGGGAGGAGTACGACCATGATGTCGGCGCGCTGTTGTGGGTGGGAAGTGTGCTGCTGTCAGTGCCGCTGCTTGCGCGCTCGCTGGAGTTTCGTCTTCTGTTGGACAGCCCGGCTCCGTGGCGCGATGTCGCAGTGCTCGGCGCTTCCCTTGCGCTTGTACTCTACGGCGTCGTGGGCAGAATGCGCGCGCCAGTGATAACCGGCTCCGTTGCGCTCATCATGGAGCTTTCTGTTTTAACGCTGACGACCGTGGACTGGCTGCAAGTGCCGCTCAAGTATTACCTGATGACCGTCGGCGCGCTCCTGCTCATCATCTTCGGCACACTCGAATACAGGCGCGAGCAGTTCCTACTGATGCGCAAGCGTTTTCAGGAAAGACGAAATCTGATGCGCGAGCAGTTCGGCGAGTGGAGATAGCGAGGTTGAGAAAATATTCCTGGCTCCGTAGGAGCCGGATGTTTATAGAGCACAGTTATGGGAAAAGAATAAGCTCCGTAGGAGCGACATGTAATTGACTTGAGAACATGTCGCTCCTACGGAGCTTATTCTGCGTTATAACGAGGAATCTATAAACATAAAGCTCCTACGAAGCTTTTACGTTACCGCGTTGAAGCTCAAAACGACAAGCATTCAACATTGAATCAACTACTGATTCAACTCCGAAGGCAGTTGCTTATCTACCTTCGGGCGAGTGGCGAGGTTGGCTATCTCCCAGCCGGTGAGGAAGATTGTGCGCGAGACTTTTTCCATTTTCTGGAAATCAATCTTTGAAACCTCGTCGCCGGGACGGTGATAGTCTTCGTGCTCGCCGTCGAAGAAGAAGATGATGGGAATACCCTTGCGCGCATAGTTGTAGTGATCCGAGCGGAAGAAGAACTGATTAGGGTCTTTCGGGTCGTCGTACTTGAAATTATAGTTGATGTTCAAATACGACTGGTTGATGCGATCCGACAATGCGCCCAGCTCCGTGCTCATCATTTTCGAGCCGATGACGTAGATTTCGTTCGGCCCTGAAAGCGATGCGTTCCGGGGGTTCGTGTTGCCCTCAGCTTTGCTTCTGCCGATCATGTCTATGTTGAGCTGCGTGACTATCTGGTTCAAGGGCACGGTTGGATTTTCCGTGAAGTAGCGCGACCCCCAGAGTCCCTTCTCTTCGCCGCAATGCCAGACGAAGATAATGGAGCGTTTCGGGCGCGGGTTGTGCGCGAAGGCTTCGGCCATAGCGAGCACAGAGACAGTTCCAGACCCGTCATCGTCTGCGCCGTTGTAGATGGCATCGCCATTCACAGGCGTTCCGATGCCTACGTGATCGTAGTGCGCGCCGATGGCAACATACTCGTTCTTGAGCACAGGGTCGCTTCCTTCCCAGATGCCCACCACATTCTGCGTCGTCACCACGTCCACTTGCATTGCGACGTTGAGTGTAGCTTTCTTGTTAGCGTCTAAATCGAATGCTGTGCCGGGGTCGCCCGCAACCGCTTTTTCATAAAGATCGGACGCGCTTCTGCGTTCGCCGCGCATGAGCGTGTTGAGCATCGAAAGCGAGGCGACCACTGCCGGAACGCTGCCCGAAGCATTAGCCGGGTTTTGAAACTTTTCGACTACGATTGAGCCGCGCTCTTCCGCGTTCTGGCGCGTGCGATTCCAGAAAGCAAGGTTCTGAAAGCCGGGAATATAGATAATGCCCTTCGCGCCATGTGCGACCGCGTAAGTCGTAGGGTCTGACCAATCCTGACCGCGCTTGCCCGCGTTGATGTCGTCGAAGGTCACTCCGCGCGGTAGACCACTGCCCGCCACGAGCATTATCTTGCCTTTCACGTCTACGCCCTGATACGCGTCCATGTTCTTGGCCTTTAACACCCAGCCGTTGCCCACGTAGACGACCGCGCCCGTGCCGGTTCCCACAGCAGCGCCGCTTGTGCCCGCAGAGGAAAGCTGCGCCAGATAATCATCGCCATATTTGTACTTCTGGCCTGCTATCTCTACGCTCGTCTGCGAGGAGTTCAACCTTGTGCGGCGTAGAGCGATTTTCTGAAAGTAGGTTCCATTATCGCCTGCTGGCCGAATGCCCCAGCGCGAAAGATTCATGGCGATGAATTGCGCCGTCATATCAAGGCCGCGCGAAGGCGTGTCGCGTCCCTCCATCAGGTCGGAAGCGACGAAGGTGAGATAGTCTTTCAACTGCGCCGCCGTAATCTGTTCGGCGGCTCGCCGACCGGGCGCTGTAGCGGTAGCTGTAGCAGTAGCTTGCTGGCCGCTTCTACGCTGCGCCTGTGTAACAACAGGCAAGGGGGCGAGCATCGCAAGGTTAAGCACAAGTACGGTTACAAATCTTCGCATTTTTCCTCCATCAAAAACGAGTTATAGAATTATTGCGCGATGTGAAGGCATTCGATGATGACCAGAGCCTAGACGGTTCGCCGCGATGTTTGAAGACCGATGTAGTACGGGAGAACGCTTCAGAAGGTTGCTTCAAAGAATGAAATCTACAGCAGCCCCGCTTATAGCCGACGGCATATACATGTCAGTACCGCCTGCGGTAGCGGGCGGGTTCTTAGCGACGATACGACCCGCCCGCTACCGCAGGCGGTACTGACCCGGACGCGCTGCCAGCCGCTATTTTCCAGACACCAAAATCAGCGGATTCTAACTCTGCTATCTTAACTCGCCCAGGGAAATGTGACGAAACGCCATATTCTGAGGCCGAAACGCAGAGAGGAGAAAAAGCTTAACCACTAAATCACACTAAACGACACGAAAAGAGAGCGTACCTTCTGACCCTGCTACTTTTTCGTGTCGTTTAGTGTTGATTTGTGGTTCGTTCTTTTTATATCGCGCCTGACGTTTGAATAGTTACATTTTCATCCTTGCTCTTATGCTTGCTGTACGGCTTGCGTGAGCCTCACCAGGGAATCTTTGGCGTCGCCGTAGAGCATGCCCGTGACGGCTTTGAAGAAGAGGGGGTTCTCTAGACCCGAAAAGCCTTTTCCTTTGCCGCGCTTCAAGACCACTACGGAGCGTGCGCGGTCAACCTCCAGAATCGGCATTCCGGCAATCGGGCTTTGCGGGTTGTCGCGCGCGTCCGGGTTGACGACATCGTTTGCGCCTATGACTACGGCCACATCCGTTTGAGGAAACTCAGGATTGATCTGCTCAAGCTCGTACAGCGCAGAGTAGGGAACGTTCGCCTCCGCCAGCAGCACGTTCATGTGGCCGGGCATGCGTCCCGCCACAGGATGAATCGCATACTTAACCGAAACGCCTCTGTCTTCAAGCGTGTTCGCCAGTTCCCTGACGGCATACTGCGCCTGCGCCGTAGCCATCCCGTAACCGGGAACGAACACGACCTGACGGGCGTAAGCCAACTGCACAGCCACATCTTCGGGGCTGACCTCTCGCATCACTCCCTGTTCGCCTTCGACCAGAGCGGAAGTCGTCTCGCTGCCGAACGCGCCGAAGAGCACATTCGTCATAGAGCGATTCATAGCGCGGCACATCAGTATAGAGAGAATGAACCCGGAGAAGCCGTCGAGCGTGCCCGCTATAATCAGCACGTTGTTCGAGAGGGCAAAGCCGGTTGCGGCGGCGGCCAGGCCAGCGTAAGAATTCAGCAGCGACATCACCACGGGCATATCCGCTGCGCCAATCGGAATCACCAGCATCACTCCGAAGACGAACGACAGTCCCATCATGGTATAAAACGCCGCACCGGCAGTCGGCACAAAAATAAGGTAGACGAACAAGCTGAGGATGACGGCGAGCAGCATCATGTTAAAGACGTTCTGCCCCTTGAATGTCATGGGCGTGCCGCGCACCATCCCCTGCAATTTTGCGAAGGCTATGAGGCTGCCTGTAGTCGTCAATGCGCCGAGCATGACTTCAAAGCTCAGGGCTGTCATCTTCAATCCTTCGATTGAAGCAGTGGGGTCTATGCTATGGCGGTAGTATTCCGAGATGCCTACGAGCGCGGCGGCGAGCGCGCCGAAAGCGTGCGAGAGGGCAGTCCGCTGCGGCATCGCCGTCATAGGAACCCAGTAGGCCATAGCCCCGCCTATGCCTCCGCCTAAGACAAGCCCCGCGATTATCCATTCGTAGCTGATTATCTCACGATGTAGAAGCGTCCCGATGATCGCCATCAGCATCCCGAACTCTGCCAGATGCATGCCGCGCTTGGCTGTTTCGGGATGGGTCAAGCCCTTCAATCCGAGTATGAAGAGGATGGAAGCGGCCAGATAAGTAAACTCTATGAAGTAGGTCGTGATCATTGCTTCGCACCGTCGCCGTTACCTGAAGCAAGCTTCTCTGTCTCTTTCGCCCCCAGCTCTTTCGTTTCCTTCCCCGCCGGAATCTTTCGCTTGAACATACGCAACATGCGGTCGGTTATCATGAACCCGCCGACGACATTAATGGTCGCGCACGTCACGGCAGTAAACCCTAAGATGGTGCTCACCCTGTTGTACTGCGCGCCCGCCGTCACAATCGAACCAACCAGCGAGATGCCGGAGATAGCATTCGTCGCAGACATCAAAGGCGTATGCAAGAGCGGCGGCACGCGCGAGATAACCTGATAACCAAGAAACGCCGCCAGCGCAAAGACGTAGAAAGCAGGGATAAGACTCTCCGCCGTGAAGCGAGTCTCAGAAGCAATAAGAATCATGAAGATCATAGAACGGTTTCTCCGGTTTCAGTTTTACTATCCGCTCATTCACTTGCTCGCCAATGTTTCCAGAGCAGCCGCCACGCGCGGGTTCGCGTATGCGCCCTGATGTGTAACGCATGATGGGGCGACCACGTCGTCGGTCATGTCAATATTGAGTTCGCCGTCTTTGATTAAGAGCGTCAGGAAGGCAGTCATGTTGCGTGAATAGAGTTGGCTGGCATGAACTGGAATGGTGGCGGCCAGATTCAGAGGGGACATGATACAGACGCCTTCGCGCTCTATGGTCTCGCCCGGACGGCTCACGGCGACGTTGCCGCCGGAAGCGCCCGCCAGATCAACTATGACCGAGCCGCGCTTCATGCCCGCCACAGCTTCTTCCGTCATAAGCAGAGGCGCGGGTCTCCCGGGCACTTGAGCCGTAGTGATGACGACATCGGCAATGCGTGCATGTTTGGCTACCATCTCGCGCCCGCGTTGCAGGGCTTCTTCCGTTAACTCTTTAGCATATCCTCCTGCGTCTTCCGTTTGAATCCCGCCCAGATCAACTTCCAGAAACGTTGCGCCAAGGGAACGTACCTGTTCGCCTGCCGCAGCGCGCACGTCGTAGGCTTCGACGACCGCACCTAAGCGACGCGCTGTGGCAATTGCCTGAAGCCCGGCGACGCCTGCGCCCAAGACAAGCACACGCGCGGGGGGCACAGTTCCGGCGGCTGTCATAAGCATGGGGAACATTCGCGGCACGCGCTCGGCACCAAGCAGCACGGCCTTGTAGCCTACGATAGTCGCCATAGAAGAGAGCGCATCCATCATCTGCGCTCTGGTTGTGCGCGGGATAAGCTCCATCGCAAAGGAGGTCGTGTGCTGTTCGATCAGGGGCGCAAGCTCTCCCGGCTCATCTAATGGTCTGAGGAAAGCTATGAGAACTGCGCCCTGCTTCAGGCGGCGAAGGTCTTCCACCGAAGGGCGATTGACTCCGACGAGCACATCCGCCGAAGAAAGCATAGCATTGCGGTCGGTTGAGATTTCCGCACCGGCACCTCTGTAATCCTCATCGGTTACTCCGGCTTCCAGCCCCGCGCCGCTTTCTACCTGCACGGCTGCTTTCAACCCGGTGAGCTTGCGAACCGATTCCGGCACCAGAGCAACGCGCGTTTCTCCGGCCTGTGTTTCCCGCAACACGACAACCTTCATTCAAACTTTCTCCTTCGATACAACTGGCGGGCTGGTTTTCATAACACCCTGCGAGATTACTCAATCACATCTTACTCATCAAGAATATCACCGTTGCAAGTCTGAAAGCAGCATCAAAAGCTCACTATCTGTCAGCTTGCAAGCTTATCCTGAAGCTTTTATAATGTGCTTCTTATTTGGGACGCTATTGACAAATCAGAAAGCCCGCTCGTCTAGCGCTCAGGACTAGTGATAATTTAAGGGGCATTGGTGTAACTGGTTAACACGCCGCCCTCTCAAGGCGGAGAGTAGGAGTTCAAGTCTCCTATGCCCTATTCATCTTCTTAAGGCTAAAACGCGACTCCAGTCTCGGACTATCTATACACCTCATCAACTTCAATATTTCGGGTGATAATTATGAGTTCAAGCGTTTCCCGCAAGAGCGCCTTTTTAGGCATGCCTCACGGTACTGCTGCCAATCGCCTGCGAAAGATGGTTATGTTCCATCTTCTTCAAAAACATGGCGAGAACATCTGTTTCCAATGTGCAGAGAAAATAGAAACGGTGGATGAGTTAAGCATAGAGCATAAGCTGCCGTGGGAAGGCGTTAATGTCGAGCTTTTCTGGTCACTGGACAACATCGCCTTTTCTCATAGACGCTGCAATATTCCTCATAATTACAGGGGTAACGGTGTATGGCGACGCAAAGTTGGGCCTGAAGGCACGTCATGGTGCAGAAGGTGTAAGGACTTCCTTCCAGTTGCAGGATTCAGTAAAAACAGAACGCGCTGGAACGGATTGCAGTCATGGTGCAATAAGTGTCTAAGAACAAGGCGTGATTGTTTAAGTCGAACAATCACGCCTTTATTCCTCAAATCTTAAATGCTCTTACCTGTCTTTGATTGACTTCTTCAATTTTTGAACGAGCTGGCGCGTAGGGTCTGCGAACTCACCTTTGGGCGCGAGTCGCAGGTACTCTTCGTATTCAAAAAGGGCGCGATCCGGTGCATCGAGTTTGAGCAGAAGGTTTCCCGCGAGCAGGTGAGCTTCGGCGAAATCAGGTTTTAATTGGAGGGTTCGTCCGATGGGCAGGGCGGCGCGTTTAATATCACCCTTCTCCCAGTAGATGCGCGCCAGAGTGAAGTAGCCCTGCCATGAATTTTCATCCAGCTTGAGTCCTTCTTCAATCACCTTCAACGCATCGTCGTATCGCTTCTCGCGCCGGTATACTTCGCCCAGAGCAAATAACGCGGGAGGCTGTGCAGGCTTAACTTCAAGCGCTCTCTTGAGCGCCCGTTCGGCCTCCTCATACTTGCGCTCGGCTATATAAGTGGTTCCAAGCAGAAACTGCGCCTCGTAAAAATCAGGATAAAGCGTGACAGCCTTTTCCAGATGAGTGAGCGCTTCCTTGGTGTCTTTCAATGCCAGAGCGCCGCGCGCCTTCTCAAATTCTCCCTGAGCTTCCAAGGGCACACGCGCGTCTATCACCATCGGAGTCTGCATCGCTAGAGTAGCCGTCTTTTCGGGCGAAAGCTCTACGACCAGATACGCGCGCAGTATGACATTCACATCGGCCTGCTGCTGCACGGCATTGTAGCCCTGCGCGTTGATGGTGACGTTGTAGTAACCGCGTTGTAATCCCTGAAAGCGAAACCTGCCCTGGCTGTCTGTAGCTATCTGGTCAACGATGCCGCCGCCGAGTCTTTCCAGTCGCACCTGTACATTGCGTGCAGGCTCGCCCTTGTCTACAAGACGCACCAGACCTGTGATTTCTACTGTCAGTCCCCCCGAATACGTATCACGGTCTCGCTGGGCAAAAGAGGAAGATGCTGCGAAGAGAAGAAGAACAGCAATGAGCGGGAGGCGAAGAGAGAACATCGTAGCGTCCTCAGAAAAAGTCGAAGGTGAAACGAGGGAGTATCATCCTCCTTTTCCGGAGGGAAAACAAGACGGAGATGAAAAGAAATGCAGAAGTCAAAATGCAGAATGATGAATTAAAGAACCGAGCCGTTCTCTTCATTCATCATTCTGCACTCTGCCTTCTGCATTTTCTTCATCCCTGCTTTAAAAGGCCGGGCGGTTCCTTGGGAGAGCCGCCCGGCGAAGGGTTAAGTGTGTACTCGCACGCCGAGTCTTCAGTAGCTGTATTTCAAGCCGAACTGAATCAGGCGTGCCGGAACTGCCGTCTCCGTGATACGCGTAAAAGCTGTCGTGCCCCCGGCGACGTTGACGGAAGTGCTCGCCGACGGGATACGGAAGACGGGATGGTTGAAGAGATTGAAGACATCCATGCGAATCTGAAGCGACTGTCGCTCTGTAATGTTGATCTGTTTCAGGAGCGAGAAGTCCCAGTTCTGCTGGAATGGCCCGCGAAAAGCATTGCGCGGGGTGTCCCCCCAGCCCGTCGCTCCCGCAGCGCCGAACGGAACAAGAGGCGCAGCGGCAAAGCAGGCCGGGTTAAGGTAATGAGCGACGATGTCAGCCGTAGAGCCTTGTGTGTAAGCAGACTCTGCGCCAGCGCAGAGGAAGCGCGCAGTGCCCAGAGTCGCACCGTACGCTCCGCCGCTTCCACCGTCAGTGATGGAGAAGGGCAGGCCGTTCTGGTAAGTGACGATGCCGCTGATGCTCCAGTTGCTCAAGAGCTTGTCGGAGATGCCGCTGACACCGCTCATGAAACGCTGCCCGCGCCCGAACGGCAAATCATACGCATAGCTCACCACAAGCCTGTGCGGGCGGTCGAAGTCGCTGAGCGCGCGATTCTGCCTCGGGTCGGATTGGTCGTTGTAAATATTAGCGCCGTTCTGACCGTTGCGTGTCGCGTTCAGCTCATCCGTGCTCAAAGAACCGCTGACGTTGTCAATATTCTTTGAGAAGGTGTAAGCCGCCTGGAAATACATACCGGTCGAGAGGCGACGAGACAACGTGATTTGCATAGAGTTGTAGTTGCCCTCTCCGATATTACCCGAGAGACGTGCGCCGCGTCGGCGTGAAAGCCCCAGAATCTTGTGACGCAGCTCCTCATTATTTACTGTGTTAGCGGTGATGGTATAGACAGCACCGTTGATGTCGGTGACAGTGACAGGGTTAGTGGGACTCGCCAGCCGCGCTATGTACGGCGAGTAGATGCCCAGACCGCCCTTGTATTTCGTGCCGACGTAACCCAGCTCAATCGCCCAGCCCTTCCACAACTCGCGCTGAATCGTCAGATTGAACTGCTGCGTCCAGGGTGTATAGGCGGTGGTGGGCGCGGTGGTGAACGACGCCAGATTGATGGAGCAGTTTGTAGCCGTCCCGCCGTAGTTCAAGCAGGCTTGACCAGCAGCGTTGACGAAGATGGGGGCTACGTTCGGATCGTTAGGGTCTAGCGGCCCGACCCCGCCGGTGCGGCGCAAGCCTGCGAAGAACGTAGCCGACGGGATAAAGGCCGCGGCTATCGCAGACGGCGGCGGCTGGCCTGCAAATGGATTAGCCAGTTGGAGCGCGGTCGGCGTGGAAGTGCTCGAAAGCGGCTGGACTGTGAACGGCGCGGCCAGCGAGTTCTGCAAGATGTTCTGGTTCGAGAGTCGCTGGTAATAGATGCCGTAGCCGCCGCGTACGACCAGCTTCTGATCGCCCTTCACGTCCCAGGCGAAGCCGAAGCGCGGTGCAAAGTTGTCGCCGTCAAAGCAATCATTCAAAGCGCAATCTTTAACACCGGGCGTCCCTGTAAAGCCTGCCAGATTGACCTTCTCCGGGAATTGGAAAGGATTCTGGCCTGCGGCAGCCAACCCGAAATCATAGATGCCCGCGCGATACAGCTTGTCGTGGCCGAAGCTCATTCCTTCCCAGCGCAAGCCTATGTTGAAAGTGAGACGCTGTGTAACGCGCCAATCATCCTGTGCGAAGGCGGCGAAATCCGTGGCGACGAAGTTGCGCGCCGGATCGCCAAAGGCAGACTGGATTGAAGTGACGCGACCTCGCAGGAAATTCTGGAAAGCCGAGCAATCGTTGGTGCCCAGCGTGCAATTAACAAGAGGCGGAGGCGCAGGCGTCACACCGGAAGTGGTCGCGGCGAAGGTAAGCGCGCCGCGCACGGCGAAATTATTGAAGCGGTTCAGTTGATATTGAACGGCTTCGACGCCGAAGCGAAGGCTGTGCTGATCCTTGATCCACGAAAGGGTGTCAACCAGATTGTACTGGTTGGAAACCGTCCCGCGTTCGTCGTTAACACCCGTGCCGAGCGAGAACGACCCCGTTACGCTGACGCGATAGATTCCGGGAAACTGCGCCGAATTGCCGCGCGCTGCGCCGACATCGCCGAGCGTAACCGGATCGGTCGGGCTGAAGGCAGAGATGTAGCGACTGTAGCCAGTGCGCAATTCATTGACCACCGTCGGGCTGAAGACATGCGTGTAGCTTAAGGAGAGGAAACGATTTCTCTGCAAGTCTGCACGCGGGAAAGCGAGCGTGGTATCCGTGCCGAAGGGCTTGGCGGTCGCGCCGTTGTCCCAGAACCAACGTCCCGAAAGCTTCTCTTTACCGTCGCGGAAGAACCGGTCGTAGCTAATCATGTACTGGTTATCCGTAATCGGAGCGATGGCCGAGAAGACACAGTTAAAGGTTCCAGTCGCTCCGCCCGTGACAGCGCCGCAGCCTGTCTGTCCGGGGCGGGGTACTAGAAACTTCCCGCCGTAACGAGTGTCTGCGGCGTTCAGGATGTTGACGGCGACCGGGTCTATCTGGGCAGGCGTCAGGCCGAAGGTGCCTGCAAGCAGCGCAGCCGTGGTCGTCCCGTCCGGGTTGGTCGGAATCGACTGCACAACAGGGCTGACGCTGGAGCCAGCCGGGTCAAGGCCGTTGCGCGCGCGCACGCCCTGATAGTTAAAGAACCAGAAGCCGCCAGCAGCAGGCACAGGCCCGCTTCCGGAAAAGCCGAAGACGTTTTGCAGCAGGCGCGCACGCTTCTTCAAACCGTTAGCGTTGCGGAACCATTCGTTGGCGTTTAAGGCATCGTTGCGGTGCGACCAGTAGCCATCGAAGTGCCAGTCCTTAGAGCCTGAACGCAGAACCAGCGAGAGAGCGCCGCCGCCTTTGCTTCCGGAAGAAGCATCGTAAAGCGATGTTGCGACCTTAAACTCCTGAATCGTATTCGGGTTCGGCAAGGGCACAGTATCGAAGTGCGCAAGGTTGAAGTCGTTCACGTTGACGCCTTCAAGCTGGATACTGTTGTTCGACGTGCGCTGGCCGTTGACGTTAACGTCAGCAGTGCCGCGACCTGCGCTTCTAACATCTGTCGGCTCGCCCGCTGTTCCTGCCGAGAGCGAGATCAGGAAGAGAAAGTTGGGCGAGGCCAGAGGCAAGGCGCGCAAGGTCTGTGCGTCAATGGCCTGGCCTGTGACAGCGCTTGTCGCATTAATCAGTGTCGGCGTAGCCTGTACGACTACGGTCTCGGAAACCGAGCCGACCTCCAGCGCTAAATCCTGGCGAGCCGTTTCGTTGATGCGCACCTGTACATCTTTGAGGGTGGCCTTTTTGAAATTCTTCGCCGTGATTTCCAGACGATAAATTCCGGGCGGCAACAGCGTCGCAGCGAAACTCCCGTCCTCACCTGTAGTGATGGTGCGCTCCTTATTGCCGGTTCTTTCATTAATAATCTCGACCGTGGCACCAGCCACGACATCCCCCTGCGAGTCGGTTATAACACCCGTCATACCTCCGGTTTGAGCTCCTTGAGAGAAGGCGAGGGACACAAACAGAAAGGAGATGAGCCACCCGCTTAACAGTAAGCGTAGAACGCTTCGCATAACGGTTCCTCCTTTTGAAAAGGACTTCTTCGGTTGTGTGTTCGGCTACTGAGTGGTGATTCCCTACTTGGAAAGATACGCCTTGATGGAAAGAATACGGAATCCCGTAGACGCAAAAGATATACCCCGATTGTCAGGAAAAGGCCGGAAATGTTAAGGAACTCATTCTTTTGGCTTTAAGATAAAAGCAAGCCGGGTTTTGAGCAGGAATCGCCCCCTGTCTTTTGATAATTCTGGTTTTTCTACGAGTTTTCGGATAGGACTGCTGCCTGAGGAGAGATACGATACCCGCGTTAATAAAGTAGATTCGGCATGGACAAATGCTTCCAACGTGCTGGAATATAGAGACAAAGCATCTACTGAAAAGGGCTTGGACTGCGAGTTAAAAGAACATGTTTCGAGGGCGGACGGCCTCGCGCCTCTGCCTCTTTATTCAGTTATGGAACGAATCGTCTTTTTAGACCGCGACACACTCAAAGCTGATATTCGTCGTCCGGATTTTACGCATGAGTGGGTTGAATACGGCGAGACCGAAAGCGCTCAGGTCGTAGAAAGACTTGACGGCGCGACCATAGCCATCACCAACAAGGTGCGCCTGCGCGAAGCTGAGCTGCAACGATTGCCGCTCCTGCGATTCATCGCCGTCGCAGCCACAGGCGTTGACATTATCGATCTTGAGTATTGCAGGCGGAAGGGGATTGCGGTCTCGAACGTGCGCAACTATGCAGGCCATACGGTGCCGGAGCACGCGTTGATGCTCATGCTCGCCCTGCGGCGCAATCTCTTGAGTTATCGCCTAGACGTACAGGCTGGAGCATGGGAGGCAGCGCACGGCTTCTGTCTCTTCGATCATCCGATTCGTGATCTTTACGATTCGACGCTCGGCATCATAGGCTATGGCGTACTCGGTCAAGCCGTAGAACAACTAGCACTCGCGTTGGGTATGCGGGTGCTCATTTCCGAGCATAAGGGAGCAGGCCGGATTAGAGCTGTCCGCAATAGTTTTGAAGAGGTGCTTAGAGAGAGCGACATTGTGACGCTTCACTCGCCGCTGAATGACGAGACGCGAAACATGATCGGCGCGGCGGAGCTTGCGATGATGAAGCCGGATGCGATTCTGATTAACACGGCGCGCGGCGGGCTGGTTAATGAGCGGGCGCTGGTCGAAAGCCTGCAACGTGGTCATCTGGGCGGAGCAGGCTTCGATGTACTGACCACAGAGCCGCCACGCGAAGGCAACCCGCTCCTTGATCTCAATCTACCAAACTTCATCCTCACACCGCACAATGCCTGGGCGAGTCTTGAAGCGATGCAGACCCTCGCAGATCAATTAATTGACAACATAGAAGCCTTCGTCCGAGGCGCGCCGAAAAACTTAATCAAGTAAGAACATAGAGGCTAGAGGTCAGAGGTCAGAGGTTAGTACAAAACAACTACTGACCTCTGACCCCTAGCCTCTTCTCTTTGCCTCAGACTTCTTCATGGTGCTCTGTGGTGTAGAGGCGCAGGATTTCCTGTCCCTGACGCGAGCGCGGGTCTATGGTGCGCAGGTGTTTGCGTCCCTGCATCTCCCAGATGGCTGTCACCTGCCCGTCCTTTTCTACGGCGTGATAAGTAATCTCTTCCGCAGGCTGCGCCGGTTGCTCCGGTTGCGTCGGTTGTTCCGGTTGTTCCTCTATAACTTCGCTTGGCTCGCTTACCTCGCTCGCCACATTATTTTCATTCTCTGCCATGCGTATACGAAACTTCTCCTCTCAGAATTGTTGCGCGTTCTCTTTTCTGTTGGAATCAAGATGGATTCTGTCACACGCGCGCGCCGTGTGTCCACCGGGTAAGCCTCACTTCTGCTTCGCCATCTGGCGCAAGGTGAGTGCGAATTCGATGGCGCGTCGCGCAGAGACTACGCCCCAGCCCTGACGATCAACCTCTATGCCGGGAAGTCGCTCAGCCGTCTCTATGAGAATTCGCTTGACCTGCTGCGGCGTCAAATCCGTGTTGGCTTCGAGCATAGCGGCGCAGATTGAAGCGACAATCGGCGACGCGAACGAAGTTCCGTCAACATACTTGTAATGACGCGTGATGACGTTCTCCTCGCGCAGCTTAATCATAATCAACTGGCGCAAGAGATAGACGGGCAGCTCGCGCGCTTCGTCCAGAGACGGGTCTACGCCCGCGTGCTCACCTATGATTTCATGAAGCCTTTCGTCGGGCGCGTTGTCTAAGAGCGATAGCAGCTCGACCTGTTCGGCTGTAGGCGTGTGCGGCAGGATGGGCGCTGGCACCCATATGCCGGGCGCTATTACTTCAGGCTTTTGCAGCCCGTCAACGGTCGGCCCGTAGGACGAGCGATACATGCCGAAACGCGCGCGGTCTAGAGAATTCTGATCGTCAAGCCCGCCGACTGCGATTGCCGAAGGGGCGCTCGCGGGCGGCAAGACAGGATGCCCTTGCATGTGCCCGGCATTGCCTACGGCACAGACGATGACGAGGCCGCTTTTGACGGCTTCTTCGACGGTCTGCGCAAGCTTGTTATTTAGATAGGACTCTTCATCATCGCCGCCAGCCGAGATGTTGACGACGCGTATGTTGTACTTATGACGGTATCGCATCACCCAGCGCAGGCCGCGCTCTATGTTCTCTTCGCTGATGCGACCCTTGCCGACTTTGACCAGCACCAGGCGTGCATCCGGCGCGATGCCGCGATAGAAGCCGTTCGACAGCCCGCCGTTTCCAGCCGCGACCACCGAAGTCATCATGCCGTGCCAGCTCGCCGGGTCAGGAGATTCGAGCGTGGTCTTGTCGCCTTCTGAAGCGACGATGCTGTGATAAGCGAGGATGCGATTGTCCGGTTTGGTTAAATCCGGATGCGGATAAAAGCCGGAGTCCAGAAAAGCCATGGTGACGCCGCGCCCCGTGAAGCGTTCGTCGGCATCCATGCGCAGGGGTGTTGAAAGCACGTTGCCGCCCTGCTCGAAAACGGCGGCGTCTGTCTCCAGTTGAATACGTGCGCGCTCGAAAAGCTCTATGCAGCGCGGGCAGATTTCAGAGACCAGAGTTCCGCCCGGCGCATTGGCCGAGACGATTACTTTCAAATCATCATTGATCGCATCAAACGGCACCAGACCATCCGGTGATTCGCGCCCACATACAGGACAGATGGGCTTGCCCGCCGCTTTACCGGAATGAAGCTCTGTCGGCTCGTTAGAAATAATTACTTCGGACATAAATGAACGGTTCTTTTCTCTCTCTATAAAAAGATTTACTTATCGTATAGCGTCGTCTTCCGATGATACGCGAATCTCGGAACATAGCAACAATAGATAGATAAATTGAGGCGAAATATTCACTCTTTTGTGAGTTGTAAACAGAGCGCGAGGCGTGTAAGGTATTACTTGAACGCCACAGATAAAATTGTAGAGGAGGTCGCAAGAAGCCCGTCTTATGGCTAATGAGCAACCGACGGTTGCGGACATCTTTCGCCGCGCGCTGGAGCTAAAGCGCGAGCGTCCGCAAAGTTCTTACAAGGAGCTGAAGCAGCTTCTTCTGGACGAGTATAAGGGCAAGCCATTTCCGCCCGCCAATCGTCTTGCCATTCCTGAGCAGGACGCGCGCGCGCCCGAAGAGGACTGGTCTGCGGGCTTGCCTCTGATGCTGCGCGGCATACAGCAACAGGACTGGAAAGACATTATAGACGGCATCGTGCTCAGTCTGGAGCAGACCGAAAACTACGAACAGCAGACGGGCGCGCCCGGCTACGATGACGACTGGCACGACCGCACCGTCGGCATCGAAGAGCCGCTCAAGAAGGGCGTAGGCAAATGGCTGCCCGAAGATTTAATGCGACTCGCTGAAAGACAGACGAAGAAATAATGCAAAAGTCAGAATGCAGAATGCGGAATGAAAAGACAGTTCAAGTTTAGTCCTCTTTCTTTAATTCATCATTCTGCACTCTGCATTCATCATTGCTCTTATGAGTTTCTTAAACAAGCTATTCAACGACCCGCTCTATCAATCCGGTGAGCCTCGCTCACCCGGAGAGGTTGTTGAGCCGGAGATTATTATCAGCCCGGACACGCGTAGGGAAAGTCGTATTCCGCCCGGACAGGTGAGAACGCGCAAGTGGCCTGTGCTAGACGCGCACGGCACGCCGCAGGTTGATTTGGCGATGTGGCGCTTTGAAGCGGGCGGGCTGGTGGAGAATCCGCAAAGCTGGTCGCTCGACGAGTTCCTACAGTTGCCGCCCGTTAAGGTCTATGCGGACTTTCATTGTGTGACGCGCTGGTCGCGGCTCGATAACGTGTGGAGCGGCGTGCAGGCGCGCGAGATGGCGCGCATCCTCAAGGTTAAGCCTGAAGCAAAGTTTGTGCTCGTCTCAGGCCATGATTACGGTTGGACTACGAATCTTCCCATAGAATATTTTCTGTCGGATGATTCGCTTTTCGCGTGGTCGCATGACGGGCGACCGATTCCGCCGGAGCACGGCGGCCCCGTGCGCTTGATAGTGCCCCAGCTTTACGCATGGAAGTCTGCCAAGTGGGTCAAGGGCGTCCACTTTCTGTCGGAAGACGAAGCGGGCTACTGGGAGCAGGGCGGCTATCACATGCGCGGCGTTCCCTGGAATGGGGGCGACGGCGAACGCTTCCGCTGGCAAGAATAAAAAGCAAGTCTGGAGAGTCCTGAGAGTCTGGAGAGTCTAGAGAGCCAGAAACGTTCTTCTCTCTAGACTCTCCAGACTCTCTAGACTGTTTTTATCGTGAGCACTCATACAACATCTTCAGAAAAGTCTCAGAACAGGGCTGCGGCTGCAACGCCGAAAGACGCTGCGGCTGTCATCCTGTTGAGACATGGAACGGATGAGGCCGACCCGGAAGTCTACTGGGTGCGGCGCAGCCATAGGCTGGCTTTCCTCGGCGGCTTTCATGCTTTTCCCGGCGGGCAGCTTGACGAGACGGACAGGGAAACTCCGGTCGAGAATTGCGAGGAACGGGAACGGGCGGCGATTATCTCGTGCGCGGCGCGTGAACTCTTTGAAGAACTCGGCGTGCTCGTCGCTCGCGGGGCACAGGCTTTAACTGTGGGACAACGCGCTTCGCTTCTGGATGATCTGGAATCAAGGCGCATGACATGGCCGCAGCTTCTAAAGCATTACGGTCTTCATCTGGACGCTGAAGATTGGATGTTCGTAGGCCGTTGGGTCACGCCGCCTTTCAGCCCGCGCCGCTTCGATACGTGGTTCTTTCTGGTCAACTGTCCGCAGAAGCAGGAGCCGCACGTGACGGGAGACGCCGAACTGGATGAGGGCGAATGGATACGTGTGCGCGAAGCTGTTGCGCGCTGGCAACGCTCTGAAGTCCTGAGCGTGCCGCCTGTGCTTCACGCGCTACGGACGCTCGGCGGCGGGTTGACGGAAGATTTAGTCGAGCGCTTTCTGGCAGTCCCGCAGGCTCATAGAGAGCCTGTGCGCCGCATAGAGTTTCGTCCGGGCTTCATCTGCTTCCCTGTGCGCACCGAGACGAAGCCTCCGGCCACGCATACAAACTGCTACATCGTCGGCTCGCGCGAACTGGTTATCATTGACCCGGCGTCAATTTACGAAGAAGAACAGGATGCTCTTGCATCTTGCGTTGACGAGCTTCGCGCCGAAGGACGAAACATTCGAGAGATAATTCTGACGCATCTTCACCCGGATCACATGGGCGGCGTTAATGCCTTGAGAGAACACCTGTGGGGACGCGTGCCCGTTGCCGCGCATAGATTGACGGCGAGCGCTTTGGAAGGACAGGTGCGCGTTGATCGCCTGATTGAAGACAATGAGGTGATTGACTTGCCCGGTGAGCCGCACCTAGTCTTGCGCGCCATGCACACGCCCGGACATGCACGCGGCCATCTATGCTTTTACGAAGAACAAACCGGCGCGCTCATTACAGGCGACAATATCGTCGGCCTAGGCTCCGTCCTGATTGATCCGCCCGAAGGCAACATGCGCGATTATCTGGATTCACTGGAGCGCATGCGGGCGCTTCCCGTTTTATCAGTCCTCTTCGGCGCGCACGGCCCTGCGGTGGGCAATCCTCGTGCTAAGATTGACGAGTACATTCGTCATCGCCTGGAACGAGAAGAGAATATTTTGAAAGCAGTGCAAGCGGGCGCGGGCAATCCGAAAGAGATTGTCGAGCGGGTCTACACGGACGTTCACCCCAAAGCGCACGCGATGGCCGAGCGTGCCGTGCTCGCTCATCTTGAGAAACTGGAAACCGATAATCTAATCACTCGCACAAAAGATGGGAAATGGGAAAGTAGGGAGATGAAAAGCAAGTCAGAAGGCAGAGTGCAGAATGATGAATGAAAAGATAATTTAAGTTAGATAGTGCGTTAATTCATCATTCTGCATTCTGCATTATCAAGAGGGACGGTATTTCACAAAATGGAACTGGCAAAGACTTTAGGTGAGTTGAAAGAGAGCGGCTACCGTATTTCGCCTGTCAAGGACGAGATGCGCCGCAATCTCCTGAGCAAGCTTCGCGCGGGCGAGCGACTCTTTCCCGGCATCGTCGGCTATGATGAAACGGTCGTGCCGCAGATTGTCAACGCAATCCTGGCGCGCCATAACATCATCCTTCTGGGCTTGCGCGGTCAGGCCAAAAGCCGCATCATACGACAACTGACAGACCTTCTGGACGAGCGCATCCCCGTCATCGCAGGCTCGGAAATCAACGACAATCCTTTTCATCCAATCTCTGCTTATGGTCGCCAGCAGATAGAGCTTCACGGCGATGCAACTCATATCGAATGGGTCGAGCGCGACTCTCGCTTTGTCGAAAAGCTTGCCACGCCAGACGTGACCATAGCGGACATCATAGGCGACGTTGACCCTATCAAGGCGGCCAAGGGCGGCCATCTTTTGAGCGACGAGCTGACGATTCATTACGGTCTGCTGCCCCGCGCCAATCGCGGCATCTTTGCTATTAACGAGCTGCCAGACCTTGCCGGAAAGATTCAGGTCGGACTCTTCAACATCATGCAGGAAGGCGACGTGCAGATTAAAGGCTACCCTGTTCGCCTGCCCTTGGACGTGATGCTCGTCTTCTCCGCCAACCCGGAAGACTACACAGCGCGCGGTAAGATAATCACGCCCCTGAAAGACCGCATCGGCACGGAGATTACAACGCACTACCCTTCAGACTTACAGCTTGGCGTTGAGATAACGAAGCAGGAAGCCTGGACTACGCGTGAAGGTATAGAAGGAGAACTGAATGTCCCGGACTTCATACGCGAGCTTGTCGAGCAGATAGCCTTTGAGGCGCGCGACGACCAGCGCATTGACAAGCGCTCCGGCGTCTCGCAGCGCGTACCCATCACGGTCATGGAATCCGTCATCTCCAACGCCGAACGGCGCTCGCTCATCACGGAAGAGGAAGAGATTGTGCCGCGCATCTCGGACATCTACGCCGCCGTGCCTTCCATGACGGGCAAGATGGAGCTTGAGTACGAAGGCGAACAGGTAGGCGCAGGCAAAATCGCCAGGGACTTAATCAAACGCGCCGCAGGGGAAATCTACGAAGGCTACTTTGTCGGCATAGAATTCACGGACACCGTGCGCTGGTTCGACTCCGGCAACTCTTTGCGCCTTGCCGACACGGCATCGGCTCAGGAATGCATGAACCTGCTCGAAGTCGTCCCCGAACTGATTGACACAGCCCTCATCCCCTTCGACTTCCGCCGCACTGACGAAGCCCTGACGATTTCCGTCTGCGAGTTCGTACTCGAAGGTCTCTATGCCCAGAACAAAATCAGCCGCAACGAAGAGGGCGGTTACACCGCCGCCACCAAGGCCAAGAAAGACCGTCGCGGCATGATTTACGATGACCTGTCGGAGACGAGCCGTTATAGTTAATTAGCTAATGGGCGGGACGAGAAGCGTACATCCAGATGCGCTGCCTAACTACCGGAAAGCAGTTATTCCGCGTAGTAAGCTAGAAGATTATGCCCTCAATCCTGCTCACAAAGAGGGACAACACAAAGCGCGCCTCTTCAAAAGCATATTTGGATTTGAGAAATCCGACTGGCAAAAGCTGGAAAAAATTATCCTCGATGAATTACCCTATCACGAGGCGTTGCTTAGTGGAGAAGGCAAGTACGGCAAGAAATATTTGGTATCTCTGACAATAACGGGTCTTAATGGCAAAATTGGTGTTGTCGAAACTGTCTGGATAATCCGGCCCGAAACAGACTTTCCAAGTTTTGTCACGCCGCGAAAGATAAGAGAAAGAGGTGAGCCATGATCGAACTTAAAAAAGCTCACGAACTAGATGTTGTTGAACTAACAGAGGACTTGCCTGAGTATGGGCTTCGTCAGGGCGCGCAAGGTACTGTGGTTGAAGTCTTCGAGACACCCGAAGAAGCATACATGGTCGAGTTCTTAGAAGATGAAGGAGCATCTTCTACGCTTGCAGACTGGGTAAGGCCGAATCAAATCATCAATGTCCTCCCATTCAAAGGCGAAAAAAAACCGACGCGAAATGATTAACCACGGCCTACCTTAGACGAGCCGATACAGTTAAGGAGTGCATTATGGAAACAATCTGGAAGGCCATTTACCGTAAAGTGCCGGAAGGTTATATAGGCTTCGTCGAAGAACTGCCCGGAGCTAACACACAGGGCGCGACGCTAGAAGAGACACGAGAAAATCTGAAAGAGGCGATTGAGTTAGTGCTGGAAGCAAACCGCTCGCTTGCAAGCGGCAGTCAAGAGAATTAAATGAAGTTCATACGCTATTCAAAATTCAAGGGCTTTGATGTTTCAGGGGTCAACCTGGGCGACCTTATGGAGTCGTTGTCGGATTCGCTGTTGGATTCGGGGTTTGATGATGATTACTACTGGACGCGGCAGCAGAGGGAGAAGGACACGTCGCTAGATGCCTTGAGGCGTGCGCTGCTTCAGGCTTTGATGGAGCAGGGGTTGATTGACGAGCAGCAGATTAAGGAGATGCTGGCCGAGAACGAGGGCAAGTTCAAGGGGTCGCTGATTGAAGAACTGCTTAATCAATTGATCGAGCGGCTGGTTGAAGAGGGTTACTTGAAGTTGAAGGAGGAGTCGCAGCCGCAACAGCAAAGACGCGATGAGATGCACGGCGGCCCCGGACAGGTGGGAGACCCCTTGCCTCGCAATGTTCATTTCGAGGTGACGGAGAAGGGGCTGGATTTTCTTGGCTACAAGACTTTGAGGAATCTGCTGGGGAGTCTGGGCAAGAGTTCTTCCGGTAGACATGACACGCAGCATCTTTCGACGGGCGTTGAGGCGGCAGCAGCGTCTAAGCCTTACGAGTTCGGCGATACCATCAACATGGATGTCAACACCACTTTGCTCTCTGCCATCAAGCGCGAGGGGCTTGGCGTTCCGCTCAATCTTGAATACAGCGACCTGCACATTCATCAGTGCGATTACCAGTCGTCCTGCGCGACCGTGGTCATGCTGGATTGCTCGCACTCCATGATTCTTTACGGCGAAGATCGCTTCACGCCAGCGAAGAAGGTTGCGCTTGCTCTGTCGCATCTGATTCGCACGCAGTATCCGGGCGACTCTCTGAAGATTGTGCTCTTTCATGATTCGGCGGAAGAGTTGCCGATAGCAAAACTGGCGACCACACAGGTCGGCCCCTTTCACACTAATACTGCCGAGGGCTTAAGGCTAGCGCGCCGTCTTCTGCAAGCGCAGCGCAAGGAGATGAAGCAGATAGTAATGGTCACGGACGGCAAGCCTACGGCCTGTTTTCTGGATAATGCGGCGACAGCGGCTACAGCAGGGCGGCGTCCTTTCGGTGAGACGGGCAGCCGCACAGGGAGCGCGCAAGGGCGCAGGCTCTACAAAAATCCTATGGGGCTTGATCCGCTTGTCATGTCGGCCACCTTCAGAGAAGTGCAGGCGTGCCGCAAGGCCGGAGTCATGATTAACACCTTCATGCTGGCAAGCGATTATTATCTGGTGGAGTTCGTCAAAGAGATGACGGCGATGACGAACGGCAAAGCCTACTTCGCCAACCCGAACAATCTTTCGCAGTTCGTGCTGATTGATTTCCTTAAGCGCAGACGTAGCCGCGTCCGCTGAGATTGGCCGAACAATCCCAGGGCACAGAACGTAAAAACAGTGGCAAGAGCAGTTTTCAGTTTGCAGAAAAAGCAACTGGCTTCTTGCTGAAAACTAAAAACTAAAAACTGAAAACTGTTTTTATGAGGTGTTTATGTTTTGTCCAAACTGCGGCTCGGAGGATCGTCAAAACAGCCAGTATTGCCGTGCCTGCGGGATAGACATACGCGCCGTTCGGCGTGGGCTTGAGCAGCCGGATGTCATCACGGCTTCGGCTGTTTCGGCGCGCGATGAGATAGGACGCGCCATCGCCGCCCGGATCAAAGATTTTGAGTCAGACGATGACCTCAAGAAAGTGGCGGAGGATGTGCTGCCGCAGATTGAAAAGTTTCTGGAGTCTCCACAGGAGCGACGCTTGCGAAGAATCCGGCAGGGCGTCGTCACGGCCATGTGCGGACTTGGCGGCGCGCTCTTCTTCCTGCTTCTGAGCTTCAAGGAACACGACCTGGTCTTTATGATTATGGCCGGGGTTGCGACATTCCTGATTGGCCTAGGGATAGTCCTCAACGGTCTGCTCTTTACGATTCCGAAGGAGCAGCCTGCGCAACGCTCTCTTGATGCGGCCAAGGAAGAGACCGAGCGTTACATCAAATCAGCCGACACGCGCGAAGAGCTTCCAACCGCAAGGCAGATGAGCATGCCTGTCTCGTCCGTTACAGAGCACACTACGCACCGGCTGCCCAATGATCCGTCGCTCTCACATTTGAGTAAACCCGGCGCGGCAGAGTAATCTGAAAAATAGCTGACCATCCGTGAGCATGACGCAATTGACCACGGCGCGCGGCGCATGTTATGTACAAGCTCTGAATTTATATGAGACGGGTTAAGGATGATGGCCTGCTTGAAGAAGCAGAGTCCGGCTATTTTTTGTCAGGGCAGGACGAGAGTGATTGAGATGAGTAAGGCGCGCATACGCGAAATCGAGATGGCTTACGATGTGGAGGGCAGCGGCCCTACGGTCGTACTTCTTCATGGCTTTCCCTTCAATCGCACAATGTGGCGCGAGCAAACGGAGGCGCTGAGTGATCGCTACCGCGTCATCACACCAGACCTGCGCGGATTTGGCGAGACCAGCGCAAACTCAAGTGAGCCTGCGACGATGCGCGAGATGGCGGAAGATGTCGCCGCGCTGATGGACAGGCTGGACATAGAGCGATTCACTCTGGGCGGTCTTTCGATGGGCGGCTACGTGGCTTTCGCTTTCTATCGCCACTTCCCCCTACGCGTGCGCAACCTGATACTCGCGGACACACGCCCGCAATCTGACACAGACGAGGCGCGAGAGAACCGCGAACGGCAGGCGCAACAAGCGCTTTCCGAAGGCATGGAAGGAATCGCCGAGGCGATGCTGCCAAAGCTGCTCGCACCCGCGACACTGAGCGAGCGCAAAGATGTGGTGGAGCGGTTGCGCGCGATGATGACAGGCACAAGCCCGCAGGGCGCAGCCGCAGCGCTTCGCGGCATGGCCGAAAGACCGGATCAAGCCCACCTGCTGCCGCGAATCTTAGCGCCGACGCTCATCATCGTCGGAAGTGAAGATCAAATAACGCCTGTCAAGGATGCGCAAATTATGCATCGCGAAATACGCGGCTCGCATCTGGAAGTGATAGAGGGCGCAGGCCACGTCTCCAACCTGGAACGCCCCTCGGAATTCAACCGCGCCCTGCGCGCGTTTCTGGATTCACTCCAACCGTAAAAGCAGTTTTCAGTTTTGAGTTTTCAGTGTTCAGTAAAAGCCAGTCGCGCTTCTTCTGAAACTGGAAACTCAAAACTGAAAACTCAAAACAGTTCTTATGAAGTACACCATAGAAGAGCGCGTGCGTTGGGGTGATGTGGACGCGGCGCGAATAATTTTTTACGGGGCGTACATACGCTTTTTTGAGTTCGCGGAAACGGAGCTGTTTCGCGCAGCCGGTCTTCCGTACAGCCGCATCTTTGATGAGCTGGACATATGGTTGCCGCGCGCTCACCTGGAGTGCGACTTTCGACGCGCCGCAGAGCTGGACGATCTGCTGGAAGTCTCCGTTTATGTCGGGCGCATCGGCACAAAATCTCTGCGCCTGAATTTTGAAGTCCGCCGCAAAGGCGAAGAGGCCATGTTTGCCGAAGCACACTTCGTCCTCGTCGCCGTCCGCCGCGACACCTTTGAAACCATCCCCGTCCCGGAAGAGCTACGACGCCGCCTCGCTCCATACACAATCAAGGGATGAGGGCGGCAGCGATGCGGGATGAAGTCGCGGACACGCCTCAAGGCGTGATTAAACTAAAAGACTCAAAGCCGCAAGGCTTTGTCACACTTTCATCCCTCATCGCTGCCGCCCTCATCCCTGCTTTTGGTGTTAGAATAGAAGCGTCATAGATTTTAATCTCGCGCGTTTCATCAAATTGCTTTGCGCGCCGCGAGAGAGTTTTTTTAATGAAGAGGAGTTTTTATGGTTCGGTGTTGGAAATGCGGCAGGGAAAATGAAGATGGGATGCGGTTCTGTACTAACTGCGGGACGCCTATGACGAACAGCCAGGCAGGCGCGCCGTCGGGTTCGTCAGGTTCGTCTGGTTATGATCCTTCGTCATCCGAGACGATCAGTTTCAATGCGCCGCCGCCGCAAACAGCCGTCGGTACGGGCACGCCCACCACGCCTTACACCTCTGCGCCGCCCTTTACACAGAGCGCGCCTCCACCTAAATCAAAGACCGGAATGATCGTCGGTATTGTCGTCGGAGTTCTGCTGCTCGGCCTTCTGGGTGTGGGCTTACTCGGAGGCTACTACTACTATTCAAACAGTAAGGATGTCGTCGTAAACAACGGTAACAAGAAACAGGGAACGCTTGACCCGGACGGAAAGGCGACGCCTAAACCGGCGAACACGAACGCCAGCCCTGAAAGCGAGCCTTCGCCTACGCCAACTTCTAAGCAGTCATTCGAGCCGCCGACAACTCCGACCAAAGAAGCGTCCTTCTCTATTTACGCCAACGAAGGCTGGCAGTTGTCCGACATCGCAGTCGTGCCGTATGAGCAGTTTACTACGACCACGGAAGGCATCGTTGATATCGCGGGCGTCAAGACAGGCATACGAGCCGGAGGCGTTAAGGATGACAAATTCAAATCGCGCCGTCTCTACGATGAATTCCCCGTCGGCGCGCTTCTCATGCGCACGCGCTACGCCAACGGCAGCTACTCCAACATGGTCGCCGCAGGCACCAGCGGCAACTGGCAGAACCTGCCCGACGAGCGCGGCATGCTTGAGTTCATCATTAACGACAACGCGCCGAAGGATAACGGCGGGCAGTTCACCATCAAGGCCAAGCTGAAGAGTGTTCCTAAGAAATAGGGGATGGGGGTTTAGGGGTTGGGGATGGTAAAGAGCAAAGACATAAGTTTCTATTATCCTCAGTCCCCACCCCCCGACCCCCATCCCCATTTAGAGGCCGCAGGATGATTGATGACAACAGTCTTGAATTCGACATGTTCGAGGACGTGCGCCGCAAGCTGGTAGAATTTTACCAGAGCGAAGGGCGCGAGCGTCTGGAAGCCGAAAAGATAGCGCTCTATATAGTGCAGGGCATACGCGACACGCCCAAGCTCATCGCCACCATAGCCGAAGCAGAGTCGCACACTCGTCAGGAGATTAACGCCTACATCGCTTCAGTTCTGGACAACGCTACGGCGCTTGAAAAGGCGCGCGCAGTGCTGCTCGGGCTTGATAATCAGGGAGAGTAGCGAACGCTCGCGTTCACGAGCGATTAAAGTGCGCCGAGCTGGCGGAACATACTCATAAAATCGAAGTTGTTCCACCCTTCCGTAATCTTGCCGTCCTTGATACGCACGATTGTCATGCCTGTTATCTCCATAGGCTTTTGCGTCGCAGCGAACCCCAGGTCATCGCCCGCGTGTACGGCTCGAACAGTACAACGCGCCGCGACCTTATCTCCCTCGGCCACGGTGTCTTCTATAGTCACGACAATATCAGGAAAAGCGCCTCTGAATTTCCGGTGAAATTCCTTGAAGCCCGCAGGCCCTCTAAGCGGCTCGCCACTCTCGTCCGCAAGGCCGTGCGCGATACCATCTTCGGCGAACAACTCGTCAATAGCTTCGGCGCGCCCCTTGTTCCAGACCTCTTCAAACCAGCGCTGCAACACCTGTTTGTTCTCTTCCAACATAGCCGTCTCCTTTCAACTGCTTCTTAAAATCATAAACTCAAACCGGAATCCCGCCGGGCATAAAAGCCAGATAATGAGGCCGGGTAATGATGAAAGAAATGCTACAGGGCATATGTAGCTTCCGGCCATCGCCCGGTTATGAGATGGTTACTGCTCCAGCCTCCGCTAATGCCGCGACGAAGTTCTTAAAGAGCTGCGCATTTGCCGCTACCACTACCGGATTCGGCAAGAGCGCAGACTGTAGCTCGACTACTGTGGCTCCTGCCGCCTCCGCAATCGCAGCGCCCGCCGCAATATCCCATAGACCAAGCCCGCTCTCGTAGAAGCCGTCCAGCGCGCCCGACGCGACCGCACAAAGATCGAGCGAGGGACAACCACTGCGCCGCACGTCCCGCACCTGCGGCAGTAGACGCCGCAAAATTTCTCCCTGCGCATCGCGCACTTCAAGGGTTGGTAAAAACCCTGTGCCGATTAATGCGCGCGCGAGTGCAGGCTCTGTGCGTACCTTGATTGGATGGCCGTCGCAGTCAGCCCCACCGCTCAACACACCCGCGTAGACGCGATTATGGTAGGTATCATGCACCACACCGAGCACGCGCTTACCGTCAATCTCCACGCCTACGGCAACCGAATGCGCAGGATAGCCGTAGATGAAATTTGTAGTGCCGTCCAGAGGGTCTAGAATCCAGCGAACGCCTGTCGTGCCGGTTAGATTAGCGCCTTCTTCTCCCAGAATCGAATCGTTCGGGCGGGCGTCGCGAATCGAGGCCACGAGCTGTTTCTCCGCTTCACGGTCTACCGCTGTGACCAGGTCAGCCTGCGAAGCTTTTGTCTCAATATCGAAGCTGCCCTTTCGCGCGCGGCGATGCACCCCGGCGGCCATTGCGGCAGCGCGGCGTGCAATCTTGAGAAGTTCCTCCAAGACCTCCGGCATAATTCAACAGTTAAGAAACTTCTTTCAGGTAGAAGGGAATTTTCGTGCCGCCGTTCGGGCTTGTCCAGGTTCCGTCGATTCTGCCATCTACAAGTTTCCCTCTATATATGCCGGTTTCTATTCCATGCTCATCCAATTCCTGAAGAACTATATTTTGCGCATTATCAATTGAGCCTTTAATCTGAATATTCAATCTGCGCGTTGTGATATTGGATATAGTCCCGTACAAAATCTGCTCCCGGCGGTGGAGTCTGAGCGTAAGCTGCTCGCGGTTGTTTATGAATCCTTCGTAATACTTCGTCAAGACAGCAGGTTCAGCCGTGTTGCTATTGTTGGAATTGGGAACGTTGTTATTTGACGGGACATTTTGATTGCGACGAGAGCCAGTAAGGTATGGGACTATTACCACCCAGGCTATACCTATTAACGCAAACATAAATACAGCTATCAAAGCAATCTTGAGCCAGCCAGACCGCGTCTGTGTTGAAGGCTTACGTCTTGTCTCGGCGACCGGTGCGCGTGAGGCTTCCGGCTCTTCTGCCTTCGCTGGATTTATCTGCCCTGCCGATTCCCTGTTTAGCTCTTGTTCAATCGCAGCAATCAGCCGCTCCACATCGAATTTCCAACGACTATCACTAATCTCTATTGCATTACGCCGGGCTAGCTTTGCCAGCGGTTCAGGCAAAACATCTTCGGTAGGCATAATCGCGTCCTGCACGATTGCGGGGATAACCTTGATACCACGTTTGAGTGCTGTCGCAATCTCCACACGTACCAGGTCTTGAGGATTGTCCAACCGACGCTGCCCTTTTTTGTCTGTTATATCTACCCAGTGCTTACCGATAACAGCAATCAAGATTTCGCAGGAGCTGACCGCATTCTCTACCACTTCAACGAAGTCCACGCCATAACCAATGCTGTCAACATCCATGAATACCCTGTCTGAGCCGAAATGCAGGCTCAGAGCATCATGCAAACGACCGGCGTAACCGGAGGTGTCTTCGCGGCGATAGCTTATGAATATATTTGAATTCTGCTCCATAAAGCCTCAATCACTTTACTGATTTCAAAGTCTGGTCGTGAATGTCATTTGCGGTCAGCCCCGCAAAGAAGATGGTGCGCCCGATATTCCAGAGTGCCGCTCGACTAACTTTCAGGCACGAGCATTAGTTAAAGTCAGCTCATTGGCCGTTAAGGTATGCTCTTCGCCCTGGAGACCCAACGGGGGGCTGAATCGATTGTCTGCCGTAGAATAAGATTCAGTTGCGCGGCATGGTGCTGAACGTGGCGCAGGTTATAGAAAAGCAACTCCAAACGGCTTCCCTCTACCGAGCTGAACACAGCGTGCTCGCGCGCCTTCTCTTCCGTCAGAGCGTCAATCGTGTCCCAAGCTTTCCTGCGGCCATGCTCCAGATATGTTTGAAGCTCGTCCTTCGTATACACATGTTCGGGAAGCACGCCAGCCGGGTCAAGCTCGTCAAGTGTGAAAGGCGCAGGCGGCGAGAATCCCTCAAGCGAGTCGGACAGGTAAAGGTCTAGAAAGAAGAGCGTATGATAGACGACATACCAAAACTCCGGTTGCCGCGAGCGGTCTCTCCATACCTCATCAGGACAGGCGTGCATAGCATTTTCGAGCATGTCTATAGCACCACCCAACTGCTCCCAGATGATTTTTCTCAAGGTCGTATCCACGCGCATCTCTCCCGGCGAATAAAGTCTATCACTGCTGCTCACTTACTCACTAAGTCTTCCTCTGGTTATTCGTGTGAGCGGTTCATTCACGTCAAACTTCCTGGCACGAATCCCCTCGATACCTGATGCCTTCATACGCTCAATTTTCCCTGCCAGGTACGAATCGAGCGAATCTTCGCTCTCGAACAGATAAATACCGCCCGCCTCTCCTGCTTCACGGTTCTCCGTCCACACCTTGCAGATAAGGCCGGGAACCGCTGCTATCCTGTGCGCAAGCTCAGCATTCTCTTCCGCCATCTCATCGCCCCACGGGCCGGAAAAAAGATAGTCAATCTGTAAGAGTTTCAGAGCCACAGTCAGCCGCCCTCTTTCTTAATAATCAGAGAAGTATACCGGCACCGAGAGAATCAAAACTCGAATTACCCGAACGGATTTCAACTGTCCGTCAAACTGTTTTTATAAATCTCTAGTGCTTAATCCCTTCTTAGGAGCGACAGAATCAATTAACTTCTGAAGAGTGGGATTAAGCTCACTCCGCCGATGCTCACGAACGATGCGGAGTCCTTCGGTGCCGCCCTCCAACACTAAGGCGGAGAGAGCGTCAAAGCGCAGGAGTTGTGCCTCTTCGCGTAACATGGCTTGCATCACAGGAAAACTCTCTTGCTTCCAAAGGTGAACCGCGATGTATGCCGCAAGTCCCCTCTTGCGCAAATCTTTCTCCTGAAGCAACGCTCTTAATTGTTCATCGAAAGAGCGATCAGCGTGATTTTTAATCGCTTCTGTCGCCAGCCATCGCACCTCTTCGTCATCATGCTCCATTAAAATAAGCATCGTCGCGAGGTACTCCGGACGCCAATTCTCTGCGGCACGCGTGACCGCCTGCACCACGACGGTCGGGTTCGAGTCGCGTGTAATCTCTATCAGGGGTGTGCCGCTTTTGAGAAGCTGGTCAACGCGGGCTTCTGCGGCTCCCCAATTTATAGCCCGAATGCGTGACTCTACAAACTCGGTTTCATATGCGTGTGGGTTAAGAAAGTAGGCGTTGAGGTAAAAGGCTAGCGCACGCTGGTTGTCGCGTTTCACCTTGAAGAAAAATCTGCCGACCCACGCCTGATAATAACTGGAGCGTGGAGCGAGTTCCGCCGCTTTCACAAGCTGCGCTTCCGCTTCACGCAGGTTGCCTTCGCGTTGCAGGAGCGCCCCGTAGTTGAAGTGAAGCTCTACGTCCGCAGGATATTTAGCGAGGGCTTCTGTGATAATCGCCTTCGCGCGCGCAGGCTCTTTTTCAAACAATGCTTCTATTCTTTTTTTGTACTGTTTGAGGAGCGGCGCATCCCGTTCATTGTCAGATGACTCTGCCTGGAATGACTCCACGAACGCTTGATTAAAGATAGGCTCCTCAAAACGCCCGCGTCGCGCAGCTTCCAGAAGGTAGAAGGCTTGAAGCCTATCCCCTTTATCGTGGAAAAACTTCGCCAGCGCCATGTGCGGAGCAGGCTCAAGGTAGCGCATCGCAAGATCATAGCGGAGCTTATCCAGCGTACCGCTCTGCGCATGAGCCGCTAAGGAGAAACTGAACAGCCCAATGAAAATGAGAACCCTGGTTGATTGAATCAGTAGGCGCGGTATCATTATTTAGAATCCAGCGTCACCTTGTCAGTGACAAAATAGTAAGACCCAACCAGTTGCCGGAAAGCCGGAAGGGCTTCTTCGTAATCTTTTCTGGTTCGCGCAGACAACACAAGCACCACCACAATTTTTGATTCATCAATAAAAGCCACCTCCTCGAAATTTCCATGCTCCTTATCATAAAAGTACTTAACCACCGCTTGCTTCTTGTCTTTCGTGGTCAGATTTGGCTCGTCCGTTATCTCTGCCTCAAGGGCGTATTTACGAAAATTTTTCACGTCATCATCTATCACGGCCTTTAGCGTCTTTAATCCGGATTTCTCCTTATGCACAGTATTAGCGTACATGACCATTTTGGAGTCTGCCCAGGATGCGCCCTTTGGATAGAACACTGCATGCAGTCCCTGAGAGACACCACTTGTATTATCCAGAACCCAACCTGACGGGGCTGCAAGGGCAAAGACGTGGTCAACTCCGTAAATCAACCCAACGCCACGCTCCTGACCGGAAGAACTGCCCTGACTTTTGACCACACCGGAGTTGGCAAGAAGTAGCAGGGCAATAATGAACCCAACTGTGAGAGCTTTTACTTTCATTATCTATTCATCACCTCATATTTCAATTAACACCTGAAGTCCGAGTGAGTTGTCAGGCAGCGGCGTAGGGCTACAGTCTTCGTTTAGCCATAAGATATATAAGCAGTCCTATGATGTTTGTAATTACAATCAGCCCTGAAATCTTGATGGCAAACATTGACCGACTTCCCACCTGAATTATGGGAACGAGTGACAGCGCCACGTAAAGGAGTGTCATCAAAAGACCGGAAAGGGCGGCTGCCTTTAACCAGACTGGCGGGCGTGGACTCACTCCTCGCAATCCAAACAGCGGGATGGCAAACATCACAAGGTAAGTAAGTGCGTAGAATAACCCCGAAGCATTCCACAATAACTGAAATGCTTCCTGCTTTCCCACACCGATTAGCCCTGTAATCGAGAGCGCGAGCGTGACGGCTCCTACCAGAAGGATAGAATTAACAGGGGTCTTGTATTTAGCGTGCAGCTTGGTGAACCAATCCGGCAGCAGCCTGTCCCAGCCCGCAACCATCGGAAGGCGTGTATTGCCCGCAAACATCACGCTCGATTGCGCCAGTCGAATGCATAGCAAGGCCATGATGGTGACGGGCGCGACGACACTGACGAAACTGAGCTTCGACAGGCCCACGCTTAAGACCTGCGGAATCGGAGCGATCAGATCAATCTGGTCTTGCGGAATCAGCGCAAGGACGGAGCTAGTGCCGAAGATGAACATCACTGCGATAATGGGCGCAGCCAGCGCGACCGAGGAGGCGATAGTGCGCGCGGGATTGCGGCACTCGCCCGCATGTATAGCCACGTACTCGAACCCGCCCAGCGCGCCAAAACCCATCTTGCCAAGCAGGTTCAAGGTCATCAGCGAGAGCACGGGCATCTCCATCCTGAGCGGATGATATTCAGCCAGAGAGCCTTGCGCTATATTCAGTAGAGGAAGTATGAGGAGCGCCGCGAAGGTTATGAGCATCAGCGCGCCGCCTACTTTATGAACCCATTTGCCGACGCCAAGCCCCACGATTGTAAGCAGTATCAGCGAGCCTATGACGGCTGCGTTCACGATACCTATAAACGACTTGCTCGACGTTAGCCATTCGCCGCTCGGCCCTATGACATAGCCCAGATACTGCGTCACCTGTAGCCCGATTTCCGACGAGCTTAAAATAGCGAACAGCCACAGGTTCCACGCCACCAGAAATCCAACAAGGTCGTTGAAGCCCAGCTTAGCCCACTGATACAGTCCCCCTTCGAGCGGCATGATTCGGTTGAGATAGATCACCACCACGGCAGACGGAACGTAGAATAAAAGCATCGCGACGAGCCATAAGACTACGTGTGATGCCCCTTGCTTTGCCGCGACGCCGACCCAGGGAAGACCCACTATGAACAGTATCTGGGTAAGCACAAGGTCGCTCAGACCCAGCTCCTTCTTGAAGACAGCACCGCGCTCCTTTACACGATCTTCCTCATGGCGAAACTCTACCGGCATTTTTGTCATGGTTTTCCGCCATCCAATTACTTAACTCCTCAATTCATACTCTCATCTCTCAAATGGTCATGCCAAGCAATCCCTCGCTCGAATTTAGCCGCCTCCTTTAGTTCCAATGTTTTAGACGCGGCCATAATTCCCTCAAAGGTTGCTTTAGACCACGACAGATGAAGATCGTATAATGTTCCTCTGTCATCGAAAGTGGATGACCAACAGTCCCGACTTCTTCGACACTATTGCAACTTCGCTCCGCATCCGCGCGCTTCGACTGCAACAGGATTAACTCGTCCCCTGTATAGTCGCGTAGGCCCCACAAATAATAAGATTGATGTGGGCTGATGGCTTTCGGCAGACCATAGCGAGGGCCGAAGAAATCTATTGCTCCAGCTTCCCCATAATTGTTCGCGTAGATGGCTGTCTTAGCACGCTCATCAGGCGGCAGGTTGTTGTAAATTCGAGCAACGGTTTCGACCATCTCAGGCCACCCGAACCTATCTCCGAAATGCTGGGGCAGCGGCCCCTTATGCCCGACTTCAGTCTTCGGCGGCTCAAAGCCGAGGGCATGTTGATAACGCAGATACGTCTCAACAGGCAGAAGTGGCGCAGCCATCGGCGCGAAAGCTGCTCCGGTAACGCATAGCAGCACAGGATAGACGACCTTCAGCCAGGTGACATGACTTTTGCCCTGAAGCAATTTCTCCCACCAAACACCGCCGCCGGCAAAGAGCATCGGATAGATTGGCAACAGATAGTAGTTCTTGCCCTTGAGTATTACCATCATGACCAGCACAACTAAATAGGTGATGCCGAGCAAGCGGTAATGTCTTCCGCCTCGGTCGAAAAGGAAGTACCAGAGACCGGCTAACCAAACGGGAAGCGTCAGCGGGTGCAGGATGAAAATTTGCTGCGCGACAAAATTAAGTGGTGAGAGTACGACATTCTTGCCGGACTTTTGAACATTGTGCAATAGTTCGAGCGTCGCCCAATCGTGCCGGTATTCCCAGATTATGTTGGGCAGGAAGAGCGCTAGGGCGAGTGCGCCGCCGACCCAGAGCCAACGGCTTGCAAAGAAGCGGCGCGAGTGAGTTAAGAGCAAGCCAACAAAGATACCGAAGCCGAAGAAAAGCATCGAGTGCTTGTTCTCAAGTCCAAGCCCGGCTAAGAGTCCGAACCAGAGAAAGAAACGCGGCTCATTGCGTTTGATAGCCAGGATTATGAAGTAAGCGCCACCCATCCAGAAGAGCGGCTCGAAGGCGTTCATCGAGAAGAAGCTATCAATAGCAAGAGAACCTCCGACTAACACGCACAGGCAAGAGAGCATGACCGCGAAGCGGCGTCCCCCTAATTCTCTGGCAATCAATCCAGTCAGTAAGACTTTCAACGCGCCCGCCACAGCCGGAAAGATTCGAAGCGCAAAGAGTGAATCGCCGAAGAGCGTGCGGGAAAGTCGAACCAGCCAGGCGACCATCGGCGCATGGTCAACATAGCCCCAGTCCAGATGTTCGCCGCAAGCGATGTAGTAGAGTTCATCGCGGAAGTATCCATATTGATTATTAGTGAGAAGGTGTATGAGTAGTTTGGAAAAGGCGAAGTATATAGCTATGTATAAAGGGCTTACCCAGCGATTCTCAACGACCTCGCTATGCGGCATAGGATAGATAGCATTTATCGTCATGTTTATGTGTGGTAGTTTAACGCCCCGATTAAACCCGCGTCGAGCATGAAACAGCCCGTCTGATTTGTAAGGATAATGAGGAAAGCAATGCTATACAGGCGTCCGTGTTGAAGGGATTATTAGATGGCGGATGGGGCAATCTATCTCAACGGCTGCCCCGAAGCCACATGCCAGTGTAGATGCTTTGAATCCTGATATTTCCCAAGATTTGTAACTACTCGACATGCCCCGTGCTCCGCTAAAACCTGAGCGGCAACTTTCCGAACCACGATCATCAATTCAAGAAGCAGATTATTGTCTTCCTCTTCAAGAGAAATCAATGAGCCTATATGCCGCTTGGGAATGACCACGATATGCACCGGGTAAAAGGGGCGTGTATGATGAAAGGCCAGCACGTTCTCCGTCTCCATAACTTTCCTCACAGCTACGCGCTCGCTCAAGACCTCATCACAATAAAAATCGCTTGTCATATTCGCCACCTAATTAAGCAACCTAACGTCGGAATCAACCCGCGCCGGGCACACCAATCCAATTTACGACACGAGGAAGCAACATGAAAAGAATGCTATCGAACAGTCGGGTTGAAGGAGTGGTTATGCAGCGCGTGAGTGGAATCATTTAATTTTGGCATACACATCTTTAATCACAAGCTCGCAGCCGATGACATTAATCTTTACTACATCATCAGCATCGTGATACTCGGAATATCTCCACTCTCTGTTACTCTGCCGCACATATTGCTCGATTCTATATGGTTCTTGAGATACAAGAAGATACTCCGTTAGAGATTCTATGGTTTGATACTGCTCAAATTTCTTGCCCCGATCATAAGCCTCTGTAGATTCTGATAAGATTTCGATAATGACTACAGGATTAAGCAGAGTATCATTCTCCGCATCATCAAATTTCTCTTCCTCGCATGCGATAACTACATCGGGATAAGTATATTTTCCCGTTGCGCTCACCTTAACTCGCATGTCGCTGGGATAAACATTGCATGGGCGATCCAGCAGTTGGTTCCCCAGTATACGAATAATATTTGCAGAAATGAGATTGTGCCGCTTATTCGCACCTACCATAGCAAACATCTCACCAGCAAAATATTCATGTTTGATTTCAGACTTACGCTCGATGGCGAGATACTCTTCAGGGGTTAATAACGTTTCACGCTCAGAAGCCATAACGACTCACTCCTTCACTGTATAATCTAGTATGAGCCTGGAATATAAACAACGGCATAACGCCGGAATTAGCTCGCGCCGATTGCAGATTGATAACCTATAAATCCTTGCCCCAACACACAACATACTTTATAACCACACTTGTATGAAAAAGAAAGGTGTGCCTTCACAGCCCGCTAGCACAGGTGAAAAGATTTATGGAGAGGTCAAAGGACTATACCAATACAAGAGCGTCAAGAAACGCATTGAGGCCCTGTTTCTGGATAACATTGGAAAGATACTGACCAGGGAACAGATACTAGAGGTGGCTAAGAATCCTGATACAGGTAAAGAGCCGGAAAACTGGCATCAACGGCTTTCGGAACTTCGTACAGATGACGGTTACACGATTTTATCATGGAGAAATAGAGGCGACCTTAAAGTACAAGAATATCTAATGCCGCATGCGGAGAAACGTGCCAAGGCTGGTAAGCGTGTAAGACCGACTGACTCGACTTGGAAGGCTGTTTTAGAGCGGGCAATTTTTTCATGTGAGTGGAATGAAGGTGGCGAAAGGTGCGGTTTGAAGGAAGATGACATTGACTCTGTTGGCGGAGGACGTGTCAAGTTAACACCAGACCATAAATCTCCACATTCAATTGATCCGAACTCTGACCCTAACGACCCAAATCAATGGCAAGCTTTGTGTGCTCGTCATCAGGTTGTGAAGAAGAACTATTGGGACAATACTACAGGAAAACTAAACGTGTATGCGATTGTTCAGGCGGCAACGAGAAGCGAAAAGCTAGCAGTGTTCATTTTCTTACTGGAACACTTTGGATACGTTCTTAATAACGATGGCACTATAACAAAGAAAGAGGCGTAGTTATGAGCACGAAGGTTTCCTTACGACAAAACCAAAATACGAAAACGCAAGGAGCTATAGAACAATCTCTGCTCAAAAACGAGATAGCTATCCTTCCACCAATGGACGTTAAGGAAAGCCTACAATTGATAAGGCAACTTGGAATAACTCCGACTGTGACGATGCTTGACCCTTGGTACAACAAAGGGTTTGGAGGAATTAGAGATGACTATAGGGACTACATAGCAGAACTACTAGAAGCGGCGGCTCTTATTTCAGAACATGTGTTTTTATGGGGATTTCCTGAGATTGTTGCATATTTTGTGGACAATCTACCCAAGCAATTAAATTTAGTGTCGTGGCTAACTTGGTACTACAAGAATAATCCATCTGTCATTCGAGGCTGGCGGTCAAGTCAGAACGCATGCCTACACCTTTCACGTCCGGGAGCAAAGATGTATCCAGAGCATTTTCTCAATGAGGCGCAAAAGTCACTCCAAGCTCAAGGTAAGCTCCGGTACATGCCAGGACCAACGAGTGTGATTGAGGCTGATTTGTTACATCCGACAGATGTCATCGAAGCATCTTTACTGGTTGGCTTCGTTGGCAAAAAAGAACAAACCGGCCATCCATCACAGAAGCCTGTCTCAGTATTCGAGAAACTGTATTTGATGACCACTAAAGAAGGCGACTTGGTTTTTGACCCGATGAGCGGGTCAGGCACTACCGGGAAAGCAACAAGGCTGAACGGGCGACTTGCTATATTGTCTGATAGTTCTGAGGAATATACCCAGATAGCCGAAAATAGATTGGAAGTTAAGAGAATTCATATTCCAATGCCTACCAATTAATATTTCAAGCCAGAGGGCTAACTATAATTAGGCCGAATCACTCGGCCTAACATAGCAAATAGCATTGATTACCTAATCGTCAGCATGTGTTAGAGAGGCCGCAGGGCGCGACGTGCGAGTTTGCGTTTGAGGTCTGTGTAGCCCTGGTCGCCTGCGACCAGTTCGCCAAGGGTCTTGCGTATGCCGCGATGCGTGCGCGCAAACTCTATCATTCGCTCTGTGAAGGGC
>DASWQH010000080.1:0-127572 GCA_036403815.1 Pyrinomonadaceae bacterium | reverse complement strand
TTTACCGTCACCTGACACCCGACACCCGTCACTTGCTTTTCATTTTCCGTAATTTTCATCGGCCATTTGACGTGCTTTCTCATTCGGATTGGGCGTCGTCTTCGCATCCACCGTAAAATCAATCTTCTCGTAACCCTTCAGACCTCTAACTACCAGTGACTCGCCTGTCTTGTACTTCGGATCAAACGGATCGCCGGTCGCTTCTCTGGCCTCTCCCTTGTAATTCGAGACGCGAAGGATGACGGCGAAGGGTTTTCCGTCGGCCATGCGCCATTCTACCTTTCTGCCTTTCTGGTCGCTGTAGTTCAGTTCCTGCATCCCCAATCCGATTGAGACATCCTCGTTCCCCTGCATCTGCACGGCTATCTGAGAAGCCAACGCGCTGTAGTAGATGTATATGTAATATCCGCCATAACCCTTGCACTTGAGCGGCATGTCTGAGCCTTCGTTCAACTCGCTTTCCTTGACAGCACCTTTGCATTCCTTGTTGAGGTCTGTGTAGAGGCTTGAAAACTTCGGCGCTCGTGGTTTGCTCTCTGTCCTTTGCACCGTAGCGCCCAGGCTTAAAAGGATGGCTAAGCCGAAGAAGGCTGCGATTCTAATTTTCGACATAAAG
Source organism: Pyrinomonadaceae bacterium (assembly GCA_036403815.1). Lineage (GTDB taxonomy): Bacteria > Acidobacteriota > Blastocatellia > Pyrinomonadales > Pyrinomonadaceae > JACVRN01. The sequence continues at coordinate 126,956 of DASWQH010000080.1, read as the reverse complement.
TGGCTCCTCATTAAATAGTTTTCGCTCAACTTTACAAACAAGGGTTACAGCTTCGGTTTTGTGCGGCGAGTCCGAATGCCGGGTGATTCGTGCGCGAGTTCGACGGCTTGTGTATAATGCCATGATTCCATTGTGATGAGTAGAGTTTTTCTGGTTAGTTAACGCCTCGTTGAGATATGCCCAAACGCACAGACATACACAAAATCTTAATCATCGGCTCAGGGCCGATTGTCATAGGACAGGCTTGTGAGTTCGACTATTCGGGCACGCAGGCTTGCCGCGCTCTACGCCAGGAAGGCTATAAGGTCGTGCTGGTTAATTCCAACCCGGCGACGATTATGACCGACCCCGAAATGGCCGACCGCACGTACATAGAGCCGCTCACGCTCGAATCCGTTACGGCAATCATTAAACGCGAACGTCCCGATGCGCTGCTTCCGACTGTGGGCGGGCAGACGGCGCTTAACTTAGCCGTTGCGCTTGCAGACGCCGGGGTGCTCGAAGAGTTTGGCGTAGAGATGATTGGCGCTAAGCGCGAGGCCGTGAAGGTCGCAGAAGACCGCAGGCTCTTCAAAGCGGCTATGGACGAGGTGGGATTGCCTATGCCGCGCGGCGGCTTCGGGCGCTCCTGGGATGAGGCGGAAGAGATTGTCAAAGACACAGGCTATCCGGCCATCATTCGTCCGAGCTTCACTCTGGGCGGTACGGGCGGCGGAATCGCTTTCAACCCGGAAGAGTTTGAAGAGATAGTGCGCGCAGGTCTTGCAGCTTCGCCGATTCATGAAGTCCTGATTGAAGAATCAATCCTCGGCTGGAAAGAGTATGAGCTGGAGGTGATGCGCGACGTTGCGGACAACGTGGTCATCATCTGCTCGATTGAGAACTTCGATCCGATGGGCGTGCATACGGGCGATTCGATTACGGTCGCTCCGGCGCAGACGCTTTCCGATGTCGAGTATCAAGCCTTGCGCGACATGGCTATCAAGATAATACGCAAGGTCGGCGTCGAGACTGGCGGCTCTAATATACAGTTCGCCGTCAATCCTGAGAACGGCGAGGTACGCATTATAGAGATGAACCCGCGCGTCTCGCGCTCTTCGGCTTTAGCATCGAAGGCTACAGGATTTCCGATTGCGAAGATTGCCGCGAAGCTTGCGGTCGGCTACACCCTGGACGAAATTCCGAACGACATCACGAAGAAGACTCCCGCCAGCTTTGAGCCGACGATTGATTACGTCGTGGCGAAGATTCCTAAGTGGAATTTTGAAAAGTTCCGCGACGCCGAAGATGTACTGGGAACGCAGATGAAGTCTGTCGGAGAAGTGATGGCGATTGGCCGCACCTTCAAGGAAGCTCTCTTCAAAGGCTTGCGCTCGCTGGAATCCGTCAAGCCCCTGCGCCTGCGCGGCATCTCGGACGGCGAGCTACAGCGAAAATTAGCGCGTCCCAACTCTCAGCGCTTCTCTTACATCACTTATGCGCTGCAACACGGCTGGTCGATTCCCGAAATTCATCGCCTGACACGCATAGACCCTTGGTTCCTGCAACAGCTTCAGGAAGTGATGCGGATTCAGGATCGCATCGTTGACCGCAAGCTTGAAGACGTGCCTTCGGAAGTCATACGCGCGGCCAAAGAAGCTGCGCTCTCCGACCGCCGCATAGCCTACCTGACCGGCAGCACCGAGCTGGAAGTCCGCAGCTATCGCAAGCGTCTGGGCATCACTCCGGTCTACAAGCGCGTGGACACCTGCGGCGCAGAGTTTGAATCCTACACGCCCTATCTCTACTCGACTTATGAAGAAGAGGACGAATCACAGCCTTCGGAGCGCCGCAAGATTATGATCTTAGGCTCAGGGCCGAACCGCATAGGGCAGGGCATAGAGTTCGATTACTGTTGCTGTCATGCCAGCTTTGCCCTGCGCGAAGCAGATTTCGAGACCATCATGGTCAACTGCAACCCCGAAACGGTCTCGACCGACTATGACACCTCCGACCGCCTGTACTTCGAGCCGCTGACCTTCGAGGATGTGATGAACATCATAGATGTAGAGCAACCCGAAGGCGTCATAGTGCAATTCGGCGGGCAGACGCCGCTCAATCTGGCGATGCGGCTGCATGACGCTGGCGTTCCCATCATAGGCACTTCGCCGGATTCGATTGATTTAGCGGAAGACCGTAAACGCTTTGGAGCGCTGCTGGACGAGCTTGGCATCCCGCAGCCTGAGAACGGCACGGCCACCTCTGAGGAAGAAGCGCGCGAGATAGCAGAGCGCATAGGCTATCCCGTGCTGGTTCGTCCCTCTTATGTGCTCGGCGGGCGCGCGATGGCGATTGTTTACGACGAAGCGACCTTAGACGATTACATGCGAACGGCTGTAGATGCTTCGCCCGAACGCCCCATACTGATTGATAAATTCCTTGAGCGCGCGGCGGAGTTTGACGTTGATGCTCTGGCGGACGAATCGGCCTGCATCGTCGCAGGTATTCAGGAGCACATAGAAGAGGCCGGTATTCATTCCGGCGATTCATCCTGCGTGCTGCCGCCTGTGCGTATACAGGCAGAGCATCTTGAGACGATGCGCCATTACACAAAGGCTCTGGCGCGTGCGCTCTGTGTGCGCGGCCTGATGAACATACAGTATGCGATTAAGGACGACCGCGTTTATGTGCTGGAAGTAAACCCTCGCGCCTCGCGCACAGTGCCTTTCGTCTCGAAGGCTACGGGCGTGCCCTTAGCGCGCATCGCTGCGCTGGTGATGGCCGGTCGCCAGCTCTCAAGCTTTCACCTGCCGGAAGACCTGACGGCGAATCTTTTGGCGGGCAATCGTTACTTCGTCAAGTCGCCCGTCTTCCCCTTCGTCAAATTCCCCGGCGTCGACCCTGTGCTAGGCCCTGAGATGCATTCCACAGGCGAGGTCATGGGCGAAGGCGATAGCTTCGGCGAAGCTTATGCGAAAGCCATGCTCGGCGCTGGCCTAAGCCTCCCGCAGACGGGCACGGCCTTCATCAGCGTCAACGATGCAGACAAGGGGCAGGCTGCTCTTCTGGCGCGGCGTCTGGCACGGCTCGGTTTCAAACTCGTAGCGAGCTTTGGAACTGCCGCGCGTCTGCGCGAAGTCGGCTTGCAGGTCGAGACCATCTTCAAGGTCAACGAGGGACGCCCGAACGTAGTGGACTTCATCAAGAGCGGCGAGATAGCGCTCATCATCAATACGCCTTTGGGTCGCGTCTCCCATTACGACGAGCAGGCCATACGCCGCGCCGCCCTGCAATACAACGTGCCATGCGTCACGACCATGACGGGCGCACAGGCTCTTGTCGAAGCCATTACCGCGCGCTCTGCAAGCAGCGAGGTTCAGGTACATGCGCTTCAGGAGTTGCACGCGGTCAGTCAGACGGCGATATGAGTTCAAACTTAAGGCTGATTGTCTTAAGTCGCCACACAAGCCTTCATTATGCCTGTGCAGATTAAAGCGGTGGTAATAACGGTGAGCGACGGTTGCGCTCATGGTCTGCGGGAAGACCATTCGGGCGCGGCGCTTCTTGAATTACTGGAAGAGGTAGGCGCGCAGATTGTGGCAAGAGAAGTCTTGCCGGACGACCTCGAACCATTGGCTGAAACCTTGCGCGCTTACGCGGAACGCTCCGATGTTAATCTGATTGTGACGACGGGCGGCACGGGCTTCGGGCCTAGAGACAACACGCCGGAGGCTACGCGCGCCGTCATCGAAAGGGAAGCGCCGGGACTTTCAGAAGCGATGCGTGTGGAAACGCGCAAAGCCACCCCGATGGCTATGATTTCTCGCGGCGTCTGCGGCACAAGAAGCGGCACACTCATCGTTAACCTTCCAGGCTCTCCAAAGGCCGTGCGGGAAAGCTTCAGTGTCATCAAGCCGGTTCTGCCTCATGTCATAGCGCTGCTTGAGGGCAACACCAAACATGACGCGTAAGGCGCAGCCGGTTAGGGCTGTCGAAAAAGATTTGTTTGACAATAAGGGAAACGAGCCGATAGACTCCCGAAGTCGAGAGAACAATTTTTGAATCTTGAGCCTGGTGCGCTACAGGTAGAAAAAGCGCGCCGCTATTATCGAGCTAGCCTGAAATGATGCTGAGCATGATTCTACAGCAAGAGATAGCAAGGTTGCAGACCACAGGGACTGTCGGAAGCCCCGTGACGGCCTACTGGCCTATCATGGTCTTTCTGGTCTTTGCCATAATCTTCCCGGTGCTGCCGATTGTGCTGGGACGATTCTTGAGGCCGAGCATCTACGGCAAGGCCAAGGGGCGACCCTACGAGTGCGGCATTGACCCGACGACGGAGGCGCACGACCGTTTCACCGTTCGCTACTACATCGTCGCCATGCTCTTTTTAATCTTTGATGTGGAGACCATCTTCCTGCTTCCCTGGGCAATCATCTTCATGGGCGACGATTTCTCTTTCACCAAATTCGCCCTGCTGGAAATGTTCGTCTTCATAGGCATTCTCATCGTCGGCTACTATTACGCCTGGCGCAAAGGCGCTCTGGAATGGGCATAGAGGAAATGATGAATGCAGAATGCAGAATGATGAATTAAGAAGAGAACTGATTTCCATTCATCATTCTGCATTCTGACTTCTGCATTGTTTATTATGGCTGAGCATACAGAAGGATTTGTTCTGACGACTGTTGACTCGATTATCAACAGTGTGCGGCGGACTGTGGGCGCGAAGGCGATGGACGTGGCCGCGCCGGTTGTCAACTGGGCGCGAAAGAGCGCGCTGTGGCCTATGACTTTTGGCCTCGCATGCTGCGCCATAGAGATGATTGCGACGGGCGCAGGCCGCTTTGATATTGACCGCTTCGGCGCGGGCGTGTTTCGTCCAAGCCCGCGCCAGAGCGACCTGATAATCGTTGCAGGCACTGTCACGCTCAAGATGGGGCCTGTGGTGCGCCGCGTTTACGACCAGATGCCTGAGCCTAAGTGGACGATTGCGATGGGTGCCTGTGCTTCTACGGGTGGGCCTTTCGATTCCTATTCGACGATGCAGGGAGTTGACCGCGTCATTCCCGTGGACGTTTACATTCCGGGCTGCCCGCCGCGCCCCGAAGCACTGCTCTACGGGTTAATGAGATTGCAGGACATCATCATGCGCGAGCACCCGTCGGCCTACATCTTTGAATCCGACGGCACAGTCCACCGCCAGCGCGAACTGGAAGGCGATGAGGATTTAGCTGAAGAGGGCGGGACACGACAGCGCGAGCCAGAGGAATCTATCACGGCCACGAGTACACAAGGATAGCCGTGCCGGAGTGTTGACCGGAAAGATTAACTTTCACATGAAATGAAAAGAGGCAGGCACATCATGCCTGCCTCTTTTCATTTCATGTGAAAGATGAATGCTTTACTACTTCTTCATGAGCATCCATTTCCATTCAGTGCCTTCCTGATTGGTGCCCTGACCCTTCATCACGCTGCCGTCAATCGTGCCTTGCAGGACTGAGTAAGAGTTGCCGATTACGATCTGTACGCTTGTGCCCGACTGCTTCCATGTACCTTTGACAGTGCGAGGCGCTGTGACTCCGTTCTCCATAACTTTGATGATGTAGTTGAGCTGACCGCCTTTGAGAAACTCCATAGTGTAGTCGCCGGATGACGGGCTGCTGCCTGTCCAGGTTGTGCCTTCAAGACTGTTGCCTGCCTCTGCGCTTGGTTCGCTGCCCGCTCCGTTTCCGATAACAATAGGCTCAGGCTGCGCCGTATCGCCCACGCCCCTTGAGCCATTCGGATTACCCACTGCTAGTACAAGCTCATCCGCTTTGTATCCTTCTACGACTGCGAACGGACGCTGGTCTTTGCCCGCGCCCAAATCCAGCAGCACGCGCTTCGGCACATTGTCTTGCAGGTATTTGACCAAGCCTGCGAGCGTCACTTCTCCGCGCTCGTTCGCAGCCTTGCCTTTGAGTGCTTCGACTAACTCCCAGGTGAAATACCCCTGCTTGCGTTCCTTGTATTCATAAGCCCTTGCGCCCACAGCCGTCGCGTAGAGCGTGGCGAACGCAGTAACCTCTCGATTACGCACGTCGAAGTTGAATCCGCGCGTGTAGGCTGGCGTGAGCGGGTTGTCGGCATTGGCGCGCCCTACGGGGTCGTTCCGGCAGGCGTCCAGAATCATCAAGACCTGCCCGACGCCGGTCTTCTGAATCTTCTCCTTAATCTGCTTCACATTGATGGCGGTCTGCTCAAGCAAGTCCACATCGTTGCTGACCTGCGCATCCGACGGCAGCAAGAATGCTTGCCCGCCGCGCTCTATGCCGTGGCCTGCGAAGGCCAGAAGCAGCAGCCCGTCCTTCGGAATCACGGCTGCAAGATTTGAGAGGCGTCGCAGGATGTTGCCGCGCGTCGGCTGTCTTTCAACCGGCTGATTGGAGGCAAGCAGCGTCACTTGATCGCTGGGAAAACCTGCGTACTGCACAAGCGCATTAGCCAGCGACTTCGCATCGTTGACCGCGCCGCCCAGCGTAGTTATCTGCGTATCCGCATACTGGTCAACGCCTATAACTATGGCGTATCGCTTGGCCTTGTTCGGCAACTGTTTGACCGTTTCTGCGGGCTTTATGCCGACGCCCCGCTCATTCGGCTGCGCGTAAAGAGGCGTAACAAAAAGAGTAAGAAGAAACGCAACCACGACCCAGCGGGCGCGGTAATTAACGGACTCTGTTTTCATAAATCATCTCCGGCAAATCAAGATAGCTTCAACCCTTTAACTATACGGGCTGAAGCGGTTCTACAGGGCAGTTGAGGGCGAGACGGCGAAGCGTCCGAGCATTTGCCCAAAAACATTATAAAAAGGCGAGGTCATCGGTCGGGGAGGCAAGTATTGTATCGCAACTGCGGCCAGCGACCCTATAGTCCAACGAGATGGCGTGTGTCGTTGACGGCTTGAACCCGCACGAAGCCGTCCGAGCAGGCAATAGCATGGATGACGTGAGGTAAGAGCCTGTTAATTTGCGCTAGGCCGCAAGAAGAATGACTTTAACTTCCCGGTCAAAAATCCAATCCTCGTCATGGCGCGGTGCTTGCCCCAAGATATATTGATGACGTAGCTCTTGAGTCAGTTCACTCGACCTGAACTGGGGCGCTGCCCCCAAGCTGTCGTAAGCTACAGTAGCGCGTTGTAAGTCTCCCTGAGCGCCGAACGCATGAAGGCGAAGGACATTAGCTGGCGCTTGCAACAATGGCGATTTAACCTCTTCCAACGCTTGTACGGCCTTCTTATAGTCACTACCTCGCAACCATGCTACGGCCAGCGCGCTACGAAAGTATTCCTTGCTGGAAGGTGAAGGGTCATTCTGCACACCTTCATTGAATATTCGTATAGCTTCTCTTACCTTACCGATACGAAGCAGAATCATGCCTCGAATGTGATAGCCAATCCAATCTTCTAGAGCTACCGGACTTTTATCTGGTAAAAATCGAAGAGCCTCGTCATAGCGACCTAAAGCTGCGAGAACGCAACTACGTCCCCTCTTCGAGACATCGTTTTCAGGGTGTTCAGTTATAGCTACATTATAGGCAGCTAAAGCATCGTCAAGCTTACCCATTGTCTTGAGTACTTCCGCGCGGCCATTCTTAGCTATGACATCTTCAGGATGCTCAAGAATGATCTCATCGAATGCAGCTAAAGCATCGTCAAGCTTACCCATTGTCTTGAGTACTTCCGCGCGGCCATTCTTAGCTATGACATTTTCAGGGTGTTCAGTTATAGCTACATTATAGGCAGCTAAAGCATCGTCAAGCTTACCCATTGTCTTAAACACTTCCGCGCGGCCAGTTTTAGCTACAATGTTTTCAGGATGCTCAAGAATGATCTCATCGAATGCAGCTAAAGCATCGTCAAGCTTACCCATTGTCTTGAGTACTTCCGCGCGGCCATTCTTAGCTATGACATCTTCAGGATGCTCAAGAATGATCTCATTGTAAGCATTGAGAGCTTCATTGAGTTCACCAATTGCCTTAAGCACCTCGGCGCGTCCCCTCTTCGAGACATCGTTTTCAGGGTGTTCAGTTATAGCTACATTATAGGCAGCTAAAGCATCGTCAAGCTTACCCATTGACTTGAGTACTTCCGCTCGACCATTCTTAGCTACCACGCCAGCCCCGAAAGCTTCTGCTTGCTGGTAAGCTTTTAGCGCTTTATCTAACCGCTGCATGTTCAAAAGGGCATCGCCGTATTGTGTCCATGACCAGCCATCGCCAGGCGCTACGTTAATGCTTCGCTCAGTCAGTTCTAACTGAAGAGGAAACATGCCTAACTCTTTAGCCAACATTGCTAGATCGCATAAAGATTTGGCAGCATGTTCAGATTCACTACTGCTTAGTTGGTAGTTGACAAGTTCATCTACTAATTCCCGAACCCGTTCCATGTCGCGGCGTTGGATAACCTCCGTAATGATTGCCTTTTTCTTGTTGACTTCTCCCAGAATGGCTCGGCGATTTATTCCGACGCGTCGCCCGTGTCTTCTTCTCTGCGAGGTTTCCGTCTCAAATTCTTCTGCAACCTCGTGTACGACCTTGGGCGTGACACTCTGTTGACGGAAAGGCGTGACCCATTGTTGTAAGACTTGACGGTAATTCGGTAGCTGCTTGATTGAGTTGTTAAGACCGGCTTTTAGAAGAAATGCCGCAACGGTGCTTTGCGTGTCGCGCGTGACAAGGGTGCGGAATAGCCCTTCGCGGACGGCGACGTGCTGAAATTCGGTTTGTTGTTCGTAGCCGCCGAAGATTTTTGTAGGAATAGCATCCCATGCGGCGCTTACTTCCGAGATCAAGGATTGCTGCTCTTGAAATATTTGTAGCAGGGCGAAGGCGTTTTGTTGATGTCCCCAATCGCAGAGCTTCAATGCCCCTGCCAAATCCGCATCTTCGGGAAGCGGGCGGGCATACAGGATATTTTCTAAGCGTTCGGCTACCCGGCCATCAAACAGGAGTTCATCAAGTCCCTCTAGCGCTTCTGCTCGGATTTCATCGGGTAGTTCAGCATCGAGTGAAATTAAGGTCAGGTCGAGCGACCAGTTACAATTACACTCATGGTTGAGTTCCTGTCTAGCAGATTCGAGGTTAATATTCTCGATAATCCTAAGGTCTTGTGTCTCGCCGAAGAGGTAAGGCAAATCCGACTGTCGTCTTGGCACAAGCTTAGACGGGTCGTCCGTATCGAACGACTGTAATGACTTTCCATCCAGCAGTAGCGCCCTTCCGGCGCGCCCGGAAATCACCGCGTCCATCAGCTTACCTTCACATTATGCTTTGCGAGTTTAGCCTTGATAGCTTTAACTATCGTTGCTCGATAGTGGGGGTTGGGGCCGGTAACGACGACCTTCTCCATTGTCAGGACGGTCATCGGCCCCCAGATATGTACTTCAATAAATTCGTCGTCTTCCGAAGTTGCTCCTTGCTTTAGCACTAGGGCGGAGTATTCATCAGAACGGGTGGCGGAGTCAATCTTTCCCGAGAGCTTGGCGACGCAGAGCTTAGCACGCTCATCCCACGTCGCGCGGTAGCCTTTCGGTAGATTGGGATTTCTGGTTATTTTGATCTCACGGCGTTCCATAAACAGGGCGGAATTCTCCTCGAATACAGAGGCGCGGTGAGCGATCATCTCATCACGAAAGACTATCGAGCACGCACCATAATTAGAAAGTCCCACTCCATCTAATGAGAGCGCCGCGAATCTCATATCCTTTTTGTAGCCGGGAAATAGCACGGTGTCGGCAAGCTCTCGCAGCACGTCCCATTGATCTCCTTCGGGCAATCTCACGCCAGCTTCGATCTGTTGGTAATAAGTGCTGTAGAGTTGCCTGTTGCTGGATGCCAGCCGTAGAACTTCGCTTTCCGAGCGCGCGATTACAGCCTTAGAACCGGCAATAGCATTCTCAAAATCCTGCAAGTTACTATCAGCCTTGCGTGATACTGCATCTCTTTTGGCTGCTTGATAGCGACGCTCAAGCGCAGCGCGTTCAGCAGAATCCGTCGCGGTTATAACGTTCCAGAAATAACCCGGCCTCCCGCAGTGTGGACAACGCTCGGCAGGCTGTTGAATGTCATTACCACAGTCAAGGCAGGGAACAGAGATGAACATTTTGTAGCAGACCTACAGTCCAGTGAGATGGCGTGTATCGTTTACCGTGAGAACGCGAACAAATCCATCATCGCGTAACTCTATGCGTGTAATACCACAGTTGGTCGTGGTAATCCAGACGGGCTTGAGTTCGGGGGCATCGAGCGCGCCCATCAGGTGCAGCGTGAGGATGCAGATAGTTCCTGTGTGGGAGAAGATGCAGATGCGCCCGCCTTTGTGCTGCGCTATGGCGTGGTCTAGTTTGGCAGCGGCGCGGTCTAGCAACTGTCGATAGCTTTCGCCGCCGAGGATAACATGCTCGAAGTCGCGTCGAATCAGCGCGGCGTACTGATCAGGGTGCTGCTCTGCGGCTTCTTCAAAGGTCAAGCCCTCCATCACGCCGACGCCTCTTTCACGAAAGGCTGTCGTGCGCTTAATCTCAAGCCCTGCCAGACGCGCCAGCGGTTCGGCTGTCTGAACGGCGCGCAGAAGGTCTGAAGAATAGATGGCGCTGATTTTTTTTGAAGCGAGTACGCGCGCAGCCGCCTCAGCCTGTCGCCTCCCCCGCGCAGACAAAGGCGTCGCCGTGTGACCGCCGAAGCGCCCTTCGGCATTGCCCTGTGATTGACCGTGCCTGATGAGAAGGATGCGTGTGGAGTCCATAAAGCAGTGAGAAGAACAGTTTTCAGTAATCAGTTTTCAGTGTTCAGAAAAAGCAAGTGGCTCTTCTTGCTGAAAACTGATTACTGAAAACTGTTCTTATGCTGCGACCGTTTCGTTCTTGAGCTTTTCTGCCTGATAGTGTGTGGTGAGCGCCTGTATGATTTCGTCGAGTGCGCCTTCCATTACCAAATCCAGTTGGTGAATGGTCAGGCCGATGCGATGGTCTGAGACGCGGTTCTCTTTGAAGTTGTAGGTGCGAATCTTTTCGGAGCGGTCGCCGGAGCCTACCATCGAGCGGCGTTCCGATGCCTGGGCTTCGTGCTGCTTCTGCTCTTCCAGTTCCTGCAAGCGAGCGCGAAGCACACGCATGGCCTTCTCTCGATTCTTGATCTGAGATTTTTCGTCCTGCATGGAGACGACCAGGCCGGTCGGAATATGCGTCAGGCGTACGGCTGAATAGGTCGTGTTGACGCTCTGGCCGCCGGGGCCGGACGAGCAGAAGGTGTCTATGCGTAAGTCCTTCGGGTCAACTTTAACGTCCACCTCTTCGGCTTCCGGCAGGACTGCGACCGTGATAGCCGAAGTGTGTATGCGACCGCTCCCCTCGGTTTGCGGCACACGCTGTACGCGATGCACGCCCGATTCATGCTTCAACTTGGAATAGACCTTGTCGCCTTCTATAAGCGCGATGGCTTCTTTAAGCCCGCCTATGCCGGACTCCGATGCGTCCAGAATTTCCATGCGCCAGCGCTGGCGCTCGGCATAGCGTGCGTACATGCGCAGCATCTCGGCGGCAAAGAGCGTGGCTTCGTCGCCGCCTGTCCCGGCGCGAATTTCAAGGATGACGTTCTTCTCGTCGTTCGGGTCTGTGGGAATCAGCAGCAGGCGTAACTGGCTTTCATTCTCGTCAATGCGCGCCTGTAGCAACTCCACCTCTACACGCGCCATCTCGCGCATCTCCTCGTCGTCCGCGCTCAAGAGCAACTCGCGTGCGCCCGCCAGCTCGTCCTTCAAAGCCTTCCACGCGCGGTACTTCTCCACGACTTCGCCGAGGCTGCGATGCTGCTTGGTGGCCTTGGTATAAGCCGACTGGTCTGACAGGAGTTCGGGCGAGGAAAGCTCCCCGGTCAACTCCTCATAGCGTGCTTCAATCTGTTCCAGTTTCTCTATCATAAGTTTTTATGCGAGCGGCGCGGCTTCTGTTTCGGGCTGCGGCTCCAGCTTGAGCGATTCTTTCAAGGCTTCAATGGCGACTTCCAATTGCTCGTCGTCAGGCTCTTTGGTCGTGATGTTCTGTAGCCAGACGCCGGGCAGCGTAATCAGCTTGAAGATAAAGCTGCCCTCTTTCTTCGCCGAAAGCCGTATGATCTCGTAAGAGATTCCGGCTACGAGGGGCACGAGCGCGATTCTCACCAGCATGTTGTAGATGAGCGAATCGAACTTGATAATCGAGAAGAGCACTATGGAGACGAGCATCACAACCATCAGAAAGCTTGTGCCGCAGCGCGGGTGCTGGCGCGGCTGCGGGCGCGCGTTCTCAACCGTCAAAGGCAATCCAGCCTCCCAAGTGAACACAGTCTTGTGTTCCGCCCCGTGATATTCAAAGACGCGCCGTATGTCCTTCAGAAGCGAGAAGCTGAAGATCATTATGAGAAAGAAGGCCATGCGAATCATGCCGTCTATCAGGTTGAAAGCGACTGAGGGGCGCACCGGATGCAGGTAGGTTCGCACGCTTGTCCACGCGCGCGAATACCAGGCGTCGGTCGGAGCGTTGTTTCCGGCTGGCGTCGTCGTTGCCGCGCTACTCTCATTTGGTCTTTGTGCTGCCTGCTCTACGCTCGCTGGCGTGCCCGGCACGGTAGCCCAGCCCGCGGCTATGAAGAGCGCGTTGGTTAACAGGAGCGGCGCGACGATAAAAAGCAGGACGTTGAAGATGAGCGCGAAGACGATGGAGCTTGCGGCGGCGGCTGTTGTCCCCTTCTTCATTTCATCTCTGGAGCGCTTCTGTGTAGGGATGGGAATCAAGCCCGGCAGAGCGCCCGTAATGCCTGCAAAGTCGCCCTCGCCCTCTATGATGGCGGGCGTCAAGGCCACCTCGACCTCTTTTTCTTCAGCCTCTTCGGCATCGGCGAAGGCTTCGTTGGCCGAAAAGTTCAGCGCCTTGATGCCTAAACCCATCGACTGCACGAGCACTGCCCCGCCGCGCAGTATGGGGAGCTTCAGGAAAGGATACTTGTCGCTCCATTTCGGAAGCACAGCAGCCGTGTGTGTAATCGAGCCGTCGGCCTTACGCACGGCGATGGCGTAGGCGTTGGGGGTTCGCATCATGACGCCTTCAATGACGGCCTGGCCGCCGACGATAAGGTCTCTTTCGTTTGCGCTCACTCTAGTTTTCCTTCCAAAGGGAACTTAAAAACGGAAACGCCGATCTTCTTTAGCCTTTGGGGCGCGCCCGCCTTCGCTTAAATATACACGAAAAGGGGACGCGCCGACCGGGCAGATGATCGGCGTCCAAGTCTGACAGAAAAGCTAATAGTGTTGTGCGATTACGCGGAACGTACGCATAAATCTTAGCTTCAGAGGAGTTTTCAGGCCGAAGCGTTTTCCGGCTTCGGTTCTTCGGTTTTCTTGCCGTAGCGCTTGTTGAAACGGTCAACGCGGCCAGCCGTGTCCACCAGCTTCTGCTTGCCCGTAAAGAACGGGTGGCATTCGGCGCAAATTTCTACGTTCAGGTCATCCTTGCGCGTTGAGCGGGTCGTAAACTCGTGGCCGCAGGCGCAATGTACTTTGATTTCGTTGTAGTCGGGATGGATTCCTTGTTTCATTTTCCTCGCTTACCTCTCCATAGACAGCTATTAGTGCCTCAGTCTAAACAACCTATAATACGGCCCGCCAGCGTGTATCGTCAAGCTTTGCGGCTTATATCAGATGCATTAAGGGCTGCATACTTTGTCTGTGCAACTTATTGACAATGCGTTTCTGCGCGTGCTACAAAGCAGGTGGTTCCGTCCCTCTAATTGTTCTCTAATAGCAGTTAAACCAGAGGCGTAAGCTTCACGTTTTTGCGCTTCCGGCGCATAAGCAAGAGCCGCAAGGCGCGTACTTCTGTCAGGGTGTAGTCGTTAGACTGTGATGGCAGACGAAAACAGACCACCGGACAATGCTCCGACCGACAAGGAATCCAGCCAGGAGAAGACTACGCCTGAGAGAGAGGCAGCTTTAAGCGGCAAAGCCACTCCAGGCAGTTCCGAGAGCGGCACGACCCCTCCCGCTTCATCCGAAGTCCCAACGGCAACACAGCAGCCAGCCTCCACTGAACAGTTAGCCGAAACCATTGCGCCCGGCACGAAGGCGCACGTCGGCACATCGCCTCCTGCGAGCGACCCTGCGAAGGGGCAGGCTGATGCTGAAAAGGCCGCCAAGATTGCCGAAGCGAAGGCGAAGGCCGCAGCCGCCAAACAGGCCGCAGGTGCAAAGCCAGCGCCGCTGGCAGGCGCAATTCCAGCGGCAACCGGTGCGCCCAAAGCTCCCGTCAAAAAGAAAGAGGAAGGGCCGAAGCCTGTCGATGCTTCAAATCACGCGCTCGTCAAGAAGCTGCGCAAAGCCTTGGACGGAGCAGTCGTAGAGGCCACAGAGTTTGTAGGCCAGCTATCCATACGCATTGAGCGCGCGTCACTCAGGGAAGTCTGCGACTTTCTGAAGCGGGATGCGGAGACGCTCTTCAATTATCTTTCCGACTTAACCGCAGTCCATTATCCTGACCGCGACGATGCGCCGTTTGAGGTCGTCTACAACCTCTACTCGATTTCATCCAACAAGCGCGTGCGTTTGAAGGTGAGGACGACCGCCGAAGAGGGCGTTGAGACAGTCTCAGGTATCTGGCCTACGGCCAACTGGATGGAGCGAGAGGTCTATGACCTGTTCGGCATCACGTTTAAGAATCACCCGGACTTGCGCAGGCTGCTGCTGCCGCCGGACTGGGAAGGGCATCCGCTCAGGAAAGATTATCCGCTGGAGTTCATAGAGAACGCATGGACGGCGCGCTACCTGCCGGAATTCACGGATGTACAGCGCGAACAGCTTGAGCAGCGCCGCGCTTATGGACTCGAAGAACTCTCCATGATCGAAGAACGCCGCGCGCGCGAGATTTTCCGCGCAGGCAAAGAGATACTTTTGAAAGATAAGTAAACAGTTTTCAGTTTTTAGTTTTCAGTTTTAAGAGAACCGTTTTTACTGAAAACTAAAAACTGAAAACTGAAAACTGTAGACATGAATACCAAAGAGGTCGCCGCACATTACGAAGCCAAAGTGTTCGACTCGAAAGAGGCGGCCAGCACCGCTGGCTTCGTGTTGACAGACACTTTGACCACGCGCAACACGTGGAACAAGGCGAGCGCAGCACAGGCCATCATTCACAAGCTTCTAATGAAAAAGCGGCAGGGCGAGACAGAGCAAATCGGCCTCGTCATAGAGCCGCAAAGTGTGACAGGCTGTTACAAAGAAACGGAAGGAGGAGGAACCGAAGGCTGAAGCGATGAAGAATGAAAGTGCGCTGTTACGCTTAAACAGCCCTGCTTTCATCCCTCATCCCTCATCCCTCATCCCTGCTTTTCTTGCATCAAGTAGAGATTGCGACAACCAGAGAGACGCTGTACGACAGCCCCGAAATGATTTTGAACATGGGGCCGCAGCATCCTTCTACACACGGCGTGCTGCGGGTCATACTGCGTCTGGACGGCGAGACCGTGATTGATCTCGATTGCGACATAGGCTACCTGCATCGCGGCATGGAGAAGATAGCGGAGAATCGCCAGTACTCTATGATTGCGCCCTACTGGGACAGGCTAGATTACATCGCGGCGGTCTCAAACGGCCTCGTCTGGGTAGAGACCGTAGAGCAGATGATGGGATTGGAAGTCCCTGTGCGCGCTCATTACATACGCACTATCCTGACGGAGCTGAACCGCATCGCGTCGCACCTGCTCTGGCTTGCGACGCACGCGCTCGATATAGGAGCTTTCACGGTTCTGCTCTGGGCGCTACGAGAGCGTGAAGAGATTCTGAAGATTTTCGAGCGGCAGTTCGGCGCTCGTCTCACCTGTCATGCGTGGCGCATCGGCGGCATGCCCAACGACGCCTACGATGGTTTTGAAAAGGACGTTCGCCAGTTCGTAGGAAATTTTCCGAAGCGCGTAGAGGAGTACGAAACCGTTCTCTCGGAGAATCGCATCTGGCTGAGCCGTACGGTCGGCATCGGCGTCATCCCGGCTGAAGATGCCATCGCCATTGGTCTTTCCGGCCCCGCGCTGCGCGGCTCAGGCGTCGCCTGGGATATACGCAAGTCGCGTCCCTATGCGGCCTACGCCGACGTGGATTTTGAAGTTCCCGTGGGCGAAAACGGCGATACCTATGATCGATACCTCGTGCGACTTGAAGAGATGCGACAGTCGCGCCGGATAGTCGAGCAGGCGCTTAACAAGCTGCCGGACGGCCCCGTAATGTCGAAGGTGCCGAAGATAATCAAGCCGCCCGTGGGCGATTATTATCATTCGATAGAAGCGCCGAAGGGCGAGCTTGGCTGCTATCTGGTTTCCGACGGCACCTCAAGCCCGCATCGCGTACGCGTGCGGCCACCGTCGCTGATAAATCTTCAGGCGCTCCGACAGATGTGCATAGGCCATCTGGTCGCAGACGTGGTGGCGATTATCGGCACGCTCGACATAGTGCTCGGTGAGATAGACAGATGAGTAGAAGACGCAATAACGAGCCGCTCCCGACCTGGTTTACAGTTCTTTATATTCTTGGCATTCTCGGTATCCTTGCCCTAGTCATTGCGGTATGTGTGCATGGCCCTACTAGAAAGCGAGGCTCAGTGCCCCAGTCTTCACCAAGCTACATTTACGCAAGCAAGGGGTTAACCGGACATAATGAGACTGCTATGAGGTTATAAGAAGGTTGGGCTGTTATTAAATCAGCATGAATATCGTTCGGCTCAGGGTTCAGGAGATGACGCGCGAGTCGTTCGCGCCGTTCGGTGTGTTGATTGACTCACGCGGGTCTGTGGAGATTGATCTTTGCGAGGGCAGGCCGAGTCTGACGGGAGCGACCGCAGAGGTGCGTCCCTTCAAGTTTGATTTCATGGCGCGACATCGCCGTACGATGCAGGTCTTCTCGCCACTGGCTTCGTCGCAAAGCGTGATCGCGGTTGCGCCGCCGAACGACGCGGATGCGCCGGATGTTGAAAGGGTCGCAGCGTTTCTGGTCAACGGTCGCCATCCTTACGCTTATCATAAGGGGACATGGCACACGCCGCCCTTCCCCGTGAATGAATGGGCTTCGTATCTGGTGGTAGACCGCAGCGGCACGCTCGACGATGACTATGAACTGGTTGACCTGCGCGCCGCACGCAATGTTTCTTTCGAGATAGAGTTGTGAAAGAAGCAATCAGCGGTCAGCATTCAGCTTTCAGCATGATGAAACGAATGCTTGACTTGAATACGTGACGTGAGCCTGTAAGAACTTGCTGATAGCTGACTGCTGATTGCTGATTGCTATGACAAACGCACTCGCACACTTCGCGCCGCCGAGTTTTATAGACTGGCTGTTGCTGAAAGTCTTCAGCCCGGAGACGATTAACTATGTCGTCTGGCCGTTCATACAGATCGGCGCGGTGGTGACGATTGTAGCCGTCTATGCTCTCTATGCTACATACGCCGAGCGTAAGATTTCCGCTTTCATGCAGGCGCGGCTGGGGCCTATGCGCGTGGGTCCCTGGGGACTCTTGCAGCCATTGGCCGACGCCCTCAAGCTTCTGACTAAAGAAGACCTCACACCGGACAAGGCAGACCCGTACATCTTCAAGTTTGCGCCCTACATTGCGGTCGTCGCGGCCTTCGTAGTGCTGGCCGTCGTGCCGTTTGCGCCGAACTGGGGCGTGATTACGGATGTCAACATAGGCATCCTTTTCGTGCTCTCAGTTTCGAGCGTGGGCGTGCTCGCTTTGATTCTCGCCGGTTGGTCTTCAAACTCCAAGTACGCGCTCCTTGGGGGCTTGCGCTCAAGCGCGCAGATGGTCTCTTACGAAGTCGCGCTCGGGCTTTCAATCGTAGGAGCCTTGATGTTCGCGCGAACCCTTAGTCTCTCAGGCATCGTTGCGGCACAGGCCACGGATTCCATATGGTTCTTTCTTTATCAACCGCTCGGCCTCTTTATCTTTCTGGTGAGCGGCATTGCAGAGAACAACCGTGCTCCGTTTGACTTGCCGGAGGCTGAATCGGAACTCGTCGCGGGCTTTCACACGGAATATTCCGGGATGCGCTGGTCGCTCTTCTTCATGGCAGAGTACGCGGCGATGGTGGTTATCTCTGCGATTGCTACGACCGTTTATCTGGGCGGCTGGTATTTCCCATTCATCTACAAGATTGAGGCAGCGGGTTATCATAATATTTACGTCATCCTGAGCATACTGATTTTCATGATCAAGGTGGCGGTGCTGCTCTACATATATTTCTGGCTACGTTGGACGTTGCCGCGCTTCCGCTATGATCAACTGATGGACATAGGCTGGAAGTGGATGATACCGAGCGCGCTCATCAACATAGTCCTGTCCGCGTTCGCCATCTTTCTGGTTCAGGCGCTCGACGGGTGGAATGGTTACAAGACCATAGAGTCCATGTCGGAAGGGTTGAATCTGACCTGGCTGGGAAAAACCATCATTATCATCATAGGCTGGGGCGGGCTTTTCATCACCGCCGCAATGCTTTCGGCCATCAACTGGCGCTCGCGCGATTTCAATTTGAAGAAGCAACGCCGTAAGATACGCTTAATTGATCTGCCGAAGGGGCGTCCGGCAGTCACACCGACAGCGCCCGCAACCACTACCGCTCAGGCTGTGACGCCAACGCCGAGCGAAGGAAGGGGATAAACAATGCAGAAGTCAGAATGCAAAATGATGAATGAAAAGCAGAGCAATCTTTAATTCATCATTTTGCATTCTGACTTCTGCACTGAATTGTTATGCCAGCAGTAACTGTTCCGCAGCCGTCGTTCATAGAGAAGCTGAAGCGCTTCTTTATGGTGGATATTCTCAAGGGGCTTGGGCTGACGCTCAGGTACAACATAGGGGCGATGACGGATAAGGATTCGGTCGCGGGAAAAGGCATCTATACGGAGCAGTATCCGAAGGTGCGTCCAGAGGTTGCGCCACGCTTTCACGGCGCGCCGCGTCTCAACATGGACCCGGAGACGCACGACACGCTCTGCATCGCTTGTAACCTGTGCGCGCTGGCCTGCCCAGAGGATTGCATTGATGTTATGCCTATGGACATAGAGGTGATGACCGCGGGCAAGCCGCGCAAGAAGAAGGTGCTCGACGAGTTTATCTTCGACACCTCGCGCTGCATGTTCTGCGCTCTCTGCCAGGAGGCGTGCCCGACTAATTGCCTTGAGCTGACACAGGACTTCGAGCTTGCCACCTACACGCGCGCAGGCTTCGTCTGGAATCGAGAGATGCTGGAGCAGGGGCGCGAGACCATCAAGTACGAATCCTGATATGGACGAGAGGGAAGCTGACGCTGATTTGAACCGCGCGGTACTGCGCGATCTATGGGAGCATCACTGGTGGGGCTTCGAGCAGTTTATTGATGTCGTGAGCGGTCTCGAAGAAGAAGAGTTTCGACGCGAGCTAGGGTTAAGCTACGGCTCGGTTCACGGCATCCTGGCGCACACGGTCGGCGCTGAAATGGTCTGGCTCAAGCGCGTTCTTCATGATGAGTCTATGGCGCGCGTCCCCGGCGCGGAAGAATTGCCTGACCTTGAGGCGGTTGAAAAGGCATGGGAAGAGACGCGCGACGGCTGGCGCGGCATTCTGGAAAGCGATGACCTTGAGCGCGTCATTCATTACAGGAATACGAAGGGGCAGGCGTTCAGCGACCCTATTTGGCGCGTGATGGCGCACCTGATTGACCATAGCGCAACGTATCGCGGCATTCTCATCAGCGCTCTGCGCATCTTGGGTCGAACGCCGCCCGCAACGGGCGTCATTACGTACACACGAATCGTTTCAGGCAAGTACAGTCTTTAAGCATTTTGGATGTTGGATTAGCGATACGGGATTGAGGTTACTCAAGATGAGTTGTCACTCCAATCCAAAATCTAAAATCTAAAATTAATTCCTCTGGGGATTCACGCTCCATGACTTTTACTGGTTGGGAAGCAGTCTTCTTCTGGGTCTTCGCCATCGCGGCGTTGATGGCCGCGCTCTTGATGGTGCTGGCGCGCAACGCTGTGCATAGCGCCATGTTCTTAATCTCTGCGCTCGTCTCGGTCGCCGCTCTCTTCATACTGCTCGGCGCAGAGTTTATAGCGGGCACGCAGATTCTGGTCTACGTCGGCGGCGTGATGGTGCTCTTCCTTTTCGTCATCATGCTGGTGAACGTCGGCGCGGAAGAGCGCGGCAAAGAACTAATCTTCAATCGCACTCCGCAGGTGGCGGCCAGCCTTCTCTTCGCAGCGCTACTGGTGATCGGTCTCGTCGTAGGGATTAATCAGGGCTGGAAGGGCATGCAGGAGCGGGACGATAAGGAGAACCGTCAGGCGGATGTCGCTGTGCGGCGCGCAATGGAAGAGCGTGCTTTGCCCGTGGGCGCGACCAACACCATGAGGATCACGCACGACACAGAGCGCGTCGGCAATAGCCTCTATCGCTATGCCTCGCTTCCCTTCGAGATTGCGAGCGTGCTTTTGCTCGTCGCCATCATCGGCTCCGTTATGCTGGCGCGCACTACTAAGCAGGAAGCAGCCGCGGACGACCTCGACCCGGAAGTCTTAAAAGAAGCCGCGCCCGTGATTATTGACCGAGCGGATTTAACAGACAAATCATAGATTACTCGTCATGATTAACCATTTTACGCCAGCGCTCGTTTTTCTCTTTCAAGAAGCATCGGACGGATTGTTCACACGGCTTTGGGCACGGCTCCTTGAGGTCTGGGAGAGCGTAAAGCATCCAGACCTCTCCAAGTTTCTGGTCATCGCCGCGCTGCTGTTCATCATAGGCGTGGCGGGTGTGCTCGTGCGACGCAACATCATCGTCATCTTCATGTCCATAGAGCTTATCCTGAACGCGGCCAACCTGAATTTCATAGCCTTCTCGCGTTACTTTTTCAATACCGGCAACCCGAACGCCATCGCCGGTCAGGTCTTCACGGTCTTCATTATCGTCGTCGCGGCGGCAGAAGCCGCCATCGGATTAGGCATCGTCATCGCGCTCTACCGCAATCGAGAGACGATCTGGGTTGATGAAATAGACCTTTTGAAATGGTAGTCCCAAATCCCAAGTCCCATGTCCCAAGTTGAAACCGGAGGCGATGTATGGGAAAGATTGAGAGATTTGAGGATATAGAGTGTTGGAAAAAGGCGCGTGAGCTGACCAGTTTAGTTTATGCTGCTAGGTCTGAGGGCAAATTTGCGCGTGACTATGGACTTCGAGATCAACTTCGCCGTGCTTCGGTTTCGATTCTTTCTAACATTGCCGAAGGGTTTGAACGAGATGGGGATAAGGAATTCTTACAGTTTTTAGCCTTGGCTAAAGGCTCATGTGGTGAAGTTAGAGCGCAGCTATATGTCGCACTAGATCAACACTACATAACGGATGAAGAGTTCAAATCACTTAGGGAAAGAGCAATTGAAATAAGCCGAATGATTTCCGGCCTAATGAATTATCTTCGTCAATCAGAGATGCGCGGTAGAAAATACAGAGAGACCTAACCTGGGACTTTGGACTTGGAACTTGAGACTCTATGCATAGACTCATCTGGCTTGTTCCGCTTCTGCCTCTGCTCGGCGCAGCTATTAACGGATTGCTGGGGCGAAAGCTGCGTTTTTCGGAAAGGGTAGTGAGCGCAATCGCGGTTGGAACTGTGGCGCTCGCCTTTTTGATTAGCGTTGCGGCTGTCTACACCTATGGTACGAGCGACCGTTGGCCGCGAGCCTACGTGACGAGCGAAGAGGGCGGCTTTCCTTATAGCTTCACTTGGATTTCGGGCGGCGCTGTCGAACTCTCTCAAGGCACACGAGAGCGCGCCGAGATGGAGACCTCCAAAAACTTTGAGGAAGCTGCAAGGATACAATCGCAGGCGAAAGGGGTGTCCCCCAGCCGCCCTGCTCTGGTCTACGTGGATCGTGCGCCGGAGAGAAGAGTGCCGGGCGGTCTCTTCGATGTCGAGTGGAGCTACCAGCTTGATCCGCTCTCGGCCATTTTCATGCTGATTGTGACGGGCGTAGGTCTTTGCATCTTCATCTTCGCCACGGGCTACATGCACGGCGATGCGGGCTTCTATCGCTTCTTCGCTTACCTTGGACTCTTCATGTTCTCGATGCTCATCCTTGTGATGGGGTCGAACTTCATGATGATGTTCGTAGGGTGGGAGGGCGTAGGTCTCTGCTCATACCTGCTCATAGGCTACTACTTTGATCGTAAAGAGGCTGGCGACGCTGCGCGCAAGGCTTTCATCACGAACCGCATAGGCGATTTCGGGTTCGCGCTCGCGGTCTTCGGCGTTATTGCGACCTTCGGGACGACGCAGTACACGAATGTAATGTCACAGGCTGCCGGTTACCCGCTTGAGGTTTTAGGCCAGTGGGGAATCATGAGTTGGATTGCGCTCGGCCTCTTCGTAGGCGCGTGCGGCAAGTCTGCTCAGATACCGCTTTATGTGTGGCTGCCGGACGCTATGGCTGGCCCGACGCCCGTCTCTGCTCTGATTCATGCGGCGACGATGGTCACGGCTGGGTTATACATGCTGACGCGCACCAATGTCATCTTCCAGCATTCGCAGACGATGATGACTGTCGTCGCCGTCGTAGGGGCGGCCACGGCAATCTTCGCCGCCACCATCGGCATCACGCAGAACGACATCAAGAAGGTGCTGGCCTATTCGACCGTCTCGCAGCTTGGCTTCATGTTCCTGGCCTGCGGCGTGGGCGCGTTCATGATAGGCATCTTCCATGTGATGACGCACGCCTTCTTCAAGGCGCTGATGTTCCTCGGCGCAGGCAGCGTGATTCACGGCATGCATCACGAGCAGGACATGCGGCGCATGGGCGGCTTGAAGAAGTACATGCCCATCACGTACTGGACTTTCTTTGCGGGCTGGCTAGCCATCTGCGGCATCATTCCCTTTAGCGGCTTCTGGTCAAAGGACGAGATTCTGTGGAACGCGGCTTCGACCACCTACGTTCCGGGCGGGTGGATTCTGTGGGTTGTCGCCACCTTGGCCGCAACCGGCACGGCCTTTTACATGACGCGGCTGATGGCTATGACCTTCTGGGGCAGACCCAGATTCTTGGATAAGCCTGCGGGCGGAGAAGCCGACGAAGCGCACGCCCACGGGTTCGACGAAGGGTTAGAGCCGCACGACGCACAGACATTTTCAGTCGGCGACCGCCCGCGACATGAGCCGGGCGAGCACGTGGGGCCTGTCACAGATGATTGGGGTGCAAAACATAGCGGAGGCCACGGCCATCAAGGCGTTCACACGCCGCACGAGTCGCCGCCTTCCATGTGGATTCCGCTGGTGGCGCTAGCCATTCTCGCAACCATCGGCGGCTTAATAGGCATCAGCCCTGCTTTTACAGGAGGCCATCATGTAGGCGGACGCCTGAATATTGTCAACTGGCTTGAGCCTGTCATCTGGAATCCCGTGACGCGCGGGTTCGGGAAAGAGACAGTCGAAGAGGCAAAGGGAGAAGGCAAAGGAGCGCCGCTTCCGACCGCAAGCGAGCCTGTGGCTCAGGGCAAGCGCGGGATGGACGAGGGACTCGTCACCGCCCCGGAAGAGAGCGAAGCGCCTTCTCCCTACGGCGACCGGCGTTTCAATCTGGCTCATGCCGTTGAAGAAGTCCTCGGCAGCCACACTGCCTCCGAATGGTTCTTCATCGTCGTCTCGCTCATAGTTGCAGGCTTCGGCATACTCTCAGGTTTTCTCTTCTACGTGTGGCGGCCGGGGCTTGCGGATGCCTGGGCGCGAAGGCTTGGGCTAATCTATCGCGCCAGCTACAACAAGTACTGGATTGACGAACTCTACGGCGCGCTCTTTACACGGCGCACTATGGATTTGTCGCGCGCCGTCTACAAGGTTGATTCGGAGGTGGTGGACGGAGCGGTCAACGGCACCGCATGGCTGACGCGCTTTACAAGTCTTGCCACAGGACTCTTCGATAAATACGTGGTTGACGGTCTGGTCAACACAATCGCAGTGTTCATCCGAATCCTTATCAATCCCGTGCTTCGAGCCGCGCAGACAGGCTTGACGGCAAACTACGCGCTGGTGATGGTGCTCGGCCTGATTTTCTTCGGCATCGCGCTATTTTACGGCAGCGATATTATGGCCGCCTTCAGCGTGGCTTCCGGCAGATAGCCCGCGCTCTTTTATTAATCATGTGATTTCCCCGAAAGGGGGAAATCCAGCCCAAGAGGGACAAAAGTGAGAACTCAAATCCCGTATCTTCTTTCCATCATCACGTGGCTACCGGCCATCGGCGCAATCATCATTCTGGCGGTGATGCGGAAAGATCAAGCCGGTCTCATCAAGAAGTTTGCGACCGTCTGGTTCGCCGTTGTCTTTCTAGTCTCGCTCCTGCTGTTCAGCTATGACCGCAATTTGGGCGGGATGCAGTTTCTGGAAGACTACAAGTGGATTCCCATCATCGGCGCGCGTTACCAGATGGGCGTGGACGGCGTCTCTATGCTGCTCATAGCTTTGACCACCCTGCTCGGCGTCATCTCGTCGCTCTCTTCATGGAACTATATTCAGAAGCGCGAGAAGGAATACTACGCGCTCCTGCTTTTCCTACAGACGGCTGTGGTCGGAGTCTTCGCATCCTTAGACCTTTTTCTCTTCTATCTCTTCTTCGAGGTCTCGCTCGTGCCTATGTATTTCCTGATAGGCATCTGGGGCGGCGAAAGAAGGCTGTACGCGGCCATCAAATTCTTTCTCTACACGCTGGTCGGTTCCGTCCTGATGTTGCTAGGCGTCATCAAGATGTACTTCCTGACGCAGGACACGGCGCTCACTGCGCAGATTACGCAGGGCACTATCAACATGCTCGCAGGCCCTGCGCGCGACATGGTTGATAACAGCTACCAGCAGGCAGTGCTCAACGGCACGGGCACCTTCAATATCATATACCTACAGGCGCTAGGCTCCGTGATGCCAATGGGGAAGATGCAGGTGCTTCTGTTCGCGGCCTTCGCCATAGGCTTTGCGATTAAGGTGCCCATGTTTCCGTTTCACACTTGGCTGCCGGACGCGCACGTCGAAGCGCCTACGGCGGGCAGCGTGATTCTCGCGGGCATCCTGCTCAAATTAGGCACGTACGGTTTCTTCCGCTTCAATCTTCCGATGTTCCCAAAGGCTTCTGGCGATCAGACCTACTTCGGAACCTTCGGCGTGCGCACGGTGATGGTGACGCTCGCCATCATAGGCATCATCTACGGCGCGCTCGCCGCGATGTATTTTGTAGTCAAGCGGGACGGCGATGTTAAAAAACTGGTCGCCTACTCGTCAGTATCTTCTATGGGCATAGTCATACTGGGGCTTTTCGCTCTGAACCCGAACGGGATTAACGGCGCGGTGCTTCACATGATTAACCACGGCATCTATTCGGGCGCGCTCTTCCTGCTGGTCGGCATCATCTACGAGCGGCGGCACACACGTAACGTCGCAGAGTTCGGCGGACTCTCGCACGTCATGCCCGGCTACGCGGCTGTCTTTCTGGCGATGGCAATGACGGCCATAGGCTTGCCTCTGCTGGCCGTATTCATCTCGGAGTTCCTGGCAATGCGCGGAGCTTTTGAAGCCAACCCGTACTGGGCTGCTTGGGCTGCGGTCGGCATAGTCCTGAACGCGGGCTACATGCTCTGGCTCTATCAAAGAATGTTCTTCGGCAATATTGACAATCCCAAGAATGAAAAACTTACGGACATGACGGGACGCGAGTGGGCTTACATGATTCCGCTCGTCGTGCTGTCGCTCTGGATTGGCGTTTACCCGAAGACCTTCACGGATTACATCGTCAAGCCGGTCAACTCGGTCGTGCAGCAGGTGCGCCCGAACTATCCGATTCAGGGAGCGCCAAAAACAGCGGGCGTTCCGCAACGAGCGGGAAAGTAATTTCGATTTTGGATTTTGGATTGCCGATTTTGGATTGGAGGGACAACTCATCCTGAGTAGCTTCAATTCCGCAATCGCTAATCCAAAATCCAAAATCCAAAATCCAAAATGCTACTACTCTTACAAGCCAACACGACGGAGCTTTACTCTTTGCGCGATCTGATGTTGATTGCGCCGGAGTTGATTCTGACGGTGTGCGCGTGCGTGGCGCTCGTCATGGAAGTCGTACTGCCCTACAGGAAGAGCAAGTGGACGGCCTACTTTGCGCTCGTCTCAATCGGATTGGCCGCGGCCTCGCTCGTGTCGCTCTACTACATGAACCGCGACCTCTTCCCTCTGAACGGCTTTTACGGGATGCTTCGGATTGACGGCTTCGCCATCCTGTTCAAAGGCATCTTTCTCATAGGCGCGGCGCTCACTATAGCTATCTCCATACGCTATCTGGATATAGAGGGCGAGCAGCACGGCGAATACTACGCGCTCGTTCTGTTTGCGACCACGGGGATGATGTTTCTGGCCTGCGGCTACGACCTCATCTCGCTCTACATCAGCCTTGAATTGATGGCGCTCACCTTCTACGTGCTGGTTGCCTTCACGAAACGCGAGAAGCGCTCGAACGAAGCGGCGATGAAATATTTTCTGCTGGGCGCGTTCTCTTCCGGCATACTGCTTTACGGGATGTCGCTGCTTTACGGTGTGGCAGGCTCTACAAACCTTGGCGAGATTGCCGCAAGCATCAATCTAGCCTTGCAGCCTTCCGTTAACGAGATGGGCGTGATGACCGGCACGATTCCGCTTCGCCCTCTGATACTGCTCGGCATGGTCGCGCTCGCCGCCGGACTCTTCTTTAAGATCAGCGCCGTGCCGTTTCACATGTGGGCACCAGACGCTTACGAAGGCGCGCCCACGCCCGTGACGGCTTTCCTGTCTACCGGGTCGAAGGCCGCCAGTTTTGCGCTTTATGCGCGCATCTTTATAGAGGCGCTTGGGGGCTTGCGCGGCACGACTATGGACTGGGCACCGCTGCTGGCACTGGTCGCCGCCGTCACCATTCTGGTCGGCAACTGGGCAGCCGTCACGCAGGAGAACTCAAAACGACTGCTCGCTTATTCTTCCATCTCAAATGCCGGTTACATACTGCTCGGACTCGTCGCCGGGAACGCATACGGCTACACGGGAATTGTCATCTATCTACTGGTCTACACGCTGATGAACATAGGCGCGTTCGGCGTCATCATCAGCCTCAGACGCAGAGGCATCATCGGCGACAACGTGGACGACATGGCTGGGCTGGCGCAGAAAGCTCCGGGCACGGCGCTGATGATGGCTATATTCATGCTCTCGCTCGGCGGCTTGCCTGCGACGGGCGGCTTTATAGGGAAATACTATCTCTTCCTCGGGCTGGTTGCGCGCGGCGACGCGGAGAAGAAATCCTGGTATTACTGGCTCGCCGGATGGGCTGTCATCAACACGGTGGTCTCCTTCTTTTACTATGCGCGCTTCATCAAAGTAATGTATCTGGGCGACCGCGTGGCGGATGATCGCCCGCTCGCGCTTTCACCCGCTTTGAAGGTGGCGCTCGTCATCTCTTTAATCGGCATCATCATCCTGGGCATCTACCCGCAGCCTTTTATTGACCTCGCGCAGAAGTTGATTACACCGCTTGCCGCCGCCGTCGGAGCAATCGCCACTCGCTAGAAGCTACAGGGTTTCGGCGCTCAAGCTTTGATTGGAAGAGGAGAACCGCCATGAGAAGAGAAGCAGCGAGTTACTCTCTGATAGTCGTCACTATTATTCTTGCCACACAACTCTTCGCGCTCGTTCCCATCTCGCAATCCGCACAGAACGAGAACAAACGAACTACTTCAATGCGCGTAGACCCTGCTGCAAATTCGGCTTCAAGCTCAAGGGGGCAGGGTAGCAGCAGGAGCAGGCGTAGCCGGTGTTATCGCAGATGCAGGCGCGAGTATAACCGCTGCCTGACCTATGCCGGAAGAAATCAGTACCGCCGTCGCGCTTGCGCTACTCGTTATAGAAAGTGTCTGAAGCGTTGCGGATAATCCCCGTGCGAGTTGCCGTAACCTTTACCGACCTTGTCTGACAGCTTGTCCTTGAAGCTAGCCGTAACGCTCTCTAGATGTTAAAGGTTTTCGGTGCGCTTTGATTAGAAGAGAGGAGACCCGTATGAAAAGAGAAGCCGCACGTTTCTCCCTGATGGTCGCCACTTTCATCCTTCTCACGCAGTTCTCAGCATTCAACACCATCACGACTGCCATGCAGGGCGGTGGTAATGGAAATAAGACGGCTCAAATGCAAACCATGCCCACGCGACAGGCGAATGCGGATGCCTGCCGGAAAAAGTGCAGGATTGCATACCGTCAGTGTCTCAGGCGTGCCGGAGGAAATGCCGCACGTCGTCGCGCCTGCTATAACCGTTACAAGACCTGTCTGATGCATTGCGGTTAATCCGGCGAGAGCGCTCTCCCTTTGCTCCTGTTTGCCAGAGGCGTTTGTTTCGTGAGAGCATCGCCCCTGGCAAATTTTATGCTCGTCTTCTACTTCTTCGCTCTGGTACTAATCTTTCTGGGCATCATCTCGCTTCGCGGCGGCTTTCACTATCTGGCACACTTTCGCCGCGAGCTTTCCAGACCCTCTACGAATTACACGCCGCGCGCAACGGTCATAGCGCCGTGTCGCGGGCTGGATCAGGGCTTGAGAGAAAACATCTCGGCGCTTTTTCAGCAGGACTATCCTTCCTACGAACTCATCTTCGTTTCTGATAACGGGGACGACCCGGCGCTCGCTGTAGTGGGAGACGTGCGGCAGCAATTTCCCGGCAAGGGATACCCGCACGCGCGCACGGTCGTCGCAGGTCAGGCCACAGAGAGCGGGCAGAAGGTTCATAACTTAATCGCCGCCGTCAACGAGGCATCGGCTGCGAGCGAAGTACTCGTCTTCGTTGATACCGATGCGCGACCGGGCAAAGACTGGCTGCGCTCTCTGGTTGCGCCGCTTGCCGAAAGGGAGGTGGGAGCGGCGACGGGCTATCGCTGGTTCGTGCCCGTGCGTGGGGGCCTGGCTTCACGCCTGCGCGCGGTGTGGAATGCCTCAATCGCATCTGCGCTCGGAGGCAGCCGCGATAAGAACTTTTGCTGGGGCGGCTCGACCGCTATTCGCCGCGAAACCTTTGAGAGACTTGGAATGATTGAGCGATGGCGCGGCGCACTCTCGGACGATTTCGCGCTCACGCGCACGTTGCAGGCTGCAAGACTTCCGATTTATTTTGTGCCCGCGTGTCTGACGGCTTCGCTTGAAGATTGTACATACACGGAGCTTTTTGAATTCACCACGCGGCAGGTGAAAATCACGCGCGTTTACGCTGCGCATCTATGGAAAGCGGTTCTCATCTCCGGCCTCGTCTTCGTTCCAACCTTCTTCGGCGGCATCGCGCTTGTGGCCGTGCGCGCCTCGCTGGGATTAACTTACGCGTGGCCGCTCTCGCTCATCGCAGTCATTTACATCCTTGGCGTGTGGAAAGCCTTGCTTCGCTTGAAAGCTGTGATGCTGGTTTTGGACGGCCACCGGAAGCTGTTGCGCCGGGATGCCTTCGCACAACTCTTTTTGTGGCCGCTTGCGACCCTTCTCTTTCTACACAACGCGCTGGCGGCGGCCTTTTCAAGACGCATCACATGGCGCGGCATCACCTATGAGCTGCGCTCGCCGACCGAGACGGTTATCACAGGCAACGAGCAAGCGCGCAGGACGGAACTGGAAAGCGCGAGGCAGGAGTTCTGAAAGGTCAGTACCGCCTGCGGTAGCAGGCGGGTCATTGGCGACGATACCACCCGCCCGGCTTAAGCAGGCGGTACTGATCTGCAAGCCGTCGCTATTGATTGAAATCAGCACCGGAAGATGTCATCATCCTTCGCGGTCAACTGGAACCTTTAGTTTATGAGAGCGTGTGCTGGAGAATGACGAACCGGGCTGTACAGCTTTATCAACTTCTCAGATCAACTAAGCGCGAGCATGCGCTTGGCACGGTCATACTGTTCGTCACTTCGCGTTGTAACGCGTTCTGCCAGACCTGCTTTTATCATGCGGAGCTGAACCGTCCCGGCGACATGACCTTCGAGCAGATAGAGCGCGTGTCGCAAACCATGCCTGCAATCACAGACCTGTGGCTTTCGGGCGGCGAACCCACGCTGAGACGCGACGTAAACGAGATTGTTGACCTGTTCGTACACAACAACGGAGTCCGCCGTCTCATCGTTCCCACGAATGCTCTCGTCAAGTCGCGCGTCTGCGAGCTTGTGGAACACGCGCTTTCACGCCACACAGAGCTTGATCTTTATCTCAACGTAGCGCTCGACGGTTATGGTAAGACGCACGACCGTATACGGGGCGTGCCGGGCAACTGGGAAAAGACGCTCGACTCCATACGCGCGCTCTATCCTTTGAAAGAGATGTACGCGGATCGCTTCCGCCTCAACGTCAACACAGTGGTCTGCGCTGAGAATTACACGGAGATTGAAAAGCTTTCTGATTACCTCTGGCATAATTTCAATCTGGACGGACATTACTTCAACATCGTGCGCGGCGAAACCAAGGTGGGCGATGAGATAAAGGATGTTCCGGCAGACGTGCTGCCTGAGATGTACGCGCGAGCCGCACGTTTAACGAAGCGCTACGGCGAGCGCATGTTTGCTGCCGACGATGCCGCGCGCCGCTTCGTCAAAACGCTTGCTTACGTCGGCACCATCACGACGCACTATCGCACGCAGCACGAAAACTTTGAGACTCCGACCGCGTGGCCTTTCCCCTGCACGGCTGGCGAGACCATCGCCGTGATTGATTACAATGGCGACGTGCGCGCCTGCGAGCTGCGCGAGAAGTTCGCAACCCTCTCTGATTATGATTATAACTTCCGGGAACTCTGGGCATCACAGGGGCGTGAAGATGAATTGAAGGCAATTGACGGCGGCGCGGCCTGCTGGTGTACGCACGTCTGCTTCATACATGACTCCATGCGCCACTCGCGCCGCGCCCTTCTTTACGAAGCCCCCAAGAATTACGCACTGCGCGGAAGGTGGTAGTGGCTGAATAGACAAAGCACGAGCTTTCATGACTTAAAAGGAGAACTTATGAGACGCCCTTTCATCATGCTTGTCATCCTCTTCGCACTCGGCGTGACGGCTGTTCAAGCGCAAACCTCTGCGGAACCTTCTCCCATCTCCTTTAGCATCTCATCCCTCAAAAGCTCGTTCGCGCTGGCCGGGACTTTCGAAGGGGAATACCGCATACGGGATGAT
Source organism: Pyrinomonadaceae bacterium (assembly GCA_036403815.1). Lineage (GTDB taxonomy): Bacteria > Acidobacteriota > Blastocatellia > Pyrinomonadales > Pyrinomonadaceae > JACVRN01. Next base: position 95,715 of record DASWQH010000080.1, on the reverse strand, counting down.
TCAATCGAGATTACAGTATCAAGCGCGGAGGTTTACCTGCGCGCCTACGGCACGTACGGTGGACGCCGAGAACTCTCTTTCATCAACATCTCGTTGGCCTCCGCCAGTGCTTCAGGCAAATGGAAGACTATCAGCCATGCTCGTGCTATCCCTGTGGGCGAAACTATGCGGCCTGGTGACAAGTATCTGGCGGACAGGATGCGTTTCAACATCCCCAGGGATAGCTCAGTGGATTTGACGAAATGCTGGCTGGTGGTCGAGATGGGCGAGCTTACTCTGGACTCTATTGACGAAGACAAAGTGGGATATGCTTTTGCTCAAAGCGACCGCGACATCTTCGCGCCATTGCTTGCTAGAGCAGCGAAGAAGTAGTCATGCTTAATCCGGCAGCACAAACATGCCTTATGCCAGAGCAGGACGAGAAGGAAAACGAGAATCGCAAGAGCGGGGTGGCGTATGCGGCGGCGCTGACGCTCTTTTTCTCTGTGGCGACGCTGCTGGGGTTGGGGTGGCTGCTTGATAAGTGGCTTAATACAAGCCCGTGGCTGATGGTGGCGGGCATCGTGGTGGGATCAATCCTGGGTCTATACGAATTCATACGCCTCGCCTCAAAGCTCGATTAAGCTTCTCTGTTTCGGTAGCGTTCTGTCCAGAGCGTCGCTACTCGACAATCGCACGCGCGAGCGTGTAAAATCTTCAGCTTTGCCGATGAATGAAATTGTAAACAGTGCCGGGACAGGTGCGTTCGGTGACAGTGACCGCGAGGGCGCAAGTCTTGAGCGGCGCTTGTTGCGCGGCATGATTGCGTCGGTTGTGGTCGCCGTGCTTATTAGCGTGATAATTGCGCCATGGCGCGTTACTACGGGACTCGCGCTGGGCGGCGTGCTCGCTTTCTTTAATCATCACTGGCTGCGGGCTTCTTTGAAATCGGTCTTCGGCAACGCGGCTCAGGCTGGAAGAAGACCTAAGCTCGGCGCGTCGCGTTATATCCTGCGCTACTTCATCATCGCGGCGGTCGTGGCCTCGGCCTACATGCTGGATATTGTTTCAATCGCAGCCACGCTCGCAGGCATGTGTACGTTCGCGGTAGCAGTCATGATAGAAGGTTTCACACAGCTTTATTTCGCCATTCGTTATCGAGAGGAAAACTGAGGGATGTTCTGGTTAGATAGTAACCCGGAAGCAACGGCCAAAGCTGCTGAGGGAGCCGAACAGGCTGCCGAGGGAGCCGAGCATCATGTGCCCATCATTGTCCAGATAGTTAATCAAACTCTGGGCGAGTACGCGCTCAAGTTTGAGAAGGCCGTGACTCTTCCGTTCTGGACAAAGTTCTTCAAGTATTTCGGCACGACGCCCGAAGCGGTCTTCGGCGAGTACACAGCCGAGAACGCTATCCCGTGGTACACGGTGATGTTCGTCATCGCCGCCATCCTGAGCGTCGTCATCATCTGGATTTTGAAAGGCAAGCTGTCGGAGGACGAGCCGGGACACGGCCAGCAGACGCTGGAGGCGGGCGTGCTTGCCCTGCGCGCCATGCTGGTGGACATAGTAGGGCCGCACGGGATCAAGTATTTTCCTGTGGTCGCCACCTTCGGCGTCCTGATTCTGGTCTCTAACCTGATGGGATTCTTCCCGCTCTTCATGTCGCCGACCGCCGCGACGAGCGTCACGTTCGCGCTCGGCATTTCATCTTTCCTCTACTACAACTACATAGGCATTAAAGAGAACGGCGTGTTCGGGCATCTGAAGCACTGGGCGGGGCCAATCTGGTGGATTGCGCCGCTCATCTTCCTGATAGAGCTGGTAGGTAATTTCGTGCGCCCGCTCTCGCTCGGTTTGCGTCTGTTCGGCAACATGTTCGCAGACGAAGCTGTGGCTTCAAACATGGCGAACGTGGTGCCGGGCTATACTAACTGGCTAGTGCCTGTATTCCTGATGCCTCTAGGATTGTTCGTTGCCGTCATACAGACTTTCGTCTTTGTGCTGCTCTCGATGGTTTACATCAGCGAGGTGTCGCACCCGCCGCATGACGAGCACGGTCATCAAGAGCACGGCGAGACGCCTTATGCTGAAGACAGCGTAGTAGTACCGGCTTAATAGATTGGCTTTATTACTTGGACGGGCGCGTCTGATTCGAGCGACGCGGGGGAAGAAGCGCCCCGCGCACGTTGAGGCGCAACACCATTAACCTTGCTCAAAGCGTGCGGGGGAATTCCGAAAGGTAAAGCGTGGAACGGGAAGGCAGCAAGTTTTATAAGTGAGATCATAACAGCTTCCAAGGCTTAGGAGCGCCGTTGTAAGAGGGGCGGCGAATACCGTGTGGAAGCGAAATCATAAGCGTTGCTTCAACCGTCCAACAAGCTTTCCCAGGCTCCTTGCAAAAACGCTTTGCTTTGGAAGAGTCGTGCCCCCGAAAGAGCGCGATTCTCACGAGAGGAAAATCGAAAATGAGTAAATTGAGATACCTGTTCTTTGTGGCTGTCGGTCTCTTGATGACTGCCGGAACCGCTATGGCACAGACCGCACGCGCAGCCGAAGACCTGGGCGCGGACAATGCCAGCAGCGTCGCTAAGTATAAGGCGATTGCGGCAGGCTTCGGCTTCGCCATTGCCGCCGGACTTGGTGCGCTCGGCCAGTCGCGGATTGCCGCTTCAGCCGTCGAAGGCGCGGCACGCAATCCCGGCGCTGCCGGTCGCATCCAGACCATGATGATTCTCGGCCTGGCGCTCATCGAGTCGCTGGTGCTCTTTGCCCTCTTGATCGTGCTTCTTAAGACCTAAGCCGCACGTCGGGCAGAAGAAAAACAGACTGGTTTTAACGGGTGAAGCTTGAAGGAGCTTCACTCGCTTTTTTATGTTCGTTTTAGAAGCGAGTGTATTGCGCTAATACGCTTGCGGCTGCGCTCAACTATGGCACGGCGCTATTTTCAAGCAAAGACGTACGAATTTTATTTCGGCCTCGCGTGGCATGCTCCTTGCGAATGTTCTGTATTGATTTTGCGTTCTCTCCAAATCCCCCGGAAGCGGCATGACGCTGTTAAAGAGCTATAAGCGAGAACCACATCATCGCCCATCAAGCGCTATCACGGACAGTCTGATAGAAGACTGCCTGCGATAGCGCATAAGCGCATGCAAGGACTCTTCTGGCGAGACATCAACGGAGGATAATATGAAAAAGATAGCTATAGCCTTACTGATACTGATTATGGCCGCGACGGTTGCGGCGGCTGACACAATTTACCTGCGAGATGGTCGCAGCATTCGCGGCACGGTCATCGGCTATGTCGGCGGGCGCTTCGCCGTTCGCGTTGACCAGCAAACACAGATTACTACCGGCAACAACAACGCGACCCAGACCATAGCGGCAGGTGAAATCGCTTACCTTCGCCCGCGTGATATTGACAGGGTAGAGATAGAAGGACGCAATCTGGACGAGGCGCGCTACCTGACGCGCAACGTAGAGGTCACGCTGGGGCCTAACTGGGTTGATACAGGCATAGACGTGCGCAGAGGCCAGCGCCTACAGGTCACCTCGACCGGCACTATCTACGTCGGGCGCTCGCGCATTACGCCGGGCGGCCTGCGCTCCACAGACCCGAATGCACCGCTGCCGAATGCCGCCGAAGGCGTGCTCATCGGCACCGTCGGCACAGACCCGAACGCTCCCATCATAGAGCTTGGCACCAGCCGTGAATTTCAGGCCGCCAATGATGGTCGTCTTTACCTGACCGTCAATCGCAGCCAGTACACGGACGCGCGCGGCTCCTTCAACGCGCAGGTTCGCAGAGAGCTTGACTTCGGCGGCCAGCGCACAGGAGCTAACCGTCGCAACAATAATGTGGATGAAGAGGATGACTTTGATCCGTTCGGAACAAGCGGCAGTAATCCTGCTCCTATCAGGAGACGCGCGGGCGGCGGAGGGCAAGGAGGATTTACGCCTTCAACAAATGTTCCGAACACCGCTGTCGCGCAGGAGAGAACAGTAGTTGTTCCCGGCAACTCGCGCGGAACGGATACCGGAGTTGACCTGCGCGCAGGCGACTCTGTGACCATCAGCGCGTCCGGCAATATCACCGCAGGCCGCCGCGCCGGTGTGGTTTCGGCAGACGGCGGACGCGTCGGCGTAGGCTCTATTGTCGGGACGTACCCTGTGCCACAGGCCGGAGTCGGTGCGCTCATAGGCTACATTAGAACGCCAAGCGGCCAGCCTACTCAACCGTTCCTCGTTGGAAGCCAGAATACTATTAATGCGCCGGTTGACGGTCGATTGTTCCTGCTGGTTAATGACGATAATTACGCAGACAACAGCGGCCAGTTCGACGTGCGCATTACCTACACGCCACAGGGCGGCGCAGGCGCGGGCTTTGGGGGCGGCGCAGGTGATCGCGTTGTTACTATTCCGGGCGATTCCCAAGGGACGGACACGGGGCTTGAGCTGAGGCGCGGCGACCGCGTGACGATTAACGCTACCGGCTCGGTCGTCGCCAACTCGCGCATCGGCGGGGTTTCTGCCGAAGGTCGCAGCGAGTCATATTCTCTGCGCCAGAATTATCCGGTCACGGACGTTGGCGGCGGCGCGCTCGTAGGCTATATACAGATGCGCAACGGACAGAAAAGCAGACCGTTTTACATCGGCAGCCAGAATACATTCACCGCGCCGGTTGATGGTCGCCTGTACCTCTTCGTCAACGATGACGATTACAGGGACAATAGCGGCAGCTTCTCCGTTCGTCTGGACATACAATAAGGCAAGTCAGAAATCAGAATGCAGAATGATGAATTAACGAGCCAATAGATTTTCATTCATCGTTCTGCATTCTTACTTCTGCACTGCTTTTCTAATCTCGTTGCGTGGAGCGGAAGCTGTGTGATAGGCTCAAGTTTACAATCTCCTTCAAAGAAGATAACGAGGCGACCGAGAAGAGCGCGATGAAGACTTGTCCCAGATGCGGCAGGGAGTTTCAGGACATAACTACACTATGTCCGGCTGACGGCACGGTGCTGGAAAAGACCGGCGACGAGTTGGTCGGGCAGATGCTCAACGATAGATACCGCATTGACGAGCGCATCAGCGAAGGCGGCATGGGCACGGTTTATCGCGCCACGCATGTCCTGATGGACAAGCGCGTTGCTATCAAAGTCCTTCATCCGTCGCTCGCAGCCGACGACAAGATAGTCGCACGCTTCTCGCGCGAAGCCCGCGCAGCCTCTCGCATCTCGCACCCGCACGCACTCAACGTCACAGACTTCGGTGAATCGGCATCGGGCGTGGTCTTTCTTGTCATGGAGTATCTGGACGGAAGGACGCTTAAGGAGGTCATTCAATCGGACGGGCCTATGCCGCTTGCGCGTGTGGTAGAGATTATCAAGCAGGTGGCGGGAGCGCTCGATGCCGCGCATGGCGAAGGCGTCGTCCATAGAGATTTGAAGTCGGATAACATCATGCTCATGGAAGCCCAGAATGGCTCCGACTGGGCAAAGGTTCTGGACTTCGGCATCGCCAAGATTAAAGAGCCTGTGGGCGTTACAGACCCTGCGCTGACCGCGCCGAACCTTATCATAGGCACGCCGCAGTACATGTCGCCCGAACAATGCTCGCAGGCTTCCGAGATTGACTCGCGCTCAGACATCTACTCTCTGGGCATCATCACCTATGAGATGCTTACAGGCCATGTGCCTTTCACGGGCGAATCGCCGACGGCGATCATGATGAAGCACCTGCAAGAGCCGCCGCCGTCCGTTTTGGAAGAGCGAGATGATTTGCCGCCGCAGGTCGGGATGGTGATTACGAGCGCGCTCGCCAAGCGCCCGGAAGACCGCTTTCAGAGTGCAGGCGAATTGTCGGATGCTCTCGGTGAGGCTGCCGCAGGGCAAAAGCCTGAAAAGGCAGTCTCGGCTGCGAACACTAACCCGGCAGCAGCGTCCAGCGAAACCAATCGCATCGTCGTGCCTACGGATTCTAATGAAGCTCCGCGCAACACAAGAGAAGACGACTACGACGAAGAAACCGTCATCCGTCCTCGTCCTGCGGCTGTGGCTTACGAGACCAAGGCCGCGCGCACGCAAGTCTCTGAGCCGCCACCGCCAAAATCCAATCCGTGGCGCATAATTATTCCGGCGCTCGCAGGCTTGCTCGTTCTGTTCGGCGTCATCTATGCGATTACTTATAAAGGCAGTCCCGCGCAGCCGTCTGCCAATCAAACGCCGGGGCTGACTGCCGATCCGAATAGCAAGCCCGTGCAGCCAGCGCCGCCGCCGACCGGCAATGCAGAGCAGGGCATCGCCCCCAGCGCTAATTCCAACGCGGCTAACAACACGAACACTGGCGCGACCGAGCCGGGAACGAAACCGGCAGACAACAAGAACGCCGAAGCTACGAACAACGAGAACGCGAATAACGAAAACGCTAATCGCAAAGAGCGCGGGCAGAAGAATAGCAACGAAAATCAGGGTGAGCAGACCGGCAATACCAATCCTTCCCAGGGCAATCAGAATCAGGGAGATGAGCCTCCGCTGCCTCCCAAAGCGAATTCTAATAAGAACTCAAGCGGCGACACTCCGTCGGATCAGCCCAAGCTCAAGCCTAAAAAGGTAGACCCTTCATTGCCGCCGCCGCCGCCCACAAGCAACATCTCTCAGTAAGAGTAGAGTATAGATATACGAATGTCTTTGGCTCCGTAGGAGCCGGATGTTTATAGCCTTCAGCCAGACCCTGAAAGGGGCTAAATTCTTTCGCCCCTTTCAGGGTCTATCATTCTTCCTTTACCCTTGCCTGTAGCCTGACGTAGCAGCTCGCGCAAGGTCAGCTCATTTTCAAACGCGAATTCTATCTCGACGACGAAGCAGGGAAGAGCAAAATGAAGCGAGCGGAGCTTGACCGCATCCTTGGCGGTCGTCAATAGAGCTTCTGCGCCCTGCTCTACGGCTTCGCGTGTGATTCTTTCAATATCGCTCTGTGTATAGGAATGGTGATCCGTGAAGGCGCGCGTGTATGTTAAATCAAACCCGCTTCGCTTGAGGTGTCTGAAGAAGCCCTGCGGATTACCCAGAGCACAGAAGGCCGCGACCCTGTAGGATGATGGAGCAGAGCGCGCGCCGTGGGGTTGATGAGCAAGCGGGCGCACGGCTCCGGTGCGCGTGCGCGAGAAGAGCACTTTCTTCCCGCCGCTTAACTGTTCCACTTCGCGTTTGAGAGAGTTGATGTCCTCGGCCTGCTCCGAGCGTGTGATGATGATGAGGTCGGCGCGCTTAAGGCTTGCGGGCGGCTCGCGCAATCGCCCCTGTGGCAAAAGGCGGCCTCCGCCGAAGGGGTTCGTAGCGTCTATCGTTACGATGTCCAGCTCGCGCTTGACGCGCAGGTGCTGAAAGCCATCGTCCAACACGAATACTTCGCTGCCAAGTTTCTCGCGCGCCCACCTGGCCGCCGCCACACGGTCTCTGTCGCTTAAGACGGCAGCCACGCCCCGCAGCATCTCGGCCAGCAGTCGCGGCTCGTCCCCACCCTCTTCCGCTTCGGCCAGCAAGCGCGTCCCGTCAGAAACCAGCACGCGCTTTCCTTCGTCTTTGCGACCGTAACCGCGCGTCAGGATGCAGACGCGCAATCCCTCTCGCGCCAGAGCCTGTGCAATCCAAGCCACGACCGGCGTCTTGCCCGTCCCGCCTGTAGTGATGTTGCCGACGCTGATGACCGGCACCCCAAGCTCGAAAGACTTGAGCACGCCCTTTCTATAAAGAGCCATGCGTGCGCGCATCGCTGTGCCGTAAAGGCTAGGGATGAGGGCGAAGGGACGAGGGATGAAAGAAAAACGATTCGAGTTGGATAGTTTATCTTTCATCCTTAGCCCTCATCCTCGGCTTTTCAGAAGCTTTGCGATTCGCTCCGCAGTATAAAGGGTTGCGCCGCGATTCTCGTCCAGCACTCCTTTGGCGCGCTCTATCATCTTTCGCCTGCGCGTGTCGTCCGAGAGAAGCTCTGCAAAGATGCGTGCCAACTCCGCAGGCGCTTCCGTTTCACGTAGGGGCGGCAATTGAACAAGCGCGTCTCTTTCAAGGAAAGCATTGATGATGGCCGCGAAGTTGTTCGTGTGCGCGCCCGTGATGATGCAAGCGCCTGAGGCCGCAGGCTCAAGCACGTTATGCCCGCCCGTTGGCGCTATGCTTCCGCCGACGAAGACCAGCGCGGCAAGCGGGTACGCCGCCCTCAACTCGCCAATCGAGTCGAGCAGGATAGCGTCACACGCTTTATCCTCCGCACGCGTTGATTCGGAACGCCGCGACCAGGCGAGTCCAGACGAAGAGAGCAGCGCGGCCACTTCATCGAATCGCTCCGGGTGTCTGGGCGCAATCAGCAACCGGGCTTCGCGGCCAACGGGCGCGGCGCGAAGCTTTTTGAAAGCCTCAATCGCTATACGCTCCTCCGTCGCATGCGTGCTCGCCGCAATGATGAGCGGTCTCGTTTGAGACAGGCCGAAACGCTCTCGCAAGTTTTCCGTCAGAGCGTTCTCATCCGCGCTCGCAAGCAGGTCGAATTTGACGTTCCCGGAAACTTCAACGCGCCGCTCTTCAAGACCAAGCGCGCGTATGCGCGTTGCGTCCGCCTCCGATTGCATCAACGCTAAGTCGAGACAGCCCGCCACCCTTTTGATAAAGCTTCGGATGAGACTGTAGCGGCGAAAAGATTTTTCCGAGAGTCTTCCGTTAACGAGCGCCACCGGAACTCCGCGCTTACGGCATTCGAGCAGAAAGCGCGGCCATAGCTCGGTCTCCATAACGAGCACAATTTCGGGATTGACGCGACGGAGCGCACGCCTGACCGTCCATGCCCAGTCGAATGGAAAATAGATGACGGCTGCGGCCTCCGTGAGGAAGACTTCTCGCGCCACACGCTGCCCTGTAAGCGTGACGGTCGAGACGACCAGCTTGTGATCAGGGAATTTCTCCAGAATGGCACGGGCTAGAGGACGCGCCGCCTGAGTCTCACCCACGGAAACGCAATGAAGCCAGATGACCGGACGCCCTCCGGTCTCAATCAAGGGAAGCCTGCCCAGACGCTCGCCGAGTCCCGCAACATACTTCCCATGACTGAGCGCGTCCAGTAGAAAACGCGGCAGAAGCAGCAGGATTCCAAGAGTGAAAAGAAGACTGTAGAGAAGATACACTGGAATAAAGTTCCAAATTCCAAGTCCCAAATCCCAAGTTAAGAAATTGAGCTTTTTTTGACTTGGAACTTGGGACTTGGAATTTGGAACTTATTTTGCGCGCTCTATGTAGCGGCCTTCGCGCGGGTCAACGCGAATGCGTTCGCCTTCGCTGATGAAGGGTGGTACTTGAATGGTGACGCCGTTCTCAAGCGTCGCAGGCTTGTTGACGTTCGAGATGGTCGCCCCCTTCAGAGACGGCTCGGTCTGCGTCACGCTTAGCTCCATAGAAGGCGGCAACTCTATGCCGATGGGCGCGCCCTCGTAAAATTCGGCCTGAATCTTCACTCCCGGCATGAGCCACTGCGCAGCATCGCCAAGGTCGTCCTCGCTCAACTCGACCTGCTCGTAGTTTTCCGTGTTCATGAAATGATGATGCGAGCCGTCGGAATATAGATACTCCATCTCGTGCTGTTCGAGCGTGGCACGCTCGACCGTGTCGGCGGAGCGAAAGCGGTGCTCGAAGCTAGAGCCTGAGCGAAGATTACGCAGCTTGGTCTGAACCATAGCGCGCAGGTTCCCCGGCGTGTGATGACGAAATTCAATAACTTTGCAGAGCTGGCCTTCAAAGAGAATGACCATGCCGCGTCTAATCTGAGTTGCAGAAATTGCCATAAAGCTTCTTCTATTTCTCCGTATCGAATAAAATTTCAGCGTTTACCGGCATCGCACACATGCGTATGTCCAGAGAGTGAGAACGGCGCGTGCTACGGCAAACCACGTAGTCTAGCGGGCGGCCACGCTGTTTGTCCAGCCGGTGCGGGCTTATCAAGTACCGTTTCCTTCTCCCGCATCGCTCGGCTCGTCTACATCATCCAGCTTGAAGAAGACGCGTAAAGTCACCTGATACTGAAGCCGTTCCTGCTGCAAGCCGCCGCGCATCTCTTCTACTACGAACCATGAGAGATTATGCAGAGTCTTGCGCGCACGCGCGACCGCGACTTCAATCGCATGGCTGAAACTCTGGCTGGACGTGCCGACAATCTCTACTCCCTTAAAGACGCTGTCGCTCATCATTCATCTCCTTTGAACGGGCGCGAAGAAGGTAACAGAAGCGCTTCCGTCAAATGCGCTCCTGTCGAGAACACTACGAAAGAATACAGAACCACTATGGTCAGAACTGTTTGATTTTTATTGAAAGCGGAAGGGACGCTAGCATGCGCCGTCGAAGGGTGTCAAGAATCTATAAGGATGAACGATTATTTGTAAAACCTGAAGAGCGAACAAGCCCTGCGAAAGCCGAAGCGCATCGGAGGGATGAACGCTCGGCTTTCGCTTCGGCTTGCTCGCTCTTTCGGAGGAGCCCACCTGTCCCTATGGCTAGAACGTTCAGGTGGTTCCAAAGTTCCAATTAATTTGTCATGCGGCACGCGCCGCGCGCAGGCTCTTACGCGTGAGAGCAATGCGCTCCAACCACAACTGCGCTTCCTCATATCTTGGGAAGCGTCGCTCGTCCGCGCGAAAAGCATTTGTGTGATAGTAGCGGCGACCATCAATAATGCGCGCGGGGTGCTTTATGTGCAGCATCTCGTGATAGAGAATGTATTCGACGAACCAGTCCGGGACATCACGCGCATCCAGGGTCTTACTGATGACTATAGTCTCATGCACAGAATCATGATGACCGAGGATGCGGCGAGTGCGGCGCTGTGACCACGTCAGCGTAGGCTTCTCAATCTCGCCGCCAAAGTAGAGCCGGTTCAAACGGTCGAACAACTTCTCCAGATCATAGAAGCGGCCACGCGCCGAAGAGACTATCTTTCGTCCACGACGACGACGCGCAATGTCCGAAGCGCGCAAGACCTGTGATGAGCAGGCATAGTCTCTGTAGATGCGCTGGTGGACTTCCGGCACGCGCTTGGATAACAACTTGGCGACAAGCGTGAAGGCTATGGCTCGCAGAACGCTTTGCGGCGCGTCGCTGCAAATATCCGAGAGCCGCACATAGACTCTGCCCGAACGAACACGAATCGTGTGATGAAGCCCCGCGTATGGATAGAATCGCACCTCTATTTCAGGCACAGGCCGGTTGCTGCCCAACTGGCGGAAGGAATCCGCGAAAAGCGCTCCCAGGAATTGTTGCGACTCTGCCATATAAGATACCCTGCTTTGTTAAGTAGCCCGGCTGGGGTTGATATTACGGGCGCTTCGGCAAGAGCGTCAATGCTACTTTCAGAGGAGTCCCCTAAGCTATTGATACGTCAACAAATGGGCGGCTGGCTCCGTAATCTCTCCGGGCGGCGGTTCCACAGGCAGGTGCTTAAGGCTCTTGTTTAGAAGGACTTGAGTTGGATTCTCGCCGCATCTAGCCCGCTGGTTTGACTTAACTATAAGAGCCTCGGTGCGTTAGGCTCAAAAGAAAAGGCTCCGGCAATGATAAGTCATTTGGTAAAAACAATGTTTGCCGTTCGTCACATTATCGGTTATACTGCCCAGTGGTCGGGTATCGTCCCCGCCTTTTCGTGCGCGATACCTGAAGTTCCGGCCAGAGGGTTTCTTGACAAGCCGGAATTAGCAGTGCTATTGAATTTCCTGGGCGTTAAGGTGGGTTTCCCACAATTTTAAGCACCTACTCGTCCCCGCGAAACATCCTAATTAGCGATGGCCGCTCGCACCTCCAGCACATATTCACGGAAATCTGAGACGCCCGACTCGCGCGGGCAGGCCGTATTGTCTGCCATCATCAACGAGCATCTGGTGACGGGCGAGCCTGTGGGGTCGCGTACTATCTCGGATCGCTTCGCGCACGCCTCTGGCTGGAGTCCGGCCACTATTCGCAACGTGATGGCCGAGTTGGAAGAGTTTGGACTGGTCGAACAGCCGCACACTTCTGCCGGACGCGTGCCAACCGATAAGGGCTATCGCTATTACGTGGATCACATGCTGGGCGAAGCGCGATTGTCAAATGCAGACTTTGCGGCAATCAACTCTCTGCTGGGAAGTCTGAAGGGAGAGAGCGGGGGCGCGCCGGATCATTTGATGGAGCGCACTTCTCATCTGCTTTCGGAGCTTTCGGAGAACGTGGGCATAGTCATCTCGCCGTCTCTGGCCGAAAATATTCTTCAGCACATAGAGTTCGTGCGGCTCGCAGACAGCCGCATACTGGTCATACTGGTCTCGTCAAGCAACATCATACAGAACAAAATCGTGCGTATTGACGACACACTCAGCCAGGAAGAGCTGGATCGCACGGCGCGTTATTTGAACGTTGAATTCAGCGGCAAGAGCCTAGCCACGATTCGCGCGGAGATTCTTGAGCTGATGCGGCATGAGAAAGCGCTCTACGACAAGCTTCTACAGAACGCTATCTTGCTCTGCGAGCGAAGCCTTGAAGGCGAAGAGGACGCTGTTGGGCAGGTCTTCATTGACGGCGCGTCAAATATCCTGATGAAGCCGGACTTCGTAGACACGGAAAGGATGCGCGAGCTTTTCCGCACGTTCGAGGAGAAATCTCGTCTCGTCAAAATTTTGAATGAGTGCATGGAGCGCGATTCGCAAACGGCAGGGCGCGATGTGCAGGTCATCATAGGCCGCGAGAACATTACGCCTTCCATGCAGGATTGCGCCCTTATTACCGCGCCGTATCGTCTTGGGGCGGGGCAGGCCGTGGGCGCTATAGGCGTCGTCGGCCCTATGCGAATCGAATATGCGCGCATGATGACTGTCGTCAATTATGTGGCGCGCCACATAGAGCGCATACTCTGGGAGGAGAAAACCGCAGACTGAGCCTGACACTTGAAAGTCCTAATGCTTTGGTCTTGTTTGCAGCCTGATGAATGAAGAGCCACCGATGATGAGCAACCAAAAGGGAGAACACAAAAGCCGCACGATTCCCGTTCGTTTTCTTGATGAAGAGGACGAGCAGATGTCGCGCAAGGCTGCGCGCCGTGACGCATCGTCTGACGAGGGCAGCAAGCCTTCAGCCGAAGACCTCGGACGAGAATCCAGCTACGACGACGAGACGGAAATGCAACGTAGAATTGATCGCGGCCAGGAAGATGACACGGAAGCGGGACAAGACCGCGCGGATGATGCGGATGTTGCCGGTGCGCCGCCAGTAGACGAGATGCCTGAGAGTCGTGAAGATCAGAATAAGTCGAATCCGGGCGGCGGAGCTTCAGCTTCTTCAGGTTCCGGTAGCTCGGCGGAGAGTTCCGGTGGAGCGCCGCCTGCGAAGAGTGCTGAAGCGGCAGGGCAGGCGACAGGGCCTATGCTGGCCGAGCTTGTAGCCACGCGCGCAGAGCTGAAGAGAGTCGAAGCCGAACGGGCTGAGTTGCAGGAACGGCTCATGCGGCGTCAGGCCGAATTTGATAACTATCGCAAGCGCGTGGAGCGCGAGCGCGGCGAAACCTATAATCGCATGGTCGGCGAAGTCGCGCGCAAGCTTCTTCCGGTGCTGGATAACCTGCGCCGCGCGCTCGACGCGGAAGCTTCTATGAAAGCAAACGAGTCGGAAGAATTTCGCCACTTCCTGAATGGCGTTGAGTTGATTTACAAACAGCTCAACGACGTGCTCGAAGGTCTGGGCGTAGAGCCGGTGGCGGCTGTCGGCCAGCCCTTTGATCCTCACGTACACGAAGCGGTCGTTACAGAACAGACGGAGGACTTTGAACCCGACACGGTGATACAGGAACTCGTACGCGGCTATCGTTTGGGCGACAAGCTTTTGCGCCCGGCTGTAGTCAAGGTTGCGACCAAATAGATAGAACGTTGAAACTCGCCTTCCTGTTTCTCGAACAGGATTAACGCTCGAAGCCGCCTGTGAGAAGCGCGGCTCAACCTCTTAACCCTACCACTTTGGATGGAATGCTATGGGAAAAGTTATTGGAATAGATTTGGGAACGACGAACTGCTGCGTGGCCGTGCTAGAAGGCGGCGCTGTGCAGATAGTGCCGAACAAAGAAGGTGGACGCACGACTCCCACCGTGGTCGGCTTCACGGATAAAGGCGAGCGGCTCGTCGGCCAGATTGCCAAACGACAGGCCGTCACCAACGCCGCCAACACCGTCTACGCCGTCAAGCGTCTGATTGGCCGCAAGTACAATTCTGCGGAAGTGCAGCGCATGAAGGAGTCTGCGCCTTTCGAGATAGTGGACTCGCAGAACGGCGACGCGCGCATACGCGTTCAGGGGCGCACCTACAGCCCGCCGGAAATCTCCGGCATCGTGTTGCAGCGCCTCAAAGCGGCGGCGGAAGATTTCTTAGGCGAGAGCGTCACGGATGCCATCGTCACCGTCCCGGCCTATTTCGACGACACTCAGCGACAGGCCACGCGCGACGCGGGCAAAATCGCAGGGCTGAAGATCGAGCGCATCATCAACGAGCCGACGGCTGCTGCCTTAGCCTATGGTCTGGGGCGTTCGGAGTCCGAGCGCATAGCGGTTTACGACCTTGGCGGCGGCACGTTCGACATCTCTATACTTGAGATGAACGACGGTGTGTTTGAAGTGCTCTCGACTTCGGGCAACACCTTCCTCGGTGGCGAAGATTTCGACGAGCGCATCATCAACTGGATGGCCGACCAGTTCAAAGACGAGACGGGGATTGACTTACGCCAGGATCGGCTCGCTCTGCAACGCCTGAAGGAAGCAGCGGAGCGTGCCAAGTGCGAGCTGTCGAGCGTGACGGAGACGAACATCAATCTGCCGTTCATAGCGGCGGATGCCTCCGGCCCGAAGCATTTCAACAAGACACTCTCGCGCGACCAGTTCGAGCATCTCATAGGCGATCTGGTCGAGGGCACGATTGAGCCGTGCCAGAAGGCGCTCTGGGATGCAAAATTGCAGCCGAACGACATTGACAAGGTTATCCTGGTCGGCGGCCAGACCCGTTCGCCCATCATCATGCGCACCGTCAAAGAGATTTTCGGCAAGGAAGCATCAGCCGAAATCAATCCTGATGAAGTAGTAGCGATGGGCGCAGCCATACAGGGCGGAGTGCTGACGGGCGATGTCAAAGACATAGTGCTGCTGGACGTGCTGCCCCTGAGCCTGGGTTTGGAGACGCGCGGCGGCCTCTTCACCAAGATTATAGAGCGCAACTCGACCATTCCTTTACGCAACAGCCTGACCTTTACGACCGTCGTCGATAACCAGTCGTCCGTGGAGATTCACGTTCTTCAGGGCGAGCGCGAAGTGGCGCAGGGAAATCGAAGCCTCGGCAAATTCGAGCTGGTTGGGCTTCCGGCAGCGGCGCGCGGCGTGCCGCAGATTGAAGTCTCGTTCGAGGTTGACGCCAACGGCATAGTCAACGTCTCTGCTACAGACAAGGCCACGGGGCGCGACCAGCAGATGCGCATCACGCCGACCTCCGGCCTCTCGCCCGACGAGATTGACCGTCTCATACACGAGGCCGAAGCTTCTATAGAGACAGACCGGCGGATTAAGGAGATAATCGCGCTGCGCACCAAGCTCGAAGGGCTTGTACGCAATACGCAGCGCTCCTACACAGAATTCTCTGCCTCGCTTTCGGCGGAAGAACGCCGCGAAGGCCAGCAGGCTTTGAGTGAAGGCCAGTCGGCTGTCCAATCCGATAACCCCGAAGAGATTCAAAGAGCCATAGAGGGCGTTGAGCAACTTGCCAGCCAACTCACAATGGCGATGATGAATTCTATGGGGGTCTAGCCCGGAGTTGTTTGAAAGAACAGATTCATTTTTGTCCCGCAAGGGACAATTGAAAATAGCCCAGCACTTTAGCTGGGGATAAGTTATAAAGAAAATCATTGAGTCCCGTAGGGACGACTGAAAATCTTTCTCGATTCATTCAGTCGTCCCTACGGGACTCAGCCATATTTCTCGCTCTTTGACCCAGCACTGAAGTGCTGGGCTATTTTCATCAAGTCCCTACGGGACTTTTCAATCAGCTATCGTAAAGATGAGCTTGGCGCAACTTCATGCTACAATTTCACTTCAAATTCGGCGGTCAGCTTTGTATTGAGATAAAGCTGGCCGCTGAGTATTGAAGAGCGTGGAAGTTTTATATAATGTGCTATCGAAAATTTTACGGAATATGTGTCGAGGATTTGAATGAGCAGCAAGAGAGATTATTACGAAATTCTGGGAGTGGCGCGCACCGCCAACGAGCAGGAGATAAAGAGCGCTTACAGGCGGCTCGCCATACAGTATCACCCGGATAAGAATCCCGGTAACCACGAGGCCGAAGAGAAGTTCAAAGAGGCTGCCGAAGCCTATTCGGTTCTGTCGGACACCGAGCAGCGTCGCCGTTATGATCGCTTCGGGCACGCGGGCGTATCAAGCAGCGCGGCGGGTGCAGGCGCAGGCTGGGGCGCGCCCGGCTTCGGCGGCATCGAAGACATCTTGGGAGACCTCTTCGGCTTCGGCGATGTCTTCGGCGGTCGTACTGGGAGCGCGCGTCGCACAGCCGCACAGCGCGGCGCAGACCTTCGTTACGATTTAGAGATAAGCCTGGAAGACGCCGCCAACGGGCTGACGGCGCAGCTTCGCATTCCGCGCTTGGAAGCTTGCGAAGAGTGTCAGGGTTCGGGCGCAAAGGCTGGCACCCAGCCGGAAACCTGCCAGACTTGCAGCGGGGTCGGACAGGTGCGCTACCAGCAGGGCTTCTTTTCGGTTGCGCGCACCTGCTCTACCTGTCGCGGCTCTGGAAAGATTATCAAGACGCCGTGCGAGCAATGTCGCGGCGCGGGTCGGACGGAGCGCGAGAAGAATATGGAGGTCAAGATTCCCGCCGGTGTTGAGACAGGCTCGCGTCTGAGAATTGCGGGCGAAGGAGAAGCGGGAGCGCAGGGCGGAGCAAGCGGCGACCTATACGTCGTCATACACGTCGCAGAGCACGAAGAGTTCGAGCGGCAGGGAAGCAATCTTTACTCCGCAGTCCCTGTGACATTCGCGCAGGCGGCGCTTGGCTCAAATGTCAGCGTCAAGACACTGGCCTCTCAGCACGACCTTAAAATTCCAGCGGGCACTCAGACCGGAACGGTCTTTCGGGTCAAGGGACAGGGGATGCCCGTACTGGGCGGGCGCGGGCGCGGCGACCTGTTCGTCGCGGTCACGGTCGTCACCCCCACCATGCTCACACGCGAGCAGAGAAAACTGCTTGAGCAGTTGGCCGAGATAGAGACGCACGAGCTTGAAGACAAAGGGCTGATGGATAAAGTGCGCGACATCTTCGGCTAGACAGAGCACAAGTGAGAAGGCAAGGTGAAGAGGAGTAGTTAGAGGCCGGAGATTAGTAAGAGCAGATTCATCTTCAGTCCCGTCAGGGACGACGTGATAATAGCCCAGCAATATATTGCTGGGCTATTATCACGTCGTCCCTGACGGGACTAACTCATCAGCTTGTGTACTTCAGTGCCCTTCTTCACTTTTACCTCTCCTTCAGTCGTTTCGCAATCGTACAAATATTTTCTGTAGTCGAGGCGTGTGATGCATGATTAATGTTCACAGGGCATTGCAATCTCTCTATAACAATTCTGTTTTCGGCCTGTAAAATCGGGCTTAAAGCTGCGGGTTTCGCTTTGGGGATGGTTCGGCATGTCGGTTGCTCATGAGTTTATTGTCGTAGACCGAATAGAACTCTGCATAAGAAGCATAAAGGGCTGGTGGATACATGAGACGAAAACACCTCGCAGCTTTCTTCGTGAGCATGACGATCATGCTTTTTTCTATCAACGCGCGGGCTGCCTTTTCGGGCAACGACGAAAGGGACACGGATACGCGCCTTGTGAATGCTAAGGTACTGGAGATAACGGACGCGCGTATCTCTGTGATGGCTCAGACGGGGGTCGAGCACGTCATCGCAATTGATATGGAGAAGACGCGCGTGACCAGAGATGGCAAGAGCGTGTCGGTCAAGGAAGTGCGCGAAGGAGATGTCATCAACATAGAGCTGGACGAGAAGAACCCGGTCAAGTTTGCAAAGAACATCTCCATGCAGACCGAGACGACAGCCATCGCACGAAATCGCCGGTAATGATATTGGTGCTCGATAGAGCGTCGCCTCGCATATCCGCCGGTCGAAGAGAGCCGCTTTACCTTAGAAGTAAAGCGGCTCTATCATAAGCTGACCCTCGCCCGGTCTAATTCTTGCCGATTTCAAGCGGCGCAATTCATGAATTGTGAGCCTGTGATATAAATGGGGCATAAAGTAGTGAAGAAGAGCGGTAGATAAAATCGGAAGGAGAAAGAGAGACGCTATGGCTAATAGAAAAGGACGTGGGCCTGTAAGAGCTACTATGGATGTGGCTGGTGAAGCCTTGAATCAGGCCGCGAGCGTAACCGGCGAGGTGATAGATCAGGCTTCTAATGTTGCGACCGGCGTGATGGAATCTGCTGCCAACATGATCGGAATGGTGAGTCCGGCGGCGGCTGACGTTATACGACCGAGCGGCTCAAAGCGCGGCGGCGGCGCGAAGAAACGCGCGAGCGCTTCGGGACGCGGCGTGAGGGAAGCGGTCAACAAAGCCGCCAAGGAGAATACTAAGCTGGTGCGTAAGCAAACAAGCGCTGCCAGTCGAGTCGCCAACCGTTCGGCCAAGGCAGCCGAAAAGACCACGCGCGCGGCCACACGCGCCGCCACGCGCAGCGCTTCATCTTTAACTTCGACAACCAGAGCGAAGAGCGCTAAAGGCAGCTCGAAGAAGAGTGCCGCAAAGAAAAGCAGTGCTAAAAAAGGCAGCGCTAAAAAGAGCGGCGCAGCAAAATCAAAGGCGGGCGCGCGAAAGAGCGCTTCAAGAGGCGGAAGCAAAAAAAGATAGAAAGCTATCTAACGTGAGGCGCGACTTAAGCGGGAAGAACCATAGCCCCTTTCAGGGGCTTCGGAGCCTTAGAGCCTGTAATGCACGCCCTGTTGCCGGAGAGCTTCATCCTCGACCTCCACGTTCTGAAGGCGCAGGTTAACGTCCGCGTTGAGGTCAAATCCGGCGCGTTCGCCCGCTTCTAATTTAACAGTCCCGGCGGCGGCAATCATGGCCGCGTTGTCCGTAGAAAGATGCGTTGAAGGGAAGTAGACGGGAACGCCGAGGCGGCTGGCGGCCTTGCTAGACTCCTCGCGCAGCGCGCCGTTACAGGCCACGCCGCCCGCTACAATCAGAGTCCGTGGATGAAGTTCTCCCGCCAGTCGCTCCATCGTTCCGACAAGCGAGCGCACGACGGTGCTTTGAAAGCTTGCCGCCAAATCTTTAATCGCCTGCGATGGCTCAGCACCTGCTTCGACAGGCTTGAGCGCTGTCTCGCGCACGTGCTTTGAGACAGCCGTCTTCAACCCGCTGAAGCTGAAATCCGGTCGCCCATCGCCCATGCGCGGAATGCTGAAGCGCACGCTTCCGGCATCGCCTTCGCGCGCAAGGCGTTCGATAATGGGGCCGCCCGGATACCCAAGCCCCAGCATCTTCGCCACCTTGTCGAAAGCCTCGCCCGCCGCATCGTCGCGTGTGCGCGCTACAACCTTATACTTGCCCGGTGCCGGAACATAAAACAGATTGGTGTGCCCGCCCGACACCACCAGCGCGAGCGCAGGATATTCCACTGGCGGATTCTCGAAGACCACGGAGAAGATATG
Organism: Pyrinomonadaceae bacterium; assembly: GCA_036403815.1. Lineage (GTDB taxonomy): Bacteria > Acidobacteriota > Blastocatellia > Pyrinomonadales > Pyrinomonadaceae > JACVRN01. The sequence goes on along the minus strand of DASWQH010000080.1, from coordinate 75,983 downwards.
CCCCTCTATGTGATTGACGCCGACCAGAGGCTTATCCAGAGCGAAGGCCATGGCCTTTGCGTACGAGACGCCGACCAGTAGCGACCCGACCAGCCCCGGACCCGCTGTAACGGCGATGCCGTCAATCGACGCCTTCTTCAACCCGGCACGCTCAAAGGCTTCATCCACAACCGGCACTATCTTGTCCAAATGCTCGCGTGAGGCAAGCTCCGGCACGACCCCGCCGAAGCGTTTATGAATATCCACCTGCGAAGAGATGACGCTTGAGACCATCTCACGCCCGTCACGCACAATAGCCGCAGCAGTCTCGTCACAAGAACTTTCAATTCCAAGTACCAACATAAGTCTAGAGAGTCCTGAGAGTCTGGAGAGTCTAGAGAGTAAGGGAGTTGAGAGGCTTTCCGGCTCTCTAGACTCTCAGGACTCTCCAGACTCTCTAGACTGGTTCGTAAAAGCTAAGGCACGAGTCGCCTTGCTTGAGTATGCGCCAGCGGCGCAGTGTGCCGACTTCGTCGCGGAGCTCGTTCTTATGATGATGCTCTACGACGAGCAGGCCGTTGTCCTCAGTTAAAATCGCTCCTGTGCCGAAGATGTTGAGCACCGGCGCGTAATCAATCGCGTAGGGCGGGTCGAAAAAGGCTATGTCCCAGCGCTCGGCATTCTTTGAATGAGCGCGGCGCAGGTACTCAGCCGCCTCGGCTCTCACCACTTCCGTTTCATCTTCGGGCACGCCGCATAGATCAAGATTCGATTCTATTAGACCGCACATCTTGCGCGAGCGATCAACGAACGTGACAAATGATGCGCCGCGAGAGAGAGCTTCGATACCGACCGCGCCGGAGCCTGCGCAGAGGTCTAAAAAACGCACGCCCTCTATGCGCGGCGCGAGGACATTGAAGAGCGTTTCGCGCAGCCGGTCTGATGTCGGGCGCACCTGCATAGAAGGCGGGCTGCGCAAATTTCTCCCGCGATATTTTCCGGCGATGACACGCATAAAAAGTTTTGAGTTTTCAGTTTACAGTTTTCAGCAGAAGAACGAAACGCTTTTGAAGCTTGAAGGTGGCTTCGCGGAAGCGGTGTGCGGTGGGGCGCACCGTCTTTGAAGAAGTGCTTTGCAGAAACGTGCGACGATATTTCCCATCCAGAACTCTCAACGCTAAGTCCGGGTAAGTCCCAGGTTCCAAGTCCCAAGACCCAAGTCAAAAACCGGGGCTTCGGGAATTTGACTTGGGTCTTGGGACTTGGAACCTGGGACTCTGGCTTTACCCTATCGCTGCCAGCCCGAAGCGGGCATCGGCGCGCACGCGCTCGATTAACTGGGAAGTCTCGCGCGTGAGGCGTCTGGCGGAAAGATAATAATCGGCCTCGTGTCGCGCTTCTTCGAGTATGAGCACGTCGCGCACCAGATTGCCGACGCGAAAAGTCGGGACGCCGGATTGACGCGTGCCCATCACTTCGCCGGGGCCGCGCAGCTCCAAATCCTTCTCCGCGATGCGAAAGCCGTCCGAAGTCTCTTCCATGATGCCCAATCGCTCGCGCGCTGTGTTGGTCTGTTTATCCGAGGTCATCAACACGCAGGCGCTCTGCTCAGCGCCCCGGCCTACGCGCCCGCGCAATTGATGAAGCTGCGACAATCCGAAGCGCTCGGCGTGCTCTATCACCATCAGCGAGGCATTAGGCACGTCAACGCCGACTTCGACCACGGTGGTCGCAACCAGAATCTGAATTTCGCCCGCGACGAAGCGGTGCATAATCTCGTCCTTTTCCGATGCCTTCAACTTGCCGTGAATGAGGCCGACCGCGAAGTGTGGAAAGACGCGGTCGCGTAGGTGCTCGTACATGCGCGTGGCGTCCTTCAAATCCATCTTTTCTGATTCTTCTACCAAAGGGTAGACGACGTAAACCTGTCGGCCTGCACGCACGTCGCGCTCGATTCCTTTATAGACGAGCTGGCGCTTGTCTTCGCCAAGCACAACCGTCTTGACGGGCGTGCGTCCAGGCGGAAGCTCGTCAATCACAGACACGTCCAGGTCGCCGTAAACCGTCATCGCCAGAGAGCGCGGAATGGGCGTGGCCGTCATCACCAGCACGTCCGGGTTGAAGCCGCGAGCGCGAAGCTCTGCGCGCTGTATAACGCCGAAGCGGTGCTGTTCGTCTATGATTATCAGTCCGAGCTTATAGAACTGCACGGCCTCTTGAATGAGGGCGTGCGTGCCTATGGTTGCGTGGACTTCGCCCGCCGCAATCGCCTGATGAAGCTTGCGCTTTTCCGCCGCTCGCAGGCTTCCTGTTAAAAGCTCCACTCGATAGGGCGTGCGTGCAAGGATTCGCTTGACGTTGCGCGCGTGCTGTTCGGCTAAGATTTCCGTCGGCACCATGAGCGCCGTCTGGTAGCCGTTCTCCATCGCCGCCAGCATCGCTTCGAGCGCGACGATTGTTTTCCCGCTCCCGACATCGCCCTGAAGCAAACGGTTCATGGGCGCGTCCGATTGCATGTCTGCGTAGATACGCTCCAACACGCGCTCTTGCGCGCCCGTTAGCTCGAAGGGAAGAACGGAAGCAACCCGTTCGCGTATGCTGTCTGTAATCTCTATGACTGCGCCTTTGGCCTCTTTGATGCGCTCGCCGCGACGGATGGCGATTGCCAGCGCGACCCAGAAGAACTCTTCAAAGATGAGTCGCAGGTGAGCGGGCGAGCGTGCGCGCTCGTATTCGGCCAGGGGCACATCGTCCGAAGGGAAGTGTATGAGGCGCAGGGCAGAGGCTCTGCCAATCAGTTTTTGTCGTCCGATTAAATCGTTGGGCAGCGTCTCCGCAATCGAGTCGTCGTCAACACGACCCAGGACAGCGTGCATAATCTCGCGCAGGCGTTTGGTGCGAAACTCGCCTAGCTTGCGATAGACAGGCACGCGCCGCCCTACGTGAATCGCAGCCATCGCGGGATCGTCAGCAGCTTCCTCTTCATCGAAAGACTCATCCTCGCCGGAAGCTTCTTCGTCTGCGCCGCTATGCCCTTGCGTCGCTGTCTCCCCGCTTCCGTTCTCACCCTTTCCACCGTTTCCCTTTTGCCCCGTTTCCCCCTCTTCCGCCAGACGCAGCAGCGCGTGCTCCGGCGGCGTCCAAGTGCCGGGCAGCATTTCAAGCTCGTCCGGTTTGTTCAATCTAAGCGAGAAGGTGTTGCGGCGCGGATCCCATTCCCACTGGCCGAAGGCTATGAAGCGTGCGCCGCGAGTGAAGCGCTGGCGATTGTAAACGATGATGCGTTCGGCTGCGCGGCCAGAGACGAACCACCAGACGACCACAGGCTTGCCCGTGCGCTCTGGGTCGCTTGCTGTAATCTCGAAGATGTAGAGCTTGGGTTGCTTGGGCGAGCGATTGCGGCCTACCTGAAAGCCGCCTGCAACCCTCACGTAAAGCTCCAGCGAAGCCTCCGTGCCGTGCTGCAATTCCGAGATGCGCCCCATGTTCGAGCGATCTTCGTACCGCATAGGCAGGTAGTTCAAGAGGTCTTCAACACTTGCTTCCGCAGCATCCTGTTTACCGGAAGCGGTCGCCAATGCCAGCGCCAGCTTGCGCGCCGTCGGCTGCCCCAGACGAGGGACACCAAATTTATAGAGCGATGTAATTGGCGTGTCGAGTGTGATGGGGGAAGCTTTAGCCATCTTGCGAGGATAATAGCATAAAGCTAGTTACAGAGGCTTCGGGCTAGGTTCTCATCACTTGGAGGCTGTGTGGAAAGTCCCGTAGGGACTTTTGATAATAGCCCAGCAATTTATGGCTGGGAACTGAAGGCACAAAAAGTGTTGAGTCCCGTAGGGACGACTGAAGAGACTTGGAACGATTTCAGTCGTCCCTACGGGACTCTACTATTTTTCTCCGCAATGTATTCCCAGCGCTGAAGCACTGGGCTATTTTCAAATGTCCCTACGGGACAACTGGCGCATCTGAACTTTTCAAACTGCTTCTAAGAGTGTTTGCCGCTCAAGCGATATTCTTCAATCGCCTTCTTCCTTTCCAGCCCTACTTCTTCCAGCTTTTTCAGCCACTTCTCTCTAAAGGGCTTCAGCGCATCCCGCAAAGTCTCCGCAACCGCCAGATCGCGAAACCATTTCCTGTCGGCAGGCACTATGAACCACGGCGCATGTTTCGTGCTGCAACGGTTGATTACGTCCTCGTAAGCTTCTGCGTAATCGTCCCAGTACTCGCGCTCCTTCCAATCGCCGACCGAGAGCTTCCATGCTTTAGTCGAGTCTTCCTCGCGTTTGAGGAGTCGCTTCTTTTGCTCATCCTTGCTGATGTGCAGATAGAACTTGAGAATGATGGTAGAAGAGTCTGCCAGCAATCGCTCGAAAGCGTTGATGTGCTCATAACGCTCGCGCCAGACCTCCTTCGGCGCGAGCTTGTGGACTCGCACCACCAGCACGTCTTCATAATGCGAGCGGTTGAAGATTCTGATATGTCCTGTCGGGGGCGTCTGTGCATGTGCGCGCCAGAGGAAATCATGTGCGAGTTCTTCTTCCGTAGGGACTTTGAAAGAAGCTACTGTGCAGCTCTGCGAGTTTAGAGGCCCTGCGACATGGCGGATCGTACCGTCCTTACCGCTGGTATCGCGTCCTTGCAGGATGACGAGCATGCTCTGCTGTTGCGCCGCGTAAAGAAGCTCCTGCAACTCGACCACCTCTGCTATCAGCCGCGCAGTCTTCTCCTCAGCCTCAACACGCTTTAGCCCCGCGTCATCTTCCGTGTCAAAATCCTTCAGCTTAATCTTGCTCTTGCCTTCAAGGCGATGTGCGTAGCTCATAATCTCTCCTCACATAATGGCAAGAGAGAATATACTAACGACAGGGTAATTAGATACTGCAAAATCTTCTCACCCTCTACGATTAAGAGTTCGGAGGTGACCGGGCATGATGAGCAAGAGAGTCGTTCTGTTAACTTTGATGCTGCTTGTTTCCGCAGGCACGCTGAGAGCCGCAAGTGATACGCAGCCGGTCGAGGGAGACTTCATCGTGCGCGATTTCCGTTTCAAGAGCGGGGAAGTCTTAAAGGAGTTGCGGCTGCATTACACGACCATAGGGACGCCTGTGCGGGACTCTGCGGGCGTGGTGCGCAATGCTGTGCTTATCATGCACGGGACGGGCGGGAGCGCGCAGCAGTTCATGCGTGAGCAGTTCGCGGGCGTGCTCTTTGGCCCCGGACAACTGCTGGATGCGAGCAGGTATTTCATAATCCTGCCGGACGGGATAGGCCACGGGCAATCCAGCAAGCCCAGCGATGGATTGCGTGCGCGTTTTCCGCATTACACGTATGACGACATGGTGGTTGCGCACTACAGGCTGTTGACTGAAAAGCTGGGCGTGAATCACCTGCGCCTTGTGATGGGGACTTCTATGGGAGGAATGCAGACGTGGGTTTGGGGCGAGACCTATCCTGATTTCATGGATGCGCTACTGCCGCTGGCCTCCCTGCCCGTAGAGATAGCCGGTCGCAATCGTATGATGCGGCGTATGATTATTGATGCGATTCGCAATGACCCGGAATGGCAGAACGGCGAGTACAAGGCTGAGCCGCAGAGCGGGCTTCGTTCGGCTCTTAACATACTGATGCTGATGAGCAGCGCGACGATTGAATGGCAAAGGCAGGCTCCGACGCGCGAGGCGGCGGATGCATTTCTGCATAAGTGGATAGAGGCACGCATGGCGCAAACGGATGCCAACGACATGCTCTACCAGTTTGAAGCCTCGCGTGATTACAACCCCAGCCCAAGGCTTGAGAGCATACGTGCGCCTCTCGTCGCCATCAATTCCGCTGACGACATGATAAACCCGCCGGAGCTGGGCTTGATGGAGCGAGAGATCAAGCGTGTGCGGCGTGGCCGCTACATACTGCTTCCCGCGAGCGACAAGACGCGCGGGCACGGAACGCACACGCTTCCCGCCATCTGGAAACAATACCTGTCAGAGTTGCTTGAGGAGTCTAAGCGATAGCGGGATTCTCAAGGCGCAAGCCAGCGCACAGACTTTCGTAGCTAAGAAGCTGTGTTCAAAGTCCCGTCAGGTTAAGGGATTTATAGTTTCTATAACTTCTGCGCTCTGCGATGAAGTACGCGAGCAAGGCTAAACTGCATCAAGCCTAAAATAAGAAGCCCTATGGTATTAACAACCATCAATATCATTTGCCATAAAGTTTCCGGCTCAGACCTGAAAGGCATTGAGACACCTATGCCGATTACGACACAGCCTAACAAAACACAGAGATTTCGATACCACGTAAATTTACGTTTCGTCATAATCGCGCCTCATATGTTCACCGTCTCAGGTCGTTTCACTGAAGCTCAGCCGGGGCAGAGCCTTCTGTAGCTCTCTGGCTCCTGCGTCCGTAATCTTAGACCCGCCTATAAGCAGCGTTTCCAGATTAACCAGGATTTTAAGGTGCGCTATGCCTGCATCGCTCACCTGCGTCTTGAAGAGGCTCAGCTTTTTGAGACGGGTCAAGGATTTTAGATTAACCAGACCGGCGTCTGTGACTTGTGTGCCGCCGATTAAGAGGGTTTCAAGCTGCGTCAATTTTTTCAGGTGCGCCAGCCCACGGTCTGTAAGCTGCGTGCGGAACAGGTTCAGTGTTTGGAGCCTGGTCAAATTCTTCAGGTTGGCTACTCCTTGGTCGCCTATCTGCGTGAGCCGCAAGTCGAGCGTACGCAGCCCGGTCAATGGTTTGAGGAATGCCATGTCCGCGTCTGTAACCTGTGTGCCGTGAAGATCAATCCTGACGATTGGTTTACCGGGAGCCGCTTCGTCTCGCTCGAACTGCCCGCCCAGTCTCTTAATTTCGGCGATGGCACGCTCCTGCGGATCAACGCTGGCCTGTGCCGTTAGCGTCGCGCTCAGCAACAGAAGCATCAACAGGCATAGGGTTCTGTAATTCATCAACTCCTCCGTCAAACTTTTTTAGTCGCACGATGACTTATAGGCTGAAACTGACTGCGCTTCAAGAGTCAGGCTGTAAAATGATTGTAAAACTCTGCGCGTCTCCCGTTAGCGCGCAAATTCAGGAGAGTCCGAGGACTCCGCCTCCACTCTGAATCTCTCTACCCGCAGCCTTCGCCCTCGCTCTGTCGTCGGCGTAGAGCAAAGTCCGGCCACATTGGGGGCAAACCCAGAAGTCGAAATAATCGAAGACGGCACCCGCCGCCGGGAGCGTTACCTTAAGCCCACCTTCTTTAGCCTAACCCACAAGATCGGAGAGGAGCACCAATTTTAGAGTCGTCTGACACTCAGGGCACTGTCTTCCTTCTTTAGCCATAACAATTTCTTCCTTTCTTCATCAGTGATTCAGTTTGAAGTTGAGCATGAGGAAGGTTGATTTTCACCACAGAGACACAGAGTTCTCAGAGGGAGCACGGAGGCTTGAGCTATACTCAACCCTCTGTGCATCCTCTGTGCTCTCTCCGGTCTCTGTGGTGAATTGCTTCTCTCATTACACTCTACTTCAAACTGACCTGCCACCCTTTTCTACCTATGCAATTAGCACTCAGCAGCTTACTTCACAACTACGGCTTAGATATTCAATCCGGCAGCTTCAAGCAAACGTGTAGAGCTTGGCGTAAAGGTCTGCGCGTGTTGCGCGGCATAGATTCCCTCCGGTGAAGAAGACATCTTCCGTGACTTCATGCTTTGCGTATGGAGGCGGCTCGGCTGACATCAGCTCTTCGAGGCTGTCGGCTTCAATTTCACATAGAACCAGCCCATCCAGCTCGCCTTCAAAAACTTCAATCGAGAATACACACCCAAGATAGTTATGGTAATGACGAGTCTTCCTGAGCGGGTCACCTTCCAGACCATTAAGGAGTTCATACTCGCTTTGCGAAAGCAGAATCCGGCTGATGGTCTGGAAGTAGGGCGAGGCCGATTCAAGCTTTTTCGTCAGCTTGATAATGCGCCGCCCCGTATCGGAATCCGTCATGACTCTCAGACGAAGTCTTGCATGTCGCAGGTACTTGTCCTCGAATGTCTTCGAGTAAGACTCAACTGCGCTCCTCCAATCGCCGGACGGCGAAACGAGGAACCTCCTCTCGTATTCGACCCGCGTGTATTTCGTCTCTTCATAGTTCATGAGGGCTGTGATTCTCATTCTCCATCAGGCCATTCGCCGTGCTTGTTGCCGGGTCTGGCCGGGGGCGGTTGATTCGGGCCTAAGTTGTCCGGCTGAACATCTGCATAGACGAAGTTCTCAGGCGGCACGGGCGAACCCGAAAGCCTGCGCAGCATCGCCAACTGTCCGGCATGAGTCATAGCATCAGAGAAAGGCCCTTGAAGAAGCTGCTCCGGGGTGATGCCTTCAAAGGGTGTGCCGCTTTCCAGATGCCTTGCAAGGTCTTCAATAGTTCTATGAAACCTCAGCACCTCCGACTGAAAATCCGCCAGCGGTTCCTGATCGTACGCTCCTCCGATGAAGAAAGTTCGAGCGTATCCCAGAACGCTCTCCATGTGGCGCACGAGTTCGAGCGGCGTTCTGATTTTCGGAGCAGCGCGAAAGGACGCGAACCCTTCGGGCGCTCCGCGTAAAGCCTTCTGCGTGCGATAAGCCAGAGCCGCCAGGAAGTGGCGTAGGAGTTGTCGTTTGTCGTCCATGATTAACCACGCCTCTGAAAAAATTGAGAGCCGCTTTCTATAATCGAAAAGCCTTTTGAATCACATACGCCCGCTCTGAGACCATGAGCTAACGAAGCCATGCGAACCGAGTAGCCCGAAAGCATCCCTTTCATCATCTTATGCTTCTATTATATTGGACGCTCGGCGCGGACGTTAATTACATTTACGACGCCGGGCTTCCTGGTTGAATAGTTCGAGAAAGGATAGCTCAATGATGCAAACAATTGTCGCCCTGTCACTCTACTTCAGCCTGGCTTTCGGCGGAGCGGTTAATGGCTTGATTGGCTGTAGAAGCTTGCCCACACAGCAAACTACTATTGTACAGGATGTGCCCGCAGATACAGTGATTACTATCGAAAGAACTGCCTGCTTCGGCCCGTGCCCTATGTACAAGCTAGCCATTTATGCCGACGGCAGGGTTGTCTATGAAGGGAAGAACAATGTTAAGCAGACGGGCAAAGTCGAAAGCAGCATCACGCAGGATAAAATACGGGAACTCGTAGCCGCTTTCGAGCAGATAGAATATTTCAAGCTGAAAGACAGGTATAGCGGACAGGATTGCCCGCAGATGTGGACGGATCATCCATCCGCCATAACCTCCCTCACAATGAATGGAAAATCAAAGACCGTAAAGCATTATTACGGATGCCAGGGACTTGAGATTCTGGACAGGCTCACCAAACTGGAAAGCAAAATTGACGAAGCCGCCAATGTAAATCAATGGATAAAGTAGCGGGTCAGATTGAAGAGGGCGCAGAAAAGGTCAGTACCCCTCCGCGTCTCTCTGCGTCTGCGGCAAAACATGCCAAAGGTGGGCGCGGTCTAATCAGCGTTGGGCGGCGTAAGATGTGGCATCGATAGATAGAGTAAATCTGTGACTCAGCAAACACGCTTTCGAGGTCAGCTTCTAAATGCATGCATCGGCGCGGTAGTTTTCACCCTGCTGGGAAGTGTGTGGGCAATTTTCGGCGTGTGGTCGCTTGGGTCTAAGGCCGAGCCGTTAGTTACAATTATCTTAGTGCTTCCTATTGTGTTGCTGTTAATTTTCAGCATCAATGCTTTTCGTAAAGTGTTGCGTCTGCCGCCGGATGCTTTGAGCTCAGAGATGCGTGAGCGTATCTCGCGTGTAAAGCGAGGATTCGGGATCATCAATGTGGCTCAAGGGGTTGCTATCGGCGTTACCTTTACGCTGGGCTTCAGGCTTCGGCATCCTGAGTACATTCCGCCTGTTGTTGCATTTATTGTGGGCTTACATTTCTTTGCCCTCGCGCCGATCTTGCGTATGCGTTTTGATTACATCATTGGCTTACTACTTTGTTTGCTGGCGCTTGTAACGATATTTATGTTGCCGCTGTATGCCAATGTTGATGATGCCTCGCAAGAACGCATTTTCTTATGGGGCGTGGTGATCGGCATTGGTAGTGCCATTGCGCTTTGGCTAGGAGCCGTCTCGCGGCTCAGAGGCGTTCATGTGTCCCTACGCCTATAGCACATAACGGCTGCCTCTAAGGCGCTGACTGATTATTCCTGTGAGCGCCGCCCAACATCTCATTCAACGCTGACGCCTCTATAGCATCTCTTTCATAGTGCTTTGATTCCTTCATGTCGAATGGCTGCGCTCGACGCGGTTTAATTCCGGCATGAGATGCTTTTATATCTGCTTCGTCAGAGTGGCTGCTGCTTGACCTGACATGCCGAATGTTTCATGCTTGTCATTATGTATTGTCCGCATTGTGGTACTCAGAATGCTCAGGAGACTAAATTTTGCCGTGGCTGCGGTGAAGACCTTAGATTAGTGGCACAGGCCGTTACCAAGAGCCTGCCTTTAGTTATTGCGCAAAGAGTTGATGAAGCTATTGACCGGGGGCGTGGAGGCTGGCAGAGTTATCAGCTTTTTCGCAGGGAACACCGTAGAGCTTTCGGGCAGATTCTGATGGGACTATCCTCGCTCTTCGTAATAGTCTGGTTCCTCATGCTGGGGCGCGGTAACGTCTCATTCGCCGGTGGGTTCCTGCTTGTAATGAGCCTGACCTTGCTCCTAACCAGTGTACATGATCTTTGGGCTAAGAAGCGGCAAGGGAGACATACGCGTGAACCGGAGGAGTTGCCATCTTCCTTTAGCACTAAGGAATTGCCCGCCTCCCATGAGATGCCTGCGCCAAGTGTGACCGAACCCACTACCAGAAGGTTGAAGGTTGAAGCCAGGCGGCAGACACGAGAAGATAAGTGAGTTCGACGTAAGAGAAGAAAGCTCCGTAGGAGCTGTATGTTTATAGCTTAAAGTTTCCCAAAAGAGCCTAGCTCCGTAGGAGCTACATGTTATTGATAGAGAACATGTAGCTCCTACGGAGCCAGGTTCTTTTCGCATCTGGAGCCTATAAACATCCGGCTCCTATGGAGCTAAAAACTTATGCATATTCTTATATCGAACTCTCGTTAGTTAGTCGTGGCCGCATCTAACAACTCATTCAACGCTGACGCCTCGATAGCGTGCCTTTCATGATCCTTGTTGCCGGGATTATTACTTTAGGCCGACGCGGTTGACCATCTCTGTGAAGCGTGGGTCAGAGCGGAGCGGGTCTAGGAAGGGGTCAACCTGTAGGATTGTCATTCTGGAGGTGCGATCCTGATAGGTTTTTTCCAGCCATTGAAATGCCTGGTCGCGATCTACGAGTCCTGCGTAGAGGATTACAAAGTGGTAGGCCGGAACGTACTGCTGCCTGGCAAGCTCCTGCAACTGTTTGAGCATCTTCAGCGCTTCATCGCGCCTGCCTGAAGCGGCGTAAGCGTGGCCGAGTAAGGCCAGGACACGAGGGTCGTTATTCAATGCACGCGCCTGTTTGTACGCGGCGATGGCTTCGGGGTAAAGCCCCTTCATCTCATAAGCCATGCCCAGCTCATAATGAGCATAATAAAAGCTCTGATCCATCTCTATGGTCTTCAGCAATTGTTCTATAGCCTTATCGTACTGGCGTGCGTAAAAGTAGGTGTCGCCGACATCGGCGTTGACAATCAGTGAGAGCGGGTCTAGTTCCTGTGCGCGCTTCATCGCCGCTATGGCCTCGTCGAAGCGCCCCGTGTAAAGCAGGACTTGATTGCCGTACCAGTGATGCGCGGTTGCGTAATTCGGATTCAGCTCGATGGCTCGCCTGAATTCTTTGATAGCCTCAGCCGCATTCCACTCGTACGCGAAAAGCTCAAGCCCGAGCGCGGCGTGGGCTTCTGCTAGACCTTCGTCAATCTCCAGCGCACGCTTTGCAGCCGCTCTTGCCTTGGGGTAAGAGTCCTGGGGGCTGCTAACGGAATAGCCCGGAAACAAGACGTACGCGTCCGCCATCCCCGCGAAGGCGAGCGCGTAGTTAGGGTCACGCTCAATCGATTGATTAAAGTACTCGATTGATTTTTTGAGATCGTCGCGCGTCCTCTTGTTCCAGAAGTAGCGCCCTTTCAGATAGAGTTGATAGGCTTCTGCATTCTCCGTGTAACGCTTGGTGACGCGGTTCTGCACTTCGCCGGAAATCTTAGTGCGCAGGTTGGAGGAGATTTCCTGTGCAATCTCGCGCTGCACCGCGAGCAGGTCTGCTACCTTGCGCTCGTACTTTTCTCCCCAGAGCTGTTTGTTGTCGCGCACGTCCACCAGCTCTACGCTGACCGTCAGATTGTCGCCGCGCTGCATGATGCGGCCTGTTAAGACGGCACGCACACCCAGCTCCTTTCCCACAGCAATCGGGTCTGTCTCTTTCCCTTTGTAGCGAAAGACGGAGCTTCTGGCTATGACCCGTAAATCAGGAAGCTGGGTCAGGCTGTTGATGGTGCTCTCGGTCAAACCGTCCGAGATGTATTCCGATTCGGGGTCGCCGTTCTGGTTGACGAAAGGCAGGACGGCGATTGAATCGAAGGCTGTGTTTTCTTTCCTGTAGTAGTAAAAGTAGAAAAGGCTTGCAGCCGCGATGAGCATTAAGAGCAGGCCGATGATGGAAGCGACTCTATGCCGCTTGATGTTGTTTACGATGTACTCCGCGCTTGAGATTTGAGGCATCGCTGCGCTTTCCGCAGTACCGCTCAAAGGTGGTTGCGTGTGTACGCTCTTTGCCAGCCCGCTTTCCCGTAATATCGTGTCGCTGCTCGACACCGAATGCGCAGAGGAATGCGTTGAGCGCTGGGAATGGGCACTGGCCGTGCCCTTCAACTCCTGCCGCAGCTCTTCCAGCTCAATCGCCACATCCCTGATCAAGTGGTAACGCTTCTCTACATCCTTTTCCAGGCACCTGCACACTATCTTTTGCAGCTCTTCGGGGGCGTCGGCGTTTATATCTTTAAGCTGAGGCGTCGGCGCATAGACAATCATGTGCATGGAATCCAGCGCATCCTTGCCCTTAAACGCCTTCTTCCCCGTCGCCGCTTCGTAGAGGATGCAGCCGAAGGAGAAAATATCGGAGCGCTGGTCTATGTCCTGCACTCGACCCTGCGCCTGCTCCGGCGACATGTAGCCAACTGTCCCCATCACTGTGCCGGGCACAGAATGTTGCGTCATCAAGATGGTGTCGCCTTCATTCGATTCGCCTCCGTCGCCTCTCTGCCTCTCTACCAGCTTCGCCAGCCCGAAGTCCAGAATCTTCGCGTAGCCGTCGCTTGTAATCATGATGTTGTCCGGCTTTAGATCGCGGTGGATGATTCCTTCGGCGTGCGCTTTGGTCAGACCTTCGGCTACCTGTGTGAGGTATTTTAGAAGTTGCTCAAGCGGCTCATGCTGGCGGTGAATCTTCTCGCGCAAGGTCACGCCTTCTATATACTCCATCGCTATAAAGTGATGGTCGCCCGTCTCGCCTATCTCATATATATGGGCGATGTTCGGGTGATTCAGAGCGGCGACCGCGTAAGCCTCCTGCTTGAAGCGACGCAATCTCTCTTCGTTCTGGCTGAACTTTGCCGGAAGCAGCTTGAGGGCGACGTTGCGTCTGAGTTGAGTGTCCTGCGCCAGATAAACTTCGCTCATCCCGCCCGCCCCCAACTTGGAGCGGACTTCATAGCGACCCAGACGTGTACCGGCGGGAATGGTCATGGCTACAAAGGGCAGGGGACTTGCTCTATACAGCACCGGGCATTTCCATGAAGCAAGACCCGCCCATTCTAGCCGCGTTCATTGATGCGCGCCAGAATATTCCAGCCTCAAACAGGCGCTCACCGACCGCGACGCCGCCGACAACACTTTCCTTGAGAAAGCGCAACTGGTCGTCGCAGGTGTCCTCGCAGACTCAACCGAAGGCGCAGACTCCGCCCTCTACGAAGCCTTCGGCTACACCAAAAAGAGCGACCGCAAGAGCGGCCTGACACGCAAACGCAAACCACCAACCAAGTAACACTACAACAGAAGAGGGCGTTTGCCCTTTAAGTAATATGAAAGGACAAACGCCTCTCTACATATCAACGAATATTCGCAACATGCAGGGCTGTCTAACATAGATTGTTTCCCTATGTAATCCGAGAATGTTACAGGATTAGACGCCCCTTTGGGCGTAAGATGAGACGGCAGTTAGTCTGGAATAAAAACAAATACGCCCAAATGGGTGTCTTTACCGGCGGCGATTAGTACGTCTATTATGCGTTGGGCGTCTGTTGAATATCACTATCCAGATAATTGAGGGCTGGAATCTAATGAGCAAAACTTCCTTAATATTGCTGCTTCTGATTATGCTTCTTACTGCCGCTTGCGTGCAGAAAGAAAGCGATTGGAACTTTCCAACAGAAGGTATGAAGACCGAACAAGTTGAAGGTAAAATTTGGTACGATATAGGTGCTGGTCTTCTTGCACGGCATAGCAAGCCTGAAGATGATAGTAGTGATGTTATCGTTGCTATGGGTGCTTTTACCGGTGTCTCTCCAGAAAAGATAAAAGAACTTGGTGGAGAAACTCATGCGCTCTCGTTGATATGTGATGTAATTTTTGAGCGCGTGTGTAAAAAGGGTGAAAATCCGCCTTATGATTTGATAAATGGCAGGGTTCTCAATGATGGTAAATATGTAAAAGAATATCGTACTCAGAGTGGTAAAACTGCTAACGTAGTGATCGGAGAGGATAGAAAATTCGCAGTCGTATATTTGAAACCCTAAATGTTTGCGGCGAACGCCGCCCAACAACTCATTCAACCGGAGCGCGAATAGCGTTGCTTTCATCCGCGAGACTTGAATCTATTGGCGTTGTGTGCGCGCCCGGTTAACTCGGGTGTTAAGTGCTAGCAGTTTAATCTTGATTTTGTTAAAAAACGAATGAAACAACCTTCCCTCTGTATTATTATCGCGGCTCTCGCTTCACTGCTCTCTATGGGCAGTGAAGTGCTCGCTCAAGGCGATGTTCCCCGCTTCGAGATTGGCGGTCAGTTCTCCTTGCTTATCCTCAACAAGCCTTCTTCACAAGACGACGAGTTTGTTTCCGGACGCGTAGCTGACCCCGGGTTCGGCGCTAGATTTACTCACAATGTAACGAATAATATTGCTCTTGAGGCGGAAGGTAACTTCTTTCCGGGACGAGATTTTGATTCGGAAGGTAGCTTCGTTACGCGACTAGATAATGACGATGTCGGCGTTCCGCGTGGGCGCATCTATCAGGGTCAGTTCGGCGTCAAGGCCGGCAAGCGTTTCAAGAAGGTCGGCCTCTTTATCAAAATCCGACCCGGTTTCGTCGGATTCACCAAAGTAAGCCGGCTTGTTGGCCTCACACCAATCACTATTATTCATCCATTTATTGGCCCATTGCAGTTTGAGAATCCTGAGTTTCGTATCGGCAAAGCGACGTACCCCTCGATGGATGTGGGTGGCGTAGTAGAGTTCTATCCGTCGCGACGGATTGTGACACGTCTTGATATAGGAGATACCATCATTCGTTATGGTATCTCTCAGGAGCCAGCGCCCGTTGTCTGTGCCACCATTTGTCCTCCGCCGGAGGTATTCGAGCGACCTGCTGAAACGAGGCACAATCTACAGTTTAGCGCGGGCATTGGCATCAGATTTTGAGTGACACATAACCCGCGCCTGACAACTCATTCAACCGGAGCGCGGGATAACATGGCTTTCATTCTTTCTTGCGGTTAGGTTGAATGTCTTTCGCCCGCGCCCGGTCAATTCGAGCATTAGGCGCTACTGCGTATGGCTGAGGCATTCTTTGATAAAAGAGGGATATGTTAATGCCGGTTCGTAGTCGAGTTAAATTTGTAATTGCAGTAGGTGTGATGTTCCTCGTCTGCTGCTCCGCTAAAAAACCCGTCAACGTCAACAGCAACACCAGCGCGGCGACTCAAAAAACAACTTACTGGGTAGTTGTAATGTGGACGCTCATCGGCACCGGGTATATCTCTGAAGTTTGCCCTTTACCTGTTGATGATAGGGAAAGTGTCGCCGTGGCGGCTCGCGCGTGGGGTGCAAGACACAGAGGGCTTATGGCACTTGAAGACTCTGTTTATAGCTTTACAAGCCAGGAAGAAGCAGAAAAGTTTCGTAGAGAAAAAGGGTATATAGCTGTGAATCTCAACGCTGAGGAGTTGAAAAAATATTTATGCATCGGTCAGCCCTCACTGCCGCCAACAGAGTATTGGGTCGTTATAATGTCAAATGGCGAAGGAGATTTTATGTCTGAGGTTTTCCCTTTGCCTGCTTATGACAGGGTGAATATCTCAGCGGCTGCTAGTAATTGGGGTTACGGCAAAGGATTTATGACAATCGAAGGGGGCGCTCATAGATTTACCAGCCAGGAAGACGCAGAAAAGTTTCGCAGAGAAAAAGGGTTGCCAGAGTTGAAGCTCAACGTGAACAGCTTTAAGAAATATTTATGCGCTCTTCAGCCCAACATCACAAACCCGGATAAACCATCATCACCGTCAACAGATGATGGCGTCAGCAAACCTCCGAACAGTCCAAACAGTGAGAACACCAACAAGAAAACGTCTCCGTAAGATAGTTGCTGGCAAATCAAATTAAAATTTCCGTGCTGGTTTAATTTGGCTTCAACCCGAGTGGCTTGTAACACCGTGATACTCTATGCTTGCAGCCAGATATTGCATTAACTACGACAGTGAGATTAAGGAGCATCAGTGAGAGTGATGACCAATCGTTTGGCCTTCGTGTTAGCGGCATTTTTTGTGCTGGCAGGGACAACAGCCTGCCAGAGAGCCACAGAATCCAATAGCGGAAATAGCAATCGTTCCGCAGGCAATACTGCTACGCAGACCACAACCAATACCAACCAGACTGAAGTCGCCAGGGCGGAGGAGAGTCCAACTTCGGGCGGTTCGCTAGCGACGCCTACCGAAAGCTACAAAACCGGCTATGCCGCCCGGCAAAAGAAAGACATAGCAGGCTTGAAGCGCGTGCTGTCGAAAGAAGCGCTTGATTTCTTAACGGAGATGGGTAAAGAAGAGAAGAAAACGCTGGACGAGCAATTGAAGGCGCTTGCCGACAAGCCGCAGGCCGCAACGGCTGAAACGCGCAATGAGAAGATTACCGGCGATAGAGCCACGCTCGAATATCTAAACGAGAAGGGCACGTGGTCTACAATGGATTTTGTGAAAGAAGGCGATGACTGGAAGATAGGTCTGCCTAAAGCCCAAAAGTAATCATCCGTTTTCATGCTGGAATGGGATTGTATAGTCATTGGCGGAGGGGCGGCGGGACTTTTCTGCGCAATTGAAGCAGGCAGGCGTGGGCGTAAAGTTCTGGTGCTGGAACACTCGGAGCGGGTTGGAAAGAAGATAGGCATCTCCGGCGGCGGGCGCTGCAACTTCACTAACATTTATACGACCGCGGAAAACTACGTCTCGGCCAACCCGCATTTCTGCAAGTCTGCGCTGGCGCGTTACACTCCCGCGAACTTTATCTCCCTAGTAGAAAAATATGGAATCGCTTATCACGAGAAGAAGCTTGGACAGCTCTTCTGTGATGGAAGCTCGCAGCAGATCATTGACATGCTGCTCAGCGAATGCAGTGATGCGGGCGCGTTGATTCGTTGCAGTTGTCAGGTATTAAGTGTGCAGAAGGATGAGGTGTTCAGGATAGAAACTAATCAGGGAGCTTTCATTTCATCCTCGCTGGTCATAGCCACAGGCGGCCTGTCCATTCCCCCTCTGGGCGCGACCGACTTCGGTTATCGCATCGCGCGGCAGTTCGGCTTAAAGATTGAGCAGCCCAGACCCGCCCTTGTGCCTTTTACCCTTCCCACGCAAATGCAGAAGCAGTTGTCACCTTTAAGCGGCGTCTCTCTGGGCGCGATTGTGAGCTGCTGTGACAAAGCGTTTCGTGAAAATATTCTGATTACACATAGAGGGTTGAGCGGCCCTGCGATACTGCAAATCTCTACTTACTGGCGAGCGGGCGAAGCCCTTTCGATTAACCTGCTGCCGGATGAAGATGTCTTCGATATGCTGAAGCGTAATCAGACTTCCGGGATAGAGCTTGCTAATCTTCTCGCTCAAAGATTACCTAGACGATTCGCTCAGGCATGGGTCAAGCTCTACGCGGACTCCAGGCCGCTCAGGCAGTACACGATTGATGAGCTTTACCTGGTGGCGCAGAAGATTCAGCACATGCGGATTACGCCTTCGGGCACGGAAGGCTTCAAGAAGGCCGAAGTGACCGCAGGTGGTGTTTCTACAACGGAACTCTCCTCGCAAACTATGGAAGCCAGGCGCACACCCGGACTATACTTTATAGGAGAAGTGGTGGACGTGACGGGACAACTTGGGGGCTACAATTTTCAATGGGCGTGGGCTTCTGCTTTCGCCGCAGGCCAGTATGTGTAATACCGGATTGCAGTCAAAAGAATGGAACTAGACAAACCGCTAAATCACACTAAACGTCACGAAAAGAGAACAAACAACGCGTTTGCTTTCGTGTTTCTTTTCTCAGTGCCGCCTCGTGTGATTTAGTGGTTCATCTTCTTCCAATGGAGACAACAATGAAAACGGACGTGGTCATTATAGGGGCGGGGCCGACCGGCCTGGCGCTGGCGTGTCAGTTAATCAGATACGGCGTTGATTTTGTTATTGTCGATAATAAGGAAACGACCACACCGCATTCAAAAGCAATCGGAGTGCAGGCGCGAACGCTTGAAATTTACGAGCAAATTGGTCTCTCGGAAAATTTAATCGCACAGGGCGCGATTGCAGAGAAAGCGCGTATGGTTGTCGGCGGCGAAGTGCGCGGCGAACTCCACCTGGCCGAAATCGGTAAAGGCTTGAGCCAGTACCCGTATGTGCTAATCGTCGAACAGGGCAAGCACGAAAAGCTCCTGTATGGCTTTATCAAAGCGCAGGGTGGGGACGTGCGTTGGCAGACTGAGCTTGAAAATTTCACGCAAGACGCATCAGGCGTAAAAGCAACGGTGAAAAAGGCGAACGGCGAGACCGAAATAATTGAGGCAAAATTTCTGGTCGGATGCGACGGCGCGAAAAGCCTCGTACGTCATTCGCTCGGTCTGGAGTTTGAAGGAAGCACGTTTGAGCGCATGTTTTATGTTGCAGACGTGCAGATTAACTGGGAGTTTTCACACGACGCGCTGATGGTCTTTTTAATGAGACATAATCTGCTGGCGTTTTTCCCGATGATAGGTGAACAACGGTGGCGCATCGTCGGCACTTTTCCAGAAGAATTTGCAAAGGACGAAGGCGAGGTCTTGTATGAAGAGATCGAAGAGCAAATCAAGAAGGACACAGAGCTAGACCTGGACATAACAAACGTCAACTGGTTTTCAACCTATAAAGTTCACTCACGCCATGTTAATAAATTTTCTATGGGCAGGTGCTTTCTAGCGGGCGATTCAGCGCACATTCACACGCCCGCCGGAGCGCAGGGAATGAACACTGGAATTCAGGACGGTTACAATCTGGCCTGGAAAATAGCTCTTGTTTTGAAAGGACAGGCGGGCGAAAAAATCCTTGGAACCTACAACGAAGAACGGCTCGTTAACGCGGACAATCTACTGAAGACGACCGACCGATTTTTCAATCTAATCGCCAGCCCCGAACCCGTTCTGGCCTACCTGCGGACGCATGTCTTTCCTTATATAGCCGGTGCTGCGTTTAGCATTGACGCGGTTAATAAATTCGTTTTCCCGCTTATATCACAAACCGGCATCAATTATCGCCATAGCTCTCTGAGTGAAATGGAAGGCGATGATTTCAAAGTTAAAGCCGGAGACCGTATGCCATATTTTTTAATTGACGGTCAAAGCATCTATGACAGGCTGCGCAATCCGAAATTCCATTTGCTTAATTTCCACGGAGCGGAGAGTGATTATCAGGCCACTATAAATGAGCTGGAAAGCGCATACCCGCAGTTAATTGATTTTTATACAGTCCCGCTTAACCCGCGTGTAGAGGAAATCTTTGGCACAAGCCAGCCGGTCAGCCTGTTGCTGAGGCCGGATAATTATATAGGATTCATCTCTTCTGAAATCTCTTCAAGCGGATTAAGAGGCTATCTAAACAAGCTCGCGCAGCTATAGTAAATCAGAAATCCATTTATTCGTAAGGCTGCATAATCCGGTCAGGGCAGTATTGCATTGACAACCTGCACGGGGGCTAATACATTGCTTCAAATTTGACTTAGGAGACACACCAATGATTTCCCTGAAACATTTCTACGCTTCCATCTTCGCTCTGCTGTTGCTGTGCTGTGCGCAGGCGGCTTCAGCACAGGCTCCTGCCGTGCGCCTGCCTCGCCCCAGCCAGAAGGCTACCGTGGTGCAGACCGTAGGCGTCACGGACGTTACCATCACTTACAGTCGCCCCGGTGTAAAGGGACGGAAAATCTGGGGCGACGCGCCCGCAGCAGTGAGCGGCGGCACGGCCACCTTGGACGATTCGAGCAAGCGCCTTAAGGATGCACCCATTGTTCCTTACGGCCATGTCTGGCGCACCGGCGCTAACGAGGCCACGACCTTTTCCATCACGGACGACGTGTTGATTAACGGCCAGAAACTCCCGGCGGGGAATTATAGCCTGCACACCATCCCCGGACGCGATGAATGGACGATCATCTTCAACAGCGACGCCGGTCAGTGGGGCAGCTTCAGCTACGACGAGAAAAAGGATGTGCTGCGCGTCAAGGCTAAGCCTCAAATGGTGACGGACAATCAGGAATGGCTGCTCTACAGCTTTCCGCTTGTGACGAACAACTCGGCGCAGGTTCTTATACGTTGGGAGAAAGTAGCCGTGCCTTTTACGATTGAAGTGCCGAACGTAGAAGCACTCATGCGAACGAAGATTGATGCAGCCATTGCTGCCAATCCGACCAGTTGGGAAATTCCTCTACAGGTCGCCAACCAGTACGCCAATGATGATAAGTGGGACGAGGCGCTGAAATGGGTAGACCAGTCAATCAAGGTCAAGGAGACCTACAGGAATCTTGCAACACGGTCGCAACTACTCTATGCGGCGGGCAAAAAAGATGAGGCCATGACAGTCGCAGAGAAGGCTATCCAGCGCGGTAAAGAGGACAAGGTTGATACCGCGCGTATGGAAAAGAGGCTCGCGGACTGGAAGGCAGCGAAGAATTAGAGAACAACAGTAATGGCATTCATCTCGGCGACACGCCTGCGCGTTCGCTCTTACTTTTATCTGCCGCAGTTCATCTGGTACACGTTTAAGTCTGAGCGGCAGGTGAAACGCGCCGCAGGTTTTCTGGGTGGCAGGCTGACACGTGATAAGGGGAATGTCTTCTGGACATTGACGGCCTGGAAAGATGACGCCGCGATGCGAGCGTTTCGTGGCTCGGGCGCGCACATGAAAGCTATGCCAAAGCTGCTCGACTGGTGCGATGAGGCTTCGATTGCGCACTGGGAACAACCGGACGCGGAATTGCCTGGCTGGACAGAGACTCACAGGCGAATGGTTGCAGAAGGAAGGCTATCCAGGGTGAAGCATCCTTCAGCCGCACAGGTCGCCAAAAAGATAGGCGAGCCACAATACGGCGGCAACGAGGGCGTGACACTCAAACCAGTTGAAGCACGTAGCTAGAGAGTAAAAGGGTTTATTGTTACGCATCTAACAATTCATTCGAGCGCGAGCGGTTCGGATGAAAGTTGAGTGTAGCTGCGAATTGATTTTCACCACAGAGACACAGAGAACACAGAGGGGGCACAGAGGCTTGAATGGCTTTCAATAACTCTGTGCATCCTCTCGTGCCCTCTGTGTCTCTGTGGTGAAGACCAAGTTTACTTTCACTCAATCCCGAACATATCCACTATCCGCACTATCAAAGATGGACAGGGCAAGGTGGATTTTTGTATCCTCGCCTGCATGATCTCGCTTGAGAATTCCAATCCTTAGCTCTTCACGGGTGTCAGCTTATGCAAAAACAAAAATTCTACATCCTTGGGCATAATCCTAATACGTTGCAGGAGGTCGAGGGTTTTTTGCGGGCGGGCGCGAATGCCCTTGAGCCGGATATTTGTTTCGATGCCGGTAAGCCCGGCCACTTCTTTGTCAGTCACGGCACCATAGGCTCCAATGCTTTTATTCCCGAGAACAGCCTGGTCACATTCCTGACAGGGCTTAGAGCATTGCTCACAGACAACTCGAACAATTTCAATCTGGCTTTAATCGCCTTCGATATTAAGACGCCTTCGTTCGATATTAACGAGTTCGTCAAGATAGTATTCGACAATTTTTCAAGCCACCCCGTCTGCGATGGCGTGGGCGTATTAATCACCGTCGGCTCTCTCACGCACATCAGTTTCCTTAACGCCTACGACCAGACGAGAGAGAACTTTGCGATAGGCATCGATGAAGAGAAGTCGCCAGGGGAAGTGGACGCAGGCTTTAAGGCACAGTCGCAGAAAAGCTTTACCTATGCGAACGGCAGTATCATCCCGGCCATCAAGTTCGGCCTCTTCAAATCAATCATGACGGCTAAGGGGGTGCAGGCCGCAGGCAACGGCGATAGCTTCAAGCTCATTTATGCGTGGGTGTTGAATTCAGACTCCTATATACGCAGTTATATGGACTTGCATATTGATGGCATGATTGTTGACCTTCATACCGTGCCGCACCTGCTGTTGATTTTGCAGGAAGACCATTTCGCGCAAAGGTATGAGCTGGCGCAGAATGGTTATAACCCTTTCACACAGCTTGCGCCGCCCCGTTACTTGCTGACCATAAGGACGCGTGACACGCACAGGGCTGGAACTGATGTGCCTGTGAAATTTACGCTCGAAGGATCGGCAGGCATTTTGGAGACTACCCTCAACTGCGATTTTAGAGATGTGATGGAGCGCGGCGACACAGATTTCCTGACTCTTGAAGGCAAGGATATAGGCGACATCCAGAGCCTCACTGTTGCCGAGCAGCATTCGGGCATCAACTCCGACTGGCTGCCTGAATTTATCAAGCTGGAAAGTAGCCTGATACCCGCGCCATTGACCTTTCATTATGCTCAAGATGAATGGCTGAAATTCGGCCAACCGATAACGAAGAAACCGGATTGACGGTTGACCCATCCTTCAGCATGAGAATCCCCGCTGGAAGGTAATTTCAACTTGAGTGTTGGGACGCGAGCCTAAAGCATTGTAAGATGCAGCCTACTGAAAGACCGTTCTCAATCCTATTGCTCTATCACCTTGTTTAGAAAGAAGGCGCTTTCGTATGCGGCGATGCTGCTTATTCCTCGTCATGTTAACAACGTTCTTTGCTATCCCCTCTGGCACAGCGCAAGGCGCAGGCAGGAAGGCCAGCCACAGTCAGGCTGATGTCACCTGGGATTTCGTTACCCGTGAAGACAACATGGGCAATCCGAACACTAGAGTCTTCCTGAAAGTCGGCGGGCGGCGCGTCTTCATCGTACGTGATACGGCGCAGTTCAGTGTTCTGGAAAAGAAGGATTACAGCTCACGTGGTGTGCCTTCCTCAGCCGTTGTTGCCTGCACCAGTTGGTGGGCTGGCTCAGGCTCGGAGATGTATGTGATACGCCGCAACCGGCAGTTAATCGTCTATATACGCTATCTGGATGAACAATCCGAGACAGGGCGATACAGGCGACTGAAGGTAATTCCGCTGCGCTGATAGCAATGGCCTGCCCGGAATCCGGCAGCCGTATAAGTCACTCGAACTTAATCGGAGCCAAGCCGGATTTCATCATCAGCCTATCGCGGGATGTGACCATGCTCCTGGTATATGGCTCAGGCGTCTGGCTGCTTTTTTGTATGGTAGGATGTAGAAGATTTTTTAATTGCTCTATTCTAACAATGGGAGATGAATACGTGAACCGATGGTTTTTGGTCTGTGCATTATTGGGATTGTGCGCTGCTGGATGCAGCATGGCTTCAGACACTAACACGCAGAACGCTAACCGGCCAGCCGCCGCAGCCTCGCCCACAGCGACGGCTGCCGCTGCCGCGCAGCCAGCAAAGAATACTAACGCGAATGCTAAGGAAGTGGTCAATGAGTCCAAAGGCGATGTGACCGGCGCTTACTTTGCGGCTGGCACTCTGCCGGGTGATTTTTCTGAAATCGAGCACTTGAGTCTTGCCACCATAGACGAGAATGGCAATCCGGCTCCCTTGAATGGTTTCATACGACCCAAGCGCAGGTCGGCCAAAGATTACCAGCTTGTCAACCCGAAGCTGAATGGCAGGAACCTAACCTTTACGACCGCCACCGTCGGCGGCGTCGGCTATAGCTTCACGGGTACTTTCGAGAAACTGGATAACTTTTCCGCGAACCCGCCGCCCTCTGATGAAGTGATACTCAGAGGCACACTGAAAAAGACACAGGACGGTGAAGTAGTTGCCGAGACGAAGGTCAACTTTACATATTCCGCAGGCGGTTAGTTTAAGAAGCCGATTTTTCAGTGGTGTCCTATAGCAGATTGCGATTGAGTGTCACCCAAGTCAGTACCGCCTGCGTGAGCGGGCGGGTGATAGCTACCATAGAACCCGCCCGCTACCGCAGGCGGTACTTACCTGAGACGCATTGCGCAGCGGCTACATCTAATTGCAAGCAACTATAATTTGAAATTAGAGGCTTGAGACTGGCGTGCGCCACAGCTTGACGGCAGAGATAAGCAGGATTAATCCAAGCAGCACTTGCAAGAATGAGACTCGAACATAGCCGAGCGAATAGCTACCTATCAGCGCACCTAAGATTGAACCCGCCGACATCCACAGGATAAAGCCTGCCTGTTGACGGATGCCGCTCAACTGCCTTTGTCTCCCATACTTCAATAGACCCATGATGATAGTCGGGATGCTGATAGCAAGGCTCAGACTTCCGGCAAGTTTGATGTCCACAGCAAAGAGTATGATGATGGTCGGAATGATTAGCTCTCCACCCGCCACGCCGAGCATACTGCTGAATACTCCTATCATTACTCCGGCAATCACACCAAAAACGAGCTTGAGCGCAAAGGGAATAGCAAGGCTCTGCGCGTAAAAGATGAAGTCATGCCCGATTAAAATCAAACTCAAGGCGACGAGAAAAATCGCCACGATTCGGGTAAGAGTATGCTCGTTGATTCGAGTTGCAAAGCGAACGCCGATGTAAGAACCGACTAATGAGCCGATGAGAATGTCAAAGATGATGGGAGCGTGAGAACTGACGCGGTCTAAGCTCACAAAGCCAGCCCGAAAGATGAAGGAAAAGACCACTGTGACAAGGCTCACGATGAGGTTAATAACAATAGCCTGCAAAGTGCGGAACTTATAGAAGCCGACCAGTACGGGCAAGCGAAACTCTGCCCCGCCGAGTCCAATAAGACCGCCGAGCACGCCTACGCCCATGCCCCAACAGAATGCCCATACGTTTTTCATATTCTGTGCCATTCTAATTTGAAGTTAGGACACTATCAACAGGGGCGCTGGGTCGCAAATACAAAGCCGGTTATAATGAGCCATTCGAGCCGACCGGAATAAGCCGGGCGACATGCAGGCGAGTTGAAAATTTCAAAAGGGATTCAACGGAGAACATGAAAAAAACGATTTCTGCGACTTTCGTATTAGCGCTAATGCTATTACTTGTAACTGTGAATCTGGCGGCGCAAGAGCGCATACGCTTCAAGCGCGGCGCAAGCTCTGCAACTGTGAGTGGGCAGATTGGAGTTAACCGTGGCGTAGCCGGTGCCAATTACCGCAGCTATGTTGTGCGCGCCAACGCCGGACAAACAATTTCGGCAACCGTTTCATCGCGCAACGGTAAAGTCGCATTCGCCGAGAACGATCAGACCTCTTACACGATTCAGACCGACAGCGCTCGTGATTACGAGCTGCATATTTACAACGGCGGCGAAAATAACACGAGTTATACCCTTACGATTTCAATCCAGTAAGCTATGCTCTTGAGGTCTAAGGCAGGGGACTGGACAATAATGAAAGGCGTGTTATTGGAACGTAAGGCGCGAGATAAGCAAATCGACAATGTTCCTGGCTCCGTAGGAGCCGGATGTTTATAGATAGGATGAGATAGGTTGAGCTAAGCTCCGTAGGAGCTTTATGTCATAGAGGCGACACCTGTCGCACTCGCGGAGCTTGATACTTGATTGCCCCGATTGAGCTATAAACATCCGGGAATGACGTTGGAGCGGATTTCAAAGTCCCCGGCACATCTCTGTTCCCCAGGGCGTTCTTATAGCGCGCGCAATATTTGACCGAACCTCTGCAAAGTTCCAGTCCCTGCGCTGCCAGATTGTCCCGTCCGCGTATTCCACGCGATTGATCACAATCTTCTCCTGAAAAAGGTTGCCGGATTTGTTGGCTAAGCTCCCCACGCTGAGCACATCGGTTGGGCCGGACAGGCTGAATGCCTGCAATTCCTTCTCTTTGTCGGGCTTTATATTGACGCCGCAAAGAAATTGTCGGCGCGCTACGGTCTGTGGATTCGACGGGTCAATGAACTGGTATTCCCAGAACAGGACTTCAATGACTCTAGTGCTCGCGTTCTGTATTTTGACACGGTAAGCGAAGCCGTCTACGGCTTTGGGCTGGGGCGTGCGCGATTCTTGTACACTCTTTTCCAGCGCCGCGCTGCGCCCGTCAAGCGTATCGGCGTTCGGGTCTCTCACGCCTGCCGGATCATTAACCCTGCGGTTTCGTTCAGCGACTTTATTGGCCGGTATCATAGCCGGAGCCGGGCCGGTGACCGGGGTCTCCAGCTTCTCTGGTGTCTGACGACTCTTTGACCACTTGGAACTGAGAACAACCACCGAAGAGCCTCCATCCGAGACCACTGTATTCTGGCTCTGGCCTGTCGAAACGAACATCAGGAGCAACGATAAGAGTAAGAGAGTTCTCATGATTTGCCTCCAATGATATGCGATGTAGTCCTGACTGCCGGACTACGAAGGCTCCCTTTCGGTAGAGAGCTTCGAGCGGGGATTATCATTCGAGTCACGTCCGCTCAAATCAAAGGATGATGGGGGCAGGCTATTGACCGCTCCCCACTGTTTCTGAATTGAAAAGATAGTTAACGACGCCGCTACTGTCAACGCTTGCTTGTACAGGCTGCTTCGGTAGGCGACCCCAGACCTTAGAAGATGTTTTGAAAAAGCAGATGCAACTTGAGTCCCGTCAGGGACGATTGACAATAGCCCAGCGATTTATCGCTGGGAATGCGTTACGGAGAAAAGATTGAGTCCCGTAGGGACGACTGAATATTTCCTTCAGCCGTCCCTACGGGACTCAATAATCTTCCCGGCTCTGTTAACCCAGCACTGAAGTACCGGGCTATTATCAATCGTCCCTACGGGACTTTGAACACAGCTTCTTTTAGGACTTCTTCTTAGCCTTCTTTGTTGCGTGGGCGGGCTTTTTCGCCGCGCCCTCCCTTGGGCTTTGCCCGTTGGACGCCGCCGTTGTCTTGCGGCTTGCTTTCCATGCGGCGGTGCGGGCTTTGATGTAGGCTTTGTGGTCGGCGCTCGTGCGCAACTCGGAGATGTGGGGAAGCTTCTTAGCCTGCTTCTCCTGAACCGGCAGCCGCGATACGAGTTCGGCGTGTATTTGCTCCAGGTGAGAAGGGCGACCCTTTGCAGGGTCTTTGCCGCTCGGCGGGGGGACTTTCACTCCCTTGAGTGGGTCATCTGTGCGCGGGGTGGCGTGTGTGAGCACGTCGCCCAAGTCGGGCGCGGCGGCGTCGCGCGCGGTCAGGGCAGGCACCCCCCAGCGTTTCTCCACGGTCTTCAAGATGGAGGTGTGATCCAGCGGCGTCTCGCCTTCGGGCACGCGGAAGACAATTCCGGCCTCGATAAGGGGCGAGACTAGAACGGCTGGCACGCGAATGCCGAAGCGCTTGAAGTCGAAGCCGTATTCGCCGGGAGTGCTGTCGGGAGGCACTGCGCCTTGAGGGGGCGGAACGTGGTCATAGCAGCCGCCGTGCTCATCATAAGTGATGACGAGCAGCGTTTGATTCCACGCTTTGCCGTTGTACAGGGCATAGTAGACATCGTGTATAAGCTGCTCGCCCAAAGCCACATCATAATTGGGATGCTGGCTGTTGCCTGTAGATGACCAGCTAGGCTCCAGAAAAGTGTAGGCCGGAAGCGTTCCACCTGCGGCGGCGGCCTGGAAATCTTTGAAGAGACCGAAATGAGAGTCGTCCGCACTGGTTGTGTCCGGAAAGTTAAGGCGCGTCAGCGGCTCCGAATCATAGCCGTAGATAGCCCAGCTCACATTATGCTGACCGAGCAAACCGAAAATACTTGGCACAGTGAAGGACTTGGTAAGGTCGTCCATGTGTCCCTGGCTGGTGGCTGCGTTGGCAAACGCACGATTAGGCATGGTCTCGGTCGGTAAGGAACAGTACCATTGGTCACACACTGCGTAGCCGCGAGCAAGACCCGAAAGCACCGGCAGCATCTTTGGCGTGAACATGCCCATGATGTTCTGAGCGACGGTGCCCGGCAGGATTCCCTTTGCCCAGCTTGGCGATTTCTCCTCCCAACCAAGTGTGTAAGAGAAGTCCTTGAGGAACCCCTGGTTGGTGGCGACGGGCGGCGTCGGAGCGTTTATATTGCCGAAGAGTTCCGAGTTGGTGGCATTATAGCCTTCGCCTGGATCGGCACCGGGCATGAAATAAGCGTTCTTGTCAGTAGGCTTGATCTTGAAGACAGTGACGCTCTTGCCTGTTGAATCGGGATTGGATTCTTTACCCGTCAGTCCCTCGAAGGGTTGGCCGGAGGGCGATTTGTTTCCCTCGTCAGTGTATAGAAATCCGAGCATGTGGTCGAAGGATCGGTTTTCCAGCATCAGTACGACGATGTGCTGGATGCTAGAGAGTTGATTGCCAACAGGCATGTTGAACCTCCAGTAGAGTTGATTGATTAAATTTCGATTCCGAGGCAAGACAGGTGACAGCTCTTGTTTCAGAAAAGGTGGTAACAGCAGTAGAAAAGAAGATCATAGCTGAGTGCCATGATGCTCCTGTTAATGTAAACGAGGACGAATTAAGCAAAGTATTGTGCCTGATTGTCACTTGCCAGCCGAACGCATACTAATATGACCGCGCAAACAAGCACAACCACAATCGATAGTGTCCAAACCATATAGACATGATAAAAAGAACAGATGGAGACTGTGATAACCGCACCTGAACAGGTAACGCCGGGGTGGCTGACAGGTGTGCTTCGTAGAAGTGGTTTCCTCAATCGTGGCAAGGTAATTAGCGCACGGAATAAATTAACGAAGACGCTGATTCTGTCGGTTGTTTCTCGCCTTGAAGTAGGTTATTCAATGGATGCTTCCGCGTCTGCGCCTTCCCGGTTGTTCCTGAAAATATCCAGACCCGATTTATCGAAAGCGGTTTGTGCCGAGCCTAACAGTAAAGAGGTTGAGTTTTACAGCACGATTGCGCGTGAGATGCCTGACCCGCCCTTCATTCATTGCTATGATGCCGTGTACTCATCCGAGTTGGGCAAATCTCATTTGTTGCTGGACGATTTATCCGAAACGCACTTTCAACCGGAGTCGCCGCTTCCGCCTTCCAATGTCTATTGCGAGCTGGCTATGGACTGCATGGCGCAGTTACATGCTTACTGGTGGGAGCATCCAGGGCTTGGAAAAGAGATTGGAAAACTTTTTGATGAAAGCGAGTTAAATGCTTTCGTCTGTGAAGTCGAGAAAAACATCATCAGCTTCATCGATTTCCTTGGAGACAGGCTTTCGGCTAAGCGACGTAAAATCTATGACCGGCTGCTCTCGTCGAAGTACAAAATCTGGGGGCGCTTGACTGATGCGACCGGATTGACGGTGACGCATGGAGATGCTCACTGGTGGAATCTTCTCTATCCGCGTGATTGGGAAAAACATAGAGTCCGCCTCTTTGACTGGCAACTCTGGCACGTTGATGTGGGGGCGCGAGACTTAGCGTTTATGGTTGCTCTTGGCGGTTATTCAGAGCGCAGGGCGGCTGTGGAGCAGAATCTTTTGCGGCGCTACTATGAAAGCCTGGTAACGCACGGTGTCAATAATTATACATGGGATGATTGCTGGAACGATTATAGATGGTCAGCCCTGAGAAATCTGAATGTTCCGGTGGTGCAATGGTCACAGGGTAGAAGCGCGGAGCTATGGTGGCGCAATTTAGAAAGAGCTATGCTCGCCTATGAGGATTTGGGGTGCTCCGAGCTGCTGGGCAATTGATTTCTACTCAAGCGGTTTACGTGTCTCTATGCCCGTAGCCCTGCAACTCGTGCTACTCGACCGGCAAATAGCAAGTCTCTCATCGTCAACTTGCCGCACGATGCAGAGACTCTATCGGCGCGTTAATGCGTGCGTTAGACATCTGTTGAATGAGGTCAGCACATCATAAACGAACTATGAAAGCACTCCCGACTCTGACAGTCCTGTTTTCGCTGATACTATTGCCGAGTCATCTTTCTTCGGTGAACAATCTATTCAGTTCCGGCAGTCCCGGCGCAGGTCAATCCAGCTTCACATCCAACGCTACGGAGGAAGTTTCCACCATCGCTTTTTGCGAGATGGTCAAAAATCCGCGACTCTACTTTGACAAGCCCGTGCGTCTTACGGCGACGCTCCAACTGGCAACGGAAGCCTCTTATCTCAGTGATGAAAAGTGCCCACTGAGCCATGATGATCAGATAGGCGTCCGGTATGCCAGCAGCGACGAGACACAACGTAACCTGCTCAACAGTGAAGTTAATAAAATCCGATCAATCGAATACGGCAGCCGGGCGAAGGTCACGGTCGTAGGCATCCTGCGCAACTCATCGCTCAGGAGCTTCGCATGGTATCGCTACCGCTTCGACCTCACTCGCTTTGAAGATATTTCTCAGGTGATTGTTCCCTATGAAGGTACGCTGCAAGGAGGTATAACCTACAGGGCAGTTGTGCGTGGTGACGGCAGTTCGGGCTTGTCCTTAATCATTCCTCTGCGTACGCAGGAACACATCGCAGTGCGTATAGAATGGACAAACCTGAGCGAGTTCCCCGTGCTCGAACGGCTCCGCAACGCTTCAAGCGAGCAACAGATTGTTTTCACAGTCATCGCAGACCAAACAAGGCAGATGACGGAGCGGCGTTGGAACAGGACGCTGGAGTGTAAGATAATCAGCATTAACTAAACAGGGCGTTTGACATCTAATATGTTTCTTTTTGAACTGGTTCCACCTCAACTTATATACAAACTGGTAATGGCGCTCCTGTTTGCCGTTCTGATTTTAACTTTGATAAGTCTATTCGGTCACTACGCCTATCTGGAGCTTGCCACCCATTTCAGGTTGCAGTATGCGTTGGCTTCACTGGCCTGTATTATTCTCCTCATTGTTTTTCATTCATGGAAACTTTTACCGTTTGCCGTGGCTTTAGCCATTTTTAACCTGAGCTATATTCTCCCGTATTATTTCGCAGCCCCGCGTCATGATAGCCAATCTTCCACGGTTCATCTCAGATTGATACAGGCTAATGTTCTGGGAAGTAATAAGAATTATGCGGCTTTGATCGAAGCCGTCAATGAAGCGCACCCGGATATAATCGTATTGCAGGAGTTCACTGATAAGTGGCTGGAGCATACGCGAGGCTTTGTCTCCGAATATCCTTATTATAAAACTGTCCCTAAGCCCGGTGGCTCCGGCATGGCTCTTTTCAGTCGATACTCTCTGGAAGATGTAGCGGTATTAAACCTAGATGCTTCCACTCACCTGGCACTTCTGGCAAAAGTTAATGTCTATGGCACGGTGGTCTCGATTCTGTCCCTGCATCCTCCAACACCTATGCGTACAGACAAATTCCTGAATCGCAACCGGCAATTCGCCGAAGCTGCCTCTATTTTAAGAGAGACTAAAGGGCCTAGACTGTTGATAGGCGATCTAAACACAACCATGTGGTCTCCTTACTTCATAGATTTGGCTAGAGAGTCCGGATTACGCGATGCCCGGATAGGGTTTGGTCTCAGCCCTAGCTGGCCTATGCCGCTGCCCGCATTTCTACAGCTACCTATAGATCACTGCTTAGTGAGCGATGAACTTAGTGTTGAAGAAATCAGAACAGGTAAGCGTACAGGCTCTGACCACCGCCCGTTGATAGTAGATGTGCAGTTTAAGAAATCAGACTTGCGTGCTGGCCTGTATTGACGGCAGGTATACGTCGTAAAGATTTTTGTTGACAATTGATTGATTCGGTTTTAGACTGCCCGCGTTTTTAGCTTCAGAGAGCGTTTATAACAACCATCTCGAACCACAGGTCAGGACGCTCTCCAACGTACCCGCACTCAGGAACGGGAATTTCTTATGCATCTCTCCCACTGTCGTAAGCCGCCTCCACTTCTACACCTCGCGCAGCTTTCCCTAAAAGTGCATGGCTACTCGCAGTTGGAAGAGACCTTGCTTAACTAAACAAAAGCCTGTGACTAACGTCCACGTGGGTCACGGGATTTTTCATTTGTTAATCACGGCCTTTGCCGCAAAGATGCAAACTGGGACTCAGCCCTGCATGACATCCTGCATCTTCACGCACTACGCGGCGTTGGCCTGAGCCATAAACACTTCAAGAGCATTGGATTACTGTTGGGAAAGTATGCCTATCAGCAGATTGGCCTCTATTTCTCTCACAGGCTGGAAAGCAATCTATTGATTCCAAACGCTCTGGGCTAAGTGTCTGTGCGAGAAAAGGCAAGTGAATGTCTAAAAGAATAGCCCGGCAGAGGAAGAAGGGAAGTACGAAGCCTGAGAAAAAGAGCAGGCGCAAGCTTCTGATTCTAATCTGTGTATTGATCAGCCTTGCTCTTTCCATCAGTATTATTGCGCGATGGCGAGCGCTTCCAGGGATGTTGAAGCCATCAATGCTGACTCCACCGAGCAGCCTCTCAGCCTCTAATCCATCGAAAGAGTACATCTACGCGGGCAACAAACTCATCTCCACAGAAGAGCCTACAGCAGTCGCAACTCCATCGGCAACGACGACCCCAACGCCCCCTCCGTCATCATCCTACTCGACCGAGAACGTAGTCTGGACAAATGCTGTTGGTCTTTCTGTCAATGGCAACAATCTGTCCAAGACAGCCGGTTGGGGCTGGGGCAATGCAGGCGCAAGCTCTACGAAAGCCATCGCAACCGGGGACGGCTACGTAGAGTTCACCGTTAATGATACTCACTCAAGCATCAGCCTCTTTGGATTAAGCCGTGGAGACGCGGATCAGGACTACATAGGTATAGATTTCGCCATGCATCCGGCAGGCTCCGGCACCCTGTACATCTACGAAGGCGGTGTCGGTCGCGGCAGCGTCGGGCCTTATGCTGCGGGCGATAAATTACGCGTAGCTATTGAAGGCGGAGTAGTCAAATACAGAAGGAACGGAACTCTGCTTTACACGAGCAGTGTCGCTCCGACCTACTCGTTGCGAGCCGACACAGCCTTCTATTCGCCGGGAGCGACCGTTTCAGACGTGATTATCTCCGGGCAGCTACAAACCGTTGCCGGAGGTAATGAAAATGTAGTCTGGACAAATGCCGTCGGCCTTTCTGTCAATGGCAATAATCTGTCCAAGACAGCCGGTTGGGGCTGGGGCAATGCGGGCGCAAGCTCTACGAAAGCCATCTCTTCAGGCGATGGCTACGTGGAATTCACTGTGACGGATAACAACTTCAGCATCAGCCTCTTTGGATTAAGCCACGGAGACACGAATCAGGATTACACGGATGTGGATTTTGCCATGCATCCGGCAGGCTCCGGCACCCTGTACATTTATGAAGGCGGTGTCGGTCGCGGCAGCGTCGGGCCTTATGCCGTGGGCGACAAATTACGTGTGTCGGTTGAAGGCGGAGTAGTTAAGTACAGAAGAAACGGAGTGCTCGTTTATACCAGCACGGTGACGCCTGCATATCCGCTTTTAGTCGATACAGCTTTCTATTCACCGGGAGCGACTGTTTCAGACGTGGTCATCTACGGGCAGCTACAGTGAGCGCATAGCAATACTGCAAGTTGAGAAGGAGTAAATAATGGCTGAGCGGCAAAGATTGAGGAAAGCTCTAAGCAAAGCTTCTTTACGAAATATAGCTTCCGTCATCCTTTTGTTGATCTTCATCAGCGTTGCAGGCATCGCTGCCGGAGCATGGTCGCTCTCCGCTGGCGGTGCAAAGCGATTGCCCATTCCATCGTGCGCGGCACCGCCTGCTTCCCAAGTAGAGACAGTCAGCGTAGTGCTGGGGACGCGTGCGTTCACTCCGGCATCTACAACGCGCGCGGCAGGAGCGTTTCGTCTGGAAGTGACAAACCAGAGTGGAGCGCAGGAGGTCACCCTACAACTCAGACGGGACAATGGCGGCGCGCTGGTTCAGGAATGGAGAGTGCAGAGCGGAGCAGCGCAGACCTGGAGTGAGGTGATTGATCTGGCGCAGGGAGGTTACACCTTGAGCGTGGCCGAGAATCCAGCCTGTCTATTCCACATTACTCTGGAATGAATGCACTTGAGCAAGGAGAATTGCGCGGCTTATAGCCTATTGAATCCGCAGGTTCGGCATCGTTTGCAATCACACACAGGGTGTCCTGTAGACGAATGGCGAATCGTCAAGCAGTAAAGAGTTTGACTAAAGGAAGCTAGAGAGCCAGATGAAAGAAATCAAGAGACTATCTCCCACATTAGTACTCTTTTCCTTCTTGATCGTCCTGCTTTTATTTAGCTCAGCGAGCATACAGGCACAGGAACAGAAGACACCTGACCGTGGCTTCATGCCTTCCGGCTCTTATGCTCTCGGCGACATAGAGACAGTCAACACCACCAACGGCAATCTCATGCTCAATCTCCCTGTGGCTGCGCTGCCTCCGGGGCGCGGGGGTCTCGCCGCTCGCATCAGCCTCTTCTACAACAGCAAGCTCTTTGATCCTCATACTCAATATAGAGACTGTGCGCGTACACCGTACGGCTCTCCTTTCTGGCCGAAAACTCCTGCCGGCCCTGAGTGCGGCGGAGACACGATTACACAGGCCGTGCTTGCAGCCCGGAAGAGCGACCAGGCCGGATGGCGCTATGGCTATAAATATCAGATAGAGTTACAGGAGCGTGATTACTCACCCCCTTCATCCTACAATACAAATTATTACAATCCATGCTCGGACTACCCATACCTTTATTACTTCAAGCTCTTCATCATCTTTCCTGATGGCAGTAAGCATGAGTTCCGTCTTCTGGACAAGGATGAGCTGGACGGCTACTTCAAATATCAACCCGATGGGTCAACCAGCGGCTGGAATCCAAATACTAACAGTGGCTACTGTCCGTCAGATGCTCCCATCAACACGAAGATGGTTTACTACAGCACGGATGGCACATACCTGCGGCTGGAGTTCGAGCAGGATGGGGATCATAACAACTGGGCGAACAATCCCTGGACGCTCTATCTCTCTGACGGCACGCGCGTGACGGGCGGCAATGCCCCGCAGCGCATCACGGACAGAAACGGAAACTACATAGAGATACAGGAGAATGTCCCGTATAACAATCGCCTTGCCGATAAGCTGGTAGACCAGGTTGGCCGCTCCATAATTATTGAAAAGGATGGGGCTGCCAACCAGGATTACATTCACCAGTGGGGCACAAACAATGTAGAGATAATCACCACCATAAAGTGGAAGACCATACAGGTCAGTAAAACCTATAACGCAGGGGGGCCTGCCGGGACGGTTCCGCTTAATGCAAGTTTTAGAGTAGTAGAACAGATCACTCTGCCCGCGCAACTGGGCGGCCTCTCTTACTCATTCGGCTACAATGCCGGAACTTCCAGCTCATCCGGCTGGGGAGAAATAAACGCGGTCACACTGCCTTCAGGGGCGAGCGCTGCTTACAGCTACAAACTGGATGGACAGACCGGCACGGCCATCCACGTCAAGGACATCATTGATAATAGTCCGACTCAAAAGACACTGACATACTTGCAGGAATATGACGGAGCCTCTGTGCAGGCAACAGAAGCCTGGACATATTCTATCCCCGATAATGAAGAAGGAGGCACAAGTATCATTACCGGGCCGGATGGAGCGATAACGAGGGAGAGCTTCGACGGCGGCGTCGGCTCGGTTTACAAATCAGTGCGCCCCGATGGGACGGTCATCGAGCGCCAATGGTTGAATAACCTGCCTTATGGAACGATTGGGTCGCAAGTTCAGAACCTTTATGTCAAATCTGAACTCATCTCGATCACAGATGCAAATGGAAATCTGGTAAAGACCGCCGTCAAAGATTACCTGTACGACAAGAACGGCAACCTGCTTCGTGTCAGAGAGAGCAATTGGCGAGAATATAGCTCGCTACATGACACAAGCGGAAATCCTGTCTGGGCTAACGTAGCCAACGTGCCATTCGTTCGCACAACTCTTAATACTTATTATCTGGAGGCACCTGAAGCATCAGAGAGCAATGCGACTGATCCAAGGAATGCAAACGTTTATAACAGGGATACCTCGCCAAGACTTCGCAATGCAGTGAAATCTTCTGAGTTGAGAACCGGAGCGGAAACCGGCGCGGTCATCTCACGCACTGAGTTTACTTATGATGAGTCTTTGACTACAGGAAATTTGAAAGAACAGCGA
This sequence comes from Pyrinomonadaceae bacterium, assembly GCA_036403815.1. Lineage (GTDB taxonomy): Bacteria > Acidobacteriota > Blastocatellia > Pyrinomonadales > Pyrinomonadaceae > JACVRN01. The sequence continues at coordinate 39,323 of DASWQH010000080.1, read as the reverse complement.
GCCTGGGATTCAATCCGGGGGCCTGTCTCTGACCCCTTAGTAGCTGCTGCTCCGGGCACTGTTAATGCCATCTGCATAAAGCATGACTATAACGAGTTTGGAAATGTAATTCGCACCACAGATGCGCTCGGCAACAAGACCGAATACACCTATGGAAATATTTCAAGCCCGTCCGGGGTGGTCGCCAATCTCTACCCGACCGAGACAAAGGCGGCGGTCGCAACCCCTGCTCAGCGCACCTCTACGCTGGAATATGACTTTTCTACCGGCGCGGTTGTAAGAGCAACGGATGTTGATAATAACGTCTCGACCTCGACACAGTATGATGTCTTTGGACGGCCTAAGCTAGTCATTGCAGCCGAAGGGAAATCGGAAGAGACTCGCACGCGTACAGTCTACAGTGATGTCGAGAGGCGAGTGGTAGTGAAAGCCGATCTCAACACGGCGGGCGACAGTAAGTTGGTCACAATCAAGCACTTAGACCAGCTCGGAAGAGTCCGGTTAACGCGTCAACTGGAGGATGCCGCGACCGAGAGCGAGACAGACGAGACCAAAGGCATCAAGGTTCAAAGCCGCTATAGATACAGCGGAACGAATAGCTACCAGGTAGTTTCCAATCCCTACAGGGCTGCTTACTCAAGCCAGGCCGGTTCAGAGCCGACGATGGGATGGACGCTGACTAAGTCCGACCAAGCCGGAAGAATGCTTGCCGTAAAGACTTATAGTGGCTATACTCTACCGACTCCGTGGGGGTCAAACACTAACTCCACAGGAACTATTTCGACTTTTTATGATGCGGCCTCGACGACCGTAACCGACCAGACGCAGAGAACGCGCCGCAGCGAAACGGACTCCTTCGGGAGGCTCATCAAAGTCATCGAAGACCCGCAGGGGTTAAATTATGAGACGACCTACAGCTATGATGCTTCGTCCAACCTCATCGGGGTCGTCCAGGGTGCGCAGACGCGCATCTTTTCTTACAGCAGTCTCTCGCGCCTAATTGCTGCTCAAAACCCGGAGATAGGCCAGAATGGAAACGGTGCTATACAGTACGGGTACGATAACAACGGCAATCTCATCTCCCGGACTGACCCGCGAAACATCACAACTCAGTACACGTACGACTCGCTTAATCGAGTGACGTTGCGCCATTACAACGACGGGGTCACTGCTGATGTGACCTACCTCTACGATACGTTGACTTATGGAAAGGGAAGGCTCACGAGTGTCAGTTCAGCAATCTCCCAGACAAGCTATAGCGGATACGACGCATTAGGAAGGATCACCGGAAGCACGCAAGTGACCTCCGGGCACACGTACACTATGCCGGAGTACAAGTACAATCTGGCAGGCGGCCTCACCTCTGAAACCTATCCGTCTGGCCGCGTGGTGACAACTCAATACGACGCTGCGGGGCGCGCCAGCGTGGTCGCGGGGCAGAAGACGGGCGAAGCTGCGAAGACGTATGCCGATTCCTTCAGCTACACGGCGCATGGTGGCATCAATTCAGTCAAACTAGGCAACAATCTTTGGGAGCACTTCTCCTATAATACGAGGCTCCAACCCGTACAGATATCTTTAGGCACAACTTCAACAGATTCCTCCAGGCTACAACTGGATTATGCTTACGGCACGACCGACAATAACGGGAACGTGCAAAGCCAGAGCATAACTGCGCCGGGGCTGTCGCTTGTGCAAAGCTATACTTACGATCAACTGAATCGGTTGAAGACGTTGACGGAGACGGGCGGATTAACACAATCGTATGACTATGATCGCTATGGCAACCGAGCAGTGATAGCAGGCTATGTGCAGCAGCAATCAATCACACCCACATTACAGTCCTTAGCCTCATTCAATCAGAATAATAACCGGATAGTAAATGCAGCGTATGACAGCGCGGGGAATCTTCAGAGCGCAGTCGCAGGGCATCTGTTCAGTTATGATGCAGAGAATAAGCTGGTCTCGCATGACGACGCACAGACCGTTGGAGTAGTGGATAATCAATACTACTATGATGGAGACGGCCGCCGAGTTAAGAAAGTCGTGGGCAGCATCACGACCATCTACGTCTACGACATCACGGGACAGATGGTGGCAGAGTACACGGATTACACCTCATCACAAGGAAGCGGTACGAGTTACTTCACCTCAGACAATTTAGGCACGCCGAGAATAATCACGAACAGCCAGGGAGGAGTCATCTCGCGGCATGACTACCTGCCGTTTGGAGAAGAGATTAGTGCAGGCACAGATGGGCGGACAGCACAGCAAGGGTACGTTGATGATGATGTGAAGCAGAAGTTCACAGGTAAGGAGCGTGATGATGAGACTGGATTGGACTTCTTCGATGCGCGATATTACTCATCACCATCTGGGCGGTTCATCAGTCCTGATCCAATTTTCATCTCTGATAAGCAGACCTATAATCCTCAACTCTGGAACTTATATTGTTATGTCGGGAACAATCCGCTGGCTTATACGGATCCAACCGGCATGGAGTTAGTGCCGCTAGGTCAGCATACTGATGACGAAATTGATGCACGGCGGAAAGCGATAGACGAAGAAAAGAAGGCAATAAGGAAGGACTCTAGCCTCACCAAAGCGCAGCAAAATGAAAAGAGATCAAAGCTTGAAGCCGAGAAGCAAACACTTGGATTAGAAAAGCAAGGCAACCGAGCTGCTCGTGCCTTCATTGAGCGGTTAGAGTCTATCGGTGAAGGTCAAGGCTTACAGGTGAGCGACTTTACCTTGTCAACTGATCCGAAGAATGATTTTCTTTCAGACCCGGCGTTCGTAAGCGGTGCTGGTAGCTTAGAAGCTGCTAAACAAATGTCGGAAACTTCTGCTTCTGGGTTCATGTTCTCTTTTGTTGGTTACAAATCGGACATATATATCAACACAACCTCAGGTAACTACCAACTTCTTACTACAGGAGACGCAGACATGACGACTTACGCAGGCACTGCTGCGGTACATGAGCGAAGTCACCGCGACAGTCCAACTCGCTCACAACAACTTTCTGAGGGGAGAGCTTATACAGAGCAGTTGCGCGTATTGCAAAAGTTCGGTCCGGCGGCCTTCAAGAGCAGCGACTTTTACGACAATGCAAAGAAATTCGTAACGGACGGCTCGCAACGGAAGGATTAGCCACATGCGATTACTAACGCTATTCATCAGCGTCTTACTATGTACGATGTATGCCGCAAGTGTATGGCGCAGCGGCGCACAAGCAACGATGCAGGAGAATAAGAAAAAGGAACTTCCGGGCGTGCGTCTAATCTATGTGTCGCAGCGATGGATGCCAGAAGATATTGCTGCTGAAAAAGAGCCAGTATCCAGAGACGTTCAACTGCTCGGAACAGGCGATGATCTCCGTGCCAGCTTTCGTCTTGTTAATGAGAGCAAAGAGGCCATCTACTACCTCGCCTCAGTCTACGACGACGAGCCGGGACCAACAGGCTACATACTCTTTAGGCAAGCAGGAGAGATGGAGTGGAAAGCCACTACCCCAAATCGCGGTCGAAAAGGCAGTCTTACAGGAGGCGGCTATAAATGGGTAAGGCTTTCCCCCGGAACTGCGGTTGAATTCGAGTTTTCTGATCTTAATGCTTGCGAAGGAGAGCACGCGGCATCCGTGCTGGTGAATAATCAGCCAGATCATACAGGCCGCATAGAAATTATCTCTAATCCTTACAGCCCTATGTGTCGAGGCGTCAAAATGACTAACATGACCGTCAGCGATAATGTTGTGCCATGATGCGACAGGAAACGATTATGAGCATAACGTCAATGCATTACTTAAGTCTTGATGCAGAGCACGGGCTGCCATCACATGACGCACAAACGGTTGGAGTAGTAGATAATCAATACTACTACGATGGAGAAGGCCGCCGAGTTAAGAAAGTCGTGGGCAGCATCACGACCATCTACGTCTACGACATTTTGGGACAGCTGGTAGCAGAGTACACGGATTACACCTCATCACAAGGAAGCGGTACAAGTTACTTCACCTCAGACAATCTAGGGACACCGAGAATAATCACGAACAGCCAGGGAGGAGTCATCTCGCGGCATGACTACCTGCCGTTTGGAGAAGAGATTAGTGCTGGTGTGGGTGGGCGGACAGCACAGCAAGGCTATGTTGAAGATGGAGTCGAGACAGAAGCCCCTTTCTGAAAGCTGCCGATGTAATGCCTCACGGCCTGATTTTCGAGTTTGCCTTAATAACAGGGATGCGACCGGAAGAGTATCTAGCGCTGCAATGGTCAGCCGTTGACTTTGAACATGGCACGGCTCAAGTCCGGCGTGCCCTTGTCCGGCACAGGAAGTGTTGGAGTTTTGAAGAGCCGAAGACAGCCCGAAGCCGTCGCACGGTTTATTTGCCAGCCCCGCTTCTTAAAAAGCTCTCCGCGCACAAGCGCACTCAAGCCGAAGCTAGATTGAAGCTGGGCGCGGCGTGGTAAGCCTTCGGTTTGATCTTTTGCAGCGAAGGGGAATACCGCTTTCAATTCCAAATCCTACTTATCGTTACTTCCGCCCGATACTCACAAAAGCGAAGCTGCCGCGCATCCGGTTATATGATCTTCGCCACTCCTGCGCGACATTGCTGTTGATCGCGGAAGAGAATCCAAAGGTAGTCAGCGAGCGATTGGGCATTCAACGGTAGTTCTGATATTAGACACTCACAGTCACGTTCTACCTACCATGCAGTAGAAGGCAACAGCTAGATTGGAGAAGATGCTTTATACAGAGTCAGCGAAAGCTAGCTGAATATAGCTAATAGAATATGTCCTGGTCATTCAGAATTGCGCCGTAAGCATTCTGGGGATACGAGCTGATAGCATTAGCTCAAAAGTACACCCATGCTACGGCGCGATTCTGTTCAAAGTAGGAATATGCCATAAAGTTATGGAGTACTTGGCGCTCGCGTGATGTCCGTCTCTGCTGCAAACCTCTTTGCCAGAGCTAGTGTCCTTGCAGCAATCTCCATGATTCTCTTTCCTACTAATGCTCCACGCTGCCCCTGTAGCGGGCTTACTTCATAACATCACTGGCTGCCGGAGCTTCTCTAATCAACTGACTCATAAGGGTCCTAATTCGAGCATAGCTTCTTCGGCATCCTTAGTCGGCGTAAGCTTGCGACTTGAGCCGACTTCAGTCAACATACAAATTCTGGCATCATACGTCTGTCTCTTTCGATAGTTGGATAAATGAGAAGTGGGATGAGTATGAGATTGCTTTCGAGATTTTTTATCATGCTATGTCTGGCCCTTATTGCTGCTCAATCTCCAACATGTTTCTTATCGCTACCAGTCTGCGCACAGCAGGATGATTCTAAGGCACCGCCGGTTGTGGTGCAGCCCGGTGCGCCAGGCCAGCCAACTCGAACGCTGCCGCCATCGACGAGGGCGACCCTGCCGCCCCGCTCGCCGAAAGATGTGGAGTTCATGCAGGGGATGATCATGCACCACGCGCAAGCGGTTGAGATGACGGCGCTAATCGAGTCGCATACGCAGAACAAGGGTCTCCGCCTTCTCGGAGCGCGCATCAGCAAATCACAATCAGACGAAATAAAATTTATGAAACGGTGGCTCGAAGCCAGGGGAGAGCCGATTTCGCCTCCGATGCCGGGAATGCCAAGCATGGATATGCCAGGCATGGACATGTCGAGCCAGCAGATGCTCATGCCCGGGATGCTTACCCCAAAGCAGATGGACGCCTTAAGAAAAGCAAAGGGCGCGGAGTTCGATCATCTGTTTTTGACCGGAATGATTCAGCACCACAATGGTGCGTTGATTATGGTAAAAGATTTGTTCGATACGGCAGGCGCGGGGCAGGATGCGGAACTGTTCAATTTCGCAACGGATGTTGACAGTAGCCAACGCGCTGAGATTAGGATTATGCAAACCATGCTGGGTGAACAACCTGTAGAGGAGAAACGATGAACCGAGTAAACACTAGCGGTTTCCGTGTGCTAACAGCTTCCCTTGTTTTGTGCTCGTTTTTTGCAGCCAGTACGCTGGAACAAACGACCTCGCCGTCTCCCGAGTCCACGAAAACGCCAGCATCCAAACCTGCTAACCAGGGCGGTGAAAATCCGTTTGCTCTTCAATCGGCACCGCCGCTACCGGCGGGGATGACGGGTTCAGACGCTAACGATCCGCGCGCCAAACTGTCGCCGGGATTATACGATGCGGGTGAAGCAGCGATGGGCATGAAGCACCTCATGCTGCTCAAAAAGCCGGACGCTTTTCAACTCGGCTCCAATGATCCTAATGATCCGAAGGTGCAGACAACGCTAGACCTCCTAGGTGTCAGCGACCCCTCGAAAATGCCAAAGCCTGCTCAACTGGTTCTTGCTCAACTCGCTTTTGCCAACTCGGACCTTGCGTTCCAGGGCAACTACCTGTTTCAGGGAAACTTTTATGGCGTCAACATCTATGACATCGCCGATCCGGCGAAGACCAGATTGTTGACTTCGTTGGTGTGTCCGGGCGGGCAGGGCGACGTGTCCGTTTACAAGAACCTGCTCTTTATGTCGGTGGAGATGCCGAACGGCCGACTGGATTGCAGCACACAGGGATTTCCGCCCGCACCTCGGCCCGCTGCGGGACAAGAGAACAAGCCGACTTTGCCAGCAGCGCAAAAAGATCGTTTCCGCGGAGTAAGGGTTTTCGATATTACCGACATCAGGAATCCGAAGCAGGTAGCGGCGGTGCAAACCTGTCGCGGCTCGCACACTCATACCTTGGTAGTCGATCCGAATGATAAGAACAACGTTTACATCTACGTCTCTGGAACCTCTTTTGTCCGTCAAAGCGAAGAGTTGGCTGGATGCTCGGGTGAGCCCCCGGACAAGGATCCAAATACTGCGCTCTTTCGCATTGACGTGATTAAAGTACCTTTGGCGGCGCCGCAAAATGCTCAGGTAGTGTCGAGTCCTCGAGTGTTTATGGATCCCAGGACGGGAGTTGTGAACGGTCTGAATAACGGCGGATCACACGACGGGAATGGAAAGCCGTCCGACACCAACCAGTGCCATGATATTACCGTGTTCTCAGCGCTCGGCCTCGCGGCAGGTGCCTGCTCTGGAAATGGAATTCTGCTGGACATCAAAGACCCAGCCAATCCGAAGCGCATAGACGCGGTAAACGATCCGAACTATTCATATTGGCACTCAGCCTCGTTTTCTAATGATGGGAAAAAAGTCTTGTTCACCGATGAGTGGGGTGGCGGACTGGGTGCGCGCTGCCGCGCCAACGATCCGAACAAATGGGGCGCCGATGCGATTTTCCGCTTGACGGATAACAAGCTAAGCTTCGCGAGCTACTACAAGTTGCCAGCCGCGCAGGGTGACAGCGAGAACTGTGTTGCGCACAACGGCTCGCTCATTCCTGTTCCCGGCCGGGACATCGTGGTTCAAGCCTGGTATCAGGGCGGCATCTCCGTCATGGACTTCACCGACGCGGACCACCCGGTCGAGATTGCTTATTTCGACCGGGGGCCGATTGACCCGAAGATGCTCGTGCTCGGCGGCGACTGGTCAGCTTACTGGTACAACGGCCACATTTACGCCTCAGAGATCGCGCGCGGCCTGGACATCTTTGAGCTGACGCCGACCCAGTACCTGACGCAGAACGAGATCGACGCGGCGAAAGCGGTTCGGGTAGCTGCATTGAATGTGCAGAACCAGGAGAAAATTGAGTGGCCTCGACAGTTAGTCGTAGCGAAGGCGTACGTCGATCAACTGGAGCGCTCGAAAGCTCTGCCTTCTGACCAAATCGCAGCCTTGCGGCAGGCGATTCAAAGAGCAGAGAGTTCACGAAAGCTCGAAAAACTCAAAAGCCTAGCGCCGTCGTTGGAGAAGAGCGCTCTTCTGACGAAGAGTGCAGCAGACTCAGCCCGATTGCAAGCACTAGCTGAAACCCTAAGGCGACCCGTACTTTGATTCAATCGGAGCACGAACTCAGGCGCTGTTTGAGAATGCGCACCGCAGCGTCAACTCAACCGTTGGGCACCAGCGTCTCTTATGAAGCTGTATTGCAAATTATGGCTGGTGTTGGAGGTTATAGAGGAATCTTTCTCGGTAGTCTTGTCGTGCATCCAAGCGTGGGAGCTTGGAGAAGGCTTAGGGGTAGGTTGACCCGACCGAAGATACCCGGCTCGTCTACTGCCTGTCTAGAGGGTAATAAATGAAAGACCTGCTGATTAAGAGTCAGTGGGCTTTTCATTTAGGTCTATAAGCGAGATTACGACACCTTACGGTATTTCACTTCGGCTCCCCAAATACTCTTGTCGTATTCAGTAGCAATTAATTCATTTCCTTGAAGCTTAAAAGTCATGTTATTGGCTTCCTCGCCGCTTTTAAATTTCACTGTCGCTGAAGTCCCGTTCTTGCTCCATGTACAAGTCTGGAAGATAGGCTTGCGCCCCTCGTACACAGACTTCAATGTGCAAGTCATATTTGATTTAAGCACGAGCGTTTCTTTTATCCCGCCGCTTGCGCCTATGAAAGTACGAGTATATGTACCAACGAATGGATCTTTCTTTAGCCCTATCGCAAGGCAGGGCATTACTAAAGCAAAGCTGATGGCAAGCATTAAGGCAGTCCGAGTTTTAGTCATTCTTTACATCCTCCAAGGCAACAGGATTGTATACGAGGCCGTTAAGGAGAATCAAAGGAAAGTCGCTGATTGACGCTTGTAAAAAAACAAATCATTGTGAAAACTTGGGAAAGTTTCTTAACTGACAAACCCATAAATCCCCACTCACGGAACTGCGCCCGGCACACAACATCGCCGGGATCTGCAACGCCGCGCGCCACGTCCTCGGACGTACGCCGCATCCCCGGCGCTGCGCCGAGCCGATCATCGACAACGCCGACAGGCTGGTCGGGGGTTCAAGCCGATCGCCGCGCGCGTTCGCTACGGCTTGACCCGCAGCACCAGCGGCATCGGCCTATCCGGCGCGGCCGTTCCGATCTCGCGGCTGAAGCGCAGCGTCGTCCCGTCGAACATCCACCCGCCGTCGCTGCAACGCGAGCCGGTTTCGATCGACTTCCCCTCGCGCACGCGCAGCGCGTTCGCCGTCGCCTCGCGCTCGGCGCGGTAGCGGAACGCGCGGCGCCAAACGGATGTAAGGTCTGTTCCCAGCTCATTCACGGGCGTGCTCACATCGCACCGGGTGAGGTTGAACAGCTCTTCAGCGATCAGGCGATCGTGTTCGACCGACGCTGCAAGCCATTTCGTCGGAAAAATCCGCGCGCCGCTTCCCCAGTAAGACGCCGTCTGATACTGAAACGCCTCGAGCAGCGGCTGCACGTTGTCGCGCGCCTGCATCTCGCCGAGCCACGCCGGCGCGGGCAGCGGCATTTTCCAGGCGACCGCGTTGATCATCCGGGCCATCGACAACGCGGCCGTCTGCGCCATCATCTGCGGATGCTCGTCCAGCGTGCGGGCGAGCTTCCACACGGCGTGCAGGTCGTCCCACGCCGCCGGATCGTTTGCGCGCGCTTTCACGAGCGCACTCGCAACAAGCGCCCTCGTCACCGTCAGTTGCATCGTGCGCCTCGCATTCGCTTCATTGCCGCCGCCAATTCCGTCTTCGCGCTCCCAGACGACCGGCTCGCTGAGCAGCAACTCGCGGATCGCGGAGACGTCGGAGAGCGCTGGCGGCTCATTGATGGTGAGCTCGCCCCGCGCGATCTCGCGCTCCACGAAATCGTCGACGACTTCGTTCTTTGGCAACGTGTCGGCGAGCGCCGTCAGCTTCACAGACGCGCCATTGGCCTTCAGCGGCGGCCACCGATCGTTGGCCGCGTCGAGCGTCCCCATCCCTCCCGGCCACGGCCGAGCGGCCGAGGTGGCAACGGCCCCTTCGTTCCGGAACCACAAGACGACCCAGGCGACGAGTGAGATTGCGACTACGACTATCAGCGCTGCTTTCTTCATCGTTCCCTCAGATTAGAATCAACGCCCGGCGAAAAGCCATGGCGAACGAAATCGACGCACTGCTTACAGGAAAACCGCAAACGTCCGCTCAGGCCATCGACATCGGTCGTGCGACTTCGGGCGAGGGCTATCGCTCCGCTTAAAATCACGCTCGTCGTACACGACCCCGCTAGGCACGAAACCATACCATACTCTTCATGAAGTAAAGCAGTGATACAAACTAAAACGGGCAGCTGAAAGGCTGCCCGTAACTATTTGATTCTAATGGAGGCGGCGGTCGGAATCGAACCGACGAATAAAGGTTTTGCAGACCTCTGCCTTACCACTTGGCTACGCCGCCTGAAGGGAATAGGGATGAGGGCGGAGGGATGTGGGATGAAAAGGAAACGGCATCAACCGAATCGTTGAGCGATTCTTCTACTTCATCCTTCATCCCTCCGCCCTCATCTTTGAGAGAGCGGGAGACGGGATTTGAACCCGCGACTTCGACCTTGGCAAGGTCGCACTCTACCACTGAGTTACTCCCGCTTAAGCGGACTCCTAATTCTACGGATTCGCGTCGTCTTGTCAAGCGAGGCCATACCGTGAGCAGTGCTGCCGCCCGGTCGGATTCTAACATTGCTGTTTGAATGCAAGCCGCGCTGGTCTTACGGGCGCACGGAGAGATAATTAAAAGTCTGCGTAAGCGCTAGCCGTCCAGTGTCGCTTGCGAAACTTTTCGTCCGTCCAGTAGTTTCTCAGCAACTCTATTTGGGGAACCGGGGCGCGATCTTCCAATGCGGGCGGCAGTACCACGCTGATAACGTCGTAGCGGTAAGGCTCGGTTGTTAGACCTAAGAGGCGGCGATAGACTCGTGCGGCGCGCGTAATCTGGCGCTGCTTGCGCAGGTCAACGTTTGCTTCGGGCGTGGTGAACCAGGTGGAGGAGCGCGTTTTGACTTCTATGAAGCAGAGGGTTGCGCCTTCGTAAGCGATGCAGTCAATCTCTGCGTGAACGAGCGCGCCGCGCAGCGAGCGTCCCACAGGGAGCTTGAAATTCGACGCGACCAGATTGTAGCCGATGCTCAACAGATAGCGGGCGGCCAACTCTTCGCCTCTGCGCCCCAGGATGAGATGCGGCGCGATTTCTGTCTCTTCGACAAGGGCAGTGGGCGGCGCTTGCGCGCTCTTCCATGTTCGCGGATCGAAGATTTGCCAGCGCATTCTTTTTAACGGTAAGAGGCTGATGGTTAATCGCTGTGCGTTTTCTCTTTATCTAAGAGACGCGTTGTGCCTTCGGTGACGCTTGCCGGTGACTGCACAAGCTCGGCTGTGTTGCGTGCGCGGGGCAACTCAGTTTGTGTCGCGGGCTGCATCTGTGCAGGAGGCGCGGCTGAAAGGGAAGCGACGGGAGCATTGCGCAGTGCGTTGACGTTGCGTGCGCGCATGAACTCTCCTATTCCGGCAGCCAGAAGCGGAACTGCCGGAAAGAGCATCCACCACCAGAACCCTCCACTGGTGAATATTGGGAAAATGGCGATGATGAGAAAGGCCAGCCCCATGAACAGTTTTTTGAAGCCCTTCTCATAATCGGGCGGTACAGCGGCGGGCACTGCCTGTTGTACGGAGAGCGCTTCCGTACCGGATGGCGCGCCGCACTTGCGGCAGAACTTTGCATTGTCCACCTGCGCCCCGCATTGTTGACAGTACATATGCTTTTACCTCTCGAACATCCAACACCCAGACCGTTCTGAATTATCTTCCAAAGTTTCGTGCGGCTCAAGGAAAAGATTACAGTAAAGCAATTTGTTGCCACGTATGAAGCAGGTCATTAAGGCTTGATGGCGCGCGTGGCTATGTAGGTCGGGGTGTATTTCGCTATTTCCAGATGGCGGTGATGGTCTTCGTAGAATCCGCTGATAAGGAAACCGGCATCAAGCTGCCCGCCGATTTGATCCGTGAGCGTGTGGCCGAACTCAAGCGTCTCGCAGTTCGAAATCCGCCGCGCGCGTTCACCTTCGGTGGTGCTGGTCAAATCCGAATAGGGGAGCTTGTTTTTGACTTCAAGAATGCCACGGTCGCTCAATTCCAGATCGAAGATGTAGAGCACAGGGTTAAGAAAGCCGGAGAGGAGCGTCCCGCCGTGGCGCAACACGCGAAAGGCTTCGCGCCAGACCGGGCGTACTTCTGGAACGAAAAGATTCGAGCAGGCATGAAAGATTAGATCAAAGCTCTCGTCGGCAAAGGCTCTGAGGTCTCGCATGTCCCCTTCGATTGTCTTGAGGTTCAGACCTTCTCTTGCGGCGACAAATTTATCCTGCTCCAACTGCTTCGGCGAATTGTCGAAGACCGTCACGCGCGCTCCGGCTGCTGCGAGAGTGGGAGCCTGCTGTCCTCCGCCCGAAGCCAGACAGAGAACTTCAAGTCCCTGCAAGGGAGGAAACCATTCGCGCGGCACGGCCAGGGTCTCCGTTAAATCCACGCGCCAGTGCCCTTGGCGTGCCGCAGCGATCTTTTCCGCGCTGACCGGCACAGTCCACTCGTTGCCTCGCTCCACTTCTTTGTCCCACGCGGCTCGATTATGTTCACGTACGCTCATCTGAAAGGCTTCTCCCGTTTAAAGAGCAAGAATAACAGAGCCGAAGCGCTCCTTATAATAATATGTAACATTACAATATGAACGAAATACTTGCAGGCAGCGCTTGTGGCGCGTTACACTTGCTTTGACGATTTCTTTCACCCCGCCAAAATCTTGCCCCAAAGTTTGAACCAGGGATTGTTAAAGATGCCGCGCGAAGAACACTCTGAAGAGAGCAAAGTAACGGACGTGATGGATGTGGACGCGAGCGCCCAGGCGCTTGAGCCGCATGGCCTTGACTCGCGCCGTGCGTTGCCGCTGGTTGCCATCGTAGGGCGTCCCAACGTGGGCAAGTCCACCTTATTTAATCGCCTGACGGGCGAGCGCCGCGCGATTGTAGGAGACCAGCCGGGCATTACACGCGACCGCATTTACGGCGAGGCCGAATGGGCCGGGCGAACGTTTTCAATCGTGGACACAGGGGGCATTGTGCCGGACGACGATGCCCTCATTCCCGCGAACATTCTGAAGCAGGCGTCGGCGGCGATAGTGGAAGCGCAGGCGCTCGTCTGGGTGGTGGATGTCAGGAGTGGGGCAACGCCGCTCGATGAAGAACTGGCGCGGCTACTGCGCGGAACGGGCAAGCGCGTCATCGTCGCGGCCAACAAAGCCGATGCCACGCGCCTTGAAGCAGACGCGGGCGAGTTCTTTCGCTTCGGCTTCGACGAGGTGGTTCCGGTCTCGGCGGAGCATAGCGACGGCATAGGCGATCTTCTGGACGCAATAGTCGCAGGCTTTGAAGAGGCACCGGAGGGCGCGGAAGACGTTGAGCCTGGCCCGCGCGAGCTGCGACTGGCGATTGTCGGACGCCCCAATGTAGGGAAAAGCTCGCTCTTGAATCGCCTGCTGGGAGAAGAGCGCGTCATAGTCTCTCCGCTAGCGGGTACGACGCGCGATGCCATTGACACCCTGCTCGAAGTCGAGGGAGAAAAGTTTCGCATCATAGACACGGCTGGGATTCGTCGTAAGGGCAAGACGGACGAGATGGCTGAAAAGCTCTCGGTCATCATGGCGCGTAAGAGTCTGGAGCGTGCGGATGTCGCCATCCTCGTCATAGATGCAACGGAAGGCGTGACGGCTCTGGATGCAAACATAGCTGGCTACGCGCTCGATGCCGGTTGCTCCATTATCATCTGCGTTAACAAGTGGGACGCTGTGCCGAACAAGGAGACCGGAACGCCAGCCGCCTTCGAGCGCGAGTTGCGCGACAAGATGAAGTTTCTGGACTGGGCACCTGTGGTCTTCATCTCCGCTCTGACGGGACAGCGTGTTGAAAGAATCCTGCCACAGGCTCTTCGCGCTCGTGAAGCGCGCAATCGTCGCATTCCTACCTCGCAACTGAACACCTTCTTCGAGCGCAACGTATCACAGCCGCGCGGAGGAGGCGCTCCCGCCCCGGTCAAGGGCGGCGTCTCGCGCCTGCACGTGCAGTACATGACGCAGGCCGGTGTGCGCCCTCCGACCTTCGTGGTCTTTACTTCCGGCGGGCGTCCCGGACTGCATTTCTCCTACGAGCGTTATTTGCAGAATCGCCTGCGCGAAGAGTTCGATTTTTTTGCCACGCCCCTGCGCCTCATAGAGCGACACAAGAAGAGAGGTAAGAGGTCAGGGGCTAGAGCTTAGAGGCTGGTAGTTGCTTTCGACTCGACCTCTGAACTCCAGCAACTGAGTTTGTTATGAGTAATCCCGACACAGATTTTGTAAAGCTGTTCGAGCACATGAGCGATCCGGCTCTGGTGATTGATGAAGGGAGCTGGCGCGTGCAAGCGTGCAACGACAGCTTCGCGGCTCTGGCCGTTCGCACCTGCTACAACGTCAAAGACATTCCGGTCTCGGAGCTACTGCATTTCGACGGCAAAGACGAGGAAGAAAGGTACGAGCGCGCGACCCTGTTCGTCAACGGAGAGCATCCCGTTCATGTTCGCATAGAGCGACTGGATTGTCGCTGGGATGGCAAAAGCGCGGTTCTCTGCATCGTCAGGAATCTGGATCAGGAGAAGAACCCGGACGCTGAGCAGGATGTCATCACGAGCGCAGAGATGAGCGCGCTCTTCGATTACCTGCGCGAAGCGACCGAGCAGCTTGAGGTCGTCAATCGAGTGGTCGCCGCCGTCAACAGTGGCCGCACAATTGACGATGTTTTCAGTCTGGCATCCGAGCAGATGCGCGCTCTCGTTCCATTTGATCGCGCCTCGATTGCGCTTCTTGTGGAGGACGGAAAAACTTTGCGCGTCCTTGCGATTTCCGGCGAGCACAAGGGATCGCTCGCAGTCGGAGCGGTCGCAGCCCTTCATGGCTCGGTCACAGAGTTTGCGCTTGAGCGCCGCGAGATGGCCGTCATCCCCAACCTGGTCGAAGAGAAGCGCTTCAATCCTTACGCAGACCTTGAGCGAGAAGGTTTTCGTTCTTCCGTCTGCTGCCCGCTCTTTTCCATGCGTCGCGCCATCGGCAGCCTGAACCTGACGAGCCGCACCCCCGAAGCCTTCAAGCGCAAACATCTTCTGGCGCTTGAGCGACTGGCTGCGCCTCTGGCAATCGCCATCGAAAAAGTATTGCTGCTCGAAGAAGCCACACGGCACTCGCGCGAGATGGAGGCGGCTGCTCAGCGCGAAGAGCTGGCCGCGCGCATAGCCTTGCGTCTCTCAAGCTCGCTTGACCCATCAAGCGTACTGCAAGACACGGTTGACGATCTTGGCCGTGCGCTTCGTGCAGACCGTTGCCACATCAGTCTCTTTAACAACTACGAAGAGAGCTACGCGCTGGTCGATTACGAATTCCTGGCGCATCCACAGGTGGCTTCGATGCGCGGTCATCGTGTGCCGCTGATGGCAAGCGCCTACGCGCGCCGAGTGCTCACGGCGGGTGAGCCAGTGGCCGTTTCAGACATCTGCGAAATTGAGGAAGGCGAGCTGCGCAGCCTCTATGAGCTGCTGGGCGTGCGCTCCGTTCTGGCCGCGCCCGTCTTCACATCGGGCGTGCCGCGCGGGCTGGTAGAGTTGCACGACCTTTCGGGTGCGCGAGAGTGGACTGAGGATGATTTGAAACTGCTCGGCACCGTCGCCAGAGAGATTTCCGTGGCGCTGACGAACGCGCGGCTGTATGCCGTCAGCCGCCGCCGCAGCGAAGAGCTTGAAGGGCTTTACAAAATCTCGCGCGTCTTCTCGACCTTGACCGACACGTCGGAAATCTACGGCCAACTGGCCGAATCCATAGCGCAACTGGTCGGCGGCGAGATGTGCCTGATTGCAACTTATGATCGACGCCAGGGCGTTGTGCGAGCTGAAGCTCCCGGCTACAACACGCCTGCCGAATTGACGAAAGAGTTTCGCTTCAAGCTCAATCAAGAGGGCGAGACTCTTTATATACACCAGACAGGCGAACCCTTCTTCTCTAACGATCCCACAAATGACGGGCACTTTAATTCGGACTTTGTCACGAAGTACGGCATACGCTCGGCCTTGAGCGTGCCGATGAGAATCAAGCGCGAGCTGATAGGCTTTATCTATGTAGCGAATCGTCCGGGAGGATTTCGCGAGCGTGATATGCGGCTGCTGGAAATCTTCGCAGCGCAGGCCGCAGAGACAATCGCCAACGCGCGACTCTTCAAGACCATTCAAGCGCAGGCCGAGCGCGAAGCTATCGTCAACCGGCTGCTGCTTATCTTGCAGCGTGCGACCGACCCTAAAGATTCCATAGGCGTCGTAGTCGGGCGCGTAGGCGAAATCCTGGATGCGGATCGCTGCGTCGCCATGCTCTTTGCAGACGACGAGCGCGCGGACTATTTCGGCGAATGGTGCCGCAAGGGAGTTGCGCCCATAGCGGGTGATGCAGAGGTAAAGGAGCGCACGCCCATTCCCTACTGGATTAAAACTCACAGGCAGCCGCTCGTCATCACGGACATGCTGGCGAATCAGCTTGCGGTCGGGTTTGAAGATGTGCTTCAGAGATACAATATAAAGAGCATCGCCGCCGTTCCAATCATTCATCAGGGGCGCGTCATAGGAATGCTGAGCGCGCACCAGACGCGCAGGTTCCGTCGCTGGGCTGAAGACGACGTTGACCTGCTGACGGCTGTCGCCACACAGGTCGGCTCGATGCTCGAAAACGCGCGGCTGATTACGGAGCTACGCGAGGCCAACCGTCTCAAGGACGAATTCCTGGCGACACTCTCGCATGAGTTGCGTACGCCGCTGACGGCTATCAAGGGATGGGTCGAGCTACTGGCCGAAAACGAGCTTGTCGAGACCGACGAAGAGTTCTCGGACGGCATAGAGGTCATACGTAATTCCACAACCTCGCTCACGCAGCTAATCTCCGACCTGCTAGACCTTTCGCGCATACAGCGGCGCGGGCTGAATCTGGAGCGAAGACCCTGTGACATCAATGAAGCCATCACGGAAGCAGTGCAGGCAGTCAGGCAGATGGTCTCGCAACGCCGCCAGCAGCTTGAGGTTAAACTGGACGAGCGACTGCCGCAGACGCTTGCAGATTCTCAGCGCATTCAACAGGTGCTCTCGAATCTACTGAACAACGCCATCAAGTTTACGCCCGAAGAAGGCAGCATCTATGTACGCTCTCGCCTGATAGACTCCGCGGGCATTCTCATAGACGATGACGCGCATGATGCTATGCGATGGATTGTCATAGAAGTCTCTGATACGGGCGAAGGCATCCCGCGCGATTTTCTTCCATACGTTTTTGATCGCTTCCGGCAGGCCGATGCTTCCTCAAGGCGAAGGCACGGAGGTCTTGGCATCGGCCTTGCGCTCGTCAAAGAGCTGGTCGAAGCTCACGGCGGGCATGTCGAAGCCAGAAGCGACGGACATGGCGCGACCTTTACGGTGCAGTTGCCGATTTTAAGCGTCGAGAGATTTAGCGTCCCAGCCGTAGAGGACGAAGGCGACTTGCAGCCGAGCAGCGAAAAAGCAAACCCGCAACCCGCTCGCCCGCGTCAAACTCTTCACTAAGCAGATGAACGAGCAGTCAATCCGTTTTGAAACAAGCGCGCGCGAGGGCGAGGCGCGCACAGGCGTGTTGAGAACTCGTCGCGGGGTAATCGAAACGCCCGTCTTCATGCCGGTCGGCACAGCCGGGACGGTTAAGGGAACGCGTTTTGAAGCGCTTGAATCTGAAGAGCTGGACGCGCGCATTATCCTCGGCAACACATATCACCTGTGGTTGCGCCCCGGAGCCGAAACAATCCGGGGCTGTGGCGGCCTGCATAAATTCATGGGCTGGCCGCGCGCTCTTTTGACAGATTCGGGCGGCTTTCAGGTCTGGAGCCTTGGCGCGCTCCGTAAGATTACGGAAGAGGGGACGGAGTTTCGCTCGCACATAGACGGGCAACTGCGCTTTCTCTCGCCTGAAGTCTCTATGGAAGTTCAGGCCGCGCTCGGCTCGGATATAGTGATGGTCTTCGACGAGTGTGCGCCGGGAGAGGCTACGCTTGATACGGCACGCACGAGCATGGAGTTGACTGCGCGCTGGGCGCGTCGCTCCCGTGAGGCGTTTGACAATTTACAGCGCGAAGGGCTGGACACAGGGAGGACTGAGCCTTTGAGCGGCCTGACGGGCGCGCAGGCTCTTTTCGGCATCGTTCAGGGCGCGGCGCATCTTAATCTTAGACGAGAGAGCCTGGAAAGAACCGTCGAGATTGGATTTGACGGCTACGCCATCGGCGGCTTGAGCGTCGGCGAAGAGAAAGGCTTGATGTACGAGGTGATTGAACAGCTTGCGCCGCGTATGCCTGAAGACCGTCCACGCTACCTTATGGGCGTGGGCACGCCTGAAGATTTGATAGAGGCTGTGGCGCGAGGCGTGGACATGTTCGACTGCGTACTGCCCACACGCAACGGGCGAACGGGGCAGGCTTTCACCTCTAAGGGTAAGCTGAACATCAAGAACGCGCGGTGGGTGCAGGATACGCGCCCCTTGGATGAAAATTGCGAGTGCTCGGTCTGTCGCCGCCACACGCGCGCCTACCTTCGCCATCTATACCAGACGGGCGAGATGCTCGCCAGTATTCTTTTGACCCACCATAACCTTGCGTTCTTCCTTGACACTATGCGACGCGTGAGGCAATCTATCCGTTCTGGCGATTTCACGCGATTTCGGCGGGAGTTCCTAGAGGGAGTCAACTCCGGAGTTGAGTAGTTTTGGGTAGGTGCGCGTGGGCTGACATATGAGAGCCACGCATGAGTTGACTGGCCTCAGTACCGGCGCGCGTGCTTGCCGGAATTTTCATTCCCCAAATACTAAAAAAAAAGACATGACGTTACTTTTCATCTTCTTTCAAGGCGGCGCAGGCAGTTCTCTAATACAGTTTCTGCCGTTGGTTCTAATCTTCGGTGTCTTCTACGTGCTGATTATCCTGCCGCAAAGACGCCGCCAGCGCGAGCTTCAGGAAGTTATCGCAAACCTTAAGGCCGGAGACCGCATCGTTACTACGGGCGGCGTCATCGGCACAATCCAGAGCGTGCGCGAAACCAGTTTAATCCTGCGCAGTGCCGACAAGTCCATGCTCGAAATCGCACGCTCGGCGGTCGCCGGGCTGGAGAAGGAAGAAGAGAAAAAGTAGGAAAGCCGTCAGCCAGCAGCTTTCAGCAGTCAGCCTGATAGAGGCTTTAAGCTGAAAGCTGGTAGCTGATAGCTGAAAGCTGTTTTATGAAGAAGAGAAACCTTCTGCAACGCACCATCATTATCCTTCTGGTGACGCTCGCTGCCATCTATATCGTCATCGGGCCGCGACGCAAGCCCACGCGACAGGATTTCACCTGGAACGGAATCAAAAATACCTTACAGGAAAACATTCACCTCGGCCTTGACCTCAGAGGCGGCTCGCATCTGGTCATGCAGGTTCAGACGGACGAGTATCTGAAACGGCTGACGGAGGATAGCGCTGTCGCGGCGCAGCAGTCGGCCAAAGATGCAGGGCTGCCCGTCAAAGAGGTACGCCCCGAAGCCGCCAACAAGAATTATAGAATTATTCTGGACACGGGCGATGCTTCCAAGAACCAGCAGGTGCGCGACGCTGTTCAAAAGAAGATTGGTCTGAGCGATTGGACTGAATCGGAATCCGGCAGCGTCATTACATGGACTTTGCCAGCCGCGCAGCAGCGCATTCTTGCACAGCAGGCTGTTGACCAGTCTCTGAAAATCATAGACAGCCGCATCAACGCTTTCGGCGTCACCGAGCCGACCTTGCAGACGCACGGCGCGCCCGGCTCGAATCAGATTCTTCTACAGATGCCGGGCATTAACGACCCTGAGCGCATCAAGCAACTTCTCATCGGCGAGTCTCGCCTTGAGATGGTTCACGTTGTCAGCCCTCCGAGTCCAGCGCCCGTGCAGAAGTATGCGACACGCGAAGAGGCTCTGGCCTCAATCGGCGGCCAGGAATCCCCTACACGGAAAGTGCTGCCATATAGCGAGCGCGACGAGCCTACGACTGCCAACGGGCAAGCCGACACGACTCCTGCTGCGCAGAAGCCCAAGAGCTTCGTGGTTGTAGAATATCCGCCGATTGTCAAAGGCGAAGAGCTTCGCAATGCTCAGGCCGTCACTTCGCGCGCAGGCTCGGATGATTATCAAATACAGTTTTCCCTGAAGCCCACGGGGGCGCAGAAGTTCGGTGATTGGACTGGAAAGAGCATCAACGAATACATGGGCGTGGTTTTGGATACCGGGCAGGGAGCAGAGGTCAAATCCATCGCCTACATCAAATCGCAGATTACGGATTCGGGCGAGATTAGCGGACGCTTTACCAAGCAGTCTGCCGAAGACCTTGCGCTCACGCTCCGCTCCGGCGCGCTTCCGGCGCGCATTACTTATCAGGAAGAGCGCACGGTCGGCCCAAGCCTCGGCGCTGACTCGATTCGTGCAGGCGTGAAGTCGTCGCTCGTGGGTCTGGCACTGGTCATCGCCTTCATGCTCTTCTACTATCGCGGCTCAGGCGTGAACGCTGTGGTCGCGCTCATTTTGAACCTGATTCTGACGGTCGCAGGGCTGGTCATCTTCAGGGCGACGCTGACGCTGCCCGGCATCGCGGGCATCATCCTGACCATAGGCATGGCCGTGGACTCGAACGTTCTAATCTTCGAGCGCATACGTGAAGAGCTGCGCACGGGCAAGACCATTCCGTCGGCTGTGGAGCAGGGGTTTGCGCGCGCCTTTGTGACCATCATTGACACGCACGTGACGACCATCATCTCGTCGCTCTTTCTTTTCGTGTTCGGCACAGGCCCGATTCGCGGCTTCGCCGTCACGCTCGTGCTCGGTCTGATTTGCAACCTCTTCTCGGCTGTCTACGTCTCGCGCACGATCTTTATCTGGCTCCTCAATCGCAAAGGGCATCGAGTGGAGTCGCTCAGCATTTAACGAAGCCGTCAGCATTCAGCCATCAGCATTCAGCTTCATTGCTTTTGCTGATAGCTGATAGCTGATAGCTGATAGCTAATAATCATGATTCAATTTTTCAAAGACGTTCGCATCGATTGGCTGGCTGACCGCCGCATCTTCATCACTATTTCAACCTTGATAATGCTAATCGGGCTGGGGTCTGCCATCATTCGGCAGGCGGTGCCGGGAGGCACGGAAGCCTTCAACCTCGGCGTTGACTTCAAGGGCGGCACGGTCGTCACGGTCAAGTTTCGCCAGCGGCCTGCGGACGAACAGATACGCAGCGCCATTGCCGCGCAGGGAATCCATGACGCCGTCATCCAGTTGGATGCGAATAAACCGGACGAAGCGTTGATTAGACTGCCGCTTCAGAACGTGGCGGCGACCGGCGACGAATCAAAGGCACAGGTTGACGTAGGGCGCGAGAGGGTCAGAAAAGCGCTGCTAACTTTCGGCCCAGAGGTTCCGCAGGACAAGGACTTTAATTCAGACCCGCAGGGTGCATTCAAGATTGAAGGCACGGATCAGGTTGGCCCCGTGGCGGGACAGCAGCTACGCAATCAGGCGGTCGCCGTCACGCTTCTGGCTCTCATAGGAATTCTCGCCTACATAGGCTTTCGCTTCGAGTGGAGTTACGGAGCGGCAGCCGTCATCGCCGTCTTCCACGACGTATTGGTCACGCTCGGCTTCTTCTCCATCTTTCAGTGGGAGATAAGCCTGACGGTCATCGCGGCTCTGCTGACGCTCGTAGGCTTTTCCGTCAACGACACCATCGTCGTCTTCGACCGCATACGCGAAAATCTGCGGCTGCATCGCCGCGAATCGCTCTACAAGATTACGAACGACGCTATCAATCAGACATTGTCGCGCACCGTCATCACCTCCGGGCTTGTCTTTCTATCCGTCCTCGCCATGGTGATCTTCGGCGGCGAAGTCCTGCGCGGCTTCTCGCTCGCGCTTCTCATAGGCATAGTCTTCGGAACTTATTCGTCCATCGCCGTTGCCAGTCCGATCATGGTCTGGTGGCAGGAGCGGCTCGATAAGGGACGCACGAGCGCTCATCCTGCTACGGCCAGACAGACCGGGGGCGCGCGAGGCTCAAAGCCTTCAGCGGCAGCGGCGCGTGCCGATCGCGGCACACAGGGCAGCGGCGGCGGCGGTGTGGCGGGCGCGCCTCAAGGCGCAGCGCGCAGCTAGCGCTTTCAGAAAGCCCTCAGGCCGTAATCATTGCGCATCGTGTTAAAGATTTTATTTTCGCAACCACTTTGTAACCGATTTTGCGCTTGACTTTACGTGGCAGTGCGGCATAGACTGCGCTCGTTGCTGGCCAATTAAATATCTACTTAGACGCGCCCGCGTTTCATCCTTTGTGAAGGGGGCTGTGCAGGCGCGGTGGTCTATGTTTAGTGGCCGGTTTGCGACCGATTTGTTTTTCCCCGCACAGCGGCCAGAGGGTAGACTTTGAGGCTCAATCAAAGAGCTTCAAGAAAGGCCGCCGCGAACCTCCTCCACCTCTTGCACTAAATTTGTCATCAAGCGGGCCGATTTAAATTTTCGCATGCGCGATTTTTGAAGTCATCAGGTCTTTTGATTTCGCACCCCTGATCCAGTTGGCACCGGAATCGAGGGAGGAACACTTTTTATGTTCGACAATCTAGTTGAGTCTTCTTCGCATAAAGAAGATCTGGCGAGGAAAGGCTCGTTTATCGGCGCGACAATCGCCCTCTACGCGGTGGTCTTGACGGCGCTCGGTATCGGCAGCATCTTCTGGTACGACGCACAGCTTGAGAATCAGAATCTTGAGCTGGTGACGCTGGTTGCGCCCGTGCCTATCGAAGAGAAGCAGAAGGAAGCGCCGAAGGAAGCGCCCAAGCAAGCTGCCAGCGAAGACCGCCAGGTTTCTACCGTGACGCAGGCTGTGACCGAGCGCCCTGAAGTTGCGCCAACGACAATTAAAACTGAGACCAAGGGGCCGCCGCCTGACGTGTCAGGCGCTAGAATCGGCGACCGCAACGTCATCGTGGCAGGTGGCCCTCCGAGTGTCGGTACGGGGCCGGGTACATCTGTGGGTGGGGGCGGAGGCGCTCCGGTAGATGTGGGTGAGCCACCGCCGCCAGCGCCGCAGCCGACGCCGAAGCCTGTGCCGAAAGCGCCCATCTCCGGCGGCGTCTTGAACGGCAGGGCTATCAGTCTTCCCAAGCCGCAGTATCCTGCGGTCGCCAAGGCTGCGCGCCAGACCGGCACTGTCACAGTGCAGGTGACGATTGACGAAAACGGCAGCGTTATTTCAGCGCGCGCCGTCGGCGGCCCGCCCCTATTGCAAGCTTCGGCTGTGCAGGCTGCTTATGGTGCTCGATTCTCGCCCACTAAGCTTTCGGGGCAGCCCGTCAAAGTTACAGGCGTGATTACTTATAACTTCCAGTTGTAGTAGCCGTCGGCTCAAGCCTTAGAGCGGGAGCAGCCAACGGGTTTGCTCTCGCGAAGGCGTCTCCGACCTGCTCTAGTTTAATGAATTAAAACCTTTGGAGGGGTTTACCGTGAATATTCTAGCTAGTTTTCTCGGAATGAAAGCCTTCGGCTTTTTTGTCTTCTTGTGGCAGGAAGCAGCCCAGCAGGGTGCCGCGCCAGATGCGGGAAATCAGTTTACCATCACTGAAATGCTCAAGCACCTGGGCTGGGTGGCGCTGGGCGTGGTGATTATCCTCTTGATCATGTCGGTCTATTCGATAGCCATCATGGTCGAGCGCTTTTTGACCTACAGGGCTGCCAAGCAGCAGTCACGCCAGTTTGCTCCGCGCGTCGCGCAAGCCTTGAAGAACGACCGCATTGAAGAAGCCATCAACATTAGCGACAAGCACAGAAAATCGCACCTGGCGATGGTCGTCAACAGCGGTCTTCAGGAGTTCCGCGCTCACGAGCAATCGTCTGAAATCTCCGGCGATGAGATAGAGGCGTCCAAGCGTGCTCTGCAACGTGCAATTGCTATCAAGACGGCTGAGTTCCGTCGCGGCCTGTCGGGACTGGCGACCATCGGCTCGACCGCTCCGTTCGTCGGACTGTTCGGCACGGTGTTCGGCATCATCAACGCGTTCCAGGGCATGAAGAGCGCAGAGAGCGCCGGTATCGCCGCAGTCGCGGGCGGTATTTCGGAAGCGCTCTTTACGACCGCTCTCGGATTGGCTGTGGCCGTGCCCGCCGTGTGGCTCTTCAACTACTTTACGAGTAAGGTTGACGGCTTCGTTGTCGAGATGGACAACTCGGCTTCAGAGCTGATCGACTACTTCTTGAAGAACCGCACGCGTCAATTGAAACCGTAGTGGTTTGAGCATAAAGCCGGGCGCGCCTCCTTTTATATGGGCTGCGACTCTTGCAAAAGCGTCGCAACCTTTTCTAGACCTCTTTGGCTAGAGATTCACTGATGTGACGCGCATCTGCGACCGAAAGACGGGCTTGCTCTGGTAATCTTTATGCCTGAACCCTGCTGAAGGAGAGTTAGCTTTATGGGAATGAGTGGAGGAGGTGGCGGCAGTTTCAACTCCGAAATCAACGTCACGCCGATGGTGGACATCATGTTGGTATTACTTATCATCTTCATGGTGGTCACGCCCTTTCTGCAACAGGGAGTGACGGTTGCCATTCCGCGCGAGACGACCAGTCCGGACGTTGACCCGGCGATCATCAAAGAGACTTCGGTTGTAATCTCTATCCCCGAAGATGGTCAATACTATCTAGGTAAAGAGCAGATCAGCAAAAACGATATCGGCACGGAAGTCAAACGCCGCATGGAGAAGAAAACGCTCGAAGAGCAGATCGTCTATATCAAATCGGGAGTCGGCGTCTCCTACGGAGATGTCGTCGCTGTGATTGACGAAATCCGGCGCAAGGGAGAAGTCCAGCAGATAGGGCTTGTCGCCGATAAGAAGAAGGGCGGAGCGGCTGTTCCGAAGCCTGCGACTCCGACCCAGTAAATAAAAGTTGTCATTGGTTAAAGCAGAAGCGGCGGGCGCTTGCAGTTCAGCTCAGCTATAAAGCGCCAGTTACTTGCTAGGGATAGCTAGTACATCCTTATCTCGCGCCCGCGCTTCACAAGCCGCTTAAGGAGTTTTAATTATGGGAATGGGTGGTGGAACCGGCGAAGGCGGAAGAGCCGTACCCTACATCAACGTCACACCGCTGATTGACGTTCTGCTTGTGCTGCTGATTATCTTCATGGTGGTTACGCCTTTGAAGCCGAGCCGCTTCAAGGCGCTGATTCCAACGCCACCGAAGGAAGAGCAGAATCAGGCGACGGCCTTCGAGCTTAACCTGCGTGTGGATATTTCTAAAGACCTCAAGCTGCAACTCAACGGGCAGGAGATGGGGTCTGTCAATGAGACGGGACAGTTGAGCAGTACGCTGACGGAGGTCTTCAAGAAGCGCAAAGACCTGAATCAGGTTAATCCGCAAACGGGCGAACTCTACAAGACCGTCTTTATCAAAGCGCCCAAGTCGGTCAAGTACGGCGAAGTGGTCAAAGTCATAGACGCTGTGAAGGGCGCAGGCGCAAGCCCCGTTGGCTTGCAGGTTGACGCCCTCGATCAATAAAATTCAGTGATGAGTGACGAGTGACGAGTGACAAGAAAAATTCTTCTTGCTCGTCACTCGTCACTCGTCACTTATCACTCTAATTATTGGAGCTATCAAGTGATGAAACTCTCTCATACCAGGTTCGCGCTCCTGATCCTGGTTCTACTCGTTAGCACACCGGGTTGCAGTCTAGTCAATCGCATCCGCGCCAAAAACGAGATCAACGAAGCCGCGCGCGCCTACAAAGCCGGAAGATTCGCTGAAGCCCAGCAGCATTCCGAAAGGGCGCTTCAGCTTTACCCGGATGATAAGAACGCGCCGCTGTTTATAGCCCGTTCGATTCACGCGCAGTATAAGCAGGGTGTGGAGACGCCGGAAAACCTTAAAAGGGCAAACGATGCCATAGAGGCCTATAAGCGTATTCTGGTGAAAGACCCGAATAACGATGAAGCCTACAAGGCGGTCGCCTTCCTGCTCGGCCAGCTCGGTAAAACGGATGAGCAGATAGCCTGGATCAAGCAGCGCTCCACGGATGAATCGGTTGAACCCAGCAAACGAAGTGAGGCTTATACCTTCCTCGCCAACAAGGAATGGGAATGCTCCTTCCAGATTACAGAGCAAAAGTCTAACCAGAAGACAGTAGAGAAAGATGGCAAGACCATCATCCAGTGGGTCAAGCCGACGGATCAGGCAGACTACGATAAGATAAACATGTGCGTGACGCGCGGGCTTGAAAACGTAGAGACCGCAATCAAGCTCGATCCGAACAACGAAAAAGCCTGGGGCTTCAAGACCAACCTGATGCTGGAAAAGGTCAAGATTGCGGACATGGACAACAAGCCAGAGGACAAGGCCAATTATAAGAAGCAGGCCGATGAAGCGCAGGCGCGCACCACGCAGCTAAGCGAACAGAAGAAGAAAGAGGAAGAAGCCAAGAAAGCTCCTTCGCCTCCGGCAACCTAAAGAGGAAAGAGAAGAGGTTAGAGGTTAGAGGCTAGAGGTCAGTAAGAGACAATTACTGACCTCCGACCTCTAACCTTTTCTTTTTCCTGCTGCCTTTTAGGGTGATGCCAGACTTTTAGGGTCGGGCATCACCTCTTGCTATAATATGGGTCAGAAGCCAGGGCGTAGAGGCCGGACGATAAAACTTTAAACTGGCCTCTGGCATCTAAACTCTGACCGCTGCTTTTATGATTCGCATCGAGGACATCATCGAAAAAGTTGGCCGCAATCATCAGCAGGCCGACCTGGATTTGCTGCGCCGCGCCTACTTCTTTTCGGCGCGCGAGCACAAGGGACAGGTGCGCGCAAGTGGCGAGCCTTATCTAGTCCACCCGCTTGAAGTGGCGAACATCCTTGCGGACATGCGCCTCGACGAGGTCTCTGTCACCACAGGTCTGCTGCATGACGTGGTCGAAGACACGCTCGTTGATCTTGAGACGATACGCAAATATTTCGGTGACGAGGTAGCGCATCTGGTTGACGGGCTGACCAAGATTGCGCAGATCAGCAACATCTCGAAAGAGGAGCAGGAGGCCGAGAATGTTCGCAAGATGCTCCTGGCAATGGTCAACGACGTGCGTGTGGTTCTGGTCAAACTGGCCGACCGTCTTCACAATATGCGCACGCTTCAATACCTGAAGCCCGAAAAGCGCAAGCGCATCGCGCAGGAGACGATGGACATCTACGCGCCCATCGCGCATCGTCTGGGTATGGGTAAGCTGCGCGGCGAGCTTGAGGATTTAGCCTTCCAGCATCTACACCCGGAAGACTATCGCACTATCACTGCGCAACTGGAAAAGCTGCGACCCCAGAACGAAGCTTTCCTCAGAGACATCACCGCTCGCATAGAAGAGAAGATGCACGAGGCGGAAGTCCCCTTCGTGCGTATAGAGGGACGCGTCAAGCGGATCTATTCTATCTGGAAAAAATTGCAGGCACAGAGGATTGATCTTGAACAGGTTTATGACCTTGTGGCCGCGCGCGTCATCACACCCAACGAGGTGCGCCACTGTTACGCCGCCCTCGGCGTCATACACAACACATGGAAGCCTGTGCCCGGTCGTATTAAAGACTGGATCGCCACGCCGCGCGACAATCTATATCAATCGCTTCACACTTCTGTCATAGGCAACAAGGGACAGTCCTTTGAAGTGCAGATTCGCACCCTTGATATGCACAATATTGCAGAAGAAGGCGTGGCCGCACATTGGAAATACAAGGAAGGCTCGCGCGGCGCGCACGACGAAGACGATGCTTTGAAGGCCTTGCGCTCGCTTGTGGAGTGGACGCAGGAGGTCAAGGATTCCAGAGACTTTCTTGACACGCTGAAGCTAGACCTTTACCCGAAGGACGTTTACGCCTTCACGCCCATGGGCAAGGTGATACAGTTGCCGCGCGGCGCAACGCCCATTGATTTCGCCTACATGATTCACTCCGAGGTGGGCAATACCTGCACGGGTGCGCGCATCAACGGGCGCATGGTGCCTTTGCGCTCGCAGATTCAGAACGGCGATGTCGTGGAGATTATAACCACCTCTAATTCGCACCCCTCGCGCGACTGGCTCAACTTCATCAAGACTTCGCGCGCGCGTAATCGCGTACGTCACTTCATAGCCGAGCAGCAGCGCGCAGAAAGTATAGAGATAGGCCGCAAACTCTTCGAGAAAGAGGCCGCGCGCTTTCAGCTTTCAGCCAAAAAGCTTCTGGGCGACGGAGACGGCGACTTCAAACGCATCGCCAACGAGTACGGCTACGGGCGAGTGGAAGACCTGCTGGCGGCCATAGGCTACGGCAAGATTATCCCGCGCAACATCATCGCCAAGCTTCTCGACCCTGAAAAGTTTGAAGAGCTTGATACCCAGAAAGAGTCGCGACTCAGAAGCGGCATGCGAGCCGTTCGCCGCCTGATACGCCTGGGCGACGACGCCATCGTCGTGCGCGGCGTTGACGACCTGCTTGTCACACGAGCGCGTTGCTGTAATCCGCTTCGCGGCGAAGACATCATAGGCTACATCACGCGCGGCAAGGGTGTCGCCGTCCACGCCAGAACCTGCAAGAACGTTCAGGCTTTGATGATTAACCCGGAGCGCATCGTCGAAGTCGAATGGGCTGGCAAGAGCGACAATGCTTCCTATGCGGTCAAGCTTCTGGCGATTACGGAAAATCGTACGGGTATGATAGCGGGCATCACGGGCGCTATCTCCGACATGAAGACCGGCATACGAGACGCACGCGCCTCTGTCGCAGACGATGATCGCGGGCACATAGAAGTCACCGTAGAAGTCTTCGATGTCAAACATCTGGACAAAGTCATCAACTCGATTAAGAGTGTGCCCGGCGTGCTTGATGTCGAACGTCTGCACGGAATTGCCTAAGAAAGGCAAAAGGTAAAATTAAAAAGGCAAAATTCTGGTGAAGGATATTTGTGAAAGAACATTTAACTTTGCCGTTAGGATAGTAAAGTTGTGCCAGCACTTAGATGCGCAGTCTAGTATCGGCGCACTCTCGGAAGACAATTGCTGCGCTCTGGAACGTCAATCGGGGCCAATATCGAAGAAGCACAGGCCGGGCAAAGTAAAGCTGATTTCATTAATAAATGTGCCATTGCACTTAAAGAAGCCCGGGAGACTCTTTACTGATTACGTCTTCTAGCTGCATCGAATGTTATACCGGAAGAAAGGCTTTCTGAAGTGCTGTCTGAAGCCGAAGAATTAATGCGCATCATTGGTTCCATCATTGTCTCCACGAAAAATAAAATATAGAAGTTTTTAATGAACCCCGCTTTTTGCCTTTTACCTTTTTAATTTTTCCTTCTTTAGTGTTAGAATGCATGTTTTGTTTTAGGCTTAACAAAAAGAGGTCATCTGTACTGTGAAGGAGATCATCAAAACAGAGCGTGCGCCGGGTGCAATCGGGCCGTATTCGCAGGCCGTTCGCGCCGGTGGTTTCGTCTTCTGCTCGGGGCAGATTCCGCTTGACCCTGAGACAGGCCAGTTTGTGCCGGGTGGCATACAGGAGCAGACCGAGCAGGTTTTGCGCAACCTGATGGCCGTGCTTGAAGCCGCCGGGACGAGCCTTGAGCGCGTCGTGAAGACGACCGTATTTCTGTCTAACCTGAATGATTTCGGGGCTATGAACGAGGTTTACGCCAGATTCTTTGGCGAGGCTTGCCCGGCGCGCTCGACCATTGAGGCGGGACGACTTCCACGCGATGCGGGCATAGAGATAGATGTTATAGCCCTGGCCGGAAAAGAATAACTACCGGCAGCAGTCTCCTTTTTTTGGAGACAGACAGCCGGTAGCCTTGTTTTGAGCATCTTTGAAAAGAGAGTTTTAAGAAGCGCTTCAGGCAGCCTTTGCTACCTTTCCTGCCTTGATGCAACTGGTGCAGACCTTCATACGCACCACGCCGCCCTTCGGGGGCTGCACGCGTATGGATTGCAGGTTGGGATCGAAGCGGCGGCGCGTACGATTATTTGCGTGTGAAACGTTGTTTCCGAATTGCGGCCCTTTGCCGCAGACTTCGCATCGTTTTGCCATAACAGTTTTTGAGAACCTCCGAGCTAGTCGTCCTAATCGAGCGCCTGTTGCGCCTGTTTGTCTCGAATCCCTGATTAGACAGGTTTGATTCGAAACGAAAATTTATAGCAAAGGGATTCACATGGCGTCAAGTCCAGGGGGCACTTCGCCCGGAGTTTAGATTGGTCGGACGCCAGATAGATTAAGCAATCATAGTTAGTTTGAAGGAGTAGAAAGTCAAAGTGCAAAGAGTCTCTATTTACATCGTCGTCGTCGCGCTCGCTGGTTTTGCGCTCGCGTGTAACAATCGTTCCGGCGGAGCAACGCCCGGAGCCGCTACGGATAATGCAGTTGCGGCCACCGTCAACGGCAAGAGTATCATGTTGAGCGAAGTTGATAAGCTCATCACTGCGCAGACGCAGGGGCAGCAGGATAAGCTTTCACCTCTGGCGCTGGCTCAAGCTCGCCTACAGGTTCTTGACAGCCTGATTCAGAAAGAAGTGCTGCTACAGCGCGCTGATAAAGAGAAGACCATGCCTTCGGAAGACGAGATTACGAACTACATCAACTCTATGAAGCAGGGCATGACGGAGGAGCAGTTTCAGAAGGGCCTCAAAGATCAGGGGCTGACTATGGACTCCCTCAAGGAAGAAGCGCGCAAGTCCTTAGCCATTCAGAAACTACAGGACAAGGTAAACGCCAAGATTGCTGCGCCCAGCGATAAAGAGGTAGAGGACTTCTACAATAACAACAAGCAGACGTTCGTCACCTCGCGCGGCGTAGAGCTGGCAATGATTGCCGTTGACCCTGAAGTCAACGAAGGCTTGCAGGACGATGCTAAAAGCGAAGCCGAAGCCAAGCAGAAGATTGATCTGGTCGCGCAGCAACTGAAGAATGAAGATTTCGCTGATGTCGCGCGTAGACGAAGCGAAGACCAGAGCGCCGCGCGCGGCGGCGATATTGGATTTGCCGATGAGGCCGCGCTTAAGCAGAATGGCTTTCCGCAGGAGTTGATTTCACAGTTCTTCGATACGCTGGCTGTGGGGGGCATTACTGCTCCGGCTCGTTTCGCCTCGCCGCAGTTCCCGAACGCTCGCTGGTATGTATTTAAGCTCAAGAGAAAACAGTTGCAGAGCGAAAACCTGACGCTCGATAGCCCCGGCGTGCGCCAGCAGATAGCCGAAGGCTTAACCAACCAGCGCAAGGAGATTTTGAACCGCGCGTTCATTCAAGTCGCCATGACGGATGCGAAGATTGTAAATAACTTGGCGAACAATATGGTTAACAATCCGAGCAACCTGAGCGGCCTCAGGCCCGCCAGCGCCGGAACCACAGCGCCCGCGCAGAACGCCAACACGCCGCAGAGCGCGAACACCGCACCGGCTGCCACTTCAAACACGGCACCGGCAGCGAACACGAACGCCAAGGCGGCACCGGCGGCCAAGTAATAAGATAGTAAGCAGTAAGCAGTAAGCAGTGAGCAGAGACATGCTTTACATTTCTGCTCACTGCTTACTGCTTACTGCTAACAGTTTTTATGTTGTTTCGTCTCTCGGATGTCTACAAATCTTACGGCGCGCAGGATGTCTTGCGCGGCGCATCTTTGCAGGTGAACGCGGGCGAGCATGTCGGCCTTGTGGGCAGGAACGGCGCGGGCAAGACGACTATCTTTCGCCTCATCAGCAATGCCGAGACGCCGGATGAAGGCGACGTGGTGCGTGCGCGCGGGCTTCGGCTTGGCCTGCTGGAACAACACATACACTTTGAGTCCGGTTCGACTGTGCATGAGTCTGCGCTTGCCGCCTTCGGGCATCTGCAACAGATTGAGCACGAGATGCACGAGCTTGAGCACAGAATGGCGGAAGCCACGGATGATCTGGAAAGTGTGCTTGAGCGTTACAGCGAGCTTCAGACGGCCTTCGAGCGCGAGGGCGGTTTCGAGTACGCAGCCCGCGCTGAAGCGGTTCTACAGGGGCTTGGCTTCACGCGCGAGACCTGGAATCTTGAGACGGAAAAACTTTCCGGCGGCCAGCAGAATCGTTTAGGACTTGCGCGCCTGCTTCTGGCAGAGCCGGATGTGCTGCTTCTGGACGAGCCTACGAATCACTTGGATGTCGCGGCGGTCGAATGGCTCGAAGAATTTCTCTCCGCTTATGCATCTGCCTACGTCATCATCAGCCACGACCGCTACTTTCTAGACCGCACCTCTACACGCATCGTCGAAGTTGAGCTGGGGCGTGCATCCAGTTACACGGGCAACTACTCCGCTTATCTAGTCGAGCGTGAAGTGCGACGTGAGGCGCAGCAAAGAGCCTACGCGAACCAGCAGCAGCTCATAGCCAAGACGGAAGAGTTCATACGCCGCAACCTCGCAGGCCAGAAGACCAAGCAGGCCAAGTCGCGCCGCAAGATGCTCGAAAAGCTAGAGCGCATAGAGTCTGTTCGACCTGATCAATCGTCCGGCGATTTTCGTCTTAAGGCTGTAGAGCGCGCGGGCACGCAAGTCCTGACAGTCGAAGATGCTAGCGTAGGTTATCCCGGAAAAGTTTTAGCGACCGATATAACTTTCACCCTGCGTCGCGGTGAAGCCTTGGGCGTCATAGGCCCGAACGGCTCCGGCAAGACCACTTTCGTCAAGACCGTGCTCGGAAAACTGCCTGCGCTCGTGGGCGAAGTAAGATGGGGGACGAAGGTCGAGATAGGCTATTACGCGCAGCAGTTGGACGACCTGGATGACCGCAACGAGATTATCATGGAGTTGCGTCATGTCGCGCCTTCGACTGCGACGGCTGGCGAGCTGCGCGGCTTTCTGGCTAAATTTCTCTTCACGGGCGATGATGTTTATAAACACGTGCGCGATCTCTCCGGCGGAGAGAAGGGAAGACTGGCGCTGGCGAAATTAATCTACTCGCGCGCTAACGTGCTCATACTGGATGAGCCTACGAACCATCTGGACATCCCTTCGCGCGAAGCCCTTGAAGAAGCGCTCGACGTTTATCAGGGAACGATCATCACAATCAGCCACGACCGCTACTTTCTAGACCGCGTCGCCACACAGATTCTGGCGCTTGACGGCATAGGCGTCGCAGAGCACTACGATGGAGACTACACGGAGTATCACGACTGGAAGGCTGCGCAGCGCTCCGCTCATAACGAAGCCGCGAAGAAGATTGAGGAATCTCGTCAGGTAAGAAAGAGTGCTTCGCCGCCTCTTCAGCAGAGCAGTAAGAAGAAGGGAAAGAAAAAGGAGCCGGAGCGCGATGCGCGTGCGGTGGAAACCGAAGTCGCCGAAGCCGAAAAACATCTGGCCGCGCTGTCCGAAGAGATGAGTAAACCCGATGTGGCGCGCGATTCCCAACGGCTGGTCGCGCTCAATGAAGAGTACGGGCAGACAGAAGAACGCTTGCAGGCTCTTTACCAGGAGTGGGAGAGAGTCGCCGCCGAAACCACCAAGGCTTGAAGAAGGCTTTGCAGGATTAAAAGAATGGCAGGCTCACGAAGCTTCGTGAGCCTGCCCTTTGAGATTTATCAGCCCCTATCTTCCTATCGTGCCAGCGTCTCTTGATGATAGACGCACATCCACTTACCACCACGCTTTGTCCAGATGCTTGAAACATACGCTGGGTTCGGAGGGAAAGCCTGTCCCTTGAAAGAACCCTTCACGTCAGCCTTATAGGTAATGACCGCCGAGTCCTTATCAATCATCATCACCTTGACGTTCGTCAGTGTGTATTCGCTAATCATGAGGTCGGGCAGCGTCTGAAGGAAGGCAGCCCTAGTGGTGATTCCATCGCTGTCGGTCACCAAGCCATCGGCGGCGAAGAGGTCGCTGAACGCCTTTGCATCCCGCTTCTTCACAGCCTCCCATGCACGATTCTCCATGCTGGTGATAGTCTCTTCCAGTGAGCCTTTCCCCTTGTTCGCACTCGCGGCTTTAAGTGACTGGCCTGGCTTCTGATTATTCAGTTGGGCGTGCGTCGAGCCAGTCGAAGTCAGAACCAGTAGAACTGCTACAAACATACAAAGTCGAAATTTTTTCATAGACATCTCCATCCTATCTGGGATTGTTATCCAACTCCATCCCGGAGTCCGGGCGAGGAGTCACGGAAAATCACTGGCTGCTATTGAAAGGAGCGACCGTTCGTAGCCGCCGTAGACAGTATACGAACTTAATCCAGTGGATGGATTTACTACTCTGCCATTCCCGCGAAAATGGTTGTGCCCGCCAATTTGACAGAGACGCAAAAATCAGTAGAATGAAAAACCGTTCAATCAAGAACGATTATTGGTTTCACAGGCGCGTAGCTCAGGGGTAGAGCACTACCTTGACACGCTCTCCTTCCACATAATTCCTAATAAATTCACACCTTTTTCGTTTATCGCTAATCACTTTTTTCTACTTTTCACACTCAATGTGGAAACGAGTGTGGAAAGCCGGAGGCTAAAGTTATGGCGAAAGAACGAACCGGCTACACCTATCAAGATAGTAAAGGACGTTGGTACGCTCGAATAACTTTCACAAATGAACAAGGGGTGCGCCGCGATATTAAAAGAAGTGCTAAAGATGAGAAGGCGGCAATAAAAGCCCTTAAAACTTTAGTTCGTGAACTAGAAGATAATGGTGAACGCTCACTTGAAAATGCGAATATGAATTTCGCAGAACTAGCAGAGCATTACATTAAGAATTATCTTCACGAAGCTGTGTATGTCGGGGAGATGAAAGTTTCAGGCGTAAGAGGACGTTTAGAAGCATTATGCGAAGTTAAGCCACTTCAAGAATATTTCGGTAAGCGTAAAATTCGCGCCATAACTTATGGAGATATTCGCAGCTATAAACAAACTCGCTTACAGACTCCTACGCATATTGACATTAAACGCTACGAACGAGAGTTACAAACTAATCCGAAAGCACAACTTCGCTCAACAAGAACAGTTGCTTCCGTTAACAAAGAACTCGGAAAGCTGAAACGTATCTTTAACATAGCTGTCCGCGAACAGTGGCTTAATCGCAATCCATTTAATAATGGTGAAAGTCTCATTAGCGTAGAAACGCACCGTTTACGCATTTTGAGCCGAAGTGAAGAAACTAAACTTTTTGCTGCTATTGATGCAGAGCCGAAAAGAGCGCATTTGAAAGGAATATGTTTATTAGCTCTGGACTGTGCTTTAAGACGCGGCGAAATTTTCACACTAAAATGGTCTGATGTTGACCTTGACCAAAAAATAGTCACCGTGCGCGCATTTAATTCTAAAACGGCTCGTTCTCGAAAAGTAGCAATGACTATTCGGGTTTACCAAGAATTAGAAAAACTCTGGCAAGCTTCTTCACGAAAAACTGATGATTTAGTTTTCGGAAAGCTTACCACTATCAAAAAGGGATTCGGAAAGGCATTAACGGCGGCACAGATTGATGATTTTCATTTCCATGATTGTCGTGCAACGTGTATTACACGTATGATTCAAGCCGGACTACCGCCAGCCGAAGTTATGCGAATAAGCGGACATTCTACGTTAAGCGCATTTTATATTTATGTCCGAACAAATATGGATTCTGTTTATCGCGCTGCTGCTGTTCTAGATTCGTTTAATGCAGAACAGGAGACCACACTAACAATAACAGAGATGGTAAACTAAAATCTTTGAATTTCAGCCCGTCTAATTTACGTCTAGCTAACGTAAAGACAGAGCATTTAATCCTTGAGATGCTTTGACGGGCTGATTTAATTTCAAGGAATGGCTTTTCAAGGAGGCCATAATGAGCAAGAAGAACAAAGATAAACAAAATGATTCTGCTATATGGAAAATAGAACTAGATAGATTCTATAAAGAGGCAAGGGATAATAATCAAATATTATGGCCTGATGAAGCCATGAAAAAATATATCCAGCTTATAGAAAAGGGACTTGAGCTTATTGAATCAAGTAGTTCACAAGCAGAATTAAAACCTATGAGGGGGAGTGGAAGGGCTGACTTGATTAAAGCACATAAATATGCGGTTGACCTATTTTATAAATATCATTTCCCAGCAAAAAAAGGCGCATCTCTAATATCATCTGTTCACTTATCTTATCTTATTAAACTTCATTATGAAGAAGATAAGAGCTACCGAGAAATAGCCCTTTTATTAGAACCAAATTTAGAAACAATTAAAGATATAGAGAGAGCAGAAGATAGAGTTAGAAAGAGAATCGAATCAGGAAAAGATAGAGGTCTTTAATCTACCTATCAGATTACCTGCCGGAAATATTAGACCTTAAATATTTCCACTAGGAATTTATTAACCTACCATTCTTTCCATCTGTTCACCGCTCCCATCCTCCCTTACCATCCAGCAATAGAAAAGGCTCAGCGCCAACTGAGCCTCAAGATAGTAACAAGGAGTGAACCAATATGGGAGCATTATACCATAATAGTAGTGGTGTCTCTTCAAATAATACTAACGAGATAGAAGCAAAGGCACTACACATTGATACAATAAAACTAAGTCACGCATATAAATTTCATGACCTACCTCCTCCACAAGAATTAAAAGTTAAGGATTTTGAAATTAATACTAAGGAAAGAAATTCTAATAGCATCATAACTGCTCATTTAAAGTCTAATAAATTTAATCCCTTTTATTTGATAGTTATCAAAAGTGGAAGTGGTTATTGTGGAATCATCATAGAGCTTTCAATAGCTAAATTATTAGATGGTAATGGGCTTGAAATTCAAACTGATGAAGATATTGAAGCTGCTTTTGATGGGATTGAATACATTATTAATAAAAATGTAGGAGTTGATTTTAACTCTAGAACGGCAAAAATAGGCAGATTAGACGTTAATGCAGATTTCCTGGTTGGTGAAGATAGAATTACTTCTTACATACACTCAATCTCAAATCCAACTGCTAAATTTATTCCAGCTACGTATGCTGATACTACTAGACAGTTTTATAACAAATCAAAGAAGCTGCTGGTATATGGAAAATATGAAGAAGTAAAGAAACAAGTTAAAGAAGGAAAGGCTACTCTAGATGATTTGGAAGCAGCGAAGGGATTATTACGATTTGAGGTAAGTATGAGGAAATCTCCAATAAGTAGATTAGCTCAGAAATTAAAGGTTCCTGCCGAAGCGAGCCATTTGATAAATTTATCAGTAGCAAGCCAGATTATATCTGAAGGACTACATCAGCTTGATTTAGACAGACCTAAACTATCCAAAAAATTATTATATGCAAAACTACTAAATCATTTTGGTGATAAAGCCCCGGCTATGCTTGGAATTATTAAATGGCATGAGGTCTATGGGGATAATTTCTGGAAAGATTTAGGATGGAGTCCTTCTACATATTACAGAAATAGAAATAAATTAATGGCAGCTAATTTATGGAACATTGCTCCTGTAGAAGCATTACCTTCATTAACCTTGCCAGATACTTATAATAACTCTACATCTCTACCATAAATGAGAATCTACAACAGGTAATCCACATGACTACCCTATTAGGTTAACCGTACTATAGTCAGTCATAAAGAGGTAGCTTTCTCAAATATGATAGTTAAGTAGGGTTATTATAAAGCAGAAGGAACGTAGATAGTCTGTAGCTAAATATTTTACCGATTTATAATTTGGTTGGAGCTTAGATAACTTTTCTTCTTCTATGACTATAGCTTTTGAATCGGTCTGTTTATTCTGAGGCTATTTACTGGCTCTAATTCTGGAAGTGAGTATAAGAATTGCATCTAAGAGTAATTAGATTATCAATTGAGATAAAGAAAGACCTCACCATGAATTAAAGAATCTAAATTACATTTTACTGCACTGGAAGTTTTAGACCATTCCAAAGCCACAACATAACTTTGAGCCATGCTCAATTAAAAGACCTAGCTATATGCTTAAGGTCTTTTTTTTTATATAATCGCCCCGTTATTTTATCAATCCTGTTAAGGATACTTAAATGAAGAAGACAATCTACTTGCTTTTACTCATTTTTGCTATTGGATATTCAATCAAAGTAAGCGCACAAGGTGATGACGAGCCGCCTGGACGAGTGTGGAAAGCCTTAGATGGTCAAACAAGAATTATGCTCATAGAGGGAATTGAACAAGGAATAGCCTTATGCACTATGGAAGAACAGAAAAAAGATAAAACTGCATACCAAAAACTGGAAGACAATTATTACTCGCTTACTATAAAGGGATTCCGTATGTCAGATATTGCAAAACAAGTAGATAGCTTCTATTCAGATTCAGCGAATATAAGAATTCCAATCTTTCGAGCATATCAATACTCAATTATGAAAATGAAAGGCGCGACGAACAATGAGCTAGATGCTTTTGTTGTAAATTTAAGGAGAACATACAACAACTAATATTATAGAAAGCCCCCGCTAAGGAGGGCTTTATACTATTCTACTTCATTCTGCTTTGACTCATTTAATCTAAGTCGGTGCTCATATAGCAGAACTAATTCAGGCAGACTGATATTTAATTCTTAAAGCTTTTATCTGAGTTGCTAAATCTTCTTTTACTCGCTGAGGAAGGCTATTAAAATCTTCTATAACAGCAGGAAGATATAATTCTTCTGACGGAGGGACAAAGCCAGCTTTTCTATATGTTTCATGTAAATCAGCTTTAACTGCTTTTGCGATTTGGGGAATATGCTCCCGACGAGTTCCACTTTCGCCAGTTTCTAATCTAGCCCACTGAGTTCTAGAAATTCTTGCTTTTTTAGCTGCCTCAGTCTGATTAATTCCTAGCTTCTCCCGATGCAGCTTTAACCATTTTCCTAATTCATTATTTTCGAGCATGAGAGTTTTCTCTTTCCCATGCCATGTTAATTTTGTAAAATGAACGTTACAATGCCCATTTGTAACATTAAATAGGAATCTATATCTAAGGCGTAATATGAAAAAGCTGATTCCAGTAATGGTTTCTATTTTGGCTTTAGCTTTATTCTGTTTTGGACAACAGAAACAAAGACCTAAAAAGATTACAGCTATAGATAAGCTTTTTAATGATTCGTGGACTTTAGTAGGTACTTCAAATTTTTATGGCTCCCGTGCTGAGCATTATATAAAGCCGAATAAAATAACCATTAAGGCTAATATTAGACGAACTTGGGTCAAGCAGATGTTTTTTGACATAGAACTTGGATTCAAGTTGTAAGTGCAATTTTCTGTTCTTTGAAAAAGACCCGCTGTGGCGTTCGATAGTTTAGCCTCTTGCGCGGGCGATTGTTTAAGCGCGTCATCACCCGCTGGATGTCTCGCTCGGTGATCTGACTGA
>DASWQH010000079.1:0-27628 GCA_036403815.1 Pyrinomonadaceae bacterium | reverse complement strand
AATTACAGTAGCTTAAGCCCTGCGCGACAGCCACGCCGCAAGATGAGCAATACATTCTCTTTCACCTCCTTAAGGCTACTACGATACCGGATGCTGCTAAGTTCAACAGTGATTTCTCAGCAAAGGGCAAGCGCATAGCGCTCGAAGCTAACCCACCCGCCGACGATACCATACAGGCACACCGGGGCGCGACAACGTTGATAAGAGGCAACCTAAGACGGGTCTGGTTGAATGAGTTGTTGAATGCCGCCGTTTCATAAATCAAAGACCGTCACCCATTCTGCTTTAGCAACCTTGTAATTCAACTTATGAAGCAAAAAACTTGCAACATTGCGCATGTGAGTTGCGCCATACACAATGCCAACTATCTTTTTATCTTTACCATTCGATTGTTGCAAGCCTTCGATATTAAGAATCAACCTTCGATCTCGCTCATCAATCAAAAGAGCATCCAGCTTATCAAAATTATCATCCTGGAAAAGAATCTCCTGAGACGAAGGCAAATCTTCCAATGCAATATTTTCGGCAATCGTTTCCCTGGTGCCAAAGAGGAAAAGATAGATAACATAAGCGGGCATCAGGAAAAATATTTGCACCTTCAGGCTTAGCGGAAGAGAAGACCAGCCTTCATCAAAGGCGTGTCCTTCCATGTCTGCATTTACAATTTTCTCGCGGAAACTGGATACTTTCATTCCTTCCTGCTGCGTAACCAAATCCATACGCCTGATCTTTTTCACGATGCGGTAGGAGCGAGTCAGCAGATTTGCCTTCTTAGATTCAACGCCTTCCGCGAGAATCAGATCACACTCTGCCAACCTTTGGCTCACCTCGCCATAAAATTCTTTCGAGCCAACATGAATCATCGGGAAAAGAATAAATTCAAGTCCATCATCTTCTTTCTTCAAACGGTAAATTGCAGAGCGTACGTTGAAAGAGTTCTTTTCGATAAACTGCATAATTGTTCAGACCTACAGAGCACGAAGGCATCTAGCGCCTGAGCTAACCCGCCGTGAGCGAATAGCCTTCAATTTACACCGTAAGAAAAGATGATGAAAGCAAGGCTATCGAGCGGTCGCGCTTGAATGGAGTTGTTATGCCCGGCAACGGTCTATTATTAGCGAAAAACGAAAACGTCAATTGGCTCGCAAACTGCTTGTGCGCCGATGCGAGCGGCGTGGGAACGCATCGCCTCTATGCCAGCCTCGAAATCGCTTCGAGACAAACGAGCGAGGACTGAGTCTGCTCCTGCTGATAGTTTCTCTGTATAAGCTGCGTAATTCGGCGCGATCTTCTGAATGATAACGTCGGAAGTAACCGTGCTAAATCCTGCTGACTCAAAAACCTCACGCATGAAGGCGCTGGTGGGAAGATAATCTTCCAGAATAGAACGGCTCCCTGGAAAGAAATCAACGTAAGGATATGACGAAATGCTTTCACGAGTACCGGCGCGCAGAAACACGGTTGCCCCTTGCGGAAGCACCCGGCGACATTCGCGTGCCGCGAGTATTGGATTATCGAAGTGATGAAAAATCATCGACATGAAAATCAGGTCAACAGAGTTGCTCGGAAGAGGTATCGCTTCGCCGCAACCAATCGCGTATCGAACGCGGCGATCAAGCAGCTTTCTTCGCGCCTGCTCCAACATCTTTTTTGACGGATCGATGCCGACCACTTCCGCATCGAAATGAACCGCGAGAGCTTCGGAGAAGCGTCCAGTGCCGCAACCCAGATCGAGGATGGTATTAATGCGCTGCTTTTGCACGTATGACGAAACAACGTTCATCCAGAGATGTAGAACCTCCGGGCCATGATCTCGACCACGGTCATAGGCAGAGGGTATGTCAGTTGTGTCGTAATCCATATTGCGAACGCTCACCTTAAGGGCACATCAACACGGTCTGGGGATAACGCCCCCAATGGATGTTTATACTAGCCGACAATTAAAGCGGCCTAACGCCCGAATTAACGCGGCGGGAAGAATCTGCGAATGGCATCCAAGTTCTCGATAACAATCAAGCTCATTCCGCTCGCGTTGAATGAGTTGTTAGACCGCCCGTTAATTGTATCATTCAAGGTTGTATTTGTTCCTGGCTTCGTTACTCAAACCTCTGCTGTGTTGTTTACGCGAAGCGTGTCTAATACTTGAATTAGGCCGCGCCGAGCATGAAGCATCTAATCAACATTGTAAAGATAATGATGAAAGTCTTGCTATCGAGAGGCTGTGCTGAGTGAGTTGCTGGGCGGTGCGTTCATCAAAGCCTATTGCATTAGAACCTAGCTTGTAACTTCTGCCCGACGGACTCTGGGCCAGGCATGACCCAACGCGATTAGAGTGGTGTTATTACCCAGGAAGCGCCGTTCGTCTCCGCAAGAAAATTTAATTTGACCGTCCGCCCGTCGCTATGTATTATGCGTCCCGGTCGCGTCAACCCGGATTCTGCATTGTTCGGACCAGCCCGGCTCTCTGAGGTCTGTCTTTATTCTACATTTAAGTTGGTTTGACGGTTTCACGCAAGCTTCGCCTCGCTGATAATTAACATGGTCAAATTCACTTCGCATTACGTGCGAAAAGGAGAATCGTTTTATGGCTTGGCAAAACGCGCCTCTCTTAAACAAACTCACGGCATCGCAGCAGGGCGGCAAACGCGGCGCGCAACTGTGGGGAGTTGATTACAAAGGCATTCTCCATACTATCTATCAAAAATCGCCGGGAGGAGAATGGAGTAATTGGATGGGGCCGGACTGGGCCGGGCAGGGCTATCCGAAGCAGGTGTACGAGCTGGCCGCCTGTCAGCAGAACGACGGGCGGGTAATACTGTTTACGCTCGACATGAAGCGTCGTCTTCGTTACATCTCGCAACATGAGCCTGGCGGCGACTGGACGGGGTGGCAGGAGTTTGACTGGAGCGGCGCGCCGGATGGGTGGCTGACGAAGCTCGCCGCGGTACAGCGCGGCGTCCGCGAACCCAACGCGGAACTGTGGGCGATTACGGACGATGGCACGATAGTCGGCGCACACCAATGGCTACCCGAAGGTCGTTGGTTTCAAGGCTGGTATGACTGGACGCCCACGCCGCAGAACTCTCGATTCATCGAGATCACAGCGGCGCGGCAGTATAACGGGCACTTGGCGCTGTGGGGACTCGACTCGAAACGCCAGCTCTGGTGCATGAGCGAGAAAAGCCCGGACGGTCATACGCCGCCCAGCGACTGGGGGCCTTGGGAGGGGCCGAACTGGCAAAGCGCTCCGAAGCTGCGCAACATCGCTGCGGTTAAAGATCATGAGGGCGCGATCATCTGGGGGCAAGACGAGAACTACCGGATGACCATGAACTGGCAGGACGGCAAGGGTAAATGGAATGGCTGGTCGCATTTGAACTGGCTGGGCGCGCCGCACTCCTACGAGTTGACCGCCGCCGGTCAGAACAACAACTGCGTACAGCTCTGGGCCATCACTCTCATGGGGAAGCTGACGAGCATCGCCCAGACCGCCCCGGCGTGCAACTGGCAGCCACACTGGTCGGATCGAGACGATTAGCATCCACTCGTCTGCCGCCCGCCCTGGCGTTCGTCGGGCGGGCCAGACGAACGCCAGGGCCGAATTAATAGAAAATGATGAAAGCTTTGCTATGGCGGGGTCGGGTTGAATGAGTTATTAGACCGCGAGTTGCTTGTGCCACTCAACGTGCGCATCTGTTTTCTGAGCTTCACCACACAAGACTTGTTTCTCTTCTTTCGCGAAGCGTGTCTAACGCCCGAATTAACGCGGCGGGAAGGATTGGGAGAAGCCTTCAATCCTTGCGGATGACATCCAAGCTATTTCCGCTCGCGTTGAATGAGTTGTTAGGCTACCGGTCATAGACATCTTTACGATGCCCTACACGAATGATTTGCACAACCATAGATGCGGCGGTAATTGTGTAGAGGACGCGATAATTTCCTTCCCGAAGGCGATAGGTATGCTCCGCGCCAACCAACTTCCGCACACCTATAGGATAAGGATTCTCAGATAACTGTTCGACTGCCTTTAAGATTCTCTCAACTGCATCTTTCGGCAAGTCTCGCAATTCCTTAATGCCGGAGCGCTTCCACTCAACCTTATATGAGGCCATCGCGTTTTAATTCAGCAAGAAGTTCCTCGTGTGAAATAGATGACTCATCACGCCGTTCAGCTACTATGGCGAGGT
Source organism: Pyrinomonadaceae bacterium (assembly GCA_036403815.1). Classification (GTDB taxonomy): domain Bacteria; phylum Acidobacteriota; class Blastocatellia; order Pyrinomonadales; family Pyrinomonadaceae; genus JACVRN01. Next base: position 23,441 of record DASWQH010000079.1, on the reverse strand, counting down.
CTTGCAAATCTTCGAGCAACTCTTCAAATTCATTGATGGGCAAAATGACGGCGGTCTTTTCGCCTGCCTGATTGGTCACATACTGAAGATTATCTTGTTTCATGCTTAGCATTCTCAGCTTTTTACGACCTTTTTTCAAGTAGGTAGCCTAACGCCCGAATTAACGCGGCGGCGGGAAAGCAACAAGCCTCAAAGGAATAATTGAACATGATAATCATTCAATCGCCGCTCGCGTTGAATGAGTTGTTAGGCGTCGTCCCTGCTACTTGGGATTAGCAGCCATGTAATCTTTAATGAATCGATCAAGTTCGTCTCCTATTTGGCTTCTAATCATCTCTACAGTAAATTCTGGCGCACCGACACCATACGTCTGCCATGTTGTCACATCGGCTTCAATTGAAGGGTCGCGCGCCAAGCGAACCCTCTGGAGTAGTTTCATATCTGTGACAAGCGGATATACGAAACCATTGGGTTTATCCAACGTGATTGTGACGATTAGCTGAGGTGAGCCTGCCTCTTCGATCTCATTAGCAAATTGAAGAAGCGGAATGCCAGCCTTCTGAAACTTTGCTTTGGCGTCAGCTTCCAGAAGTTTTAAGACTGCCGGTTGCTGCGCCTTATCCATAGCGTCCGCCCGACCGAACATAATTACGAGTCGGACACCTTTCAAGCCGCATAAATTCTCTGATTGCCTGGACTGGGCTATCGCAGCGGTTGAGGCCATTAATAAGAGAGCTAAGCTCAATACTGTCGTTTTCATGAAATCCCCTTCCTACCAAAGTAGAAGAAGCCTAACGCTGATTATGCCGCAGTCGCTTTCACCTTGTTTTAGCGATAGCGGCATTTCTCATTTAGGGCGACTGCGGCATAATCAGTCATACAGATATAAATTACCGCACCCTGCGGTCTAACATAACAAGCTAGCGAATTTTGCCGCTAGCTCATGCTGTGATGATGACGGCGCGTGTGCCCAGCAGCTCGGAGAAGTCTTTGGTGTAGATGGTTTCGACTTTGCGGACGCGGTTGATGCATTCGACCAGCTCCTGTGTGCTGATGAAGCCGTCTTCGACGTGTGCGATAGCCCAGGTGGGGAGATGAAGGGCGACGGTCAGCAGGTCTTCGAGTAGGTATAGATATTGCTGGCGGCTCTGGACAGGCGCGCCCAGTCTACCGGAGTGTGTGCGCTCTTTCTCGTCCCAGAAGGTATCGTTTCCGCGCAGCCACTCTTCGCGCCATGCCGGTAGAGCATTCTTCCCGTTCTCGCGGCGGCTGGTCGGGCGCGGCAGGCGAAGGAACATAAGGTCTGCTCGCTGCTCCGCCAGAAAGTCGCGTGCGGGGCGATTGTAAGAGGTGTTGGTGTGTTTGTTGTCAACGGGTGTACCTGTAGTCTTCCATAGACGATAAAAGATTTTCGAGAGCGGTTGACGCAGCTCGCCCGTTTCTTCATCGAAGGAGCGCGCGTAATCCCCTACCATCATGCCGAAGGTTAAGGCAATCGCACGCGAAGTATCGGATTCGAGCGCCTCTATGTTCTCTTTGACGTTCTCGAACCACCACGCGTCCGATTCGCTGAACCAGCGCCGCAGTGCAGGATTGTTGAGCTTGTGGTTTGGAACATAGGCGTCTTCAAGGGCTGTCTCGACATCAAGCTCGCTGAGCCGTTCCGTATTATTCTCTATGAAGGCCTGCGCTTTTGTGTGCGCCCAGCGCGCCTCGTCGTTGGCCGCGACCGCGACGCCCCAGCGTTTCAGATAGACGCCCAACTCAGGCTCGCCCGTAAACGGCAATGCCGCCGACCGGAACTTCAGTCGCCTGAGAACGCTCAATTCAAAAGCCAGCCAGCCATTGTTAATTGTAGTCATAAGAAGTCTAGAGAGTCCAGAGAGTCTGTAGAGTCTAGAGAGTCTGAAGAGAAGAGAGCTTTTGACTCTCCAGACTCTCAGGATTCTCCAGACTCTCCAGACTGTTTTTCGTGTGTGACTTTAGTTCTGCTATCTGGTTGAGCGAGAGAAAGGCGCGCACGACTCTGGGGTCGAATTCTATCCCTGCCCAATCGGTCAAATGCCTGCGCGCTTCCTGTTCGGTGCGTGCCGGGCGAAAGGCGCGCGCGTCCGTCAACGCAGCGTAAGAATCGCAGACCCGTAGAATGCGTGCGCCCAGAGGAATCCCTTCTCCTCTGAGAGCGTCCGGGTAGCCCATGCCGTTCCACCACTCATGATGCCATCGCACCAGTAGCTGCGAAGCGCGGTCTGCGCCGGAGCGCGCCGCCTCCTGTTCGCCTATAACCGGATGGCGGTAGAGGTCTAGCCGCTCTTCCTCTGTTAACGCGCCTTCGCGTTTGATGTAGTCGCGCTCCATCGTCGCTTCGCCAAGGTCATGCGCGAGCGCGGCGATGCGCAGCGAGTGGCGATCATGCTGCGCCATGTGAAAAAGCTTTGCCACTTCATCTGCCAGACGGCTGATGCGCGGGGCGTGCGTATGACTGAAGCCTTCAAACTCGTCCGTGGCCGCAGCCATACGCATGAAGACTTCTGTGACAACGCGCTCTGTCTCTCTCTGTTCGGTGTTAATGGAAGTCATAATCAGTTTTCAGTTTTCAGTTTTTAGTTTTCAGTGGTCAATTATTCAAATTTGAGATTTCTGATTCAGAATCTCAAATAGGGTAAACTTTAACCAACTGAAAACTGAGAACTGAAAACTCTCTTAATCGTTTTATCTTGCTCCCTGCATTGACTGCAACTCTGCGAGCAAGGTTTGCGCCTCTGCGTTTCGCGGGTCAAGGTTGCGCGCACGCTCAACTTCGCCCTGCGCGCGTTTGATAAAGCCTAAGTTCTGGTAAAGCCGCGCCAGCATGATTCGGTAGGTGATGTTGTCCGGCTCAAGCATGATGGCCGCCTGAAACTCCGCCTCGGCCTTACGGCTCATCTGCGCCTGTCCGGCGAGCGCTTTCCCGTATTGAGCGCGATAGCGCGCCACCTTCGGCTCAAGACGAGCCGCTGCGTCAAAAGATGCAAGCGCCAGCGCCATGTCACCCGTTTTGAGAGCGCCCAAGCCTCTTTGAAAACTCTCTTCGGCGCGCTCTGCCGCAGTAGCAGTAGCAGGAGGAGGAGGAGGAGTTGAAGATGATGGCGCTACGGGCGTAGGTCTGCCTGGTTTTACGGGCTGCGCGGGCGGCTCCATCTTCGGCTCAGGGCGTACAGGCGGGCGCACATCTTTTTCTCTTTCCAGCTTGAGGTCATAGGCGGCGCGGGCGCTTCTGTCCCTGAGCGTCTCGTAAGCCTGCGCTATCTTTGCAAAGGCGTCCTGTACGCGGCTATGAATCGTCGCGTCCTGATGAAAGCGGTCTGGATGAAAGCGACGCGCGAGCCTGTGATATGTCTGCTTGAGCGTATTCTGATCCGCGCTGCGCGTGACGCCCAGAATTTGATAATGGTTTACCGCACGACCCACCCGCTCAAAAAGCTCTTCCAGCTCCAGCTTTTCGTCAACCACAGGCTCGACGGGCTTTGCCTCCTCCGCCTTCTTCGCTTCAGGCGCGCGCACCGTTTGAGAAGCGCTTTGCGCTGCGGCCTCTCCTGCGGCCAGAGCCTTTGTTACCTCTTCCGGAGTGAAAGCGCGCGGCCACTGTTCGCGTTCTATGAAGCCTCCGAGCGCAAGCGCGTAGCAGGCATGAAGCGTCTCTTCTTCCGGCAGACCGCTGATGGCTAAAAGCTCGTGCAGGCGCAGCTTCATGTCAATCCGCGAGAGGACGAAAGCTTCCGCCGGTAGAAAGTTCAGGCTGTCTGCAAATTCGCTGGAAGGTTGAATCTTCTCGTTTGTATTGGGGAACCTTCGCGCGGTCAGATTCTTTGGCAGCCTGCGTGCAGCCTCTATCGAAAGCTCCTGCAAGTTTATCTCTACGCGCACATCTTCAAGGAGCCGCACGCGCGGATCAAATTTCCATGACCCCTCAGTCCAGAGCAGCGCCGGTCGAAGCACGTCCGCAACCAGTCGCTCGCGCAATTCACCGAGAGTCTCTTTTGTCATCACGCCCCGCTCTACGAGCGCGCGACCCGTTTCGGCATCGCTCTTGCCGCCTTGAGGCAGAGAAGCGAACTGCGCATCCGTGATGACTCGCCAGCGCCTGAGCCATTCCGCCAGACGGTGCGGGCGAAGATTAGATGTGGCGTAGACCAGAGCACCCTTGTCGAAGTAGATGGCAGTCTTGATGCGCTCTGACTCAAGGCGCAGCGAGCCTGATAAATTTTCTGCAACTATCTCGCGTATCAGTTCCGCCAGAGGATGCTCGTTAAGTTTCCCTGTCATGTTTGTATATGCGGCGCAAGAGAGCGCGCTTCGCTTCCCTGTCCCCCCGTCCATGCGGGCTTGCGCTCCCTCGTCATGATAGCGCACGGCGGCGCAATTTGAGAATCCGGTACGGGCTAAACCGCAAGCGCAAACATTCTCAAGAAAATTCTTAACCTTCTGACTTTGACACTCCAACGGATGCGCGCCTATAGTGCAACTGTTCAGGCGCAAAGCTAATTCAATCCTGATTCGATGTCTTCGATGGAGTAAAGTAACTCCTGAAGCGGGTTCGTGTTCGGTGTGCTCATGGGACAGCAGATAGAAAACAATCCGGGGCGAGAAAGCGTGGAGAATGATACGTCCTTCGCGCCGCTTGCCGAACTCAATGCGCTATCAGAAGAGATTGTAGACCTCTACTACGACCAGATTTTCTCCGAAAACGGCATCACCACGCCTTCGGCTGTCTGCAAAGCCTTCTCCGACATACTGGCACGCCACTGGAAGCTCTGCTGCATGATTATATACCTTCGCGGCGAGGGCAATCGTCTGGAAGAAATTGCCGTTTGCGGAGATGAGTATGTGAGTGAGGCGGAGGCAAGCCGTGTCGGCGCGCACCTTGCCGCAGCGCTTGAGCATAACGGCTCGGAGCTTGACGTATGGCTTGACGAAGAAGCAGTAGGGGGAAGCGAAACTGAGTATCGCAGAGCGCTTGGGGAAGCGGGTATACGCGCGGGCGTGGCCGTTCCGATTCACGCTCACGGCGCGCTCGCAGGCGCGGTCGTCGTCGTGACTGCTTTCCCGGAGCGCCTTAGAGCGGCGCTCGACGGCCTGCGCTTTATAGCCGCTCCCATCATGATCGCCGTCGGCAACGCGCGCCGCACCACCGCCATGCGAGAGCAACACCAGCGCATAGAGCATCTCATGAGGGAAGCCGAAGCACGCCATGAGGATTTGGAAGAGGCTAACCGCGAGCTGCGGCGCGTGGCTCAGTATCGCTCTCTTTTTCTGGCGCGCATGTCGCACGAGTTGCGTACGCCGCTCACTTCAATCCTGGGATTCGCGGAAATTTTGATTGACCACGAGAGCCTGACAGGCTCGCAGCGCCGCTTCTGCGAAAAGATTCAATCTTCAGGCCAGCAACTACAGACGAGCCTCAATCAACTGGTCGATCTTTCGCGTCTGGAAGCAGGGCAGACGGAGCTTTTCCTGCACGAGTTCTCTCTGCGCGAAGCCTTGCGCGATTCGGGGCAGGCTGTGACGCGGCTGGCAAAGAAGCGCGACGTGAAGATCGTCTGCGAAGCTGAAGCAGACATCCAGACAATCGTCTCTGACGAAGGCAAACTGCGGCAGGTCTTCTACAACTTTATGGCGCACGCCATCAGCCGCACGCCGGAACAAGGCTCTGTGCGCGTCGGCGTCGAACGCGGCTCGGCCACGCATTTTCGCGTCCGCATCGAAGATGAAGGCGAAACGGTTGAAGACCTCGCGCGCATTTTCGAGCCTATCAATATTGAAGCCCCGACCGAGATGGCTTCCAACATGAACGAGCTGGGATTGGCAATCGCTCGCCGCCTGATAGATGTGCTTGGCGGGCGGGTCGAGCTTGAGAGCCAAAGCCCGCGCGGCTTGCGCGTCATGATAGAGCTTCCCATACGGCCTACGAAATAAGGGATGAGGGCGGCAGCGATGAGGGATGAAAGTTAGACACGCCTAAAGGCGTGATTAACTAAATTTAGATTCAAAGCCGTCAGGCTTTGTCACATTTTCATCCCTCATCCCTCATCCTTCATCCTTGCTCTTGTTGACACGCTCGCCTGTAGTTTCTAAACTTGAAAATGCCTCCTGACCGTTTACGGTCAAATATCCCTCATAAGTAGAAGTGAGTATCCAATTGTAAAGGGGTTTTGAAAAATTAATAGCCGCGTACTGCTTTCCGTTTTCGTTCTGCGCCTGATGAAAACGAGACGGCTCTTGGTCTGTCTCTGTATCGTCGCGGCGCTTATTCCTGTTGCTCTCCTGCATCCATCGGCGACACCTATCGCCGGAGCGCAGGCCATTCACGATGCTGCCGAACACCTCTTGATGGGTAATCCATCCGGTGCCACCACAGACATCAATAATCCGAACAACTACCTGATGGAGAAGACTCAGTACGTTCTCTCCTACAGCCGTGACCGTGGCACTCCTAACTGGGTTAGCTGGCATCTGGATAGCACCTGGTTGGGAAGCGCGCCTCGCCAGGATGATTTCCGCCCTGACCCGGCAGTTCCGAGCAGTTGGTACAGAGTGCAGGATGACGACTACTCCGGCTCCGGCTTTGACCGTGGGCACATGACGCCTTCGGCAGACCGCACATCTACGGTTGCAGACAACTCCGCCACCTTCCTGATGACCAACTTTATTCCGCAGTCGCCCGATAATAATCGGGGACCGTGGGAAAAATTCGAGAGCTACCTGCGGACGCAGGTAGCTGCGGGCAACGAGCTTTACATTATCTCCGGCCCATCCGGCGTGGGCGGTCAAGGCTCGAATGGAGCCGCGTCTACAGTCGCAAATGGACACGTGACTGTTCCGCAGAAGACCTGGAAGGTAGTCCTTGTGCTGCCGGTTGGTGACTCGGATGTGTCGCGCGTCAATGCTTCTACCAGAACCATCGCCGTCATCATGCCGAACACTCAGGGCATAAGCAGCGACTCCTGGCAGAAGTATCTGGCAACCGTCGATCAGGTGGAAGCCCTGACCGGCTATGATTTCTTCTCCAATGTTCCGGTGAATATTCAGAACGTCATCGAATCCAGGGCAGATGCTCTAAATAATGCTACGCCCGTGGCTGCGAATCAGACGATTAACACGGCGCAGAATACTCCTGTTAACGTCACGCTCACGGCCACGGACGCTAACGTAAATAGCTCGCTCACCTATAGCATCGTCTCAGGCCCAAGCCACGGAACGTTGAGCGGCACGCCTCCCGCTCTGACCTATACGCCTGCGGCTAACTATAACGGCACGGATAGCTTCACCTTCAAGGCGAACGACAGCGCCGCCGATTCCAATACGGCGACCGTCAACATTACAGTCACCGCAACGACACCAAACGTCAGCCTTACCTCAAACACCTTCACCGTCAACGAGAATGATGCCTCCGGCGCAGCCGTGATTACAGTCAGTCGCGCGGGTGATAATTCCTCCGCCATTTCCGTTGACTACACGACCGCCGACCAATCCGGGATGACTCCATGCCAGAACAACAGCAACGGCGTCGCGTCAGAGCGCTGCGACTATGCGACGGCTGTCGGGACACTGCGCTTTGCGGCAGGCGAGCAGAGTAAATCCATACAGATTCCCATCATCAATGATGCTTACGTGGAGCAGCCGGAAGTCTTCAACATCATCTTGCGCAATCCGCAGGGAGCAACTCTGGGAGCTATAACGGCATCCTCTGTCACCATCAATAGCGACGACACGCAGGCAGCGACGAGTAACCCAATCAACTTGCAGGACTTCTTCATACGCGAGCAGTATGTGGATTTCCTTGGACGTGTGGCCGAGCCTGGAGGCTTTGATTTCTGGAACAACAGAATGAACGGCAATCCTCTGTATTGTCCTGCGGGAGACATCTGCGACCGGGTAGATACAGCCAAGCGATTCTTTGAATCTGATGAATTCAAGGAGCGAGGCTTCTATGTCTACAAACTCTACGATGCCCTGCTGGGCAGATTCCCACTCTATTCGGAGTTTGTCCCTGAAGTCGCCAGACTCAACGGCCCTCAGACGGTGACGGAGCAGCGATTGGGCAAGGATGCCTATCTGTTGGATTTCATGGCGAAAGCAGAGTTCAAGGCACTCTATGATCAGTATTTAACTCCAGACCACCTGCATGCCAGGGATGCAACCAATGCGGCAGCTTTTGTCGATGCCTTATGCAACAAGGCAGGGATTACACCGGCCAGTAAGGCCAGTCTGACAGCCAATTTGCAGAATGGGACACGAGACCCTGCGCACACGCTGGAAGATTTCATACTGACGGCGGAGATCAATGGAGATGGGACGAAGTTCTATGACCGTGCGAGGATAGTGATGCAGTACTTCGGATTCCTCAGACGTGACCCGGACACTGGAGGGTTTAATTTCTGGTGGAATCGGGTGGCGACCGTTGGGTCGCCGCAATATCATGATTATCGAGAGCTGGTTGATAATTTCCTGCGGTCGGATGAATATAACTTCCGCTTCGCCTTCCTCTCTGCCTGAGTTGAAGAGGTGTTAGAGCAAGACTAATGAAAACGGATGAGCAGTTAATAAAAGAACTGGAGCAGGCAATTGCGGGTCTGCTTTTTATGAGCGAATCAGATTACCCTTTTCAAACATTCTTATGGAAAGATAATGTGGAAGTGACTGAAGGTTATCTAAGAGAGTTGGCAGGCAAAGGCGTTGATGCTCCGGTTACGGCTCAAAGTGTTGACGAGTTTTTTCGTGCGGCTGTGTCCGAGCCTGACTGGAAGGGAGCAGAAGAGATTGCCGTTGCAAAGAGGTATCAGGCTCTGGTCGGGTGGCTGAAAGAAAATCTGTCTAACCTGAAAGTGTATCGCGTCGGGGAAATAGATATTCAGGTTTACATACAGGGCAGCAGCGGGAGTGGAAGCTGGATTGGAATTTCTACCCGCGTGATTGAGACTTAAGCGTCTGCTCTTTTCATTCTACGTTTATGCTATGATGGCGTGCGGGTGAAGCGCGTCACTCGCGTCACTGTTGCTTCAATCGCTTTTGTCTATGACCTCCTGTTTATTCGAGCGGCGCGCTGTCATTCGCCTTTCCTTTATTCTCTGCACTGGTATAAAACATGATGCGTCTGGCTGACCGGGAAAATCAGACGGGCGACTCTTAAATCTCTTATGGCTTCGACTAACGATAAACGAAACTCTGAGGACGCGACCGCCGGGGACGCGGGCTTGCAGGCTGTCAAGAAAAGTACACGCGCCAAACGCGGTGCGCGCAAGGCAGGCAGCGCGAAGAAGAGGGGAAGCGAAAACGGTCGTGCGCCCGGCAGCGGAAATCAACCGGGGGCGGTCGAATCTTTAGCAGCGGCTTTGGCCGGAGGCGATCTGGCGGCAGACATGTCGGCGGGCGGCGACGCGGGCGCTTCCGACGAAAGCACGCAAAGGGCATTGCGCGAGCTGTCGGCTATGGCGCGCAACATGCGACGCACTGTGAGCCGTCTTCAACGCGCTGCGGATTCCATCGAAGACATCTCTAAACGTGTGCTCGAAGGTGGGCGCACTCTTTCGCTTTCCGTTAACGACGAAGCCGCCTCCGTTGATTCCACCGTCAGCTCCATAGCAGAGATTAGCGCCTCTGCGCGCTCTGTCGCAGAAGCCGTCCAATCGCTTTCCGCTCTGGCGCAGACGACCTCCACTTCTTCTCTGGAGATGGCCGCTTCGATTGACGAAGTCTCGGCCAACGCCGACGCGCTCACAGCCTTCGTGGAAGAGACAGCATCGAGCATAGAAGAGATGGCGGCCAGCGTGCGCAACGTCGCCGCTTCCACCGAATCGCTTGCCACCGCTACGGACGAGACCGAGCGCTCCATGCGCGCCATTGACGACTCCACACAGCGCGTAGGCTTAGCGGTCGGCGAAACAGCCGTGCTGGCCGAAGAAGTTCAGCGCTCAGCCGAGCAAGGCTCGCAGATTGTGCTTGAAACTGCGGAGTCTATGCGCGCAACCAGGCGCGGGATAGAGATGGCCGCCGAAACCATAGCCGCTTTGGGCGAACGTTCCGACCGCATAGGCGCAATCACGCGCGTTATAGAAGAGATTGCAGACCGCACGAACCTGCTGGCCTTGAATGCTCGCATCCTTGCAGCGCAGGCAGGGCAGCAGGGGCGCGGCTTCGCCGTCGTAGCCGAAGAGATTAAGGAGCTTTCGGAAAGAACTGCGCGCTCCACGGCAGAGATTGACGAGTTGATAAAGAGCGTGCGCGAATCCGTAGGCACTGCGGTTGCGCAGGCTTCCGGCAATCGTCAACTGGCCGACAAGGGCGTGGAGTTGTCCGAGCGCGCCGCCACTTCGCTCACGGAGATTAGCGAGAAGACTAGCCTTTCGGCCTCTGCCATACGACAGATTGCCGAGGCCGCCGCGACACAAAGCCTTGAATCGCATCAGGTCACAGAACTCATGGGACAGGTGCGCCACCGCGCGCAGGAGATAGAGCGCGCCACCAGCGAGCAGGCGCAGACTTCAAAGCAGATTGGCGAGCGCGCCCTTCACATGGCCGAGTTGACCGAGCAGGTCAGGCGTGCCATGCAGGAGCAGGCGACCGCTTCCAAACACATTGCGCTCGCTATGGAGCAGTTGACGGAAGTCGTGGAGCAGATAGGCGGCGCGGTCGGAGAACAGCATAGAGGCACGGAAGATGTCCTGCGCGCCATCGAAGTCATACGCGACGCTGTGACGCGCAATCAGGCTTCGATTGTGCAGATGAATTACACCGCCGCGCAACTGGATCATGAAGCGGCAAGCTTAAGAGATTCCGTAGGCTACTTCCACCTGCCTGAGCCTGAGCGCGGCGGGCATCTCTCATACGGAGTGGCCGATCACATCCCGACCTTCGACGTGCTCGAATCCATCACCGTCACCAGCTCTAATCAATTGAGCCTGATTCTTGAAGGCTTGGTCGCGGCGGGCGAAGGCGCTGGCGTGGTGCCTGTGCTGGCAGAGAGCTGGGACATCTCTGCCGATGGCCGCACCTATACATTTCACCTGCGCGAAAATGTTCGCTTTCATAACGGGCGAGTGCTCAAGAGCGCTGATGTCATCTATTCGATTCGACGCACGCTCATGGAATCAAGCGCAGGCCGCTGGGTCTTTATGAATCTGGTCGGCGCGCAAGCCTTCTCAAGCGGTGAGACGGATGAGCTGATAGGCGCACGCGCGGTTGATGACTTAACCGTAGAGCTTGAGCTGGTAGAGCCGCTTGCCTTCTTTCTTCCGATGCTCTGTCTGAGCTTTGCTGCGGTCGTGCCGCGCGAAGAGATTGAAGCGGACGCTGGCGATTCGTTCAAGCATCACCCCATTGGCACGGGCGCTTTTCAACTGGACAGCTACGACCGCGAGCAGGGATGCGTGGAGCTGTCGCGCTTTGATGATTACTGGGACGGGCGCAAGCCTTACGTTGATAGTGTGACGGTCTGCTATGAAGAGGACGGCGAAAAACTGTTCGAGCGTTTCCAGCGCGGAGAGCTTGCTTTCTTGCGCGAAGATTCCGCAGAGCGCGTCTCGCGTTTGACTTCCGATGCGGAGTGGCGCGCCAACACGGTCTTTGCCACACAGCTTCATACTCAATTCCTGGCCTTCGACGCCGAGCAGGAGCCTTTCGACGATGTGAGAGTGCGCCGCGCCGTAGCTCATGCGATTGACCGCGAGCGGCTGGTCAGGGAAGCATATGGCGGCATGGCTGTTCCGGCTGCCGGGCCGATTCCGCCCGGACTGATGGGCTACGAGCAGGATTATAAAGGACTCGATTATGACCCGGAACGCGCTCGCCGTCTGTTGAAAGAAGCGGGGCATGGGCGCGGCCTGAAACTGGAACTCTGGCGCTCCGTGCCTGAACAGTCCGCGTCTGAGGGAGCTGGAAGAATCATCTGCGAGCAGCTTGGCGCAGTCGGTATAGAGTGCGAGCTGGTGGTCGTCGATATTGAGGAACTGGTTAAAGCCGCGCGCGAGGGACGCGCCAAGCTAGCGGAGCTTCGCTGGTATGCGGATTACGCCGACCCTGACAATTTCACATACATGCTCTTTCATTCCGCCAATCGCCAGTCGCGTTGGCGCACCGCCCGCGTCCTTGAAATCGAACACCTGTCGGAACGTGCGCGCACCATCGTCAACCGCGCCGAGCGCGCACGCATGTACACAGAGCTTCAGCATCTGATCGCAGAGCAAGCCCTATGCGCCTTTCTAACGCACCGCCGCGCGGCCATCGTACACCGCAGCGATGTCGAAGGTCTGCACGTACACCTTGTCTCTCCCACCGTGCGCCCCCAGGAAATCTGGCTCGCAGAGAAAAGGCAAAATTAAAAAGGTAAAAGGAAAAAGTGTGTACACGATTCGCGTGGAACAAAAATAATAATTCCAAGCCGAAAGGCTTTGTCTTGCCTTTTGCATTTTACCTTTTTAACTTTGCCTTTCGAGCAGTTGTATAAGTTTCAAGTTTCACGTAAAAGAGAATTGTATCCAAAACCCTTTTTGAACTGAGATGGTAAATCAGGCTCGGACAGGACTATCCAGTGAGGCTATAGAAGTACGCGAATGCACGACCATTGAAGAGTTCGACGCGTGCATAGAATTACAGCGCGAGGTCTTCAATCTTCCCGATCTGGAGATTAGCCCGCGCCGTCACTTGATTGTCTCGCGGCGCGCGGGCGGTTGGACGCTCGGCGCATTCGACGGCGATGAATTGGTCGGCTTCGTCCACCAGATGGCCGCCGTGCGTGCCCTTAATGAGATCACAGGCTATTCGCACATGATGGCGGTCAGGCGGGAGTATCAGAACCGAGGGCTGGGCGCGCTCCTGAAATGGAAGCAGCGGCAAAAGAGCATTGACGAGGGCAAGACTTTCATCACCTGGACGTGGGATCCCATGCAGGCGCGCAATGCTCATTTCAATCTCAACCGGCTGGGTGTAGTAGTGCGAGCATACGGCGCTAACTTCTACGGCACGGACTACAGCACGTCTGATGCGTACGACCCCGAACGAGCGCCCGGCATCGACAGCGACCGCCTGTTCGCAGACTGGGAGCTGCTCAGCCCGCGCGCCGTCGCGCTTAGCCTTGGACAAGAGCCTGAAGGCTCAGGCTCTCCCGTACAGACCATAGAGATTCCGCCAGACTGGTACGAGCTTATAAAACGTGACCCGACGGAAGCGCGCCGCGAGCAGCTTCGTGTTCGCCTGGAATTTCAAGAAGCCTTCAGGCAAGGATTAACCTGCGCCGCCTTCGAGCGCGACCGGGAGCACCCGCGATACCTTCTTTATCAAATTGCAGAAGTCAGAGTGCAGAATGATGAATGATAAGAAGATTCAAGTTGAATAGCTCTTTAATTCTGCATTCTGCACTCTGACTTCTGCATTGCATCGCTTATGCCGTTTACACGTTTCGACCGTCATGTTGATCGCCATGCGCGCACCTTTACGGAGCGCTTGCAGCAGCTTTGCCGTATGCCTTCGGTGGCGGCGCGTGGGACGGGTATGCGCGCGATGGCAGAGGCGGTCGAGCAGCAGATGCGCCGTTCGGGTGCGGGCACGCGCGTCTTCAAGATGGGAAGCGGTTACCCGATTATCTTCGGCGAATGCGGCGCTGGGCCGCGCTGCTTCGTTGCCTACGGCCATTACGACGTGCAGCCTGTGGGTCATTTGACGGAATGGTCTTCGGGGCCGTTCGCTGCGGAAATTCGCGATGGCAAGCTCTACGCGCGCGGCGCTTCCAATAGCAAAGGTGACTTGATTGCGCGGCTCGCCGCTGTGGAAACTTATCAGAAGGTTTACGGCAAGCTTCCCGTTTGCGTGCGCTTTATAGTCGAAGGCGAAGCGGGCGTGGGCAGCCCAAGCCTCTATCGTTTCACACAGGAGCACGCAGACCTTCTTTATGCCGAAGGCTGCATCTGGGACGAAGGCGCGAAGGATACTAAAGACCGCTTCAGCCTCAGTCTGGGATTTAAGGGCATAGTCTTTCTAGAGCTTCGTGTACATGGGGCGCGCACAGACCTGCATTCCAAGTGGGGCGCGATTGTGCCCAACCCCGCGTGGCGATTGGTGCAGGCTCTTTCGACCATCACTTCGCCCAAAGGGGTGATTACCATTGACGGCCTCTCGTCGCACGTCGCTCCGATTTCGCATGAAGATAATGAAGCGCTCAAGAACATAGAGCTGGACGAGGCTGGATTGAAGCGCGAGTTTCGCATCGGCGGATGGGTGCGCGGAATGCGCGGGCACACGCTCATCAAAGAGCACATCTTCGGCCCGACCTGCACTATCTGCGGCATTCACACGGGGCATACGGAAGCAGGCGCGAAAACCGTCCTGCCGAGCGCGGCGATGGCTCGCCTGGATTTTCGACTCGTGCCGGATTTAACGCCTCAGCTTGTCATAGAACTCCTGCGCGAACATCTGGACGCGCGCGGCTTCAAGGACATAGAGGTAATAGAGCTTGGAAATGCGCCGCTCGCCAAATCTTCATCACAATCGTCGGTCGCACAGGCGGCCATATCCGCGGCTCAGGAGATTTACGGCGTGCCGCCCGTCATCTATCCCCTAGACCCTTCGAGCGGCCCCGTCGGCGCTGTCTGCGGCGCTCATGTTCCGCCCACGCCCGTAGTCTCCTTCGGCACAAGCTACACAGGCTCTAACCCTCATGGGCCGGATGAAAACATACGCCTTGACGATTTTATAGAGAGCATCAAGTTCTTCGGGCGCATCATCTTTCACCTGGGCAAACAGGGTCGCCGAGACAGCGGCATCCACAAGGCTTTTGTGACCACCGAACATAAAAAGTGAAAAGATAAATCAGAGGCACTCAACGAGTCTGCGCGAGCAGACGGTAGAATAAAGCCCCGGACGAAGGCCGCAGGCCGAGTCCAGGGAAACCAGCAGCATTATTATCCGAGTCTGCGTGAGCAGACGACAGAAGGCTTGTGCCGATTGTGTCTGATATATATGTCGCCCGCTAACGCGGGCTTAAAATTGAGGGGTGGCTCTGTTTCCACAGGCTGACGCCTGTGGCTTTATTCTACCGTCTGCTCGCGCAGACTGATTAAGTAGCCTTTCCAAACAACTTCCACTGTATAATGAGTTATTAACCTCTGTCCTCTGTCCTCTAGCCTCTTTTCTTAGCTTTTGCCTTTCCAGGCGTTCGGCTATCATGAAAGATATTTCGTGTGAATAGAAAGCTGAAGGAAAAAGGGAACTTGCCATCCAAACGCCAGTCAGTCGAGCGCGAGATAATTGGTTTGCGCGAAGATCTTCGCCGTCATGAAGAGTTGTACTATGTTCATGACAATCCTGAGATTTCCGATATGGAGTTCGACGCGCGCCTTGCTCGTTTGATAGAGCTTGAGGAGTTGCATCCTGAGCTTGTCACGCCAGACAGTCCTACGCAGCGCGTCAGCGGTCGTCCTGCTGAAGGCTTCGCGGAGCACGTACATCGCCGCCCGATGCTCTCTCTGGACAATAGCTACAACATAGAAGACTTGAGAGCCTTCGATGAGCGCTGCCGCAAACTGGCCGACGGTCGCCCCTTTGAATACGTGGCGGAGCTGAAGATTGATGGCCTCTCGATTTCGCTTACTTACGAAAACGGAGTGCTCGTGCGCGGCGTGACGCGCGGCGATGGCCGTCGCGGCGAAGATGTCACGCAGAACGTGCGCACGATTCGCAGCATCCCCCTCAAGCTCAAAGCGACCACGGAGAAGGTGGAAGCGGAAGTGGAAGTGCGAGGCGAAGCCTACTTACCGCGCGCAGTCTTCGAGCGCATCAATCAGGAGCGTGATGAAGAGGGGCAGCCGCGCTTTGCCAACCCGCGCAACGCCGCCGCCGGAACCATTCGACAGCTAGACCCGAAGATTGTCGCCGCCCGCCGCCTTGAGATGTTCCCCTACGATTGTTTAGCGGGCGAGCGCAAGCCCTTTGCCGCGCACTGGCAATCATTCGAGTGGCTTGAGCGGGCGGGCTTTCGCACCAACCCGCACCGTGCGCTGTGCGCTTCGATTGAAGAGGTGATTGACTTCTGCAATCAGATGGAGCTGAAGCGCGACGATCTTGATTACGAGATTGACGGCGTGGTCGTGAAGGTCAACTCCACTGCCTTGCAGGACGAGTTCGGCGCAACCTCAAAAGCTCCGCGCTGGGCTATTGCTTATAAGTATCCGGCACGTCAGGCCACCACACAGGTCTTGTCGGTCGTAGTGCAGGTTGGCCGCACGGGCGCGCTCACGCCCGTCGCAAATCTTCAGCCCGTCCTGCTCGCGGGCACTACCGTCTCGCGTGCGACGCTGCACAACGAAGACGAGATCAAGCGACTAGACCTACACATAGGCGACTGGGTTTTGATTGAAAAGAGCGGCGAGATTATTCCGAAAGTCTTGAAGGTGATTGAGTCGCGCCGCACCGGACAGGAGCAGCCCTTCGAGATGCCTAAGCACTGTCCTGTGTGCGGCGGGCTGGTCGTTCGTCCGGAAGGCGAAGTCGTCTCGCGCTGCGTGGCGGCGGATTGTCCCGCGCAACTGAAGCAGAACATACTGCATTTCGCCTCGCGCCGCGCCATGCGCATAGAAGGATTGGGCGAAGCTCTCGTAGAGCAGTTGGTAGAGACAAAGCTTGTGCGAGACGTTGCAGACCTCTACCGCCTTAAGCTTGAACAGGTCGCGGCGCTTGAGCGCAAGGCGGAAAAGTCTGCTTCCAATCTCATCGCGCAGATTGAAGCCAGCAAAGCGCGTGACCTTCCACAGCTTCTTTACGCGCTCGGCATACGCCACGTAGGCGAAAGAACCGCAGGGCTGCTGGCGCGTCAATTCCGCTCGCTCGAACGCCTGAGCCGCGCGACAGTCGAAGAGATTGACGACATACATGAGATAGGCTTGACGGTTGCGGAAAGCGTGCGCGACTGGTTCGACGATTCCGGCAATCTTGAGTTGTGCGCACGCTTACGCAAGGCGGGCGTAAAGACAGAGATGGAAGAGTTGCCGGATGCAGGCGCATCCGAAGCCTTTGCCGGAAAGCAGTTCGTCCTGACCGGCAGACTCGAAACCATGACGCGCGACGAGGCTCGTGCGTTAATCGAAGCGCGCGGCGGGCGCATCACATCTACAGTCAGTAAGAAGACCGACTACGTCGTCGCGGGCGAAGAGGCCGGGTCGAAGCTGGACAAAGCGCAGGCTCTGGGCTTGCGCGTGATAGACGAAGCCCAGCTCAAAGAGCTGCTCAACGAGATGGCGAGCGAATCGCAAGCTTGAAACATCAGAATTGTAGGGGCAGGGACAAGTCCTCTGCCCGTCGCGCTGCAAAGCGCGAATCAAGTTTCATTAAATTCAAGATTGATTGTTTTCAAACTTGATCATCGCTCTGACGAGCGATACGGGCAGAGGACTTGTTCCTGCCCCTACGGTCATTCATTATGAAGATTTATTTCGCGGGTTCGATTCGAGGTGGTCGTGCAGATTGGGCGCTGTATCTTGAAATAATCGAGCTGCTGCGTGGTTACGGCGATGTTCTAACCGAACACATAGGCGATGCTGGGTTAAGCGAGCAAGGAGAAGCTGGCGACGATAAGTGGATTCATGATAGAGACCTCGCTTGGCTGAAAGAGGCGAAATACCTTGTGGCCGAAGTGACGACGCCCAGCCTCGGTGTCGGGTATGAAATCGGAAAGGCCACCGAATGGGGCACGCCCGTCCTCTGTCTCTTTCGACCGGATTGCGGTCGAGCGCTTTCGGCTATGATTGCTGGCTCCGTGGCAGTAATAGTGCGAGAGTATAGTAGCGCAGCAGAGTTAAAGGAAACATTCGATGACTTTTTTCAGCTTGAAGTAACAGGGCCTCGCGGGTGATAGGAGATGAAATGGTAGAAGAGGAACAGACAGGCAATCTAAAACTGATCTACACGCTTCTGTGCGACGATGTGCGTCTGGAAGTCGGCAACAAACTCTCGTTCATGGGGGTCTTTCAAAATATCATCGTCCAGCAGATGCCCGTGCGCCTGTTCAAATTCGCCGTCGTCAATCACTGGCGGGGCGAGGGAACGCATCTCTCCGAAGTGCGTATCCTCACACCCGACCGCCACCAGCCCATAGCCTTCTCGCAGCCCACCAGCTTCGAGATAGGCGAGAGCGGCTTTGCCGACAACATCAGCTTCTTCATCGATGTCACCTTCCCTGAAGCAGGCCACTACTGGGTGCAAACCCTCGTCAACTCCACCCTCTTCGACGAACAGCCCCTCATGGTCGCAGCCTATCAGATGGAGCAGGGAACCGATGAAATCTCAGAGGCCGTGAACTAATCTAACGCTCGAATTAAACCCGCGCCGAGCATGAAGTATTCAATGCAAGGGAACAGGAAGATGATGAAAGAGATGCTATCGAGGCGTCGAGTTAAATGAGTTGTTAGGTTGAACTTTTGGTTGATAGCTTTGCCCTCTCAGAGTGTTTTATCAACTTGCCGATGAATTCATATGCCTCTTCAATTCCTTCAATGTCTCCTACAGGCTTCGCCACAAAGATACCGATCTCTGCCCTTAGACAATCTTCAAAGTGGCCGATCAACTTACGAATATTCTCCCATTCATCATTCGAGAATTCCGAAGAATTATTATTGTTCAAAATCACTCCAAGAAGATACCTGAATTTGGCACTAAACAAGGAAGTAGATTCCGTGAAAAATAGTGAATACTTACTATTCCATTCATCCATAGCACGCTTGAATTCAGCTAAATTCTCTACATTTTGCTTATTGCTACGGATGACCTTTGCGTAATCACTGAGGTAGTTATATAGCTGCGGGTAATATTCGACCCTCTTATCAAATAGTGCCTTCGCGTAACCATGCTCCTGTTCCCTCTGAACTCTTATCAGGTCTGCCTTACTTTGTAAGGTCATAGCAAGCAGCGACACAACGAGCGAAACCACGGCGGAGATGAGAGCAACAATAAGAGTGTCCGACATGCCTAATATCCTTGAGAATTGTTCAGCTAGTTCAGCCTAACGCTCGAATTAACTGGCGAGCTATCGACATCGAATTTGATAGACCTGCTTATTGCGAGTCCGTTTGAATGCGTTCTTATGTTGATGCGCCGCCCGACTACTGCGGTAACCAAATCTTCGATGCAATTATTGTTTCGACTCCCGACGGCAACAAAATTGGTTCGGCGGATTTAGTGAAAAACGCAAACCCTTTATAGCTCACAAGGTATAGATATTTAGTTGAGAAGAACCCGCCTTCGGCATATATGACCAGCGGATTCTCAACTTTACGTAGAATGGTCTGGAAGGCGTTGGGTGTAACCCTGACCACCACTCCACTAGCTTTGATAGCGTCAGCTATAGCGGCTGCCGCTGCCGCCGCTGCTCCTGCTGCTGCCATGAATCAATCCTCCTTCAAGTTAGTTTGATTCAGCGTAAGTCATCGTAACGCCGGAATTAGCCCGCGCCGAGCATAAAGCATTCAAGCCAGATGAAACAAGATGACGATAAAAAGATGCTATCAAGGCGTCCGCGTTAAATGAGTTGTCAGGTTGCGTTGATGAGATGTGCCGTCTCATTATTAACTCTGAGTTTCGTCAGGCCATGTGTCTACAGGCCAGTCTGTTTTTGTCTTAGCATATTCAATCCAATCACCTGATGTAATTAATGTACGAGGGGAATAAAATTCAGGATTAGGTTCATAAGTCCAACATGCCTTTCGGTTGGCACCAAGAGAGATTTCAACCTGCTTCCGCCAATAATTGCTTGATGCTTCGAAATCATCCAACTCATTCAGAGTCTCATCATCAACTTCATACACTTCGCCAGCAACCAATGAGCTCGATTCATTGAGTAGCAAGCCGGGATATGCGCCTAGATCATAGAGGCTGCCGCTTACTTTAACATCAGCAATAAATTTTGAATTGGGAAATCTTATAGACATCGCGCGCGCACCGCCGCGTCTCAACGTGCCATAAACAAATACTAGATGCTTGTTAATTTGGCTCTACCTTTCTCACAGCAACCTGACGACCGAATCACACGGCACGCGCATGAAGCCTTCAATATTATGGGACAAGATGACGATGAAAGGAATGTTATCAAGGCGACGGGTTGAGTGAGTTGTTAGATTTCGTTGGCCTCGTCTCCTGCGCATCACAACTCCTCAAGCTAGATAATCGAGTCGCGCGCCCACCGCTGTCTGGCATACATCCTGGCACAACCAGCAAGCCCGAATGTTAGCGCCTGCGGTCATACAAAAGCGCGCAACTGGATTGTTCACGGCGCTCGTATAATCATTGCATATCTGTAACCGAAGTAGTATAAGGGGGACGCTACAAGCCGCCACCCGGCGAGTGATGTTTTGGATAATGGGTCAGTTAAGACTTCAAGAGTATCCTCTTCATCTCTAGTCAAATTGAGCCTTATGAAATGTTTTGCCTCAAAACCGCATAAACATTAGTGAAGCAGCATTAAGGGCGATTGCCTTTGGCAATGCGATTAAAGAGAATGCCCATCGGGTTTGAAATTGACCTGCTACCAGGGTTTCGGGTTTACGACCTCAACTACCTCGCACCAACTGATGATCACAACTGAAACCTCTTTCAATCTGTCCTTACCTAACGCACAAAGGAGTTCTTTATGGCAACGAAAAAATCAAAGAAAAAGGCCAGCGCCTCTCCCAAGAAATTAAGCTCAACAAGCACACAAATCATCTTTACAGGTCTCTCGGACAAGCAGGTCAACACGCTCCGCGCCGCCAAACAGTCTGCCGCAAGACAATACTTGCAACCCATGCAGATCACCTCGTTCTCCGCTCTCACGGCTTCGACCAGTCCGACGCCGAGTATGAATCTAGTCGGCGTCGGCATCGGCGAGCAAATCTCCGGCGGGAAACACACCGGCATCATGGCGGTCAAGTTTTTAGTCCGCATCAAATATCCAGATAACCAGGTTCCAGATGCTGATCGTTTGCCCCGTGAAGTTGATGGTCATCCGGTGGACGTAGAGCAGGTCGGCACCTTCCGGCGCTTCATGCCACCCGCCGCTGCGCCCGCGACGACGATGCCCGACCCGCGCAAGAAAATCCGACCGGCGCAGCCCGGTTGCTCCATCGGCTTTAAAGACCCGACTAATCAATTCATCATGGCGGGCACGTTCGGCGCGCTCGTCAGTAAAGGGCAACGACGCTTCATCCTGAGCAACAACCACGTGCTCGCCGACGAGAACAAACTGTCGCTTGGCTCGTCTATCTTTCAGCCAGGCTTTCTCGATGCGGGCAGTCCCCCGAACAACAGCGCCATTGCCAAGTTGACCAGATTCGTGCCGCTCGTATTCGGCGGTGTAACGAACAAAGTGGACTGCGCTATCGCCGAGTTGAACAATAAGAATCTGGCGACCAACGCCGTGCTGTTTATCGGCCCACCAAAGGGTAAGACCACCGCGCAGATTGACATGGTCGTGCATAAGTTCGGGCGCACCACTGGTTTTACGGTCGGGCGCGTGACCAGCATTGAGACCGATGTGAACGTGGGGTATGAAACGGGTACTGCAATGTTTGATAATCAGATTATCATCGTCGGCCTGAGCGCACAGCCGTTCAGTGCTGGCGGCGACTCCGGCTCGCTGATTCTCGAACGCAGCACGAATAAAGCTGTCGGCTTGCTTTTTGCCGGTTCGCCAACTCATACTATCGCCAACCACATTAGCGATGTCTTGAGCGCCCTGGCAGTTACGCTAACTCTCTGAAGCGCTCATGCCGGTGTGCGGGAGGTAACGATGGCTACAGAACAAGAGATACGCGAGGTGAAGCGTCGGCACTCGCCGCACCTGCTCAGTCAACCGGGCGTCTCCGGCGTCGGCATCGAAAAAGATGAGGCAGGCGAGTACGTCCTGGCCGTCCATCTAGACACCGACGACCCTGAAGCACACAAACGCTTGCCCGAAGAGATTGAAGGCTATCGCGTCAAGTATATCCAGAGCGGGCCGTTTCGTAAGCTACCGGCGAGCGACAAAGCCTGAGTTATCACACCCGGCCAAACCACAAAGGCGCAAAGACTCAAAGTCACTCTCTAAGCTTTCTTTGAGTCTTTGCGCCTTGTCGTGTCCAGTAAGGAGTGGCCGATACTTATAGCTTGCGCTCAATAAGAGCGTAAGCAATGGAATCTTACGGGAAAATCGCCTGAAGCAACTTAGCCAGACGGTAGCCACCCTTTGCTAATTGCTGCTTAACCACTAGAACATTTTTGCTGGTGTAGTTGTTTCCCTTTATGATTAAGTATTTAGTCTCATCATCAATAACTACCTCTTTCTTGACGCGAATCGTACTATCGTAAGCGTTATCTCTGGACACGCGAAGCGTATCGGTCGCCCACTGCGCCGCCCAAGTATAGGCATTGCCCTGTGAATCCCAACTAGACGGCGGTGTAATATTCAGAGATTGTGCGAATTCCACGATAGACTGATCGCCTCTTGCTTCTTCGACTAAATCCGAATCCCAAAACGAGTGTAGATTATCACTGTCTTCACCCTTGATGAGCAGCTTATTAGCTCCTATATCGCTCGGGAAATCGCTTTGCAGGATGGTGGCCGGATCCCTCTCGATCACTATAGTATCATTTGGGCCATTGACGTTAATGAAGCCCACTCCTACATGCAAAGGTTGATGTAGGTCACCCACAAGGTGAACGAGCAGGCGAAGTGCGTTACGCGGCGTTAATTGTGGGACATTATCGCCGCGCAATTTGTGTATACACAAACTTATCATTTGCACGATATCTGTCTTTTTCTGGAATTGGGGGCAGTTATTATAACTGCTACAGCCAAGTGGTAAATCAACGAAGTGCCACCCCCGGTTATGTTGATTCACCATTCTTCGATAAAAGTCTTGCGTGTCCGGGTCTGGATTAGTAGCTTGAGGGCTGAATCTACTTTCAGTCTTCACCCTGTCAGCCCACGTAGCTATGTTAGCCAGAGTCTCGCCGGGCATGAGTATCTGCTTAATTCTAACGAGCGTGTTAGTGTTGGCTAGACGTAGCTGAGCAACTTGTCCAACCGTCTTATGACCCGCATCGCCCCATCCGAAAGCAGGAATTGAGTGGCCGGTAAGCATCATCAAAGTGAGTAAGGTTGCCGCTATTTTTCGCATATCGTTCTCCTTTGAGGTTCATGTTTGGATTACTGCGCGAAGTCTCAGCCGCAGAATTTATTTGAGCGTAAGGCCAGTAAGAGCGCTTTCTTCAGCAGAAGCGTTAGCAAAATATTCCTACTAACAATAGAAGTCAACATGAAATGGAATTGTGTAAACCCCAAGTAGAGATGTCACCTATTTGTCCCAAGTAGAGATGTCACCCCGCTTCTTCATCGCCGCGATGGATTTCTTCGAGTAGTCGAAGCCTCTCCACGGGTGTGACTTCGGCACGGGGCCGTACGTGCGTTG
>DASWQH010000078.1:0-125771 GCA_036403815.1 Pyrinomonadaceae bacterium | reverse complement strand
AACTACACCGGACACCTTCTTTCTCAGCAGCCAAGCAGTGCGAGTAAGAAAATGGATCGTACTCTGCTTCGATAGTTTCGAGCTGGGCGCGGTGAGGTGTGCGTACTTGAGACTTGACTTGCATAGGAACTCATTCAACGCTGACGCCTAGATAGCATTCTTTTCATGCTACTTCCTTCGGTGTATCTTGAATGCTGCTCGCTCGGCGCGGGATAATTCAGGCGTTAGCCCTTACGAGGAAAGCAATTGCGCACGAATATCGTCTTGATCGACTTCGAAAGTGTACAACCAGAGTCACTGGCGGCCTTAGAGCGTGAACACTTCAAGGTCATCGTGTTCGTTGGTGCCAGCCAGGCCAAAGTGCCCATTGAAATCGCCACCGCACTTCAGCGAATGGGATCAAACGCCGAGTACGTCAAAATCTCAGGTCATGGAAAGAACGCACTTGATTTCCACCTCTGTTTTTACATTGGCCAGTTAGCGGCTCAAGAGCCAGCAGCCTATTTTCATGTGATCTCAAAGGATGGTGGCTTCGATCCGCTCATCCAACATCTCAAGTCGAAAAAGATATTCTGTGCCCGATCATCCAGCATCGACGACATCCCGCTGGTGAAAGCCAGCAACAAGAAGTCAACTGGCGAGAGAGCGCAGATGGTCATAGAAAAACTACGGCATCCTAGAGTCACTAGGCCGCGCGCCATCAAGACTCTATCCAGTGCAATCGCGGTCTACTTTCAGAAGCAAATAACGGACGCAGAGATTAAGGCTGTTATCGCCGCAATGCAGAAAAGCGGTTTCATTTCAGTTGCTGGTAGTAAGGTGTCCTATACCACCGAGGGCTGACAACGCTATCTACTCGGATGCGCAAGAGCGCCGCGTCGCTCTGCTCTTGCTCGTCGGCCAATTCCAGCGTTAGGTATCTCCCTTAGCAGTACCTGAATTATCAAATGAATTGAAACATGCTTGACCGAAACTCGACAGTAAACGTACAGTCATTTTGTTCTTCAAAGTCATATCTCCTGATGGAAAAATCAGCTTCTCAAAGGGAAAAATGAAAATCCTGAAAATCACAACTTTCTCAATATTGGGCATTATTTCGTTAGCATTACTCTTTTCGGCTTGCGGTAAGGTGGGAAATACTATGGCGAACAGCTCAGCGGCAAACGCCGCCAATCAATCAAACACGGCGACAGTCGCCAATTCCAACCAGACGCAGGTAAATAACACGCCCCCCGTTTCAAATACTGCGCCAGTTGGCGAATCCGAAGGAGGGCTTGCCCAATCAGGAACAACTGAGGTCAAAGTCTATCTGGTCGCCCTGGGCGACAACGGGAAAAATGGCAAGAAGGTCGGTTGCGACGACAGCCTCGTGCCTGTGACGCGAAAGGTCACAGCGACGCCTGCCCCGCTTAAAGCCGCCCTTCTGGAATTATTCGCCGCTCGCGCACCTGATAAAAAAGAGATTGACCTTAATTTGGGTAACTACTGGCGGGGTATGCAATTGAAGAGTGTTTCGATTGAAAATGGCACAGCCATCATTCATCTCACGGGAGAAGCGCCGAGCGTTGCAGGCATCTGCGACGAGCCTCGCATTAAGGGGCAGATCATAGAGACGGCCAAGCAGTTCCCTACCGTGAAAAATGTGAAAGTATTCATCAACGGAAAGCCGATGGAAGAAGTGATTAGCCCGGTTTAGTTGGATCGCTTGAAGTAAGGCGTCTCGTGACGGTGAAGTGACAAACGAAAAGCGACAGGCCGGGCAGCCTACCGCTAATACTGGAAATACTTAGCTTTTTTAAGTGGAGCAGAGGGGGATCGAACCCCTGGCCTCGGCATTGCGAACGCCGCGCTCTGCCAACTGAGCTACTGCCCCACATGTTGCGAGTGAAATATTAGAGAGTGCTTGGGTGAGTGTCAAGTTGTAAGCGGTGGCTTGTTGAGGCTAGCTGTCGGATAGTTTTCGGGCGGCCAGCTCGATTGCTTCAGACAGTTTTTCTAGGTTGTGTCCGCCGCCCTGAGCCATTTCGGGGCGTCCGCCGCCGCGTCCGTCGAGTAAGGCGCAGGCTTCGCGCATAAGCTCGTTCATGTTGCCCGGCGCATCCTGCGAGCGAGCGAAGACCAGTCGTGCGTCGTCCTGTTCGGTTGATGCTATGAGCGCAACAGTCTTTGGATGCTGGACGACGGCAAGTGCAATCTGGCGCAGCGCGTCCTGGCTTCGACCATCGAAGATGTGCCTGACGAGACGTGTGCCATCAGAGCGTGCTTCAGCTTGTTGAAGAAGCTCATCGGCTTCGACGCGCGAAGCTATCTCTTCAAGTGAGCGTAAGCGTCGGTGCAGGCTCTTGTTCTCTTCAAGCAGTCGCGCGGCAGCTTCAGCAGCTTCGTCGCGTCCGACGCTGAAGAGTGCGGCTGTTCTTCGCGCAGCCTTGTTGACGCGTGCGTAATCTCTGAGCACACGTCCGCCCGCCATAAATTCTATGCGCGTGAGACCTTTGGCTCTCTCCCATGAGCGCACGCAGATGATGCCGACCTCGCCTGTGCGCGTGGCGTGCGTGCCTCCGCACGGGCTTAAGTCGTAATCCTCTATCTCTATCAGGCGCAGCTCGCCTTCGCGCGCAGAATCTTTACGAAGCGGAAGCGCGGCGGCCTCTTCATTCGTGACCTCGCGTATCTGTATGGAGCGGTCTTCCCAGATGATACTGTTGGCAAGCTCGACTGCCTGTTCGATGCGCTCGTCCGTAGGGTCATCTAGAGCAACATCAATCTCCGATACGTCGGCCATCATGCGAAAGCTGCGCGTCTCTGCCTGGAAGAGACGTATGAAGGCTTGCGAGAGAATGTGCTGGCCTGTGTGCTGTTGTATGTGATCAAGGCGGCGCGGCCAATCCACATGACAACGCACGATCTCGCCCACGCCCGGTGTGCGTCCCTGTATGAGGTGAAGGACGCTTTCGTCTTCGGAGTCCAGGCATTCGACAACACGCGCGCCACCCAGCATGCCCGTATCTGACGGCTGTCCTCCGCCTGTCGGGTAAAAGGCCGTGCGGTCGAGCGTGACTCCCGTCCACCCGCTCACACGCCCGGTCACTTCCACGACGAGCGCTTCAAACTCCGTGAGATGCGAATCCTTATAATAGAGACGTTCGGTTCCACTCATACTCAAGCTCAAACCTAACGAACGTGGGGCGCGGGCGTCAAGGCCGGGAGAAGAGGTCAGAGGCTAGAGGTTAGAGGCTAGTAGTTGCTTTTCTTTTTACTAACCTCTGACCTCTAACCTCTAACCTCTGACCTTTGCCTTCTTTGAAGGAAATGCAGATAATCGCAGATGTCTTTCCCTGAAGCTACCGAAGCCGCATTCTTTTACGGAGACAACTTTTTTATGAACTCTTGTCGGAAATCTATGGCTCTACGCGCCGCGTTCATGCTGGTTCTGGTCTGCTTCGTGTGGCCGTCTGCGTCGTGTGCGCGGGAGCAAAAGATAAATCGGATTA
This sequence comes from Pyrinomonadaceae bacterium, assembly GCA_036403815.1. Taxonomy (GTDB): domain Bacteria; phylum Acidobacteriota; class Blastocatellia; order Pyrinomonadales; family Pyrinomonadaceae; genus JACVRN01. Next base: position 122,280 of record DASWQH010000078.1, on the reverse strand, counting down.
ACTATCGTCTGGCGATGTCGCGGCCTCAGTCGCATCTCTTCGAGGTGACGATAGTGGTTGAGCTGGACGGGAAAGCTTCCGCAGACTCTATTGATTTCCAGATGCCCAGATGGTCGCCGGGACGTTATGCCGTCTTCGATTTCTCGAAGAACGTAGAGGAGTTTCAAGCGAAGGGCGCTCAGTGTCCCGCCAATGAAAAGTGTGAGCAGGTGAATTTGACGACCACGCGCGCAGACGATCAGACGTGGCGTGTGCAAACGCGCGGGCTACAGACTTTTATTATCAGCTACAAGGTTTTCGGCGACGATCTTTCCGGCACCTTCTCGCAACTGGATGCGCGGCACGCGAACTTTAACGGCGGCTCGCTCTTCATGTACCTGGTCGGCCACAAACAAGATGCGGTCTCGCTACAAATTGAGCCGCCCGCAGGCTGGCGCATCATCAACGCCTCCACGCAGCGCATGGATCAACGCGTGTGGCAGTTTCCGAACTACGACATACTGATTGATACGCCGACAGAGATTGCGCCCGACTGGACGATGGAAGAGTTCAAGGTGGACGGCAAGACCTATCGCGTCGTCGTGCATTCATTCGGAGACGAAGGAGGCAAGCGCGCGCAGTTAGTGCGCGACATAGAAAAGATTGTGCGCGCGGAAACACAGATGTGGGGGCCGCCCGATTTTGAGAGCTACACCTTCCTCATACACTTCGCGGCTGACGACCGTTCGGGCGACGGCATGGAGCACTTAACCTCAACGCAGATTATACAGCCGGGCGCTCTTGCCGAAGGGGATGCTTACGAAGGCGCAATCGACACGGCGGCGCACGAGTTCTTTCACGTCTGGAACGTCAAGCGGCTTAGACCCATCGAATTAGGCCCGTGGGATTTCACGCGCCCCCTGGCAACACGCTCGCTGTGGATTGCTGAAGGGATAACGAATTACTACGGCCACATGATGCTGCGTCGCGCAGAGTTGTGGACGGACGAGCAGATTTTGAACAGCCTGGGCGATACAATCGGAGGCATAGAGAACTCGCCGGGAAGCAAGCGTATGAGTCCGGACGAAGCCTCGCTCATAGCGCCCTTACGAGACCGCTCCGTCAACGCGCAGCGTGTGGATTTAGCCAACACAGCCGTCAGCTATTATCCGAAAGGCGAAACGATAGGCTTAGTCCTTGACCTCTTGATTCGTGGTCGTACGCGAGGGGGTAAATCTCTGGATGATGTGATGCGCGAGATGTACAAGCGCTTCTATCTTGAGAGCAAGAACGCAACCTATTACCTGCGCGGGCGCGGCTACACCGTGGAAGATTTCGAGCGCGTCGCCACGGAAGTCGCCGGATTCGATTTGCACGATTTCTTCGAACGCTATGTGCGCCGTGCAGAAACACCGCCTTATGATGAAGCGCTCGCGGCGGTCGGCTTACGCCTTGTGCGTACGCCTGCGAGCGAGCCGTCTACGGCGGGCATCTCGATTGATTTTGAACAGGGAGAAGGCGTGATAATCGGAAGCCTTCGCCACGGCTCGCCCGCCGAAGTCGCAGGGCTTTCACAGGGCGACGCGCTTCTTACAATAGGAGGCCAGAAGGTTACACAGGACAACTGGCGGACGTTGCTCAATCGCTTCAAGCAGGGACAGCGCGTGCCGGTCACAGTGCGCCGCGACCGCCGCACCATTCAAGCCTCCATCACGCTCGGCGCGCCCGACCGCTTTGACTATAAAATCGAAGAGCGAGAGGACGCGACGCCACAAATGCGCGCAATGCGCAGCGCCTGGTTGCAAGGAAAGCAGGGATGAAGGATGAGGGATGAGGGATGAATAAGAATTGATTCATTTGTTCATTTCTCCTTTGAGTCCATGAACCGATGTATCAATGAAACAATCTCTTCTGTTCCTTTTCATCCCTCCGCCCTCATCCCTTGTTTGTGATTACGTTGATGTGGAAGGGCGCGATTTCAAAGGTCATGGGGAGCGTGCCGAGGAGTTCGCCGTCAACCTGCACTAATGCCTTGCCTGTGGCGCGTGCGCGTGTGGCTCGGAAGTAGCGAACGCCGGGGCGATCCATCTGGACGCCGTCGCGCATCGCGTAAGAGAGAAGGTGTAGATAGCGCAGGCGGCTGTGCGAGTTGATTAAGCAGATTTCAAATTCCGGCTCTTCAAGCCGCGCCCTCGGCGTAATCGCAAGGTCACCGCCGTAGCGTGAAGACTTGCCTATGGCTGCAAATGTAGCAGAGAAAGTCTGCCCATCCACTTCAACCTCAAACGGCACGGGTTTCCAGCTTGCAAGGTGCGAGAGACCTGAAAACCAGAACGCGCCCTTGCCTATGCGACGCTTCAGGCTTGAACGCACTCCCTGCACGACCGAAGCATCCAGCCCTATGCCCGCCATCAGAAAAAAGTATCGCTGCTCTCCAGTCTCTTCCACGGTCGCGCAGCCAACGTGAACGCGTATGCTTCGCCCGCGCGCTATACAATCGGCTGCCTCGCGCGCTCCGAAGGGAAGACCCAGCTCGCGTGCCAGCACGTTCGCCGTGCCGCTCGCCCAGATGCCTAGCCGCGCATCAGTGCCAGCCAATCCCTGCAATGCTTCGTTGATTGTTCCGTCGCCGCCAGACACTATGACATCCTGCGTTCCGTTTCCGGCAGCACTTGCAGCAAGGCGCGCGGCATCGTTCGGCCCAGCCGTCGGCAGGACTTTAACATCGACGCCCAACGACTTGAGATGAGCGCAGAAAGACGCAATGGCGCGCGCGCGCCGTGCGCCGCCTCGGCCTGCATTCGGATTGGCAATCAAGACTGCTTGACGCTCGGACATAACACCCCTTCGGACAAATTACTTGTGGCAAGCTGAATGCCAGCGCGCCGCCCACATAATTTACTTTATAATGAGAAGCCGGAACAGCCTCGCCAGATGTAACAGCCTGACAACTGTCGGATGAATCCGGCTCTGAAGCGCATGGAAAATAAAGAGACCCCTTCAAAGCGCGAGCTGCTCGTGCTCCTTATCATATACCTTGCAGGATTTACTGTGCTGGCAATCAGGCCATATGATCGCGCGGACTGGGCGATGGAGAATTTCTTCCCCGTCTCGATGCTGGCCGTCACATCGGCCTTCTACCCGCGCTTTAAATTCACGCGGCTTGCTTATTACCTGATCTTCTTCTATCTCTTCGTGCAATCTTACGGAGGGCATTGGACGTATGCGCGCACGCCTCCCTTTAACTGGCTGCGCGACGAATTTCATCTCTCACGCAACCACTACGACCGCGTGGCTCATTTCATGCTTGGCTTTTTGATGGCGATTCCGATACGCGAAATTCTGCTGCGCTTCGTCATCACCTCAAGACGCTGGCTGGCCTTCATCACCGCAAGTATAGTGCTCGCCATCGGCGCGTTCTACGAGTTCGTAGAATGGTGGGTGGCTGTGCTGGTCACGCCGGACCTGGGCGATAAATTCCTGGGCACACAGGGCGACATCTGGGACTCACACTGGGACATGTTCCTCGCGCTCGTCGGCGCAATCGCCGCTCTAGCTATCTTCTCGCGGCTTCACGACAAACAGCTCGGTGTGTACCAGAAGTCAAATAAAAAACCTAGTATAAGGATTGGTTAATTATGCGCTATTGAACCTTGGTCTTGAATTATTCTAAAATCTGCTAACTGGAAAGAGATTATGGATAGTATTACTTCTAGGAATGATCTGTCAGCCACTGCCAATGTTTTAGGCGGCCTGCTTACTCTTCCTTCATCTCTATCTCTTAGCGAGCTTTCATTACACATTACAGTTCCAGATTTCAAGTTTCGTCTTAATGCTCCGCTTTTAGATGTTACTCCGACTTTCTCATTAGGCAAGATTGTTATAAGAGCTATTGTTGATACTCATGTAATTGCAGTCTTAACGCTAAACGGTAATTTAATCCAGGGAACTACCAAATTCCAAACAGAGCGTTTCGCTCTTAGTTTTGAACTAATAGAACAGCGTCCGCGCGCACTTTTTACTGCAGCATCCATACTAGCTATGCTCGGTGTTGCAAGGGTAATGGATGTTGGAATCCCAGAGTTCGATTTGGGGCAGAGAGTAAATTTCGATTTGCCTCTGCCAGTAATTTGTGAAAGATTAGAAAAACGCCAAATCGCTTATAGATTAATGGCAATAGAGCAAGCAACAGGTAAAGAATTTTTGTTGCCATTAAGTTTTGCCGGAAGTGATTTAAGCGCAATTTCTTTTACTTACCACTCTATTGTTAATCGCTCATTCATTTGGCCTGATACCAGGACACTTGAAGGTGTTATTCCTGCAAACCGAGAAGGTTTCGCTAGACTTCATCCCATAAATCAACCTACTAAAATAACATTTGATTCAATACCAGCTAGTAAAATGGTGCTCGGACAGTTGATACCACTTGGCAAAGCAAGAATCGTCATTGAAGATGCGGTACTTCAGAATTCAGATAAGGTGAAAGATGAGCTAGAGCAAAATGATGGACATCAAGTTGAAATTCTAATGCGCTCCCTTAGCGGGCAAGCAAGATATGAATTACCAGATGCGCCCCATTTGCCCGATACTCCTTGGGAACCGTTCATCCAAGAACTTATCGGATTAGAATCACGCCTTGACGCTTGCGTTATTAATCGTTACAACGCTATGGCCGCTGCAACACTGGCTGGTCTGACTGAAGAGGAGAAAGCAGAGATAACAACTAGGCCAGATTTAGATGAAGATGCCTTCCTAATGGAAGACTGAAAGGCTAGTGATTAATTTATGGCAAGTGGCCTAGCGCTTCCTGAAACTGCCCTCGTCCTTGATACAAATATTTTTACCCACTGGCGTAATCAGCAGCAGTATGCATTGCGGGAAATAGCAGACTACATAATAAGACTAAAACGACCACCAGCCTTAACTTCAATGACTGTCTTCGAGACACTCCATGGCTTTGAGAATAGCGCTATGAAGTCGGGTGATGAACATATAAAACAAAAGCGAATTGCCACTGAAAAACTAATTCAATCTTGCATTGTATTACCATTTGATCATAATGCTGCCGCGATAGCTGCTTATATTTTCCCACGTCTTTCTAAAAGTGACCGAAGCAAGCATTGGAAAGATTTGTTTATGGCTTCAACGGCCTTAGCATATAGGCATGGGATTGCTACACAAAACAAGTCCGATTTCGAACTCTTAGCTACTCATTTGCCCGCTGCGCATCCTCTTTTACGTCTAGCTATTTGGAAGCCTTAATCTGACCTGCAACATGCGTATGGCTTACTCAAGCCGGTAGTTCGGCGCTTCCTTTGTGATGATAACGTCGTGGACGTGCGATTCGCGTAAGCCCGCCGAGGTGATGCGGACGAAGCGCGTCTTCTCCTGGAACTCTTTGATGTTGTGGCAGCCCGTGTAACCCATGCCGGAGCGAAGGCCGCCGACGAGTTGTGTGACCATTTCGGCGAGCGTGCCGCGATAGGGGACGCGCCCTTCTATGCCTTCGGGGACGAGCTTGGATTCGTTGAGGGTGTCTTCCTGTGCGTAGCGGTCACGCGAGCCTTCGCGCATTGCGCCGATTGAACCCATCCCTCGATAGGATTTGAAGGAGCGTCCCTGATAAAGAATAACCTCGCCCGGAGCTTCTTCAGTTCCGGCAAAGAGCGAGCCGATCATTACTACGTCTGCGCCCGCCGCAATCGCTTTCGCAACGTCGCCGGAAAACTTCACGCCGCCGTCCGAGATGACCGGAACATTTCTTTCGCGCGCCGCCCTGACGGCAGCGTTAATCGCCGAAATCTGTGGCACGCCCGCGCCCGTCACCACGCGCGTAGTGCAGATTGAGCCGGGGCCGATTCCGACTTTGATGGCATCAACGCCCGCGTCTATCAACTCGCGTGCGCCTTCGGCGGTGGCTATGTTCCCGGCCACGAGTTGTGTCTCAGGATGGCGACGCTTGATTTCGCGCACCGCCTCGACGACGCGTGATGAATGGCCGTGAGCAGTGTCTATCACCAGACAATCTACGCGGGCGCGTACAAGCCCGTCTGCGCGCTCGCGGAAATCGCCGGTCGCGCCTATGGCGGCGGCACAGCGCAGGCGTCCAAGGTCATCCTTCGCGGCGTTCGGATACTTGATGGCCTTCTGAATGTCTTTGACCGTGATGAGTCCCTTCAGATGCTTGTCGCCGTCTATGACCAGAAGCTTTTCGATGCGGTGCTTCTGTAAGACGGCCTTGGCCTGTTCGAGCGTAGTGCCGACCGGAACGGTGACGAGCGGCTGCGGCGTCATCACTTCGGTAACGGGGATGTCGAAGCGCGTCTCGAAGCGCAGGTCGCGGTTGGTGATGATGCCTACCAGATGCCCGTCTTCGTCAACAACGGGCACGCCGCTGATGTGATAACGCTCCATCACCGCGAGCGCGTCGCGCACAGGGCGGTCTGGGCGAATCGTCACAGGGTCAACGATCATGCCAGACTCGGAGCGCTTCACCTTGTCAACCTCTTCCGATTGGCGTTCGATTGACATGTTCTTGTGTATGACGCCTATGCCGCCCTGCTGTGCGAGCGCGATGGCTAGCGCAGCTTCCGTCACAGTGTCCATAGCAGACGAGCAGAGCGGAATCTGCAATCGTATGCCGCGCGTAAACTGTGTGGAGGTGTCCGTCTCGTTCGGCAGCACATCCGAGCGCGCGGGCATTAAAAGAACGTCGTCAAAGGTCAATCCTTCCTGAATCTCCGGCGTAATCATGATAGTCCTTTACTCACTCCTTGATGATGAAAGCTCTTGCGGTACGTAATTTCAATCGGGTTTCAAGTTCAAGTATAAAACGAAAATGCCCGCATATCGAGCGGGCATCACATCAGAGCATAAAATTGTCCGGGCTGGCGGCACGAGACTTCTTCCTGTGGCCGGTGGCGCGAGCAGCGCACGCCTCGAAGGTCTTGCGGAAAATTCGGTTTTACTGCGAAAGCTGTGCGTAATTATCCTTTGTGATAATGATTTCGGCTAGATTCCCACGCGGTTCCGGCGTAACCTTTGCCGGACGATTATTAATAGTAACTTCCAAAGCATTCAGCTTGCTGCGAGAGAAAAGAATGCTCACGCGCTGCACCGGCTTAAATTCTCTGGTTTCATCTGCCTGAAGCATTAATTCCGACGAGGTGCCGTCGTCCACCTTCGACCTAGTCCATACACTCTCGCCGCGTGCCTTGATTTGAACAGTAAAGCTTGTTGCCGGATTTGTTGACGCAACCGGCGCTGTGTTCGTGTTCGGTGCTGTCGAAGCATTAGCCGGAGCGGTTTGAGCTGGCTGTCCTGATGATTTCGCAGGCGCGGCAGAGTCACCCGAAGCCGTGGCCTCACGTCGCTGATACCAATGCATGGCGGCATAGACTCCCAGAGAGAGAATCGCCAGTATCAGAATCGTCAGCAGCAGCGTGACCAGAGGCGAGCGCGAATTGCCGTCAGTGTAAACGCGCGGTTGATAGGGCGTGGAGACGACATCGTCGGGCGAGCTGCCCTGGTCGCGCGCCGTGCGGGCATAAGCTTCCAGAGCTTCCTTTTCATCATAGCCTATGTACTTGGCGTAAGCCTTGATGAAGCTTTTATTGAAGATGCCGCCCGGAAGCCGCTTGTAGTCGTCCGACTCTATGGCTTCCAGATAGCGTGTGGAGATGCGTGTCTGCTCGGATATTTCGCGCAGCGTGATGCCGCGTGCCTCACGTGCGACCCGCAGTTGTTCCCCAAAAGTTGCTGCCATCACCAATCTGCGTCCGCCCTTCGGGAGATTGTATTCAGGGGAAAAGGTAAACTTCTGTGGCCTGCTCCGTAGAAGAGCATCCTTAAGTTCCGATTCCGAGGAGCCTCTTTAATAGCTTTCCGAGTCAGTGTGCCCTTGCCGTAGGCAGGCCAAAGTACCTTTTGGGCGCACTATAGCGTGGGCGGCTAAATATTGTCAAACTTTTGTTCGGCAAAAGGATGCGCGCGGTCTTGATTCTTCCGGCGCGCGGTGTTACGTTGATGTATTCAAAAGCAATGAACAGTTCCTTTTAATTTCTACAACTGAAAAGCGAGGATACCGCAATGCCTCTCGAAGCACTAGGAATGGTGGAGACCAAAGGCTTTGTCGGCGCAGTCGAAGCTGCCGACGCGATGGTCAAGGCCGCTAACGTTCAACTTTTAGGTAAAGAGTATATAGGCGCTGGATACGTCACGATTTTCGTGCGTGGCGATGTGGGTGCCGTCAAGGCCGCGACGGACGCGGGCGCTGCCGCCGCGCGTCGTGTCGGCGAGCTTATCAGCGTGCATGTCATCCCGCGCCCGCATGGGGAAGTCGAGCGCGTGCTGCCCACCAACGGGCGCACGGGCTTCAGCCCGGACGAGCGCGCCATCGGTGGAGGCTCCGCCGGTCAACTGAGCGAAGGCGATCAGGGAGGCCGCTCACTACAGTCCGGCGCGCGCGAGAACAACAAGGAAAGAGCGAAGTAAACAGTTTTCAGTTTTCAGTCGTCAGTTTTCAGTAGTTCGGCGACCGCTGAAAACTAAAAACTGAAAACTGTAAACTGGCAGGAGGTGCATCATGTCGGTTGATAAAGACCTCGTGTCGGTACAGCAGGCGCGCGATCTGGTCGAAGCGGCGCACCGCGCTCAGGTCGAGCTGGCGCGCTTTGATCAGGCGAAGATTGATCGCATCTGCGAGGCTATGGCGCGCGCAGCGATTCGTGAAGCGGCGCGCCTCGGTGCGCTGGCCGTCGAAGAGACCGGCTACGGCGTCCCCGCCGACAAAGAGACTAAGAACCGCTTCGCGTCGGAAGACGTGTGGGATTACTTCAAGGGCTTGCGCACGGTCGGCGTCGTCTCGGAATCGAAGGATGTGGTAGAGATAGCATCACCGCGCGGCGTGGTCGCCGGAATCATTCCTTCTACGAATCCGACCTCGACCGCCATCTTCAAGTGTCTCATCAGTATCAAGTCGCGTAATGCGATTGTGCTCAGCCCGCATCCTTCCGCTGCACGCTGCATCAACGAAACGGTCAGGGTCATACGCGAGGCTGCCATCAAAGAAGGCTTGCCTGCGGATGCCATCGGCTGCATGACGACCGCGACGATTGAAGGCACAGAGGCCCTGATGAAGCACAAGCAGACGGCTGTCATCTTAGCCACAGGCGGCATAGGACTGGTGCGCGCGGCATATTCATCGGGCAAGCCTGCGTTCGGCGTAGGCCCCGGCAACGTGCCCGTCTTCATAGAGCGAACTGCGAACGTGGCGAAAGCTGTGCAGGATATTTTGACCGGCAAGACTTTTGACAACGGTACTATCTGCGCTTCGGAGCAGGCTGTGGTTTGCGATGCGCCGATTGAAAAAGAGGTGCGCGAGCAGTTTCGCGCACAGGGCGCGCATTTCCTGAGCGCTTCAGAAGCAGAGCAGCTTGCGAAAGTGGTCGTCACTCCGCAGCGCTCTTTGAATGCGGGTATTGTCGGCAGATCGGTTGAAGTTATAGCGAAACTCGCGGGGCTTAATGTTCCGGCTGGCACGCGTTGCCTGATGGCAGACGTAGGCGGCGTGGGGCGCGAACATCCGCTCTCAATGGAGAAGCTCTCGCCCATCCTGGCCTTTTATGTAGAGGACGGCGTGACGCGCGGGGCGGCGCGCTGTTTTGAGATTCTGAGCTATGGCGGCATGGGTCACACCGCGGGCATTCACACGCAGTCACGCGAGGCCGCGGTGCGCTACGGCAGCGAGATGCCCGCCTCCCGCATCACCGTCAACACGCCCACGACGCACGGCGCAATCGGGTTCTCGACTGCTCTTCCGCCTTCCATGACGCTGGGCTGCGGCTCTTGGGGCGGCAACGTGACTTCCGACAACGTCTCGCCGCTGCACCTGATGGACATCAAGCGCGTAGCCTTTGAAACGCGTCCGGTCAAGAGCAATCGCCCGGCAGTGGAAGTCGCGAAACCAATCGAGATGCAGGCTGCTCTGAGCGCTCCCGCTCCGGCTCAATCTTCCGCGTCTGCGGGCAAGAACATAGGGCGCGAAGAGATTGCGGCCATCGTTGATCGCTTTCTGGCAGGACGCGGATCGTCCGGCACTTCTGCGACGGGTGGACACGCAGCGCTTCATGCTACGGAAGCGCCTGCCCCCTACCAGCCTATGACGGATGTGAGCGGCGTAGGCAAGTATGCTGCACCGGAAGCTGCTCCGCACCCGGAAGCCGCTCCGACCGCAATCGCATCAAACGGAGGGAATGGCGCAGGAAGTGAAACGCAAACGCCGCCGCCTCCCGCTCAGCCCTCGGCTCCGCCAGGCACCGGCACACAACCGAGCGCCGCGCCTGCGGCTCAGAGCACGAACGGCAACAGCCGCAAGGCAGTGGATTTCGTCAGCGAAGACGACGTGCGCCACGCCATACAGAAAGGCGAGAAGATTTACGTCAACGCACGCACCATCATCACGCCCTCTGCGCGTGACATGGGAGAACCGGCGGAAGTTTTCGCGAAAGTTTAGAAGCGGTCGTCGTGAGTAAAGACCGACCTACGCTTCAGCGCATTCACTCTGACGAGACTCTGAGTTCGGGCGCAGGCCGCTTTTCATTAGAGTATTGGCGACAGCGCAGCACCGAGGAGATAATTGAATCCCTGCGTCCGGGAAAGATTGAAGCATTAAAGGTCAAAGCTGATGGACGGATACTAAACGGCAACGTCCGCATCAGGGCGCTTGAAGAGCGAGGCTTTGACATCAATAGCCTGGAAAGAGAAGTCATTTGACATTTACGGGAATGAGGGTTGACGACGCCATAGAGATTTTTGTTTCATACTCTTCTGAAGATAAGGAAGAGTTTCTAGCACACCTGATGCACGAGCTGACTGTCATTGCGCGAGATAGCTACGAGGTGGGGCAGGATGGCTTAACCAATCCGCAAAGGGTGCGCCGTATCAACGAAGTGCAGCATCGCGTCAGCGCCTATTTGTACGCACTATTGCGCGGCGATTCGCAGCGTTATACCGACGATGTTCTGGTGAAAATTATTCTGGAACATCCGGATGACAAGGAGCTTGAGCGCGAGCTAGGCAAATCCTTTGAGCAGTTGACAGTTAATCGTGTCACAATCGTATAAGGGATTCAGACAAGATAGAGCACATAGTAATGTTCTTAGGAAAAGTGGTCGGCACAGTCTGGTCAACCAAGAAGACGCCTGATTTGGAGGGCGTCCGTTTTTTGATTGTGCATCCCTTTGACCTTGATAAAGAGCCGACGAAGAATATAGTTGTCGTCGCAGATCGCTTGGGCGCGGGCATCGGCGAGGTTGTGATGTGCGCTTACGGCAAGGCCGCGCGCACGGCCATAGGCGATCAGGATATGTCAATCGAAGCGGCTGTCGTCGGCATCGTTGACCGCATGGATATACAGGATGCTCTCTCGGAAGATTTGAAAGATTCGGCGAGTGAGCTACGAAAGCAGTGACAAGTGTCGAGTGACAAGATAAAAACTTCTTCTTGCTCGTCACTTATCACTTGTCACTTATCACTGCGTTATAATGGCTAACGAAGAGTTGATCTACAGGATTACGAGGGCGGTTTATGGTCGTCTGGGTACGGGCGCGGACGAGCGCGTGGTCGAACAATTGGTGACAGACATCTATCGTGCTATAGAGCCGGTCGTGGAAGATGGTGCGGGCGCGTCGAGCGCATCCTCTGATAGATACAGACAGACTACGCGTGAGAAAGAAGCGCGCGATCAGGGAAGCGCGGAGCGATTGATCGTCTCTGTCTTCGGAGTCGATCATCCGGGCATCGTCGCCGGAGTCTCGCAGGTTCTGGCCGAAGCCGGGTGCAGCATTATTGACATTAATCAGACGGTGGTGCAGGGCAAGTTCGCCATGATTATTATCGCGGACATCTCACGCGCAAAAGAGTCTGCCACCGCTCTCAAGGAGCGCTTTCGCAAAGAGGGCGAGCGCCTCGGCGTACGCATCTACGCCCAGCGCGAAGACCTCTTTAACGCCATGCACAGGATTTAAATGCAGAAGGCAGAATGCAAAATGATGAATGGCAAGACGGCGTCGCTCGTTTAATTCATCATTCATCATTCTGCTTTCTGAATTAGCTTTTATGGAGCCTGAGATAGATCGTCGTTGTCCTGATTGTGGTGCGGCTGTGCGTGCGCAGTCAGCCTTCTGCCCGCAGTGTGGCAGGGATATGAAAGCGGCTGAGGGGGATGCGAGCACGCCTCCTCCTGCGCCCGTGCAGGAAAGCGCGCAGCCGTCGGAAACGGTTCGCGCCGATAAAGGCGTGGATAATTCTACCAGACCGCTGGCCGTGACTGTTCCTTCCGCTATAGCGAGCGAGCCGCCTTCTGCTCCTGCGCCTTTAAACACTGAGACGATCTCGCTTCCCGCTCAGGTAGCGCGTGAGCAGATTGTTTCCGGCCAGGTCATAGAGCCTCTGCCGGAACCCCGCGAGCGCACGAAGGGACAGCGCGTGGTGGGGGCGGCGCGCGATGTGGTTGAAGAGAGAATCGCCCCGCGTGTGGAAAAGCTCAGACAGGCTTCCAACGTCGTCTGGGGCGAGGCGCAGGACGATCCCAACTTACGTTTTATTCTGGTCGCAGTGTTTCTCTTCATCCTAGCCATCGTCATCATCTTGCTCGGCACTTACGTCAGGTAGACGCCCTTTAGTCATAGGTCATGGAATACACTCAAGCGGAAATCTTGCAGACGGTGCGCATGACGGAGATGGAGCATCTGGACATACGCACGGTGACGCTCGGACTCTCTCTGCGTGATTGCGCGACCGAATCCATAGAGCGTACGGCGGAGCGCGTGCGCGAAAAGATAGAGCGCACAGCCGGGCGGCTTGTCGAGACCGTCAACGAGATTGGAGACGAGGTAGGCATACGCATCGCCAACAAGCGAATTTCTCTGACGCCCATCTCGCAGATAGTCGAAGGAGCGCGCGGCGAAGGAAATCTTCTGACGCTCGCGCATGCGATTGACGAAGCGGCTGCTACTGTGGGAGTTGATTTCGTCGGCGGCTACTCGGCGCTCGTTCACAAGGGCTGGACTAAAAGCGGAGGCCACTTTCTGGATTCCATTCCCGAAGCTTTATCGAAAACAGAGCGGCTCTGCTCAAGCGTTAACGTGGCTACGTCGCGCGCCGGAATCAACATGGATGCTGTGCGACGCGTAGGCCAGTTGATAAAAGAGATGGCCGAGCGCACGCGCGACCGTGGCGGTCTGGCCTGCGCCAAGTTCGTTTGCTTCGCCAACGCCGTCGAAGACAATCCCTTCATGGCCGGAGCTTTTCACGGCACGGGCGAGCCTGAGGCAGTCATCAACGTAGGCGTCTCAGGCCCCGGCGTGGTCAATCATGCCGTGCGGGATGCCCCGCGTGATTTACCGCTTCATGAGCTGGCAGAGCTAATCAAGAAGCTCTCCTTCAAGCTCGCGCGCGCAGGCGAGCTGGTCGGGCGAGAAGCAGCGCGGCGTTTAGGATTGCCCTTCGGCATCATCGATCTCAGTTTAGCGCCGACGCCTGTGCCCGGCGATTCCGTGGCGGAGATTATAGAAGCTATGGGCTTCGAGCGCGCGGGCACACACGGCACGACCGCTGCTCTGGCTCTACTGACCGACGCGGTCAAGAAGGGCGGCGCGATGGCTTCTACTTCCGTAGGCGGCATGAGCGGAGCGTTCATTCCCGTTTCGGAGGATGCGGCCATGATAGAGGCTGCGCGTGTGGGCGCTCTGTCCTTGGATAAGTTGGAAGCATGGACGAGCGTCTGCTCGGTTGGCATAGACATGGTGGCCGTGCCCGGCGCTACATCTGCTGAGACTATCAGCGCCATCATTGCCGACGAGATGGCCGTCGGCGTGATGAATCACAAGACGACTGCCGTGCGCATCATCCCCGTGCCGGGTATGGACGTGGGCGAGACAGTGGAGTTCGGCGGCCTGCTCGGCACCGCGCCCATCATGGCCGTCAATAGCTTCTCATCTTCGGAGTTCATACGCAGAGGCGGACGCATCCCCGCGCCTATTCACTCTTTGCGAAACTAAGAAGCCTGTCTTAGCTTTCACCTCTACAGCATCATACGATACTAATTTGCTGCTTATCTGAAAAGATTTCGAGGGAGAATTTCATGTCTGAGTCCTCGCGACTCTGTGCTACTATAACGCGTTCCATTATCAAGCTTGGATAAATTTGTGAGGCACGAGTATGGAAGCACTGGGCATGGTTGAATGCATGGGATTGGTGGCGATGATCGAAGCGGCTGACGCTATGGTCAAGGCCGCGAATGTTCATCTGGTAGGCTATGAGAGGATTGATGCGGGGCTGGTGACGGCAATCGTGCGGGGCGATGTGGCGGCAGTCAGGAGCGCCGTGGATGCCGGAGCAGCAGCCGGAGCCCGCGTCGGCAAGGTGGTCGCAACCCATGTCATACCGCGCCCACACGCAGACGTTGACCAGGGCATCCCTGTCCTCAAGACAGGCGAGACGACGCGTAAGAAAATCTCCGGCTCTGTGAGAGCCAAATAGTAGAGGTGTGTGCCGGGGAGACCACCCGGACAGCCTCTTAACACGCCACCTGTCGTATTTTTACTGCGCTTCGGAGCAGTCGAACACTTTGATTTCCCTCCTTGCGGCTCGCCTTTGCGAGCCGCTTTCATTTTTACGTACATGCTTCTACTGCGGCACTGATGTTGCGATATGAAAATGCAGACACTTCAGTGCGAAGCGGCTTTGAACCACAAGACACAGGAGTGTTCAAAGGAGGAGCGAAGCTTGAAACATATCTCTATGGCGATTCTTATCGCCGTCTCTATATTGATGCTGGACGTTCGAGTCGGCATCTGCCAGGAAGCAAATGTGGTAAAGCCACGACTGACGGAAGAAACTTCAACACAGCAATCATCACAGGGAGCGCAGACGCAGGGAACGACTGCCACATCGAGCGCCGCGCAGAAGCCGCCGCAGTTGGATGATAAAGCGCGGAAGGTTAAACGCACGGTGGAGAAGATAGGCGTAGGGGGAAAGATCACGCTCTATCTCAAGAACGGCGAAAACCTTTACGGCAGCGTCGTCCGCTATGATGAAGAGGGCGTGCAGATTACTGAGGTAGACCTTAAGCAGGTTATTACCGTTCAATATAAGAACATCAAAAAGGTGCGCGAGGATTACACCAACCCGAACATCTTTACAGGCAAACGCAACAACCCGCCGAAGGGCATACGCATCGGCGTGCTCGCCGCCGCCCTTGCTTTCGCCTTCCTTCCAATCATCGTCGTCTTAAGCTCGAAGGACTGAAGAAGACTTCAGAAGACGTAAATCGTAAATCGTTAATAGAGAAAAGCAGTTCTTCCATTAACGATTTACGATTTACGTCTTTTGTGCTTGCACCCGACAGCCAGGCTTTGACTTACGGCTAATCAGCGTATAGGTTTTGTTTGATGAAACCAAGAGTTTATATTGAGACTTCAATTCACAGCTTTGCTATACTTTGGTTGTATATTCCATTGCTTGTCACGCCTCTGGAATTGTTGGGAGGGAGAGATGAAACAGAAGGATGATCCGACGATTGAAAGAATCAGAGAAACGAGGCATCGTATTTCCGAAGAACACGGCCATGATCCACAAAGGGTTGTCGAATACTATCTTGAGTTACAGAAGAAATATAAGCAACGCCTTTTAGAAGATACGGAAGAGGCACATTCAGAACCCGTCAAAGCTTAACAGGTCATTCGACCAGCCCGCCCGATAGCCTTCCTTTCATCATCTTTTCTTGCGGCGTTGCTTGAATGCCATTCGCGGGCAGCGGGGCAATTCCCGCAGAAAAGCGTTATACTTCAGGCAGTTTAAGCGAGCGAGGATGCGTTGAAGTGATAACGACCGTCTGTCTGGACAGCGTCTCCAAAGAGTTTACGGAAAAAATTCCGGCAGCCGACATCAGCGAGATTTGTCTCAAAGAGAACAAAATCGTCTGGGCAGATGTCGCCGATCCGACGAGCCAGGATTTTCTTAAGCTTGCAGAAGAGTTCAACTTTCATCACCTCTCTATAGAAGACTGCCGCAAACGACACCAGCGCCCCAAAGTCGAAGAATACAAGGGCTACTATTTCATAGTCCTTTACGAAACTCAGTTGGTCGGCCCGCACGACCATCTGGAGCTGCGCGAGCTTAATATCTTTCTCGGCACGAACTTTCTGGTCACGGTTCACAGCCAGCCCATTCGCGCCATCAAGACAGCGGAGCGACTCTGGCACGAGTGGACGGATCGCGCAGAGCACGGCTCAGGATTGCTTGCCTATCTTCTGATGGATGCGATTGTGGACGACTATCTGCCGCTTCTGGATATTCTGTCCGAGCGTATGGACGAGTTGGAAGACCAAATCTTCGGCGAGTTTAAGCCGGAAGCGCTCGAAGAGATTTTCAGAATCAAGAAGCAGCTTCTAATCCTGCGCCGCTCGATTGCGCCTTTGAGAGATGTCTTCAACACCCTGCTACGGCGCGAGCAGCCTATCTTCGCGCGCGAGACGTACGTTTATTTTCAGGACATCTTCGACCACATCATACGCGTGGCCGATACGATTGATACCTTGCGCGACATGCTCAGCTCGACGATGGATGCTTACCTCTCCGTGCAGGGCAATCGCATGAACATGATAATGAAGCGCCTGACCTCGGTTGCCACCATACTGATGTCCGTGACTTTAATCGCGGGCATCTACGGGATGAACTTTCAGCACATGCCGGAGCTTGGATGGCGGTACGGCTACATCTTCGCGCTCGTCTCGATGGTAGTCGTCGGACTTTCTCTCTATCTCTATCTGAAGAAGGTCAAGTGGCTATGAAAAGAGAGTCGCGGAGCGAGCACAATCCGGTCAAGACCAAAAGCGAAGAGGCGGCGACGATTGCCTCCATGCTTGCCCCACTCGAAGAGCAGGAGGGCTTGGAAGGCGCAGACGGCGCAAGCTTTTCAGACACGGGCGAGTTAAAGCTTCCGAAAGGTTTTATAGAGGAAGATAAACAGGGAGAGGGCTTTGGTCTGGAGCCTGCCGTCATCTTCATCCTCGTACTTGTCTTGGGCTTCATAGCCTTTATCGCGTATCTGATTTCGGTCGAGCCTCCGAAATAGAGCCTGATTTTGGAGTGGAATAATGAGCATCAACTTTCCCTTATTGTTTTTCGTCTCAATCCTATTTATCGGCATGATTATTTTTGGAATTTTCCTTGCGGTGTCCGTCTTCACGCGGCGGAAGTAAGGCTGACTTTAGGGTCAAAATCAAAGTTGACTATAAAGTCGTCTCTCTTTGTCTGCTTTAGAGGCAAAGCCCTCCTTTCAAGCTACTCTTTGTTCAGGTCATCGCCATTCACTTTGCACGCGAAAGATGTTAATCTCCGTGCCTCCTCAGAAATTCAGTCCGGCCAAATATGCATGGAGGTGCGGATGACCCCCAATCCGGAGACCACCGAACGGCTGCGCGTACTTCTGGCGCAGATCACAACGCTGACCGCTACGAATGATATTAAGTGGGAACGACAGGTGAATTCCGCGCATCGCTACGCGCGCTGGAACAATAATCTGTTGATCTTAGGCCCGGACGCGCCGCTCAGTCAGACGGATGTGGCGCGCTACCTGTTCATCACGCCTTTTGATTCGCCCGACCATATAGAGGTCAACTCAAGCGACGAAGAATTGGGCGAGGCTGTTCTGGCGCTCGTGCGCGCCGTCGAAGCGCAGACGCGCGATGCGCCGCCCGTAGACCCTTTCAGTGTGACGAACGAATTGTTGCAGCGCCTTTCCGGCTCAGACTGAAAAATCAACCACCACTTGATAAGGAAAATTTTTGCCACATTGACGCGTTCCGAACTTTCCAAGCGACAGGAGTGAAAAAGAGAGAGATGTCAGCACCATTATCCAGAAGCGAAGAAGCACAGGCGCTATCCAGAATCCCGCTCTTCCGACAGCTTGACCAGACAGAGCTTGAGAATCTGGCCGAACTGGTTGATCAGGTCAAGTACAAAGCGGGCGAAGTAATCTTTCATGAAAATGATGCGGGCGATGCGCTCTATGTGATTGACGAAGGCGCGGTGCGTATCTGGGTGCATGATGCGGACGTAAAGGAAGTCACGCTCTCGGAATTGCAGCCCGGCGAGTTTCTGGGCGAGATGGCTGTGCTCGATGGAGGCGAGCGCTCGGCCAATGCCACAGCGACGGTTGATTCGACGCTTCATCGTCTGAGCCGCGAGAATGTTCAGGATTTCCTGCTTCAGTACCCGCACGCCGCAACGGATGTCATACGCGAGGTCGCAGCGCGTCTCAGGCAGACAAACCAACTCGTCTCTCAGCGCGTGACGCGCAACATCAACGAGGCGATGGACGAAAAGATGACCGTCGGCCAGAGAGTCGCCGACCGCGTGGCTTCCTTCGGCGGCTCCTGGACTTTCATCTTTATATATTGCAGCTTTCTTCTAGCATGGATGCTGGTTAATACATTTATCCTCGCGTTCCTGGGCAGGGGCGAGAACGGCGCACAGTGGGATCCTTACCCGTACATTCTTTTGAATCTAATGCTCTCTATGACCGCCGCGCTGCAAGCTCCCATCATCATGATGTCGCAGAACAGGGCTGGAGAGAAAGATCGTCTGGCGGCGGAGCAGGATTTCAAAGTGAATCTCAAAAGCGAGCTAATGCTCGAAGAGATGTTACGCAAAGACAGAGAGCGCGCCGCGAAGATGGATCAGTTACTTGAGATGGTACGCACGCTTCAGAACGAAAACGCAGCACGAACTGCGGGCGATGGACACACGACTTCTTAAAGAAGCTGTGTAAAGGTCGGATGCGCTCTTAGTCCCGTAGGGACGACGTGACAATAGCCCAGCAATTTATTGCTGGGTAAGAGAGCGGAAAGATAAAGAGTCCCGTAGGGACGACTGAAATTGATAGTTCAGTCGTCCCTACGGGACTCAATTTCTTTTATTCTCATCTATTCCCAGCGCTAAAGCACTGGGCTATTTTCAACTGTCCCTGGCGGGACAAATACGGGGCGCAAACCGTTAAGGTTTGTTGCGCGCACCGCTTGAGCCGGACTGGGATTTCTGCTGCGGCGTATTATTGTTACGCACGGGAGGCGTGGATGTGCCTGTGTTGCTTGTTACAGGCTGGCGCGGTGCTGCTGGCGCTGCCCCTTCTTTCGGCGCGATGCGACCGCTGCGTGTGAGCGCGATGCGCTTTTCAGCGCCCGCGCCTTCCGCGACCGCCACGCGTATAGCGCGGAATGACCCGTCACGCGTTTTGTTCGTAGGGTTGTAGCTGACGATGTACTGTGTACGCAGGTCGCGTATGATTTCGTTAGAGATGTTGGGCAGCTCCGACAGCGAGTTGGGGAAGAAGGCGCGGCCTCCTGTCTCTTTCGCCAGCCGGTTGAGAAAGTTCACGGCCTCTTCGCGTGACGATTTACGAATCAGCCCGCCATTGTCTTTATCAAGCTCGTTGACGAAGCCTATGACGAAAATCTGCACATCGTCTTCGCGCAGCTTCGCAAAGAGTTGTTCCTTCTTGTAAAAGCTGTTGCGTTCTTCGCCGTCCGTGACCAGAATCAACGCGCGACGACGACGATCATCGAAATCACTCTTCTTATATTTTGAAACGTGCTCGGATGAAAGATAGACGGCATCGACAATGGCCGTCTGCCCGCCTTCTATAAACATGCTGTCGAGCGCATCCATCAGCGCCTGCTTGCTCGGCGTGAAGTCCTGAAGCGTCTCTATCTTCTCGCTGTCAATAAAGCGCACGAGGAAGGTTTCGTCGCCGGGCTTGTTGCTGTTGACTATCTCTTTGGCCGCCTCTATGACCTTGTCAATCTGCGAGCGCATAGAGCCGGAATTGTCCACTGCAAGGCCGTAAGAGATAGGCACTTCTTCACGGGTCACCTGAAAGATGGGTTGCAGCACGCCGTCTTCATAGACCTTGAAATCATCTTTGTTCACGTTGTTGATGGGCGAGTTGAAGCGGTCAATGACGCGCACCTGTAGGTTCACCAGATTCGCATCAATCTTAATCGTCGCGTTTTCATCAATCTCCGCGCCTTCTACGTCGGGTGTTGGGACGGGCGTAGGCTTGGCGGGCGGCGGCGGCGGCGCTTCGTCCAGTATGGGCGGCTGCGCCGTTCGTGCGGGCGTCGGGGTAGGGCGAGCCGTAGCCTGGCCTGTGCGGCGCGTGCGATCCTGCTGTCCGGTCTGAGCAAAGCTGGAAAGACCCAGAAGCACGAACAGGAGCATACATACGCCCGTGAAAACCCATGCGCGCGCGCTGCCCGACCGTTGTAAAGAGTGGCGATTTTTCATCTTTGTGACCTCTAGAAGAGACGGAAGACCCGAAGCATTGGATGCTGTGAGTCGCCAGTTAGTTGATGGCCTTTGCTTCGGAAATTAAAACTTATTTCCCGGTACTAAAGGGTGAACGCCCTGCTCCTTATAAAGCCTCCGGCCCGGAAACTGCTCTGGGAGAGGTGATCTAGGGCGCAGGGCGCTCAACTGTTGAGCCGCCTTTTTTAATTAGTGGCTCGGGTGCGGCTGGGGCTTATCCAGAAAGCGCGTGTCCGGAGTGAATGCCGAAGGGCTTCCATTTCCGAAGAGCGCGCTCTCTTTCTCTGCGCACACGTGCTAGATGCCTGGCCTTCCGCGCCGGTTGCCGTCCCGCGAGCCTGGAAGCGCTCACAGAGAGTCTGCCCTAGCGCGGATTGGTAACAGCATAATAGCCTTCGCGGCTGCGCACAAACAGTCTCGGCAGGCCGCGCGGCGGCGTGACCTTGACCTTGAGCTTGTGCCACTTGCCGTCGTTGGCGAAATTCCTTGGCTTGTAGCCGATGGAGTATTGATGACGAAGCTCAAGCGCGATGCGCTCGAAGATTTCATCCATCTCTGCCGCCGAGTTCGGAAAGAAGGATTTGCCGCCGGAAACGGATGACAGCTCATCCAGAATGCTCTGGCCTTCCATGCCGAGCGGGCTGCCGGGGTCTGAGCCGCCGAGGATGCCTATGCCGTAGAGCACCACGTCCGACTCTTTCAAAAGCTTGCGGACTTCGCCGAAGGTATAGCGCGAATCATTATCCTGCCCATCCGAGATGAGTATGATGGCTCGTTTCGGATGCGCGCCGCGCTGCACCTTCTCCACACCCAGATAGCAGGCATCGTAAAGGGCTGTCTGGCCTTTCGTCTGCACGAAGGTCAGCTTGTTCAAAACGGCATCGCCGTCGCGCGTCCTGTCCAGCAGGAGTTGAGCGCGCGAGTTAAAGCCTATCAAAAAATATTCGTCCGAGTTGTGGCTGGTTTCTATAAAACGCGAGAGCGCCTGCCGCGCACGCATAATCTTATCTCCTGACATGGAGCCTGACAGATCAAAGACTATGCCGACCGAGACGGGCGCGTCGTCGTCGCTGAAATATGTTATCTCTTGCTCTTCCTTATCGTCGAAGACCTTGAAGGCGTTCTGCGTCAACCCCGAGACATAGCGGCCATACTGGTCTGTGACCGTCACGGTCAAATTCACCAAATCGGTGTTGAAGACCTCCACACCGTTTTCATTGACAGGTCTGCCTTCCTGTTTGTCAGGAGGCGTCGGCTGTGGCTTGGCATCCGAGGATTTCTTCTGTTGGGCTGTGGAATAGCTTTGCGCGAAAGTGGCGACCAGCAAGAGGGCTAGACAGGAGACGAGCGCGATGTGCAATGCTCTGGAGCGCTTTGGATTCATTATTCCCCCCTGTACCTACACGGCCATGCCCGCATACGCAGGCAGACGAGCCGACCGTCTCGATAGAGGATAGTTCTCTCGCATCCCTTTCGGCTCAATCCCTTTCAGGGACGGATGCGAACGAGGATGCGCCGCAAAATTTTTAGAAGCGATCTGAGACCGGCTTTCCATGCGCGGGGAGACTACCGCTCTTTCGGCTGTCGGTCACATAGTCCGTGTGGCTGAAACGCATTGTAGGACACTCTTCGCCGCACACGCAAGATAGAGACATCCTTTATGCCCGTTTTTTTTCGATGGAACATTTTCCGAATAAGTCCCAAGTTCCAAGTCCAAAGTCCCAGGTTAAATAAAGATGGCTTGGAACTTTGGACTTGGAACCTGGGACTTCTTGCAACTATCAATGAGCCGGAGCGTGTAGCAGATGCGACCCCGGTGCGCTTCTGCTCCTGCCGGTCGCACAGCGGCGCGCACGCATGCTATACTTTTTCCGAGTTGCCCCATTAGTAGCGCGCATCATGCTGTGGGGTTGTCTTGCTCTAAATCAATCGGGTAACTAATGGCCGAGTTTATTTGTCGTTTGGGAACTCCGGCGGGCGAAGTCGTCACGCGAACGGTGGAGGCTGCGGGCGTGCAGGAAGCACGCGTGCGCCTTGAGCGTGAAGGCTACAGAGTGTTCGCCGTCACACCGCCCAGGACGACGGGCGTGGCGGCTCTGACAAGGCGCGGCGGCTCCGGCACACGCTCGCGTGTCAAGGCGGGCGACTTCCTGCTCTTCAATCAACAACTGGCGGCGCTCATACGCGCGGGCATCCCAATCCTTCAAGCCATCTCTATGCTGCGGAAGCGGTCGGCTTCGGCCAGGCTTCGCACTGTGCTGGCGGATGTAGAGGAAGAGATTCGCGGCGGCGCGGCGCTCTCGCAAGCCTTCGCCAAACAGGGAACTATATTTCCACGCATCTACACGGCTTCTATCCTGGCAGGCGAACGCAGCGGTGCGCTCGATGAAATCCTTTCGCGCTATGTGGATTACATGCGCCGCAGCGTGGGCGTGCGCCGCAAGGTAAGAGGCGCGCTTGCGTATCCTATGCTGCTGCTGGCTGCATCCTTCGGCATGGTCGTCTTCCTGACCGTCTACGTTGTGCCGCGCATGTCGAATCTCTTTAAGGATTTCAGCAAGACAGGGCTGCCGTTTCTAACACAGGTCGTCGTAGGGATTTCCAACTGGGTAACGTCAAATCTCTTCTGGTTCGGCCCGCTCATACTCATCTCTGCTACGGCTCTTATCATCTGGGCGCGCACGCCCGGTGGGAAACTGACGATTGACCGCACGATTTTGAAAATTCCCATCATCGGAGCGCTTCTAATACAGGTTGCCACGGCGCAGGCCACGCGCTCGCTCTCTACACTTCTGGCAGGCGGCATCACTCTGGTCGAATCCTGGGAGATTGCCGCCGAAAGTATTACCAACCGGGAGTTGCGCCGCAAAAGCTCCGCCATACTGCCCATGATTAGAGAGGGGCGCTCGTTTACAGAGAGTCTGGAGAGCGCCGACTGGATGCCGGACTTGGCGCTGGACATGATCGGCATAGGCGAGCGTTCGGGCAGTTTACGCGAGATGCTCGAAGAGGTTTCGACCTTTTATGATGCAGAAGCCGAGGTCAAGCTTGAGCAGTTGACGACGACGCTTGAGCCTGCCATCCTAATCGTCATGGGCGGTGTGGTCGTCATCATCCTGCTCGCTATTTATCTCCCGATTATTCAATCAATATCGAATGCCCCGACAAGATAGCAGTCAGCAATCAGCCATCAGCAGCCAGCTTAAAGCGACTGTTCCGGCTCGATTGCAGATGAACAAAAAAGAACGGTTTGAAAATCGCATTTGATAAGCAGTCGGATATTACGCCGGAAGCATCTGAACTGAAGCTGATAGTTGATACCTGACTGCTGATAGCTTATAGCTTTATGAAATCTGAAGAATACACGGAAACGCTGGTCTCGTTTGGCGAGACCACACAGGACATCACACCTGAAGATCGCGTGATGCCTTTGCCTGAAGATGGCGACCCGCCGGAGGTGCGCGAGGCTAAGAAGCTGGCGCTGCGCTATCGCCTGCCTTACATCGACTTGCTTCCGCCGGAAGGCGAATCTCCGATTGATTACAGCCTGCTGGCAGAGTTGCCCGTTGACCTGATGCTGCGCAATCAATTCGTGCCGCTTCGTCGTGACGGTCGCCGCCTGCACATAGCCATGGCCGACCCTACAGACCTTGAGCGGCTGGACGAGTTGTCGAGCGCCCTTCACGAGCGCATACAGGCTTATGTTGCGACCGCCGGAGCCATTGACGTGGTGCTTCGAAAAGGCGACGCGACGCAGCGCGTGCTTCAAGAGGCCACCTCTAATTTCCGCATCTCGCTTGTCAAAGAGACGGAGACCGGCGAAGAGATTCTAGACCTTGACCGGCTGGCGACCGATTCCGACATGTCGCCGATTATCAAGCTGGTTGACACCATCATCTTCAACGCTATGGAGTCGCGCGCTTCGGATATTCACATAGAGACGCGCGATACGGAGGTGCAGGTCAAGTATAGAATCGACGGCGCGCTTTACGCCAAGGTTGACCCGATTGACCTTGCCTATCATCAAACTCTGATTTCGCGCATCAAGGTCATGTCGGAACTGGACATAGCAGAGCGAAGGGTTCCGCAGGACGGTCGTTTCCGCGTACGCTACAAGGGGCGCAACGTGGATTTCCGCGTCTCCATCATGCCGACCATACACGGCGAAGATGCCGTCATACGTATCTTGGACAAGGAGCAGATTAACGAAGAGTTCCGCAATCTTAATCTGGATGTAGTGGGCTTCGGTGAAGATGATATAAGGAAGTTCCGCCGCTACATAGCGGAGCCTTACGGGATGGTGCTCGTGACAGGCCCGACCGGCTCAGGTAAAACGACTACGCTCTATGGTGCCTTAAACGAGATTAGAAACGAAGAGGACAAAATCATCACCATCGAAGACCCCGTAGAGTACCAGCTTCACGGCATCACGCAGATTCCGGTGAACGAGAAGAAGGGACTCACTTTCGCGCGCGGTCTTCGCTCTATCCTGCGACACGATCCCGATAAGATAATGGTCGGCGAAATCCGCGACACAGAGACGGCGCAGATTGCCATTCAGTCTGCGCTCACAGGCCACCTTGTGTTCACGACCGTTCACGCCAACAATGTTATTGATGTCATAGGCCGTTTCCTGAACATGGGCGTCGAGCCTTATAATTTCGTCTCAAGCCTTAACTGCGTGCTGGCGCAGCGGCTGGTTCGCATGCTCTGCCACGTCTGCAAGCGCCCGTATGATATTTCCGATGAAGAGCTGCTGGAATCCGGCCTGCGCCCGGCGGAGCACAAGCATCGCACGTTCTACCGCAGCACTGGCTGCGACGCCTGCAATCACACGGGCTATCGTGGGCGCACGGCGATTCATGAGCTGTTGGATTTGACCGATAATATACGCGAGATGATTGTCGAGCGGCGTCCCGGCTCCGAAGTGCGGCGCGCGGCAGAAGCCGAAGGCTTGAGCAGTCTGCGTGAATCGGCGCTCGAAAAAGTTTTTACAGGCACTTCGACGCTCCACGAGATTAATCGCGTCACGTTCGTTGAAGAGATAAACCTTGGTTAGAAGAAAGTAAGCAGTAAGCTGTGAGCGAGTCGAGCAGTAAAAAGCTGATTGAAGAGTCCCGTAGGGACGAAGCGATAATAGCCTAGCCATTTATGGCTGGGAATAAGTTGGAAAGAAAGGTATTAAGTCCCGTAGGGACGACTGAATAAACCGGTAAAGAGTCTTCAGTCGTCCCTACGGGACTCAAGACAACTTCCATCGCTATATTCCCCAGTGCTGAAGCACTGGGCTATTATCACGTCGTCCCTGACGGGACTGAAGATGATCTACTTTTCGAACAGCTTCTAAGCAGTAAAAAACGTGATGACTGCTTACCGCTTACTGCTCGCAGCTCACTTTTTAGGGAACTGCGCTCCGGGCATCGCGTGTAATTTTGATGTGAAGCGCTCACCAGGGTCTTCAGGTCACGCTTGACTGAAAACCTTGTGTACGAGTCCAATCGTCGTCAGAATATTTTCGCTCCCGACTGGGATTGCTAAGAGAATCCTTTTAGAGAGGCTATAGATGAAAAACCTTGCGCGTTCACGCGCCGTTGCGTCGCTTATCGTTATTATCAGCTTGCTGGCTGTGCCTATGACTGCGCTCGCCAAGAAGGGTGAGAAGTACTACAACCAGGGTCTTGTCTACGAGAAAGCGCAGCAGTGGGAGAAGGCTGCGGAGCAATACGCGCTCGCGTTGGCCGCGAATCCGGCTGACACGGAGTACCAGTTGCGCTACCGCCGCTCCGTCTTCAATGCTTCGCAGGTCTTAATGCAGCAGGGACGCGCGCTCGCAGAGAAGAACGACTTCATCGGAGCCTACAACGCCTTCCGGCAGTCTTACGCCTATGATCCAGTGAACGAGCTGGCGCTCTCGGAGATGGAGCGCATGTTGCGCTTGCAAAAAGATAAAGACTCCGGAGTGGAGATTACCTCCGGCGCAGGCGGGTCGTTCAAGCCGTCTCAAACATCTCTGCGCGATACGAGCGCACTTGTGAATAACACGCCCTCTACCATTCCCAACAAGCGCGACATCGCAGCGCCCGCTATACCGCAGACGCGCGTGGAGCAATTGAGAGTCGTCACCTACAGCGGCGACATGAAAGCTTTCATACGCAGTTACGCCGAACTGCTCGGCCTCAACGTAGTCTTCGATAGCCAGAGTTTCCGCCAGCCGCGCAACATAGACATCGTTTTGAAAGATGTAACGGCGGCGCAGGCGCTCGATTACGTCTTCCTTCAGGAAGGACTCTTCTTTCAGAAGCTGGGTCGCCGCACCATCTTGGTCGCAGACCAGCAGCGTCGCGGAACATACCAGCAGTTAGTCATACGCACATTTTATCTATCTAACTTAAAACCCGCCGACGCTCAAAAGTATATAGGACAGGCTATCCCGGCGCAGGCGGGTCGTCCGACCACCATAGCCATTCCAGACCCGGACACCAACAGCATCACCATACGCGATACTGCGGAGAACGTGCGGCTCATCGGAGACATACTGGCGAGCCTGGACAAAGACCGCGCAGAGGTCGTGATGGATGTCAACATCTATGAGGTTTCGCGCGCAGACCTTTTGCAAATCGGCAATCAGATTGGAACAACCTCGACCCTCGTCAACCTTGGAACGGCGCAGGGCGGCATCTCCAGCAGGGCTGATCTGGCGCTCGCGCTGCCAAAAGCATTGGGCGTAGGCTTCGCGTTGCCGCCATCGTCTATAGCCTTCTTGCAAAGCAAAGACCGCACAAGGCTGGTCTTCTCAACGCAGATTCACGCTTTCAACAATGAAGAGTCCACGGCGCGCATAGGACAGCGCGTGCCTGTGCAGACTGCGCAGACTTTCCCCTTCGGCACGACCAATACTACGACCGGCACTGGTACGACCGGCGTTAACACAGGCGCGGGCTTCGCCGGAGGCTTCCCCGTCTTCAACTATGAGCAGACGGGATTGACCTTGAAGTTTCAGCCGCAAATCTTTCCGAACCTGGATGTGCAGGTCAAGATGTCCATCGAATCGAAGGATGTCATCAACCCCGGCAATCCGACGCCGACATTCACAGAGCGCTCGATTGCAGGCACAGCCCGCATACAGAACAATCGCACGATGATGCTCGCCAGCATCGCGCAAGGCTCGCAATCGCAGTCGCGCGTAGGCCTGCCCATTCTGGGTCTCATCCCGATTCTTGGCCGCTTCTTCACCGCGCCGCAGGATCGCAACAGCCAGACGGACATCGTTATCGCCGTCACTCCGCGCGTGCTGCGCGCTCCGGCTGTCACGCCGGACGACGAGTTGATGCGCCCCTCTGGAACTTTGCAGACGCCCACGAGCGGTTCCGTACAGGCTGTGCTTGAAGATGCGGAGCGTGAAGACCAACTGGCCGCCGCGCGCAGCGCTCGCAATCAACAGGTTGCACAGAATACACAGCCGCAATCGCAACAGCCTCAGACGCAGGCAGCACAGGCACAAAAGCCTATACTCGACGAAGAGCCGCCCGCGTATGTGCCTGCTCCGCGCGCCCTGATGGGCAGCGGCGCAAGCGCTGGCGTACCGGCTACAGGCGCTGACGCCGCCTCGAATATCTCGAAAGCTCTTCCGGCTAATATACAGCCTTTGCCTGTGAATGTGCCGAAGGTTGATCTGCCCGTGCCGGGAAATGCTTCGGGCAACACTACAAACACAGCCGTGCCTTCCAGCCTCTCCGCGCCTGCGAACAATAATGCGCGGGCAGAAACCCTGAGCCGGAACGCCACACCGGACAACACAGGCGCGACCACTGATGCGCCGCCGCTTCGTCGTCTGGACAATGCCGTGGCTGTGAAGCCTTCATTCGTCGGCCCGCAATTCAACACACAGGATAGAGGTGCTCAACCGCAAGCGCCTCAGCCTGTGCCTTTGAAAACAGACTCGCGCTCTCAATCGAAGGCCGCGGCGACGAGTGGGACGGCAGTCATTTCACGCAGCACCGCAGGGTTGATGTTGCTTCCCAAATTGCAGGAGATGCGAGTTGGCGAGAGCCGACGGCTCACGCTCCTGCTCAAGACGGATGCGCCGCTCGGATTGGCAGCCCTGACCTTTAAGTTCGACCCGCAGCAAGTTCGCATCAGTGGAGTCTCTATAGGCAACCTGCTTGCCGGAAGCGAGCAGGGAGAGCAGCCCATCCTGACGCAATCGGTGGACGCGAAAGGTTTCCTGATAGTTTCGGTAGCTCCGCCCGCAGGCGCTCAGCCCATCACGGGCGCGGGCGTTCTTATCTTCATAGACATAGAGGCAGTAGCTCCCGGTGAAAGCAGTTTCAGCTTCGATAAGAACAACGTGCATCTGGTCGCAGCCGACGGTCGAAGCGTCCTGCTTGATTTGTCTGAAGTAAAGGTGGTTGTAAAGCAGTAGATGAAGGGAAAAACCACACAAGGGTTCACTCTGCTTGAGCTTGTCATCACGCTCTTTATTCTGGCGATTTTGACGATGGGCGCGCTGCCGCTCGTGCAGGCTGCCGTACAGCGCCAGCGCGAGCAGCAGTTGCGCGAATCTTTACGCGAGATGCGCGGCGCGATTGAACAGTTTCACAGGGACGTAATCGGCGGCCCGTGTGCGGCGTCAGGCGTCAGTCAGGGAGGACAAGTGCCTGGAGAGGGACAGACGAATCCTGCCCAAGCAGGGCAGCCGCAGCAGCAGGCTTTGATAGACCCGCGCAGCCGCGTCATGATTACGGACTGCACAATCTTCTCCGTGGACAATCCGGATCGCTATCCGCCCGATCTTGAAACGCTCGTTAACGGCGTCAACGTCGCGCCGCGCGCGGGCGCAAACAATCAAATGGGCGGAGCCGGGATGGGCGGTGATAACCGGAACGCTACGGAGGTGGCCGGAACCTTAGCGACGAAGAAGAAAGTCTACCTGCGCGAGATTCCTGTCGATCCCATGACGGGCAGGCGCGAGTGGGACTTGCGCTCGCTCTATGACAATTCGGACTCTTCATCATGGGGCGGCGAGAACGTCTTCGACGTGCGCTCTCAATCCAAAGCCACGGCGCTCAACGGAGAGAAGTACAATGAGTGGTAAGAGCCAGTTTTCAGTTTTTGGTTTTCAGTTTTCAGCAGAAGGCCAGTGTGCAGCGCCTCTTGACTTGAAAGCGCGCAGGTCTTTACTGAAAACTGAAAACCGAAAACTGAAAACTGGTTTTACGTTGCTGGAATTGATGATCGTGATGTTCATCCTCGTCATTCTGGCATCGGTTGCGCTGCCGCAGTATCGAAAGATGATGCAACATGCGCGCGAGACAGTCTTGCGCGACGATCTCTTTCAGATGCGCAAGGCCATTGACCAGTTCACGGCGGACAAGGGCGCGCTGCCGCAATCGCCCGACGACCTTGCTGGAAAATACCTGCGCGAGATTCCGGTTGATCCGATTACCAACGAGCGCGACTGGAACTGGGCGCAGGGCGAAGACCCGTACGCGACCGAAGGCGGGTCGGGCATTGTGGACGTACACAGCTCTTCAACCGAAGAAGCTTCCGACGGCTCGCGCTACAGCGAATGGTGACAAGCAGGTGTCGGGTGCCGGGTGACAGGTGCCGGTAAACAGAAAGAGTACATGATTTTCTTTTACCGGCACCTGTCACCCGGCACCCGACACCTAATCTGATAATGCCTGATAATCCTCTGAGCAGACTCATCAATCCGCGCCTTCCTGCGGCGGCCATTGGGCTTGAAGCGGGCGAGGCTTCGGCTGTGCTCCTTGAGCGGCGGCGCAGTCTCTTTACCATCAAGCGCGCGGCCACGATTACGCTTCCGCGTGAGCTGCTTCGACCGAGCTTTGAAGAGACGAACATCTCGGACATGAATGAGCTGGCCGAAGCTCTGGCGCAATTAATCACGAGCGCAGGGCTTCAGCGGCAGAAGAAATGGTCTGTAGCCTTGCCCGGAGCGGCCACGCGCTCTGTGATTGTGACGCTTGAAAGTCCGCCCGCATCACGCGGCGAGCTGGACGAGGTCTTGCGCTGGAAGATGGAGCGCGTCTTCGGCCATCCGGTAGAAGAGTTGCGCGTGGCGCACGAGCGGCTTGAGCCGGACGCTCAGGGGCGCGCGCGTTACATGGCCGCGGGCGCTCGTCTCAGCGTGATTGCCGAATACGAGACGGTCTTTGCGGCGCTCGGCTGGCGCGCCGGTTTGATACTGCCGCGTCCTGTGGCAGAGATGCAGTGGTTGGAGAAGCCCGGCGCTCCGGGGCGCGGCGACAGTCTGCTGGTCAGTTCGCACACGGAGGGCTTCACGGCTGTCATAATTCGCGGCTCGCAGCCTCTGGCCGTGCGCGCCATCATCTGCGACCCGGAAGATCGCGACGACGAGCTTTATCGCCTGCTGCTTTTCTACCGCGACCGCCTTGCTGCACCCGACGAAGCCGTGGAAGCTTACAGCATCGAAAGACTCCTAACCCTTGGAGAAGGACTCAAGCGCGAGCACGTCGGAGCATTAGTCAGCGAAACGCTCGGAATCACGCTCGCTTCTATGGATGCAGCAGACGTTGGCCTTGCGCTTCCTTCCACAGAGCTGAGCTTCGACGCCATCGCCGCCCCCGCAGGTCTCGCCACGATGGCGTGGAGATAAGAACAGTCTAGAGAGTCTGGAGAGTCTATAGAGAAGAACGCTCCGGCTCTCTAGACTCTCCAGACTCTCTAGACTTAACGGTTGAAACTTTTAATATTCTCGCATCGTAAAACCAGAGCATGAGTGTAAACGCTATCCCTCTTAATCTCAGTGCCATAGCCGATTGTGATCTGGTCGTAAGGGCTATCAAAGGGCGCGAGGACGGGTTCAATGAACTCGTGCGCCGTTACCAGCGCCCGATTGCGGCCTATGTCTATCGCATGGTCGGAGACTACGATTCGGCTCTGGATTTGACGCAAGAGGTCTTCATCAAAGTCTACAGCTCGCTGGAGCGGTATCGTCCCGAGTTCAAGTTCTCGACCTGGATTTACAAGATCGCGCACAATGCATCCGTGGATTACCTGCGTCGCAGCGCCTCACGCGAGCAGGCGCTCACTTCGGAGGTGGACGGCGAAGAGCGCGAGATAGCGGTCATGAGCCGCAAGCTCTCGCCCGAACAGGAATACGCTATGGAAGAGCGTCGAGCGGAGATAGAGCGCGTCGTGCGCCAGCTTCCGGCGGTCTACAGGGAACTCATCATACTACGCCACCAGCACGACCTGAGTTACGACGAGATTGCAGAGGTGATGAGCCTCCCGCTCGGTACTGTTAAAAATCGTCTCTTTCGAGCGCGCGAGATGATGCGCCAGCAGTTCGTCGAAAGAGGCATCACGGGAATGTAAGCCAGACCGGATTAAGAGAGACAGTGAATGACCGAGCTTGTTATGCACAACTCGACTTGCAGAAGCGTTGAGGTCGCCGCCTATCTGGACGGCGAGCTTAAGGAGAGTGCGCTTCAGGCTTTCGAGGAGCACTTGAAAGAGTGCCGGTCATGCGCAGAGAAGCTGGAGGAGCAGCGACGCCTCCTTTGCACGCTCGACATGGCCTTTAGTGAAGAGAAGACAGTGGCGCTGCCTTCGGACTTCGCGCGCGTGGTGACGGCGCACGCGCAGACAGACATGAGCGGTGTGAGAGAGAAACAGGAGCGAAGTCGTGCGCTTCGTTTGTGTGCAGCCCTCATGCTCTTCTCCTTCGCGCTTCTTGGCAGCGCGGCACTGACCGATTCAGTATTTGAGCCTGTAAGAGCGTTTAGCCGGTTAGCCGGTGCGGGCTTCGGTATTCTGTGGCGCGCGATTTATGACGCGGGCGCGACCATCAGTATCATCATGCGGATTGTGGGTCGCTTCACTTTTGAATCGCACCCGCTTGGCCTCGTCAGTTATCTGGTTCTGGGGGCGGCGCTCGTGCTGCTTCTGCGATTGATTCGCAGCTATCACAGGGCACGCGTCGCAGAGTAATTAACAATGGGGAATGCTTTTCTTAAACCTGTAGCGCTCTTCCCTTTTATAGATTCGTTGTGAACTCTCTTTTATTAGACAGACCTGTTGACTCGTGGAACGCCAGGAATTGCTGGAACGCGCTCTTTGCGCTCTTTGCGCTTTTCCTCGCGGCAGCCGCGACGCATGCGCAGGGAAGCTCTGAAACGGGCGTGCCCACACCGCAGGTTGAAAGAGCTTCAGTCGTCGTTGAAGGCGTCAGGAGCGGCGACGTTGTGGTCTTTAGAAAGTCTGTCATCGTGCGCGGCTCGGTTCAGCAGGGCGTCATCTCTATCGGCGGCGATGTCATAGTCGAAGGTCGCGTGGAGGGCGACGTGGCTGCAATCGGCGGCGTCGTAGTGCAGCGCAAAGGGGCTTACATAGGCGGCGATGTGATGGTGCTCGGCGGCTTGTATCAGCCTGAACCCGGCGCAGAGAAACGCAATCCTCAGAGCGCTACCATCATGTACACGGGCTTTGAGCAGGAGCTGCACGAGTTGATGTATGACCCCACTTCATTTCTCACGCCGCGGTTGAGTGCAGGCTATTTAGGCGGGAGACTTCTGGCCGTCCTTTTCTGGTTCATTGTTTCGCTGTCACTGACCGCCGTTTCCCCTGGAGCCGTGAGCCGCGCCGCCGCTCGCCTTCAACTGACTTCCTTGCGCGTTGCTCTAATCGGCCTTGTTTCGACGCTCGTACTGGGATTCGGCATCCCTCTTGCGCTGAAATATTTGCCCTCAATCATCGCCGTGCTCCTGGGAATTACGGCTGTCCTACTGCTCGTGATCTCCTATCTCTTCGGTCGCGTCATCATTCATGCGGCGACTGGTCGCTGGCTGGAGCGCCGACTGTTGCCGGAAGGGAAGCGGTCTGAAACCGTTGCGCTGCTCATCGGCGCTGCCTTCTGGACGCTCATGCTTTCATTGCCTTACGTCTGGCCCGCAGTAATCACAGGACTACTCGTCACAAGCCTCGGACTGGCGCTGACGGTGCGCTATCGCATCGGCTGGCGTCCAGCAAAAAAGGCTGCCTGAAGCTCTTCCCTTCAAACATCCCGCTCTTTGTCGGAAATCCAAAAATATGGAGTAACAATTCGCCCGCTCGCGCGTCTATATGTTGCACTGAGCTTCTCTTAGCCGCTTTTTAGGGAACTTTTTAGCACCCTGAGTTGAATAGTAGTCGTCCGAGTCTGCTTACCGAACTTGCAACTTTTGTAGACGCGCTGCCACTTACAAGGCGAGCAACACGCCGAAGAAAGCTAAGCTGCGGACGTTATGAGGGAAAAATCGGCTCGCCTGCGCGTTAATTTGAGAACAATCATAGTCGTTTGTGCGTAGAAAGAGTGTCGCGGCAGGCAGTTAGCTTATCAGCCGAACTGGCAACTCAAAGATAATCCGAACATTCGCACCAAACCGCAACCCGTTTTTTGCGGCAACCCAAAACAAGGATGGATTTAATGAGAAGGTTTTTAGTGCTTCTGGCGCTCTCGGTTTGCATCCTCGGTCAAATCATTATAGTGGCGCAGGCACAAGGCAGTGACCCTGCTATTACGGCCACGCGCGTCTTCGGCAAGATCACAAGTATTGACGCGCCCGCAGGCAAGCTCACAGTCAAAACTGACGCAGGCTCTGTCGTTGTCGTACAGATCAATACTGACACAACCTTCGAGCGCGTGCCGCCGGGCGAGACCGATACGAAAAAGGCTGTCGCCATCAATCTGCCTGACCTCGGTATCGGCGACGGAATTTACGCGCGTGGCCGCGTTGCGGAAGACCGCAAGACAGTGCCCGCGCAGAAAGTGATAGTCGTTTCGCAGAGCGAGATTGCGCAGAAGCAGGAGCGCGAGCGCGCAGAATGGCGCAAGCGCGGACTCTCCGGCATAGTCGAAACGCTCAACCCGCAGACGAAAGAGATAACGGTCACGATGCGCACGGCTGAAGGGCCGAAGCCGGTCGTGATTCCCGTCACGGACAAAGTGAAGATGCGCCGCTATGCGCCTGATTCCGTCAGATTCGGCGACGCTAAAAAGAGTACCTTCGAGGAACTAAAGGTCGGCGACCAGGTGCGCGCCAAAGGCGACCGCAGCCCGGACGGTGCGCGCTTTACTGCCGAAGAGATAGTCACGGGCGCGTTCCGCACAGCGGGCGGCACAATCAAAGCCGTTAACGCGCAGACCGGCGAGATTCAGATTGAAGACATACAGACCAAACAACCCCTGACCATAGTCGTCAACAAAGATTCGATTCTAAAGCGCATTCCGCCCGACTTCATGCAGATGATGGCAGGCGGCGGCGGTGGTGGCGGCGCGCCTCAAGCGCAGCAGCAACCCGCTGCCGGTGGGCAACCTGTAGGCGCTGGCAGCGGCAACAATGCGCGTCCGGCTTCCAGCGGAGGACAGGGAAGCGGTACTCCTGCGAGCGGCGGTCAGGGTGGACAATCTGCTGGCGCACGTCCGGGCGCTCCGGGCGCAGGAGGTGCAGGCCAGGGCGCGCAGGGTGGCGCTGGCGCAGCAGGTGCGCCGGGCGGAGGTCAGGGCGGTGGTTTTGATATTCAGAGAATCATAGACAATCTTCCGGCGGTGACGCTCGCGGAGTTGAAGCCGGGCGACATGGTTCTGCTTTCAAGCACGAAGGGCACAGACCCGTCGCGCGCAACAGCTATCACACTGGTCTCCGGCGTCGCCCCTCTCTTCGCCATGATGCAGGCCAGACAGGGCGGCCCGCCGAATCGTCCGCCGAACCTGGGAACAATCAATCTGGGCATCGGCGGCCCGTGAGGAAATTTTGGATTTTAGATTTTGGATTTTGGATTGGATTGGCTGCGCACCTTGCAGAATTTCAATCCAGTTTCTTTAATCCAAAATCTAAAATCTAAAATCCAAAATCGTAAGGGTTATCATCATGAACTTTATCAAGAAAACTATTGTGCAGAGCATCGCGCTCGTCGTCGTGCTCGGACTCTCCTTCTGCCTC
The DNA here is from genome assembly GCA_036403815.1 of Pyrinomonadaceae bacterium. Taxonomy (GTDB): domain Bacteria; phylum Acidobacteriota; class Blastocatellia; order Pyrinomonadales; family Pyrinomonadaceae; genus JACVRN01. The sequence continues at coordinate 86,965 of DASWQH010000078.1, read as the reverse complement.
GCGCAGGCGCAAGGCTCGACGGGGATTCGCGGGCAGGTTACGGACGAGCTGGGCGGCACAATCGGCGGCGCGACCGTGACGCTCGTGGATCAGAGCGGCGCGCAGAAGACCGCGACGACGAATGACGAGGGCGTATACGTTTTCAACGCCATCGCGCCCGGCAAGTACACCGTGCGCATAGTGCATGCAGGCTTCGCCCCTTTTGAAAATAGCGAAGTGACCGTAGTTGCCGGACAACGCGCGCAAGTAGACATCAAGCTCGCCGTGACCATAGAAGAGCAGAAGGTCAATGTTGCCGATGACCGCAGCTTAAGCACGGACTCGGATAACAACGCCAATGCGATTGTGCTCAAAGGGCGCGACCTGGATATTCTGCCGGATGACCCTGACGATCTGGCGGCGGCTCTGACTGCTCTGGCAGGCCCATCTGCCGGGCCCAACGGCGGCCAGATTTACATTGACGGCTTTACAGGTGGACGCATGCCTCCGAAAGAGGCCATACGCGAAGTTCGCATCAACCAGAATCCCTTCAACGCTGAAAACGACGTGCCGGGCTTCGGTCGCATAGACATACTGACGCGCCCCGGCTTCGGCAAAATCAGTGGCAGCGCCGGATTCAACTTCATGGATGAAGCCTTGAACTCGCGCAATCCGTTTGCGCCGACGCGCACCCCTTTTCAACAGCGTCTCTACAGCTTCACCCTGAGCGGCCCGATTCAGAAGCAGAAGTCGTCCTTCTTCGTCGATTTTCAGAAGCGAGACGTCAACGACAACGACATCATCAACGCTGTCGTTCTGGATCAGAATCTCAATCCCGTCAACTTCCTTCAGGGCATCGTGCAGCCGCGGCGCTTTACTACTTTTAGCCCGCGCTTCGACTACGCCATCAACCAGAACAACACGGTCGTCATGCGCTACACCTACTCGCACACAAAATTTGACAATTCGAGTGTGGGCGGGTTTTCGCTGCTGTCGCGCGCCATCGATGGCTCGAACACAGAGCATACTTTCCAGATTACGGAAACGGCTGTACTCAACCCGCGTTGGATTAACGAGACGCGCTTCCAGTTCATACGCCGCTCAAGCGACCAGACGGGCGACAACTCAATTCCGACCATCAACGTCCAAGGCTCCTTCACGGGTGGCGGGGCAAGCGTCGGCCTAGGGTTTAGTAAAGAGAGCCGCTGGGAGTTGCAGAATTATTCGACCGGCACGATTGGTCGTCACGTACTGCGCTTCGGCGCTCGCCTGCGCGGCGTGCGGTTTACGGATTCCACGAATAATAATTTCAACGGGACTTTTACCTTTGGCGGCCTGACCGGCGTCAACAGTATTGACCAGTACAGGCAGACCATTCTTAACACGCCCGGTTTTGTCCCGTCGCAGTTCACTCTGAACGGCGGAAACCCGCAAGCCAGCGTGAGTCAGGTTGATGTTGGCTTCTTCGTGCAGGACGAATGGAGACTCCGCCCGAACTTCAATATCACGATGGGACTGAGGTACGAGAACCAGTCGAACATCAGCAGTAATTTCAATCTAGCGCCGCGCATCTTCTTTGCGTGGGCACCGGGCGGGTCGAGCACCGGAACCATAGGGCAGTTCGGCGCAGGCCAGCCGAAGTTCGTCATACGCGGCGGCGTAGGCGTCTTCTACGACCGCTTGAGCGAATCGGCCACGTTGCAAGAGACTCGCTTCAACGGCACAAACCAGTTACGCTTCATCGTCCCCGGCTTCGTCGTTGACGGGCAGGGCAATCGCACCATTAATCCACTTCTGGATAGCGTGGTCTTCAACCCTGACGGCACAGTCGTGCAGGCAACCGTTCCGACCATAGCGCAACTGCAAGGCTTTCAGGCGATACAGTCCAGAACAGTGATTGCAGATAATTTCCAGGCACCGCGCTCGTTCCTTGCGGCGATCAACGTCGAGCGGCAACTGCCCTACAACTTTACTGTCTGGGCAGTGCTCTTCAGCTTCAACACGCGCAACGCCATCGTCCAGCGCAACATCAATGCGCCGCTGCCGGGTGTCTTCAACGCGCAGGGCATACCCGTCAGGCCAAACGCAGGCGGAGACGTTTATCAGTACGAGTCGAGCGCACGCTTTAACGACATACGCTTTCAGATGGGCGTGCGCAATCAGTTGAGCCGCAACTTCTCGCTCTTCGCCAACTATCAAACGGGTCACCCGCGCAGCAACACGGATTGCGTCTTCGGCTTCGTCGCCAACTGCTTCCCGGCCAACAGCTACGATCTCAATGCGGACTTCGGTCGCGTCGCCTTCTTCCCGCGCCACCGCGTCTTCTTTGGCGGCTCGTTCACCATAGAGCGACTGAAACTGACCTTGAGTCCGTTCATCGTCGCAGCGACCGGCAACTTCTTCAACATCATTACCGGGCGCGACAATAACAGCGACAGCATTTTTAATGATCGTCCGGCATTTGTCTCGGCTACGACCAGACCCCAGGACATACGCGTTACACGCTTCGGCACATTCGACATCAACCCTGCGGTCGGTGCGCCGATTATCCCTCGCAACTACGGCGAAGGCCCGGGCTTCTTTATAGTGAACCTGAACCTGAGCCGCACGTTCGGCTTCGGCGATTTACCGGGAGCGAATTCTGCGGCAGCAGCGCCGCAGGGTGGCGGTGGTGGAGCGCGCGGAGGCGGTGCCCCCGGTGGCGGCGGAGGAGGAGGCGGTCGCGGTGCAGGTGGCGGTGCAGTCGCTGGTGGTGGCGGCGGCGCTCGTCCTGCTGCGGCTGCGCCGGTCGAGAAGCGTTACAACATGACGTTCAACGCCAACATTACGAACCTCTTCAACCGCACGAACCTCTGCCCGCCGGTCGGCAATCTCTCTTCGCCGCTCTTCGGTCAATCGCAGAGCACCACGGGGCCGTTCGGCGGCTGCGGCTTCGGCGGCAACAACCAGTCCGCCGGAAACCGCCGCATACAACTCGGCGTCCGCTTCAACTTCTAAGGGAGCAAAAAGCTTTCTCAGAACAGGACACGTATAAAACCAAGCAAGGCCGCCTCAAGATTAAGAGGCGGCCTTGCCTGTTAAGATAACGTGAGGCGCGAGATAAGAAGTTGTGTTCAAAGTCCCGCAAGGGACTACGCGATAATAGCCCAGTGCTTTAGCGCTGGGAATAAGGTGTAGAGAAAAAGAGTAGAGTCCCGTAGGGACGATTGAAGCGCATGTTCAGTCGTCCCTACGGGACTTAACTTTCATTACTCGGCTATGACCCAGCCATAAATCGCTGGGCTATTTTCAACTGTCCCTACGGGACAACTGGCTAATCTGCTTATGTCGAACTTACGTTAAGGATATAAAAAGGCAAAGGCGAAGAGCGCACTCTCTTCGCCTTTGCATTTTTACTTTTACCTTTTGCTTTGATTAGACGTGCAGGAGTTCCTGCTCTTTTGATTTTGCCAGCTCGTCAATCCTGCTTATATATGTGTTGGTGAGTTTCTGAACTTCGTCCAGGCCGTCGCGCTCGGCGTCTTCGGAAATCGCTTTGTCTTTGAGTAGCTTCTTCAAGCGGTCGTTGGCGTCGCGGCGCAGGTTGCGTACGGCTGTGCGGTGGTCTTCCGCTATCTCATGTACCTGTTTCGCCAGTTGCTTGCGGCGCTCTTCCGTCAGGGGCGGAATGGGAATACGTATCAGCTTGCCGTCGTTGGTCGGATTGAGTCCGAGGTCTGAAGCGCGTATGGCTTTCTCGATTGCTCCGAGTTGTGTCATATCCCAGGGTTGTACCGTCAGGAGGTTCGGCTCAGGCGCATGAACCGAAGCCATCTGGCTGAGCGGCGTAGGCGTGCCGTAATACTCGACCATGATGGAATCCAGCAGGCTCACTGCCGCTCTGCCCGTCCGCACGGTCGCAAGCTTTCTACGCACATCCTCAATCACACTCTCCATGCGCGGGCGTGTTTCCTTAATGACATCCTTTTCGTTCATAAAAGTTTCTCCGAAACTTTAGTCCCAAGTTCCAAGTCCCATATCCCAAGTCAAAAGCGTCCCCCATAACCTGGGACTTTGGACTTGGGTCTTGGGACTATCTTTCAACACAGACGCGTGTGCCGACCGTTTGATCTCCGGTGACGACGCGCATGATGTTGCCGGGGGTGCGCATGTTGAAGACGACAATCGGCAGATTGTTGTCCATGCAGAGCGAGATGGCCGAAGCATCCATCACCTTCAACTGCTGCTCAAGAACTTCCCTATACGTGATGCAGTCATAGCGCGTTGCCTCTTTATCCTTCATAGGGTCGGCGGAGTAGATGCCCTCGACCTTTGTCGCTTTCAGGATAACGTCGGCTCTGATTTCAAGTGCGCGAAGCGCTGCCGCAGAGTCTGTAGTGAAGTAGGGATTGCCTGTGCCTGCGGCAAAGATGACGACGCGCCCCTTCTCCAGGTGGCGAATGGCGCGGCGTCGTATGAAAGGCTCCGCCAGTTGCGGAATGTCTATGGCCGACATGACCCGCGTATAAACATTCAGCTTTTCAAGTGCATCCTGAAGCACCACGCCGTTCATTACGGTCGCCAGCATCCCTATGTAATCGGCGCTTGAGCGATCCATGTTGCCCGCGCTCTTGGAGACGCCGCGAAAGATATTGCCGCCGCCGACGACCACCGCGACCTCTACGCCGAGCGCACTAACAGCCTTAATATCTTCGGCCACGTTGCGCGCGACATTAACGTCAATGCCGTAATTCTGCTCGCCCATCAGGGCTTCACCCGAAATTTTGAGCAGGATGCGGCGATAGGCTGGCGCGCTCTGGTTAACTGCTGTCATACGAGTCCCAAGTTCCAAGTCCCATGTCCCAAGTCAAAGACCCGAAGCTCTTCACTTGGGACTTTGGACTTGGAACCTGGGACTTAATTATTTGCCGCCTGCCAGCGCTGCGACTTCGCCGCCGAAGTCGTCTTCGCGCTTCTGTATCCCTTCGCCCATCTTGTAGCGCGTGAAGCGTCGGATGGTGATGTTCTCTTTGATAGTCGCAACCTTTTCAGTGACCAGCTCGCCGACCGTCTTCGCAGGGTCTTTAACAAACGGCTGGTCAAGCAGCACGGCCTCTTCGTAGAACTTGTTAAGACGACCCTCCACGATTTTATCAATCACCTGATCCGGCTTGTTAGCATTCTTCGGATCATTCTTGGCCTGCTCGCGCACAATCTCGCGCTCTTTGTCCAGAATCCGTGCGGGCACTTCCGAGCGCGTGACATAGCGCGGCTCGGCGGCTGCGATATGCATCGCCACATCTTTGATGAGCTGCTGGAACTCTTCGCCGCGCGCGACGAAATCCGTCTCGCAGTTGATTTCAACCAGCACGCCGACTTTGCCGCCCATGTGTATGTAAGAGCCGACCGCACCTTCGGCGGCGACGCGCCCCTCTTTCTTCTTGGCCGAAGCCAATCCGCGCTTGCGCAGGATTTCGATTGCCTGCTCCTCGTTGCCGCCTGCTTCGGTGAGCGCCCCTTTGCATTCCATCATGCCAGCGCCGGTCTTCTCGCGGAGCGACTTGACCGCGCCCGCCGTAATATCTGCCATTGCTTATAAATCTCCCTGTATTAGCTATCAGCAGTCAGCGGTCAGCATTCAGCAAAGAAAGTTTTAAGCTGATGGCTGACTGCTTATTTATGAAAATGCGCAGCCCGGCGGGTTCTCCGCTTCCAGAGGCTGCGCACGCCGAAAAAATTTGAAATCCTAAAAGTTTGCTGTCTTCTCTTCGTCCGAGAGGGCTGATGGTTTCGGCTTAGCTTCCTACGCCGACCGATTCCGCACCCTTGTCTGCTTCGGGTGAAGACTCAGGCTGCAACTCGCTCGTGTCTTCGCCTGCACCTGTGGCACCGCTGACGGGAGCGTTTGAGCCTGCCTGCGGATGATCGCCGACCGAGTCTGGCTGCTGGCCTGTGCGGCCAAAGCCCTGATTGCCCGGAACGGATGTTTGCGTCTCCGTCGAAGGAGCGCTCGCACCCATGTCTGTGACATTCGCAGCCTCACGCCCCGGTTCGGTGGTCGAAGCCGTCACGCTGGACGTATTGTCGGCGCTGGCGCTGGCAGTACGAGGACGGCCATCGCCCTGCGTAGTCGCTTCAGCTTGAGCGCCGCCCTCCGGCTCTTCGCCGCCCTCAGTTCCCATCTGCTGTCCTTCAAGAACAGCGTCGGCGATGCGCGAAGCAAACAACCTGACGGCTCTCAAGGCATCGTCGTTACCGGGAATCACGTAATCGACGCCTTCGGGCGAACAGTTAGTGTCAACGACGGCGACCACAGGGATGCCCAGGCGATTGGCCTCCGCGACCGCAATCTCTTCCTTCTTCACGTCGATGATAAAGACTGCATCGGGCAGGCGCGTCATGCTCTTGATGCCCGCGAGGTTTTTGGTCAAGCTCTCGCGCTCGCGGTCAAGCTTGATGCGCTCCTTCTTGGTCATCTTCTCGTAACGACCATCCGTCTGCATCGATTCAAGGTCTTTCAGGCGCTTGATGGATTTCTGTATGGTCTGGAAGTTTGTAAGCAGGCCGCCCAGCCAGCGTGCGTTGATGTAGTACATGCCCGCGCGCTCAGCTTCTTCGCGTATGGCGTCCTGTGCCTGTCGCTTGGTGCCGACAAAGAGGACTGTGCGCCCGCGATCCTCTGACATCAGTCCTGTAACGAACGCGATGGCGTCGCGGAACATCTTCTGGGTCTTTTGTAGATCGATTATGTAGATACCGTTGCGCTCACCGAAGATAAATTCCTTCATCTTCGGATTCCAACGGCGAACCTGGTGGCCGAAATGAACACCGGCCTCCAGAAGCTCTTTCATCGTGACGGTTACCAAACGAAAATCTCCTTCTTTCAGTGAATTGGTTTAATGTACTCGCCGCCGCCTCAGGCCGTAAATCCTCTCCATCGAGGATCAGCAACCAATTCAGGCCGCGGCAATGGAATCAAATCAGTTTTCAGTTTCCAGTTTTAAGTTTTCAGAAGAAGAACGACTGGCCTTTGCTGAAAACTTAAAACTGGAAACTGAAAACTGTCTTTAACGTTTCGAGAACTGGAAGCGCTTGCGTGCGCCCTTCTGTCCGTACTTCTTGCGCTCTTTGATGCGTGGGTCGCGCGTAATCAGTCCGGCCTGTTTAAGGGGCGGACGAAGATCGGCGTTGAACTCCAGCAGAGCGCGTGTAATCCCGTGGCGGATTGCCCCGGCCTGTCCAGCAGGGCCGCCGCCCGCAACGTTGACCAGAATGTCGAACTTCGCAGTCGTCTCGGTCAACTGAAGCGGTTGACGAATTACCATGCGCAGGGTTTCATTTGGGAAATACTGCTCGAAAGGCTTGCGGTTAATCACTACATTGCCCGCGCCGGGGCGCAAGTAAACACGCGCCGTCGAACTTTTGCGCCGTCCCGTTCCGTAATATTGAATTTCAGCCACTACTCTTTAGCTTCCTTCTAATTCTACTTTTTGTTACGAGTGTTAATTTCGAGGGGTTGAGGGCGCTGTGCTGTGTGCGGGTGCTCGCCGTCGGCGTAAACCTTCAGCTTTTTTGCCATCGCGCGACCTAGCTTGTTCTTGGGCAGCATGCCTTTGACCGCCAGCTCAATCACGCGCTCCGGATGGCGCGCGAACTGCTCCTGAACGGAGATGGTGCGCAAACCGCCCGGATAAAGCGTGTGATGATGATAAACCTTCTGCTCGGCTTTTGAGCCTTTAAAGACGGCCTTGCGTGCGTTAATCACTATCACGTGATCGCCCACATCCATGAAGGGAGTCCACATAGGATTACGCTTGCCCGTCAAGATTGAAGCGACCTCTGTGGCAAGGCGTCCGACCGGCTGGCCTTCTGCATCCACAACGTACCATTTACGATTTTCGGCTAACCCCGTGCCGCTGGGAAACGATGTTGACATAGATAACTCTCTCTTAATTTAGCGCCTAAAACGCGAACGGCTAGAATACAGAACCGCTCCGAAAAATGTCAAGCCGCCGAAGCGCTAAACGGTTCAATCAGCACATGAAAGAGGCTCTTCAGAGTTATAATTCTGAAGAGCCTCTTTCGGCCTTACAGCCTTTGCTCAGAAAAGCTTTAGGGCGTCGTCTGCTGCTTAGAAGAGTCCGACGGGCTGGAGCCATCGTTACGCTTTAATTTCGGCGGATCCGAAGGCTTGGTGTTCGACGGCTGACCGTTATCATCCGTAGTGCCGGGCGGGACAGTCGAATCGTCCGGCGTAGGCTGCCTGCGCTTCAGTGTCGGACGCCCCGGTGTCCCGTCATCCGAGCTTGCCGGAAGCGCTCCATTGGTGGTAGCACGCGCGTTCGAGAGCCGCAACAGGCGTCCCTTGACGCGCTGAAACTCCGAAGTGCTGATAACGTACTCTTCACGCTCTGGGAAGCGTGCGGCGAGCGCTATGGCTGCCGCGCGACGATCCGTCGCCATCGGGTGCGTCGAGAATGCTTTCGAGATAAAGCCCGGCTTCTTCTGGTTCTTCGCCATCAGCTTCTCGAACATCGTCGACATCGCGTTCGGGTCATATCCGGCAGCGTACATGTACTGTAAACCGAGCCTGTCTGCTTCCTCTTCCGCCGAGCGGCTGAACTTCATGAAGCCCAGAAGCGCGCCGAACTGCGCGGCATTGTTAATGACTGCGCCGAGGATACCGCCCAGAAAGATTGAGCCTGCCAGCATGCTGTATTCGGCCAGCATGGCTTTAGTCTGATTCTCAATCGCGTGGCGCGCGGCGACGTGCGCAATTTCGTGCGCCATGACGCCCGCCAGCTCCGCCTCGTTATCCGCGGCCAGAATCAAGCCCTTGTTGACGTAGAAAAACCCGCCCGGAAGCGCAAAAGCGTTGACCTCGTCCGAATCAATCACCTTGATGGTGAAGGGGACGCGCGCGTCCGAGTGCAGGACTATGTTCTGGCCTACGCGGTTGACATACTCCGTGATGAGGGGGTCGTCTATGAACTTGGCTTCTCTATCTATCTCTGCGGCCAGTTGGCGACCCAGCGCAACCTCTTTCTCAAGAGAGCCACTCATAGAGGCTATGAGGCCGCTGTTGATTTTACGCTTGCCGATCATGCTCGGGTCTTCGTTGACCGAGAGCGGCTTTCTGTTGATGGTGGTCTGCGTCTGCTGGGGAGTGGCGGTCGCTGTGGTCTGCGCGGGCGCTTTCTTGTCCTTAGCGTCCTTTTGCTTGGATTGCTGTTGTTGATCCTGGGTCTGTTGCTGTAGCGGTGCTGCGACCGCCGAAAGAGCGCCTGCCCACATAGAGAGGGCTAGAATCAGTGCCGTCAAGGAGCGTGTTGTGCTGCTACGCATAGCGGAAAGCCTCCAAAAGCTTTGAGGAAGACCTACATGGCCGATCTTCAGAAGAAAGCCGCTCTTGCTTTTAGGAGTACAAGGGAGAAGCTCACGTCTTCGACGGCCTCATCATTTTCGCATCATCCTCTCTTGGGAGAGTAGATGCAGCTTGAAAAATTATCGTCCGGTTTAACCGAGTGGCGCGGCGTGTCCTCTTTTCGGAAAAGCTGGCCTGAACTATTAGGACTTTTAGAGGAACGCGCACCGGCTTTGATGCCGCAACACGTCCCAAGGGTTGTGCCGTGTACTCAAAACTCGCCTTCGGAAAAGAACCCCCTCGGAGGGCTTGCCCCCGGTTCGGTTTTAGCCACTTAGTCGGATGCCGGTCGAGCCATTATAGCAGCAAGATACCTGTAAAGACAGAATGATTGCGCCACTTGTGCGCCGCGTGCTACAGTCCGACAGAGGAGGGGCAGGAGTCGGTCAGCGAGCCTCTTCTAAGTATTAAGCCCAACCTTACCTGTCTTATTCGAGCCGTTTTCCAAACATGAAGCGCACGCAGGAGAAGATCAAGGATTTCGTAGAGCCGCAGGCTTTCGACGCCGTAGAGGACTATGCTGGCAATCCTGCGCGCTCTCTGGCCGCTTACCGTTTTACGGACGCCACTTCAGACCTTCTGGCGCGCTGGCTTGACGCTCTGGCAGACCTTCCGCGTGGTCGTGGAGCGGCGCGGGCACTGGCCGGGCTGCGTGGGGTCGGCAAAAGCCACACGCTGGCGGCCTTCGCCGCGCTGGCCTCCATGCCGGAGCTGCGTAGCGCCGTCACGGACGCACACGTTGCCACCTCTGCCCGCCGCCTACTTAATCGTCGTTATATGGTAGCACGCGTCGAACGCGGCACGCGCTCCGATTTGCTTGAAGAGGTCGGAGAGGCATTCGTACAAGCCTTTGGCGGCGCAGAGGCAGACTGGCTGGGAGTTGACCCGCAGCAGATGCTGGCGGTGGCCGCTTCGCGCGCAGGCGACACGTCGCTCGTCCTCGTTATAGACACGCCCTTCGGGCGCGAGACGCGCGTCAGGCGCGACGACGGCCCAGCCTTGAGCCAGCTTGCCGCCGCCACGGAGAGCGTTCATGCCTTCATAGCGCTGGCCTTGGACGACGACATAGAGGGCGCAGAGGGCGTCAATGCCGTGCTGGCAGGCACATACCGTATTGATTACCTTGACCCTGAGCATCTATACCGCATCGCTGATATTCACCTGTTTCAGAAGAACGCGAATGCTCGCGCAGCCCTGCACGACATCTACAACTCTTTGCGTGCAGTGGTGCCTGGATTTAACTGGAGCGAACCGCGCTTTACCTCCATCTATCCGGTTCATCCACTGGTGGCGGATGTCGCGTCGGCAGTTCGCCTCTATGCGCCCAGCTTCGCCTTCCTGCCTTTCGCCGCCGAATCGGTCGAGCGGGCTACGAACCGCCCGGCGCTCTCTCTGGTAGTTCTGGACGAAGTCTTTGACCGCACCGAACTTGAGCTGCGTAAAGCCGGGGATTTGGAGAAGGCATTCACGGTCTACGACCAGCTTGCGACCGATGTGGTCACGCAGATTCCCATCATGCAGCGTCTTCAGGCCAAGCTGCTTCTGAAGGGACTCTTCATACTTTCTCTGGACGGACGCGGCGCAACCGCACGCGAGCTTGGCGCGGCGATGCTCATCTACGACGAAGCAGACCCGGAGGCGGGCATACGCCGCACGGATGAGTTGCTTGCGCGCTTTGCACAGCTTTCGCCAGACGGCGGTGTACGCCGAAGCGATGACCAGACGGAAGCTCGCTATCGTTTCAACATCAGCACGTCGGATGCTTTCGACGAAGCTTTAGCGCGAGCCGTGGAAAATATTGCTCCCGACGGGGCGGCTATGAACGAGTTGCTGCGCACCCTTCCACGCTCGCGCTTTCTCGACTGGCCGTTTGTGGAAACTATAGCGGGCGAGGTTCCGTTACAGGTGACCGATTTCCCGATCATGTGGCGCGGCATGAGTCGCCTTGGTCTTCTAATCTGGCAATCGGGCGAACAGCACATTGAAGGAGCGCCCCATTCCGAAGCAGCATCTGATGCGCTCCTTTACGACTGGAAGATGACGATGCTAGTACCTTCTGCGGTCGTAGGCGAAGTGGTCGAAGGCAGTGCTGCCTTTAACCGTATAGACGCTCCGGTCAAAGTCATCTGGCGACCGGCGTCTATGAAACCGGAAGAGCTTGAGCACCTGCGTCGGCTGATAGCCTTGCGCACGGACACAGCGCTTCTGACGGAATTCGGAGAGACGGCGCGCGCCGCCGAAAGAACGCACACAGGATTGGCCGAGCGCATCTGGGCGCGGCTTTATATGGATGACGGCGTGCTCGTGGCCGAAGGCTCACCACGTGCTTTCACGAACGAAGCGCGCGGTGGCCGTACGCTCTCCGATGTCATGGCGCGTATGCTTCATCCGCTGTTCGGCTCGCGCTACCCGCAGCATCCGGTCTTCACGGACACTCTGGGCGAAGCGGGGGTTGCGCGACTGGTCGGCGGCTTCTTCGGCGCGGCGAGCCAGTCGGAGGCGGGCGTACAGGAGCTTGCACGACAGTTCTGCGTGCCGCTCGGTCTTGTTTCGCAGCGCAGCGACGCTTATGTGCTGGAGGCTGGCGATGCAGTCTTAAGGCAGCCGTGGATTAGAGACGTTCTACAGATGACGGACGACGCGGACGGAGCGGTCGTTCCGCTCGAAGATGTTTACGCGAAGCTGAAGGGCGAGCCGTACGGGCTGCAACGCGAAGCGCAGCATTTGATACTGGCTGCGCTTGTAGCGCAGCGACGCATAGAGCTTGTCACGGCGACGGGCGACCGCATAGGACGACGCACCTTAGACCTCAAGCTCCGCTGGGATGAACTGAGCGGCGTGGCTCGCGCCGCAGCGCTTCTACACAGCGCGGAAGAATTAACAGCGTGGGCGCGTCGCCTGACCAACGCCACGGAGCTTGCTTCGATTGCAGACCCCTTGGCACGCGAGGCCGTGCGTGCGGCGCTCCGTAGCTGGCTCGAAGCGTGGCGCTCTCGCCGCGTGCTGGAAAAGTCCGACGCGCTGCCGGACGAAGGACTGACCACACGTGCCTGGAATCTCTCCTCAAGCGTTCGTAAAACTTTCGGCGTCGCAGCCGACGCCATCGAAGGCGCGCTCGACAACACCATCTCTCTGGAAGAGGGCTTGCAGCGCGTGGCCGACGCTTTCGCTGATTCGGTGGAGACTTTTCAGCGCAGCACGGAACAGCTCGCAGCTCTCTCAAGCTTCGCAGGCGGGCTTGAGGCGCGCGTGCGCGCACACGACTACCTTCTGCTGTCAGAGACTACAGACCGTAACGAGATTGAGAGCGCACGGCGCGAGTTGCTGCGCATAACGGAAGACGTGCATAACCTCCTGGATCATGATTCAAACCTGCGCTTCGACCTTCTCTGGCGAGAGTTTCAGGCGCGCTACTCTGAGCATTACGCGCGTGTTCATGAAGAGACTGTGGGCGCGGCAATGGATCGCCGCCCGGTGGACGAGCTGCTGCGCAGCCCTGAGTGGCTGGAGTTTGAAGCTCTGTCGGAGCTTTCAATTCTCAACACTCGTTACCGGGACGAGGCCGAGCAACTGTTGGAGTGTGCTCGAAACATGCGCTGCACGCTTCCTGTTCGACAGCTTCTGATGGAGCATCCATCCTGCGGCTGCATGTTTCGGCTGGGTCGCGCAGCAAGCCTCAAGCGTCTAACGCAGGAGTTGCTGGAGACGGTCGAATTTGGACGCGCCGCCGCGCGCCGCACGCTTCAGCTAATGGCAGCGCCGCTCGCCTCTGCGCTGGAGCGTCTGGCAGAGAGCGAAGAAACGGAAGAAGCTCGAAGCCATGCCCGCTCTCTTTCGGAAGCTTTCGCGTCCTCGACGCTGCCCGAAAACGTCTCGCAGGATGATGCGCGACTCATAGAGCGCGCCCTGCAAACGGGTGCGGCGTCTACGCCCGTGCGCGTCGTGCGCCCGCCGGTTGAATCTTATGGCCTCGTGACGCGCGAAGACCTTCGCGCACGTCTCAACCAGTGGCTCGACGAGTTGCCGGATCAACCCGCTATGGTCGAAGTCGTGGGCGATGGTGGCTAAACAATGCCGTCTAAGAGAACAGAGCGCGCGACAATTGATAAGCAGAAGTCTAACGGGGCGCTCGCACACCGTTCAACGCGCCGTCCGACAGTATCAATTGTAGGAGCAGGCCGCCTTGGAACGGCGCTTGGCCTTGCGCTCGCGCATTGCGGCTATCACATAGAGGCAGTGGTCGCGCATAGAAAGTCGCACGCGCGCCGCGCCGCACAGCTTATACAAACAGCGCCCCTGGTGCTTTCAGCCGCCGAGCTTGACCGTCTTCCCGCCAGCGACCTTCTCTTCATCACCACGCCGGACGATCTGATTAAGGAAACAGCCTCGCGCATTGCTGCGGAAATGAGAGAGACGGCGCAAGGCTGTACGGCGCTGCATACGAGCGGCGCGCTCTCGTCCGATGAGCTGCACAGCCTGCGAAATGTAGGGTTCCGTGTAGGCTCCATGCACCCGCTCGTCGCCGTTACAGAAGCGCACGCCGGAGCCGAGAGCCTGCGCCGCGCCTTCTTCTGCATCGAGGGCGAGCGCCAGGCATTGAGCGCGGCCAGAAGGATTGTGCGTGACCTTGGCGCGCGTGCCTTCCACATCAATGCGAAAGAGAAGGCTCTGTATCACGCGGCGGCTGTCACGGCTTCAGGGCACATGGTCGCCCTCTTCGACATAGCGACCGAAATGCTCGCGGGCTGCGGGCTGAAGGAAAGGGAAGCACGCGCCATTCTCATGCCGCTTGTGCGTAGCACGCTTGATAACCTTGCGTTGCATGAACCCGCACAAGCTCTGACCGGAACGTTTGCGCGCGCGGACGCCGCCACCGTTCGTCGTCACCTGGAAGCAATTCGCAGGAAGAAGATGACGGATGCGCTCGCAGTCTACATCCTTCTGGGCAAACGCTCGCTCCGGCTGGCGAAGAAAAGAGGAGCGAAGGCGGATGCTTTAGAAGCAATCCTTAAATCGCTTGATGATGCGGTTAGTAACGTGAGTTCGACATAAGCAGCGACAGTGTTAAGTCTTCAGCCCCGTAGGGGCGGAATATTTATAGCCCACGGCGTAAGCCGTGGGGATGATGTGGTAATAAACATCAGCAGCCCCGTAGGGGCGAAAGATTCTTTCGCCCCTACGGGGCTACTAACTTTTATCGGTTGCTCAATTCCCACGGCTTACGCCGTGGGCTAAATTCTATCGCCCCTTACAGGGGCTTGCTGAGATTCTCTTATGTCACGCCTCACATTAACCTAAGCTCAACGGAAATTTTCTCGCAACAAAAAGAGATGCCGCGCCTCCTTTAGAGAAGCGCGGCATCTGCTATTTGTTCAGACGTGGTTTACAGTTGCTTAGTAGCCTCTGTAGCCATCCGAGTAACCGTTGACGAACGCCTGGCGGAAGTACTGTTGATACGCCCCACGGTCGCCGTAGCGTGAATTGTAGTCTTTGCTGGCGTCACGATATGCGCCTTCGTCAGCGTAGTTGTAGCCACGACCACGGCTGCGGTCGTTGCGACCGGCCCTCATGCCTTCGTTGTAGCCTGCATTGAGCGCAGTCTGTCTGCCCTCGTAAGAGTTGCCACCGTTGTTGCCATAACCACCACCGTTGCGATAACCACCGTTGCCGTAACCACCGTTGTTACCGTAGCCACCGTAGTTGCCGTAACCACCATAGCTACCGGTACGCTGGGCTTCGCGCTGGCGACGTGCCTGCTCGCGCTCATATTCACGTTGACGTTGTCTCTGCTGGCGCTCGTATTCGCGCTGTCGTTGCCGACCCCACTGATCATTCTGATACTGTGCCTGAGTCGTTACACTCGAAGCGAATCCGATGCCCAGCAGTAATGAGATACCTAGAATTGCTCCACCAATTTTGTTTTTCAAGGAATTTATTTGCATTGCTTCTCTCCTCCGCGAATATAAGATAACAACTACCGTGCCGCTCGCATGGTCTATGAGAAGTCACGCTTTTATAAGCATTTACAGGTTGGATGGTAAATTGACTACACTGTATCGTGTTGTCATAGCTAACATCTGTAGCAAAATGTGTGAGTTGATATAATACAAGAATGGGGGATGGGGATTAGGGGTTGGGGGATAGGAAATCTTTCTTTCTATTACCAACCCCCGACCCCTAACCTCCATCCCCCATCTTTGCCTTTCTTTCCGGTTGGCGTTAGAGTTTAATTAATCCCATGAAATGTTATTTGACCTTTGGAAAGGAATCCCTCTCGGAAAATCTATGCATAGCACACCCAGCGCCAGCCACAGTTTGACTTTGCGTGTGAAGCTGGTGAGCCGCACGGGGACGCTCGGAGAAGTCACCACCGCCATCGGCCACGCCGGGGGCGACATCGGAGCCATTGATATAGTCAGCGTCGGCCAGGACTTTATAGTGCGCGACATCACCGTGCAGGCCGCATCCAGCGAGCACACCCAGGAGATACTGGAAGCCGTGCGCAGCATTGACGGCGTGGAAGTCATCAACGTCTCCGACCGTGTGTTCCTCATGCACATAGGCGGCAAGATTGAGGTCGTCAGCAAGACTCCGCTCAAGACTCGCGCAGACCTTTCTATGGCCTACACGCCGGGGGTGGCGCGCGTCTGCGAGGCGATTCATCAAGACCCTGAGAAGGCTTTTAACCTGACCATCAAGAAGAACACGGTCGCGGTCGTTACCGACGGCACGGCTGTGCTCGGTCTTGGCGACATAGGCCCGGCTGCGGCCATGCCCGTCATGGAGGGCAAGGCCATGCTCTTCAAAGAATTCGCGGGCGTAGATGCGTTTCCCATCTGCCTTTCTACGAAAGACCCTGACGAGATAGTGCGGACTATCAAGAACATTGCGACCGCGTTCGGCGGCATCAATCTTGAGGACATTAGTGCTCCGCGCTGCTTCGAGATAGAAGACCGCTTGAAGGAGGAGCTTGATATTCCTGTCTTTCACGACGACCAGCACGGCACGGCGGTCGTGGTGCTGGCCGCGCTCATCAATGCTCTCAAGATAGTCGGCAAAGAGATGGGCAACATCAAGGTGGTGGTCAACGGCGTGGGCGCGGCGGGCGTGGCCTGCTCCAAGATAATCATGGCGGCGGGTGTGAAGAACATCATCGGCTGCGATCAGGCGGGCGCTATCTATAAGGGACGGCGCGAGCACATGAACTGGGTCAAGGACTGGTACGCGCAGAATACTAATCCGAACGAAGAGAAGGGAACCGTACACGACGTGATACGCGGCGCAGATGTCTTCATGGGATTGTCTGTGCCGGGTGTTATCAACGCAGACGATGTGAAGGCTATGGCGTCGGAGCCTATAGTCTTTGCTATGGCGAACCCTACGCCGGAAATCATGCCCGAAGAGGCAGCGCCGTATGTAGCCGTGATGGCGACGGGTCGCTCGGACTATCCGAACCAGATTAACAACGTGCTCTGTTTCCCAGGCATCTTTCGCGGCGCGCTTCAATGCCGCGCCTCTCGCATCAACGAGCAGATGAAGCTTGCAGCCGCGCACGCCATCGCCGGACTCATCACCGACGCAGAGCTTCATCCCGAATACATAGTCCCGTCGGTCTTCGACAAGCGCGTGGCCGAAGCGGTCGCACGCGACGTTGAAGACGCGGCCTACTCGACAGGCGTCGCCAGACGTGAGCGCTTTTCTGTAGAGCCTTTGATGTAAGAAGCAGTTTGAAAAAGCATCTTTATCTTGAGTCCCGGTAGGGACGATTGAGAATAGCCCGGCGATTTATCGCTGGGAATAAGTTGCCGGGAAAAAGCGTTGAGTCCCGTAGGGACGACTGAATAAAGGTTGAAGCAATGTTCAGTCGTCCCTACGGGACTCAATGCTTCTAGCGTATCTGTTCCCAGCACTGAAGTGCTGGGCTATTATCGAATCGTCCCTACGGGACTGTTCACACAGCTTCTTCGGTCTTTCCTGTTCCGTCGCGCTCGATCTTCATCCACCGAACGCACCAGTAGCAAAAGGCATGTCCTTCCATGTAGTAATGAAGATCGAACGGAGGATGCTCTCGAACGCGCGAGCAGTAAGGGCAGGTGAAGTAACGCCCGCCAGTGTGCAGCCGCACGGTGAGGCGCTGGCGTTCGCACATGCTGAAGAAACTCCGCTGAGATGGGCACAGCGATGAGGTGACGGCTGGCACTGTTTCTGTTATCTTGGCGCTGCTTTCGTATTTGACAATACAAGACAACGGCCAATGCGTAGCTCCCACTACAACATTAAGTGATGAGCATCGCCGTTGAGCATGAAAGGTTCATACTCACGGCGAAGCAACTACGCAAGCATATCTTACTCTCAACTGAGAGAAGGCACAAGCTTCACCAGTCATTTCTTGCTCCATCAGGAGGCCATTCCTGATGGGCAATCCACGCCCGAAGCCTGAACGCCTTGCCGAAAAGCTTCGGCACATTCGTGCCGGACTCGAAATCTCTCAACCCGAAATGCTCAAGCGTTTAGGACTAGAAGAGATCATGCACTACGCAAGAATTTCAGAGTACGAGACAGGAGTCCGGGAACCATCATTGCTTACTCTTTTGGAGTATGCTCGTGTCGCTAGAGTGCATATGGAAGATATTGTTGATGACGAACGCGAGTTACCTAAGAGATTGCCCGGCAATGTGAAGTATCAGGAAAGAAAAGGCAAATCCGCACCCCGCAGCAAATCAAAGCAGTAACTTTTAACCGCCAGTAAGCGATTCCTTATGGGATATGCTCGTCGCAGGCCGAAGCGTCTTGCCGAAAAGCTTTTACAGATTCGGAATACCCTGGGTCTTTCTCAAACTGAGATGCACAGACGTTTGGGTGTTGAAGAGGAGATTCCGTATACAAGAATCTCTGATTTTGAGTTAGATAAAGCTGAACCGACGCTGATGGCTCTCCTGCAATACGCTCGCATTGCAGGTGTTCCTACGGAGGCTCTGATTGACGATGATTTAGACCTGCCCGAAAAGCTGCCCGGCCCGACCAACCATGAAGAAATCAGGCGCAAGTTCGCCGCACGCCGCAAGAAACGTTAGCCCAAGAGATAACCCTACACTAACGTCGCTCGCCGGGGTCGTTCTCTATAGAGACGGTGATGTAAGACCTGTCAGCTTGTCGGGGGCTTGCGTTTACGAGCGCTGAATTCCGAGGTCTTCTTACGCCCGACCGTCTGCGCTTCGTTCGAGTCTCGTCCGTACTGTGCGACGACCTGATCCTTCATGCCGAGCACCAGATTGTGATAATCCCATTCCGCCTTGACGGCATTATCACGCGCCGCCTCCAGCGCCGCCTCTGCCTGTGCCTCAAGCTGCTGCGTAGACAGCATCCTCGCCTCAGCCGTGCCTAAAGCCAGTGCAGCGTAATCCGGGTTCGCAGGCGCATAGTTTGTAATTGTCTTCAAGCCCGCGAAGCTGTCTTTGTCCGACTCAATAACGGAAGGTTTGAGGCGCTTGCTTTCATCTCTAGCCATATCAGTTAACTCCTTACGTGAGAAATTAGAAAAAAGCCTGATGAAGTGCCCGCAATCCTATGCTAGAAGAAGCCAGAGCGCAAGACTTTTAATCCACCCGCCCGGTAAAGTCAAAAATCCCCTGCCTTCCCTGTAATACTACGCGGTTAAGGCATAACCTCTCGTCATTACGTCATACTCATGTACGGGTATGCCATACCCACGCGAGAGTATGCCCTGCCGATGGATAGTTAAGGCATACTCTCACATGGTTATGGCATACCCAGCCGCGCGTATGCCCTGCTCACATGTGAGTAGGCCATACGCACCCATCATCAGAGCCTAACCACGCCATCTTAGAGCGTAATCACGCATCAGGATGACGCAATCACAGATACTTATTACCTAATTTGGGCAATAAATATAGTTGACTCACCTGTAACGTCGCTACTGACTGAAAAGTAAACCAGATTCAGTTTAGCGCATGAACTTGCGTCGAATGGCGAGGGCAAGAAGCGCCGCCTGAAAGGGGCCGAGAATTGTTTCGAGCAGTACGAGACCCTTCGCGCGCTTGTTGGCGGGCAACGGCTCAGGCTTTTGCAGCGCCATCACGCCTAAGCTGTAGATGAGCGCGTCTGGAATCGTCAACGGCTGCGCGACGGCTGACGGCTGCTTTTCTCCCGCATTGCTTTCCGCCGCAACCTTGCTCGCCTGTTTCGGTTGCCACCACGTCGCATTGCCCGACCAGTAGAAGACGGCAAAGAGCAGCCAGATCACAAGCAACGCAACGAACGCGCGCCACACACGCTCGCCGTAACCGCTCAATGCCCAGTACCACCAGCCCAGACTGAAAAGATTTTCGATGAACCCTCTCTCGATGCGCCTCGCGTCCATCGCCATGTAGCGAAAGTTCGCCGCCTCTTCATAGCGATTATTCTCTTCTGCGTTGACCGCCAGTTGCCGGAACGTGATTGCCATCAAACGAGGCGTATTGGCGATATACTTACTCTCAAGCGCCTTGATTTCTTTACTCACCGCGTCCCACCTGTGAAGCTCCCCCCAATCCACATTTATGAAGTTAAGCTTGCGCGAGTCCACATTGAAGAACCAGTGCGGGCGCAGGGCTACCGTGTGAAAGGTGACACGCTCAGGCTTCTCAAAAACGGCAGCATCGAAGCTCAGTTGAGCATGGCCTGCAAACATGTTCTTCTCAAAGCTGACGCCATCTTTGAATCTCACTCTATCGAAATAAACTAGGGTGCGGGTCTTCTCCCCGCCTTTATCGTTAATGCTAATGGCCTTGTTATTGCTGTTTACGCTTCTACCGGGAGAGCCAACTTTTTCGATAAAGTTTGTGCGCTGAAAAGTGGCAGTTCCATTGAAAACTGCGCCGCCGAAGAAGGCAGAGTTGAACTGTGCAAGGTTAAAGTTGGCCTCCGCGCCGAATTGTACCTCGCCGAAGAAGGCAGACTCGTTGAACTCCGCACTATCGAAGGTGGCATCTGCGCTGAACTGTGCACCGTCGAAGTTGGCATTTGCGCTGAACTTTGCACAACCGAAGTCGGCAGCCGCGCTGAAAGTAAGTTTCTTAAAGGAAACAGCTTCAGGAAACCAGACTCCTGAAAAGTCAAAGTCCCCCTGACTGAGTTTCCACTCAAGCGCCTTCTGAAATTCCTCTTTTTTCTCTATGCCGGGATAGTGCAGGACGCAGTATCGCTTACCGTCGTGTTCTTTGTAGAAAGTCTCTCTGACGCAGGCACTACGCAGCCATACGTCACATTCACAGACCAAACTATCACCGTAATGCATATTCCAGATTAATGGGGTTACCATGTGAGTCTCTCAGTTCTTCATACTAAGTATCGGAGAGTAATGCTCCGGGCGAGCACTTATTGGACTTACATGGATAAGTTGTCCATATAAGTATTACAGGTGAAGTCGCCGGAGTAGTGACTATCTTTCACGCGCCTTCGTTTACGCTAATCTCACACGTTTTGTCAATGCCGGAGAGTTAGCCACGTTTGGCGAAAGCTGCTCATTTACAAGTAATCACCAAACATATAAAGCCTGCGAGTCAGCTACTCGCAGGCTTTAAAGCCCAAGTGAGGCGCGACATAAGCAGACTATCCTCTTAGCCCCTGTAAGGGGCGATAGAATGTAGCCCACGGCGTGAGCCGTGGGATTAGAGCAGTATTAAAAAGTTAAAGCCCCTGAAAGGGGCGAAAGAAATTCTCAGCTTGAAAATCTTTCGCCCCTTTCAGGGGCTTCAGATGTTTATTACCGCATCATCCCCACGGCTGACGCCGTGGGCTATAATCTTTCGCCCCTACGGGGCTGAAGACGTAACACTGTCGCTACTTATGTCGCGCCTCACGTTAAGCCCCTTGATTGTCCCCTTGTTCTTTGCGAGGGTTGGATGCTTCTGATTTCCCTTAGTCTTTTATAACGGTTGTCTCCCGGACGGTCGCCGTTCTGTCACGACCGCGACTGCGCGCGGCGAGCAGGGCGATGGCGATGATGGTGATTAGCGCTATGCCGCCGATGGCGAGCCAGAGCGGGTCTATGCCAGTCGTCCGCTGGACTTCGGTCGGTGTAGTGCTCGTCTGTTTGCTGGTTGTAGTCGAGGTCTGCTTCGAGCTGCTGTTGTTGCTTTGCGCAGACTGGCCTGGCTGCGAGCTGCTGTTATCCTGTGCAAGCACGGGCACGGCCAGTGCCAGTACGAAAACCAACATTGTAAGCCAACGTCTCATCTTAAATTGCCTCCTTCGATTTGCCACCCTCTCGGAATGTTCTCTTACGCTGCACTGAAATGGCGCATGACGGGCACACATTCACCGTCAGGGCGCACTGCCTGTAACTAATCAGTACAGCAAAAAGAACCCTCAATGGTGATTTAGCGACTACTGTGCCAGAAGGAAGAGGTTAGAGGTTAGAGGTCAGAGGTTAGTAAAAAGAAAGTCAATTACTGACCTCTAGCCTCTGACCTCTGACCTCTTATGCAATGAATTTGTAGCCTGCGCGGTGGACGGTGATGATGTAGTGGGGGTCTGAGGGGCTGTCTTCGATTTTGTGTCGAAGCTTGGCGATGTGCATGTCTACGGTGCGCGTCAGGGGAAAGCCGTCGTAGCCCCAGACGGCGTCCAGGAGTTGGTCACGCGTGATGACTTCGCCCTTGTGCTCAAGGAAGTATTTCAGGAGTTTGAATTCGCGCGGGCTTAGATCGAGAGCGTTCCCGCTCTTGTGTGCTTCCAGATTTCTGAAGTTGAGCACCACGTCGCCGAACTGCGCTTGCTCGAAAGCGTCTTCGGTTCGATTGGTGCGCCGCAGGATTGCTTCGACGCGCGCCATCAGCTCAAGGAAGCTGAAGGGCTTGGTGACGTAATCGTCCGCGCCTGTCTTGAGGCCGACGACCTTGTCTATCTCCTGCCCGCGAGCGGTGAGCATGATGATGGGCGTCTGGTTGCCGTCGCCGCGCAGGTGTTTGCAGACCTCAAGGCCGCACATCTTCGGCAGCATGACATCAAGTATAATCAGGTCGTGATTCTTGCCCGTAGCCAGCTTGAGACCCGCCGCTCCGTCTCGCGCGACCTCGACCGTGTAGCCTTCATAAGAGAAGCCGTCGCGCAAGGCCACGGCCATCGCCTGATCGTCTTCGATGATGAGAACTTTACGCATGGGAGAGAGAGCTTCAAAATCCGTCAGGGAGCGATGCTGCGCTCTGTTCATCGCTTCCACATTCTCATGGTTGACGGCCTGCGCGCGGTTTACAGTTTCACTTTGCATAACGAATTAGACTCCGCAAGGGTTCTAAGCGATTTTGGATTTTAGATTTTGGATTGGCGTGACGATGCATCTTGAATGGCTTCTCTCGCATAGCTTCAATCTCGGTCTCGTTAATCCAAAATCCAAAATCTAAAATCCTATTTCAGGTTGCCCGCTTGAATAAGATTGCCGCCGACTGGCCGCTCTTCTTTGCGCCCTGCCGGTTGTTCCGCCAGCTTCTCTTTGACGGGCAGGTGGATGGTGAAAGTGCTGCCGCGACCCGGCTCGCTCTCGACGGTGACGCGCCCCTTGTGTGCTTCTACTATGTGCTTGACGAGCGAAAGACCCAGACCGCTGCCGCGCGATTCGTGAACCAGTCCGGTGCAGACGCGATAGAATTTCTCAAAGACCTTCTGCTGGTCTTCGCGGCTCAGGCCGATGCCCTGATCATGCACACTGATGGTGACGAATCCTTTTTCGCGCCCAAGCTGAAGCTCTATCTCGTGCGCCGCGCCGGAATATTTGACGGCGTTGTCCAGAAGATTGATAAGCACCTGCGCGATGGCTTCCGAGTCAACGAAGACCGCAGGCAGAGGAGACTTAGACTCTTTGACGTTGACGGAGAAGCCGCGCTGCTTGAGCTGTATATCAAAGCTCTTGAGCGTGTCGTACACCAGAACAAGCGGGTCTGTCTCGTTGAACTCGTAGGTCTTGCGGCCTGACTCTATGCGCGAGAAGTCCAGTATGTTGTTGACTAGCTGCGTCAGACGGCGGCTCTCTGTTTCTATATACTCGCCGTACTCGCGTATCTTTTCTTCGTCCTGCACACGCCCCATCTTCAGGAACTCTCCGAAGACGCGTATGGAAGCCAGAGGCGTGCGCAACTCGTGCGAGACGTTCGAGACGAAATCCGTCTTCATCTGCGAGAGCCGCATCTGTCGCTGCGCTGCGCGCAAGGCCAGTATGATGCCCGATAGCAGCGCGACCGTCATCAATATGGAGAGCGTCAGATTCAGCTTGAAGTTCCATGCAGCCCACTGCGCGGGCGTGCTGTGGTGGCTGCGAATCGTCAGTCGCCAGTCGGAATAGAAGGGCATCCAGACGAAGCTCTCGTCATCCAGCCCCTTGACCGGCTGTGTTGAAAAGACCACCTGATTTTTCTCGTCATACACGGTGACGATGACGCTGTCCTGCTTTTCGGCTGGAAAGAAACGCGGCAGAGTGCTGGTGATGGTCTGCGGCAGATAGACTTTGCCGAAAAGCTCCTTGTCTATAATCATTCCGGCTACGCCTATGACGCGCGTGTGATTGTCTATGATGGGCTTGTAGACGACTCGATTCTCAGGGTCACGCTCTTCTATAGCGAGCGCGCCGCTCGTAGCCTTGCCCTCCTCGTTGAGAATACGCAAAGGGGCGACGAGCATGTTGGCCGTTCGCACTTCGTCAACGGGCGGATTAAGGGTGCGCGACTGGTCATAAGGATCATAGAAATTGATTTGCGTTCCGCCCTTACCGTCAAAGGTTGCTATGAAGAGTCGCTTCGCGCCGTCAATCGAACACTTGCCAAAGGGAAAGGTTTCGGGCTGCACGCCGTTCTCAATCGAAGAGGCGGGGATGTTCAGCACCTTCTCTGCGTTGTTGCGATAGAAGTACTTTATCTCCTTCGAGACATCCATGAGATAGTTCTTTCTCCACACAACATCTGCGACCGTGGAAGTCTCTTCCAATGCGGAGAGCGACCAGTACTGAAGCGCAAGCAGGCTCAGGAGCGGCACGAGCACCGTCGCAAGGCCAACCAGCAGGATATGATTTCGCAGGAACTTTTGAAATTTCGTCACGTCGTTCTCAACACCTCAACTCCGGTCGAGCCATAACATACAACAAATCGTACTCGTGAGTCTGTAGCCAGAAGACGCTTTTTACAACACTTTTACAAGATTTACGACTATTTACCCCGCTTTGATGACATTTACACGGGGGAAGCGTACTTTGCGCATGACCTCGCAAGAAGTCAGTTGAAAGAAGCGAAAAGGAGACATCATGAGAACCAGTATTTCAAGACGCATATTGAGCATCTTTACAGCGCTGATACTGCTTGCGACGCTCGTCGCCGCGAGCGCCGCAGCCAGAACATCCCGCAGCCAGGTCGTTCAAATCCCGTTCGACTTTTCCGTCTCAGGCGTGACCCTGCCCGCAGGTAAGTACGTGGTCGAGCGCAGCACGCAGTCTTCAGCCGAAGGGTTGAGCTTCCGAAGCGTTGACAAGAACGCTGGCGCATTCGTGCTGACCATAACGGTGAACTCGAAAGAGAGACAGCGCGATTCCCGTTTGGTCTTCCACCGGTATGGAGACAAGTACTTCTTCTCGCAGTTCTGGACTTCGGGTGAGGCGAGCGGGCGCGAGTTGGTTAAGACGGAAAGGGAGCGAACCGTCGAGCGCGAGCTGGCAAAGGCCGGAACGAAGCCGGAGAACGTTGCCATCATCGTCACGCAGAAGTAAGCGGAATGCAGAGAAGCGTGTGCTTCTTATGCCTATGAGGATTCGCATCAACTGGCCTTGATGCGGATGGTTGAGTGACAACCGGGAGAGTTCCTTATGTTTCCGGTTGTCACTCAAAAAAAAGAACCGGAGCGGAGCCACGAATGCACACTAAACGACACGAAAAGATAACCTGTAAGCAAAAGGCTTTGATTAGTATTCGTGATGATTCGTGGGATTTAGTGGTTTATCTTCAGACCGTGCTTTGATTGCCCGGCCAATATGGCATTCAGTAAAGCGGCCAGCACTTGATCTTTCAAAAGAGAGCCTTAAAGCGAAGGCTCTGAATAAAAGATGTCGTCGAGAGCCTGTTTCCTATTCCTTTCTGAGCTTTCGGCGGCTGGCGCGAGATGGGAGAGCGTAAATGTTGGGAAGGTCGCAATTTCAGAGAGAGAAGGCGCGGCTTAGTGGCGCTCTCCCGTCCCGCTCGACGCAGCCTGATTTTCTTCTCTCAGCTCCTTTGCAATCATAGGCACGATGCGGCGCGGAACTGCAATCGCTTCCTTGATGTGCCGCGCGTGCGTGAAATGTCCCGCCACGTAAACTCCCTCTACATTCGTCTCGAAAGTCTCCGCATCGTAAACCGGAATAGAAGTCAATCCTGACGGAACTAACGGGACGCCGATTTGCCTGAGCAGCGTGAAGTCCGCTTCGCTTCCTACAAGTATGAAGACGACATCATTGGGAATCCGAATTGTCTCGCCGTCTTCCAGTATAATCAAGACTTCGCGTTCCCTTATCTCTGCTATCTCTTTGAAGAGGACAACCTCCAGATGGCCTAGCGCGATTTCACGCTCCAGAGGCTCTCGTACCCAGTGCTTGATAGCGCCCTTCTTTGGATCGCGGTTCTCCCAGTCAGCGCGCCAGATGGCAAGCCGCGTGCTAACGCCGTGCTCCGCCAGAAAGAGCGCCGCCTCTGCCGCACTGTTTCCGCCGCCGATAACAAGCGCGTCTTTTCGCACGTAAGGAAAAGCCTCTACGAACCTGTAATGAACTTTCGGCAGGTCTTCGCCCGGCACACCCAGCCTTCGCGGACGCGCCATTGCGCCAATAGCAAAGAGCACGCGGCGAGCGCTATACTTCCCCCGCGTAGTCTCTACAAGAAAGCCCTCTGCCTCTGTGCCTTCTATACGGACGACCTCTTCTTCCGTGTTGATTCTTAACTCACGCTCCAGCGCGAAGTGAACGTAATGCGACAGCAGCTCTTCGCGCGTGGGCTTTTCACGACAGGGCTTGAGCGTGCCTTCGCGCATCTCCAATTCGTTCACGGTCGAGAAGACCGTCAGCCCGACCGGATAGTGATAGACCGTATCGGCTATCAATCCCTTCTCGACTACCAGATAATTTAAGCCCTCAGACGCCGCCACATCCGCAGCAGACAACCCCGCAGGCCCTGCGCCTATGATTAATAAATCCAACTGCACTTCATTCATAAGATAGTCTAGAGTCCAGAGTCTGGAGTCTAGAGTTTGGAATCTGAAGAGTCAAACGGCCTTCAGACTCCGGACTCTAGACTCTAAGACTCCAGACTTTTAGAAGATTAAATGGCCTTCGGCGACGACGACCGACAGGCCGCCGACGCGTACTTCTTCAATAGCGCCCTGTGTGCCCAGAATCTCCGCGTGAATGCGGCTGGGGCGTTCTATGAAATCGCCCTGCTCTATGACGAAACGGAATACGCCGTCCGTCTCTTCCATATCGAGCGCGCCGTGATAAACCAGATAACTTGAGAGCGCACCGGCACAGCTTCCAGTCGCGGGGTCTTCTGGAATATTGTCGCCCGGAGCAAACATACGCATGTGAGCGCGAGACCCATTCGACGCTTCACGCACCTCGCGCGTGAAGACGCAGCAACCCGTTGCACCCAGCTCCGTATAGATTGCGGAGAGCAGCGTCGAGTTGATGCGGCAGCGACTCAAAGCCATCAACGAATTGACGGGGACGACCAGAAAAAAGATTCCGGTCGAGACCACTTCTATCGGCAGGCTCTCGTCAAAATCTTCCGGCGCAAGCCCCAAAGCACGCTCTATCTCCGCACGCTCGTGCGCGCCTTCAACACGCGCACGCACCTCATACGCCCCTTGCGTCATTACAACCTGCGCAGGCTCCCCGTCCTTGAATTCCACGTCCACCGGCAGCACGCCTATCCCTATCTCCTGATTGATGCGCGTCCACCCCGTCCCGCCTTCCGGCTGCGGCACGACGCCCTCGCGCGCCAGTAGATTCCACGTCCCCACCACAGGATGCCCCGCCATAGGGAGTTCACGCGCCGGAGTAAAGATGCGCAGCCGCCTTAAAGCATTCTTATCCGTAGGGGGCAGCACAAAGACCGTCTCCGACAGATTCATCTCCCGCGCAATCTTCTGCATCAGAGCATCCTCTATCCCTTCGGCCTCCGGAAACACCGCCAGCGGATTACCACTGAATGCATTTTTCGTAAAAACATCCAACTGTATGAAACGATATTCAGGCATCTTCGTCCTCACCTTCATCTAACAGAAATGAGCCAACATGATTGCGGCAAATACCTCAAGCGGTCAAGCGCTTTATCTACATTAAAACCGATAGGGTTTTACGCTGAAGCGTGCGCGAAAGATTCATCGGCGCTTTAGTATGATGCTTGAAAAATATCTGTTGACATTTGGAATTGCCAAGGATTATTGTGCTCGCGCTCAGAAGCTAGACTCAAACCGGCGAGCGCTCTTCTTTTCGTCGGCCTCGAATTACCTTGCAGTATAAAGACTAAAGGGCTTTAAGCCCCGTAGATACCTTTACAATTAAAGCCTCTTCTTGATCACTCTACCAAGGCTGAGCGTCTCTTTTATGAGCTTTAGCTTACTTTTCTTAAAACTTTGCCAGGCAGTATTCACTTAACTCTGGTTGCGCCGCAATCGGAACGACAATGCCCCGGAGGTCACTATGTCGCCGAGAATGTTATTCCGCACTTCAATAGCACAGGTCTTAGTTGCCATCTGTTTAATGGTTGCCATCGGCTCGCAGGTCGCTAAAGCGCAGGGGCCATCGCAGAAGGAGTTCGTGCGCGTTTATGGTGCCGTTATAGACCCTAAAAATGTCAGAGATATTTTCGGAAAGCGAATCGCAGAGCGGTTCATAGTAATTCAGGTAACTATTACCAATCGTAATGCTGACTTCCAATACTTAATTCAGGATGTTTCCCTGGACCTGACGAAGGTGTTTGTAAACGAGCGTAAGGCACTTGCCTTAACACGTGTTGAAGCTCCGTCGCGGCTGCTTAATCCAGGTGATATTACAGACCTCACGGGTCTGCTTCTACGCTTGCGAGAAGCCGGGGGCAAGAGTGCCCGCACCCCCAGCAAGAGATTGATGGAATTACTGCCTGCCGATTTGCAGAAGGACATCAAAGCGGCTAAGACGGCGGACGACCTGAAGCGTATAGACAGGTCTCGCGTCATCACAGCCTTGAATGATGTTGTCAGGCGAAGAGATTTTTATCAGGAGAAAGATTTCGCAAGTGTACAGCTTGGAAGTAATCAAACTCCGCTTCTCTCAGCCGATAAAGAAACGCTCTCTTATGCAGATGTTGAAACGCTTAATCGCGCTCTCATCAACAGCGCCTTTGCCGATTTCATCAGCGAGAGTCAGCCGAGCCAGCCTGATGCTAAGAGGTCCGAGTATGAAATGTCTTCATTGGAGCTTTCACTGATTCGTGGCGTAGCCGAAAAGGGGCAGGGAGGCGACCCTCGTAACCGCTTGCTGCGCTATCTGCGTGGAGTGGGAACAATTGCCGCTGGCTTAATCGGCGTCGCCTCCTTCGGGCCGTCCTACGCGGAGTCCGTCGCCATCTTCAACGGCCCTTTCAATTCGGCATACGTGGAGGCTTTTCCGGATTACACGATTAATCAGATGAATCGGCTGAACGACAGTGCTTATAAATCGAATACGCTCGTGCCGAAGCAGCAATCCAGAGTACTGGTGGCCTTCATCCCGCAGGCCATCTTCATGACGAACTATCAGCGAAAGCTTTTCTGGAAAGACCCGACGCTGCTTTATAGAAACCAGAGCAAAGAGAGAATAGAAGCGAATAAAGGACGGGAGAATCTCGCGCAATACGATATAGATTTTCGCAAGGTGGTAGTCAGAGTTGATGGGAGCTTCATCACGGAGGTCGAGAACCTGCCGCCCGTCGCTACTACGGTCGTCATTGAACCCGAAGAGATGCAGAAGTTCGAGCAGAACAACCCTGTAGTGAAAGGTTATATCAGTGGCCGTGGGCTGCAAAAGGCCAGGGTTGACCTGCTGAATGAAGCGCCGGAGGGTTTAACCATCAAGATGGACGGCGACCCTACGGAAAACAGAATCCGCTTTACGATCACATCCGACAAACCCGTGCCGCCGAACACACGGCTGGATTTTGAAATCTCCACAGACCAGAGCACTCAGACCATCTCAAAATTCATACGCTACATGGCGGACAAGCCCGCAATTGATTCGACCGATCCAACCCCTTTAGAGGGGCAGCAAGGCAAACAGGACTTGCAGGTCAGCTTCACCGGCTCAAATCTTATCTCGGGCACGACCAGAGTCCTGACAGAGAACAATAAGGGAGTACACGTGGTGCCCAACTCTACGAAGGTGGAGGGCAATAAACTAACAGTAGTCTTAAAGATTGATGCCAACGCGCCTCCGGGCGAAAGCAACGTGACGTTGATTAACGGCGCTTCGCAGAGCGACCCCGTGACCATCAATGTTACTGCCGCCCCAACTAATCCATAGTAGCTCTAGACAAAAGGAGAGTATTGTTATGGCGACGGGCAAGAAAGGCTCCCCCAAAAAGGGGAGTAAAAAGGCCGCTTCACGGAAGAGCAGTAAAAAAGGGACTGCCGGGAAAGGGACTAAAAAGGGCGCGAAGAAGAAAGCGACCAGTGGCAAGAAGGCCGCAAAGGTACGCGGGCTTAAATCATTCGGCCTGAGCGATGACCGCCCAAGTTCTGATGATCGGTTTGATGACCGCCCCAGCTCTGATAATCGAGATGACGACCGCCCGAGTTCGGATAATCAGGATGATGATCGTCCAAGCTCCGGCTGAAGTCGGTTCGCACGTTTTTGATGAATGACAAGTAGTGCTTAACATCTCTTCTGGCTGCGTAAGCTGTGAAGAACGCTCTTCGTAGCATGAATCTATAATCTGGTGCCGTCTAATGTTATTTGGCTCAACCGTACTCGAAGTCGCTATCGGCATGATCTTCATCTATCTGCTGCTGAGCTTGATCTGCTCGGCGGCGAATGAGGTCATTGCGACGAATACAAAGCGGCGCGCGTGGATGCTTGAAGAAGGCATTCGCAATCTTCTGCGGGACGATAATTTGAATAAGCAGTTGACGCAAGATTCGCTTGAGAAGGGGCGGGTTGAGGTCAATGCGGGCGCGGCGAGCGGCGGGGAGGCTACCGCCGTTGTAGGTAGTACAGGAGGGGCGGGCGCGATTGCCGCAACGCTTAGTAATATTTTCTATGAGCACCCGCTTATCAGGTCGCTGTATCAACCTAACTGGCGCGGCATGGGGGAGAAGAAGCCTGCGTACATTCCGGCGCGTACCTTTGCCCTCACAATTCTGGACATCATCACGCCTGAGAAGCCTGGGCAATCCAGAACCATTAACGACATACGCGCTGCGGTTGAGGGGCTGCCGGAGGACAGCGCCGTGCGAAGATCGCTGCTGACGCTGATAGACGAGGCCGAAGGCGATATAGAGAAGCTGCGCATCAACGTAGAGGACTGGTTCAATGTAGGGATGGACAGGGTCTCCGACTGGTACAAGCGGCGGACGCATCGCGTCATATTCATTATCGGATTGGTGCTCGCCGTAATACTAAATGCCGACACCATCATGATCCTCAAAGTTCTCTACAGCGAGCCTGCCGTGCGCACTTCAATGCTGGCGCAGGCGGAAGCGTATGCCAAAAATCAGGCCGCGCAGCCAACGCCTTCTCCGGCGAATACAGCTTCCGGCGCTAACTCTGCGGGCACCAACCCGCCGGGGCAGGGCGGCGCTTCAACTGGAACTCCCGGCTCTAATGCTGCGACTCAAAAAGAGATTGATGAAGTAAAGGAGAAATTGAACGACAGGATTCAAGAGTATCGCCAGCTTGAGAATCTTGGTTTGCCAGTCGGCTGGTCGAACAAGGGGACTCAGGTGGCGCGCAGGCCGACCGCTGATTTCAAACAGGATTTCCGGCGCTTCCTATGGGAGTGGCTTCTGAAAATTGCGGGTTTGTTGATTACGGGTGTCGCGCTCTCTCTGGGAGCGCCCTTCTGGTTTGACCTGCTGAACAGGTTCATCTCGTTCCGCACAGCGCTCAAGCCGCCCGAGGCGACGCCTGAAAAGAGAGAAAGGTCTATGTCGCTGACCACGCCGCCGCGCCCGCCAAATGAGCCGGGGCATTCCGCCTTGCCTCTTGAAGCCGGGAGCGGAGCGGAAGAAACGGCTGGTGATAATCCGAAGACTGATTAATCAGCGTGCAGGCTGAGATATGAGCGGCGTGGGCTAGGGATAGTTAGAAGCTATGGTTCAAAGTCCCGTCAGGGACGATTGATGATAGCCCAGTGCTTTAGCGCTGGGAATATGTTGTAGAGAAAAAGAGTAGAGTCCCGTAGGGACGATTGAAAGAGATGTTCAGCCGTCCCAACGGGACTCTACTCTTTTTCCTACCATTTGACCCAGCCATAAATGGCTGGGCTATTTTCAAATGTCCCTACAGGACAACTAGCGTTCTGATTTTTCAAGCAGCTTCTTAATAAGCAAACCGGAGGTCAGTACTACTAGCGCAGGCGCTGCTGATATGGATAGCTCTCATTGCGCGCCGTCTGATTCGCTCGTTATAATGCCGTGGCCTTGAAAAAGCAGAACACAACATCGGAAGTAAACTCTCCCGCGCGTCCAGTAAGCGAGAGCCTGCGCGGCATTCTACTGCCATTCGTCACGCCGTTCGATGAAGAGATGGAAGTGGACGTGCGCGCCGTCGGCCAGAATCTGTTGAAGTGGAACGAGACTGGAGTGACGGGATATGTGGCGCTCGGCTCGACGGGCGAGCGTGTGCATTTGAGCGAGCGCGAGTGTCTAATGGTAATCGAAGCAGCGCGTACACATATTCCGGCTCCGCTATCAATGGTCGTCGGCGCAGGCCAGCAGTGTACTCGACTGACGATTGACGAAGTGAAGCGTTGGGCATCTGTTGGCGCGGACGCGGTGCTTGTCATCACGCCGGGTTATTACCGCGCGGAGATGTCGCAGGGCGCGCTGAAAGGTTATTACCGCGCGGTGGCCGATGCTGCAACCGTGCCCGTCCTGCTTTACAACATACCGCAGTTGACGGGCATCACCCTCGCGCCTGAGACGGTGGCGGAGCTGGCAGAGCACTCCAACATCATAGGCATCAAGGATAGCTCAGGCGACATCGTCGCTCTGGGCGAGACGCTGCGGCTGGTGCCCTCTGACTTCTCGGTTCTGACGGGACATGGTGCGGCTCTGATGGCGGCGCTCGGCGCAGGCGCAACGGGCGCTATTCTGGCCGCAGGCTGTTTCGCTCCGTGCACCTCTGTAGGAATTTACCGCGCCGTTGAAGCTGTAGATTATGAGCGCGCTCGCAAGCTGCAACGAAGGCTTGCCTTACTTGTGCGGGGCGTGATGGGGCGCTTCGGCATAGGCGGCATCAAGGCGGCTATGGATGAGCTTGGGCTTAAAGGCGGGCATGTGCGTGCGCCGCTCGCTCTGCCCGATGATGCAGCGCGGCACGAGATAGCAAGGCTGCTCGAAGAGTCCGGGTTGTTCGATGAAGAGATGAGCGGCGGGAATAAAAGGCAAGGGTTTGGAGCAGGAGCGAAATGAGTCGCACATTACCAGCATGTTTCAGCACACCTGAAGAGGCAGCGTTGCGCATAGAGCCTCTTCCGTTTGAGCGCATCCCGCACCAGACGCGACTGTTTCTAGATTACCTCAAGGGGGAACCCGCACTCCTGCGCTTCTATCCTTCAGCCGTGGGCTTTCATCAGGACGTGTCGGTGCGCGCAGGCGAAGTTCTGGCAGCTCATAAAACTGATCGCAACGCTCTTTGCGATGCGCTTGAAGATTTGAATAGAGGCTGGGGCGCTGGTGAAGAGACCATCAAATCAATCGCACGCCTCAGAGAAGCGGATACGGTCGCGGTCGTCACGGGACAACAGGCGGGGCTTTTCACAGGCCCGCTCTACACCATCTACAAGGCTCTTACGGCAGTTAAGCTCGCGGGCTGTCTCACGGATCGCGGCACGAAGGCTGTGCCCGTCTTCTGGATTGCGACCGAAGACCACGACTTCGCGGAAGTCGCCACGGCAGAGTTCATAGGCTGCGATTGCAGGCTGGCGGAAGTTTCTGTCTCTCCAGCTATGCACAAAGAGGGGACACCCGTCGGAAGCGTTCGGCTCAATGAGTCAATCAACGAGACGGTCGAGCGCCTACTGGCGGTTCTGCCGGAAACGGAGTTCACGCCAGACCTGCGAAATATGCTGACTGATTCGTGGAAGGCCGGGCGCGGCTACGGCGAAGCATTCGCACGCATGATGACGCATCTGATGAAGGGGCACGGGCTGGTGCTGCTAGACCCGCTCGACGCCAGATTGAAGGAACTGGCCGCGCCGCTCTATTCAGAGGCCGCGCGCCGCGCGCCTGAGATAGCAACGGCGGTCGAAGCGCGCAGCCGCGAGCTGGTCGAAGCGGGCTATCACGCGCAGGTCACTGCGACCGCAGACTCTTTCCCGCTCTTTCTGCACACTGCGGACGGCGCTCGTCATGCCGTCACGCGCACGGAGCGCGGAACATACAAGGCTAAAGAGACGGAAGGAGAGTACACGGCGGAAGAGCTGGCTGATAAAGCCAGGCTTGACCCTTCCGGCTTCAGCCCGAACGTGACCCTGCGCGCAGTGGTTCAGGATTATCTGCTGCCGACCATAGCTTACATGGGCGGCGCTGCCGAAATAGCTTACTTCGCACAGACGGCGGAAGTTTATCGCGTGCTTGGTCGTCCCGCGACGCCCATCCTGCCGCGCGCCAGCATGACGATTGTGGAGCATCGCACGGGGCGCACGCTTGAGCGCTACAATCTGAAGTTGAGCGATTTCTTCGCAGGTCTGGACAGCGTTCTGGCGCGCGTTGTCGAAGAGCATCTGGGAACGGAAGCCGCGCAGACCTTTGACGAAGCGGAAGGCGCAGTCACGCGCGAGATGGATAAATTGAAGGAGCAGCTTCAGCGCGTTGACCCTACCTTAGCGGACGCGCTTGAGACCGGAAGACGCAAGATAGAATACCAGCTCACGGGTTTGCGCTCGCGCTTTCATCGTGCGCAGATGAATCGAGACCGCGCGGCGCACCGCCAGCTCGAACGCGCCGCTCTCCTGCTCTACCCGCACAAAGACCTACAGGAGCGGCACATCAACGCCACTTCGCTGCTTGCGCGTCATGGCCGCTACGTCGTCAACTGGATTTACGACGCCATCAGTCTAGGCTCTCACGATCATCAGGTAATATATCTATGAAGCAGACAGCCGTCAGCCATCAGCGGTCAGCTTTGAACTTTACAAAGCTTGATTGGCTGATTGCTGTCTGCTGATTGCTGATTGCTCTTATGTCTAAAATTCGCGTTCTCTCGGATCAGTTGATTAACCAGATCGCGGCGGGCGAGGTGGTCGAGCGGCCTGCGTCTGTGGTGAAGGAGTTGGTCGAGAATGCGATTGACGCGGGCGCGCGCCGCATTGCGGTCGATGTGGAGGGCGGGGGACGCCGCACCTTGCGTGTAGCGGATGACGGGGAAGGCATGACGCGCGATGATGCCTTGCTGGCCTTCGAGCGTCATGCGACATCGAAGATAAAAAGTGCCGACGACCTCTTTGCAATTGCGACCCTTGGGTTTCGCGGCGAGGCTCTGGCTTCAATCGCTTCCGTTGCGCGCGTAGAGCTGGTAACAAAAACGGAAGAAGCGCAGGCGGCCACGCGACTGCTCATAGAAGGCGGGCGCATAAGGGATGTCAAGGATGCCGCGCACACGCGTGGCACAACGCTCACTGTGCGCGACCTGTTCTTTAACGTCCCGGCTCGAAGAAAATTCCTGCGCTCGGAGGCTACGGAAAGCTTTCATCTGACGAACCTTGTCACACACTATGCGCTGGCTCATCCAGAGATAGCTTTTACCTTGACGAACAACGGGCGCGAAACTTTGCGCGCTGCGCCAGCAAGGAATTTACGCGAGCGCGCCTTTCAGATTTTCGGCGAGAAGTTCATAGCCAATCTACTGGAGGTCGCGGGCGGACTCTCACAGGTAGCGCGCGTACATGGCTTCATCTCTGCGCCGCGCGAGCGCCGCACCTCTCGTGATGCGCAGTACCTTTTCATCAATGGCCGCTACGTGCGCGATGCACTTCTGGCACGCGCTCTTTCAGACGGCTATCGCACGATTCTCCCGCAGGGCGTTTATCCGGCGGCGCTCCTTTTCCTGGACGTGCCGCTCGAAGAGGTTGACGTTAACGTTCATCCGGCCAAGACGGAGGTGCGCTTTCGCCGCGCCGCCGCAGTCGCCGATTGCGTGCGCGAGGCCGTGCGCAAGTCCTTAGCGAGCGCGGGCTACGTTCGTACCAGCGAGCGAGATGAAGCGGAGCCATCGAGTGATTACCCCACGCCGCGAGGTGAAGCGATTGAGGGAGGCGCAGAAGAGACAGGCGCAGAGGCAGGCGTAAGGAGCGCGGGGCTTGAAAGCTCATCTACTCGAATCAAGAGGGACGAGACCAACCCGGCGCTCTCTGATGTTTCGGCCATGCCGCTCAAGCTTGTGCCTGCGCCGGTTCAGAATCGCATCGAATTCAGTCTCGCTTCGAGCGGCGATGCGGGTACTCGTTTGAATGAAACGGAGGGTGCGCAAACAAGAGAGGCGGAAGAGAGCGATGCACAGACGACGAATGCCTCGCAAGCACGCGTTGCTGATGAAGTTGCGCCGCCGAGCATGGATGACCTGCGCTCTATCACGCACGCGCCGCAAGACTTCGCCGCGCAAGCTGTCCCGGAAAATATTCCGGGGGCGACGCAGGCAAAGGCTGAAAGCGAGTTGCCGCTTCTCTCTTCTCTTGGGGGAATCGTGCGCGAAGTCCCGCAGGAGGCAGTTGCCACTAACATTCGCCCGCTCGGGCAGCTTCATGCGAGCTTTATCATTGCGACCGATGACGAAGGGCTTCTGCTGATTGACCAGCACATGGCTCACGAGCGCATTCTCTTCGACCAGTATCGCGTGCGCGAGCGTGGGCGCATGATGGAATCGCAGCAGCTCTTGATGCCGGAAACCTTCGACCTGACGCCCGCGCAGGCCACCACCTTCGACGCCGTGTCGGATTCATTGGAAGCATACGGCTTCGGCTTGATGCGTCTTTCGGGTCGCACTGTCGCCGTCCGCGCAGTTCCGGCAGACCTTCCGGCAGGCGAAGCGCGCGGTCTTCTGGCAGAGCTTCTGGATTCGATTGACGCGGATAGACGCACGCTCACGCGCGAGGCTATGGATGAGCGCATCGCTGCGGTGCTTGCCAGTCGCGCCGCCGTCAAAGCAGGCACGGTGCTCGCGCCGGAAAAGATGCGCTGGCTTGTTGACCGGCTGCTACAGACCTCTTCGCCAACGACCTGCCCGCGCGGGCGACCTGTTATCCTGCGCCTTGCGACGCACGATATAGAGAAGAGTTTTCATCGCACCTGAAACAAAAAGATTCAGGGCTTGAGCCAATGACGAACGTACACGATAAAAAGAGGGAAGCCGCTGCTCCGCAGGAGTTCGTCGTCGTGCGCCTGGAAGACGAGTACTTCGCTTTCGATGTCGCGGACGTGGCCGAAGTCCTGTCTTACTCCGAGCCTGTCAGGATGCCGCGCGCGCCGAAGTTTCTGGTCGGGTTGGTTGACGTGCGCGGCGTCATGCTGCCCGTAGTAGACCTGCGCCTGCGCGCACAGCTAAGCGCCGCACACACTCCGCGCCACATTCTAGCCATACGGCTCAACGAGCGATTCATAGGCGCGCTGGTCGATGAAGTTTGCGAGGTTTACGAGGGCGGTGACGAGAGGGTCGCTGATGTTGCCTCGCTCGGAGACAAGATTGATCCGCAGTACGTGCGCCGCGCCCTGCGCTGGGGGCAGCGGCTTGTGCCCGTGATGGATGCCATGCGCCTTTTGACGACAGACGAAACGCTACGCCTCAAGCGCCTGCGCTCACCGCGAAGACGTAGAGGCGAGAAGTAAATGACTAGAGCTGAAGATAAGACTACGCAAATGTTTTTAGCTCCGTAGGAGCTGGATGTTTATAGATTTGATTTACAGACAAGAGCTTCGCTCCGTCAAGAGCGACATGTAAATTAAAGTTATACCAGATTGCAGTAGAAAAAGAGGTCAGTACCGCCTGCGTGAGCGGGCGGGTTCAGACGTAGCTTGAGACCCGCCCGCTCACGCAGGCGGTACTGACCTGCACGACCTCAAGTCCTCTCTTTTTATTGCAACTTGGTATTAGTTTGATGTAAGCGAGAGAACCTGTCGCACCTCGCGGAGCTTGATATATGGTTGCTCCGGTGAGCTATAAACATCAAGCTTCTACGGAGCTTTCATTAGCTTGCAGCGAATGCGTGTGAAAACACAGGTTAATTTTATAAGCGGTCGAGCGTCTTCAAAACCAACTCTGTATCCGACAAATCCGGCAGGAACGCATCCGGCGAATGTGAGAGCAGGTCTTCGTGCGAATACATGCGGCCTGTGCCGACGGCGACAGCATGCATGTTGCCGTGACGCGCGCAGGCGATGTCATTCGGAGTGTCGCCGATGACTATGAACTGGCGCGTAGGAAGATTCAGATTGAGATGATGGTTGATTCGCTCGACGGCGAGTGCGGGCAGGTCGCGGCGGTCGTGTGAGTCATCGCCAAACGCGCCCGGCAGTTGAAAGAATTGCGAAAGCCCCATCAACCGCATCTTCAGGTGCGCGGCAGGCTCTATGTTGCCCGTGAGCAGCGAGTTCAAATAGCGCGGGTGCTGCTCGGTCGCTTCCAGAATCTCGCGCACTCCCGGCAGCAGGTGAAACCCCTGCGCGCCGTCGCGCGTGGCGCGTTCCATCTCCTGCATGTAGTGTGTGCGTAAATCCTCCACGCGCTCGCGTATCTGTGCGGGCGTGAACCCTTCGTCGCGCAAAGCCTCTACGACGATCTGCAAATCCGTCATGCCTGAGACAGTCATCTCTCGCAGGCGTCCCGCCGTGCCGAAGACGATTTCCAGAACCGGCACGGTATAATCCTTGTAAGCATCCCTGCGCTCGGAACGCATCAGCGTACCGTCTATATCCCAGAGCAGCACGCGCAAATCTTCAGGCGCGGGATTCTCAGAAGTCTTGAAAGTTTCAGTCATAGCCGGGTTAAAAAGAGTACTGAGTACTGAGTGATGAGTACTGAGTAAGAACAGATTGCTTTCACTCAGTACTCAGTACTCAGTACTTCTCTCCTTGCGTGCGCGTGTGACTACAGCTTCGATAAAGGAAGTTTTGGCATCGGTGTATGAGTCGCGGTCTGAGCCAAAGCGCGCGGCCAGTGCTTTCTTGAGTTCGTAATACTGGCGCGCCGTTTCAGGGTTCGCGCGTAAGGCGTCTCGAAACAGGATGTGCCTTTCCCAGAACTCGCCCGTCGGCTCAACCATGTGCAGGTGATGCGTGCGGGCACAGGGTGTTGCGCTCTTATGAAAAAAGCGGCGCAGCGGCAGCACTGCTTCGTGCTTCGGCACGTATTCGTAGCCGATTGTTTCCAGCCGCGAGATGCATTCAGGCGCATCAGCAAGACTGCGTATGCCGACCATGATGTCTATAATCGGTTTTGCTCCGAGTCCCGGAACGGAAGTGCTGCCTATGTGCTCAACGCTCTCCACCCAAGCGTGTATGAGGCCGAGTATACGTGCCTTCTCCTCTTCAAAAAGCGCAGGCCATCGCGGATTGTATTCGACAATGACAATCTGCTCGCCTTGTTCGGAGCTTTCCTGAATCGTGTCTGCCATAGGCGCTTGGCTGTTGTCTCTCATTATTCGATGACGGCCAGAACTTCTCCGGCGTTGACGGTCGCGCCCGCCTTTGCGTTGAGCACTGTGACCGTTCCAGCCTTTGGCGACTTCATCTCGTTCTGCATCTTCATGGCCTCTACGACCAAGAGCGAATCACCCGCTTCGACCTGCGTGCCTGCTTCGACGTGTACTCGTACAATCTTGCCGGGCATCTGCGCGATTATCTGCGCCGAGCCGTCGCCGTGCGCTGCGGCACTTTCGGCAGCACGCAGCCGCTTCGGATCGGCGAGCGTGACTGTATAAGCTTGATTGCGTACATGCACCAACGCCTTTTCCGGTTGCGCCGCGCTTTGACTTACACGGCAATCGTACACGCGGCCATCAACGATTAAGAGATAGCCACCGCTTTCCGTCTCGCGCACGTCCATCTCAAGTGGCCGCCCGTCAATCAACGCCAGAACGCGCGTGCCTTCGAGACTGATGCGAAGCTCATGCTTTTCACCTGCGATGTCTGCCAGAAGTTTCATGCTTTGAATTAGAGTAGTTAAGTACGATTCTTTCTTGTCGGTACTGACAAGAGTGCTGACCGTTTCCTAAGCTCTTGAGTTAAGGAGCGCTGCACGACCAGCCATGCGCCAGCGGCTCTGTTCTTCCGCGCCCGGTTGATGATTTGCCGATGCCTGCTTTTGCGCGCGTTGATAATCGAGCGCGGCTGCGACGAGCGCCACATCTCTCTGCTCAATAGCTGAACCCTGCATCTCTTCCTCGCTCGCCTGTTCGAGCGCTTTCATCTGGCGCTCGTTGAAGCGCGGGATAAAGCCTGTGTCCAGATGCCCGGCAATGAATTCGTCGTCCAGCACGATGGCGCGGAAGAAGGGAAGCGTGGTCTTGATGCCGTCCACGCTGTATTCGTCTAGCGCGCGGCGCAGTCTATCAATCGCCTCCGCGCGCGTGCGTCCCCATGCAGCCAGCTTTGAAATCATAGGGTCATAATAGATTGAGACCTCAGTGCCTTCTGTGACGCCGCCATCGTCGCGTATGCCCGGCCCTGTGGGGACGCGTAGGTAGTTGATGCGTCCCGGCGAGGGCATAAAGTTGTTGTCAGGGTCTTCCGCATAAACGCGGCACTCTATGGCGTGGCCGTTCCAACTGATGTCCTCTTGAGTGAAAGAGAGCGGCTCGCCAGCGGCCACCATTATCTGCTCGCGCACAAGGTCGAAGCCTGTGACAAGCTCTGTGACGGGATGCTCGACCTGTAGGCGCGTGTTCATCTCCAGAAAGTAGAAGTCGCGCGTAAGGTCTGAGACCAGAAACTCGACCGTGCCCGCGCCTACGTAACTGGCGGCGCGCGCAATCAAGACCGCCGCCTGTCCCATGCGCTCGCGCAAGGATGGGTCGTTAATCGGCGAAGGGCATTCTTCCACCACCTTCTGATGGCGTCTTTGAATAGAGCACTCACGCTCGCCCAGATGTACGAAGTTGCCGTGCGTGTCTGCGAAGACCTGAATCTCTATGTGTCGCGGGCGCTCGACAGCCTTTTCCAGATAGACTTCGGCGTTGCCGAAAGCGGCTGCCGCCTCGGATTGCGCAGTCTCTAAGACTGAACGAAGCTCATCTTCCGATGGTACGAACCTCATGCCCTTGCCGCCGCCACCGGCAGAAGCTTTGAGCATCACAGGGTAACCCAATCGCGCGGCCACCGCTCGCGCCTCTTCGTATGAATCAAGCGGCTCGGTAGTTCCCGGAACAACAGGGGCACCGGCTTCCATTGCGACCCGACGA
The DNA here is from genome assembly GCA_036403815.1 of Pyrinomonadaceae bacterium. Taxonomy (GTDB): domain Bacteria; phylum Acidobacteriota; class Blastocatellia; order Pyrinomonadales; family Pyrinomonadaceae; genus JACVRN01. Next base: position 45,952 of record DASWQH010000078.1, on the reverse strand, counting down.
GCGCTGATTTTCGAGCCCATCAAATCCATAGCTTCCGGCGTAGGCCCTATGAAGACCAGTCCGGCTTCGCGGGTGGCGCGCGCGAAATCTGCGTTCTCTGCCAGAAAGCCGTAGCCCGGATGAATGGCCTCTGCGTTTGAGCGGCGCGCAGCGTCCAGAATCCTGTCAATGCGCAGGTAGCTTTCAACCGAAGGCGCGTCGCCTATCAAGTAGGCTTCGTCCGCCAGCCGAACATGAAGCGCACTGCGGTCTGCGTCGGAATAAACAGCGACCGTAGAGATGTTGAGGTCACGGCAGGCACGAATGATGCGAACGGCAATCTCGCCGCGATTGGCAATCAGAATTTTACGCATAACACAGAGATTAGAGGCCAGAGGTTAGAGGTTAGTCAAAAGAAAGTCAACGACTGACCTCTAACCTCTGGCCTCTGACCTCTGCTTTCAAACGACAACAGAATTGGTTGGGTGGCGCGGGTCGAAGCGAACGGTGATGCTTGCGCCGGGCTTGTATTCTTCCTGGCGGCGACGCTGGTCGTGATTGAGCGTTTGCGATGATTCGTAGTCAACGCCGCTGATGTTGTAACTGTAGAAGATGAAGATTGTCCCCGATTCGTCCGTCTGCGTGTCGAAGATCATGCCGTCGGCAATGCGACCCGTTAAAAGCAGGCGCGCGCGGCGCATCACTTCATCGTTCCCACCCTTTTTTCGTCGAAAATGGTCAAGGAATGACATGGCGTTCGGGGGAAGCTTTCAGTAGAAGGGCGCTCTCTCTCACTCTACCTTGCGAACTGACTGTTGTGGCGGTTGCTCAGCATCCTGCTTGAAAGCAGACGGCTTCAGGATGACGCCGTCGCGCATGAGCCAGTCATCCTCCGTGTTCAGAATTTTGTCTTCGCCGGGCAGCCGCAGCTCGTAGTTCGTGAACGAGACCTTCTCTTCCACGGAATCATCCGTACTGCCGTCAAGAGCGGCGCGACGAATCGCAGCCGGGCGGCCTCTGCGCGACTTCGCTTTCGGCAATGCCGATGCGAGGTCTGCGCTGGGCTTGTAACCGCGCGCGTCAACGGCGTCGAGCGCGGCGGCAATCATCCCGTCAGGGTCGGACAAGCGCTCGCGCAGGTCTTTCATGTCCGTAGGGTACGTCCCGTAGCGCGCGCGATATTCCAGCAGCGCTCTTTGAATCGTGTAGCCTTCGGCATAAATTCCCGCATCAATTCCGCGCTGTCGCTGGCGTAGGCGCTCCGGCACAGTGATGCCTATAAAAGTCGCCATCATCAAAGCGACGAGCGCAGAGGCGGCGAGTCCAGCGTGAGCCAGCCTTGAGCCTATGAAGCGTTGAGGCTCGCGCCTGATAGTCCGGCAGAGCGCCATGCTCATCCAGACGGCGGTCAGTGCAAGAGGCAGAACCAGAAACTTCAACCTCCACGCGGCGGTCTCAGCCGCAGCGACCACCCGCCAGAAGGCGAGCGAAAAGCTGTCCTGCTCGTAGAGAGCGAAGGCTGTGCTGCTAAGGAAGACGGCAATCAGGAGTGCGCCGGAAGCAGTGACCACGAGCGCGCGACCATAAGATGGAAGCACATGTTCGGGGCGTGCAAGGGGGGGGCCGACGGAGCGTGCGCCGCAGCCTGCGCAACCCTCGCGCAAATCGCCTTCAAACTTCAGTCCGCAACAAGGACAGATTATCAATTCGCATTTACCTCGAACACTTGAATGAGAGAGCTTACAATTCTTGCGCCTTCACGAAAAAAGCGCCCCTTGTCCCTCTTGTAAAATGTGTGCGCGCGTTTTCGGTAGCCCTAGCCCTGTCGCGCAAAATCCGGCTCAGTATGTCTCTCCGGGCTAGCTTTAGATGCCTTGGCCGCCTCAATCGCTGCCGCCGCGTGCTCGGCCTCCACGCGATTTACTTCGCGCCACGTGTGGTACATGCGGTGCGCGAAAGTCCAGTAAGAGCCAACTGACAGAACCCATAGCACCGCGGGCATACGGTTAAGAAAGGGGTTCTGCGAAGAGGGATGCGTGGTCAGCGCCCCTATGATAAGGAGCACGACTCTTTCAGGCCGCCGCAAGAAGCCTACGTCGCACTTCGGTATCAGGCTCTCTGCACGCGCGCTGGTGTAACTGACCATGACCGACCCCATCATCGCCGCACCGGCCAGAAAGACGTTCAAGGTGGAGTGAAATTGCGTGTCGCGCGCGTAAAAGACCATTAAGCCCAGAAAGACTACCATGTCCGAGAGGCGGTCTAGCGAGGAATCCAGAAATCCGCCGAAGCTCGTCACGCGTCCGGTGAGTCGCGCCACCTGCCCGTCCAGCATGTCGAAGAGATTGGCGACAATCAGGATGATGCCAGCCCAGAAAAAGTGGCCGAAACCGAACAGCAGGCCGCAGCCGACGTTGATGGAGACGCCTATGACCGTCAGTATATTCGGATTGATATGCCCGTAGGCCAGCCCGCGCACCATCGCATTGATGATGCGTTGCGCGCCCCGCCCTATACTCGCTCCAAACACCTTCTAGACCTTCTCCTCTAAGCCAATGCCGACAATACAGGCATAAATCGCTCGTCTTTCCAAACAGCGCATCATAGGGACGCGCCAAATATGTTGTCAAGGATAACTATTCAATGTGGCGAATCAACCAGTCCTCAAATAATTATCTTTCAACGCTATTCCGTATCCGGCTCGTCGTGAATCGTCTTCAAGCTTCTAATCTCGAAATTGCGCGCGCCCGCAGGGGTACGCACCAGCACTTCGTCGCCCTCTTCTTTGCCCATGAGACTGCGCCCCACCGGCGAGGTCGTGGAGATTAAGCCCCCCTGCGGGTCGCTCTCTTCAGCCGTGACTAGACGATAGGTTACTTCCTCTTCGCGCTCCGCATCGTAGAGCACGACGGTCGAGCCGTAGGCGACACGGTCGTGCGGCACACGCGATTTATCAATCGAGGAGATTTCGCTCAAGCGCTGGCGAAGCTGCGCGATTCTGGCTTTGACTACATTCTGACGATCGAGCGCGGCGCGGTACTCCGCGTTCTCGCGCAGGTCGCCGAATTCCAGAGCGCGCTTGATCTCCTTCGGTAGATGAATCCGCAGCTCAGTCTCAAGCTCTTCCAACTCATTACGCAAACGATCTTTGATGTCTTGTGTCAACTTTCGATTCCCGCTTCCGCCTCCGGCGCTCAAAACAGTCCTGCTCGCGCCGGTATTTGATTCAAACTTAAATTATATATGCCCGCGCACCCGCTGGAAAGCAAGGAGGACGAGTTAAGGGATAAGGGCGGAGGGATGAGGGATGAAAGGATGGACAAAGCTACGCTTTGATTCTTTTAATTTAATCACGCCTTTAGGCGTGTCTAAACTTCATCCCTCATCGCTGCCGCCCTCATCCCTTGTTGCATGATGCTTGGCCTCGTCGGGTGCGCCGAAAGAGATGCCTGTGTCGCGCCCGGTACGCACAAGCTGTCCGTCGGGCGGGACGGTCTTGGTCTGCGCAATGGCCTCTGCGAGGGGGACAGTCACGATGTCTGCGGCCTGGAGCGCAACCATCTTGCCATACTCTCCGGACATGAAGGCGCGCACGGCGCAAGCGCCGAAGTTGGTCGCCAGCATACGGTCGAAGGCGTTCGGGCGGCCACCGCGTTGAAGATGCCCCAGCACGACGCTGCGTGTCTCTTTGCCCGTGATTCGCTCCAGCTCATTGCAGCAGAAGTTGGCTATGCCGCCGAGGCGTGGCGCACGATCCGCCCCGCCCTGGTCTTGATAAATAGCCTGGCCGCCCGCAAGCCGCGCTCCTTCGGAAGCGACGATGATACAGAACTGCGCTTCGCACTTATCGCGCTCTATGACCTTCTGCGCCACCATCTCCATAGCGAAGGGAATCTCTGGAATCAGTATGACATCCGCGCCTCCGGCCACGCCCGAATGAAGCGCAATCCAGCCGCTATGCCGCCCCATCACTTCCAGAATCATCACGCGGTCGTGCGATTCGGCTGTGGTGTGGAGTCTATCAAGCGCTTCGGTCGCAATGTCCAGCGCGGTCATGAATCCGAAGGTTAATTCCGTTGCAGCCAGATCGTTATCAATCGTCTTGGGAACGCCTACGACGGGAATACCGAAGCGGTCAAACTCCGCCGCGATGGCGAGCGTGCCATCCCCGCCCAGAACGACGAGGCCGTCAATTCCTAGCCGCTCAAGATTATTAATAGCCTCGCGGAAGACGTGCTCCGGCATGATGGAGCGCCCGTCTTCCGTGCGCTCTACGAAGCGGCCACGATTACGCGCGCCTAAGATTGTGCCGCCGCGCGGCAGCAAGCCACGCACATCGCGCGGCGTCAACTCGCGCGTATGCATTTCATCAAGCAAGCCCTCGAAGCTATCCTCAATGCCGATTACCCGCAGCCCGAATTCGCCCACAGCCGTCTTCACTACAGCCCGCAGCACTGCATTCAACCCCGGCGCATCGCCGCCCCCTGTCACAACCCCGATTGTCTTCATAAATGGGTGATGGGTGCCGGTTGTCAGGTGCCGGGTGCCGGTAAGAAGAAAGTCAACTGGATTTTCTTTCCCCGGCACCCGGCACCTGACACCCGGCACCCGCTTTATCCTCCTGCTTTCACTCGTGGCGGCTCGTACTGCTCGCCGTATTCTGGATATTCTATAGTCGAGACCTGTCCCGGCCTGGTGTTTTCAGTCAGAAGCGTGAGCGCGTCCGTCAGGACTTTGCGCTGCAAGTCTTTCATGCCGGGTCGCCCTAAGCTGTTGCCGATTTTGAAGCCCTTTGGGTAGAGAGAGCGCGGCGGGCGCATCTGCGCAGAGACTTCAGGACTCACTGTGATAAGGACTGTCGGAATACCTTTCATCTCTATCTCACGTTGAACCGCGACGACCGTGCGGTGGCAGACGCTCGGTCAGCCTCCTGTGAGGACGACCACGTCTGCGCGCGAGCCTCTGTCAATCTCGTTGGCAATCTGCGGCGCGGTGCCTTCGTACATGGCCTTGAGCTGCATGGTATAGCCCATGTAGCCTATGTGCTTGCGCGCCACGTCTCCTATAAGACCTTCCGCTTTCAGCTCTCGCAGAATGTCAATCGGAAAGACGACGTTGATGTCTTCGTCAGCATCCGTGTGATCGTAATGATGGTGCGTGACCATCAGGTCGGAAGAGTCCACGTCGGGCAGGATGACACGATAGCCCAGATCGCCCAACTCATCTGCGATATTAAACGGCTCCTGGTCTCTGAGATGTACGCCTCCGGCAGTCACTAGCGCAACGGTCGCGCGCTTCAGCTCGCCTTCAAAGGGCGTGAACGGCACGCATTTTCTTGAAATCGCCATGATAACAATCCCTGATTAAGTAAACCGGGCTGAACCGTCAGCGGCTTCCTGAAAAGCTTTTACGGTTCAGCCCGCTCTAACTACAGCAGGGGGACAGCCCCCGTAGCTCTCTGGTCTATTCCAACTTGCGAAGCACCTCGAAGAGGTCTTCGTTGTCGGGTTGATCGCCTATGTTGTGTATGTCCTTGTAGGCAATCTTACCGTCCTTGTCTACGATGAAGAGCGCGCGTTCCGAAATACCGTCAGCCGCGCGGTAGGCTCCGTAAGCCCTGGCTACTTCGCCTTTCGGCTCAAAGTCGCTCAACAGATCGTAAGAGAGTCCGCCCAGAGATTTAGCCCAGGCGGCGTTGCACGGGACGCTGTCAACAGATATGCCCAAGACCTGAGCATCATAGCCTTCGAAGCGATCCAGATCAGCTTCATAGGCTGGCATCTGCGCCGTTCATACGGGCGTCCACGCCAGAGGGTAAAATGCCAGCACCACGTTCTTAGCCCCGCGGAAATCCGAGAGCCGCACCTTCTTATCCTTTTCAAGGTTGCTTTTAAGCTCGAAGTCCGGGGCCATGTCTCCAACTTCAGGCATGGATAGTCCTCCTTCTGAAATGAAATTTGCAAAGAACTGTTTGGGAAAATCTTCGCTGCCCAGCTTACTCTCCGCATGAGCCGTTTTCAAGCCGTTTACCCGAAAGGCACAAAGAGAGAAAGAAAATTACAGGGAATCACAAAACGCAGCAGCCCACACGCCCGCGCGCTTTGTGTTAAATTCATCAAATGTTTGCGCCGGAGGCGCAGCCAGAAGGTAGCCAGACGTGCAACGTCTGGAATCAGGCGCGTTAATATTTCCCGCGCCGGAGGCGCGCAGAGAAGTATCCGGGCGCTCCTCCAGAGCGCAAAAACATCTTGTTGATTATTACTACCAGACGTTGCACGTCTGGCTACCTTCTGGTTGCCGCTCGCGCGGCTGAAAAAGGAATTTTCAAACAGCCTCTAAGGCTTTTTAATCATGCAACAGGAAGTCGTCGTTACAAAACGCGGGGCGGAGCGCGTGCGGCTGGGAGGCCACCTGTGGATTTACAGGTCAGATGTGGCCGATACCAGAGATGCTGCGGGCGGCTCAATTGTGAGCGTGCGGGACGAGCGCGGGCGCAACGTCGGGCAGGCTCTATACTCCGACCGCTCGGAAATCTCTCTGCGCATCTTGACGACAGGGGATGAGACGATTGACCGTGAGTGGTGGCGCGAGCGCTTGCGAAATGCCGTACGACGCCGCGAGCGCCTTCGTCAGGATACTAACGCGTATCGCATGGTCTATTCGGAAGGCGACCTGCTGCCGTCTCTCATCGTTGACCTTTACTCGGACGTGCTCGTGTTGCAGACGCTTTCGCAGGGAACCGAGCAGGTCAAGGAGATGCTCGTAGAATTGCTCGTGGAAGAACTCTCGCCACGCGCCATCATAGAGCGCAATGACGTGCGCGTGCGCCAGCTTGAGGGACTGGAGATTCGAGTCGGTATGCTCTACGGCGAAGCGCCTGAAGAGCTTGAGATAGCGCAGCACGGCGTGCGTTTTCGTGTTCAGCCTCTGGGCGGGCAAAAGACAGGCTCGTTTCTGGATCAACGGGAGAATCGTGTTGCGGCGCGACGCCACGCCTGGGGACATGCGCTCGATTGCTTCACCTTCAACGGCGCGTTCGCGCTTCATCTTGCCCCGGCGTGCGAGAGTGTGCTGGGGCTGGATATTTCCGCTGATGCTGTTGCCGTCGCGAAGAGAAACGCGGATTTGAACGGCGCGGCAAACGTGACCTTCAGCGAGGCCAACGTCTTCGATGCCCTGCGAGAGATGGAAGCGGAAGGGCGTCGCTTCGGCACCATCGTGCTGGATCCTCCGGCGTTTGCCAAGAATCGCGGGAGCGTGCGCGCAGCCTCTCGCGGCTACAAGGAGATAAACCTGCGCGCCCTGAAGATGCTAGAGCCGGGCGGCATCCTCGTCACCTGCACCTGCTCGTATCACATGTCGGAAGAGATGTTTCTGGAGATTGTCAGGGATGCGGCGATTGACGCGCGCCGTCGCATACAACTAATCGAGAAGAGAGCGCAGGCGAGCGACCATCCGATTCTTTTCGGCGTGCCTGAGACTTACTACCTGAAATGCATCATCGCACGCGTGCTTGATTGAAGGAGAAATAAATAAGCCTTCGGCATCTTGAGCTTGCTCAGCCTTACGATGTTTTATTGACAGACGGGCGGGGCTGTGACATTGAGTGCGGACATGATGCGGCTGGCGACTTCCAGGCTGCCCTTCAAGAGTAATAAATCATTGCCGCGCACGCCCGGATAACACACAGGCAATGTTCGTCCACGGCCTATGCCAATGATTGAGCTTTCCTGATTCATGTAGAACACACCGGACGACTGCGCCTTGCCCGTGACGGGCGCAAAGATGGTGTAGCCTATTCTCACATCATCCAGATTGGGGCGACCCTGCCTGCTGATGACAGGGCTTGCGGCGCTCTCTTCAAGTTGCAGGAAGATAACGAAAGTTTCTTTTGAAGCCTTGGCTCGCTTGATGGCCTCGCTGCGGTTTGCGCCATCGCCTTCCATCACCGATAGAGCCGAAGATTCGCGCAGGCGATTTGCCACCCACGTCTGTACTCTTTCAGGCAGGGGAATCGCAAAATAAAGATTCTGCGAGACGTCAATTAAGACGAGCAGAGGTATTTGAGGCTGCGCCGGAATTCTTGCTTGCGGTGTCGGAGGCGCTTGTTCCGTCTGCGTGGGCGGCGCAGGCGGCGACGGGCTTCCCTTAGGATTGCGCCTGCCGGACTGTGCCTCGACTGCGCCCTGAGCCATGAGAAACACCAGAAGAAAAGCGACCGCCGGAAGCGATGAAGATTTAACCCGCATTCGTCGCATAGAGTTTCTCTCCTTCTGAAGCCAGCATCTCACAGAAAGGCAAAAGTAAAAAGCAGAGGTTAGAGGTCAGAGGCTAGAGGTTAGTAAAATGAAATTTAGCTACTAACCTCTGACCTCTAACCTCTGCTTTTTGAGCCAAGCCTGATTATCTCCGAGCGCAATCTGCTTTGCTTCTGCAAGAGCCGCACATAAAGAGTCTCTTGCGCTCCAGCCTTGGCCTGCATGACCTTGACCAGAGCGCCCTTTTCATCATCGCTCCAGCGCGAGAGGTCTGGGATGAGTGCCAGCAGCAACGACCAGTCACCGAAGGCGCGTTGTTCATACGCGCTCCACTCATCAGGCCGCACGTTTAGTACACGCGCAACTTCGCGCACAGACGCCGCACGCAATCTTTGCGCATCGCCGCCGAAGCGCTCGCCCATGCGGCGCTGGACGGCCAGCCCCAGATTGCGCATGTGAAAGCGATTCCAACTATGCTCGCCGGAGCTGTCGTGCTCGTAAAGCATGTGCCCGCCCGCCAGCCTTCGCAGAGTGTTTGCAGAAGTGCGGTAGCCGCTGCGTCGCGCTATACGTCCCTCTTCGGACAAGACCAGCCTTGAAAGCTCCGGCTCGGTGGGACGAAAGCCCAGCTTGCGATAGAACCAGAACGAGCCAGACTCTATTCCCTCCTCGTTGTGAAAACCCAACTGGTAAGGGTCAATCGAGAAGACCGTCACGCCCAGAAGCTGTCGAAAGAGTTTGAGCATGCGAGCGTAAATCCACGCCGACTCGCCGTCGCGGAAAGTGTAAAAGAGATTCAGGCCGGTTTCTGCTCGCTCAAACAGCGAGAGCGCTTCGGAATAACCATGCGGCACGCCGTTCTTGAGGATGAGCGCAGCCGTGTAGCCTAGCGTCGGCAAGCGATGCTCAGCCGAAACACCCCACGCGAAAAACTCCATCCCGCGCCCTACATCGGCGCATATGACGCTGCGCGCATCTCCGTAAGTAAACCCGTGCAGCTCCCTGTAACGCGCAGCCATCGTTGCCCGCCCCATGTCCAGAAGCGCCTGCCCCTCGTCGCGCGCGAGTTTCGTGACAGGCATAGGCGGCGCTTCCAATTCGCGCTCAAGCGAGATGTCACGCCTGTGTATCAACGGGGCATCGTGATAGAAAATCTTTCGCACCTTCCGCTTCATCTTCGTGCGCGAGCGCTTGTCGTTACGAAATTCCCAGTGAAGCCACAGCTTGAGAGAAATGAAGAGAGACGCTTTATCTTTTTCCGAAACCTCTAACTGCTCGAAGCGCTCGATGAGCCAAGCAAGCTCTCTTTCTCCCGGCCTTCGCGCCGCACGAAGCCATTTGAGAAAGGGAAAGCGAGGCTCCACGTAAGCGTTCTCTTCTATCAGAGGCAGAAACGTTGAAGCAACCGATGCGAAGCGCTCATACTCTTCATAGCCCTCCCAATCAATAGAGGTCTGTGAAGGAAAGAGCCGCGCAATCTCTCTCGTAACCTCGTAGCTGAAGAGAGCAGAGAAGGACGTGCCGACGACGCCCGACACATCCGGCTCCGAAAAAGGCGACATGTCCGCGCCAGTCTCACGCAACTCGTCCACACGTTTTTTGAAGGAAGAGAGAAGACGTTCCGTCTCGCGCAGGTGCGCCGCGCTCTGCGGATAAGCACGCATGAAAAGCAGGCTCTCATGAAAGCGTATGAGCGCGTCCGCGTCATAGAACTTTCGACGCCCAAGCTGCGCCATTACTTTACGCAGACGCGCAAACTCGCTCGCGCCACCGGGGCGTTTCAATTCTTCAAGCCGGACTAAGAGTTGTTCTAGCGATTGGGAAGGCACCGGGTTGTAATCACAGGAGCACAGAGTTAATCGAGCCAACAACTTCTATGCGAAGTCTTGAAGTAAGTCAACGATTATTCTGCAATCAGGGAGGAATAATGAAAGGGAAGCTACAGGGCTTGCGGCCTGAGTCTTTCGTCTCTACCATTCAGCCTTTAATTATGAATTTTTAGCGCTTGCCTGTAAAAAGGATTGTGGGCTAAGCACCTAAATCTAAGATAGCTTGATGCGTTTTATTCGAGGCCATTGATGTGTTGTCCTTTGGCTTAAAGTTCGTTATCAGTATTTCTATATTTAAGACTCGTGTGCTACCGTTCTTCTCCGTATTCATACCTGAAGAAGATTGAATAGGCGTGAAGTTGTATTGAGCAAATAAATTACGGATTTCTGATTTATCATAAGAAGATAGAATCCATTTACATTGAGTGCGACCCAAACGCTCTGCAAGAAGTTTGTGTGCATCCCAATCTCGCATATTGTGTGAGTAATTGCAGCCATTACCCGGATAAGGTGGGTCTATATACATCACTGTTCCTTGACGATCATAACGGTCAATGCAATCTTGCCAATCAAGGTTTTCAATGATGACAGTGCTGAGGCGTTTATGAATAGGCTCAAGGCGCTTCCGTAGCGTTTTAAGCGCGCCAAATAGCCTATTACCATGCCCACCATCGGTAATACTTGTCTGAAAGCGCGGATAGTGTAATTCTCCGCCCCATCCAGCCATAATCAGATAGTAGAAGCGATGGGCGCGTTGAACGTCAGATAGTTGAGTAGACTCTAAGCCGGCTAGACGCTCAAACTCTGTGCGAGAAACGAGTTCCCATTCAAAAGATGCAATCAATTCTTCCGACTTTTCTTTTACAACGCGGAAGAAGTTTATTAACTCCTGTTCTTTATCATTCAGGATTTCAACGTCGCTCGGAGGTTTGCCGAAAAGTACCCAAGCCGCGCCAGCGAAAGGTTCAACATAGCAAGTATGTTCAGGTAGTAAAGGGATAATATATTTACGTAAACGTGATTTGCCGCCGACCCATTTGATAGGACTGTTGAGTATCTGATGTTCTTCTTTTTTTGTTTTCTCCGCCATTTAGCCTTTTCCCAACTCAATAAAACGATGTTACGCGATGTCTCCAATGGAGACACGATACCATGTCGATTTATGTCTGTCAAGATACATGTATAACGAGCGAAGCATCCAGCGATTTGGTGAAAAACTGCGTGCCTTGCGGGTGCGACACGATATGACGTTGAAACAGTTAGCGAACGAACTTGGACTTACTGCACACGGTTACATCAGCGAACTAGAAGCCGGAAAGAAGATGCCCACAGCCGAATTTGTGTTGAATGTTGCTCGGCTATTCAATGTAACCACCGATGAATTGCTGAAAGACGAGTTAGAGCTAGAAAACAACTAGGGAGAAATCTTTTGCCGCAAGCACTTATTGATAGGCCGCCAACAGAGCGTGAAGTTGAGAGACTTAGGCTCATTTTGAGCACTTATCAAGATGGTACAGGTATGCTGCAAGTTGAAAACGGCATGACCTTACCCGGCTGGCGGGACTTCGAGCGCGCCGTAGCCTTGGCGTTCAATGGTGGAGCGCAAGAGAGTAAAGCCATCTTTGATGTCTTGCTACCGAGTGAAGACAGATTGCGCATTAGCTATGGTCTTTCTTGCAAGATGCGACGTGAACTAAACAAAATTGAAAGAACGGGGCGCGTGTCGCTTGAACTATCAAACTCAGCCGGGCAGTTTTGGGATTATTTGAGGACGAAGGGTATAGATCAACGTAACTATAGGGACAGACCGTTAGATGTTGGAGTGTCGCTGATTGAGGTAGTTGAAGGCTGGCATCATGCTGTCAGCATAGGACGCGGAGGGAATATTGACCTTAGCCGGAGTTCCTATCTCGTACTTTCTTGGAATCCAGCAAGACATTATCAACTTCATCAATTCCACCTCACAATGCCTAATCCTCGTGACCTAAATTGGTACTTCCCGGTTAACAGGCGCGGAGAGTTAGGAAGGCGACTTGCTGGCGATGATGAAACAGGCACACTTTTCGAGTGGTACGGAGAATCAGGTGGACAGTTGAAATACTACCCGCTTGCGTCCAATGCAATTTGGATATCTGAGATATTTCAGTTAGAGCCGCTAGCCGATATTGAATATGGGATACTGAATAAAGCAGCATCATATTTTCCAGAAAAGTGGGCAGTGGCAAACAGGAGTTAAGAGGATTTATAACTCATTATAGGCAACAAGTATAGCTTTGGATTAGCCCCATTCCCCCGAAAATCTAACTATAATTATAACGCTCGAATTTGATAACGCCTTACTGCTATTTCGTTAGCTCAGCGTTGCGCCGTTGCGTATGCTTTCGGCTAGGCGCTTGGCGTCGGGAAGTAGCTCGACGGCGCGAAGAACTTGCGGGTCGCTTTCCAGAAGGACGCGGCTGCCTGAGTCTGTGGAGTAGGCGGCGGTGATAATCTCGTCGCGCACGCGCAGGCGCACGAAGTCAAGCTCCGCGTCTACCTGTGAGGGTTGAACGCCGAGCGTGGGGTCTTTGCGCAGGAAGTTGCGGAAGGCTTCGAGGACTTTGTCTGTGACCGGATAATCGGTCGGGCGCAGTAGGTGGCCGTATTCGGTCTTCTCTATTTTGTAAGACTCAAGGCCGGGGATTTGTCCGGCTGCCAGTTGGCGTGTGAACTGGAAAGCAGCCTCCGCGATTCGACCGCGAACAACCGTCCCGTTCAGCGGCTTGACCTCAACGTCGGGCGTGATACCGCCGCCGCCGTAGAAGATGCGCCCGCCTGCTGTCTTGACGGCTGGGCCGGGAGGCGGTGTAGGCGCGGGCACTGGCGTCGCTTGAGCGCCGGGCGTCGGCACAGCTTGAGCATTCGCGTTTGCGTTGCCATCGTTATCCAGATCGTGCCGCGTGTAGTAATCATAGAGCGAGCCGTTGGCGTAAGAGCGCTGGATGGAGCGCCCGAAAGGCGTGTAGTATTTCGCCGTGGTCAAGGTCAGGCCAGCGCCCAGAGGAAGCTGGTAAACACGCTGCACCAGAGCCTTGCCGAAACTGGTTTCGCCTACGACCAGCCCGCGCCCCTGATCCTGAATCGCCCCCGCGACAATCTCGGAGGCCGAAGCGGAGTTGCGGTTAATCAGGACTACGAGCGGGAACTCCTCCGGGTCTGTGCCCTTCGAGCGGTAAAGAATCGGCTGCTCATATTCGCGCCCGCGCACGGAAACCACCACCTGCCCGCGCGGCAAAAACTCGCTCGCTACGTCAATGGCCTGATCCAGCAACCCACCCGGATTGTTGCGCAGGTCAAGCACAAGCTGACGCATCCCCTGCGCCTTCAGATTCTTGATGGCATCGCTAAGCTCATCGCCCGTTGTATGCTGGAAGCCGCGCGTCAAGCCTACGTAGCCGACGTTCGGGCGTATCATGAAAGTGTTGCTGATGGAGGGAAGCGGCACGGCGTCGCGCACTATGTTGAAGGAGAGCGGCTCGCTTGAGCCTGCGCGCTCGACCTTAATCATGACGGCCTCGCCCCTATCGCCGCGCACGTTCTTTGAAACCTGCTCGCTCGTCCAATCGCGCGCGTCTTTGCCGTCAACCTCAACGATGCGGTCGCCGTAGCGAAGACCTGCGCGCTCAGCCGGTGTGCCCTTAACAGCCGATTGCACGTAAACGCCGTCGCGGTGCTGCAAGATAGTTACGCCGATGCCGTAAAAGCGCGAGTCCTGATCTTCCTTCAGCTTCTTGAACTCGTTCCGCGTAAAATACATAGAGTGCGGGTCGAGCGTGGAGAGCATGCCCTGAATAGAAGCCTGCGTGGCCTTTTCATAGTCAACCTCGCCCGCGTAATTGCCTGCGACTACATTCATGGCATCGCTGTAGTCGCCTTCAATCTGCTCGGCGGTCGAGACAGCGCCCTTCTCAGGCGCGTTGAAATGGCGTGCGCTCGTTCCCACCGTGCCGCCTATGACCGTGGCGGTGATGAAGATAGCTGCTGCGACTATGAGAAACTGCTTGCTCATGCTATGCTCCAGAACTCCTCCTGCGCCGCCCTCTTTGCCCTGTAGAGAGCAAAAGTTGCGGCACGCACCCCAAATATAACACAGGCCGCAGGCTGGCCGCACAGGTAAAGACCATTGCTTCGTGCAGCGCCACGGCTTGATTATATTTCGGGCTATTTTTTTGATGAGGAATAAGCTTCGTCAATCGTTAATCGTGAATCGTAAATAGCAGAACGGCTTTTATTTATTCACGCGTTTACGATTGACGATTCACTGGATTAAAGATGCCTCCTTCTCTCTCCATCATCGTTCCCGCTTTCAACGAGGCGGCGCGTATAGGCGCGACGCTGCGGACAATTCTGGACTATCTGGACGAGCATGTCGCAGACGGCGAATTAATCGTCGTGGACGACGGCTCTCAAGACCACACCGCCGAAGTCGCCGAGCAGATCTTCGCTCAGCGCGGGCATGTCATCACACGCTGTATTCGTTATGAGAAGAATCGCGGCAAGGGCTATGCGGTTCGTACAGGACTTCTGGCTGCGCACGCGCCCATAGCTCTTTTCTCCGACGCAGACCTTTCAACGCCGATTACTGAAACTCCAAAGCTCATACAGCCGATTGAGCGGGGAGAGCGCGATTTAACCTTTGGCTCACGCGCACTTGACCGCAGCCTGATAGGCGTTCACCAGCCGTGGCGACGCGAGCAGGGAGGACGCATCATCAACCTCATAGTGCGCGTTGCGACCGGGTTGCCGTTCTGGGATACGCAGTGCGGCTTCAAAGCTTTTCGCATGGATGTCTGCCGTCCTTTGATAGAGGCCGCGAAGATAGAGCGCTTCGGCTTCGATGTGGAATACCTGTACGTTGCACATCTGGCGGGACTGCGCATGGAAGAGATAGCGGTGCGCTGGGATCATAACGAAGGAAGTAAGCTGAGCGTTTTCCGCGACACGCCGCGTCTTCTTGACGAAGTTCGTGCCGTCAAGAAATTTGAGCGGAGCGGCGCTTACAGAGAGGCAATCGAGGCGGCGCGCAAAGCAGCTACCGCCAAAGAAGAGCAGGAAGAACATGCTTCCGCGCTTGCTTAAAGAGAACAGGGGCGGAATTGCTGCACGAATTGCAATCGAGGTAAGAGGAAATGAACCACTAAATCACACGAAACAGCACGAAGAAGGCACACCAAAGAAATCCCTCTTTTCGTGCTGCTTCGTGTGATTTAGTGGTTAATCTTTCCTTCTTTTATTCTGCAATACAGTATTAGTTGACTCAGCTTATGACGGCGCGGCTCAACGTCAACATAGACCATGTGGCGACGGTTCGACAGGCGAGGCGTGCGCCGGAGCCGAGCGTCGTGGCGGCTACCGTCGCCTGTGAACAGGCCGGAGCCGACGGCATCACCATACATCTCAGAACTGACCGCCGCCACATACAGGACAAAGACCTCTTCACCCTGCGCACAGTCGTCACGACTTACCTGAACGTAGAGATGGCCGCCACCGAAGAGATGATGAAAATCGCGCTCGATGCGCGTCCGGATGCCGTCACGCTCGTGGCGGAGAATCCGAACGAGATAACGACCGAGGGCGGCATGGACGTGCGCGGGAATCTCTCTATAGTGCGTGCGGCTGTCAGCCGCCTGCGTGCCAGCAACATCACCACCAGCCTCTTCATAGACCCTGACCCTCTTCAGATAGAGGCCGCGCACGAAGTCTCGGCACAGCAGGTAGAGCTTTGCACGGCTGAGTACGCAGACGCCACGCTCGGCGGGCGCAGCCTGCATACGGAAGGCTCACTGCGCGCCTCGCAGGAACTGCGTCGCCTCAGAGAAGCCGCCACGTTAGCCTCTCAGTACGGCCTGAGAGTCGCCGCCGGTCACGGCCTCACACACAGAAACGTCAGCACAGTTTCTGCCATCGAAGAGATTACAGAATTCAACATAGGCCACCACATCATCTCTCGCTCAATCTTTATAGGATTAGAAGCAGCCGTGCGCGAAATGCTGGAAGCCATTAAGGCCGGGAGCAAAGGGTAAAAAAATTAAAGGCTAGGCTCTTCATCAAAATGCCGGGGCTAGCGCAGAAGAAATGGCTCCCGATCCGCTTCTCCCACGCCCGCCCCGGCTCTTTTCGGCCAGTCAAAATTGCCGACCGAAACTTGAAAAGCAGAGGTTAGAAGTCAGAGGCTAGAGGTTAGTAAATGCTTTTGACTGACCTCTAACCTCTAATCTCTAACCTCTATTCTTAGCTTGCGAGCACGCCCTGTTCCGGCCTTGGACGAGCAACGCCCATGTGCTTGTAGGCGGCGCGTGTGACGACCCGCCCGCGCGGCGTGCGATTCAGGAAGCCAATCTGAATTAGGTAAGGCTCAATTATCTCTTCGATTGATTCGCGCTCTTCGCTAAGGGACGCGCAGATGGTGCCGACGCCCACGGGGCCGCCGTCGAACTTCTCTATGATGGTGCTCAAGAGCTTGCGATCAATCTCGTCCAGGCCGAAGCGATCAACCTCCATTTCATCAAGAGCGCGTTTGGCGAGTGCTTGCGTGATGCGACCGTCGCTCAAGACCTCCGCGTAATCGCGCACGCGTCTGAGCAAGCGGTTGGCGATGCGCGGTGTGCCGCGTGCGCGCCGTGCTAACTCGCTTGCGCCGGTCGCCTCAATCTCTACATTCAGAATCTCCGCAGAGCGATGAACGATAATCTCCAACTCCTGCTGCGTGTAGAAATCAAGGTGCTGAACAATGCCGAAGCGCCCGCGCAAAGGGGCTGTGATAAGTCCGGCTCGTGTAGTAGCTCCGACTAAAGTGAACTTCGGCAGCTCTAATTTAATGGAGCGTGCGGCTGTGCCCTGTCCGATCATGATGTCCAGATGATAATCCTCCATCGCCGGATACAAGACCTCTTCAATCTGCGGCTTGAGACGGTGAATCTCGTCAATGAAGAGCACATCTCCCTCTTGCAGATTGGTCAGGATGGCTGCAAGGTCTCCGCCGCGCTCAATCGAAGGCGCGCCGACGCTCTTTAGCTCCGCCTCCATCTCCGCCGCGATGATGTTGGCAAGCGTGGTCTTGCCCAAGCCCGGAGGGCCGGAGAAGAGAACGTGATCCAGTGCCTCGCGGCGTGCGCGTGCCGCCTTCAAAAAGATTTTAAGATTGTTCGTGACTCTGGCCTGACCTATGTACTCGGCCAAGCGGCGCGGGCGCAAGGAAGGCTCTGCCTGCACATCTTCCGGGGTGGCCTCGCCCGCCACCGCGCGCTCCTGCTCGTCTTTGATAACTGCTTCTTTAGTCTCTGACATCACTTACTTTTGAACCCTTCTGATGCTCTTAAATCTACCCTTAAAGACGAACCGCATTATACCGCGTCTGGGCTATTGTTTCAAGCATGAAACAAGATTTATTTCGTGCTTCAGGCGGCAAAAAGTTTGACTACAGTGTGTCAAGGAAAGATAATCAGGCGCACCGATTTTTGCGACCGCTTTGACCCCCGCGCCCGTATGGCTCACGCTTGAAGTGGACAGCAAAACTTTTATCGCTGACAAAAGCATGGCCGCAAATGCTGCTGGTCTTCTACAAACGGAATCCGAGAGGTAAGAAAATGCATACTTTGATGAAAATCCCCCGCCGCTATTTATTACTGGTAGTCGTAGCGACCGCTTTGCTGGTCTCCGCCATCAGCATCGCTGCTACGCGTCGTGCAAGCGCTATTACGCCAGTTGACTGCTCGTCCGATTGTCGTGACAACCGCGATAAGACGCTGGAAAAATGTGACACGCTTCCGGAAACGGCGCGCGACAAGTGTAAAGAGCGCGCTACCAAGCAGTACGATAAATGTGTAGAGAGATGCGGCAGCGGGCAGAGCGGCGATACCAGCCCGGGCGGGTTCTAGTTCGAGGCGAGCGCCGCCAGGAACAAACGACCTGCGAGCGAAGAGTAAAGAATCTCTTCGCTCGCAGGTCGGAATGTGTAAGGTCTGAAGCCTGGCAGCGCCGGGGTCAGCGAGCGAGCGTCTCGCCTGTAATCAATTGCAGGCGCACGATGTTGCGTTCGAGTTGCGCACGCGCTTTCTCGAAATCCTCTTCCGTGCCGCTCCATGCGCTCAAGGTCTTCTCCGCATGTTCACGCGCCAGGCGCGCACGCGCGGCATCTATCTCTTCCGGTCGCTCCGCTACTTCGGCCAGCACGCTCACACGGTCGCGATTGACTTCGACAAATCCGCCCGACACATGCAGGCGGCTAGTCTTCTCGCCCTGCCTGTATGAGAGCACGCCCGTCTGTAACTGAGAGATAAGCGGTGTGTGTCCAGGCAGGATACCAAGCTCGCCGTTTGCGCCGGGAACGTTAACCGAATCCACCATCTCCGACAACACGCGCCGCTCCGGCGTCACCACATCCAATTGAATCTGTTCAGGCATAATAAAAACAGTGATGAGTGACAAGTGACAAGTGACGAGTTAAAAGCTTTTCTTGCTTGTCACTCGTCACTCATCACTTGTCACTGCATTTTTAGTTTTCGCTGGCGATTTGTTTGGCCTTCTCCTTGGCCTCTTCGATTGTGCCGACCAGGTAGAAGGCTTGTTCGGGCAGGTCGTCGTGCTTGCCTTCTATAATCTCGCGGAAGCCTCTGATTGTGTCTTCCAGCTTGACGTACTTGCCTTCCAGTCCCGTGAACTGCGCGGCGACGAAGAAGGGCTGCGAGAAGAAGCGTTGAACCTTGCGCGCACGCGCTACTATCAGCTTGTCTTCGTCCGACAATTCGTCAAGGCCGAGAATGGCTATGATGTCCTGAAGGTCTTTGTAGCGCTGAAGTATCTGCTTGATGGCCTGCGCCGTGTTGTAATGTTCTTCGCCGACGATGCGCGGGTCTAGAATGCGCGAGCTTGAGGCGAGCGGGTCAACCGCAGGATAAATGCCAAGCTCCACAATCTGGCGCGAGAGCGCCGTCACAGCGTCAAGGTGCGCGAAGGTGGTCGCAGGCGCGGGGTCTGTGTAATCGTCCGCAGGGACGTAGACGGCCTGAATCGAAGTGATAGCGCCGGTCTTTGTAGAAGTAATGCGCTCCTGCATCTCTCCCATCTCGGTCGCAAGGTTCGGTTGATACCCGACTGCCGAAGGCATACGGCCCAATAGCGCAGACACTTCCGAACCGGCCTGCGTGAAGCGGAAGATGTTGTCTACGAAGAGAAGCACGTCCAGACCCTGATCGCGGAAGTATTCGGCGACCGTCAGGCCGGAGAGAGCAACGCGCAGGCGCGCTCCCGGCGGCTCCGTCATCTGACCGTAGATGAGCGCCACCTTGGATTTCTCTATGGCTTTCATGTCCACCTTGGTCATGTCGAACTCGCCTGTCTCTTCCATGTTGTGATAGAAGCTCTCGCCGAAGTCTATAACCTTCGACTCGACCATCTCGCGCAGCAGGTCGTTGCCCTCGCGCGTGCGCTCTCCGACACCCGCGAAGACCGAAAAGCCTGAGCGCGCCTTGGCGATGTTGTTAATCAGCTCCATGATGAGCACGGTCTTGCCCACGCCCGCACCGCCAAACAGTCCAATCTTGCCGCCGCGCAGGAAGGGCTGGATCAGGTCGATGACCTTGATGCCCGTCTCGAACATGACCAACTCGGTCGCCTGCTCATCAAAGCCCGGCGCGTGGCGATGTATGGGATAACGCTGTTCGGCTTTGACCGGCCCAAGGTTGTCCACAGGCTCGCCTATGACGTTGAGCACGCGCCCCAGTGTGCCTTCGCCGACAGGCACAGTGATAGGCCCTCCGGTATCAATGGCCTTCATGCCGCGCACCATGCCGTCCGTGGGCAACATGGAGACTGTGCGGACACGGCCTTCGCCCAGGTGCTGCTGCACTTCGCAGACGACATTAATCGGCGTGGGCACGTCGAAACCTTCCGAGACGACCCGCAGCGCCTGGTAAATCGGCGGCAGGTGATGTTCATCAAACTCCACGTCAACGACCGGGCCGATAATCTGCACCACGCGTCCCGTGGGCAGCCCCGTAGTCATCACGTTTCCATTAGGCGTAACCATACTCTTCTAAACAACTCCTCTTTAGTAGCGTCCAATAAGCAAAAAATTGAAGGAAACTGAAGCCAGAAAAGATAACACATCGCGCGAAGCGAAGGCAAAGTGCGGAGAATGTGGGTAGTGGGGTAATAGTGTGTGTATGCCTGAAAGATTTGGCCTTTCATTTGCTCTGCTTGCGCCTTTGACGCCTCACGCCTTCATGCTTCTTTCGGCTTGGTAGTCTTTCGGGTAAATCCAATTCATCATCAATCAAAGCATCCGTACTGACATTCGCAAGGCGCGCATATTGCAGAAGAATCATTAACGGCGGCTCATTCACTCCCCGTTCATAATCGGAAATCCGATGGTATGTGATGAGGTCGTCTACTCCCAAACGACTAAGCATCTCGGTTTGAGATAACTCAAAAGCAGCCCGAATCAAGCGCAACTTTTCGGCTAAGCGTTCCGGCTTAGGACGTATCCCTTTGCCCATCAGGAGCGGCCTCCTGACTGGACATAGAGCGGCTTGCTATTATACTTGAATATGTATAATATGCGTTCGCTCAAACAGTTCGCCGTGAGAATGAACCTTTCATTCTGAACGGCGATGCTCATTACTCCACTCTTGGGATTGAGCTACGCATTGGCCGTTGCTTTGATTATCAAAGATTAGAACGCGCACACTATAACAAAATGGTATTTCATATCTAAAGCTTGAGTGAGGGGAGAGGGACGCGTGGCCGCTCTGCTCCCTCTGTGCTGCATGTCCGCTTCGATGAGGTGGCGGGCTGTGCGGTGCGAGCAGGCCGCTATGCTTGGCGAAGGGCAAAGCGTAGCGGCCTTGCTTTTTAGGCTGTTAGAAGCTGTGTTCAAAGTCCCGCAAGGGACGATTGATAATAGCCCAGTGCTTCAGCACTGGGAATAATTTGTGAAGAAAGATAAAGAGTCCCGTAGGGACGACTGAGCATCTCTTTCAATCGTCCCTACGGGACTCAATTCTTTTTGTGCGTTCTGTTCCCAGCACTGAATTGCTGGGCTATTATCAGTCGTCCCTACGGGACGAAGAAGAGGCTGAAGGTTCAAACAGCTTCTCAGTAAATCTTTCAACTTCCACACATGCTCTGAAGGGAAATGCTACTCAGCTTCATCAATGCGAATCTTCATGCGCCGCAGCGTTCGCATGTCGTCGTCCGTGAGGTCGAGCGTCACATCCTCGCCCGACTCATCCTGCTGGTCTAGCTGGCGCAGACCGATTTCAAGGCGCAGGGTCAGCTCCAACTCGTAGCCCACATCGCGCAGGCGGCCTATGGCGTCGGAGACCTCCGAAGATTTCTCGACCGCAGAGTTGATGGCCGCGCCCAGTTCTTCGACAATCTGTTTAGCTTCGTCGTTAATATCCACCTGCAAAAGCCCTCGCGCCTCTTCAAAAGAGGATGATTCTCATGCTTCGTTCACGTTGATGCTAAGCGACTAATGCTCATGCGGTCAACCGCAAGGCTGTAGTTAAACGGGAAACCGGCAAAAAGAGGAATGAGCCACGAAACGACATGAATTATATTTCTCGCTTTCGCGCCGTGCGCGTGTGAATCAGGGTAGTTGGTCAATTTAAACTTGAGTATAACGCTGGTTGATTTTCACCACCGAGACACAGAGTTCTCAGAGGACGCACGGAGGCTTGAGCTAGATTCAACTCTCTGCGCATCCTCAGTGTTCTCTGTGTCTCGGTGGTGAAGAATAATTTACAGGGCATTCAAGTTCCATCTCACCTATTACCTAAATTCGTGGTTTATTGCTCCTCCTAATCCACTCATGCTACGCTTCGACTCTTCGCACAGTTAGAATAAGGAATCCTGCCCCCTGATGGTGCGCTAAAGATTATGGCAACGAAGACGAGCGCCGAGCGGCGCGAGCATTTCGAGACATCCTCCGGCATAGAGCTGCCCGCGGATTTCAATCCGTCGAACACGGATGCCGTTGATTACGAGCGCGACCTGGGTGCGCCCGGCGAGTATCCTTACACGCGCGGCATTCGCCCCAACATGTATCGCGGGCGCTTGTGGACGATGCGGCAGTATGCAGGCTATGCCAGCGCCGAAGAATCCAACGCGCGCTACAAGTACCTGCTTCAGCAGGGGACGACCGGATTGTCCGTCGCCTTCGACCTTCCGACGCAGATAGGGCTTGACTCGGACGACCCCCTGTCCAAAGGCGAGGTCGGCAAGGTCGGTGTGGCGATTGATTCTCTGGAAGACATGCTGCGGCTCTTCGACGGCATCCCGCTCGATTCCGTTTCGACTTCGATGACCATCAACGCGACTGCTTCCACCTTGCTCTGTCTATATCTGGCTGCGGCAAGGAGGCAGAACGTCTCGTTCGATAAAGTACAGGGGACGATTCAGAACGACATTCTGAAGGAGTACATAGCGCGCGGCACGTACATCTATCCGCCCGCGCCGTCTTTGAGGCTGGTGACGGACACGTTCGCCTTCTGCGCGCGCGAAGTCCCGAACTGGAATATGATTTCCATCAGCGGCTACCACATACGCGAGGCCGGTTCGACCGCCGTGCAGGAAGTCGCCTTCACGCTCGCAGATGCCATCGCTTACGTGGAAGCGGCGCTTGAAGCCGGGTTGAAGATTGACGATTTCGCGCCGCGTCTCTCCTTCTTCTTCAACGCGCACAACAATCTTCTGGAAGAGATTGCCAAGTTTCGCGCGGCCAGACGATTGTGGGCGCGAGTCATGCGCGAACGTTTCCATGCGCGCGACCCGCGCTCCCTTATGCTCAGGTTCCACACGCAGACGGCAGGCTCAACCCTGACCGCGCAGCAGCCCGATGTCAACGTCGTGCGCACGACGATTCAGGCGCTCGCGGCGGTGCTTGGCGGAACGCAATCGCTTCACACCAACTCTATGGACGAAGCCCTGGCGCTTCCCACACAAGAGGCCGCGCGTCTGGCGCTTCGGACGCAGCAGGTAATTGCGCACGAGTCCGGCGTGGCCGATACGGTTGACCCACTGGCTGGCTCATACGCAATCGAGCAACTGACCAGCGAGATAGAGCGCGGCGCGAAGCATTACATAGAAAAGATAGACGCGATGGGCGGGATGCTGCGCGCGATTGAGAGCGGCTACGTCCAGCGAGAGATTCAGGAAGCAGCCTACAAATATCAAAGGGCTATCGAAACCAATGATGCGATTGTAGTCGGCGTCAATCGCTTTCAGGTCGAAGAAGAATCAAACATTCCGACGCTGCGCGTTGATGCTTCAATAGAGCAGGCGCAGGTCGAGCGTGTTCGCGCTTTGCGCGCACGCCGCGACGAAGAGCTGGCCGAAACCGTGCTCGTTGGTTTAGAAGAAGCGGCACACGGCACGGAAAATCTACTGCCACGCATACTCGAATGCGTCGAAGCTTACGTCACGGTCGGGGAAATCAGCCACCGCCTGCGCCGTGTCTGGGGCGAATACCACGAGGCCGTGACGTTATAGATTAGGACGTACATTCATTATAGCCAGCTTTTCGATGAGTGGTTAAAGGTTTTGATGGCTCCATAGGAGCTATATGTTTATAGAAACAGGTAACAATAAAAGGCTAGGCTCCGCGAGGTGCGTCATGTTCTACATTTCGCTCCTACGGAGCTTAAGACAATAGTTGCTGCTACAGGCTATAAACATTCAGCCCCTACGGGGCTTAAATAGTATCTGAGCATTTGCTGAGAGTAGAGATTAAAGATGAGCAGCAATCTTGAGACGAGCGCTCTTCCGGCTTTGATTATCGAAGCTGAAAAGATAAGCGTTGAAGCGAGCGCGGCGTTCGGCCAGCTCTCGCCCGCGCAGCTCAACTGGAAGAGAAGCGCTGACGAGTGGAGCATAGGCCAGTGCTTCGACCATCTGATTACCACCAACCGAACAGACTTTCCAATCCTTGAAAGAATCGCTGCGGGCGAGCAGAAGACAACCCTGTGGCAGAGAGTACCGCTCCTGCCCTCGTTCTTCGGAAGATTGTTGATTCGCACGTGCAGCCCGGAATCGGCGCGCAAGCTGAAAGCGCCGAAGGTCTTCAGGCCAGCGTCAAGCGACATTGACGGCCAGATCATCAGCCGGTTCGCACGCCATCAAGATGAACTGATGCGCTTGATGACAGCCACGGAAGGACTTGAGCTTGATAAGATTATCATCACGTCTGCCGTCTCGTCGCTCATCACCTATAGCTTACTGGACGGTTATCGCATCATCATCACGCACGAGCGGCGACATTTTCTACAGGCTGAAAGAGTGATGGCGGCGGAAGAATTTCCGCGAGCATGAACAGGCAACTGCAAAAAACGCGCTTAGCTCCCTCCATGTTTTATGAAATTAAAGTGGCTGGCAATTATTTACACTCTCTTTCTGGTGCTACTGGTTTATCTGGTTGACCAGAAGCAGTACCAGTTTCTCTTCCGCTTCGTTCGCCAGACACCTTACGGCGACAAGGCAGGCCATTTTCTGTTGATGGGACTCTTATCGCTTCTGGTCAACCTGGCGCTTTCATGCAGGAGGATAAAGGTTGGCAGTCTATATTTTCTAATGGGCAGCATCATCGTGGCGCTGGTGGTCACGCTCGAAGAGTTCTCGCAGATTTTCGTGCGCTACAGAACCTTTGACCTGTCTGACCTCTTCTTCGATTATACGGGCATCTTTCTTTTCGGACTTCTGGCAAGCTATCTGACGAAGCTGAGGCTTGCGCGTCAAGAAGAGAATTAACAGGGATAGACAGGATGAACAGGATAAAAAGCAAAGAGGAGAAAGACGAACCACGAATCCACACTAAACAGCGCTAAGCAGGAAAGAGCTATTCGTGCCTCTTCGTGTGATTTAGTGGTTCATCTTTGTTGCTTACTTTAAACTTCAACTCAGCATTACATTCTTAAATTCTTTCTCTTTATCCTGTTCATCCTGTCTATCCCTGTTAATTCTCTTCGTTGCTCGCCTACGCCTTCGGTTTTCGTTTACAATCGGCTATAGATTAATTCCGATTAAGATTATGTCGCACCTACTGGAAGTCAGAAACTTGCAGACTCATTTTCCGACGCGCGCCGGGCTGGTGCGCGCCGTTGACGGCGTGAGCTTTTATCTGGATAAGGGAGAGCTGCTGGGGCTGGTCGGAGAATCGGGCTGCGGGAAATCCATCACGGCGCTCTCGGTCATGCGGCTGATTTCACCGCCGGGCAAGATTGTCGGGGGCGAAATCGTCTTTGACGGCGAAGACCTGCTGAAATTTTCCGACGCGCGTATGCGCGAGCTTCGCGGCGACGACATCGCCATGATCTTTCAAGACCCTATGACCTCGCTTAATCCAGTCTTCACCGTCGGCGAGCAGGTTTCGGAGGCGCTGCGCCTTCATCGCAAGCTTTCAAAGCAGGAGGCGCGACGTGCGACCATAGAGGCTATGCGAGAGGTGGCGATTCCTGACCCTGCGCGGCGCGTGGACGATTACCCGCACCAGTTATCGGGCGGCATGCGACAGCGCGTGATGATTGCTATGGCGCTGGCCTGCGACCCGAAGCTGCTGATTGCAGACGAGCCTACGACGGCGCTCGACGTGACGATTCAGGCGCAGATTCTTGAGCTGCTGGATGAGCTGCGGCGAACAAGAGAGCTGGCGGTGCTGCTTATCACGCACGATCTGGGCGTGGTGGCGGAAGTCGCAGACCGCGTCGCAGTGATGTACACAGGAAGAATCGTAGAAGAGTCTCCGGTCGAAGAGTTGTTCGCGCGTCCCAAGCATCCGTACACGGAAGGCTTGCTGCGCAGTGTGCCGAAGCTGACAATTGAAGAGGTGGAGAAGAAGAAGCGCTTGGAGACGATTGAGGGAATGGTGCCCAGCCCTACGGCGCTTCCGCCGGGCTGCCATTTCGCGCCGCGCTGCCAGCATCGCATGCCGCGCTGCACAGAAGGTTTGATTCCGCTTTACGAGTTAGAGGGCGAGGTCGCTGTCCGCTGCGTGCTTTATGATCTGGCCGCAGCCGTCGAAGCGGATCACAGAGAGGAGCGCGCCAGCACCAGTGAGTGAAGGATTAAATTTTGATAGAGAGGCGGGAATGGAGAGCGTGCCGGAGCATGAAGCAGGTGCGGCGCACCTCGCTGATGCTCATCATGATCACGGGAAAGAGCTTGTGCGTGTGCGCGCACTCGTCAAACATTTTCCGGTCGAAGGAAGCGACGACGTAGTGCGTGCCGTGGACGGCGTGACGTTTGAAATAGTTCAGGGCGAAACCCTTGGGCTTGTCGGAGAATCGGGCTGCGGGAAATCGACGGTCGGTCGCTGCCTGCTAAGACTGATAGAGCCGACGCGGGGCGAAGTGGAGTTTGAAGGACGCGACGTGCTTGCTACAGACGGGCGCGAGTTAAGAGCGCTACGCCGCCAGATGCAGATTATTTTTCAAGACCCGTACGCGAGCCTGAACCCGCGCGTGCGCGTGCGCGATATTATCGCCGAGCCGCTGGTGATTCACTCGATAGGCGGTCGTGAAGAGCGACGAGCGCGCGTCGCAGAACTGCTGCGGCGCGTAGGGCTTGACCCTGATTACATGAATCGCTACCCGCACGAATTCTCCGGCGGCCAGCGCCAGCGCATTGGAATCGCGCGTGCGCTTGCCCTGAATCCGAAGCTGATCGTAGCGGACGAGCCTGTCTCGGCGCTGGATGTTTCCGTGCAGGCGCAGGTCGTTAATCTCTTGCAGGATTTACAGAGCGAACTCGGCCTGACATATCTCTTCATCTCGCATGGGCTGGCCGTAGTCGAGCACATCTCCACACGCGTTGCGGTCATGTACCTGGGGCGCATAGTGGAGGTGGCAAGCGCGGCTGAGCTTTACACGAGGCCGCTTCATCCGTACACGAAGGCGCTGCTCTCGGCTATTCCAGTGCCCGACCCTAGACGCAAGCGCGAGCGCATAGTCTTGCAGGGCGACGTGCCGACGCCCATCAATCCGCCATCCGGCTGCCGCTTTCGTACGCGCTGCCCCATAGCGATTCCTGAATGCGCGCAGGTTGACCCGGAGCTACGCGAAATCTCGCCCGGCCACACGGTCGCCTGCATACGCGTTCCCGGCTGGGCTGAAGCTCCGACTTCGGCTTAACGGCAGAGAGAGCGCGTGTTGAGACCGGAACGTAGCCCTGAAACATAGCTTTTAAATCTTACGTACTAGCGGGTGCGTGTCGCACAGTCGAAGCGAGCCTTGAAGGTCTTTACGCAGGCTCCTGAATCAAACAGCGCATCAACTTCAAGCAACCCAGGGTCAGTATTGCTCAAGCCTTAAAGAGAGGAGAACATTAATGAGACCCCAAGTCAGCAATGCACTGCTGCATCCGACGCGCATCTGCGTCAGCGTAGTATTCAACAAAGAGGCTCCTGACGAATTAAAAGACTATGTGATTAATGAGTTGTTCCAAAACTTGGTCAAGAAGGAGCCGAGGCTAAAACAGATGTTGGATGCTGCGGGCGACCGCATTTCGAAGGAGTTTGATGTCATGACTCCTGCCGAGCAGGCAACTTCGGCCACCGACTCTCATGAGATATTAGCGAAAGCCGTCGTCCGTCAGTGGATAGATAAAAAGATAGAGGAAACGGACGCAGCCCATTACGCTATGTTTACTTACGATATGTTTGCGAACCCAGGCTCAATGCCGGAAGACCAGTCGCTGAATGTTGGGTTTGTCTTGACGGTGTTGGTCTTCGGAGCAGCGGCGGATGAAGCCGCGCCGACCGTGAAGGCAGGCGAGCCTTTGCAGACCCAGGCATTTCAGCCGCCACCGCCGCCGCCTTTTCCGCAGAAGGAACAGCCGACCGGCCCCGTGCTCTCAACCGGAGAGACGCTGACCGGCATCTTCTTTGAACCGGCACGCGTCTTTGAATCCTTCCGCGTCAAGGCTCGCTTTCTCATAGCAGGGTTGATTTGTATGCTCGCCTTCGCCGCTTTTAATTTTGTCTATATTCAGAAGGTGGGTTACGAAAACCTTGTCACCGCGGAGATGGAGATGAATCCGCGTGCCGCCGACATGAGTCCTGAAGACAAAGAGAAGGCGATTAATATTCAGCTCAATCCGATTGTCAAAGGGATAAGGTATGGCGCGCCGATGATAAATTTCGTCGTCATCTTTGCTCTGGGCGCAGTCTTCTACATGCTCGGCGCGATGATGATGACGAAGCCTATGACCTATTCTCAGGCTTTGTCCGTATGGACGTACTCTTCTTACCCACCGTTCGTACTGGCGATGCTGCTGAACATAATTCTGGTCTTCCTGAATCCCCCGACGGATGACCCCAACATAGTGCGCGGGCAAACGGGACTGGTTCACGCCAACTTGAGCATTCTGGTTGACCCGAATCTTCATCCGGTACTGGCAACTGCGCTTGCCGGTTTGGATGTTTTCGCTTTCTATGGACTCTTCCTGGCGGCGCTGGGGATGCAAAGGGTCGCGCGACTTTCTTCAAGCTCGGCATGGACGATTGTTATTGCGCTCTGGCTGGTGGGACTTATCCTGAAACTTGCGCTGGCACTCGCCTTCGGCAGAGTAATCGGGTAGGAGAAAAGCTTGGCAAAATCAGTTAGCTCCGTAGGAGCTGGATGTTTATAGCTCTAGGTTAGAACTGGATTAGAAAATGAATCAAAGCTCCGTAGGAGCGACATGTAATTTGACAGAGAACATGTCGCTCCTACGGAGCTTGATGTATGTTTGCTCCGATAGGCTATAAACATCCAGCTCCTACGGAGCTTTATTCGTCTTACTGAATTTACCTTATTCGTATCTGAGCGCTTCAATCGGATCAAGCCGTGCGGCCTTCCATGCAGGCCAGAGGCCGAAGATGAGGCCGATGCCTACAGACGCGACGAAGCCGCCGATGGGTGCCCAGAGCGGAACGTAAGAGGGAACTACAAGGCGTATGAGCAGCGTCGTCAGCCATCCGACACCCAGGCCAATCAGACCGCCTATGCCTGTCAGCGTCATAGCTTCAATCAGAAACTGCATAAGGATGTCTGCGCGCCGCGCGCCGATGGCTTTGCGTATACCTATCTCGCGCGTTCTTTCGGTGACGGAGACGAGCATGATATTCATCACGCCTATGCCGCCGACCATCAAGCCCACTGACGAGATGACGACCATCGCAATGGCTACGCCAGCAGTGATGGAGCGGAAACTTTCTAGCAGCGCGTCAGACGTTTCAAGGCCAAAGTTATTAGGCTTGCCGAATGGAACCTGGCGGCGCACGCGCAGCAGGTCTGCAATCTGATCCTGCGCTTCCTGCATCTGCCCCATGCGCCCGACCGCAAGTATATAAATTTCGTCTTCGTTCGGTTTTAGCTTACGCGCGACGTTAAAAGGCACGTAGACGACGTTGTTCTGGTCATCGTTGCCGCCGCCTCCCAGAAACTGCTCGCGCTTTTGCAGGAGACCCACAATGCGAAACTCACGCCCGCCTATGTCAATCGTATTGCCGACCGGCGATGTAAAGGGAAAGAAATCATCCGCGACTTTAGAGCCTACGACGCAGACCTCTTGATTGGTGTCGTTTTCAAACTGTGAAAAGAAGCGCCCTTCTGCGACAACCTGAACGCCTGCGCGCTCAAAATCGGGCAACGTCCCCTGCAAAGATACAGCCGCCGAAGTCTTTCCTTCTTTGGAGACGTTAATCTTCTGTCCGAAAAAGTTGTTCGTTATATCCAGAAAGGGTACGGATATTTCTACGGCAGGGAGACTCCCGATAGCTATCGCATCATCGTAGGTCAACTCCTTACGCATACGCTCTTCACGCGATAGACGACCAACATGAATCCCCGGATTGAATTTCGTGATATAGATGGAGCGCGTACCGAAGGATTCAATCTCCTGCTTCACAGCCTCGTCAATGCCACTGATGATAGAGGCTATAGCCATCACCGTCCACACGCCTATCACGACGCCCACCACCGTCAACAGCGAGCGCAGCTTATTGCCGCGCAAGGTGTCCAGCGCCATCTTCAGATTTTCATAAATGTCACTGCGAATAAGCTTCATAACTAAGCTGTCAGCCTTCAGCTATCAGCAGTCAGCTTAAAATAAAGAGCTGAAAGCTGACTGCTGATAGCTGAATGCTAATCTGCTCTTAACGCCTCTATAGGGTCGAGCCGCGCGGCCTTCCATGCGGGGAAGATGCCGGAAAGAACGCCTATCGCGCCGCTGACGCTGACGGCGACGATGACCGCCGTGATGGATAAGCGGGTCGGGAAAAACGTGGCCGTCAAAACTATGCCAATGAGCCACGCGATGGTCACGCCGGTTGCGCCGCCGATTGCCGACAAAGTAATCGCCTCGACCAGAAACTGTTTGAGAATATCAAGGCGTCTCGCGCCTAAGGATTTGCGTATGCCAATCTCTTTCGTCCTCTCGGTCACAGACACCAGCATGATATTCATGATGACGATGCCGCCAACAACGAGGGCGATTGATGGGACGGCAATCGCCACAATCGAGACCGTGCCGAAGATGCGGTCGCGTATGCCTGTGATGGCGTCGGGGGTGACGATGCCGAAGTTGTCTTTCTCGTTCGGCGCAAGCTTGCGGCGGGTGCGCATCAGAAAGCGCGCCTCTTCGACGGCGTCGTTGAAGGTCTGATCCGTTTTCGACGTGGCCTCGAAGAAGAGCAGGCGGTTGCGCGTAAAGCCGCCGAAGTTGTTGCCGTAAGTCTTCAGCGGCAGCGTCACAAAGTTGTCCTGCGGTATGCCGAAGACAGTGCCTTTGGCCGTCGCCACGCCGATTACTCTATATGGAACACTCTTGATGTTTATCTCCTGGCCTAGAGGGTTGCCGCCGGGGAAAAGCTTCGTTGCCACATCCGCGCCGATGTAGGCGACGCGCATGGCGGCATCATTTTCCGCCTCCGTGAAATAGCGCCCGTCGGCGATGTCCACTTTTTCTATATCGGCGGCGACGGGCATTGCACCGTCAACGGGAACGTCATCAAGAATCTCGGAGCCGCGCTTGATCTGCGAGCGAGAGGCGCGTGCCTTTGCGGCTATCTTATCAATCAAGGTTCCGCGCGAACGAAGATACTCGTAATCTTCAAGCGTCAACTCTTTGTTGCGGCGCTGCGCGGCGTTGATGGTGTCCAGGTCTTTGAAATCCTCGAAGCTGAAACGCTGGATGGTAAAAGATTTCGACCCGATGCCCGCGATCTTCTCGTCAATGTAAGTATTAAAGCCCTGTATGAGAGAGACGACGACGACGACCGCCGTCACGCCTATAATCATGCCCAGGAGCGTCAGCACAGAGCGCAGCTTGTGCGCCCAGATGGCCGCCAGAGCAAGTTTCAGAGTTTCTATGAATTTCACTTGATATTTCTACGCACGATGGGGGAGTTTAGTTTAAGCACTAAATAAGATGCGCGAATGATACATCAAGTAGGCTGTAATTTTTGTGCCAATTCTGTCCCAACTTCACGCTTCCTTTACTCGTACCTTAAGGCTTCAATCGGATCGAGCCTCGCGGCTTTCCACGCAGGCCAGAGGCCGAAGATGATGCCGACCGCTGCGGAGATGCCTATGCCGACCGCAATCGCCCACAGCGGAACATAGGCCGGAAGCGGCGAATACTTGTTCATCAGGAGACTACAGACTTCGCCTATGGCGAGTCCTGTAAAGCCCCCTATGGCCGTCAGCACGACGGCTTCTATAAGAAACTGCGAGAGGATGTTAAAGCGCGTCGCGCCGACTGCCTTGCGTATGCCAATCTCTTTCGTGCGCTCGGTCACAGAGACGAGCATGATATTCATCACGCCTATGCCGCCAATCATAAGGGCGACGAAGGAGATGGCCGTCAGAACCAGCGCGGTCGCGCCCGTCAGTTGATTGTAGATGTCCAGCAGGGAATCCTGCGTTGAGATGCCGAAGTTGTTGGGCGCGCCGCGCGGCACACGCCTGCGACGGCGCAGGATGTCTGTAATCTCTTCAACGGATGATTTAACAAAGGCGCGAGACTTAGGGCGCACGACGATGGCGAAGAGAGTCCCCGGCACTGTGTAGTCGGGGTAATATTTATCAAAGGTCGAAATCGGGATGTAAAGCGAGTTGTCGCGCGACTGGCCGAAGAAGTTGCCCATAGGCTCCATCACGCCTATGACCAGAAAGGGTGTGCCGTTGATCTTAATCTCTTTGCCGAGCGGTTCCTCGTTCGGGAAGAGAGCGTTGACCACATCCTTCGCCAGCACACAGACATTCGAGCGCTCCTGCATATCTATGTCGCCTATGAAGCGACCGCGCCCGACATAAGCCGAATGCGTGTATTCATAATAAGGCGTGACGCCTATCAGGACGGGGCTGTCCGTCTGCCTGTCGGCATAGCGCACGGTAGATGAGATGTTGCGATGCAGGGGCGAGACGCTTGCGACCGAAGTCGCCTCACGTCGAATAGCATCGGCATCTTCAATCGTCAGTTCTTTACGCTGTCGCTCTTCCATAGAGCGCATTTCGGGGGGGCGTCCAAAGCCCGGATCATATTTAGTGATGAAGATAGTGTTCGAGCCGAGGGCTTCAATCTGCTCTGCGAAAGCGCGGTTGAGACCCTGAATAATCGAGACCATGAAGATAATGGTGATGACGCCTATGCTCACGCCCAGAATGGTAAGCGACGAGCGAAGCTTATTCGCACGCAGGGTGTCCACCGCCATCAAGGCCGATTCTTTTATGTCATCGAATCTCATTTGTCACAACATTCAGCCTGCTATAAACATCAATCATCCGACCCTCTTTATCGAACTGTACATTTAACGCATAGCCTTTACCGGAACCAAAGAGCCTCAGCAGCAAGCCGCGATGGTTGCCTGCAAGCCAGTACCAGTTATCTTCCGTCGCACCGGCCAGCATCACATCCGGCTCGCCAACAGTCCGGCGCACCTCTTCCTTCGTCATTCCCGTGCGACCCTGCAATTTCCAGTAGCCGCCTTCCAGCCTGTTCGAAGCCATACGATAGACGACATATTCACGCCCGACCTCGAACGCAAAGAGCGCAACCAGGATGCTCAGGATGACGACAACCCGCTTTTTCATAAGTAAGCAGTAAGCAGTGAGCAGTCAGCAGTCGTTACGTTTTTACTGCTCACTGCTCGACTCGCTTACTTTATTCTGAGCGTAGCGCCTCAATGGGGTCGAGCTTGGCGGCGCTCCATGCAGGCCAGAGGCCGCTGATGATGCCGACGATTGAAGAGACGCCGACGCCCAGCACAGCCGAGCCGATGCTGATTAGTAGCGGAAAGCCAATCAGGAGCGCGATGACGTAGGCCAGACCGAAGCCGAGTGCGACGCCGAGCGCTCCGCCGATGGCTGTCACCGTCACGGCCTCGATTAAGAACTGCATGAGAATGTCGCGCTTGGTCGCGCCGACTGCCTTGCGTATGCCAATCTCTTTCGTGCGCTCGGTCACAGACACCAGCATGATATTCATGACGACGATGCCGCCGACGACCAGAGAGATTGCGGCTACACCTATGGTGACGATGTAGATATTAGAAGTCGCCTTGCCGTAGAGGTCTAGAAAGACATCCTGCGTTTCGAGCGCGAAGCCGTCGTCTTCATCATTAAAAGTCTTCCCGCGACGATTACGCATGACGGTGCGTACCTGATCTTCAATAGGCTCCAACTGCTCGGCTGATTGCGCCTGTATGAAGATAATCAGGGAATCGTGCGCGCCGTATACCTTCTGGTAAGTTTCAAACGGAATGTAGACAATGTTATCGCGCGAGACGCCGAAGATTTTGCCCAGTGGCTCGACCACACCGACCACCTGAAATGGCCTTCCGGCAATGCGTATCTGCTGGCCTACGACACGCTCAAGCGCTGCTCCGCCGAAGAGATTATCAACCACATCGGTTCCGATGACGCATACTTCGCTCGCACCGCTCCCTTCAGGCTCAGACCAGGCGCGGCCCGCCGCGATGGTTCTCCCATCCATGTCCAGCACGGGCAGGGTCGTGCCGCGCACCACCACGGCTTCCATTTTTTGATCGCCGCGCTTGATGGTCTCGGCGGGAGCATTGGCGGCAATGCCTGTGCGCCAGCATGAAGTGCAAAGACGCATGACCGCTTCGGCATCATCTTTCGTGACATCCTTGCGCCGGTTGAATTTGACGAAATCCTCGCGCGAAGTAATCACCATCGGGCGCTTGCTGACTGTGAAAACCGTGGAGCCTTGAGATGAGAACGTAGTGGCTACGGTCTGATCCAGGCCCTTGATGATGGTCACAACGGCAATCACCGCCGACACCCCGACCACGATGCCCACCAGCGTCAAAGCCGTGCGCAGCTTATTGGAGCGCAGGCTCAGGAGGGCGACGCGAAATGATTCCCAGAGCGCAGCAAGTGGCATAACTCGTCAATGGTAAATCGTAAATCCTGAATAGACAAAGATAAATTACACGCGCGAGGGTATTGCTGTTTATACGTAATTGCGCGCCTGCAAGTTTACAATTAACAGGGAGAAATAAAGCCCTGGAGCGTTCTTAAAGAAATACCCGCAGGCTGTCATAGGCTTGCGGGTATTTTGATGTTTCACTTCTATGCGGTTTTATCTGATGCGCTCGTCCTTCTCTATCTGGCCGTCGCGGATGGAGATAACGCGGTGGGCGCGAGCGGCAATGTCCGGCTCGTGTGTGACGACGATGATGGTGTTGCCCTCGGCGTGCAGCCGCTCGAAGAGATTCATGATCTCCTGGGAGGTGTGCGTGTCGAGCGCGCCCGTAGGCTCGTCAGCCAGCAGGATAGAAGGATGATTGACGAGGGCGCGTGCGATGGCGACTCTCTGGCGCTGCCCGCCGGACAATTCGTTGGGGCGGTGCGTCATGCGGTCTGCAAGCTCTACTGCGGCTAGAGACTGCCTGGCTTTCTCGTGGCGCTCGGCTGCGCTGACGCCAGCATATATCAAAGGAAGCTCTACGTTATGCAGCGCCGTTGCGCGCGCCAGAAGGTTGAAGGTCTGGAAGACGAAGCCAACCTCTTTGTTGCGTATGCGCGCCAGCTCGTCGTCGTCCATCTCGGAGACGTTCTTGCCGTTAATCCAGTATTCGCCGGAAGAAGGCGTGTCCAGACAGCCGATCAGGTTCATAAGCGTAGACTTGCCTGAACCCGAAGGGCCTATGATTGCCAGGTACTCGCCCTTCTGCACGTCGAAGGAGACGCCGTGCAGGGCATGTACCTTCTCCGAACCCATCTCGTAAGTCTTCCAGATTTCGCGCATGGAGATGAGCGAGGCGGGCACGCCGTGCTGTGCCAGCAACTCGCCGCGCTCGACTACGCCTTCGGGAAGAGTTTCCATCAGTGTCGCATCAGACATCACTTGCCCTCGTTGGCGTTCGCGTTAGCGCCTGCTTTGCGCGTCTGTCGTTTGACGGTCGTGCCGTCCTTCAATGTTTTAAGTATGCGGCTCGGCCCCGTGACGACCTCCATATCCTTTTGCAAGCCTTCAACAATTTGTATGTCGGACTCGCCTGTGATGCCCGTCTGAACTTCTACGAACTTCACCTTGTTGCCCTGAAGGATGTAGACGCCTTTGATGTCTTTGGGCTTACCCTGCGGCGTGGGCTGCGGCACGCTGCCCTGCACGGTCGGCGTGGGCGTAGGCGGCGCTTTCTCTACAATCGCCTGCAAAGGAACTGCTATGACATCCGGCACGACTTTGGTCGTAATCGTCGCCGTCGCGGTCATGCCGGGACGTAGAGAATTACGCACATCGTCGGGCATGTTGCGTAGCTCTATGACGACCTTGAATTCTTTCGCTTCCTGAACGTTGACGCGGTTCGAGATGCCGCCCGTACCGGCAGTGTCGGACTTGCCGACCGCAAGCGGGTTCTTCTGCATCACCACGCCTTCGAGTTCGCGCTCGCCCATCGCATCAACTTTAACTTTGACAGGCTGATTCGGCTCGACCGTAGCAATTTCGGTCTCGTCCACGTTGACCTCTATATTGATGGTGGACATGTCCGCGATGGTCATCAGCGGCGTTGAGTTTAGATTGGCTATGGCGAACTGTCCGACCTTCGCCGGAATGTCTGCGACGACGCCCGTCAGGGGCGAGCGTTGCAGCGCCTTAGAGGTCTGGCTTGTCTGTCCTCGAAGCAAAGCCTGTTGCTGGTTGGCGCGGGCTTCACTTGATACGACGCTCGCCTGTGCGCTCTTGACTCCGGTTTGCGCGTCACGGACGGCGACGCGTTGCTGGTTGGCTCGCGCGATGGCCTCCTGCACGGCAATCTTCTGTGCTTCAAGATTCGCCTTGGCGGTGCGAAGCGAGACCTGCGCCTGCTCATAACGGTCTCGCGCCGCGTCATAATCACCGCGCGAAGAGACGCCGGATTCCACCAGCTCGGTTGTGCGCTTGAGTTCGCGCGCGGCGGTGTTGAGATCAACCTGAGCGCGGTCAACGCTGGTTTGCGATGAAACTACTTGCTGGCGTGCCTGAGCGACTGAAGCTTCTGCGACCATTAACGACTGCTGAGCCTGCCCGACGGCGTTCTGCGCAGACATGACCTGCGTGCGTGCGTTCTGCACATCGCTGATAGCGGCTTGTGAGGCAGCCAACTGCGCTTCCTGGTTCGACTGAAGCTGCGTCGGATCAAGCCGCACAAGCTGCTGCCCGGTGGTGACAAGCTGCCCCGGATTGACGTAAATCTCTTCGATGCGGCCTGCCACCTCGCTCGTCAGGTTGATGAAGCGTCCCGGTCTGACTTCGCCTGAAGCCGTCACGGTCGCGCGCAATTCGTTGCGCACTTCGACCTTGACGGTCGTGACTTCAGGCTCGTCCTTGCGGCTGGCAAAGATGCTGATGACGATAATCAGCATCAGTACAATGCCTGCGGAGGCGGCGATAATAATCTTTTT
The DNA here is from genome assembly GCA_036403815.1 of Pyrinomonadaceae bacterium. Classification (GTDB taxonomy): domain Bacteria; phylum Acidobacteriota; class Blastocatellia; order Pyrinomonadales; family Pyrinomonadaceae; genus JACVRN01. The sequence continues at coordinate 8,962 of DASWQH010000078.1, read as the reverse complement.
CTTCCGGCTCAGGGCCATTTCTCTTTCCTATTCCTTTTCCGTCTTGAGTATTGGAGACTTGGTCGGGCTACACACGTTCCGTTAACAAGCTCGCGGCGGCACGAAGGTATAAATTTGAGTATGATCTTCGTGCCAGCAAAGCTTTTACGCTAAAAATCTGGAAACAGTTTCATTATAAGCAATATCAGCCCCCAGCACTAAGCTAGAGGGAGACTTATCAACTAAACGCTCATACTTATTAATGTTTAACGTCAGGCGCAGGATAAAGATTGGAAACCAAGCGCATCCCACGCGCACGGCACGAAAACAGAGGGATATAGATTTATGACCCTCTCTTTTAGGGTGCGGTGCGCGTGTGATGCGCTTGGTTTCCACTGCTTTCTTACTACTATAAAGACATAAGAAAGTGGCTTGCCGGACTCTGTATCCAGCGCCTCAAGAGAATTAGATGCTTTGAGTCAATGGCTAATTGCTTATCAATGCTGGTTGCCGCCTATTTTCGTTTCGCGCTACAATACACGGGTTTCTCGCGCGAGCGTTCCGGCTGCTCGACGAGCCATCGAGGGTGACCGAGACCGACTTCTCCCACTCGAACAGCAAAGAGGAAAGTTTATGACCACCTGCGAGAGGTGCAAGACGGAAAATCTGGACGGCTCACAGTACTGTGACGAATGCGGTGCTCCTTTGAGCGCGTCTTCAGCGCGCGGGAAAAAGTCTTCCCCGACGGGCGACACCGGCGGAGAAACCAACGGCAAGAAGCCTGAGCAGGCAGAGGCCGCGCTCTCCGTGGCCGGTCAGCCGGAAGCCGAACAACTATCGGAGGCTACGAAGGTGGCAAAGGTGGCGTCTTACGTTGGCGCAACAGGCGCTGCGGTTTCGGTAGAAGGCCCGCACGCCAAGCTGGTCATAGAGCGCGGGCGCTCAGCCGGAAAGCAGTTTCCCTTAAGCGACGACGAATCGCAGATCGGGCGCTGGGACGCAGACGGCGGCATCTTTCCAGACGTTGACCTTGACGCAGACGACCCGGAGGCGAAAGTTTCGCGTCGTCATGCGCGCATCATGCGCCGGAACGGTCAGTATTACATTGAAGATTTGGGTTCAACGAACGGAACCTTTATTAATCGCGGGCGGCGGCTTCTTCCGGGCGACCGCCAGGTACTGCGCGACGGCGATGAGATCATCGTCGGCAAAACGTTTTTACGTTTCCACATAGTCAAGTAGAACCGATTTTGGATTTTAGATTTTGGATTTTAGATTGGAATGGCGCTGCAACTTGGCGAACTTCAATCCCGTTTTATTAATCCAAAATCTAAAATCCAAAATCCAAAATTTGTAAAGCGGATGGTCGAGAGTCCTCCAGGGATGTCTTTCTGTCATGAATGCGGCGCGAAGATCGCGCCCGGTGAGCCATTTTGCGGCAACTGCGGCGCGGCTCAGCCTGCGGACGCGCGCTCTGCGGATGAGAGCGCTGCGCCTGCCGAAAGCAGTGTGCGTGCAGCATCTGCCGAAAGCGGCTCGTCTGAGGAAGCCATACCTTCGTCTCAGTTGGATGTGACGGCAAGCCCAGACGCCGACAGCCCGCGCGGAAGCCTGGACGATACGGAATCTCCTGAAGCTCAATCGCTGCTGGATACCACGGAGTCGCCAGACCTTGAGCCTTTGCCGCAGGCAGGCGAGAGCGATAGTCCGGCTGCGAGCGGTAATCAACTGGAGAAGACATTCGCACCCTCGGCTACAGCGGCGGCGGCTGCGCCATCCGTCACATCGTCACGTTCAAGAGACACAGGCGAGATACGTGAAGCCCGCAAAGAAGTCCCGCACACACAGCGCGCAGGTTCTACGGGTGGGCGAAAGGGCGCTTCCAAACAGCTCGAAGAAGGCTTTCTCTTAAACGGTCGCTACGAGATTGTGCGCAGAATCGGCGGCGGCGGCATGGGTGCCGTCTACCTTGCAAAAGATCAGCACTTAGGCGGTGCGCCTCGCGCTGTCAAAGAGATGGTCGAATCGCATATTGACGACGCGCAGCACGAGAAGGCCATCAATGATTTCAGGCGCGAATCCCTGCTGCTCACTTCGCTTGAGCATTCTTCGATTCCGACCATCTACGATTATTTCTACGACGACAAGGCCGCGCGCTTTTATCTGGTCATGAAGTACATCTCCGGCGGCGACTTTGCCGGGCGGCTCAGAAATGCTCCCAATGGCCGCATTGACGAGAAGACCATTACGGACTGGGCTATACAGGTCGCAGACGTTCTGGATTACCTGCACAACCACCGCCCGCCCATCATCTACCGCGATTTGAAGCCCGCGAACCTGATGATTGACGGAAACAGTGGCCGCGTCATGCTCATTGATTTCGGGATTGCGCGCTGGGTCAAGCATGAAGAGAAGGGCGTGACCGCGGTCGGCACTATGGGCTATGCGCCGCCTGAGCTTTTCAGCGGCAAGGTCGAACAGCGCTCGGACATCTACTCTTTGGGCGCGACGATGTTTCATCTTCTGACCGGCTCAGACCCGCAGGACAACCCACTGCTCATCTTCGACTTTACCAAGAACCCGCGCCCCAGGCAGATTAATCCGGCGATGTCCACAGAGATGGAGCGCATACTGATGCGCGCGGTCGAGTACAAGCCGGAGAATCGCTTCCGCTCCGCGGGGGAGATGCGCGACGTGATGATCGGGCATCTGGAGAAGCTTCGTTCAGGGCAGGTCTCGTACGGCTCGGCTCCTGCCGCAGAGCTTGGCGGCGAAACGATTCAGACCGAGATGGTCTTCTGCGGCTTCTGCGGCGGTCGCATAGCTGCCGACGATGTTTACTGCGCGCACTGCGGCCAGCGTCAACCCTTAGTCGGCGTAGGCTCTGCCGCGCTCCGCCAGGCGCGAGCCACGGCCAAGCTCATCGTCACGGGAACGACCGAGCTGGACGCGCAATTCCAGTTGCAGAAGGAGAATAATCTGGTAGGCAGGAGCGACCCGCACTCGAATATTTTCCCGGAGGTTGACCTTTCCCGCTTCGACCCCGAAACTAAGGTTTCGCGCCGCCACGCGCGCATCTGGCGTCAGGGCGAGACGTTTCTCATAGAGGACTTGAACTCTGTGAACGGCACGGTCATCAACGATGCCGTCAGATTAGCGCCGCACCAGCCACGCGTGCTGGAATCGGGCGACAAATTACGCCTTGGCGAAACCACGCTCCACTTCCTTGTCGGATGAAACAAGTAACGAGCAACCAACGTTCAGCCATGAGCATTCAACTTCATCTCATGCTGACTGCTGATTGCTGACTGCTGACTGCTATTTTATGACTGCAAACGTTGAGAGCAGGCCATTGCCGAAGACATCAGAAGCAGCACGAGCGCACATAGAGGCTCATGTGGAGAGATACCGCGCGCCCTTCTCTTTGCGCTGCGGCGCGGTATTGATTGATTACATCATGCTGGCGAGCATCATTGCCTTCAGCACGCTCATCGCGCGGCTGCTGGGCGGCGGCGCTCGGCTCGCGGGCGGGACTGCCGAGACCGCAGGCTTCATGATCGCGCTCGGCTTTACCGCGCTCAACTTCGTGCTGTTGACGGCGTGGCGCGGCCAGACTATAGGCAAGTGGGCGACGGGTCTGCGCATAGAGCAGATGGATGGAAGAGATTTAAGCGTGGTGCGTTCGCTCTTGAGACATCTCATAGGATACCCGCTCTCATTCCTCACGCTGGGGCTTGGCTTTCTCGTCGCAATATTTAACGCGCAGGGTCGTGCGCTTCACGACCTTGTTGCCGGTACGGTCGTCGTGCGCGATCTGGCAGCGCGACGGACTTCGCCCCGGAACGCACCGGGCGCTTCCGTAAGTCCCTCGCAGAAATAGAACTGGCAATGTCCCGACCCTGTCCCAACTGTGGAGCGCCTGCCGCGCCCGAAGCGCGCTTCTGTCGTTTGTGCGGTACGCCGCTGAAGACGGCTGGCGCAAAGGGCGAGCCTGTAAGTCCGGGCGCAGCCACCGTTCCGCTCTCCGACGAAGGGCGCACAACGGACGGCCTCTTCAAGGAGGACGGAAACTCCACAGCCGCAGAGACCAGCCGTGTCGGGCGCTTAGAGATGGATAGCCTACTGCGCCGTCCTGCTCCTTCTAAATCGTCTCAACAGGAAGAGAGCAACGCGCAAACTCCCACAGAGGGGGAAGCGCCTGTCACGACCGCGCTCTCGTCAATCGGCAATGATAATGAGCGCCCGTCAGAAGAATCATCTTCAAACACTGTGCAGCCTGAAGCTACGCTGAGGGCGAAGCAGGAAGCGGCTACGGTCGTAGTTGCTGCGACCAATGAGAAACGCGTTGCAGAGCCTTCTGCTAAGAAGAAGAAGACAGAGCAGAGCGCCCGGCGCATGTGGCAGGTGGCGGCGTTTGTGTTGCTTGTAGTGGCCGTCGGCGCAACTGCTCTGGCTTTTTACTATTCGCGTCGTGCAGGGGCGCGTGACGCACAGGGCAATGCGCCCATCTCCATCAGCGACCAGCAACGGCTGGTGGAAGAGAAGCTTGCAGAAGCGGAAACTCTTCTGGCCGCTGGTAATGTGACGGATGCGATTGCGCGACTGCGCTACGCCATACGGCTTGACCCGTCAAACGCAAAGGCGCACCGGCTACTTGCCGAAGCATTGGAGCGAACCGGCGCTGTCAATGAAGCAATTGACGAATATCGCGCGGCCACACAGCACGACCCGAACAATGAAGAAACGTGGCTGCGCTACGCCGATGCCCTCAGACGCGTAGGCCGCACGGACGAGGCGCGCGAAATCTATCAGAAGTTATCTTCTTCCTCTTCAGAAGAGGTAGCGCGCGTTGCGAAAGAGCAGTTGGCCGCGTTACCGCCCGCAACCGTCTCAAACGTAAATGGCTCGCGTGACGAGCGCACGCAGAATCTTCGAGAGGAAAACGGAGCGAACAACAACAACACCACCGCATCGTCGTCGCCCGCGTCTACTCAAGGGGGCGCTCCCACGGCTTCTGCAAACAACAGCGGCGCTGGAAAATCCGGGAACGACCCGGTCGCAAGCTACAACACGGCCATGAAGATTATCGAAGGAAAAGACATCAGGAAGATGAATCGCGCCGAGTTAATACGCGCCTACGAGCTTTTCCAGTATGCGCAGCAAGGCCCCCATGCAGGGGATGCGACCAGGCACCTGCGCGATCTCGATAAAGAATTATTCGAGCGGCGCAAGCGCAAGTAGTAAACGGAGAGTGCATTACAAAACTGTAGGGGCAGGGACTAGCCCCTGCCCGTCGCACCGTAAGGGGCGAAAACGTTTCGCATTAATTCAAGGTTGAATGAATGTGTTTATTGATAATCGTGCTCCTCGCACGATACGGGCAGGGACTAGCCCTGCCCCTACAGTAATCATCGGGCGCAGCGATTCTAAAACAAGCGCTAAACTTTTACCCTCTCATTTACGTTAAGCAGTAGGCTTTATAAAAGCAACGCAGAAGTCAGAATGCAGAATGATGAATGAAATTATTGCTCAGCCCGAACAATTTCTGCACTCTGCATTCTGACTTATGCATTTGCTTCAGGCTTTGTCATACGGTAAAAGCTGGGTATTATTGAGCGCTACTTTTAAGAGTCGTACTTAGACAAACATGGCAGAGTTGATTGTTAAATATCCCGACCGTTCGCCGGACACTTTCCCGCTTGGGCGTCTTCGCATCACCATCGGGCGCTCTGCTCGCAACGACCTGTGTATTCCAGACCCGTTCGCCTCGCGCGTGCATGCCGAAGTGCGCCGCGAGGGTGACCAATTTTTTCTACAGGATTTAGGCTCGGCCAACGGCACGCTCTATAACGGCGCGACCGTCGAGGGGACTATCTCGCTGAACGCGGGCGGGCGGATTCAGATTGGCGAAACTGAAATCGTCTTCAACGACGGCTCCATCCCTACAATGGGCGCGACCATGATTACTGAAGCGACCGACTCCGTGCCGGAAGCCACCATCGCGCTCAACTCTTCCGACCGCACCACTTCGGGGCTGCTGGAAGCCATAGAGGGAGCGCGCACGCAGCCCGACCAGGATGCCCCGAAACAGGCCGCGCGACAGGGCGACCTTCTTGCCTTGATAAGCAAAGTGGGGGTGACGCTTCTGGCTTCGGCCACGCTCTCAGAGACTCTCAATCAGATAGCTTCGCTGGTGTTTGAAGCCGTACCCGCAGACCGCTGCCTCATCATGATGCGCGACGCCGGAGGCACGGAATTGAAGGTCGCCGTGGCGCGCCTTCGTGATCGTCAGGGCGAGATAGGCGAGATTCGTGTCAGCCGCACGATTATGGAAGAGGTCGTGGGCAAGGGAAAGAGCGTGCTCACCTCGGACGCGCAGCACGACCCGCGCTTCATGTCCAGCACGATGACGATTCAGGGCATACGCTCCGTGCTGGCCGTGCCGCTCGGCGTCGGCGAAAACGTCTACGGCATAGTCTACGCGGATTCTCCCATCGCGGAGGGTCGTTTCACGGAAGACAATCTGAAGGTGCTGACTACGCTGGCAAGTGTGGCCGCCATACGCGTCGAGAACGCGCGCCTGCTGGAAGAGCAGATGGAGCGCGAAAGAATGGAGCACGAGCTTCAGCTTGCGAGCGAGATACAGCAGCGCTTTCTACCGACCGCGCCGCCGCAGCTTTCAGGCTACGAGCTTCAGGGCATAAGCTTCCCCTGTTATGAGATTGGCGGCGATTACTACGACTTCATAGAGCGTGATGACAGGCGTATGGTGATTGCGCTCGGCGACGTGTCGGGCAAGGGAACTGCCGCCGCGCTTCTGATGTCCAGCCTTCACGCGGCCATACACGCGCAGGCATCATCGAATAATTCGCTCGTTGACAGCATTAGCGAAGTCAATCGCTATCTGGCCGAGAATACTCCGACCAACCGCTTCGTCACGCTCTTTTACGCGGAACTTGATCAGCAAACAGGCTCGCTTGCGTTTCTCAACGCCGGGCACAACCCGCCCATCATCGCTCACGCGGCGGGCACGGTCGAGCATCTTGCGTCCGGCGGATTGCCACTGGGAATAATGCCTGAGACCTCCTACCGCGAAGGGCATACAAAGCTTCAGCCCGGCGATGTGTTGGTTGCTTATTCCGACGGAGTCTCGGAGGCGTACAATCCGCAGGGCGAAGAGTTTGGCGCGCAGCGTCTCTACGAGACCATCGCTCGCAATCTGGACGCTTCGGCCTCCGGCATACGCGACCGCATAGAAGCCGCGCTATCGAAGTGGGCGCAGGGGACGCCTGCGGCTGACGACATCACGCTCGTCATAGTCAAACGGCAGGCCGAAGGCGCGGCGGTCGCTGCCTCTGGCGGCAGGTAAAGAGTCCGGCTTAGATTTTGAGTGAGACCTACAGAATAAATAAGAAGACAGCACACGGAAACGCCTCTTTATGCACAATCGTTCTCTTCATCACGCGTTAACTTTTCTGACAGCACTGGTCGCTCTTGCGCTTTTAACTACGGCGTGCCAGCCTCCGCCGGTAGCGAACGGCAACACGACGAGCGCCAACGCCAACTCTTCAAACACCGCGACGACCGCGCCTTCGAGCTATATAGATTTGGTGGGTAAGTGGGAAGGGCAATCAGGCGGCCACCCTACCACACTGTCTATCAACAGCCACATGGGAGAATCCTTTAGCGGGACAGAGACGGTCGGCGAATATCAGATAGCCGTCGCGGGCGTCGTTGACCTCAAGACACGCCAGATAACCATACGGGAAACGAACGTCGTCAAGGGGAAGAGCGATTATCCTCTGGGCGCAGGCACAGGCGTAATTGCTACGAACGGAAGACAGATGAGCGGCGAGTGGAAAGCTAAAGGCAGCACTTCTTCCTTTTCGTTTTCCAAGTAAGGTCGTTGCAAAAAGTTCTATCAAGGTAGCCCTGAAAGGGGCGGAATAATGTAGCCCAAGGCCCAGCGCCTTGGGCTACATTATTCCGCCCCTTTCAGGGCTACGGATGAAAAGGTGACAGAAGACCGTCCGGTCGAGCCTTGCGAACGGCTCGTGCCGCACCGATGCTCTTAGGAAGACCGGGCGCGAAAGCTAATCTGATTCTTGTTCTCTACCGCTTCATCCGGTATGAAGTTGCTCTATTGTATTTTTTGCATCGTGACGGTGATGATGGGCGACGCGCCAGCCGTGCGGTTATAAGAGACCCAGTAGCCCTGCTTCGGATAGCGAATCAACTTGAATTTCGAGCCGTCGGCTCTGGAGTCCGCCTCCGTGCCGGTCACCTTCTTGCATTCGGGCGCATCCGTTGCTCCCAGATAGTCAACTGAGATGGCCGTAATCTTCTGAGTAGTCTTGTCGTAATAGACCTGCGCCGTCTCTTTGTCATTGTAGCTGTAGATGTCCAGCTCGTCTGCCTTCTCCTTCGGCGCGCCCAGCTTCTTGCGCGCTTCGTCAATCGTCATGCCTATCTGGATGCCCTTGTATTCGCTGAAGCAAGGCTCTTCATCTTTCCTGGTGCCTCCGGCATTAGCCCTTTGCGCCATAACTCCCGTGCTGAAGATGCTCAGGCACAGGCAGGCTGCTGACATCAGCAGAACTTCCCGGAGCTTGAAACTATAACGTGGACTCATTTTGCGAATCATTACTACTTTCGCCTCCCTTCGAGGAGTAGATTGCTGTGATCGGAACAACCACAGTGGAGAGTTTTAAGAGATGGCCTGCGGCGTCGAGTGAAAGAGGCCGGATCGGTCACTGACAGGGCGCAATCTTCGGCGAAGGCCAGTCTTCGTGCGGCAAAAAAATATTCCAAGCACGCCCACAAGTCAATAGTTTGTCGGAATTTGTAAACCCCAAGTAGAGATGTCACCTATTTGTCCCAAGTAGAGATGTCACCCCGCTTCTTCATCGCCGCGATGGATTTCTTCGAGTAGTCGAAGCCTCTCCACGGGTGTGACTTCGGCACGGGGCCGTACGTGCGTTGC
>DASWQH010000077.1:0-31818 GCA_036403815.1 Pyrinomonadaceae bacterium | reverse complement strand
GAACAGGCGGCGGCGTTCTGGATAGTTCGAGAGCAGGCCGAATTTAACCAACAGAAGTTGCTCGACCTTGAGCAGACCGAAACCCCAGAGCCTTCGCTGCTACCGTTTCACCGAAGCCACTTTTATTCGAAGCTTCTCTTTGCACTCCAAAAGTGGAGAGGAAAATATATCTATGTCTATGAAACTTTATGTTGGCAATCTGGCGTTCCAGACTTCGAGCGAAGATTTACATCAACTATTCTCTCAGGCGGGCACGGTCGAATCGGCTTCCGTCATTGAGGATCGTGAAACGGGCCGCTCGCGCGGTTTCGGCTTCGTCGAGATGTCTTCCAAGGAAGAGGGCGCGGCAGCCATCGCGCAATTCAACGGCAAGGAAGTCAATGGTCGCGCGCTGAATGTCAACGAGGCCAAACCGCGCGAAAACCGCAACGGCGGACGCAGCAATTACAGAAGCTAACCCTTGCAGTCGCGCTCTCTTGAGCGCATTCAAGGTAACCGGCGACCCTGATAAACAAAGCGCCCCGGTCATACAGACTGTGTACGACCGGGCGCTTTTAGCCTTTTCAGCTTTGTGGCCGCAGTAGTTAATCAGGTTGGTCTAGATGAAGATTGTGTGTGACGCGCGGGGGGCATCACATGGCCGCGACTTTAAGCGGCATTTGATTACGGCTGAGAAGTCGAGCGAGAAGATTTCTCAACTGGTTGAAGTTATCAGGGCGTGTGAGATGTACATTCTGACCGATGTCAACTTCATCACCTTCCCTGACATCGCCAATGCAAAAGCCCACTACCGGAACATTCTCCCCCAGTCCTGCGCGTTTGCGTATATGGCGTGCGGTTGCAATGACAACGCTCGGCAGCCCGCCCAGACTTATCAGAATCAGGTCTGGATGCTTTCGTTGGGCGGAGTCAATAGCGTCTCGTTCATGTCTGGCTACCTCAACGCGGTAGCCATCTACTTTCAGCAAATCCTCTATGCCGTCGCGTGTCTCTTCAATATCATCCACGACGAGGATGGTCAGACTCGCGCCATTTTCTTTATTCATAAGTTATCGCTTCTCATACTGAATTATTGCCAGCCCGGACTAAGGATTTCAAAAGATGAACGGCTCGAAGACCGGCACAGGCAGAGAGATATACACCTCTAATGCAGGGAGCGTCCGTGCGCCAACACACATACCAGCACGAAAGCAGATTAAAACAGACGTGCGCGCTCTTTGTTGAATTTAGCTTTCAGACATGCAAAGGCAATCGGGTTTACTTAAGCTCAAACAGTTCCCCGGCGTCGGTAAACGACTTACGAGCGCATTACGCGCTGGCCGCCGGTAAATCCAAATCATATGTGGCGTAGCGCACAGACGGCTAACGCTATCTAGCCTACTCTTCTCAGGGAATGCGAGCGCGTAATAAAGCAGTAAAGCTGAGCAAAGGAAATTATTAAGGGAAGAGTGTTTGTATGCAGGAGGGCGCAAGTGAATTTATGCCTTTAGATTCCGACAATAAATCAATAGAAAGATGGCAGTCGCACGCGCCTTATAGCTTTAAGGAGCATCAACTCTTTCTTCTATAAAAACTAATCCAGTCCATCTGAAGGGAAAGCAAGGAGAATCTACAATGAATAACCTGAGTATCAATGACCGCCAGGTCGGAGACGTGACCATTCTGGACATAGACGGCAATCTGAGACTGGGCGAAGGAACTGCCGTATTACACAAGGCCATTCGCCGCATGTTGGAAGCAGGGCAAAATCAGATTCTATTGAATCTGGCGCACGTTACCTACATTGATTCGAGCGGTCTGGGCGAGCTTGTTGCAGCCCACGTTGCTCTGAGCAAGAGCGGCGGTCGAATCAAGCTCCTGCACCTGACACGCAGAGTGAATGAGCTGATGACGATCACAAAGCTCCTGACTGTTTTTGAAGTTTACGAAAATGAATCAACAGCGCTCGACAGCTTTAAGACCCTTGCCGTAGACCTTGAAGAACACGCGCCTGTCCTTGCTCAAGGTGGCGCACGATGAAGCGAATTCTTGAAATCGGCATCTACAAGCCCGGCGACCTCACGTCCAAGGTTATTGATCTTTAAGATGCCCTTTATTGCCGGTTAGCTGCGAAGCACTTTATTCAATGCACACACGATAAGGGAGTCAGAGCGCTTTATGAGGATTACGGATCAATCAACGCACAACGGCTTCAGCCATATTTCTAACGAAGAGGAATGGCCTGGCATAGATTCAAAGTTCCGGCTGATCGTCGTCGCGGCTTTAAGAAGCAAGCAGCTCCTCAGCGGCTCACTTCCCAGAGTAGAAGCTGACCCACGTAGGCATAAGCCTACAAGCCTCGCCCTCGAAGAGGTCAAGCTCGGACTCGTGCCTTTTACCATCAACAGTGAAGATCAAAGGGAAGAATGACAACGATCATGGGAAGCTGCACAGACTGTGATGAACAGTATTGACGCGGGGAAAATCAAGCAGAAGAAGAGAATGGCTGTTGAAGAGACAAAGCTGATAAAGAGGGGCGGACTGCGGGTATATGTCAATCCGGTAAGCCTTGATGCGCGCGGCGAACCCGGAGTGTTCTACAGCCGCCGCGAGTGTGGCCCGTATTACCGCTGGAGCTTTGAGGATAAATCCGTGCGGTGGCGTAGCTCTCGTGTGAATCCAAACGCCCTGACGCTTAAGGCGTTCTGCGTTGCGAGCTGGACGGCTGTGCCGCACGCGTTGCAGGCCAGGCTGGACGAACATTATCCGGAGTAAAAACGGAGCGAATAACCGGCTCGAAAACATTTAAGATGGTTTATATGTGGGAGAGCGCACATACGGTTGCCAATCTACTGCTGTATACACCTAGCCTCACTTGCTACTCCAAGGGAGTTACAAGTTGAGACGAGAGAGCGGGCGGTTTGCGAGGGTCGCCCGCCTTCTTGCTTTCACAAAGAATTAGGGACAGCGATGCAAAACCCCCTGGCGCGGCATTGAACGATGAACAGACATCGTTTCCCTATTTGCCCCCGCTTCGCTGTCCCTACCCCATTTTATAGTGATTAGTGCGCCGCTCTTTGTCTGTGACAAATCCTGCAAAAATATAATTGACAGGTGAAGATGCGATGCCCGTTGAAATCTCACCGAGCAGTGAAGCTCGCAGCCTGTCTCTAATTCCAATATTTGAACAATTCAATGATGTTGAGTTGTAGAGATTGGTGTAGAAGGTCGAGCAGGTCTTTTAATGCGGGCGCATGATTTGCTCATTATCCATATATTCTGTCGAATCTCATGCGGTCAATGCAGAATAGGGCGTCAGCAAAAGAACATGGACGCGCGTTTTTTGTAATGCCTTTGCGCGTCATCATTCTCTGACACGCATTTATCTCTCAATTTTTTCTGCCGCGAACGCTTCGACTTCTTTATAGTAGATGAGCTTTCGTCCTTCGGTCTCAATCGAGTGCAAGCGCCCGCGCCGCACCAGGTCTTGAATCGCTGCCCGCGTCATACCGCATAGTTCCGCCGCCTTTGCCTGGCTAATCAACGGCTCGCCTGTGACATCTTCCTGCATCTCTGTTTTTGTTTTCATGAAAAGACATTACACCCGACTGTGAGTATTGCCAAGACAACAGCAGGACTCGGCTCGCTCTCATCCCGGAAATCCGACAAAAGATTCCAGCGGTCGAACAACGTATAGAAGAGTCCGCGTCAATAATTTGCACTCTGGCGGCGTAACCTTTGGTGATAGAATCCGCACTCCCGGTTCTCTTATACGTTCTTAATTGTTCTATCGCGTAAGAGGAGGTCAGCATGAGCAACGTGAATGAGGGTTATCGCGGCGGGGATATTAATCTCAGTGCGGATAAGCCGCGAGGTCTGCCGTTCTTGAAGCCTCTGTACGGGCTGCCGCCCTATCAGTATACGGATGACGTTGTGCTGATGATCGCGTATGAGGCAGAGGAAGCGGCAATACGCGAAGTGCTGCCGCGAGAGCTTGAGCCGATGCCCGGCAATGTCGTGGTGATGTGCTTCTTCCTGTGCCCGGAGGTGACTGGCATGGGCGCTCACAACTTCACCATGCCCTGCATTCCCGTTCGCTATGGCGACTACACGGGTCAGTTCGTCCCATACCTTTACACGAGTACGGACGCAAGCCTCGCCTGCTATCGTGAGGGGCAGGGGTGGCCTGCTGTCTTGGGACAGACGGAAATCGCCGAAGCTCAAGGCCGTGTCCGCGCTCGCGTCGTGCGGGACGGGCGCGAGATTATGCGAGCGACAGCGCAGGTCGGCGGCGAGGCAATAACCTCGCTCGATTTCCTACCCGTAATCCTCTATAAAGAGATTCCCGGCATTGACGGCAAAAGTTGCGACGCCGCATATTTCTTAACCTCTACATCGCTCCTGACCAATCTCAACTTTAAGTCCGGGAGCGGAGAACTGAGCTTCACCGAGCCGGTAGACGACCCCGTCGCACGGCTCAAGCCTGTGAACATCAGCAGCGCGCTTTATGGCACGATGGACGACCTCTATCCCGAAAGCATACGCGTGTTGAAGGATTTGAAGTCGCCTCAGAACTAGGCAATCCGATTGCCGACGGGAACTCGCGCGACTTGAAAGGCTGCACGGACGCGCACGCCATGCTGGAGTCTGCCCGGCAACTCATTTGAGCCTGGCGGCCTGAATAGCAGTACAACACTATTTTGATGCTATGAGTCCACAGTACCTTCCCGGAGGCTTACTTGACATCGCTGATCTGCACCACATCACTTGTGATCGTGCCGCGCGCGAAGAGGAGTTGTTTGCCATCGCGTGACCAGTCAAACCGGAAAATCTGATCGGACTTGAAGTCGGTCAACTGTTTGGACGGGCTGCCGTCAACGGGCTGACTCCAAAGATTTGTGACGCCATCGCGCGTGATGTCATAAAGTATCGCACGCCCGTCTGATGCCCACTGAAATCTTGATTGTAGGGCCGAAATATCGAAAGTCTTAACGGGTGGCCCTCCGTCAGACGAAATAATGGCTATCCTCCAACGGGGTGTTGTCTCCTGGTCGTTGATATAACCGCAAGCAATCTGTTTTCCGTCAGGCGAGACGAGTGGCGATGCCGTTGTGTAGTCAGTCAATTTAATGGGGTCGCCACCGTCCGTCGCTACCTTTCGCAGCCTCTGCTTTTCCGACTCGGTAGCGGTGTAGAACACCCATTGACCATCGGGCGAAAAGCTTGGGAGGCCGTCATTGCTACTGCTGGTCAACTGTTTTGGATTACCGCCATCAATATTCATTCGCCAGATATTGTAAGCGCCTGCGCGGGTAGAGCTATAAACGATATAACGGCCATCGGGCGAAACCGACGGTGAAATATTGCGAGCCTCAGTCGTCAGTTGCCTTTGGCCGGTGCCGTCCGCATTCATGATCCAGATGTCCGAGCGACCGCCCGTGCCAGAGGTATAAACAATTCTGCCGTCAGGAGTCCAGACTACGCCATTGATCCCATCTGTCCTGTTGGAGGTCAATTGTGTGGCGCGGCTCGCCTCGCCGCCCGGCGCAGACCAGACGTTTGAGACTTGCTCGGATTGCACTGTGACTAGAGCGGTAGAGTCCGCTGTCAGGCTGATGCCCCGATAATTGTTCGTGTCGTTGGTAATCCTTCGCGCCTCTCCGCTCGGATAAGAGACGTACCAGATTTGTCTGGTCGAGCTTGGTTCTCTATCAACGGCAGTAATGATCAGCCCGCTCCCGTCAGGAAGCCAGCAGAGCGCATCAACGGTAAACCATTTCTGGAAAGTGATCTGCTTCTCTGTCCCGTCTGTAACGCTGACGGCGATGACATTGATGTTTCTGCCATCGCCATCGGCTGTCCGGTGGGCGAAGGCGATAATCTTCCCATCGGGCGACCATGACGGTAGCGACCAAGTTCGACCACTAAATTCACTGATCTTGCGCGTGACAAGCTTTTGCTCTCCGGTGCCGTCCGCGTTTGCTACGATGAGAAAAACTTCCCCTCGTTGCGGCGCGCCGCGCATGAAGGCGAAGCGTTTGCCGTCAGGAGAAAAAGTGACGGGTGTGTCCGCATCTTCAGACGTTAGTTTCTTCGGAGTGCCACCGAGGACAGGTACTTGATAGGCCGGATACACGCCCGGTTCCTGCCTGCTGAACAACACGTAGCCGCCGTCAGGAGAGAAAGTTACCCAACTAAAATCATTTCCATTCGACGGAACTATCTCCTTATCGCTGCCGGTGGCGATGTGTCTGAGCAGGAGGCTCTGCTGTCCGGGGCCGCCCGTCACATGAACCACATATTTGCCGTCAGGCGAAATAGCCGCGGCGCTGGCCTTTCCATTCGTAGTGAGCTTGTTGACTTTCACTTTACTGAATGGCTCTACCGTTTTAGTTTGATTCCGCCCGGCGTAATTAAGCGCCAGGAGGACGCCTGCTATCACAAGAATAATCCCGGCTAACGCAAGGCCAATCCATTTCTTACGCCGTTTGATCTTGCCGACGAGAGACTCGGCCACACTCGTCGTGGGGCGTGCGGCCTCTAACTTGTCAGTGGGAACCTCAGACTCTCTGGCAGTTTCAATTGATGAGTCTTTGACGATGGTTGCGACATCGGTTCCGCCGCTGCCCAACTCCGGCGCAAGGGAGCGTTCTTGCTCGGTCATGAATTCAAGGCGCTGCTTCAAGCTTCGCAGGTCGGTCAGAACTTCCCTGGCTGTCTGATACCGCTCCTCTCTGTCCTTACGCAAAGCTTTGGCGACGATCCATTCCAGCGTCTCCGGCGCATTTTTTGAAAACCTTCCAAGCGGCTGCGGCTCATGATGAAGTATCGAAGCGATGACATCGGTCTTCGTTTCCCCCATGAACGGCGGGCGGCCTGCGACCATCTCATAGAGCACGACGCCAAAGCTGAAGATGTCGCTGCGCGCGTCTACCTCAAGCCCCCGTGCCTGCTCAGGCGACATGTACTGAACCGTGCCGATGACGCTGCCGGGTTCCGTCTGCAACAGCGTCGGCGCGTCTGAATTACTTGTGCTTACCTCCGTCAGCTTGGCAAGTCCAAAGTCCAGGACTTTGATGTAGCTGTCGGGTCTGACCATGATGTTCTCAGGCTTGATGTCGCGATGCACAATTCCGGTCGCGTGTGCGGCGGAGATCGCAGAGGCGACCTGTAAAGCGACATCCAGCACTTCGCTTATTTCCATGCCGGTCTTCACCATCCGTCGGCGTAGCGTCACACCCTCGACCAACTCCATCGCAATGAAGTTGACGCCTGCTGCTTCTCCTATTTCGTAAATGTGCGCGACGTTCGGATGATTGAGCGTCGAGGCGGCGCGAGCCTCCTGCTGGAAGCGCTGCATACGATGCTGGTCGTGCGCGACATCGGCAGGTAGAACTTTCAAGGCGACAGTGCGCCCAAGTTGAGTATCCAGCGCGAGGTAAACTTCGCCCATTCCGCCCGCGCCAAGCTGTGAACGGATTTCGTATCGACCCAGTCGAGTGTTGAGGGCTAGAGGCATGTCCGAAAGAACAGCAACGCCGCACCGGAATTCCGTAAGACTCTATTACAGGGCGGCGAAAAGTTAAAGACTTATCCCTTCGGATACTGCTATGAAGGGCGGCATGGATATCGTCACTGCGGCTGGCTGACCCGGAAGCCATTCGACTATTTATCAGGCGCTATTGTTTTTTTTAACTCAGCCTCAATCTTATCCGTCATGCTATCGAGCATAGCTCTGTCTGATAGCATTATTGGTAGAAGACTTTGATTGCCTCGGTTTCAGTTCTATGGAACGTGAACTTGATAAAGCCAGATGTCCGCTGTTAAGAATTTTGAACTTGAATGCATGACAGGCCGGAATATCTCGTTGCCCGTGCCTTGAGTAATCTCTGGAAAAAGCCTTGCGGGCGTCGAGATTTGGTTTTTTACGCAGACCAGATATTCCACATTCTTTTCCTTCAGATAAGCTAGAAACGCTTCACGCTCAACGGGCGCGTCAGCCGAGGAGCAGAAGCTTTCGGGTGAAATTCCCGACAGCGCCAGCACTGTGCCGTCGTCGTTAAAGATGCAGGCGTTCGGGCGTGGGCGAAACTGCGAGCGAAGATAATCTGCTATTGCGCCGAGCGCGTGCTCTCTGTTGACGTAGCCAACCGCATACCCAAGCTGAATGCTCGCATTTAAGAGGCACACACAGATGATTGCTATCAATAACCTGCGCGCCAGTCTGGGCTTGCCTCGCGTAAGGTTAAGAAACGTCCAGGGAAGAATGGGGATTCCCAGAGCGAAAAGTATCAAGCCGTAGCGATGGAAAATGATTGGCTGTTTGTGTGTGAGATAAGCCAGTACTATGAAGCCAAGGTAGGCGAAGAAAAATAGATTTAGAGCCAGAACGGAGCGCAAAGTTTCCGAATTACGCCCGGCTGCGGAAGAGAGCATGCGCCTTGCAACCAGCCATACCGCCAGGAAGCACGCGAACAGCACGGCGAGGTCTGTCGAAAGAAGCAGCGCGAAGGTGTCGCGCGTAACGCCGTTTAGCGAAAATGTGGCAAGGCTCGGATTGACCGTGAGCAGCCAGTCCATGTATTGCTTTCGCTCTACGAAGCAGGCGAGCCAGTCGCCGGTTGCTTTCCAAGAGATGTAGAACCAGAACAGAGGCGGAAACAGAAGCGTCATGCACGCGACGATTGAAATACGACGCTCTTCCAAAAACTGGAGCGCCGGAATCAAAAGGATGAGCATCCAGCTATCCATGCGCGTCAAACCTGCGAGCGCGGCCAGCAAAGCAGCCCATGTCCAGCGCTTCCTCAAAACAAAACAGGCGCTGGCTAAGACGAAGAAGGCATGCGGCACGTCGGTCATAGCCGAAGCCGAATTGACGATGTGCAGGGGACTCAGGGCTATAAGCGCAAAGGCCAGCAGGGAGGCCGTGCGATGCGCCGTCAGACGCAGGGCGGTGTCGTAAACCAGTAAGCAGACTCCAACGCCGAACAGAGCCGAAACGAGCTTTCCAACATAATATGGATGACCAAAAGGAATGCTCAAGATGGCACAGATGAACTGGTAGAGCGGGAGCCAGAAGCCATACAGGTTCGTCAGAGAGAATGTCCCGGAGGAGATTCTGGCGCTCATCGTGCCAATATCTTTGATGTACGCGTAAGCGTCGCCGAAGGCATTCGGGAGCAGAAAAGCAGAGAGGATTCTTGGCAAGCCGGAGACGAAAATCAGAGCAGGCCAGAGTGGGAATCTTTTTGAGGAGTCCGGCATAACCATGCTGCGCTAAACTTGTGCGCGAGATTGGTAATAGAGCATCGCAAAGATAAGTGATACAAGGCTCTCAAGTCGAGCGGGCGGTCAAATAACTTGCTGCCGACCTTTTTTTCAGATGTGGTAATCGCCCGATTTCGCATAGGCGGTGTTAGCAGTCATGACGGGCGGCTGCCTCATGTGCGCCATCTGTGTTCCGTGATAGAAACTTTAAATTATGCGTAAACCTGTGCGATAAAATCGCTCTTTCCCGTCAATCCTTACATAACTATTACAAATGGGCTGGTCATAAATTGTTACCATACTTCGTGTGGCGCTCATCAATTGGGTTGGGCGAAAAAACTTTTGATTAGAGGGGAATCATGAGTAGCGAAACAAGGATTGATAAGCAGGCTGAGGGCATCAACTGGACGACTACCATCTGGATGATCGTCTTTCACACGGGCGCGATAGCTGCGCTCTTTATGTTTAGCTGGAAAGCGCTCTTTGTCACACTTTTTCTCTGGTGGGTATCGGGCAGTCTGGGCATAGGCATGGGCTTTCATCGTCTGTTGACGCATCGCGGCTACAAGACGCCGAAGGCTGTGGAATATTTTCTGACGCTGTGCGGCACGCTGGCCTTGGAAGGCGGCGCTATCAACTGGGTGGTGACGCATCGCATACACCACGCGCACACGGAAGAGCAGGGCAAAGACCCGCATACGCCGCGTGATGGCCGCTGGTGGGCGCACATGGGCTGGATTCTGACCGGCACTGCACAGCAGCATGAAAACGCAGTGTTGCAGCGCTATGCACCGGACTTGATGAAAGACCGCGTTCACTTCTGGATTGATCGCCTCTATTACGTTCCGCTCGTCGTACTCGGAATCATTCTGTTCGCCGTTGGCGGCTGGCCGATGATGATGTGGGGCGTCTTCATACGCGTCACGGTCGGGCTGCATGCGACGTGGCTGGTCAACTCCGCGACGCACCTGTGGGGAAGCCGCCGGTTTGAAAGCAACGACGATTCGACCAACAACCTGTGGGTGGCGATGGTGACATTCGGCGAAGGCTGGCACAACAATCATCACGCGTACCCGCGCGCCGCGCGCCACGGCGTCGCTTGGTACGAGATAGACATCAACTGGTGGGGCATACGCACGCTGCAATTTCTTGGACTTGCCAGAGACATCAAGCTCATCAATACCTCTCAGCTTGCGGCTCAAACGGAGACAAGCCAGCTTCGGCGAGCAGCGTGAAGAGAAGGCAGAAGAGCCGTAAATCGTGAATCGTGAATCGTAAATAGACAGAACTGCCTTTCTCTATTTACGATTCACGATTTACGATTTACGGCTTTTCTTTCTACAATGTGCATATGCGCACTCGTGCTCGTCGCAAGTCTGTCTACTTCTTCATCACGCTCGGCTCGTGCCTGGTGGCGCTGGCGATTGCGCTCAACGTCGGCTGGATTCTGCTGAACTGGCGAGAGGTCGCGCTCCTTGTTTTTGGCATCATCTTTTTCGCGCTGATTATCACGGGTCTGGTGCTCAATACAACCTTCCTGATTCGTGAGATCAGGCGCAATGAGCAGCATGATGCTTTCATTAATGCCGTGACGCATGAGTTGAAGACTCCGATTACCTCCATACGCCTCTACCTTGAGACCTTGAAAACGCGTGAGGTCACGGAAGCGCAGCGCGATGAGTTTTACGAGATTATCTTAGCTGACACCAACCGGCTCCTGCACACGGTCGAGCAAGTCCTGCGTGCAGGGCGCACGGGTCACAAGGGACGCTCTCTGAATCGTTCGGTCATTGACTTGAGCGAGATGGTTCGAGAGTGCCTTGAGCTGACGCGCGTTCGTCATAAGCTGGACGAGGGTGCGCTTCATTACACCGAATCACTGGATGGCGAGGGAGCGCGCGTCACGGGCGATGCCGATGAGTTGCGCGCGGCGGTCTCGAACCTGCTTGAGAACGCCGTCAGATACTCCGATAAAGAAGTTGATGTTTCCGTGGAGGTGGCCGCGCTGGACGAAAAGCGCGTGGCCGTGCGCATACGGGATCGCGGCATAGGCATCTCCAGCTCGCAGCTCAAGCGCATCTTCAAGCGCTTCTACAGAGTGCAGGGCAGCTTCATGGCGCGCGTCAAAGGCACTGGCCTGGGACTCTATATCGTGCGCTCGATTGTAGACAAACATGGCGGTCGCGTCTTTGCCGAAAGCGAAGGCCCCGGCCACGGCAGCACTTTTACTATTCAACTTCCGAGGGCTTGATGGAATCGAGCGCGGTACTCATCGTTGAGGACGAGAAGCATCTGAGGGATGGCCTGCGCTTCAACCTTGAAGCAGAAGGCTACATGGTTGAAGCGGTCGGTGACGGCGAAGCGGCGCTCGCTCTGTTGTTAGAGAAGCGCGAGCGCTTCGACGTAGTCATTCTGGACGTAATGCTTCCGGGCAAGGACGGTTTTACGGTCGTCTCGGAGATACGACAGGCGGGGCAATTCGTTCCAGTGCTGATGCTGACGGCGCGCGGGCAGCCAGAAGATGTCCTGCGCGGCTTTGAAGCAGGCGCTGACGATTATCTGCCAAAGCCGTTTGAGCTATCGGTGCTGATTGCGCGCATCAACGGGTTGCTCAGGCGTCGCCAGTGGTTTCATCTGGATCAGAATAACTCGGCTGCGAACGCAAGCGACGCCGCCAGACTTGCAGCCGTAGAAACAGAGAGCGGCGTCAAAGAAGAGAGCAGACAGGCGGAGAGCGAGCTGTTTATCTTCGACGGCAGGACGATTGATTTCGGGGCGCTTGAGCTGCGAATGATGAGCGGCCAGACTGTGCGGCTGACTTTGATGGAGGCGGAAGTCTTACGCTATCTAATCAAACACGAGGGGCGCGTGGTTTCCCGCAAGTCGCTGCTTGAAGACGTGTGGGGGCTTCATGAAGACACGGACACGCGCGCCATTGATAACTTTATCGTCCGCTTGCGGAAATATCTGGAAGACGAACCCACCAAGCCCAAGCATCTACTGACGGTCAGAGGCGTCGGCTATCGCTTCATCACCCAAATAAGAGAATCTGAGCAAGCCCCTGAAAGGGGCTGAAGACGTAATACTGTCGCTGCTTATATCGCACCTCACGCTAAGATAGATGCGGCGTTACCGCGCCATAGAGTGTAGCTCTTTGCCAATACCGGCGAAGGTGCGATGGTTAAGCGGAAACTCCAGCATCACATGTAGAATGCTTAGAAAATAGAGCGCCATTATTCCTATCTCATAGCTATAAGCATAGAGCGCCAGCGAGCCAAGCCATACCCCTATGATGAGCGCCGTTCGACTTTTCGGTATCTCATACCATTTAATAATCGAAGTTTTAGAAAACCAGTTGAGATAGTGATAAGTGTAAGCAAATGCTATCAGCCGCATGACCATCAAGCCTGCGCTTGATTCATATATTCCGCTCAATGACATAACCGTACCCGGACGAAAGAGCCGTATCAGCTCGGCGTTGAGCGTCTGAAACTGGACGTAGCTCGCTCTGACATAATCGCCTACCGTATGCCCCAGAGATTCCGGGACATAGACGAAGAAGAGCGCTGCACAGAGCACAAATATAGCCAGAGATAAAATCCCCGACAGGCTCCTGCTTTTCAGAGCACCGTACAGGATAAATGCGCCTGTAAAAATGAAGACGTGAATGATGGTGGCTAAGAAGAAAGCGATTAAAGTGTAGTATCTTGTGCTACTGAAAGAAAACAGTGAGATGAGCGCCAGAGCTATCAGCACGGCCTGAGCCGTCCTGTTTTTAATAAGCGTCAGCAGCGCGGTAACAAATACTAAATAGAACAGCGACATCTCCCACCGGGGAGATATAGCCCAGTCCGGTATCTTCTCGGTCGTGTATCCGTAGAGCATGAGTGCCAGCGTCAACATGACCAATATTAACCAGCGCCGTTTAGCACGCCTGTCACGCCCTGTCTTCCCGTCTTCGACGAAATACCTCCTGTCATGTAGCCATGAGATTTCCGTCAGGTAGTGCAAAGGGCCAAGCACCGCATAAGAGACAAGAAATAATTCGAACGGGAAAATATAAGCGAGGAAACAGGAAAGCACCATCAGGCCAATATTGAGGTAATTAATCTGGTCGCCAGTCAGCTTCATCTGATATTTATCTAGCCGTTGCTGCTTGTGAAGTTTCTGAAAGTAACCGGCGCGAAGCTTTGCTAAATCTCTACCAGTACACTTAGTCTCAGGAGAGGCGCGTCCCTTATTGCTGATTGCCTGCTTGAGGCGCAGCGAGGCGTGTACGCTCCTGCTCTGCCCAGTTACACAACGCCTGCTTGTCCGCGTCCGATAGATTGGCCGAAGGGTGAATCAGCAGATAGGTCTTAATAGGCATCTCGCCCATCTTCACCTGCTCGCATATTTCATCTAGCTTACGCGCCGCTCTCTTGTTATCGTATCCAGCCCAATCGGAGATGTTGAGGTGCCTGCGCCCTTGAGTTACATGTCTGGACAAGTACCATGAGACGGGAGCGACCTGGCTATACCAAGGCCAGGAGGTTTTGTTGGAGTGGCAATCGTTGCAGGAGCGCTCCATGATGGCGTTGACCTCCGGCGTAATCTGCGCCTTCGCCTGAAGGGTGCGGCTCTCGTCAACCGTAGGATTGGTCATAGATGGCCGTATGACCTGAGCGACGACAAAAAGAATAGCAATGGCGATTGCCATACGCTTTAACCACTTCATCTAAAACCCTCTCGACAGATTCAGTATCGTAAAGATTTTCAAGCCCGGTTAGCCAGCATAGCCCCAGAGCCTCGTCAGCCCGTCCATATCTCCGTTGAACTGGTCGCGGTCGCAGTTCCCTACGCCCTGCACCGAATGCGGCTCAGGGCCTATAGAGCCATCCGTGTATTGCCACATAGTCCATGTCGGCCAGTTAGCCGGAACATGCGCCGTCGGGCCATACTCCGAGAGCCAGAACCAGCAGTTAGCCAGCGTCGCGTTCGTGTTATCTCCCAGAAGCTCCTTGATGTAAGAGCCGGAATAGAAGCCAGGCCAGCGTGTGGTCGCCTGCTGCACATGCGTGACGAACTGCTCGGCTTCCGCCACCGTCATGCTTGAGCCTGAAGGGTTCTGCTCGAAATCAAGTACAAGCAGATCATTCGCGCCGGGATTAACGAACGAAAGAAAATGCTCGGCCTGCGCCACCGCATCGTCACCCGTGGCAAAGTGATAAGCGCCCCACCAGAGACCTGCGGCCTGCGCGGCGCTCTTGTGGCTTGAGTAAGTCGGGTCGGTTTCGCTTAAGCCTTCGGTCGCCTTGTGTATGATGCCGACGATGCCTGCGGCTTTAACTTCTGCAAAACTTGTGACTTGGTTGAAGTGCGACAAATCTATGACCACGTTGATTGTCATGTAGGAGCCTCCAGATGAAGATTTACCCTTCTGCTCAACTCTACAACCCGGCGTGAATGTGCGAGAGATAATAACACCAAAGCCGGGAATGCCAATGAAAGAATGACCCACAGGCTCCTCATCAAGAGGAGCATCCAAGAAGCTGTTTGGCGATTTTTTACCGCCGCACGAGCGGCGATGAGAAGGTAGCCAGACGTGAAACGTCTGGAACCAAGTACGTGTTTGAGGTCACGCGCCCTGAAGGGAGCGCGTAGAATCTACGCGCTCCCTTCAGGGCGCGAATGATAACTACATCCTTACCAGAGGCAGAGTCGTCCTCGCGTCCGCCTCAGCCTCTGGCTACCTTCTGGATGCGCCTTCGGCGCAAACGTGTGAATCCTCAAGACAGCTTCTTTATCGAAACCTTTTAGCTCTCAATCTCTGTCGTGCCGATTCTGTCAACGGCGTCGCGTAGTATTGAATCGTCCACGCGGCCAAGGGCGGCGATGCGGCGGGCGGCGCGGTCTGCGGCTTCCTGTATGACATGGCCTGCGTGCCCCTTTGCCCACTCCCATGTGACGCTGTGCGGGCGCGCGGCCTTGTCCAGTTTTTTCCACCACTCCAGATTGGATTTGCGGCGAAAGCGCCCTGACATAGTTTCCACAACGTAGCGCGAGTCCGTCACCACGCGCACGCGGCAGGGTTCGCGTAGAGAACTCAGCCCCAAAGCGGCAGCGGCAATCTCCGCCTGCTGGTTTGTAGCCGTGCCAAGGTAAGTCCCGAACGCCCGCCACAATCCCTGATAGCCCAGTAGCGCAACGCCTGCCGCGCGCGTCGTCGCCTGCCCGTTCCCCAGACTTGAGCCGTCGCAAAAAATCGTGACCAGCTTTGATGCCGCAGGCTTGAGTGATGACGAGGAAGCGCCCATCTTCTTATTCATCCCTCTGCCTTCATCCCTTCTATTTCTCCCTCCGCCTTCATCTCTTCTGTTCCTCGCTCCAGCCGCAGCTCTTCTTGAACCCGCGTGCCGCCGTCGTCCTTTCGCGTAACGTGAATGACGTGGTCAACGCTGCCCTCGAAGGTGTCGTCATGGGAGATGACGAAGAGCTGGTCGAAGTGCTGCACCAAGCCTATCTGCTGCGCCAGGCGCTCGCGGCGCTCCGCATCCATGTTGACCGTAGGCTCGTCGAAGAAGGCCATGCGAATGTCCGAAAGCTGTTTGAGCAGGGCAAGGCGTATGGAGAGGGCTGCGGCCATCTGCTCGCCCCCGGAAAGATTCGGGAAAGAGCGGTCGTGTCCATCTTCTTCCAGGATGATCTCGTAATCGCGCGACCAACGAAGCGCGCGGCTCGCTTCGCCCGTTATCTCTCGGAAAAGCTGGTTGGCTTCAATCGAGATGTTGTAGAGATAGCTTTCGGTGATAATCGGCCCCGCCTGCTTCAAAGTGTCGCGTATAAAATCGGTCGCTTCGTCCAGCCTTTCCAAACGCTCTTTAGCGCGAAACTCCTCGCGCATCTCTTCACGCACTTTCGCTAGCCGCTCAATCTCCGCATGAAGCGATGACTCACGCGTGCGCGCCGCGTCCAGTTGAGCCAAGAGAGCTGCGGCACGCTCGCGCGCCAGTGCAAGCGCGCCGCGCTCAAGCCCGTGCTGCTCTCGATTGTAGGCAGTAGACAGGCGCTCAAATTCATCAAGAGCAACTTTGGCTTCACCTGCAAGGCGAGCCGCTTCCTCTTCCGCCTTCTTCACCTCGGCTTCGCGCGCAGGCAACGTGGCCGCAATGGCTTCGCTCGCCAGATACTCACGATGAGCATCAGCCGTGCGGTCGCGCACCCCGCGCGCCTCTTCCCATTCGGCATCCAGATTCCTGTACTCTTCCAGTTGAAGCTGTAGCTTATAGGCTTTCTCTTCAAGCGAGCGCAGAGCGTCAAGCGAGCCTGCGAGTTCCTCCCGGCGTAGAGTTTCGGCTTCGGCTTCGGCGCGCAAATTCGCAGCGCGCCCGCGCGGGTCTTGAAGCTTTCGCAATCTCTCTTCAGTCTCTTCTATATCTTTCTCCAACGGACTGACCGCTTCGGCGTTTGCCGAGACCGTTGCGCGCTCGTCCCGCTTGCGCTTGCCTTCCTGTTCTATCTCCGCAAGCCTCTGCTGCAAGGGCTTCAGCTCCGCGTAGCGAAGCGCAGCCTCGCGCATCACAATCAACTCGCCGTCCACGCCCATAAGCTGCGCTTTTAATTTGTCTAGAAGCTCGCGGGAAGCATTCGGCAGCGCGGCTATTTCAAGATCGAGCCGCGCTATCAAGTCCTCGCGCTCCCTGAGCCTGTCCGTCGCGTTGCGTAGCTGGGCGCGCACGCTCTCAAGCTTAGACAACTCGCGCTCTGCCTCGCGCGCCTCACGCACCATAATTGTTAGGGTCGCGCGCTCCTTCTCAAGCTGGCCGACCTGCGCCGTGTTCGTGGCAAACTGTCCCTTGAAATAGTCTTCGAGCGTCTGGCCTTCGCTGATATTCAAACACTTTTCGGAGAGAATCGGGCAGAGACCGTTTTTGACTTCGCGGCGAAACTTTTCATCTCGCGAAATCTCTGCGCGCAGGTGCGCGAGCTGTTCGGTTAACTCCGTTTCGCGCGCAGCTAGCTGAACAACTTCCGTGGCCTTCGCGGCGCGTCTTTCAAGCTCTGCAATCTGTTTGCGCAGCACCTCGGCTTCGCGGCGAAGGCGCTCGGCTTCCTGTGCCTCGCCCCTGCGCTGCTGCGATAGATGCTTGAGACTGGTCGCGGCCTTCTCCGTTGTGCTCAGAGTGGTTTCAATATGAAGGCGCTCGCTTTCAAGCTTAGTGACCGTTTCTTCCGCGCCGCGCCCCTGCTCTGCCTCTTTGACTCGACTCTTGACCTGCACATGCTGGGCGCGCAGCTCCTTCAGCTCCACATCAAGCTGAGCCATGCGAGCGCGCTCGCTCAAAGCCTGTGCGCGCAGGTCTCTCAAGCGCTCGCGCTCGCGCTCCAATTCTTCCTGCTCGACTATTTGCAGCGCTAGCGTTTGAATCAATGCAGCCGCGGCACGGGCGCGCTCCAGTGCCTCTTCAATCCGGCGCACACTCCCGCGCGCCGCTTCCAGCAGGCGAGAGATGCCCGCTTCTTCGGCGCGTAAGCGGTCACGCGACCGCCGCCGCTCGTCAAGTTTCGCTAGAGTCGCAAGAGCCTGTACGTGAGCTTTGTAATCGGCCTCGGCCAGTTGTTGTCGCTCGCGCCCCTTTAGCGCCGCATCACGCTCGACTTTCACGTCTTCAAGGCGGCGCGACGCTGCGTCGTGCTCTACGCTCAGGCGGTCAGCACGCGAGCGCGTCGCCGCCAATTGAGCCTCACGCTCGTCCATCAACGCAACCGTGCGCGCCCGCGTCTCAATCTCTTTCTGTAATTCGTCAAGCTGAGCGTTTAACTCTTCCGCAAGACGGGCGGCCTCTTTATGCTCTTCTACAAACTCGTCGTAGCGCGCAAGCTGTCCTTCGGCACGCCCTATGCGCACACTTACATCATGAAGACGCTCGTCAATGAGATTGACTGTATCGCGCAGCCGCTCGGCGCTGTCACGATACTCTTCGACCTTTAGTAGACGATCAAAGGAGGCCTTGCGCTGGTTTGCCGGACGCAGGAAGTCTGCTGTGAAAGTTCCTTGCGGGACGCCTATGGCGGAGTTGAAAAGCGCTTTAATGTCGGAACCAGGCTCCTCTACGCCGAGCAGTTGACGGAGCTTAGCCGAAACGTCCACCTTCTTCTCGGCTATCTTCATGCTCAGGCCGTGATCGTAGATGTAGTAGCCGTTGCCCGTGTCGCGGTAGACGGTGTACAGCCGCTCATCCGATTCGCTGCTGATGAAAGAGACGCGCACTACACCCTTCTTCGCGCCGCGCCGCAGGAAATCGTCTTTGCTGTAATCAAGCGTGTCGAAGAGCGCCCAGGCGATGGCTTCCAGAATAGTAGTCTTGCCCGCGCCGTTTTCGCCCGTGATGGCCGTCGTGCCGCGCTCAAAATCAAATGTCTGGCGAACGTACGACTTGATATTTTCCAGTTCAACCCGTGTGACGTGCATCTTTTGTGTAGTAGAGGTTTAGACCCGCGCGAAAAGGTTTCGTCAACAGAGAAGGTCAGGGAATCAATCTCTCTCACAGACCCTTCTACAGCGACGTTTAAGCCTATCATGATTTGGATGTTTTACTCTAATGAGCGCCCCGGTTAAGCCATCGGGTGACGTGCGAGTATTTTCAAAACCCCGGCTCTTAAGCCCCTGAAAGGGGCGATAGAATGTAGCCCACGGCGCAAGCCGTGGGCTACATTCTATCGCCCCTTTCAGGGGCTTGAAATTCGGATGTCTTACAAGTCCTGCACGCGTAGTTGCGTATCAGCGTTTCTCCACGCACGCTCGAATTCGGCCTGTACCATAGCGGCGGCAGATTGTTTACCCTGCGCCTTCAGGCTCTCTCTTAGACCGAAGAGCGAGCGACCGCTGCGCGGATTCTTCAAGAGGTCTGCGCGAAAGACCCTCTCTGCTTCACTGTAATCACGATTTGTGAGGAGCGCGCCGCCGAGCGATTCTCTGACAGGCAGAAACCATGCGGGCGGCTCGTCATAAGCGAACGCGTCCTCCATCTCCACGGCTTTTCTCAAAAGCTCAATCGCGCGCCTGTTATCGCGCCGCGCCTGTGCGAGCTTTGCGCCCAGAACCGTTTCGGCAACCTTCAGGACGCTCTCGGCGCTGTTGAGACCGAAAGAGGCTTCCTTCGGAACAGCTCGTCTAGCCTCCTCTAATAGCTTCAGCTCTTTCTCCGCTTCCGGCGCTCTGCCGCCCGCAGCTAGAGCCATCCCGCGCGCGAAATGCCAGACGGCTGTCACGCCGGGCATCTTCGCATCCGGCTGAGGCAATCGCATAATCTCATCCCAGCGGCGAAAGCGTGCAAGCATCAGAGTCGAAGTTGTCATGAAGCCTCCGAGCATAGGCATCTCTTTGACAGCGGGCGCGACATTCGCCTCCAAATCTCTGGATGCACGGAAGGCATCTGTGAAGCGGCCTTCCATGCTGTAGGCTATAGCCAGGAAATGCAGGTTGTGGTTGTAATACATCACCGGATACATGCCCTGTCTTCCGGTCAACTTGAAAAAGTTGCGGTCTGCCTGCGCTCCCTCTTCGTTGCTGCGGGCTGCGGCCTCGTAGTCTCCAGTGCGCATGTAGATGTGCGAGGGCATGTGAACCAGATGACCTGCGGCAGGCGCTAAAGTTGAAAGCTTCGGGGCATAGACCAGCGCACGCTCCGGGTTGGGAGAAGCTTCGACGGCATGTATGTAGTAGTGAATCGCTCCCATATGATTCGGGTCGCGTCTGAGGACGGATTCAAGCACGGCTATAATCTCTTCTGTACCTTCCGCGGGTCGCCCGTCCGCTTTCCATAGCTGCCACGGTCGCAGGTTCATGGCGCTCTCCGCGTAAATGGTCGCGGCATCCAGGTCATCCGGGTAACGCAACACAAGCTCGCCCATAGCATTCTTGAAATCAACCGCCAGCCGTTTCAAATCAGCCTTCGGGTCAATCGAATATCTTTTGGCTAAGGCTTCTATATAAGCGCGCTCGTTCTCCGGCGCTTGCGTTGAAAGTGAGCGCGCCTTCTGCACTGCCTCATAAGCTGCGCGCTCTCTTTCAGGGTCAACGTCCAGATTGATGTTCGGCCCCAGCGCGTAAGCCACGCCCCAGTAAGCCATAGCCATCTGCGGGTCAAGCTCTGCGGCGCGCTTGAAAGAGCGCACGGCCTCTTCGTGATTGAAGGCATAGACGAGCCTCAAGCCCTGATCGAAAAAGCGCTGCGCCTGAGGGCTGCTGGTCTTAACCGCATGATGATGATTGCCGAGTCCCGCGAGCAGCACGACTGGCCGCTCGTTACCCGGCATCTTCATCTGCGATTCGACGCGCGGATAAAAGCTGATTGCGAGAGAGGCTAGGAGAAGGGCAAGGATTGCAAAGAAACGTTTCATTTCGGAAACCTCCTATGCTTTTAGTTAAGAAGTTATCTGGAAAATCAGATTCGTATGTTGTCCCGTAGGGACATTTGAAAATAGCCCAGCCATTTATCGCTGGGTAAAAGCAGGAAAAATAAAGTTGAGTCCCGTAGGGACGACTGAAGCATCAATCGAAGATTTCAGTCGTCCCTACGGGACTCAACTCTTTTTCTCGAATGATTCCCAGTGCTAAAGCACTGGGCTATTATCACAAAGTCCCTACGGGACTTTAGATGAATCCGATTTTCAAACAGCTTCTCAGAAGGAAGTGAAAGCAAAACGAAATCCCCTACCTTGATTGTTATGAGTGATAATTCAATCGGCTTGGCCTAGTCGCGTCAACGTGTCTTTGAAAAATTCTATGACTTGAAGTGCTTGCTCGCGCTTAACAGTTGGGAAGTTGTCTAGAAATTCGTCCAGCGTAAGCCCTGCGGCGAGATTGTCCATCAACGCCGACACCGGAACACGCGTGCCGCGAAACACAGTTGCGCCGCTCATGATTTCAGGGGCGCTCGAAATCGGTAGCTGCGCGATCTCTTTCTCTTCCAGCACTATCATTTGCTGCCCCCAAATCATCTTTAAGATGAGCGTAATCGCCTGATGAGCTTCTTATCTTTACTCATTCACTTTCAAGACTGCAAGAAAAGCTTCCTGCGGAATCTCTACGCGGCCAACTTTCTTCATGCGCTTTTTGCCCTCTTTCTGTTTTTCTAGGAGCTTGCGCTTTCTGGAGATGTCGCCGCCGTAGCATTTCGCCAGCACGTTCTTGCCCAGTGCCTTGACGGTCTCGCGCGCGATGACCTTGTTGCCGATGGCCGATTGAATGGGGACTTCAAAGAGCTGGCGCGGGATGAGCTGCTTCATCTTTTCTACGAGCGCGCGACCCTTTGACGTTGCGGTGCTGCGATGAAGAATGAGCGAGAGCGCGTCAACAGGTTCGCCGGAAACCAGCACGTCCAGCTTCACCAGGTCTGACTCCCAGTAGCCAGCGAAGTGATAGTCGAGCGACGCATACCCGCGCGAGACGGATTTCAGGCGATCATAAAAATCAAGCACGATTTCATTCAGGGGAAGCTCGTAGGTGAGCATGACACGCGTCGAAGAGATGTATTCAAACTTTTTCTGAACCCCGCGCTTCTCTTCCAGTAGCGGAAGGATGCCGCCCAGAAAATCCTGCGGCGTCAGAATAGTCGCCATGATGATAGGCTCGTCAATCCTGGCAATCTTCACAGGGTCGGGCATCTTCGCGGGCGAGTCAACTTCAATCACCTGGCCGCTCGTTGTCGTCACAACATAGCGCACGCCCGGTGCTGTCGTAATCAATTCAAGATTGAACTCGCGCTCAAGCCGCTCCTGCACAATCTCCATGTGCAGTAAGCCCAAGAATCCGCAGCGGAAACCGAAGCCGAGCGCGGTGCTGGATTCCGGCTCATAAAAGAATGAAGCGTCGTTAAGGCGCAGCTTGTCGAGCGCATCGCGCAGTTCTTCATATTGTCCCGTGTCCACTGGGTAAAGCCCCGCGAAGACCATAGGCTTTATCTCTTGAAAGCCTGGGAAAGGTTCCTTCGTCGGATTCTGGCTGGACGTGATGGTGTCGCCAATCTGCACGTCGGCGACCTCTTTGATTGAGGCCGTGAGAAAGCCCACCTCGCCCACGCTCAGGCGATCAATCGGAGTCGGGCGCGGGCGATTGACGCCTATGGTCTCCACCTGATAATCGCGCCCCGTATTGAAGAAGCGAATCTTCATCCCCGGCGTAATCGAGCCGTCAATCACGCGAAAGAGGACTATGACGCCGCGATACGAGTCGTACCACGAATCGAAGATGAGAGCCATGAGCGGAGCATTGGCATCACCCTTTGGCGGCGGCACGTCGCGCACAATGGCTTCCAAGACTTCATCCACGCCCAGACCCGTCTTTGCACTCGTCAGGACGGCGTTGTGCGTCTCAAGCCCTATCACGTGCTCTATCTGCTCTATGGCCTTGTCTGGCTCCGCACCCGGAAGGTCAATCTTGTTGATGACCGGAATCAATTCGAGATTGTTCTCAATCGCAAGGTAAGTATTGGCGAGCGTCTGCGCCTCGACGCCCTGCGAGGCATCAACGACCAGCAGCGCACCCTCGCAGGCTGAAAGAGAACGCGAGACCTCGTAGGAGAAGTCAACGTGTCCCGGCGTGTCAATCAGATTGAGCACGTAAGCCTGACCATCGCGCGCTTTATAATCAAGACGCACAGCATGAGATTTAATAGTGATGCCGCGCTCGCGCTCCAAGTCCATGTTGTCGAGCACCTGCGCTTCCATATCGCGCCCCGCGACCGCGCCCGTCAACTCCAGAAGCCTATCGGCCAGCGTGGACTTCCCGTGGTCAATGTGCGCGATGATAGAAAAATTTCTGATACGTTCTGGGTTCATCTTAAAAAGTTCCAGGTCCCAAGTCTCAAATCCCAAGTCCAAATTCCAGATATGGAGCTTGGGATTTGAGACTTCCTGATAACATAACAAAACGGGCGCGGTTCTGCACGCGCGCCCGTTCATCATGAGACTATTTCTTTGATAAGTTTTATGAGGATGAGGGCTTAGTGTCCGTCCCTTCTAACGGCTTTGCTGCCGGCGCAGCCGTTTCCCCCTTCGGTGTCCGAACCGGTTTATAGTCCTTCGTATACTTAAGAACCATCGCCTTCACTTCAGCCGTCCTCTCCGGCCCCAGTGAATTCGTTAGCAACGCCAGAAACTTTTCCTGCGAAGGAAAAGTCTCTCCAATTATAGTGTCAAGATATGTGCTCACGTCAGTCGGGACTCCGGCTGCCTTCAGAGTATTTATCCGGTGCTTGGTGATAACATAACGCGTCTTACTGATGAGGCGCTGGTCGTCTTGATTAGACCTGTAGGTGAAGAGCACCGTCAGGGCTACGAACATGAGAACCGCCGCGAAGAGCAGAAACAGAATTACCCAAACCGGAATGTAGTCATTCCTGAGCCATTGCGGCTGTGAATAGAGTAGAATCAGCCATCCGGTAAAGAGCAGAACCGCCGCTATCTCGAAAATTTGCGCGAGCGCCCTGCTCTTTGTGCTCACATGACCTTCCGTCTGCGGTAGATTAGAACTATTTTCGCTGTCTGTATCCGGCATAATTCACCTCGCAATTCTCAAGCAGGCCTGTAAAAGCGTTATGGTCTGTCTCCCAATAGCCCGTCCAGGCCTTACAGGAAACTGACCGTTTCCTTAAATCTCAGTAGGAGACGCGCGTATATTTGAGAATGATCGTTCTCCACCTGTTGAATAAGCATTCGGGGCATCTTCCCCCCAGGTCGGCCATAAAATCCCCCTCATTTCTCGGCGGATTACCTTTCAAGCTTTCCAGCGCCGCCAGGATGTCTGTTTTCAGCTTTGCTTCAGCGAGAGTATCATTAGGATTTTTAGCCATTAGATTCGTTAGCGCCCGGAAGGATTGGTCTGACACCATATAATGACTCTTGCCCACGAGTCTTCCGACGCGCCCGAATAGATTTTGTTGGGTCGGTCGCTGAAGCGAGTCGAGGCTGTCGTTACGCATACCTTCAACTGTAGCGGCGACAGAATCCATTCTGGTTTTGAAATCAGTCTGTAGCGTCTGCGCCAAGCCTTCGAGTGTTTTGACGCGTCCTGTGGGTAAGGTGAATTCGTTCTCCAGCGGAGCTATTCTGCCTGATAAGCCGGGCAGTTGCTTCGTCTCCATATCCCGCTTGAAATTCTGCATGTCCGTCTGGAAACCCGGCAGAGAAGCTAACCCCTGATTAATCGGCGTCAGTTGTTGCGTCAACTCCCTCTGGCCTATCTTGTCCCGATTCAGGCTTTCAATCTTGCTCATCAGGCTGGCTATCATGGGGCCATCCGACGACGGATAGTAGGATTGCACTGTCATTGGTGAAGGGTAGACGATAGGGGTAGTGACTTGGACTGTCGGCTGATAGGCTCCTGTGGCCGGCCCGCGCTCAATACCTCCGATGTCTTGGATTGGCGGCCTTGTGCGCTTTGAAGAATCCTGAATATCCACGTCTCCGTTATCGCTATTCGATATGCGAGAGATGCGATTGCCTCCCGTGCTGCCGGCAACGGCGACTGCCGTCCCAATACCGAGCGCGGCGACCGTAACGGCTGCCGCCTTTGCCAATTCGGGCGTTATTTTCTGGCCGGGCTTAAAGAAGCTGCTAGTCTGATCTTTGAGTAGGTCGGTGCCGCCTGCAAAAGGCGTCAACGGTTTCAAGAGCGCATATATCAGATAGAGCAGGCCGAAGACCAGGCCGATCATAAAGAGATACCAAACAACTTGGTAAATAGCATAATTACCGCTCCTTTCGTTTAATACGACGTTCGAGAACGGGTCTCTGCTAAAGGTCTTCTCGCGAGCTGTGGCGACGGCCTTGCCGATGATAGGCCTGCTATTGTAAGCGCTGCGCATAAGGCTTAGGGTCTTATCATCTAAGTCCTGTAATTCCTTATCAATTTTAGCCTTCGCGCGGTTGTATGCTTCTACCTTAGGCACAAGCTCATTTATAGAAGCGTTCAGCTTATTAAGCTGGGCGGCTCTCAGACCCTTCTCTTTGTCGTTTGGAAGGTTGAGCTGCTCGTCGGAAATTCGTTCGCCCTTTAAAGCCGCGTCCGTCTTCTTCTGGAGGGCTTCGGTATCAACTCCGCGAATCTCCAATGAATTAACAGGGCCACTGATATCGCCATAGAAATTCGCGCTGCTCGTTATATAAGCTTTGGCGTAAGTATTTAACTCCTCCTGCTTGGACTTGCTCTCTCGCTCTTTATCTTCCAGGATAGAGTCGTTCAGTCTGGCTATAAATTCATCCTCATTTCTGAAGGGGAAATCCAAAGTTTTCTTGACATGTTCCTGAATTTCCGACGGCATCTTCTGTAAATCGTTGAGCTTTATACGGACCAATCCTTTGTCATCATTAGACTCAGCTGTTTCAGTAACGGCGAAGGGAGCGGCCTTCTCTCTATCAAAACCGTTTTTTGAATTCTCGATTGCTTTAAGTCCGAAATAAGCGCCGGCAGCGATTATGATAATTAATATCTTACCGCCGACCCTCAGCAATGTCTGATTGAATGATTTCAGAAGCAGGTGATTCATTTTTGACTCCTTAGATTTATAAGCTGAGCGCCAAGGCTTTCTGCCGTTGGCTCAATATCGAAGGTAGAATGAACAATCGCAGCCGGGTGTTGACAAGAATTGCCTGTCCTAAGTCAGGCTGCCTGCGGGTTCTGGTCTGAAAATAGCTTATGGCTATTGCAAGTAATGGCGTGAAGCTTTCCCTGCAAGAGAGACATTGATTCTTTGCCGCGCACGATTGGAACAAAGCGAAAGGTCATTTGTGTGAGCCGCTTTCGCTAGCGCCGCGCTCCGGTAGTGAAATCAATCCCGCTTATACTGCTATTGTATTAATATGTCAATGAAATCCAGAACGACACTGAGAAGAGCCGGGTTTTGCATGTACGTTGCGGAAAATCGGACTCCGTGCTTCGTGAGGGGAGCGCAACGATTCTCGCTCGTAAGAAAGAGAGACGGGCGCGAAACCGCACGCGCCCGTCTCTCATTAAAGTTTGTCGGAAATGTTTTAGCGCACCTGGCCTCCGGGTTTGACGCGGTTGCCGGGCATCATCATGTTGGCGAGCTCGCGCAGGGCTTCCAGGTGGTTGTTGGTCAACTCGAACTTGGTCATGCCAAGCTGGGCGGAGACTTTCTTGCCCTGTATCAGGTCGATGAGACTGTCGTAGGTGAGCGTCACCTTCGTAATCTCAAGATAAGTGCCGTCCGATTGTTTTTTGGAAGAATACTGAACCGGAGAGGCCATAGGCCACGGTTGGCCGTCAATCAGAAGCGAGAGCGCGTGCGAGAACTCGAAGCGCGGCGACTTCGACATGGAGACGAAAGAGATGTCTATGGTCGGTTTGGTGCGAAGGCGCGGGTCTTGAAAGGCAAAATCGGCGGCCAGATAGACGGGGTCGCCGCCGCTCGTCAGACTCTTAGGGTGTTGCATGAAGACCTTCCACTGCTTCGTCTTCGGGTCCTGGCGCGTCACTATCTGCGCGTTGTGGCGAAAAGGCGATGGCGGCGGAACCGGACAAGACCTCTGCGCATAACTGATTCCGGCGAAAGCCACAAGCATTGCGGCGATAAAGGGGATACGTGCGTAGATTTTCAATTCTTTACTCTCCACAGGTAAGCTTTCGGGTGTTTGCCCCTTCAAAGGGTTCGCTGCCAGAGCGAGAGGAGAGAGCGCCGCGTGTCGGCGCTTCGAGAAGAGAAGGGGGAAGTAGCACTCATTTTAGATTCGTCGGGAAAACCTAAATTGCGAAAATTGGAATCCGCACAATTCCGTCCTGTGTGGAGTTGAACTCCATCCATCAAGAGGTGAATTGTGGGGCCATGAACGCGAGTCTCGCCTGGAGGGGCTACCGGCAAGACCGCCTGATAATAACCGAAATCGCCCGGAGTGCAAACATAAAATTTGCCCTGAGCCACAACTAATTGGTCAGGGCTGCGCCCGCATCCACTCTATGCAGCGCTCAAGATGGGCGCGCATCCCTTCCTGACTGTCGCTGTGAATCCGCCCGTGGCCGGGCAGCACCCACTCAAAACGGTAATCCAGCAACTTCTCCATAGAGCGCGTTTGCTCCGTCCATGAATACCAGCACGCGCTTCTGAATGCCGTGAGAGTTTGACGCACAGGCGACCACGCCAGATGATCGCCCGTGAAGAGATACCTATCGCGGTAGAGCAGAACCATGTGGCCGCGCGTGTGGCCGGGCACAGGAATCATAGTTAAATCGTCGTCGAGCCGCACTGCCCCGTCGCCTTCTATAATTCGTTCTACGCCGTACCGCGCCGCGTCGTCGCGCGCGTGCATGATGCGCTCTACTTTGAACTTTTTGGCGAACCGCTCGTGATCGGCTACGTCGTCCCTGTGCGTGAGAAACATCTTTGAGACGCCGCCCATCCGTTCTATCTTTTTCACAAGCTGCGAGGCATAACGCGGCGAATCAACAAGGATGTTTCCGCCCCGGTCTGGAGGGCGGACGATTAGATAGCTCCATGCGCCGAAGCTCGCCTCGGAAGTAAAGCCGCAAAAGTATATGTTCTCGTCCAAGTGTGAGGGGAAGGCGTCAATGCCTGCGCGCATGTCGTGCTTCTTCTTGACGCCTATGCTGGCAGTAGGACAGGCGACTAATGCCATTAAGGCTAGACGCGTCTCTTCCAACGTTTCCGGCTGGGCGTAAACGACCGATTGATCGCCAGCGTCGCGGAAGGTGGCGGGCGCAATCTGCCTGCACGCATCGCAGTCAATGCAGGTGTCGTCTACATAAAAATCATCGCCGACGTTTTCTGCCAGCCGTCTCTCAGGTCTTGCCATAATCAGAGCTTAACTCCACTGGAAGGCAAAGGCAAAGAGCGCGTAAATCATGAATCGTGAGTCGTGAATAGATAAGAGCCGTTTCTATTTTGAGCCGCGCCCGTTTCTGATAACGATTGGCCGAGGGTTTGATAAAAGAGCGCTTGTGACTATAATCGCCGGGATTCGCGCCACGACATTTCGCTCCGATAAAGTTAGCGTCCAGGAGAGGTCTGGTTGTTGCCGTGTACGCTAGACTGCACTTGAAAAAAAGAGTCCTCGCTGCAAGATAGTAGAGGAATGTTAAGGCTGGCCGTAAGACACGGCCTGCAATCGGGCGGGCGACGACGACAATCATTCTATGTTTCGTCGCCTGCTATAATCTTCAATCTCTAAAGGTTTCCGAATCCGGGCGGTCAAGAGCGCTCTGTTTTAACCCGAACATGCCTGAGGTAAAACGTTCCCCCCTGTTTCGTTACGGGCTTGCCATCCTGCTGGTGGCGCTGGCGGCGGCCATTTCGTGGCTGCTTCAGGCGGAACATGCCCGGACTCCTTTCGCCTTCTTTTTTATAGCGGTTGTGGCCGCGACTCTCTATGGCGGTCGCGGGCCTGGCCTACTGACAATCGCGCTCTCCGCCCTCTTCAGCAGTTACTTTATTCTCCTGCCCCGTTTTTCCTTCGCCATCGGTTACGAGGGACTATTACAGCTCGGAGTGTTCCTCTTCGTTGCGCTCGTCATCAGTTACCTTGCAGAGCGTGTACGCGGTGCCGAACAGAGAGCGCGCATCAGTGAAGCGAGTCTTCGCACAACGCTTCAGAGCATAGGCGATGCCGTCATTGCGTCGGACGTTGAAGGGCGCGTCACCTTCATGAACCCTGTGGCGCAAAGCCTGACGGGCTGGAAGCTTGAAGAGGCCAGTGGAAAAGAGCTGCGTGAAGTCTTCCACATCATCAACGAATTTTCGCGCCAGCCGGTCGAAAACCCCGTCGTCAAAGTGCTGCGCGAAGGTGTGGTCGTTGGCCTCGCAAACCACACCCTGCTCGTCTCGCGGGACGGGCGCGAGATTCCCATTGACGACAGCGGCGCTCCCATCAAAGACGAAGATGGAAATACGCGAGGCGTAGTGCTGGTCTTTCATGACATCACGGAGCGCCGAAAGGGTGAAGAGGCTGCGCTCTGGCTGGCCGCACTTGTAGAATCTTCGGATGACGCCATCCTTGCCAAGACCCTTGACGGCGTCATCACCAGTTGGAATCAGGGCGCTCAGAGGCTCTACGGTTATTCTGCGGAAGAGGTCATCGGTCAAAACGTTTCCATACTCGTGCCGCCGGATCGTCCGGATGAGCTGACGGGCATTCTGAAGAGGCTCGCAGCCTCAGAGCGCGTAGAGCATTTCGAGACCGTTCGTGTTACACGAGACGGCAGACGGATTCATGTTTCGCTGACCATCTCGCCTATCAAGGACGATGGCGGCGAAATTATAGGAGCCTCTACCATCGCACGCGACATCACCGGGAGGAAAGAGATTGAGGAAGAGCGTGACCGACTTCTCGCCCGCGAGCGCGAGGCGCGCATAGAGGCAGAGGAAGCCAATCGCCTCAAGGATGAATTCCTCGCCACGCTCTCGCACGAGCTGCGCACTCCGCTGACGGCCATGCTCGGCTGGACGCGAATGCTACGCACGCGCCAGTTGGACGAGCATACTTCCGGCCACGCGCTTGAGACTATAGAGCGCAACGTGCGCGCACAGACGCAGCTCATAGAAGACCTGCTGGATGTCTCGCGCATCATCACTGGTAAGCTTCGGCTTGATACTCGCCCGGTAGAGCTTGTGCCGGTCATCGAAGCCGCCATTGATTCCATTCGACCCGCCGCCAAAGCCAAAGAGATTACCCTCGAACGCTCGCTAGACCCGACGGCCAGCCCCGTCCTGGGCGATGCCAACCGCTTGCAGCAGGTGGTGTGGAATCTTCTCTCCAATGCCGTCAAGTTCACGCCGAAGGGCGGGCGCATACAGATAGCTCTGCATCGCAACGAGTCTTACGCTGCCGTCACCATTACCGATTCGGGCACAGGCATCAGCCAGGATTTTCTACCCTACGTCTTCGACCGTTTCCGTCAGGCCGATAGCTCAAGCACAAGGGCGCACGGCGGGCTGGGATTGGGTCTGGCGATTGTGCGTCATCTGGTTGAGCTACACGGCGGGACTGTGGGAGCTACTAGCGAAGGCACGAAGCGCGGCTCAAGCTTTACGGTCGAGCTGCCATTGATGACCGTCAACCTCAGAAGAACCGAGACGGCTAAGATGGGAAGCGACGGCGTTAGTATAGATGAGACATCTATGGAATGCCCTCCGCCCTTGAAAGGTGTGCGCATACTGGTCGTAGATGATGAAGAGGATACGCGCCATCTTCTGGCTACTATCCTCGGAGAGTGCGAAGCGTTGGTCGAAACGGCTGCCAACGTCGGCCAGGCAATTGAAGCTGTCAGGCTCAAGCGACCCGACCTGCTCATCAGCGATATAGGAATGCCGGATGAAGACGGCTACGGACTCGTACAGAGGTTGCGAGCAGAGGACGACCCCGAGTTGAAAGAGCTGCCTGCTGTGGCGCTGACCGCATATGCCGGTGAAGACGACCGCGCACGCTCGCTCGCCGCAGGCTTTCAGATTCATCTAGCCAAGCCGGTTGACCCGGAAGCGCTCATCGCCGCGGTCGAGCAGCTTGTCGGAAAAGATAAATCTTAAGCGCGCCGAAAAATTCGGATAACCAGGCTACTGTGTCTAACGGCTGTTAAGAAACACATCCCAAGCCCAGCGTCCGACCTGCGCTCCCTTCGCATCCCTGACCTTCGCCCGGTAGCGGAAACGATTGCCGTACTGGTCTACTCGCTTTGATTCCTTATAATCCAGCTCCAACTTCGCCACGCCCAGCTCTGCCAGAGTGTGGAGTTCATAAGCTTCAGAGATGCCGTTATGGTTCGTATCCTGCCACAGTCGCAGGCTCGCAAACACAGTATCCCTCTTATCAATCACTCCATCGCCATTGTCGCCCTGTGCCGACTTGTCAAATTCCGCAAGCGCTAGAAATCCATTCGGGTCGGCAGAGCGTGGCTGAGGCGTGAAGTTACCGAACAATTCCCGCCCGCCGTCTATAGCTCCATTGCCGTTGCGGTCAAGGGCAAGCCATGCATCATCCGAGCCTGTAGATGTCCATGACAATCGCTCCGGTGTGCCGTTCATATCGAGGTCGAAATTAACGCCTCCCTGTGCGTTTGTCAGATTGAATCCGTCGCCTGCTATATCTATCAGGATGGGACTGCGGCAATCATGGGTCGGGCATTCACCTATACAATTCTCTGCATCCCAGCGCCAGCCTTGATATGATATTTCTTCACAATCACTCCTCTGCTGAGCGTTACATCTGCATTCCGGGTCAGTACGATCAGCGAAACCGTCACAGTCATTATATTCCGTCAAAACAATTTTCCGGTTGATCTGGATTTATATAAAAGCCGCCATTGGCAGGGTTATCATTGCAATCATTACCGCCACAGGGTGCGCCTATATCATCATAACCGTCTCCATCTCTATCACAGCCATTAACGGTGCCACAGGGCAGTAGAAAATATTGAGTACAGCTATACGGCTAATGTGAAATGAACTATGACTCGGCAACCTGAAAAGTCTGAACGTCAAGACCAAACGAATTGCGTAGCAGTTGCTTCAAAGTATAGCTGGTCACTTTGGCGATGACTCTTGTGCTCAGCCCCGTAACGGTTTT
>DASWQH010000076.1:0-67420 GCA_036403815.1 Pyrinomonadaceae bacterium | reverse complement strand
AATGGTCACACTGTTAGACGGGTTCTTCTCTCTGCGTTGACCCAAACTCATTCTCGACCTTCGGCCTATCTTTCTCATCGCCTCTTGCGAGGCATGAGAATTATACACCGGACGATTCAGACTTGTATCATGTCCTGTTAGGCTCCTGCTTACGGATTCAATGCAGATTAGAGATTTGGTTTTCTGCCACTTTAATAAGCAGGCGCAATGCTTCGTTCACAGCTTTAGCATCTGGAAAAGCTGCCGCCACATCTGGCTCAAGCAGTACCAGATTTGTGCCCGCACGATAACGCTCAACATATTTACCCCGCACCTTGCCCTTCAACTGTGAAAGATCATATTCAGGCCGTAGCTCATCCTCTTCCATTTCAGATTCGACTTTCTTCATAAAATTCTCTTTCTCCCCAAGTAGGCTCGCGTGCGCTAATGAGACGAACAACCTCTCCATCATCTGTATGCGCCACAATCAACATCTTACCCCTTTCTGACATCCCGATGATAACAAATCGCCGCTCTTCTGCGGAATGGTCAGGGTCATCGAATGTATCTGAGAGCGGGTCACCGAAAACAGTGGCAGCTTCTTCAAAAGAGACGCCATGCCTGGCAAGATTGGCAGCAGCTTTGTTTTCATCCCACTCAAATCGCATGGCTCAAATATAGCCGCTTTTGCCTTGCATTCATAGGCGCAATTTATCAGAAGCCTTGTATGTTGACTGCGGCTCGCCTGCGGCGCATCCTGTGCCCATGCGAACCATCCAGGGCACCGGTGAAGTTCATAGACGCCTGAGGCCACACCAAGAGCCTGTGCGTTAGATTAGCTCCCGGTGCTCTACTTGCCGCGCAAAGGCCGGACGGTATCCTAAGCCACTTCACCCAGAAGACGAGCTTGCATCGACAAGGCTGGCCTGCCGCAAGTATACCTTGATAAGGAGCATCTTCCATGACTCTTTCTATCATCGGCATCGACATCTCGAAGTTGAAGTTCGACCTCTGTTTACTGCGTGATAAGGGCAAGCTCAAGCATAAGGTCTTTGCTAACAACAAGGCTGGCTTTCTTCAGTTCTCTGCTTGGTTAAGACAGCAGAAAGTCGAAGGTGTTCATGCCTGCATGGAAGCTACGGGCACGTATGGTGAAGCGCTGGCTACGTACCTCTTTGATTCAGGTCACATGGTCAGTGTCGTCAACCCGGCGATCATCAAAGCTTATGCGCAGAGCCAACTTTCGCGCACCAAGACCGACAAAGTAGCTGCCACATTGATCGCTCAGTTCTGTCAGGAGAGAAAGCCTCCCATGTGGCAGCCTCTGCCCGCAGAAGTGCGCGAGTTGCAAGCACTTGTCCGCCGCCTAGAGGCACTCCTTGGGATGCATCAGATGGAAATCAACCGGCTTGAGGCCGGGGTCACAGCTTTACCCGTCAGAGAGTCACTATCTGAGCACATTGCTTTCCTTGATGAGGAGATCAAACGCACAGAAAAACTGATCCGCGACCATATCGACCAGCATCCGACATTGAGAGAACAACGGGAGTTGCTCATCTCCATACCAGGCATTGCAGAGACGACAGCAGCCAAGCTCCTGGCAGAGATATTGGATGTGAAACTCTACAAAAGTGCACGACAACTAGCGGCCTTTGCCGGTTTGGTGCCGCGTCTGCATGAGTCCGGCAGTTCAGTCAGGCGCAAGGCGCGGCTCTCAAAGCTTGGTACTGCGCGCTTGCGCAAGGCGTTGTACTTTCCAGCTATCGCAGCCATCAAGTACAACCCTTACATCAAAGCGATGAGCATGAGACTCAAGGAGCGCGGGTTATGTCCGATGCAGATCATC
Source organism: Pyrinomonadaceae bacterium (assembly GCA_036403815.1). Taxonomy (GTDB): domain Bacteria; phylum Acidobacteriota; class Blastocatellia; order Pyrinomonadales; family Pyrinomonadaceae; genus JACVRN01. Next base: position 65,595 of record DASWQH010000076.1, on the reverse strand, counting down.
GGAGCAGCCATGCGTAAGCTAGTTCATCTGGCTTATGGAGTCTTGAAAAATGGCAGGCCGTTCGACCCGTCAATGCTAAAAACTGCTTGACTCTCGACACGGTATCTAACGCCCGAATTAACCCGCCGCCCGACGATAGCGACAACTCCAAAGGAACCATAGAGCAATGATGAAAGGCACGCTAAGGGCGGTCGGGTCGAATGAGTTGTTCGGGGGCGTCGCCACAGCCGCCGCATCGAACCCTACCATTCAATCAATTATTATCAATTCAAGTATCATAGCTGACTTTCACGAGCGACAACTTTCCAAACGAGCTGCGGCAATCTACGCCACGCCAACCATCGCAGCATCATTCAAGCAAAGCGAGATTCAATTTTCAACAGCCGCAAGCAGGAAGTCGAGATGCGGCGGCCCGCCTCACGAGAACAAATGATTGTGAGACGATATTCGAGTCAGCCGCCGAACGCCGCGATTCACCCGCCGGGAGATAACTACATCGTGCGGCAAGTTAACGATGAAAGCCAAGCTCATTCCGGTCGGGTTCAATGAGTTGTTAGACCCCGCCGCAGGTAGAAACTATGCCTTGTGTGCATTCATGTATGCCCTGAGCAATGCGTTAATCTTCGTCTGATAGCCTTGCCCCTGCCTTCTGAACCAATCCAATACATCGCTGTCCACGCGCAACGTCAACTGTGCTTTACGTGACACTGGCTTCAAGCCTCGCCGCACTATCGCCCGCGCAAACATCTCTGGAGACACTTCCGGTATATCGGACAAATCAATGTTTTCGTCCTTCAACGCATCTACCCGCTTCCAGTCAGTCCGAGATTTCTTTGAAGTAGCTGCTTTCTTCATCTTTCGTCGCCTTTCTCACGGAGATGATACGAATTACCTCATCGGTTTCTGTATGAGCAATCGCTACCACACGACCGTCGAGTAATCCAAACGTGACAAAGCGTTCTTCGCCGTAATCAAAGCGATCGTCAAGAAGTGTGACCGTCTTGCCATCAAACACCTGTTCGATTCCAACAAAATCAATGGCATGATTACGGAGATTGGATTTACGTTTGGCTTCGTCCCATTCAAACTCCATAGGTGAGAGTGTAACTACATTATGTCACTACGTCAAGAATGTCTAGGTGTGTTTCACCCGAAGGGGTCTAACTACAATTAGACCGCCAAGAGCGGCAATACTCCCCAATTGTCGAAAATTACCGCCAGCGGCCTAACCACCGCCTTCGCCGCCTTTTACCGCTAGTGGCGGCCTTGTATATTGGCGAACGTCTGCTGGTTGCACATTCTGTGCTCGTGCAGACGGCTCAGCGACGGCTGAGACCGAGCGCCGGTGAAGCTGATGGCGGTCTGAGGCCACTGAGCCTGGTGATTAGATCAGCTCCCGGCGCTCACCTTTGCGACACCACAGGCCGGACGGTATCTTAAGCCTCTCTGCTAGAGATGAGCTTGCATTCACAAGACTGGCCCGCCGCAAGTATATCCTGACAAGGAGCCACTTCAATGTCTCTTTCCACTCTCGGCATCGACATCTCCAAGCTGAAGTTCGACGTCGCACTCTTGCGCGCGGGCGGCAAGTTCAAGCACCGCGTCTTCCCCAACACTGCTGCCGGCTTTCTTCAACTCTCCGCCTGGCTGGAGAAGCAGAAAGTTGAGCGGGTCCACGCCTGTCTGGAAGCCACCGGCACCTACTCAGAAGCTGTCGCGACCTATCTTTCGGATGCCGGTCACGTCGTGAGTGTCATCAACCCGGCGGCGATCAAGGCTTACGGCCAGAGTCGCCTCTCGCGCACCAAGACTGATAAGGCCGATGCGAGCCTCATCGCGCAGTTCTGCCAGGAGCGGCGTCCTCCCCAATGGCAGCCGCTGCCCGCGGAAATACGTAAGTTACAGGCGCTGGTGCGCCGCCTCGACGCCCTCATAGAGATGCGGCAGATGGAGGCTAACCGCCTTGAGGTGACTGCCGACGCCGTGGTCGTCACAGAGTCGCTGGTCGGGCACCTCGCCTTCCTCGACGACGAGATCGCCAGAACCGAGGAACTCATCCGCTCCCACATCGACGCTCACCCCGGCCTCAGAGAGCAGCGCGACCTCCTGCTGAGCATACCCGGTATCGGCGACACCACAGCAGCTAAACTGTTGGGTGAGATCATGGATGTGAAACTCTACGAGAGTGCGCGCCAACTGGCCGCCTTCGCGGGACTCGTGCCGCGGCTGCACGAGTCGGGCAGCAGTGTGAGGCGCAAGGCACGACTGTCGAAGACCGGCGCACCGCGACTGCGCAAGGCTTTGTACTTCCCAGCTATCGTGGTCATGCGACACAACCCGCACGTCAGGGTGATGAGCGAGAGACTCAAAAAGCGTGGCAAGTGCCCGATGCAGATCATCGGAGCGGCGATGAGAAAGCTGGTTCATCTTGCTTACGGAGTGCTGAAGTCAGGCAAGCCATTTGATCCTGAGTTTATGAAAACTGCTTGATTTCCAAGACGGTATCTAATCACCGATTTCCTTGTCTTTTACCGCCTCCCGGATTCATAATCTGCCCGCCTCATCGCTTCCGACCACTTCATTTTACAGGAGCGTTTCTCATCATGCCCGATCAGCAGCAGAAGTCTCTCTTACTCGACCAGGTACGACACTCTATCCGTCTCAAGCATTAGCACCCGCACCGAAGAGGCTTACCTTAAAGTCATTCGTCGCTTCATCATCTACCACCATAAGCGCCATCCTAAAGAGATAAGAGCCGATGAGATTCGACAGTACTTATCACACCTGGCAACTGACGAAAATGTCTTCGCCTCGACGCAGAACGTCGCCCTCTCTGCCCTGCTTTTTCTCTATCGTGAGGCACTCCAGATTGATCTACCACTGGTTGCAGGCATCGAGCGCGCAAAACGCCCCAGGCGCATCCCTGTCGTCCTCACTATTGATGAAGTCAAACGGGTGTTGGCTCAGATGACCGGCACACACTATCTCATGACAAGCCTGCTCTACGGCGCTGGACTGCGGCTGATGGAATGTGTCCGCCTCAGAGTCAAAGACCTGGACTTCGACTATCGCCAGATCATCGTGCGTGACGGCAAGGGCGAGAAGGACAGGCGCACTATCTTGCCGCAACCGCTCGCCGAGACACTCCGACACCACCTCGAATGAAGCACGCGCGTCTGGGTCGTGTGGAAGATATAGAAATACTGAGACGCCGAGGAGCGAGCGCTCCAAATCTATAAAGGTTAACAAACGTTTTCGCTGCTTGGGAAATCCTTGACCCGCGCTCCCATTCTTCATTATAAGTGCCAGATATTAAGCCAACATTTTTCAAGGGGGGTCTATCTACCATGAAAGAGACGCGGAACAGCATCGCTGATGTCTGGGGTGAGAGAACCGCTTACATTAAAGATTGGCCGGAGCGAGTGGATGAGCGGACGACCGAAACACCAGAGAAGTGGGTGCAGTCCGCGTGTGTGCTCTGCTCGAATGGTTGCGGCTGCGACATCGGTGTGAAGAACGGGCGTATCGTCGGCGTGCGCGGTCGCGCCGTTGATCGCGTCAACCACGGGCGGCTCGGTCCGAAAGGGCTGCACGGCTGGGAGGCCAACCACAGCCCGGATCGCTTGCAGCGCCCGCTTATTCGTCGCGACGGTCAACTTCAGGAAGCGAGTTGGGACGAGGCGATGGGTTTAATCGTCGAGCGCACGAAAGAGATCGTCAACCGGCACACAAGCGGAGCGATTGGGTTCTACACTACGGGCCAGTTCTTTCTTGAGGAGTATTACACGCTCGGCATCATCGGCAAGGCGGGCTTGGGGACGCCTCACATGGACGGTAATACACGGCTATGTACGGCGACCGCCGCGCAAGCCTTGAAGGAGACGTTCGGCTCGGACGGTCAGCCCGGCTCCTATACTGACTTTGATACGACCGAAGCCATCCTGCACGTCGGGCATAACATTGCCGCCACGCAGACCGTCCTCTGGTCAAGAATCCTGGACAGGCGTCGTGGACCCAGGCCACCGAAGCTGGTCGCCATCGATCCGCGCGCAACGCCGACCGCAAAAGAGGCTGACGTTCATCTCGCGCCGCGCGTCGGCACGAACGTCGCGGTGCTCAATGGCCTGCTGAACTTAATCATCGAAGCCGGACAAATTGACAAGGAGTTTATCGAAGCGCACACGGTCGGTTTCGACGTGCTCAAAGAGACTGTCGCGCTCTGGCGGCCTGAGCGGGTTGAACAGGTGTCAAATGTGCCCGTAGGGAAGCTGAGAGAAGCCGCTCACATTCTCGGCACGACCCGTACTTTAGTTTCGACCGCCTTGCAGGGCGTCTATCAATCCATGCAGGCGACCGAGGCCGCCGTTCAAGTCAACAATCTGAATCTGATTCGCGGACTGATCGGAAAGCCGGGTTGTGGCGTGCTACAGATGAACGGGCAACCAACTGCTCAGAACACTCGTGAATGTGGAGCTGACGGAGACCTGCCCGGCTTTCGCAACTGGGACAACCCGGAGCACATTAACGAACTAGCCCGCATCTGGAACGTTAACCCCGGCATTATCCCGCACTGGGCACCGCCAACACACGCCATGCAGATCTTTCGCTACTGTGAGCAGGGTTCGATCAGGATGCTCTGGATCAGCGCAACGAACCCGGCGGTTTCAATGCCGGAGTTGCCACGTATCCGTCGCATCTTGGAAAAGGAGGAACTCTTCGTCATTGTGCAGGATGCCTTTATGACTGAGACAGCGCAACTGGCCGATGTGGTGCTGCCCGCAGCAATCTGGGCAGAGAAGACCGGCTGCTTTACTAACGTTGATCGAACCGTTCATATCTCGCATAAAGCAATCGAGCCGCCTGGCGAGGCACGCTCAGACCTGGACATTTTTCTGGACTACGCGCGCCGTATGGACTTCCGAGATAAAGATGGTCAGCCGCTCATCAAGTGGACGGACGCGGAAGGAGCTTTTGAGGCATGGAAGGAGTGCTCGCGTGGTCGCCCGTGTGATTACACAGGACTCAGTTACGCGAAGTTAAGCGAGGGCAGCGGCATTCAGTGGCCTTGCAACGAACAACATCCTGACGGCGCTGAACACCTCTACACGGACGGCATCTTTAACACCACCGCTGATTATTGCGAGGACTTCGGCCACAACTTACGCACGGGTGCGATGAGGACGCCAGAGCAGTATCGGGCTAATGACCCAAAAGGCAAAGCCTTTCTACATGCCGCAGATTACGAGCCGCCTCACGAAGAGCCTGATGCAGATTACCCGTTGTGGCTCACGACGGGTCGCGTCGTTTACCACTTCCATACGAGAACGAAGACCGGGCGCGCTAAGGAGTTGAACGACGCCGCGCCGGATGTCTATGTGCAGCTCTCTGCTGAGGACGCCGCTAAGTATGGCGTTGCTGAAGGCGACATAATCGAGGTCGAATCGCGGCGCGGACAAGTGTTGGCACCGGCGCAAATAGGCGACATCGAGCCGGGGCATATCTTCATACCTTTCCATTACGGGTATTGGGATGAGAGTGAGGATGATCGTCCACGCGCCGCCAACGAGCTGACCCTGACCGAGTGGGACCCGGTCAGTAAACAGCCGCACTTCAAATACGCCGCCGTGCGCATCAGTAAGAATGGTACGAGTGGCATGAAAGAGAAGGCGGGAGAGATTGGCAAAGAGGTGCTCAAAGAGTTCAAGGGGATCAAAGACAAGCTGGTGGGCACGCTCACCTCTGATGATTCAGGTATGCACGTCGCTAGCTATCTCGGACTGCTTCGCAGTAGTGAAGAGCAGATCGCCGATGCCTTCACGACCATCGCGGAGCATCACGAAGATGAGCCGGACATCTATGAGATGTGCATGAAGCTGGCCTCCTGGTCGCGGACACATACAGAAGCCCTTGTGCGGCTGACCGGCATCTACGGTGAAAAGAAAGAGGGCGAAGCCGAGCAGGTACGTCACGCACTTTTTCAGGGGCCGCGCGCAGGGGGCTTCGGACTGTTGCGCGATCTGCACGACCTCTACCTGCTGGTTAACGAGGCGAAGCTGTGCTGGATGATTCTCTTACAGGCCGGGCAGGCGCTGCGCGATATGGAATTGGAGGCCGCCTGTCTGAAGCTGGGCGGTGAAACCGACGATCAGCTCTCCTGGCTTCAGACACGCATCAAGCAGGCCGCTCCGCAGGCGCTGGTCGTACACTAAAGAGGAGGGGTGAATGAAAAGAGAGAAGCAGCCGGTGAGTCCTCTGTCGCGTGAAGGTCATTGGCCCGCCTGGATTCCGGATGCGATATGGGCCCCACTCGTGGCTGGCGGCTTAATCCTCATTGCCGGTTTGCTCGGGCTGCTGGCGGGACAAGTATGGCTTTTCCCAAGTCTCGCCCCGACCGCTTTCCTGCAAGCGGAGAACCCGGAACTGCCCGCTTCCAGATTCTACAATGTAGTCGTCGGGCATTTGATCGGTCTAGGCTCTGGCTTCTGCGCCGTTGCCGTACTTAACGCGTGGCAGGCTCCGTCTGTACTGGCAAGCCATCAACTCACTCCTGTGCGAGTCTGGGTAGCGGTGATCGCGGTCGCATTGACTGTGTTGATTTTGCTGCTGCTACGGGCTTCACATCCGCCAGCGGGCGCGACCACTCTGCTCGTCGCGCTGGGCGCTCTACAGACGAAAACAGACGCGCTTAATATTATCGTCGGCGTGCTCATCATTGCCGCGGCTGGTGAGATGCTGAGGCTCATCCGCCTCGGCAAAATGAGACCGAACAAGAGTTGATAAAAGTAGTTGTGGAATTCTAATGTTAGTACCGCTCGGGTGGCCCAATAGAGGTAATCAAAGCTTTTATTGTATGAACGGGACATTATAACTTCTATGACAGAAGTCTACTCCGCAGATGATTTTTCCTTTCTTCCTCAGCTCTCAGCCAGCACGAAGTTCGGGAAGTCCCCGTCAGGCGTGGCAGTTTCACGCGCAGAGTTGCTGCCCGACGAGTCGAGACAGCATTCTTCCGGTTGAAGACGCTCTTCAGCGACCGACTGCGCTCGGCTGTGTTGCGAAAAATAATTTGAGGCGTGAAAGTGCTTGGTTGGAAATTGGCTATGCGGCGACTCCGAATAGGCTCTCGACAAACTTTGCCTGTCCCACTGTATGATTCCTGTCTAACTTGTATGCGGAGTTGCTAAAGTTACTGATAAAATATCCGCTTTAACGACTTTAGCTCCAATATTTTTAGCAGAGGCCCAATGAGAGTAGCTATGAAGCTTGTTATCAGGATCATTATAACCCTTTCACTGCTTTCCGCCGGTTACGTGCCAAGCGCTCAGGCACAAGCGGCGCGGGGTACGGCGCAAGTGGACTCACCTCCGCGTGGCTTTCTGAGTCCATGCCGGTTGCCGGAGTTTACTTCAAAGGCGTGGTGTGGCAGGTATGAGGTTTTCGAAGACAGGGTTTCTGAACAGGGCCGTAAGATCGCACTCAATATAGTAATTCTGCCTGCACTCGCCGAGAAACATGCCCCTGACCCCGTATTCTTTTTCGCGGGCGGTCCCGGACAAGGGGCCGCGAGCATCGCTGGTTACCTCGGTGAAGGGCCAATGGCTAAGATCAGGGAGGAGCGGGATATAGTCTTCGTAGATCAGAGAGGAACCGGAGAGTCGAATCCCTTAACGTGTAACCTCTACAATGATGATGATGACCTTCGGGGTTACTTTGAGGATATGTTTCCCGTTAAGCAGGTGCGCGCTTGTCGTGAGCGGCTGGAGAAGGTTGCTGATCTTAAACAGTATACGACGAGCATCGCAATAGAAGACCTGGACGACGTCCGCCGCGCCTTGGGTTATGAGAAGATTAACCTCTACGGCGGATCCTACGGTACGACCGTGGCTCTTGCCTACTTGCGCCGGTATAGGGGACACGTACGCTCCGCAATCCTTGCGGGGGTCGCGCCGACAGACCTTAAACTGCCGCTGCCATTTGCGAAGGGAGCCCAGTACGCGATAGATCACCTCTTCGACGACTGTGCGGCGGACAGAGCCTGCCGCACGGCTTTCCCGAACCTGCGGGAGGAATTTCGCTCGGTGCTCAACCAGTTGGATAAGAGTCCGGTGAGCGTCGAGATAATTAATCCGTACAATAAGAAGTCCGAGCGTGTCCGGCTGGGGCGCGGCGTGTTCGCAGAGCGACTACGTATGATGCTCTATGACCGCAACCCAGCAAGCCTAGTCCCCTTGCTCATCCACCAGGCTTATCAAGGTGATTTTAAGCCCTTCATCCTGGCCGCCCTCCCGCAGGCGCGCGGCATCTATCAGTCACTTTCGCTGGGCATGTATTTTTCCGTGACCTGTTCGGAGAGCGTTCCATTCATTACCGAGGGGGACGTTAGGAGAGAAACCACGGATACTTTCCTTGGGGACTATCGTGTGAGGGTGCATCAGGGCGCGTGTCGGGAGTGGGTGCGCGCTGCTGTGCCCCGCGATTTCACGAGCGCGGTTAAGTCAGACGCTGCCGTTTTGCTGCTCTCCGGCGAGGTTGATCCCGCCTCCCCCCGCTGGCTCGGGGCGGAGGTTGCGCGCCACCTCCCGAACAGCCTCCAGGTGTCCATACCCTACGGAGGGCACGGCTATTTCTCTGCCTGCATCAGCGATGTTACCGCGGAGTTCATTTCCAAAGGGTCAGCCCGCAGTCTAAATACTTCCTGCCTAAAGGCTGTCAGACGACCCCCATTCATTACAACTTTACCCGAAGCGCTGACGCCCGCCTGGGGCTCTGATAGTTGAGGCTCGTCGGTCTTACGTAAAGCTACAGACGAACCATAATCACTATTATCAGCCATGGTAACGTGAAGCATCCGGTATTTAAAGATCAACCCACAATACTATCTTCAATCGTACCTCAGCGCGACCATCGGATCGACCTTCGTCGCCCGCCGCGCCGGGACGTAGCAGGCCAGGAGCGCCACGGCCATGAGGAAAATCGCGACGCGCCATGCGGATGCCGATCTCCTTCGTCCGCCCGGCGACCGAGTAGGCCATCACCCCGTGCAGGCCGACGGACGCGAGCAGCAGCGCCAGCGTGCCGACGGCTGCCGAAGCCCAGATGACGAGCCACGTCTCGCCCACAGAAGAAAGAGCGCGGACAGAAGGATGACGAGAACTTCGCTAAGCGGGAGCGGATGTGACCAAGTAATTGTTCTTGACGCGGAACGCCGCTTCACAGAAGGTATTCAGGCATATCAACCGGCAGTAAATCGCCTGGAACTTAATGATTCAATTTGTTATTCACAACACACCAATCACCGAATAACGGTCAGTCCTCTGTACCATGCTGACCGGCTTCAGCTCGTCTATTGTCGAGATCGGTGTTGCCCCTACCTCTTCGAGCAACTTCATTACAGGCTCTAGTTCATCATAGAAGAGGACAATGATCTGCCCTTCCTGCATCCCCTCAATTTCGTAGCGCAGCGCTTCGAGTTCGTCGAGTACGATGTGACACTCAGTGTCAGGCGATTCGTCGTTGACCGCCTGGCAAAGGAGCCTTGCGACTTCGCCTTCTGCGCGCCCGCGCAGGTCTTTGTCCTCTTTAATAATGACTCGATGAAAGCCACGTCCCGCCACTTGTCCCGACTGCTCGATGACGCTATCATCACGGTCGCCCGGTACGCCAATGATGCCCGTCACTCTTTTGTTATTCCACCTTGCGGCCATCCGGCAGATGGCTGCAAAAGCGTCAGGGTTATGCCCGTAGTCAATCATAACGTAGCCGCCATTTACCTGATAGAGATTAGCCCGACCGGGATTATCGTCACTATTAAAGTTCTTGATGGACGCTCTCAGGTGCTCGCCCATCATACCGTGTGCGCGACACGCGGCGATGGCAGCGAGGAGATTACTGATTTGAAATTCGGCAGTCCCTCCCATCGTGCACGGAATATCTGCCACGTGCATGATCGGAAGCTCTGTCAGGTTGCTCACCTCAATAATCAGACCGTCGCGTAAGAAGTAAGCCGTGCCGCCTGCGGCGGTGTGCTCTGTAATGAGCGGGTTGTTTTCTTGAAGGGAAAAATAGACGACGCGCCTCTTTAATTCGGAGACGCGTGGATTTTCCATCAAGCGCGAGAGATGCTGATCATCGGCGTTTAGTATGAGCGTGCCGCCTTCGCGCACGCGCTCCGCGACGAGCGATTTGATGTAGACCAAATCTTCCACGCTCTCGATGCCGTCCTGCCCGATGTGGTCTGGCCCGATGTTCGTCATCACTGAGATGTCAGACCAGTCGTAGCCCAGGCCCCGGCGCACGATGCCGCCCCTGGCCGTCTCCAGCACGGCAACCTCCACTGACGGGTCCGACAGCACAGTTCTTGCCGAATGCGGGCCTGTTGTGTCGCCTTCAACTATTCGTCTTGCTCCGAGATAGATGCCGTCGGTCGTCGTGATACCGACCTTCTGACCTGTCTGCGCTAGTACGTGCCCAATCATTCTGGTGACGGTGGTTTTACCGTTCGTGCCGGTGACGGAAATGATGGGGATACGCCCGTCACTGCCCGCCGGGTAAAGCATCTCTATAATTGAGCCGCCCACGTCGCGCGCCTTGCCCTCGCTCGGATACAGGTGCATTCGCAGACCGGGCGCGGCGTTGAGTTCGATTAAGCCGCCGCCGGTTCTGCCTGGGCCGCTTCGTTCGACGGGCGCGCTGATGTCTCTTGTGACCAGATCAATTCCGCAGATATCCATGCCTACGACGCGCGCCGCACGCTCGCACATTTCCGCAACTTCCTCGTGCACAATGTCTGTCACGTCTTTAGCCGTGCCCCCGGTCGAGAGATTGATGCTCTCGCGCAAGATGACGGTTTCATCAATCGCCGGGACATACGTCAGGCTCAGACCGGCTTTGCATAGATATGCGGTCATAATCTCGTCAATCTTGATCTGGGTGAGCGGCTTCTCATGTCCTTCGCCGCGCATCGGGTCTTGATTGGCGATTTCTATCAACTCGGCAATTGTGTGACTGCCATCTCCGATCACATGCGCCGGAAGGCGTTCGCTGGCGGCGACCATTCTTCCCCCGACAACGAGCACGCGGTAATTCTTTCCGACGAACAATTCTTCGACCAGAACCTTCTCGGAAAACTCGCGCGCGACGGCGAAAGCCTGTTTCATCTGTTCAGGCGTGGAGATATTGAGAGAGACGCCCTTGCCCTGCCGCCCGTCGAGAGGTTTGACCACGACGGGCACGCCGATGCGGTCGAGCGCGTCCACAGCATCTTCTTCCGTGCGAACTACTTCTCCTCGCGGCACGGGGATCGAGACCTGTCGCAAGAGAACCTTGGTGAACTCCTTGTCTCCGGCGGTTTCGACCGCGACGGCACTGGTCTGGTCGCACATCGCGGCCTGAATGAAACGGCGATTCTTGCCGTAGCCGAGCTGGACGAAACTGTCTTCGCCGATGCGAGACCATGGAATGCCGCGCCTCGATGCGGCATCCACTATCGCTCGCGTACTCGGCCCAAGTTCAACCTCCGCGACGATGTATCGCGCTTCTTTGAGTTTCTCTGCCAGAGGAAATTCTTCGCCTTTGATCAAAGCACTGACGAGTTCGACAGCCGTCCGTAGAAGGTAACGCATACCCTGCTCGGACTTGTATGTGACGATCACATTGTATAATCCGGGGGCTCCCGCGTAACGCGCCCTTCCGAATCCGACGGAGATGCCTGCCCCTTCACTCAGTTCCAGAGCTACGTGCTCAATGATGTGCGCAAAGTAGGTGCCCTCCCAAAGTCGCTCGATGAATCCGCCGCGCTTATCTCTACTGCAACGGTGCTCACGCAACCCTGACAGTAAGTTAACCAAACGTTCATTGAACCCGGAGATTTCGCGGCTCTCCGTGTCGGTCATGCCCTCTAGATTGAGTTTCATTACTAAGACGGGTTGATGACTATAAACATTCGGTCCCGCGAGAGTTCTAATATTTTTTATACGCATGATTTCCACCCTTGTTCGTTTGATCCAGCACCATCAACTTCAGTTCGACTTAGCCTTCTCTACTGTCGCAGCCTGCCCCTTTTCCGCCTTGTTCGCCTCTTCAATCGGCGCTCGTTTTTCCAAATTGTATTTATGTCCTTCAGAGAGGACGTGAACCTGGACTCCGTAAAGGGCCAGCGGCTCATCCTTTGCAAGGTCAGGGAGATTCGTATAGGTGATGCTACCTGCATCAACTACTGTGACGGAGTTCTCGCCGAGGACTTCGCATTGGCCGTCGCTAACAATAAGCGCCGTGTTCTCATCAATGCCGAGCCCTATGTCCTGAGGATAGTGGGCGACGGCAGTCAAGAGGCGTCCCATACGCCCGCGCTGAGAGAAGTGTGTGTCGATCATAGTGCCGGGCAGAAAGTCCATACCCGGCCCGATAACCATCCCTCCGAAACGCGGATTGCAATTTGAATCCCCCCTGATAATCATCGAATTTGACATCATGGCGGCCCCTGCGCTGGTTCCCCCAATCACTATTCCATCCCTGAATCTTTTGTATATCAACTCCTGCATCTGGGTTCCGCCCAGCAGACTCGTGACGTGGATTTGATCGCCGCCAGTGAAAAACAGTGCGGTCGCTTGTTCGATGAGTTTCAGCGCTTTCTCATCAAGCACGTCCTTACGGCTGGAAACATCAACGACATGCACGTCTTCGGCCCCCAGCTTCTTGAACACTTTTCTATATTCGATTCCCGATTCTTCAGGCTCATCCGTCGCCACGGTCATGATGACGACGCTGGCCTTAGAGTTACCGGCAAGGCGAATGAATTCTTTGAGGATGGCACAATCGCCTTTTTTGTCCTCACCACCACCGATAACAACCAATTTGCCCTTAGCCCCGTTTAATCTCATGTGTCTCCCGTGTTACCCGAAAGCGAAATTTCACGGTTGCTCTCACCAAGAAACCTCTCGGTCACAACCACCTCGCCACCAATCATCAAGCGCCGCCCTCTCGCAATCACTTCTCTGAGTTCGAGCGTGCGCTTGCAAATTACGAGTACGTCCGCATCCTTTCCCACGGCTAGACTCCCTTTGCCGTTGAGTTTGAGAACCCTGGCAGTGTTTGAAGTCACAAGCGGCAGCACTTGCTCAACTGCGAATCTACTGCTGATGACGCAATCACGAACTTGACTGTACAGGGTGCGCGGACTGGAGATGGAAGCGTCGGATGAGGCCGTGAGTCGAGCAGGGTCGCCGCCACGATCAAGGTAGAACCCGAGCCACTTTGCTAAATCTTCCTCGACAGTATCAATATCAACGGTGACGCCTCGATTGGTTAACTCCACCGCCTCTTCCATGAGCGCAGCACTACGCTCGACGTGTGTGGGATAGAGCCACGCGGGTTCTACGTCATATTCATCGAGCAGTTTACGGAGTGGCTCCAACCGCCTCTTTCCGTCACCCACGTGAAAGTGAGTTATGCCTGCTTTCTTACTCAGCATCCCACCGATGTAAGCATCTGTTACAAGTCGAGCCAGTTCATGCACGTCAGGCTCTCCGGCGCGCAAGTCGGAGATGGCAATCTCCCCGCCACCTATCACTTCGTCCACGAACAGGATGTCGTTACGGCTGGAACCGGTGAGGGTTGTCGGTGGAACGTTATAGCCGCCCGTGTAGATGAAGGCGGTGATTCCCTCTTCCTTGAGCGCCTTCGCCCGCGCCAGAAGGCCGGGCATCGTCTTTGTAGCTGTGTCTACGCCGAGACAACCGACGACCGTTGTGACTCCGGCATCCGCGAGTTCGCTGAGGAAAATCTCAGGCGTCTGCGTGCTGAATCCCTGCTCGCCGCTTCCACCCGTGAGGTGCTCATGTGGATCTATCAGGCCGGGAACGATAAGGCAGGCAGTCGCGTCAATGACGGCTAATTCGAGTCCCAGCGCTTCGAGCGTACGACGATCTATCTTTCCGACCCGTGCGATGCGACTACCTATGAGTAGAACATCTCTTCGCCCTTGCGGCTCTGGAGCATACACCTCCCCCTTTTCGATCAATGTCAACATGTACGCACTTCGCTTTAATGTCTGCTTATACCGTCCATTACTTGATTACACGTCCCGTATCCTTCAAATCTTCGATACGCCAGCGCGTCGGTATCCCCTTGCTCAAAAGTCGCCCGTCCTGATGTATCCGATATTCAGCAACTCCATAACTCCTCCACGTTTGCGGAGTGCAGAGGCTACAGCCTTGTTCGCTTATTCTGCTTACGATTAGTTCTCTGCCATCAGCAAGCGTGTAGATGCCACGCTCTCTCAACTTTATTACCCGCATGGGATTTCTGGTAGAACTATTACGCAGCAATCCTATCCGCCTGTAGTCTGACATGAACAAGTATGGATTCCGTGTTACCCAGTAACGACTGCTCGTGAATACGAGCGAGCAGAACTTTCACTGCAAGATTACTTAGACCTGAGTTGAAGGTGAAATGGAAGCTGTCGGCAGGCGCGTGTCTGCGCCTGAAGGTGTTGATTCTCTCATGAAATTTTACGGCGTCGGCTATTGGTGCGATGTCGCTAAATAGGTTTCGCCCGACAATATCTGCTTCAGAACAGCTTGAGATACTTTCTCTTTCAGGCTTGAAGTAGAGGACAGTGCCGTTTGCGTCTAGTTCCAACAGACCGATTGGAAGCATATCTAGCGAGGATTTATGCTGCATTTTCTCACCCTTTGAAAACGAACACCATCAAATCCAACGTCTTAGATGGTGTTCGTGAATTTCTCGATGTTGGGGGGCTGAAAAAGGCTGACAGCAAGTTTCTTAAGTCCTTCACACGACTCGCTTGCCGTCAGCCACCCTGCTTGTCCTGTGAATACGCTAGAATTTATAGCATTTATTTTTGATTGTCTGTGCGAAATCGGACAAAGCGTTTAGTACACTTGACCTGGTTGATAAGAGGCTCTTTTAAATTGCAGAATCTTCTGCGGTGCCTTCTGACTAATCTTCAGGGTAATTAACCGCACAATACAAGATAGCCCTGTGCAAATCACCGCAACCCGTAAGATAAAGAGAGTCCGATGATTAAGGCAAAGACCATTACCAGCAACAATGCCAGACCACGCCGGGTGCGAAAAAATCGCTTAGATCTTTCCATGCTGAGGGTGTTCATGAAAGACAAATTATTGAAAAAGCCGGTAGCATGTCTGTCTGATACCGGACAATAATTTGACTTAGTTGCTTGCCTCCCTGGACCGCAATGAAGCGTCTTCAAAAAGAAAAGCAGGCGGGAGCGGGGAGCGAGTGCGGGTACTTGCTCCCGCCTTTTGATGATGCGCTCTCGCTGTTCATGCGCAACCATGAACAGATTGAACAAAGAGTTGAGGACGTAGAAGCTCGCGTCCTCAACTCTCAGCGTAGGCCCATAACCAGCTTCAATCTCTGCCAGTACGCTTTCGTACCGACAATTTCCATGCTTTAGCTTTATATTACGAGCATCTTGTGATAGCAACTCACAAATCGATTGGCGTTAATATCTTACAGATAGTGTGCGCTCGTTTTAGCGCGGTCGCATCCCCCCGATTCGCCTACGATATTTAAGTTGATTCACTATTTTTACGAAGCTGAATGGACGAAATATTCGTCAGGGAGAGCTATGTATCATAAACAGAAAAGTACAGATGAACAAAAATCGCCTATCCAAACATACGCTTCAGGCGTGCCCGACTTGGTTTGTTTGTCGCACCTACGCTGGGATTTTGTTTACCAGAGACCACAGCATCTCTTAACTCGTTTTGCAAAGCAGCAGCGTGTCTTCTTTATTGAAGAGCCGATTTTCACTAAAGAGCCGATGCGTCTTGATGTCAGCCAGCGCGATTGCGGGGTATATGTGGTAGTACCCCACCTGCCGGAAAAGATTCAAGGCACAAAAGCGCTGGAAGAGTTGCAACGCGAAATGATTGATCTCCTTTTTGCGGATTATAAAATCATCTCGTACTTGTTATGGTACTACACACCTATGGCGATGCCCTCGACAACACACCTGCGTCCGCTAGCCACTGTTTACGATTGCATGGATGAGCTGTCGGCCTTCAAAGGAGCGCCGAGTGATCTGAAAGATCGTGAAGCCGAGCTATTCGAGCGCGCCGACCTTGTCTTTACAGGTGGGAAGAGTCTTTACGAAGTTAAGCGTCATCAGCATAAAAATGTCTATGCGTTCCCATCGAGTATTGATGCGGCGCACTTCGCGCGTGCCAGATCTATTATGGACGAACCAGCAGACCAGATAGAGATTCCGCACCAGCGTCTGGGATTCTTCGGGGTGATAGACGAACGGATGGATATTGAACTGCTGGATGCTGTTGCTGTTGCCCGACCTGACTGGAATCTGGTGTTAATTGGGCCGGTAGTCAAAATTGATCCGAAGGATTTGCCTCGACGCGCGAACATTCATTACCTCGGCAGAAAATCCTATGATGAGTTGCCTGCATATCTGGCTCACTGGGATGTGGCGCTACTTCCATTTGCGCGCAATGAATCAACGCGCTTCATCAGCCCGACTAAAACTCCTGAATACCTGGCAGCCGGTTGTCCTGTGGTTTCGACTTCCATCCAAGATGTCGTGTGTCCCTACGGTGAAAGGGGTCTCGTTCACATCGCTGATGACTCCTCTGGATTTGTCACGGCGATTGAGGCCGCGATGACAGAAGATGCAGCATCTCGCATGCGCGCAGTGGATGATTTTCTCGCGCTGAATTCGTGGGATCAGACGTGGGGACGGATGGCTGAATTGATCGAAGATGTCACATCGGCTCGTTCTGCTTCAACGACATTGGTGCGGCCAGTACTGGCCGCATCCTCGGTTCGCTCTGCTTTAGCTTCTGTACCGAGTTCGTGACGGTTGATTGATTATTACATTTTGAAAGACGAACGAACACTGGGAGGGAAAATTAAGATGTTTGATTATTTGATTGTTGGAGCAGGTTTCGCTGGAAGTGTACTGGCCGAACGTTTGGCAGCCGGGTCGAACAAGAAAGTTCTACTTTGTGACAAGCGCCCACATATTGGCGGCAACGCTTATGATCATTATAATGATGATGGTATTCTTGTTCATAAGTATGGCCCACATATCTTTCACACCAACTCACGTGAAGTCTTCGAGTATCTCTCGCGTTTTACCCGGTGGCGCTCTTATCAACATCGTGTGCTCGCGCATGTCGACGGGCAGCATGTTCCGATTCCGATTAACCTCAACACGATTAATAAGCTCTACGGATTGAACCTAACCTCTTTTGAGCTGGAAGAGTTCTTCAAGTCCGTGGCTGAGCCGTGCGATTATGTCCGTACCTCTGAAGATGTGGTCGTCAAGGCGGTAGGACGTGAGCTTTACGAAAAGTTCTTTCGTAACTATACGCGCAAGCAGTGGGGATTAGACCCATCCGAGCTTGATGCCTCTGTCACAGCGAGAGTCCCAACCAGAACGAACCGCGATGACCGCTACTTCACAGATACCTATCAGGCAATGCCGCTTTACGGTTACACACGCTTATTCGAAAGGATGCTTGATCATCCAAACATTAAGGTCATGCTCAACACGGACTATCGCGAGATCAAACATGAAATTCAATACCGGGATATGATCTACACCGGGCCGGTTGATGCGTTCTTCGATTACCGCTACGGGAAACTCCCCTATCGCTCGCTTGAGTTCAAGCATGAGACGCATGACCGGGAGATTTTCCAAAGTGCGCCCGTCGTCAACTATCCGAACGAACACTTGTACACGCGCATCACTGAATTCAAGTATCTGACGGGGCAGGAGCACTCCAAGACAAGCATTGTTTACGAGTTTCCGCAAAGCGAGGGCGATCCATATTACCCCGTACCGCGCAAGGAGAACGCCGAGATATACGCGAAGTACAAGGCATTGGCCGATGCTACGCCAGGAGTACATTTCGTCGGGCGGCTGGCGACCTACAAGTATTACAACATGGATCAGATCATCGCTCAGGCATTAACCATCTTTAGTAAGATCAACGGGATGAAGCGCAACGAATCTGTCCTGCGTGTCGCAGACAAACCCATACCTGTAGTGAGTCCTTCGCGCACGGAGAAGGTGAATATTGCAGCGACCGCAGCAGGATAGAGGAGAAATGGCCGGAGGATGTCTATGGTAGAGGTATCGCGGACACCTGCGCCCGCGTCCGCGTCGCTTGAGCTATGGGCTGGAGTTGAGTGCACCGTCAATCGCGTAGGCGATTCCTTCTTTGATCAACTGGAGTTGAACGGACACGCGCGGCGCATCGAAGATCTTAATCTGTTCGCGGAGCTTGGGGTTCGCACCCTTCGCTATCCTGTGCTCTGGGAACGCACTGCACCCGATGGACTGCAAAGTGCCGATTGGTCTTGGGCGGACGAGCGCCTAACGCGTATACGCGACCTGGGATTGCTTCCCATCATCGGCCTCGTTCATCACGGCAGCGGGCCGCGCGACACCAGCCTCGTTGATATGGCTTTCCCTGAAAAGCTTTCCACCTATGCTCGCGCCGTAGCAGAGCGTTATCCCTGGGTCACGCATTACACGCCCGTCAACGAGCCCTTAACAACGTCACGCTTCAGTGGCCTCTACGAGCACTGGTATCCGCACGGGCGTAACGATATTACGTTTGCTCGTGCGCTCGTTAATCAATGCCGCGCGGTCATCTTGGCTATTCGAGCCATCAGAGAGATCAATCCGTCAGCGCAACTTGTCCAGACCGAAGACCTGGGCAAGACTTTCAGCACAAGAACCCTCGCCTATCAGGCAGAGTTTGAGAATGAGCGGCGCTGGCTGACTTACGATTTGCTCGTGGGACGAGTCGTGCGCGAACACCCGATGTGGAGTTACTTGCGCCGGGCCGGAATCAACGAAGCCGAACTGGCATGGTTTGCAGACAACCCGTGCCCGCCGGATGTCGTTGGCGTCAATCACTATCTAACGAGCGAGCGCTTCTTGGATGAGCGGCTCAATCGGTATCCAAAGAATACGCACGGTGGTAATGGTCAGCATATTTATGCCGATATTGAAGCTGTTCGGGTCTGCGCCGAAGGCACAGCGGGACCGCGCGCTCTTATGAAAGAGGCTTATGAGCGTTATCAGTTACCGGTCGCTATCACTGAAGCGCACCTTGGTTGCACGCACGAAGAACAGTTGCGCTGGCTGAAGGAGGTCTGGGACGGGGCGCAAAGTTTAAAGCAAGCGGGAGTGGACGTGCGTGCTGTAACAGCGTGGTCGCTGCTCGGCTCCTATGATTGGGATAGTCTGCTGACACGTAGCGAAGGCCGCTATGAAACGGGCGTATTCGACCTGCGTGCGCCACAACCTAGACCGACCGCGCTGGCTCACATGCTGCGTGATCTGGCTACCCGGCGCGAGCACGATCATCCTGTACTCGATTCTCCCGGATGGTGGCGCAGGCTCGAAAGATTGTGTTACCCGCCCGTCACCCGACGTCCTCACGGTGTGGCAACCATCCTGCAAGGAGTCGGTATGAAAGGCCCACATCCACGACCGCTATTGATTACGGGTGCGACGGGTACGCTCGGTCGTGCTTTCGCCAGAGTTTGCGAAGTGCGTGGCCTCTCGTATCGCCTTCTCTTGCGCCGCGAGATGGACATTGCGGACGATGCGTCTGTTCAGCAGGCGCTGACAGAGCACGAACCCTGGGCTATGGTAAATGCGGCTGGGTACGTACGCGTTGACGATGCGGAGAGCGATGTGGAAAGGTGTAGACGAGAGAATACAACGGGGCCGAAGACTCTAGCCACTGCATGCGCTCGGTATGGCGTAAAGCTCGTTACCTTCTCTTCCGATCTGGTCTTCGACGGGCATGCGACCGGCCCTTACGTGGAGAGCAGCAACCCTTCACCGCTCAACGTCTACGGGAGGAGTAAAGCCGAGGCGGAGCGAGAAGTGTTAAGTATACTCTCCACCGCCCTAGTGATTCGCACGAGCGCTTTCTTCGGACCTTGGGATAAATACAACTTTGCCACAGCCGCGCTCGATACCATTGCCACGGGCCGTAGATTTCGAGCGGCAGACGATGCGATTGTTTCGCCGACATATGTGCCCGATCTGGTTCACGCCTCGCTCGACTTGTTAATTGATGGCGAGCAGGGCATCTGGCATCTTGCGAACGTCGGAGAGACGACGTGGGCGGATTTAGCGCGCCGCGTGGCCTGTATCGCAGGATTTGATGAAAGCCTCATTGACGGTTGCCGGACGCAATCTTTCAACCTCGCAGCGCTGCGGCCCCTCTATAGCGTCTTGACGAGCGAGCGTGGGTACTTGCTCCCGCCTCTTGATGACGCGCTCTCACGGTTCATGCGAGAACGTGAAGTGCAATGGACAGGTGACACGCGCAGAGAACACGCAGAAGTCGCACACCGAGCAGTTACGAGCAATTAAAACGATGTGCAGGTCGCATTCAGGAAGTGTAAATCAAGTAGAGCGCGGCCTTGAAGCTATAGGTTGAGAACAGGAAACCACAAGAGAGTCCAGGAAGGAACGACTAAACAGAATTGAACTTTTTCATTAGCCTTGCCTTCGGTTAAGATTAAATACTCCGTCCCCCATATCCCGACTATATACCTAAATGCGAATCAGTAGTTGAAGAGACAGACAAACGGCAGATTGAGTAGAATTTTCTTGCTTATGGAAAATCTACTGATTGAAATCTACCTGTTTGTCTGTCACGTCTACGATACTTCGTCCACGACTTGTTATCAACGCTTGAGCAATAATCGAGCGCCTGACTTTACTGACCAGGAGCTAATCACCATCTGATTCTTTGCCCATGTAGAGGGCTGCTTCGAGAAAAAGAGGATGCACCGCTTGATTGAAAAGTATTGGCGAGAGTGGTTTCCACGCTTGCCCTCGTATCAAACTTTCGTCTTGCGCCTGAACCGCTTAGAGCCGACTTTTCAGACCTTCGGCGCACTCTTGTCTGACGCTTTGGCCGCGCAACACACGCCAGAGTTTGACCACTTGGTTGACTCATTGCCCGTGATGCTCGCAAGCCACGGCCACTCCTACGGCGCGCGAGTCGGACGTGAGATTGCTGATATCGGTTTCTGTGCTGCCAAGAAGACTCGCTTTCATGGAGTGCGCCTGCACCTGATTGCACAACGACGGACAGGCTGCTTGCCCTTGCCACATCAAGCGTGGCTCTGTGCTGCCTCGCATCACGACTCACAGGCTTTTATCCAACAGCAGCCGGTCATTCCCGCCACCGACCTCTTTGGCGATTTAGCCTACCCGACACCGGAGATAGTCGCTCACTTAACAGCACAGCAGATGAAGCTGATTGCGCCAATCAAGAAGCCGAAAGGCAAAGAGCTAACTCTTGACGAGAAGTATTACAACCGTTTAGTGCGTTGCATTCGTCAACCCGTCGAAAGTCTCTTTAACTGGATACAGGAGAAGACTGGGATTCAAAGAGCAAGCAAAGTGCGTTCAACCGACGCGCTCATGATCCATTGATGGGGAAAGCTGGCAGTCGCTTTCTTTCTCCTCGTTTTCAACTACTGATTCGCATAAGTATTTATAGTTCTTCCCAACTTTGATGTATGACTCATCCACTGGACAGGAAGCGCCTGCAAGCTTCAGGTGAGGACAAATTCTCTTGTAGATTTCAGGAGCATACTTCTGGACCCAGCGAAATATCGTTGTGTGATCTACAGATAGGCCACGCTCTAGCAGCATCTCTTCCAAATCGCGGTAGCTGAGTTGATAGCGGCAGTACTAGCGGACGCACAGAAGAATAATTGTCGGCTCAAAGTGTCGCCACTTGAAGGGAGATGAATTATGTTTCACTGTTAGGATTCCTGAAGAGTGCAGAATGAACTGAGGAATGGATTATAGCCGGGAACTGATTTATTGCAACAGAGCCGAGGCGGCTGCTTCATAACATCGCTACTTGTCATAGCTTCGCTTTGATAGCGATCACTCCGAAAGGCAAGATTGAGATGGAAGAGAGAGGATGAAACTTGACTTTGGTTTAGAGGGCATATAGAGTTGCCGCCACCTACAACGAACTATCCGGGATACAATTCAAAAACGGGGTCGGGCGCATCCGCACCGGCTTCGCCAAATTCTCTCAAGGGGAGTACGAGTCTATGGATGGCTTGACACTTGAGTGGGCGCAAGTAATACCGCAAATGGTCGTCGTGGCGACAAGCGAAAGCGCTTGGACTCACCGTCCTCCTTTAGGCTTGTCCGACGCGTTCTCAACTCCGATGCAATGCCGTGGAAGCATCGCATCCACGCGCAACCTGCTCGAAGGGTCACTAGCCGCCGCGCAGCAAACGGCGTTTCAGACACGGGCGACATCTCCCCGCATATCGCCGCTATCGCTGACAATTGACAGATGGGTATGGCGTCTGGCGGGTTACTACAACACAACCCATGCGACTCCCGCTTTGATGGCGGAAGCTGCCGAACGTTTTGCCGCCGAAGGACGAACCGAACTCGCCGAATATGCGACGCTTAAGTCATTTGACGAAGCAGGACATGATCAGTTGGCGTTGGAAGATTTGCGTGCGCTCGGCTACGAGGCCGAGCGCGTCGTCGAAGATTTGGTCCCGCCGACCGCGCGAGGATTGGTCAATTACTTCACGGAACTCGTGCGCGCCCCCGATCCGGTGGGGTGCGTTGGCTATGCCTACGCCCTGGAACGGATGGCGATTACGGTGCGCTCTGATCACATCGCCGCCGTCGAGGCGATACTGCCCCCCGGCGTCAATGCCACACGCTGTCTGCGCGTGCATAGCGCGCTCGGTGACGACGCGTTTCATGTTGAGGATGAGGTCGAAGTGACATCGCGCCTCCCTCCCGCTGATCGCATCAAGATAGTTCAAGCCTGCTACCAGACAGTCCTGCGGCGCAACGCCGCGCCGCAGGGTGAGTACCTATCCGAAGAGGCGCTCGCGAAGAAGTTGGCGGTGTTCAAACGTAACCGTCAATAACGGCTCTAACGAGCCATTACCCCAACCTATGAAGGAGGAAAATCATGTCTTCCGCAATCAACCCTGAACGAGAATCCGCATGGCGCGACATCGTGACGCAAGCGTGGAAGGACGAAGGGTTTAAACAAAGGCTTGTGGACGATCCGAAAAAAGTCCTTGCCGAAAAGGGACTCGACGTTCCAGAGGGCGTCAACATCGTGGTCGTTGAGAACGAATCTGACCGCGTGCATCTTGTGCTGCCCGCACGACCCGGCAACATCTCGGTTCAAGGTATGCCCTTGACTGAGAGTGACTACGACCCGGGTTTCTAATGCCGCTCCCGTCGCAGGCGTACGGATAGCTCAGCCTTTAACTAGCTTCAGGTTCTATCTGCCCCGACAGACTTGACCTGCAAAGGGGCTGATTTCTTCGACTCGACCCGACTCCGGTTCGAGGTTGATCTGTCGCGAGGTGTAATTTTATTCAGAGCCCCTGACAAAACTACATGAACGGGCTGAAATCCTGAAAATTAAAACCTGGCTACCTTGCTCAGGTTTTGTCAGGGGCTCTTAGTCTTTCCCGTCTTGATTGAGACTACGATAGCTGTTACTTCCCATCATAAGGAATACGATGACTATCCAGAATCGAGATTGTGTCGTTATCGGTGGCGGCCCGGCGGGGAGCACCTTTGCCGCCATCACCAAAAAGTATGCGCCGACGATCAACGTCACAGTGCTAGAGCAGGCGAGGTTCCCGCGCTACCACATCGGAGAATCCACCATCCCTGCGGTCAACAACGTTCTGCGCGACTTGGAGATTTATCAGGACTTGGAACGTTCGACCTTTGTCAAGAAGATGGGGATTGTGTTCGTCTGGGGTGAAGACCGCAAGCCCTGGAGCGCCGATTACCTGCGTTTGAAGGAGGTGAATACTTCCTCCGGCGGGAGCGATATTATAGATGTCACAGGGCAAGACTTTAGGGGGGTTATCGACCGGCTCGGATATTTGGAGACGCCAGTCACGGCTTTTAACGTGCGCCGCGCCGAGTACGATCACATGCTGCTGAATCAGGCGCGCGGCTTCGGCGCGGAGGTGCGCGAAGGGACTCGCGCCGTTGCCGTGTTGCGCGGGGAGACGGGGCGCATAGAGGGCGTGCAGTGGGAGGACGATCTGGGACGAAAGGGAACGATCATGACGCCCTTCGTGCTCGACGCGAGCGGGTTGCTCTCGTTTCTCACAAAGGGCGAGCGCGATTATGACCCCGACATGAACAACTTCGCGGTTTACGGCTACCTGTCGAACGCCGAATGGAAAGTCACATTCAACGGTTCGCGTGAGCGCTCGACCGTCTTCATCGCGGCGGTTGATTACGGGTGGATTTGGTACTTTCCCATCGGACCCGACATCATGTCAGTGGGGGTGGTGACACATAAGCGCCACTTCAAAGATCGTCTAGGGAATCGAGACCTAGAAGAATTCTGGTGGGAAATGCTCCGGTCATGCCCCGAAGTCGCAGACCTGGTGAAGAAGGCGACGCTTCGCACAGACATCTTGCCGTCGGGCAAGCGTGTCGCCGCGAGCCAGGATTGGTCATCGTGGGCGCGCAAGCCCATCGGAAGCGGTTGGGCGGCGGCGGGCGATGCCGCCATTTTCGTTGATCCGATTCTCTCATCCGGCGTCACGCTCGCGATTCAGAGCGGGCACCGCGCTGCCTACACCTTCAACACCGAGCGCGCCCGCCCGGACGTGTCCGCGCTTTCGCTCTGGAAGGCTTATGCGACTTACATACGCGGCGAGTATGGCTCCTTCCTGAAGATGGCACGCTACTTCTACGGCAACAACCGTGCGGCGAAGTCCTGGTGGTGGGAGGCACAGCAAATCGTCAACCGCACGGGGCGTCTAGAACTTGACGACCACCAATCGTTCACGATGGCGACCGCCGGGTTCTTTCCCGCGCCGCGCACGAACACGTCCGAAGTCGTCGGCTCGCTCATCGAACATCTGACGGGTACAAAGGCGGACATCTTGAACGTCCTGCGTGAGACGGGTCTGCCGGAGGATGATGAGATGGCACGGAGCAGCTTTGAAGTTCGAGCGCCCTTCCGCCTGGACGTTCGCACCGAACCGCCGTCGCCGAACGGACTAGCGAGCGCGCCCTCGGCCCCCGCCGGTCAACTCGACGTGTTCTACGACCTCGTGACGGACGACAAAGAGTTCGCGCACCGTTTAGCTGCCGTCCCCACACGCATTGCCGCTGCCCTGGCCCCTATTGTCGAGCGCATGAACGCGGGAGGGAGTGTCGCGGCGCTCCTGGCAGAAGCGCCCCGGCTTCTGCCCTTGGGGATCGCGCCGGAGGCTGACATTCGCCGCTCCACGCTGGAAGTAATGCGCGTCGCTGCGATGAAGGGTTTCATTCACCTCTGCCACGCAGAGCGAGTTGACCACGCACGCCCCATTAACTTCAGTGAGGACGGTAGCGCGCCCACCGGAGAAATCAATCCATGACTGACGTGCTCACACTCACGCTCGTCTTCTACGAGAGAGAACCGGCGCGCATCCAGTACATCGCAGACACCACCTCAGACCCCGCTCACGCAGAATACGGACTGCACCTTGACCGCGAACAGCTCGCAGACTTAGTGGTGCTCCCCGACGAGGAGCGTCAGATGGTGGCCGACTGGCTGACAAGCTTCGGGATGACAGTGGTCGAAGCGCCGGACACCGGTCGTCAGCTTATGTTCGTGCGCGCGACGCTCTCGCAAGTCGGGGCGGCTTTCGGTGAGGAAACGGTACTCAGACTCAACAAGAGCGACGACCAACATGGGACACGAATCGCATCAGCGATGCCGCGGCGTCTCGCAGGATATATCCAAAAAGTCGGCGGACTTCCGGGCGAACGCGGCCAGCTCGGCCCGCTGTTGCCCGAAAGCGTGCCTGAGAATACGCAGACCACCGAGCTTGATCCTGCTGCGGAGCTTAAAGACAATCGCTCTGTCGCGACACAGCCTAAACCGCACGACCTGGGCGGCGTTACACCGTCCGACATTCGCGAAATCTATGATTTCCCGGAGAATCTGGACGGGAGCGGTGAGACTATCGCGCTGATGATGCTCGGCGGCAGTCCCGTCGAGCGCGACCTGCATGCCTTCTGGAATGCGTTCGATATAAAAGCACCGGAGGTGCATGTTGTTGATGTGGGATACATTCGCCCGCGCCCGCCGCACCCGCTACACACGCTCGAAGCTGCGATGACCCTGCAATGGGCGGGAGCTATGGCACCTGGCGCGAAGCTCGTCGCTTACAGGATTGATCCCCTGGTGATGGGCGATCCGTGGGCGGCTTTTCTGCTCGCGGTGACGAGCGATAAGACGCTGCGCCCAACAATCGTCTGCACAAGTTGGATTACTCCCGAACGTCGCTATTACGCTTTGCATGGACACAGCGTCGTCACAGGGCTCTTGAACCAGGCAGCGGCGCTCGGTATCACGGTTATTTCCGCCGCCGGAGATTGGGGGGCTTTCGACGGCGTCCCGCGCACGATCAAGGATGGCCGCTACGTCAGCGACGCGCCGTGGCCTCACGCCACCTTCCCGGCGGTCGAAGAGCGTGTGCTTGCCGTCGGCGGCACGATGATTACACATCGCTCTCCGCTGACTGAAATCGCCTGGAGCGCTCCGCCTCCACCCGGCATGAACAAGACGCTTCACTTTGAGCGTATCGCTGGCTCAGGAGGGTTCAGCGAGGATGTGTCTATACCCGAATGGCAGCGCCCCGTACTAAGAGGGTCATATTCGCGTGGGGCTGGCACGCCAGCAGTCGTCCCTTATGGCCGCGGCTTCCCAGACGTTGCTTTGATGGCCGCTGGCCCCACGGTGCAGCGCGGGCCGGGCGAGCCTTTAAGCTCGCAAGGTTATCAGGCAGTGGTCGGAGGCAATTGGATAGATTACGCGGGTGGCACGAGCGTCGCCGCCCCCATCTGGGCGGCCATCATCGCTCTTGCCAATCAAGCGCGGCGCTCTTCGGGGCTGAGCCGGCTAGGTTTCATCAACCCTCTGCTTTACAAACTTCACGATGCGCGCCCCGCGCCGTTCCGCTCCATCACCGCTGGGGCCGCCGACGTTGCGATGATGGTCGTCAACGCCCACGGGCGGGCTGTCATCTACCACTTGCCCGGTTATGAGAGCCTCCCAGGTTGGGACCCCGTCACAGGTCTTGGCGTGCCGCACGTCGCTAACCTCATTCAACTCGTTTGCTCAGACACGTTCGCGCGCCGGATAAATCAGCGAGAATAGCGGAGCGAACTGGGCTGTGTTGCGAGAATTATTTCGGAGCGCAAGAAGGTTGTTAACGACTCTTACTATGCAGCAACGTGGAACAGGCTTTCGACGAACTTCGCCTGTCCCATCGCATCATTTCTATCTAATCTCTTCACTTGCCCCTTTCTGATCATGTGCATTGCCTCAATCCCTTGTAGCGTCCGTTCGGCCGTATCAAAAGAGCGATAACCCGGACATGCTTTCACTCGTTTCTTAATGAATCTATGATCCTACTCGATAATATTGTTCAGATACTTCACGCGTCTGAGTTTGCAATCATGCGGTAGCACCTTTCCCTTTTGTGAAGTAGTAAACGCTTCAGGATAAGCAGCATTCTTATCTACAGAAATTGTAAACGGCAGCCTTCTATCATCTGCTCTCACCATCTTCTTAAAGAAGCGTTTTGCCGCACAAACATCGCGCTTTGCTGATAGCATGAACTCTATAGTATTACCCATTAAGAAGAAGGTGCGAGCTTCGCAATGCTTCAAAAGGTTTCACACCGCAGAGCGAACTCTCGAAGGCATTGAAGCGCTGCACATGATGAGGAAGGGTCAGGTCAAAAGGTTAGCAGGAAACGATGCACAGGGACAGGCGAAGTTTGTCTCCGCGCTCTTTCAGATTGCCGCCTGAGAAAGAGTCTCTGGCGACCTTGTACGCTTAAAAATAATTTTCGCAACACTGCCCACATCAGTGCCATCAAATGAATCCCAGGATTTTATAACCATTATGGAGCGCAACCCTGTAATCTTTGTATTTCTCTATCGCAGCCCTCACTCGACCGACTTGTAAATCAGGCTCTAGCCGCATTCGCCGGGCGGACATATACATGCTAATTTTATGGGCGATACTTGGGGTCAAACGATAAAGAAGCAACTTAGAACATTATATGTCTAACAGCGAAGAGACGGTTACAGGTCAAGTCCGAATAAGCCCCTCCTCCGCGTGGGGCCCTTTGTCTCAACCGCTGTTTCGCGCTCTCTGGCTCGCCGCCGTCGCGTCCAACATAGGAACATGGATGCACAACGTCGGTGCTGACTGGTTGATGACCACTTTGGCTCCGTCGCCCCTCATGGTCGGACTCATGCAGACGGCGGAGAACGCGCCGCTCTTTCTGCTCGCCCTACCTGCCGGAGCACTCGCTGATATTGTTGATCGCCGCCGGCTGCTTATCTATACCCAGTCATGGATGCTAATTTCCGCCGTTGCTCTCGGACTGCTGACATTCTTCGGACTAACAACTCCTTTGGTCTTACTTCTGCTCATTTTCTCCCTCGGCCTTGGTTCTGCATTGAACGCACCTGCCTGGCAAGCGATAATCCCTGAATTAGTGCCGCGCTCTGACATCCCCGCCGCTGTCGCTCTCAACAGTGTCGCCTTTAACATTGCCCGCGCCGTAGGCCCGGCTCTGGGAGGCTTTGTTGTTGCCGCCATAGGTTCATGGGCAGTCTTCCTTCTGAATTCACTTTCGTTCATCGGCGTGCTGATTGTTCTTCATCGCTGGCGACGCGCTCCGGTTGAAAGCATCTCCCCGACTGAGCGAATTGTGGGGGCGGTGCGCGCGGGCGTGCGCTACGTCCGTCATGAGCCTGATTTGCGAGCTGTGCTTATGCGCACAGGCGTCTTCGTCAGTTGCGCTAGTGCTCTCTGGGCGATGCTTCCACTTGTGGCCAGGCAGCAATTAGGACTCGGAGCTTTTAGCTACGGCGTACTTTTAGGAGGCTTAGGCGCAGGAGCTATCTTTGGGGCGGTCATTCTGCCGACAGTACGGCGCAAGGTTTCGATAAATACTTTGATCATCGGCGGAACACTTATCTTCGCGGCTGTGACAGCCATACTGGCTACCGTGCATATTTTTGCATTGCTCTGTGCGGCGATGGTCTTTGGCGGCATTGCCTGGATGGCTCTGATGTCAAGCTTTAACATCAGCGTGCAGGCAGTGGTTCCGGCCTGGGTACGCGCGCGCGTGCTGGCTATTTATCTGCTGGTCTTCTTCGGCGGGATGGCCGTAGGAAGCGCCGTGTGGGGTGCAGTCGCCACCCGAATCGGAATTTCCGCAGCGTTGCTATATGCCGCAGCAGCGTCAATAGCAGGCCTTGCAGCCGCTTATTTCTTCCCCCTCCGAATCGGAGAAGAACTCGACCTTGAGCCATCTCTGCACTGGTCAGAGCCTACCTTCATAACCGAGCCTCACCCTCAGGACGGCCCGGTGCTGGTAACTGTTGATTACTTGATAGAGCCTGAACGCGCCGGTGAATTTGCCGATGCGATGCGTGAAGTGAAAAGAATTCTTCGGCGCGACGGTGCTATCCGTTGGGGCTTATTCAATGATACCGCGCGCCCGGGTCATTACATCGAAACCTTCCTTGTGGAATCGTGGGCAGAACACATGCGGCAGCACGCGCGGATAACGAATGAAGATCGTATCGCACAGGACTATGCTCGATCATTCCATATAGGTGACTCTTCACCAGTCGTTACTCATTTGATAGCGCAAGGTTTTTCAAAACGCGAGAAGGATAAGATTAGATGACGAAATTCATGAGTTCAAGGAGGAGTAACAATTCAAGCTCACCGCCGGTCATAATTGTTATTATCAGATCCCGACAATGAATGCGCTCGCCTTCATCTACCAATCAACTGCACTGCTACTCCTATTATCACAAGGCCAGCAATAGTTGCCATTGCTACCCCGAAACTTGGCGAGCAGCGATGCGCCTCCGGCAAGAGGTCGCTGGTTGCTGTATAAAGGAAGAAGCCCGATAGTCTTAATTATCGCACTCTGGGCTTTTCAATAGTCATAAGAAGTTAAAAGGAGCTGGCATGAAGCGCTATTATAGTCAAACAAAGTGACCTATTTTTCCGTTCTTTACATGGATGAAGCGCCTTTAGTAAAGTCATGCTGCCGAGAGACCTTCAGTAGAAAGCAAAATGCATCGGCCTGCACGACCTACAGAACCTGTGATAATACAAATGCTGTTTCGCCGACTCACTTTCGTTACCGCGCAGAATAATTTGAAGGCGCGCCTATTACCTGCCCTTCTCTTGGGAGTCTGTCTAGTGGCAGTGTCACACGCACAGCGGCCTTCGCCGTCTCCTACTCCAACGCCATCCATGCAGGAAGCGCCCAAGCAGAAATCGCGGCAGCGCGAAGATGATGATGTGGTGCGCATCACGACTAACCTTGTGCAGGTGGACGCAATGGTCACTGACAGCAACGGCAAGCCGGTCACCGACCTCAAGCCCGAGGAGGTTCAGATTTACGAAGACGGCAGGCTGCGCAAAATTACCAACTTCTCATACCTCGCCGACACCGGCGGACGTGGCGGCGGTGTGGCACCGCCGTCGCCGACGACCGGTGCCACACCGCCGCCGTTCAGGTTACGCCCAGAGGACGTGCGGCGGACAATCGCGCTGGTGGTTGACGACCTCGGCCTATCGTTCCAGACCATCTACTCCACGCGGCGCGCGCTGAAGAAGTTCGTGGACGAGCAGATGCGCCCCGGCGACATGGTCGCGATCATTCGGACGAGCGGCGGGGTAGGCACGCTGCAACAGTTCACCTCCGACAGGCGGCAGTTATATGCCGCCATCGAGGCCTTAAAGTGGTATGGCACTGGCCGCTCGGGCCCGACGCCTTTCGAGCCGACAGACCCCCCAACGCCCGGGGCGAAGGGGGCCGAGGTGGACGCACAGAAGGCCGAGATGGAGGGGTTTCGCGAGGATTTATCCACCGTCGGGACGCTGGGCGCGATCAGTCACGTCGTTCGGGGGCTGCGCGACCTGCCGGGCCGGAAGACTGTCGTCGTCATCTCGGACGGCATTCGCATCAACGACGACGGCGACCGTGCGCGCGACACCAGGGCGGGTCGGGCGTTGCAACGGTTGATCGATCAGGCGGCCCGCGCTTCGGTAGTCATCCACACGTTTAATGCGTCCGGCCTCCAGAGGGTCTCGCCGTCCGCCGCCGATTCGCTGGCCGACAGTTCAACTGTGTCCGGAGCCAGGACCCCGGATGGCCCTAGGGGAACGGTACAGCTGGTATCTGATCGCGGCGCGGCCATCAACGCGAGACAGGCGGGGCTGACCCTGCTCGCGGAGAAGACCGGGGGCACAGCCGTCCGCAACTCCAACGACCTGAGCGCTGGCATCCGCCGCCTGCTGGACGACGCGGGGGGCTACTACCTCATCGGCTATCAGCCCGACGCTTCGACCTTCGACGCCGGGACCGGCCGCCGGCTGTTTCACAAATTGAGCCTGAGGGTCACGCGGCAGGGCAAATACAGCGTGCGTATGCGCGACGGGTTTTTCGGAGTGGCGGATGAGGAGGCGAGCCCGTCGCCGCGCACCCCGCAAGGCCAGATTACTAACGCGCTTCTTTCGCCTTTCGGCGCTTCCGGCATTCGTGTGCAGTTGACCTCATTATTCGCCAATGACGCGGCGAACGGTTCGTTCATGCGTTCCTTTCTGTACGTAGACGCCAACGACCTCACCTTCACGGAAGAGGCCGACGGCTGGCGCACGGCGACGTTTGACGTGGTCGCCGTGACCTTCGACGAGGGCGGTAACGTGGTCGATCAGATGAGCCGCACTGATGCCTTGAGGGTGCGCGGCGAAGGCTATCAGCAAGTCCTCAAGCACGGCTTTGTTTACTTCGTAGTCTTACCGATCAAGAAGTCGGGGGCGTACCAACTCCGGGCCGTGCTGCGCGATCACAATTCCGAGCGCATTGGTTCGGCCAGCCAGTTCGTCGAGATACCGGACCTGAAGAAGGGTCGCCTTGCGCTATCGGGGCTTATGCTTAGCACGAAGGAGGAAGCTGGGCGACAGCCCGACCCACAGGCTGGCGAGGCCGTGCGTCACTTTAAGTCGGGTATGGTCATGAGGTATAGCTTTGTGATCTATAACGCACGTTTGGACAAAGATTCTCGCTCGCCTCAGCTACAGGTGCAGGTGCAACTGTTTCGCGGCGGGCAGCCTGTCTTCACCGGCAAAGTCCAGTCGTTCCCCCTGAACAATCCGCCCGACCTTGGTCGGCTGGCGGCCAGCGGCGCGGTTACACTGGGCACCAACATGGTCCCTGGCGAGTACGTCCTGCAAGTGACCGTCAATGATCTGCTGGCCGACGAGAAACGCCGCACCGTGAGCCAGTGGATTGACTTTGAGGTGATGAAGTAGGCAGTCGCTTGTCCGACACCCTCTTTTTTCGTGGCGCATATGCGCCAGCCCCGTCTCCGCTGTCTTCGAAAAGATTCCGATCTGTTCCACGCCCGCCCGGCGAAGATACCTAATGAGAATTATCGGACTCCGCGTCCCCGCTCCTCATTTCTCTGCTTTGAGTTAATTAAATCATGTGATGCGGTAAAATGTGCTTCTATGGTTTATTAGGCTGCTAGTAGCGGTAATAGAATGTCCGTTCAGTCAGGGAGGAATCAATAGTGCGCCGAAGCTGGTTTTTTCTTGCGTTCGCCTTGGGATTGTCAAGCTTGGCAGGTGGCGTCGCCGTGACGCGTAAGCTCGGGGCCGAGTCCGCTCACGCGGAACAGCCGACGACAACAGGCCAGCAACAAGCAGATGTCAGAAAGGTCGGCATATGGCAGCCGCCTTCAGGACTAGAACAAATCCCGATCTGGCCGAACGGTGCGCCAGATATGGAAGGCGTTTCCCAACCGGGGGAGAGAGTTGAGCTTACAAAAGCTCCGGATGTCGTCGCGGGTCGCCCTTACACCGCAGTCTATGACGTAACCTCTCCAACCATGACGGTCTTTCCGCCCAAAGGCAGGAATACCGGCGCGTCGATGGTGGTTTTCCCCGGTGGCGGATTCCAACTTTTGGCGATGGACCTTGAAGGAACTGAAATATGTGACTGGATGACAGCCAAAGGCATTACATGTGTCTTGCTCAAGTATCGCGTTCCCAAAAGTAATCACTACTGGGATAAGGATTGCGATTGCCACATCACACCCAAGGTTCCCCGCGCACTCCAGGACGCGCAAAGGACAATCAGGCTCGTTCGGGCCAGGGCGAAGGAGTTGAACCTCGATCCCAACAAGATTGGTGTGATCGGCTTCTCGGCGGGCGGCTATCTGGTCGCGCAGACCAGCAACATGTTTGAGCCTACTTATAAGCCGGTCGATGCGGCTGACAAACTAAGCAGTCGCCCTGACTTTGCTGTCGCGCTTTATCCGGGTCATCTGTGTCGCTCCGGTGCCACTCTCGATCCCGGCATACACGTCACAAAGCAAACGCCGCCGACGTTCCTGTTGCAGGCGTGGGATGACCCCGTTGACGATATCTGCAACAGCACGGTTTATGCGCGTGCTCTTGATGATGCAGGCGTCCCGGCAGAGGTCCATCTCTTTGCCAAGGGCGGTCATGCCTTTGGCCTGAGGCGCACAGAACATCCGGTGACGATGTGGCCTTCGCTCGTGGAGAACTGGCTCAAGGAGATCGGGATTCTGTAGTTTTAGGCCCCGGGGAAAAAAGCCGCAGGCTAACAACTCATTCAACCGGAGCGGAATGAGCTTGTATTTCATCGTTAACTTGGATGCTATTCGCAGATACTTCCCGCCTGGTTAATTCGGCGTTAGGCGCTAGATTGATAAGGGAGATAATGTGGAAGCAGTAATTGGGTCAATTATAGGTGCGCTTGTTGGGGGCAGCATTTCAGCCATTGTTTCTTACGCTATCTTTGTTCGAGGACGCGCAAGGGCAGGCGAAGTTTATCGCCTGCTTGTTTCAAGTTGCAGCATAGATGAGAGACATCACTGGCCTTCTAACGCCTGAAATAATTCTCGCAACACAACCCAAATTGCTGCATAGCTTAAGACCAACTCTGGCACCTTCGCTTCTCAAAAATACTTTTCGCAACAGAACCGAAATTTCTGCGAGACAGCCGGTAGCAGATTACAATCTGATAACCTATTTTCTTGACGTGATTGATTTGCCGGGAGTATAAATCTTGACGAAAGTTATTAGCCTGCGGTTGAATTCAAGAATCCTTTAACTCTAACAGTTTGCTGAAATTTTTTCCGATGCGGTGAAGTTGTCTCTTTCTATCATCTAAGCCGGTTAACGAGTGATTTGAACCGGCATCAGTTAAGAGGAAAGTGATTCAAATCTTGTCTTGATGCGACCTACATTCCTCACGTGCGCACGTGAGGCCGTTCCTGCTCTTTTTCTAACCGGTACGCAGAGCCGAATTTAGCATCACGATTAAGCCTGACAGCACTTGCTCTATATTTAAGGCCCTCTCGGCCTCATCGTCAACGCTCCGACACTTTGATAAGAGATTCCGGTTACATTTCGTAAACATTTGCCATGATGCCAGAACATAAACCACGCCTGACTGCTCTTTTCGACCTAGTAGACCAGCAGGCCACTGCGCTGGCCGACGAAACGGCCTTCCTCTTTTTAAGCAACGACGGCAGCGAATCCAGCAGCCTTACTTATGGTGAACTGCAACGGAGCAGTCGCGCCTTTGCCGCAGGATTGCAGCAGAGGTTAAAGCCCGGTGAGTGTCTTGTCCTAGCGCTTTCGACCGGCCCACAACAGGCCATCAATTTCTTCGGCTCTTTATATGCAGGAGTGCTGCCGGTTTTGCTTCCGCCTCCGCGTCACGCGAGAGACCGGCGAAACATAGAACGCTTGCAGCGAGTGCTGGAGGAAACTAGAGCCAGATATGTCTTGCTTGCTTCTGAATCCGTGAAGACGCTCGGCGAGCTTCAGTTGCCGCACGACTGCGAAATCATCATCCGCACAGACGAGTTCAACGCGAGCGCAGATTGTTGGCAACGTCCCCGTATTTCCAGCGCCAGCCCCGCCTACATACAGTTCACTTCAGGCTCCACGGCGAGACCCAAAGGTGTCGTACTCAAACATGAAAACGTTCTATTCAATCTGGAATTGATTCGACGGGTCTTCGATGATGAAGGGATGAAATCGGTTTCGTGGCTTCCGCTCTATCATGATATGGGACTCGTGGGACATCTGTTTCAGCCCATGGTTAATGGAGGTACAAGCGTCCTGGCAGCGCCGGACTTCTTCGCCCTGAACCCGCTCAACTGGCTGAGAGCTATTCACCGCTACAGGGCCACATCGAGCGGCGCGCCCCCCTTCGCTTATGAGTTGTGCGCGCAACGTGCAGGCGCGGTTCCCGCCGACCTCGATCTGAGTTCGTGGAAGAATGCTTACATAGGCTCTGAGGCGATCTCCGTCGAAGTGTTGGAGGATTTCGCGCGCGCCTTCGCTCCCTACGGATTCCGCCGCGAGTCGCTTTTACCCTGTTACGGATTGGCCGAAGCGACACTCTTTGTCGCAGGCAAACGCGGCATTGACGACGAGCAATTGAAGGATGGCAAAGAGGGGAACACAGGGCGCAGGCTCTTGAATTATCCGCTGAAACAAGAGTTCTTTGAAGCGCGCATTGTTAATCCCGGAAGCGGCGACGAACAGATACAGGGTGAGGTCGGCGAGGTCTGGTTGTCCGGCTCCTCTGTTGCGCCGGAATACTTTAACGATGCCAAAGCCTCCGGTCTTACCTTCATTAAAGAGGGCGGGCGCAGATTTCTGAGAACCGGCGATTTAGGATTTCTGGATGGACAAAATCTCTACATCACCGGAAGGCTCAAAGACCTCATCATCATTCGCGGCGCGAACTACTATCCCGAGGACATTGAGGCAAGCCTACGCGGCAGCCATCCCGCGCTTCAGCATCTTTCGACTGTCTGTTTCTCCGTCCCCGGACGTGTCACAGAGGAGTTGATTGTCGTGCAGGAAGTAAAGCCCTCTTCCAAAGCACTGTGGCCGGAGTTGCTCGCGGCGATACGGGACAAGGTAGCCGAAGAGCATGGCTTGCAGATAGTGGCTATCCTGTTAGTGAGACGCGGCGTTCTGCCGCGCACCACCAGTGGAAAGATTTCCCGTGCGGCCTGTCGAGCGGCCTACCTCTGCGCAGGGTTGGAGCCGGAGGAGATTTGGCGCAACAGTTCCGCCGCCGTAGAGATGATGTCAAATAGCAGCTCATCAGGCGTCCATCAAACTCCTGTAGAGCCTATCGCAGTCATCGGTATGGCCTGTCGTTTTCCTGGGGGAGCGAATGACCCGGACGCTTACTGGTCTTTGCTGATGCAGGGCATCGACGCTATCTCCGAGACGCCCCCTGAACGATGGGACACGGATTTGTATTACGACCCGCGCCCTGCCATTCCAGGCAAGATGAATACGCGCTGGGGCGGCTTTCTGGATGAGATTGAAAACTTCGACGCAGAGTTCTTCGGCATCGCTCCATATGAAGCGGCTGAGATTGACCCGCAACAGCGACTGCTGTTGGAAGTCGCCTGGCGCGCCTTCGAAGATTCGGGTCTTCCCATTGAGCGTCTCTCAGGTCAGGAGACGGGCGTCTTCATAGGCATCTCTACAAACGACTACCTGCACCTGCAAATCAAGCAGAGTCCAGGCATGGAGCGTTATAATGCCTATTCGGGTCTGGGCAACGCCAACAGCATTAGCGCCAACCGCCTCTCCTACATCTTCAACCTGCGCGGGCCTAGCCTGGCAGTTGATACTGCATGCTCATCTTCTTTGACCGCCCTGCACCTGGCCGTTCAAAGCCTGCGCCGTCATGAATGCACTACGGCGGTGGCCGGTGGCGTCAACCTTATTCTTTCACCGGGCACGACCGTCACGCTCTCACAGTTCAGCATGATGGCACCGGATGGGCGGTGTAAGGTCTTTGACCAGAGCGCAGACGGCTATGTGCGTTCGGAAGGCAGCGGGCTGGTAGTCCTGAAGCGGCGTTCGGATGCCATTCGTGACGGCGATAAAATTCTGGCTTACATTCGCGGGTCTGCGCTGGGGCAGGATGGCCGCAGCTTAGGGATTACCGCTCCCAACCCGGCAGCACAACGCCATGTGATAGAGAAAGCTCTGGCCGATGCCGGTTGCCGCCCCGAAGAGATAACGCTGCTTGAAGCACACGGCACGGGAACGGCTGCGGGCGACCCGGTGGAGATAGAGCAACTCAAGCAACTCTATGGCGGCGCGTCTTCATCCGGGCGCTGCTATCTAGGCTCCGTCAAGGCTAGCGTGGGACACTTGGAAGCTGCTGCCGGTGTGGCGAGCGTCATCAAGTTAATACTTGCTCTACAGCGCAAAGAGATTCCACCTCAAATTCATCTCAACGAGCTCAATCCGCGCATCTCTCTTGAAGGCAGCCGCCTGCTGATTCCTCTTCGGCCTACCGGGTGGCAGCCCGCGACAGGCAGACGCCTGGCCGCCGTCAGCTCGTTCGGATTCGGCGGCGCAAACGCGCATGCCATTCTGGAAGAAGCGGAGGCAGAGGCTTGCATTGCCGACTCCTCTGACACGACGGAGAGTATATTGCTCCCGCTCTCGGCTAAAAACGAAGTGGCGCTGCGCGAACAGGCGCGTGCATGGATCGACTTTTTATCTCAGCCTGCGACCGCTTCGCTGGCTTCCATAGGTTACTCGCAATCGGTTCGTCGTTCACACTTCGGCCTACGCGCAGCTTTCGTCGCCGCTTCCAGAGAAGAACTGGCCCGTAAGCTTCAAACCTTTATTGAGAAGGAGCCGTCCACGGGCGATGCTTCAGAGCAGATAGGAAGCACAAGGTGCGCCTTTCTATTCAGCGGTCAAGGGTCGCAGGTGGCCGGGATGGGCAGCGCGCTCTACGAGCGATTCCCTGCTTTCCGCGCAGCCTTCGACCATTGTGCCTCAGTTTTCGAGAGCGAGGAGGGAGCGCTTTCTTTGCAGTCGCTCGTCTTCTCTCAGGATGGGACTGAGCTTGGTAAAACGCTCTACCAGCAGCCCGCGCTCTTCGCCCTCGAATATGCTCTAGGCAAACTGATGCTTTCGCTCGGCGTGCAACCCACTGCGTTGCTCGGACACAGTCTGGGCGAATATGCCGCGGCGTGTATCGCAGATTGCTTCGACCCGGAAGAGGGCATGCGTCTTGTGATAGCGCGTGCGCGTCTGATGGCCTCAATCAAAAGGGCCGGAGCAATGCTGGCCGTTGCCGCAGGTGAAGCGACGCTTCGCCCGCTCATTCAAAGCTCAAACTTTGAATACCTCTCTGTAGCGGCAGTCAACTCTTCGCAGGACATTGTGCTGTCCGGCCCTGTCGAGGAGATTGAGCGCGTGTCCCAACTGCTTGAAGAGATGAATATTGCCGCGCGCAGATTGCGTACCTCGCAGGCGTTCCACTCCCCCTTGATGGACGAGATACTGGATGAGTTCGAGCAGGTTGCTGCAACTATCAACTTCCGCGCGCCGCGTATTCCTCTCATCTCGAATTTAACGGGCGACCAGATGCTCGCGCCACCTGATGCTCTTTACTGGCGGCAGCATCTTCGCGAATGCGTGCGCTTTGAAGACGGATTCGGGTG
Source organism: Pyrinomonadaceae bacterium (assembly GCA_036403815.1). Taxonomy (GTDB): domain Bacteria; phylum Acidobacteriota; class Blastocatellia; order Pyrinomonadales; family Pyrinomonadaceae; genus JACVRN01. Next base: position 26,933 of record DASWQH010000076.1, on the reverse strand, counting down.
TTTGCAAGAAAGAGGTATACGCTCTTTCCTGGAGATTGGGCCTGGACGCACTCTGCTCGTTCTGGCACGCCGCAATGCCTCCGCAGCAGACCTGAAACTCTTGCCGACTTGCATTGATGACGAGGTTGACTCTTTCCTGCATGCCATCGGGCAGCTTTACATTGATGGAGCGCAGTTGCAATGGACAGAGTTGTACAGGAATCAGAACGTGAGCTATGTCAACACGCTGCCGGGACATCCGTTTCAACGCAAGCGCCACTGGTTTGCGGATGACCGTGCAAACGGGTCAGCGTCGTTACAGCCTGCAAAGGGCAACACGCCCGCAACAACTTCCCTCGCCTCCTTTCCTCCATCGAAGTGGGGCTATCATCTTCGTTGGATAGAGTCCGATGCGCCGGACATTTCGCACAGGCTACAGGCAGAGGATGATGTGCATTGGATTATCGTCGGTGATGGAGAGGGCTTGGCTAAAGAGTTGGTCAGGGCATTGCCGCAGCCGAAGCGCCAGATTTTTCGCATCTCTTACGACGAGGCGCGCCCGATGCGCGGCTTTCGACGAGTGACCGACAGGGAGACAGGGACGCAGCGCTTCTTTGTTGCACCGGGCTGCGATGCGGAAACATACGCAGAAGCGCTCGGTGAAATTCTCAATCGTTTAAGCCGCGCCGATGCCTCGCGCTGGAACGTCATCTACCTGAATGGTATGGCCTGCGCGCCCGCAGGGCAGACCACTGTTTCGTCGCTCGAAAGGGATGAGCGTTTACATGGTGTTGGCGATCTGGCGAGCTTCGCTCAGGCGTTGATTAGAACGGCGCTGGCGATGCGAGTATGGATAATCACGACCAATGCACAGCCCGTTCACATTGAGGGACAAAGCGTTTGCGAAGACCATCTGAATCTTGCGCAGTCAACCATCTGGGGTTTCGGCCACACGCTCTTTCTTGAGCACCCGGAGATGCGTGGCGGGCAGACGGACTTAGACACCTTCGAAGATGCAAACGCACAGGCGGCACAAGTGCTTCGGCAGATTGCTGCAACCGATGGTGAATCGCTGGCTGCTTTTCGCGCCCGTAAGCGATATGTACCCAGACTCCTTTCCGCAACTGTTAAGCCGCCGGACGAGCCAATCTCGTTTCGCAGCGACGGCGCTTATCTCGTCACGGGAGGCTTAGGCGGGCTTGGGCTAAAGTGCGCGCAATGGTTAATCGAGCGCGGAGCTGGCCGCATAGTGCTTCTCAGCCGACGCTCGTTGCCCGCTCGCTCTACCTGGGGCACGCTTCCGCCCGACAGCGAAGAGCAACAATACATTGCAGGCATTCGCGCCATAGAAGCGACTGGCGCAAGCGTGGAAGTAGTCGCGGCTGATGTAACAGACTACGGGCGCGTCTCCGAAATCATTCGTGAAATCAACAGCAGCGAATACAGGTTGCGCGGCGTGCTTCATGCGGCAGGGGTTAACTGGTTCGGCAAGATTGCAGAGCTTGACCGGGAGCGGCTTCTTGAGACTTTGAAGATAAAGGTCGCGGCGGCTTGGCACCTGTACGAAGAGACGCGCGATTGCGAGTTGGACATGTTTCTGCTCTTCTCCTCCGTCTCGGCGCTATGGGGTTCTGTTGACCTGTCGCACTATACTGCGGCCAATCAGTTTCTTGATTCTCTGGCCTATCAATGCCGTCGCGAAGGACGACACGCGCTTAGTATCAACTGGGGGCCGTGGTCTGCTGTAGGCATGAGCGCACGCACCAAAGAAATGAGACTGCTGACCAAATTGGGATTCCGGCTCATCATGCCGCGCATGGCCTTGAGCGCACTTGAGGCCGTGATGAGAGCGGACGAGACGCGGCTCATGATAGCCGACATGGATTGGCGGCAGTTTCAAGCCTTCATAAACTTTTCGGCATGCCCGTTGCTCTTTGAGCGCGTTGAGGGCGCATCACACATCGCGAGCGCTTTCGCACACAAGCCTAGCCAGGAGATAAGCAGAATCCGCGAAGCTTCGCCGGAAGAAGCTCGCTCTTATCTCATAGGGCTTGTGCGCGGCCACCTCTCTTCTGTGCTCTTGCTGGATGCAGGGCAGACCATCAACATCCATCAGAGATTTAACCTGATGGGAATGGATTCGCTGATGGCTATAGCCTTTGCGTTGCGTCTTGAAAGCATTGCCGGAACAAAGCTGCCTACCACTCTGGCCTATAACTATCCGACTATCGCGGACGTGGCAGACCACCTGTTTGAACTGATTCGAGGAGAGTCGCAGTCAGTGGTCACGGAGCAGGAGATGGCTGCGATAAATCCGATTGTGCCCGCAGCTTCTACGGACAAGCGCCTGTGGTTCTACACGGAGCCGAACGGATGGTTGAAGCTTCGTTTCTTCTGTCTGCCCTATGCGGGGGCAGGGGCTTCCATCTATCAACGCTGGCAGGAGTCGCTAGCCTCCGCGGCAGAGGTGATTCCTGTACAGCTTCCCGGACGTGAAGAACGCTCCAATGAGCAGCCCGTGCGAGAGATGGCGGAGATGGTGCGAAGACTGGCCGATGCCTTGCTGTCACTGCCGCCCGCACCCTTTGCAGTCTTCGGGCACAGTCTTGGAGCGTTAATCAGTTTCGAGTTGGTGCGCGAGCTGCGTCGTCGCAACGCGCCTCTTCCCGAGCGCTTGATTCTCTCCGGCTGCGGCGCGCCGAACGGCAAGCGAAGCCTGCCACAGATAAACGGGTTGCCGGATGAAGAGTTCAAGCGTCATCTGGTCAACCACTTCGATACGCCGCGCGAGTTGATTGAAGACGAAATTATCTGGCAGGCTGTGATGCTCACACTGCGCAGCGACATAGCGCTACTTGAAACTTACAGAGCGGAGGAGGAGGAGCCGCTTGACGTTCCCTTCAGCATCTTCGGCAGCGCGGAAGACAAACTTGCGACGAGAGAAAGCCTGTTGGCATGGAGCAAGCAGACGAGCGTGGATTTCTCTCTGAAGCTCTTTCGGGGCGGCCATCTCTTTCTCAAGAGCAACCAGATGGAGGTGTTGGAGGCAATCCGGCGTGAGCTTTCTTCCGCGATGGAGGAAGAGATTCCTGCTTGAAGCAAGCCGAGGAGCAATGAATCCATTATGCGAGAGTTGAAGATGCAAACCCGTGCCAGGCAGAAGCCCTGGTTCATGCTCTACGGCGGGCGCTTTCCCGGCAACGAGCCGTGCTTCTATAACCCGGAAGAGTTTGCCTGGGTGCGTACGCTGGAAGATAACTGGCTGGTTATGCAGCAGGAGATTCTATCGCTTCTGGAACGACGGCAAGAACGGCTGAAGCCTTACTTCAACAAGGTGATGGTCTTTCCGCCGAAGAAGTGGAAGACGCTGGGCTTCTACTTCTGGAAATACAAAATCCACGCCAACTGCAAAGACTGTCCTGAGACGACTCGCATACTCGAATCCATTCCGAATATGACTGCCGGGTCGTTGAGCGTCCTTGAGCCAGGCTCGAACATCAATCCTCATCAGGGTGATACGAACGCGATCATTCGTGTGCATCTGGGCTTGTCCATTCCTGCGCCCCTTCCCGCATGCGGGTTCCAGGTCGGCAAAGAGGTGCGCGAATGGAAGGAGGGCAAAGCTCTGCTGTTTTGTGACGCTCACACGCATACAGCCTGGAATCAGACCGATCTAAGACGGCTGGTTTTAATCGTAGATGTGATGCGCCCGGATTTCGCCCGTGAGACGAATGCCATTTGCAGCCATGTGCTGGCTTCGACATTTCTGCAAATGGCGTATCAGAGATTCTCCTGGCTCAACCGGCTGCCCGGACGCGTCAAGTACTTCATTCACTTCATCAGCCGTCTCTTCATCAGGGCTTTACTGCCCATCCAGCGGCGCGCAGCCTTCCTCTTCAGCTAGATGCTTTGACCGTCAAGGTGCTGGTGATCGTCTCGCCGTTGGTGCCTGTGGCCTGAAGCGTGTAGTCGGTATCTTTAGTAGGGGTGACGGTGTAAGTTCCGTTCGCAATCTGGTTGCTCGGAACCTGGTAGCTCTGCTGCTGCGAATTGGCGTCGAGCCACACCAGGGTCAGCGATTGCAGGTTGGCCGTGTACCATTGCAGCTTGAATGAACTGCCCTGCTCTGCCGTGGCGTTGAAGAATTTCACCTGTGGATGAACCGTATCGCCGTCACCGAGCCAGAGCGTCGTCGTAGGTGCTCCCGGTTGATAGACGGAGAGTTGATTAACGTTGCCCGCGCTCAGATTAACCCCGGGCCAGTCCTTCGGGTTCAGCAAGTATATAAGCCCGGAAAACTTTCCCTGATTGTCCACCTGTGCATATTTGAAGTAGAGAATCTTAACCGGCTTGATCTGAAAAGTAATCGAAGAAGTTGCGGGCGTGCCGTATCCTGCCGCTTGCAGAGTATAGGTCGCAAAGCCCGGAATGTGGTCATTATCAGCACGACTCTTGTATGCATCGAGTCCAGGAGTGTAAGGCTTCGGCCCTGAGAGATCGGGTGCCACTCTGGTATTGCCTGTAGGCGTCTGTAGATATGCGTACAAGGTATAAAGAGTGTGCCAGATAATCTGTACAGTGTCTGTAGGGCTTACGGGCGTTTGTTGATTCGGCGTGGACTGAAAGACTGTAATCGCAGGCTTGTGTTGTGTGAGAGTGACGGACGTTGTTTGCTGCGATCTACCGTTCAGGCGCAGAGTATAAGTGCGCTGTGAATCGGTGGTCGGGACTGTTACTTGAGTGTTGCCGGGATAGGGGGGGTCTCCCTGCACCGGAAAATTCTTGGTCGCAGGGTCGCCCGCAAACCCTATAACATCCACACTTGTTCCGCCGTATGATTGCCAGTAAACGGTGCTCTGCGCTGCCTGCCCCACCACCCACGGGTCCAGCCAGCCTATGATATGCGGCTGCTGTGGAAGCTTTTGAACAGGCAGATTGATGGTGGCATCGCCGTCACCGATAAACTCTGTAATCTCTATCTGAGGCGTATTCTGAGATGTGCTGGGCGTCGAGTTGATTGTGACAGCCTGGAACTGAACTTGAATAGCTTGTCCTGGCAATAGCTGCTGCTGGCCTATCGGTTGAACTATGAAGGTGCTGCTGCCCGGACTCTGTTGACCTGCGATGAAGCCAGCCGTCAGTGATTGCGCTGTGAAGTCTATCGTATCGGTCAAGGCGGCGGCTCCGGTCTGGTTAGGCGGCGCAGGTACGATTATCTGAATCTGATCTCCGCTGGGGCCTGGCATAAAACTGACAGTCGAGCCGGTATCAGGATTCATCATCACTAATGTCAAGTCGTTCTTGGTTGCAATAATTACTTGGTTAGGGTTGATGGAGTATTGCAGGATTGTTGATGAACCATTCTCCGAGAGTTCATTACACATATTGTTTTCCTTTTAAGGATTATGACTTGTCATCTGTCTCCGCTCCGGAGAGCGTCAGCCAGCCTTCGCTGAGCCTCAGCGGAGAGGTTTCAAGGCGCGCAATCGGGTCTTGCGAGTTAACGCTGCTTTCATCTCCCCAAGTCGTCACGTCCGTGCGCGCCAGCCAGCCCCACTGCCCCTTTATCTCTGCGGGAATCGGCATACGAATCCTGCTCGGGTCGGTCAAGAGAGGGCCGACGCGGAAGGTCGCTTCCATATTGCCGAGCGCTGCCGTGACAGGCCCGGGAGCCAAAGCCAACTGCACTTCGGGGAGGCTTCCCGTGATGACGGGAATCACACCGCGCGGATCCATCAGGATAGTCAGATAAGATTTCATTCCGTCCGATGTCTTCATAATCGGACTGTAATTCTGGACGTAAGCACCGCTCGCCGCGCTCTTACTCATCGACATGATGTTCATGGACGAGATGGAAGGCGAAGAGGGTTGGCGCAGACTCTCTACCAAACCGGCGGTCTGTCCCTCCGAGCCATAAACAGCATAAAAGGTGTCGTATTGGTCGTCTAAAAAATAACCGATCACGCCGTTAGTAGTGTAAGCCAGGTCGCCCACACGCACGGCGAATTCGACTGCGTTGAAGGGCGGATTGGTCGGGTAGTATTGACCATCCTTGAGGTAAAACTCTCCGGTGTTCATCCATGACTGGTCGTAGAAGGGCAGGCCGTTGAGGTTCAAGGACAAGTCTGCGCGAACGACTGCCAGAGCGCGCCCGAGCAGCACGCTGAGGTTCCCTTCTTGGCCGCCGAGCGGCGTGATAGTCCACAGCGATGTATCAATTGTTTGAAGCAACTCGGTGAGGGCTTTTCCGCCGCTCACCCATCCGCGTTGGAGCAGGCCGTTAATGAAGGCTTGCAAGTGGCTGTTAGGCAGATTCGGCGGTGCGCCGAGCGGAGCCTCCGTGCCCGGCACCGCGTCCCAACGCAGTCCCGCCCCCTCCGGGTTCGAGGCAGTAATGTCCGTCTGCACCTTTATGACTGCGCCGAGGTTCTGACCCGAAGCGTCAAAGACCATCATGGAATCGTCCAGATGATTCGGCATCACCCAACCGCAAATCGGATTGGTCATATCCGACGAGTTAGAAAGAATTTGATCGTTATCGGCTTGCAGCAATCGCAGATCAACATAGGCGGGCTGTGCAATGCGCGGCGGCAATTGCACGTAAGCGCTGTTCTGTGTGCCGGGCGTGACCACGCTTTCGGCGCGCACCACATTCGGAATCGGCGTCTCCGAGCCAAGCTGATTATTTTTGCCTGGAAGGACTTGTCCGAAGCAATCAACCACCCAAAGGTCTATGAGCTGCAAGTGCCCTGCACGAATCGGGAAGAAAGGCTGCGAAGTGGTATCCGTCACGTTGCCTGCAATAGGTCGAAACGAGACCGAGTCGTTGCCCAGCAAGTTCGCGGTCTGTGCAATCTCAGGCGACTTGCTGGGAGTCATTAATTGAGTGGTCAACTGCTCTGTAAATCCGCTCAGCGATTGAGTCAGAATATCGAACGTGACAATCTCCTGCGCCAGTTCTTCCAGTGAGGTGCGTACGAAGACAGGTAAATCTTTGTAGTCCGGGTCATCTTTAAACTGAGACAACTGTGTTGACAGGTCACGCGCAATCTTAGGATTCAGCACCGTGCGGCCAAAGAACTCTTTCATAAGACCGGGAGGCTGCGGCACGTTTGTCCCCATCCAACTATAATCAATATCGTCCAGCTCCCAATCGCTCAGAGACCGATTGGTCGCAGTGTAAGAAGGAAACCACTTCACCTTCCAGTCCATGTAAATAGGGGTCCAGGGCTGGCCCGTGCGGTATTGCAGGGCATTGACTGCCGGCGGCGTCCCCTGCAACTGAGCTATCTTGCCTAAGGTCTGCACGGTGACGCCAAGCGCGCCCGCGTTGTTGTAAATAGCCCTCTGCTGGGCCGCAATCTGCTGGGCCAGAGCGGCAACATCGCCTTGCTTGTCAATTTTCTTGTAATAGAGAGTTGCCAGCAGTGTTGCAATCGAAGGATCAATCCAGAGCGCCTCAAGCCAAAGGTCTAAGGCTTCTTTCGGAATCGGCTGTCCTAAGGGCAGCGTCACCGAGCCCAGAAGGTCGGAAGCGACCAGCACAGCCGATGGATTACCGTCTCCTGTATCTATCTTGAGGCCCGTCACGGTCTGTCCCGTAAAGCGTGTGAAGAGCGTTTCATCATCGCTATAGGTGCCAGGAGCGGCGAACTTCGTGTCGTACTGCGCGCCAGCCACCATCACGACAGGGTCTGTAGGAGCATAGCACGATGGCTTATCCACGAGCAGAACCTGATAAGCGTTACCGACCTGTTCAGTTAGACTCTGGCTCAGTTGGTTAATAGCACCCTGCAACTGTCCAAGCTTTTGCTGCGAAGCCTGTATGGCTCCTTGCAGGTTTGCGCCATCACCCTGTAGTGCTGTCAAAGCTTGCGTCACTTTGGCCTTGATGTCCGCAGGCGGCCTGCGAGGCATGCTTTGCGATTTATAGTAGAGCTTGAATAGCTCAAGCCGCTGCGTAAAGAGTAGTGCCGTGGTCTGGTCAAATTCTGTCTGCTTGGCGTTGAGGTTAATCAGCGTTAGCGTTTGCGCGGCATCGAGCGGGACGGTCTGCTGGCCGCCGTATGGCCCTACGGTTCCTTCCGCAGATTCTGGCCGCGTGACAATCCACTCTTTGCCGCGAAAGGTTGCATCGAAGCGTGCCCGGTGAAGGATAGACTCTGCCGCGACCGGGTCGTTTTCAAGCACAGAGAGCGCGTTCTTCTGAAAAGCTTCGACGGCGCGCTCTATGACCGGAATCGTGTTGGGGTCGCCGCCATATTTGTTGACCACGAAATCCGAGAACCAGGCAGCTATGGCCTCTGTGGCTGTGTTGCCAATGGATATGTGCGGGTACTCTATGCCGCCGCCCGGCGCGCCCGAACCGTAACTTCCGCTTGGGCCATTCCAGACGACGTTTGTGATAAGACCATGACAGAGCATCTGTCGCGGAAGCGGCGGCTGCGCAGCGCTCTCGCCGTGTGCTGTTTGCCAGGCCAGCCAGTTCTGCATAGCCTGGCGTAGCTGCGGCGGTAGCTCCTGTATAGGCGTAGGGTCGCCGCCAAGCCCGTGCGCCTTTTGCCAGGCCGCCCAGGCATCCTGTGCGTTCTGTATATCCTGCGCCGACTCGCCTACGCTCCATTGAAACTGACTCTCGGCCTGTGTCTGCCAGTTGGCAGCGCTATCGGTCGGCATCAGAAAGAGCGGGTCTTTAGACGGCGTGTCATACCAGCCTATGACACAATAACTGACAGTTAGTTTCTGGCTGGGCAGGTTGTCATAAAACCCGAAGACGTTTTTGATGTTGTCGTAGGCCACGCCCCAGGAGACATCGCCTGGGCCAACGGCCTGCACGGTGGGAGCGTTCGTACTGGTTTCGCCTTTCCAGTCTGCCAATAAAGAGAAGCTGCCGATTAACTTCACAGGCTGCGCCGCGTCGTTCGGGTCCGGGTATTGATTGTAAGGCGTCGCCGCGCCGGTAATCGGCGTGAGTTTGTCGCTTTGAATGACCCAGGCCGTTAAGGTAGGCTGCTCGCCGTTCGAGCCATACTGCGTTCGCAAGACCAGCCAGCGATTTGGCACCGCAGGGAAATCTACCCCACCGGCATTCTCGCCCTCTTGCTGCTGTTGTCCATGTCTGAGCGCGTAAGGCAGCGTCCACATCAGATGTGCACCCGCGAGCGGCGCGTTAGCTGGCTGTTTGGGCGTCAATGGCGGCGGCGTGTCAGGCAACAGCCTGTACCACATATTGTAGTAGTTGTTGCCTGTCTGCGCCCATAGTGCTCCTATGCGGTCTGCCTCTCCGACCAGCAGGCAATCCACTGTCATGGGGATCAACAGAGACGGCCCCGGCCAGACAGGGCTAACATTGGTGTTCGACGGTACGTTGCTCATAATGTCTCTGTCTCAGATATGTTCAGCGCGATTGCGGGTGTTGTGGGATTGATTGTATTGCTGTAGCAAGACGGGTCTGGCTTGACGCCTGTTAGTTGAAACGCCTGCAAGCCTGCGCCGCGCACCAACTCTACGGCGAACCCCCCGGCTTTCAGTTCGGACGCTCCCGGCGCGCTCACGGAATTTAGTTTGTTAACAATGTCCGTCTTAAGACTCTCGATGTCTATGACGCCGTCGGGCTGGTTGTTGCCGCTACGAAACTGAGTTTGCGCTCTCAGGTATGTTCCGGGCGGAGATTCTATAGGCTTGCCCGCCGGAAAATTGCCGCCCAAGCCGCGCACGATTATCTGTATAGAGTTGTCGGCCTCAATCACGCCGAAGTGCAGTCCTTCGGACGGCTCAATGACATTTACAAGGTCTGGCACTCCGTTGAAGATTACCAGCAGCACGTCTTCCGACAGATGATCCATACGCAGTATGTCAACGGACGTGCCGTCGCTCTTCTGCGCATTCACCTCAAGGCCGGGCCAGCCCGAGACGACTATGGAGCGAAACAATAATCCTGAGAGCGTCGCCTCAACATTTGTCCCCTGCTGCGGCGGCTGGTTGCGCAAAGAGCCGCGAAGGGTCGTCTGCCTGGTATTGACCTGCGTGTAGACCGCTTCAACAAATGCTTCGAGCATGAGGTTATCGCTTGAAGCGTTGACGCCTATGCTGAGCGCGCCGTCAATCAAACGGTAGAGCCAGTTGCGATCAATGTAGAAGAAGCGCATCGACTCTCTAGGCAACAGCCGCGCATCCGAAATCAAATATTCAAAAGGCACGCCGTAAAGCATACTAAGCTGCGTGAGCCAGTTGAGAATCGCATCCGGCAGTTGCGGCGGCTGAGGCGGCGGAGGCTCGGCTTCACCAGCCATTGCCTTACTCGCCAACGGCTCAATGCGTGCCGCAATCATGCTGACCAGTTCAGCCGCCATCTCTTGATGCATGTTGGCGCGCGGCCTCCAACTCTTCATAGCTTCACAGCCTCCTTCAGTTTTCGCCTGAGTGCTTGCACCGGGTCGAGACCTACGCTCCACAGGTCTGCCACCTCATCCTGACTGAGAATGCCCGGCGCAGGATGTTCCAGCGGAGGTTGGCCGCGCGGGATAATCTTCGGGAACTCGGCTCTCAAGCGTACGACCTTAGTCGCCATAAAATTCCTCATCATCGTCGTCACCCCTGCGCCTGTCGGCTCGGCCTCTTCCGTCATGGCGAGCGCAGGCGCAACACGGCTCTCAACCTGCTGCTGATCGCTCGTCTGCCGCTGCGTCCTGAAATACTGCCGCCGCCAGTTGAAAAGGCTGCGCGCGAAATTACCGTCCGAGAGCGCCAGCAATCGTCCTATCTGCCACGCAGCCGCATATCCCAGATTGAGCATTCCGGTATCCGGGTCATAGTGCATGGCGTGATCCGAGTAACGATAAGGGCCGTAGGCTAAATCCGGCTTAGTCGGAGCGGGCGTGAGCGGGCCTCTGTACCAGGAGGTCGTCTTTTCACCGACGCGCATGTCGTTCTGTAGCGGCACGAATCCGATTTCGAGCGCTTCTTTAGCCGTAGGCTCCTTGTCCGTCGCAGCAGCTTTCGGCAACTGTAGAAGTTTGACGCCGCCCTGACGGCAAAGCCGAGACATCAGATAGATAAAGCTGCCGGGCGTGTCCCTGGCATAAAACCTCCAACTGCCCAGCACTACCAGACGAATCTTTTGATACTGGGAAGGGATTGTGCCGCCGCCGGGCAGATGATCCTGATGGCCTTCAAAGGAGAGCAGAAAGACTGTGTTGGTCGCACCTCTTTTGGCGACACGGTTGCCGACGACGACCGAGAAACAACCGTCTTCGTTCATCCCAAGCATCACCTTGCCGTCCGTATTAACCGCTCGTGCGTGCGCCAGCAGACCGAGTTCGGACAGCTTCGGGGCGATGGCTTGAAAGAACGGAAGGTTGATGTCAACGACCAGAACTTTCTCGCCCGATGAAGTGTCCGCATCGGGCAGCGACGGGCCGAGCACAGTTGCATCCGATGGATGAACGACCTCGGAGATGGAGACAGTGGTGGGAGTAGAGAGTTGCGGGCTTTGTCCCTCGACAGGTGTCTGGCCCGGAGAGAGCGGCATCTCTGTGTCGTAGATAGTCAGGATGCCCATCCACGGCGGCGCGTCCAAACTTTCCTGCGCGAGGGGATCGATCTTGCGTGACCAGGGCAGGGCGAAATCCTTGAAGACTATGTTCGGCAGGACATCGTAGTAGTCTCCCTCCTGATTGGCCGGGGGAAAGACCATGTGTATGGTTGACGGGTCGATCTGAAAGCGCGGCCCGTCAACATTGAACGATTGGTCGGAACTATACGGATATTGCTTGCCGCCCTTCGGGTCTGTGACTTGCTGTTCGGCATGGAAGACATAATTGCCTGACGGCAGCGGCGGCTGAATAGCGTCGTAAAACTTTATCTGTCCCGGCGCAACGCTGTCGGAATCGGTAACGATTGGTGTGCTCATGAACGCTCCCTTACTCTCTTACCTGGAAATGAGCTGCGCAACTGTCGAGTCGAAGCGGTCTGCCTCCACATCTGTCGCGCTCTGCTGAAGCGATAACCGCGGCCATGCCTCTTCCACAGCCTCTGGCTCAAAGTCCAATGTATAGACGCCCAGCAGAGAGATGGCCGAGTGGCGCGGCTCCGTGATGATATTAAGATAAGTTGTATCTTCCGCCGCGGGCGTGCGATAGACCAGCACAGTGCTCGTCCCGCTCTTGAACTCCGCCACCGGCGCAACCTCTTCCATGCTGGATTTATCGGGCCGGTCGCCCTGTGCAGCAGTGACGCGCAAGTCTTCGGGCGAAAGATTCTTCGCCGCGACGACGACGGCAAAGCACGGGCGGCCACCGGGTAAGATTGTCTCGACCCATCCGGGCTTCAACTCTCCGCCTCGCGTCTGCACTTGATTCGAGCCGAGCCACGCTTGCGCCCGTATGTAGCCGCGCGCGGCATAGCGCCCTCTTCGTCGCAGACGGCGTACATTCTGCGTCCGCACTATACAATCTTCGCCAACGGCATAGTAGTTATTCAAACGCACCAGCTCGGTGTCCAACTGCCAGCCTATGACATGCCTGGCAGAAGTCGGATCAAGCCCGTAAAGCGCCACCTCGGCAGTTTGTTCGGGAAGCGTTGGAGCGTTCGCTTGCGCTACGGTCGGAGCCGCGAGCAATTCACCGTAGCGGTCAAAGGCTATCATCTTCACGGGCAGGTCGCCGCTGCTCTGTAATTCGTTGCTCAGGTTCGGGTCGACTCGCCACATAACCAACATGCCCGGAGAGATGGTCATGCCTATCTCTTCGGCTGCGACATCTGCCATAGCCCGCACGACGTGGCGCTCAAGGGTGTGGCGTGAATCGATCCAGCGGCTCGAAGTTGTATTGCCGTGCGGCAGCATTCCCGGATGAGATGGCGGCGTAGGCGTGTTGTTGATTTGATAACGCCGTAGGATGCCCAGCAGTTCGGGTCTACGGCCCGGCGGCGGTTCGGCTGCTTTCATTTCTAACTTCGGTTCGGCTAAAGAGACGAAGTGGCCTTCCATAATCGTGCCCGTTTGATATATTCCAACCCTTGCCAGCACGGGCGGCGCTTGCAGCACGAGTTCGGCAGACGAGGCCATCACAGAAAGATTGGGATCGAGCGGCGCGTCGATATTGCTCGCCTGAAGCGCCTGCAATATCTTATTGCGGCTATCTACAGCCGCCATGATAGAACTCATCAGTATCGCCAGCGCACTCTTCTGCTGCTCGTCGCTGTAACGAGGCGCAGGCGGATATTGCGGAGTGATGGCGAAGGGAAGCAGCATCGGGTCGCCCGGATCGTATTTGAGATTCTCTATCGGAAATGCATCAATCGAGCCGAGCCTCACATATTGTGTGGCTTGCAGCGCGACGCCCATCAGCGCTCCCGGAATCAGCATCTTGTCAGGGTCAGGCGCGTACTGACGATCAAGCGCCTCTTTAGACCAGAGCGCTGCCGGTGCTCCGTTTAAGGAGCCGACCATAGCGATTTGACGCTCCTTGAGATTGACCGGCTTCCCGGCGGCATCTTTGACATAGACGGTCAGAGGCGCAATCAGCGTGCTGGGTGAGCCTGTCGGGCGCACGCCTATATCCGGCCCGCTCAATGTCGTCTCGGAATTATCCACTATGAGTTGCGTGGTCGGAATAGCAGAGTCTACGCGCAGCGTGAATGGGACTGGACGAATGCGCCAGTTGTCGCCGTTATCTTTGAGCAGCCCGCTCTCGGCGCGCAGCTTGACGATCTGCTGCACCGGCCCGTCATCCTCCGCTGCTAGACTCATAGCCTGAGCCATCATAGGAAGATTCTGTTTCGGCTCAGGCTGCGGCAGGAAGCCTTCTGCGAATGCAGGCCAGTCAAGACTATTATCACTGGTCTCGGTTTCGGATGCGCCGAACGGGATGGTGAAGGAGATGATGAACCAACTGACGTGAACCTGTCCGTGTGTCGGCGGCCCTTCCAGTTCGAGGTCTGCGCCCAGTTCCACTTTGAGCGTAATCGAGACGCCCAGAATCTTCGTCTCAAAGGCCACGCCGACGCTGATGCTAATACTTACCTGATAGTAGAAGGGCTTCCACTCTACAAGGAAGTTTGCCACCGCGTCGAGCCAGGCACGCAGAGGCCCTGCGGAAAAGAGCACGTGCAGGAATCCTCCGGCCATGACAGCCGTAGGCGTGAGGGCGAAATAAGCTCCGCCGCTGATGCTGACCGTTCCAACGCCCGCGTTAATCAACCATGAGAAGCCCAGTCGCGGAACGTCCGGGTAATGCTTGGGCTTACGGAAGGACGGATGATACCCGCCCAACGTGAGCACGAAGTCGCCAGCCGAAATATGCTCGCCGTCAGCCGTCGTGATGTCCTTGAACCAGAGATAGAAAGCGAAGCCGCCCGTTAACTTGCAATCCTTCGCGATGATGTAGGAGTTCGGGGTCAGTTGCGCTTCTATGGAGACGATGCCTTCAGTAGGCTTGATGGAAACTTTCAGACCGAGTTCAATGTATGCGAGCGCCGAGCCGGGCGACAATCCCTTCGGCAAAGGTGCGGACGCCACACCTAACAGGGCAATCTCCCACTCTCGCCCGAACTTCAGGAAGAGCAGCGCGAAAGCATCTATCAACTGGAACGAGGTGAACTTCAATCCGGCGGCAAGCCAGTATTGTCCGACCTCCGGCTTCACCACGTTGACGATTGCGTTCAAAGCATCGTCTGGCTTTTGCCCGGAAGTGAATGTGCCATTGACGACGCCGGAGACGAGCGGGAAGTCCTGCACCTCTCCGACACTTGGAAGTAGTATGTTACGGTTGTAGCTGAAGCCCGCCGCGATCCCGGTGATGAAGAAGGCCGGCGGCCCTCCGAGCGCAGCGTTGAGCGCGCCGAAGATAAAGAGCGATGGAACGGTAGGCGAGTCCTTATCACCTGTCAGAGGATACTGCGCGTAAGAGCCTATGGCCGCGATTGAGAAGTTGGCCGCTTTGATAATCGCCGCGCCCGTGTAGCTCAGATACGGAGTGGTCGTCTTGAGGAAACCGCCGCTGATGTCCACAGACCCGCCTTGGAAGCTGACGTTCAATCCCTGTAGGTCGAGCGTGTATTTGCTGAAATCCGTGATCTGCGTGACCGGAATGCCTACCGTCAACTCGACTACGTCCGCACGCAGACCCGCGAGCGCGATGCTTCCGGCAAAGAGTAACTGTAGAACCTTTGTCGGTTGCCAGCCGATGCCTATTGACTTGGCATAGAGTGGGCCGAAGCTACGCTGTACGGGGATAATCACCTGCGAGCCGTTGGAGGTCTGGCTGCGCAACTCTACCCAGAGGTCTTTGGAGTAGGCGGCCTCAACCGAGAAGGTAGGATTGGCCGTGGGATTCTCCTGTTGGGGCGAAGAGCTATCGCCTGAGCCGAGCAGGTTCTTGGCAATCGGATTACTGGTTTGCGGGTCGCCTCCGGGCGCGAGTGTATTCGGCGCAAGCGAAATCCCTACATCTTGCAGCGTCACGTCAACGCCGAACTGCACAGAAGGAGAGCCGTCGGTCATCTGTAACTGCACCAACCCGCGCGGCTCTACCGCTCCGAGTTGAAAGCGCGTCATCTTCACAAGCGGCTGCCCGTTGCTTCCTTTAAAGTCCAGTCCGACGTTAACCAGATTCAGTTGCAGATTACTGAAGTCCGGCTTCAAACCGAGGCCGCCGCTGTCTTTGATGGGCACGTAGACGGAGATTCCCGGTTTCAGATTGCCTATGTCGCCGTCCGACTTGGCAATCCATTCCGTGTTCGTAGCGCCCAACTGTAGAACGACGTTCTGCACTTTGGGGACGGCGAAGTCAGGTGCGCTGATGAGCAGCCCGAACTGGTTCGTGTCATTCGGATTCGGCCCTATGATGACGCCTCCCTGATTGTTCGCGCCGAAACTGAGCACCTTAATCTCTGTCTTCAGAAGCGTACGAAGGAAGTTGCCCAAAAAGGCTTCGATGCTCAGATTCTGCAAAGCCTTAAAGTCTGTCAGGTAATAGCTCTGGTCTGACTTTCTCAACAACATGGAGGCGACCAGAATTTCACCCGGCGTCGGCGCGCCGCCTGTCGCGAGAATCGGTTGCTCAAGCCAGTCGTGCACCTTCGCTTCGTTAAGCACCACGGCGGAGACATATCTCGGCAGCACATACTTCAAGGCATCTATTATCCATGCTTGCACGCGGTCAGCGGTTGAGGAGGAATCGTTCGGGCCGGGCGGGAAGAATTTTGGCAGCCATTCACGGCTGAGGTCTGATGGCTGCGAGGGATTGCTGCTGTCGCCCAACGGGTCAAAGCTCAGCATCACTCCAGCCGCAGGGTCTAAACCTAAACTCAATCGTGGGCCAATCGTTCCTTCAATAGGGACGGACAGGTCAACACCGAAACTGAAGACAGGATTCGGCGCGCCGCTCAGAGGCACACCGATGCCTGTACGCTTGATGTCGGCCTTCAACAAAGACAATTCAGGTAGCTCTAATTCCGCCCAGACGCCCGCCAGTGGTTGAGCGCCGGACGAGTCCATACCTACCAGCAGCGTGAGCGGCAGCGAAGAACTGGGCTTATATGTGACAAGCCCGCCGGAAGTTGAGATTTGTGTTGGCAGAACTGATTGCAGCAGAGTTGCTACGGCCTGGGCCGTGGCGTTCGCATTCCCTGATGACAAGCGCTGCATTAACCAGTTGAGCGCAGCTTGCTCCACGTTGGCGGCGGTGAAAGGATTCACCTGCGAGATGGCTGTGACCAGAGCGGAAACCTGTAACGCTGTGCCTGCATCCGAGAGTCTTTGAGCAAAGTCTGCGGCTCCTGTCTTTTTGAGCTTGTCCAGTAGAACAGGCACAAGCTCCTGCAAGGCCAGCACGGGCGCTTGCCGCGCTAGCTGCTCAAGCAACGACCCCCATCCCTGGAACGGCAGAATCTGGAAGGTGATGCCGGTAGCGCCGCCCGTCAACATCTGCCCTGCGGCAAAGCTGAACTGCTTATCGTATCCGGCCTCTATGAAGAACTGGCTTGGCGAAGTGCCGGAGGTTGCGACCTTGATGCCGCCCGTCACGCTGGGTTGATAGTCAGCGCCCAGAGAGACTCCGACCGATAGATTTTCAAGCTTACCCTTGCCGCCTGCGACCGGTAAATTCTGAGTTGCGACGGTAATCGTAGCCTGCGCCGCTGGGTCTGAGACGACCGAGAAGTCTATCTCAAAGTTGAAGGGCAATCCGCTGACTTTCGCGCCGTTGGCTGTCGGAGCAACTGCCAGCCCGTTGCTTGCGCTCACAGCCGGAAGCTTCTTAAGAATGGCTCCGAAGGATGTTAAATCGAACTTCCCTTCCTTACCCAGAATTCCTTCTGACAGCAACCAGCCTTTAGGATCGCGCAGCAAGCCTATCAACGAAGGCATAGTCCATCGCCCGTCATCCAACTGCGCTATGCCGAGTGCCTGGAAGACCTGCTGCGCCAGCGGATACTTCTTGAGCACGTTACTTTCAAGGACAGTCGTGACCAGCATGGAGAGCACGTAGTCTGGCGCGAGGTCTGCCAACTGATTCAGGAACTGTGTCTGGTCAAACGGGAAGAGTCGCAGCGCTTCGGGCGCGGGACGACTGCCATCGCCCCATGCTATGTCGAAGGTGAAAGTGGGAAGAGAGGACGGAGTATTTAAACGATAAGAGAGCGCGGGGACAGCCGCCAGTTGCAGTACAGGATTGAAGGCGCGCAACTGTACGCCAATAGAGGGCGTGCCTAAGTCCAGCGCAATCTCTCCCGAAAGATTGACTAGGCCCGCTATGACCACCGCTTTCTCAGGCTTGATGCCGAGCGAAATCCTCGTCCCTGCGGTGGACTGGAAAGTGAAGGGGCCAAAGTCTACAGGCGGGATGTTGCCTACCAGTTTGCCCGCCAGTGCCCTGAGCGCCGCCGGATTCTCTACCAGTTGCTGAAAGGCTGTGGAGAGCTTGGCGAACGGATGCTGGGCTAGTGCCAGGAGCGCATCGGGCTGCAAGGGATAGCCATGCTCTTCAGCTCCTACGATGCCGAGCGCGCTGAGCAGGTCGAGCGCAGGCTTAGGCACTTCAGGCAACTGAATGTTCAGTAGGCTCTGGATGTAGGTGTAGAGCTGCGAGCGTAATTCCTGGTTGGAGAGGAGGTCACTAAACCTGCCTTCGACGTAACCGAGTGGATTAGCCAGCAATGCCTGCCAGCCCGCGGGGCTTATGCCATACGGATCGGAATCCGTCTCACGCTCCACGGCCAATCCTAAACTCGTCAGCAATGAGTAGAGAGTCTTGAATGAAGTGCTATTGGAGACTTGCGAAACGGCAAGCTGCACTCCCTGATTGATTAAAAACAGGAAAGCCTGCCTGCTTCTGTCTGCGAAGTCCTGGCTTTGAAAATCATCCAGCGTTAAGGTAGAGGACGCGGTTTCGCCCGGCAGCGTGACATCAACGAGCGTCACCACAGGATTGAATTGCAGTTGCCCGCCGGACAGGTTCAACGAACAGCCCAGAATGATTTTGCCCAGGCTTCCGGTTTCAGTCGAACCTGTGAAAAGCATTCCGCCAGGATTTTCAATGGTTGCCAACAGGCTCAGCGAAGGCGTGTTCGCACCCGACTGTATCTGTCCGCTTGCGAGCGATACCTCTACACAGTTTAGTCTGGATTCAGTGGTGATTTTCAGACCGGTAAAGTTTGAGACATCTGTGCGGCCTAAGCCCACACCGAGCGTCTGCCCTGTATCCTGATACCAGACGAGAGCCTGAAAACCCGAACTGCTGATAGGCAACTTGAAGGGAGCAGCGAATGAGCGCGTGCCGTCAATCTGAGGCGCTTGCGCTTCGATGCCGTTAACGGCCCACGCCACTAGAGCAAGGACTGCGCGCGCCGTCTCGTCGTCAACAAAATCCTTTGCCAGTTGTGCGCGAAGCGCTGGACGCGGGTCGTTCAGATTATCGAGCGAGAGCGGAGTAATGCTCGGCCATTGCAGACCCGGCGGGAAGTTTGCCGCCTGATTTATATTCTTTAAGAGTCCGAGCACACCGGCCAGCGCCAGACCCACACGCTTCTCCGTGCGCAGCAGAGCTACGCCCAGCACGCCCGTTAATAGATGCGCAAAGGCCGTCGCGCCCGATGTCACGAGGTCGCGCAGCGAACTCGCATCACTGAAGTTCAAGTCCTGGCCCAGAGCAATCTCTTGACCATCAATAGTGATTGTTGGTTGACCTGCCAGCAGCGACCATCCCCAACCATCCGTACGGCTCCAACGGGCAGACATCGCCGCACGGTTGAGCGAGATTGTTGCTCCGCCCACGGGGTCGCTCTGGAAGCCTTCGGGCAAAGAGAGCGTGGCGTGAATATCGGAGGCCCAGGTGCCTTGAAATTGTGCGCCTGAACCCGGCTGCGGCAAATCCAGCGTTAAGAACTGCACGCCGACGGAAGGAATGACTTTCGTTGTGCCGAGCAGAAGTTCCGGCCCCAACTCTATGCCCAGTACAAGCTGCGTTAGATTGCCAGCTGCCTGCGTGTAGGCTGTCAGCGCTGCCGGAAGGCTTGTGTCCTTGAGTGAAATCGTTGCTAACCACGGTGAGGCTTGAGTGCCGTCGCCTGTGATCTGTATAGTGGCCTGGCCCAGCGCAGCATCCTGTATCAGCCCTGCGAGTTCCAGCAGGATATACTGGAACGCAGCCTTGCCGTTGACCTGCGTCTGAGTGGTCAAAATATTCTGGTAATAACTTCCGAGCGCCGCGACAGGGTCTTTGATGGTGTTGGGAAGCTGAGCGATGGTGAATGGCGGCGGCAGTTGATCGCTCGGCCAAGTGGCTCCGGGCACGTCAGGCGCTGTCACTCCCAGGAGCGCAGCCGCGTTGCTGGCGAACGGAATCTTCTGGCCCGGCTCGATTCCCAGCAGCTTGAATAACTGCTGCTCAAGCATAGGCACGAGCGTACTCTGTGCGACGCTAGCCAGCTCGCCCGGTGAAAGCAGGTTGATTGAGTCGAACATCTGATCCGGCGTCTCAATGTCCACCAGATTGAAAGAAGGAACCGGATTCAGGTCAGCTCCCAGTTCTAAACCAGCCTTGAAGTAGCCGAATTTGTAGCCGTCAATATCAACGAGCGGCTGTCCAGCCTGCTTGTTAGCCAGCGTCAGACCAACATCAAACTGCAAAGAAGATGGCCCGGTATATTTCTCCGAGCCGTCAACGCTTAAGACGAATTCAGCCAGCTCGATGTCGGCCATAATCCTGAGCGCCGCCGGTGATGTCCCAAGCGCTATGCCGGTTGATGCGAAGCTCAAGCCCGGATAGAGGTGTCTTTGCGCATCGGAGTCCACCAGTGTTGCAGCCGTCAGCGAGAGCACTCCGACCGCAGGGTTGGTCTGGCTGAGGTCTATGATGGGCACTGCAAACGGATTCGCTCGCGTGCCGTCGCCCGTGACATCCGCCGTCTGCCCCATAAAGCCCGCGACACCGGAAAGCCATGTCTTGAGTAAATCCGGGTCGGAGGAGACGGTGCGGAACCACTGGCGAAACGGCTGCGTCACGTCCCCTTTTTTCAAAGCCAGCTCAAACAATTGATCCCAGCGAAGAATCGGGAGTGCCGTTGTCTTGCCCGGCATAATCGTAGAAAGGCCCAGGACTGGGAGCAGATATTTCGCGTGGTCTGCGGCTGTCTGCGAGACCTGCGAAAGGGCTGTCACGAAGAGGGCCGAAGCAGTGTTGAGAATCTCCTGTGCGCTGATGGTCGCAAGGTCTGCAAGCGACATATCCTTCGCTTCGGTTTCACCTGGAAGACCTAGTTGCAGAATGACTATGGAAAGCTGAACCGGAGGATTTTGCGCAGAGCCTCCTTCGATGGCAGAGGCCATGTCTATCGCGGCGCTGAACTTGACGCCGTCGAATGAGAAGTCGTTGGTGTCAACGAGTGGTTTACTATCAAGCCCCTCAGCCGCTATGCCCAGCGTAATCGGGTAGCCCGGAGTCGTCAGCACGGGTTGCAGCTTACCGTTACCTAATCTCAGAAGCGGAATCATTGCCCAGACATCAATTTGAAGCACAGGAGTGTCCGAAGGTATGGGCCACTTATGATAAACGCCTATGCCGAAGACTTGCTCGCCGTTCTTCGGGTAGCTGCCTATGTAAAGTCCTGTGGGTTTCCCTGTGTCAGGCATATTGATCGGATACCAGGTTCCGACCAATGCAGGGTCTTTGACCGGCACGCCCAGCGCCTGGCCGCCCACTTCGCCCAGCAGTTGCCCAAGCAACGACGCCAGCTTGTCTCCATTATCCTTGACGCCATTGGCTGTATTTTGAATAGGGCTTTCGAACCAGGACTCTTCGAGACAATATGTACTTTCATCTTGAGACGACAGCAGGCCAATCAATTCGCCGAGGCTGCCGAGCGCAGGGTCGAGGCCGGAAAAGCAGATACCATTGTTTGCTGAGTTCGCATCAGCGAGTGACATGTTGGCTGGCTTGATGTTAGAGGCCATGGACTGCTCCGCACGCTCCTAAGAGGATTCTCAAAAGGCTGATTACCGTAGCGATGTTAGTGACGCTTCAAGTGCTGCGCCCTAAGGAAAGAACAGATGGCTGACCCGACAATCTGGCCGCTATCAGGTGGCCGGAGTCTGCGGCCCCATTAGGATTAATTTGGAGGGCTTGCCGACAGTGCCCGATGCTCCGCCACGACCTCTCAAGCCAGGTTGCCCGGGAGGATTGCCGCGACCACCGGGGCCACCCGTGCCGCCCGGCCCGCCCAAGCCACCTTCTCCGATATAGGTTGCAATCTGGAAAGATGAGCCGGGAGAGAGAGACTGGTAATTTACGGTCACAGTGCCTCCGTCGCCAGCATTACCGCCGCGCCCTCCGTCTCCGCCCGAACCTCCCTGGCCTCCAGGCCCACCTGACATATTAGTGCCGCCCTCTCCGCCAGGCCCGCCAGACCCTCCCGGCCCGCCATCTCCGCCGCCCATATAGAAGATTGCTGTGCCGTCGATATTCCCTAGATTCAAAATAACGTCAGGGGAATTAGAGCCATCTCCGCCGAGGCCACCCATGCCACCGCGCCCGCCCGGCCCACTTCCGGGAGCGCCGCTTCCGCCTATAGCGCCCGGCATGCCCTGCGTGCCCGGCATGCCGCGAACATTGAAGTGCATCTCATTCTGTGTCGAAGCCGCCGCTTGGGACTTGGCAGCGAGTGCGCTTTCGCCGCGTAGATTCTGTATATGCAGTGTCGCGGAGCCTTCTATGCGAACTACCCCTCCCTGCCGAACAACGAGCGTATCAATTACTATGTCTGCGTTTGCTGTCCCAGGTCGCACGACCAGCGATTCGTCCTCGCCCACTACGATTTGAGAACTTGCAAACAACAGGTCACCTTTGTTCTCGTCGACGCACACGGGCTTGATGGCAGATTCCCTTGCATCATGCGAGAGGAGAATCTCTCGGTTTTCATCTGCCTTCAACTCGCCCTCGTGCACGCTCTCTGTGCTCAGTCCAAAGCCTTTCATCTTGAGGCTGAGGAAGTCGCCGGCAGCTTGTGGCGAAGGATTAAGCAGCCTGGCATAGCCGCTGATTGGATGTTGCGTAAAATCATCGCTGGGCGGCGTCCCCTGTAATGTCACCTGTTGATTTAACGGCTCGAAGCCGAGGATGGGCCACAGGTTCGGAGCGAAGTCTCCCGTACGCGCTATGTGAAAGCTGTTACCTGCAAACAGAGGATTGAAGAACTGCGCGAATTCATAGTTGCCGACAGGAAGGCAGCCGAACGTGTAGAGTTTCGCCGGTGCGAGTGCTGCATAGTTGACCTTCAAATCCGCAGCGCAAATGCTCGCCAGCACGCCGCCCAAACTGTGGCCCGTGACGTAAACTTTCTTCGCAGGCGTGCCCGCCAGTTGTTGAACTTTAGCAATCACCGCCTGCCTGAATGTCTGCTCACCGGCCTTGCCCGTGCTGCTGGCCTTGTAGACCTGTAGCGCGCCCTGCAAGACATAAGCAAAGTTCTGGCCCAGAAAGTCCGGGTAGTCGAGATTGTTATTCGCCATCTGTAAGACCAACTCCTGCCAGGTGACTGCTCCCGGAAAGGCTACGACCACGCTGTCCGGACTCGTAAAGAGGCTACAGAAGGTCACTGTCTTGGAGGTAATATCGGTGGAGGTAATATCCGCCTGTGGGACGAAGGGCGAAATGTCCAGGCCCGTTTGCGCGTTCGGATGCTGCTTGCGTTGATAGGCTACTGCGCATAGCTTCGCCAGCGAGAAGGCCAGAAAGCGGTCGAAGCCTGCGGGCGGATTGACTATGCTGCCAGGCGAGGTTGGAGGCGGCATGGGCGTGCCCCCCAGCGTAGTCAGGTAAAAATCTCCGCTTCGCTCTACCCAGGGGTCGTCATACGAACTGGGCAGCAAGGCGGAAAGAGACTGCAACTGGCCGGAGCTTTGATACTCAGGCGGGGCAGTTGGGAAAAGGTCTACGGGCAAGTCGCTGGTTCCGGCCCAGACGGTATAGCTCTGCGCAACCTTCTGCCGGTAGTATTGTGCGAATGATGAATTTCCGACCGGCGGTGCAGAGAAGACGTAACAGACCGGAGCGGCTGTCGGCGCAGGCTGATTGGCTGGGCCTTTATTGCCTGGACGCAAATCTAGCACGGCTAGTTGGGCCAGCATCCCTCCCATCCCTATCCCCACCACGTACAAAGGCATAGACTGAACCTGCTTCAAGCCATTCCAGATAGAAGCGCGTATCTGTCCATACAGCCCCCCAAACTGATAAGCCACCAGAACAGGCAGTTGCGGAGTGAAATCGCTGCCTATGACCCCTGTTGGCGCAAGGGTCTGAAGCACTCCGGTCTCTGCATCCTGAGCGCCGCCTCCAACGTTGTAAGTATTGAGAAACTCGGACCAGGTGACGCCCAGCACCAGCACTGCCGATGAAGCGGAGCCGTCCAAGATGCCCCGCGCGTAGAAGCCTTGTGCGTTGGGAATCGGCGGCCTGACAGACCTATCGCTGGTCACGTTTACCACCTGCGACCATCCCGCAGGTAAAATGATCTGGGACAAGTCCTGCTGCGCCAATTCCGCAAGCTGCACAAACAGACTGGCGTAACTTTGAGAGAAGCCGCTGGGGTTGCTCATCTGGACACCGCTTTCCTATGGGTCAGAGTTGTGGGGGAACAAAGTGTACGTAGACATCCGTGCTGGGATTGCCTGGGTTTCCCGCTCCGCCTCCACCGGGCGTATTTCCGTTGTCGCCCGGCGGAGCCTGTGTTCGCGGCTGCCCCTGAAATGATTCGTTCAAGCCTCCCTGCCCGGCTGTTCCGCCGGTGCCCGGATTGCCAGGAGTTCCGGCATCCCCTCCAGAGCTGTAGGGGGTGAGCGCCTGCGGGAATGTGGTCTTGTAGAAGACGTGTATAGGCCCGCCGTCTCCGCCGCTGCCTGCATCACCCCCTATGCCGCCGTTAGTGGCGTTGCCTCCCGCTCCGCCCTTCTGATACTGACAATCACCGTTTTTGATGCAGTATTTGTCGTTCGTACCGGAATCGCCACCCTTGGCACCGTTACCGCCTTGGCCGCCGTCCCCGCCATTGCCGCCTTTACCGCCCTTGCTCATAATGATGAAAGCGCCCTGGAAAGTGTCGGCAGTAAGTGTGAAGAGTGGCGCGGCCTGTCCGTTTGTGCCAGCGCCGCCGTTGCCGCCGCTGCCTACGGCATTAGCGCCGTCTGTCCCTGAAGTAGCGCAGGTGCAGCCGTCCCACCAGCTATATTTGCCGTCAGTTCCCGGCTGGCCCGTGTTGTTATCCTTGCTGTTCACAGCGGGCTTTGCGTCGTCGCCTTTCTTACCGTTTCCGCCGTCCTGGCCTA
Organism: Pyrinomonadaceae bacterium; assembly: GCA_036403815.1. Lineage (GTDB taxonomy): Bacteria > Acidobacteriota > Blastocatellia > Pyrinomonadales > Pyrinomonadaceae > JACVRN01. The sequence goes on along the minus strand of DASWQH010000076.1, from coordinate 2,137 downwards.
AGATAAGAATCGTTGGTTGTGGGTCAGTACTCATAATTGTCCCCCAAGTTATGGCCTTCTGTTATTGGTCGCAGTGGATGGCAACAATTTAACCTTGCTGGATGATTCTGATAGTTCCGGCTTGTCCGGCAATTTTGCCGTTGGGGCCTGAGTCGCTCTGTCCTTGATTGCCTGTTCCTGCCGGGTAGCCTGTTGTTCCAGGATATGGCGGCCCAGGATCGCCTGGGTCGCCGCCTAAGCCCACGCCGCCTGAGTTGCGAATCGGATTCCATGTCGTCCCGGCCTCTGCCGAAGCGAAGTAGACGGTAACAGTACCGGCGTTGCCGCCATTGCCGCCCTGCCCGCCAGGGCCGCCTTTCCCGCCAGGCCCTCCGTCCCCGTTTATATTCGCAGTACACCCTGATGGATTGAAGCCCGCAGTGCCGCCTTTCCCGCCCTGCCCGCCGGGGCCGCCCTTGCCGCCTTTCCCGCCCGTCCCGCCGCCTGTCTTGATAGTGATTGTTCCAGAAACTTTACCGAGCGATAGAGACCCGCCGGGAGAGTCCAGACCATTCGGCCCAACTCCTCCTACAGAACCTGTGCCTCCGGGACTTCCCGGGTTTCCTTTTCCAGGCTGAACTGTGCAACTGTAATTGCCACGCTTATCCGGCCCGGTGCTCGTGCCTTTACTGCCATCAGTGCCCGACCCGCCGGTTCCGCCCGCGCCGCCCGTTGTTCCCTGTTTGCCGTCTGCGGCTTGAAAATTGAAAGTCGCATCTTTCACATCTTCTAATGTTGGCATAATTTCTCTCCTTAAGGGTTTTCGCCTCAACTACTGCTGGGTGAAAGTTTGGGTGGTGATATTGGCGGCTGTCTGAATGATGATTTCCCCGCCGTCTTCGACAGTGATGCTGGCGTAGTTGAGCGTCACAGGGCCGGGACCTTTTATGATGAGAGGATTCGCGGCTGACACCACAATGCTCTCACCTGCAAACACGGCCATCTGTTGCGGGAACATCGTCGCATTAATTATCGGCTCATAGCTCTTCACCTTCTCGGAGTTCCCCATCACGTATGCCTCCGCCGCCCGCCGAATATTGGCGTGCTCTTCGGGCGTCAACTGGTCACGCAAGGCACAGAGGTCTTCCGCAGAACTCACCAGATTGGACTTTTCCGCAGGGAGTTCCGGTGGGTAATTGATAGATTTATCGGAGAAGCCCCGCACGGTGTAATCCTCGTCGGGCGTCCCTCTCAGTTCGTTCAAGTGAGCGATGGAATTAACCTGTATCAGAGTCGGCGGGACGTGAGATACGGCGGGGTCTGCTGACAAAATCGTAGGGCCTGGGGTAGCTCCCGTGACTAACGGCCCTTCATGATTCAGAGCCGTGGGGTCAATGCCCATGCGCTTCATCTCGGCCTGGAATGCGTTCTGCTGCTCGCTGCTCAGTGCATCAAAATCTTTTCCCATATCATCCTCTCCTTAAGCCAAATTTAGAAGTTAGTGCAGAGTGCCCCCAGTCGCTTAATCATTAAGTAAGCGATCATGGCACGATGACAAGTCCCCCTCGACAAGCTTCGCCCAGGCGTTAATGATGACCCCCGTAGCGTCTCTATAACCTAATCAGCGTGAGTCTTTAGCTTTAAGAGCAAGAGACTCATGGGAAACTCCTGCTGACGATTACCTGCTTGAAATGAAGCCTTTTGTTCAACGCTTCATCCCTAGAGGAATGTAGCGCCTTCACTAATAGCCTTTACAGAATTTTCAATAAAGCGTTGATAATTTCGGAGAGAAGAAAACCGTAATGCGGTGCAGGTTAATATATAGATAAAGTGTAGCTGCGACTCTTAGAACTAAGGCCAACCGGCGTGAACAAAAGCTTCATGCCAAAAGCTTTTCCAAAGGGAATGGAAATGGTGAACCGTTAATTACGAAGAGTGGTGAATCTGAAGCAACTAGATGTCATTTCAGCGAAAAGATAGTCTTATCTGTGATAACTTGTCAATATTTTTAATTGAATTGTAAACCCCAAGTAGAGATGTCACCTATTTGTCCCAAGTAGAGATGTCACCCCGCTTCTTCATCGCCGCGATGGATTTCTTCGAGTAGTCGAAGCCTCTCCACGGGTGTGACTTCGGCACGGGGCCGTACGTGCGTTGC
>DASWQH010000075.1:0-7283 GCA_036403815.1 Pyrinomonadaceae bacterium | reverse complement strand
GACAACTCTTTCTGGCTCATGGGTAGAATGTCGCTCACTTTCTCGCGGCCCCTTTCGTGCTGAAGATCATACTTGAGTAGCACGAAAAGGTGACATTTCAACTTGGGAGAAAGGTGACATTACTACTTGGCGCTAACATATCTCTTTGAAGAGTATATGAGATCATTCGTCGAGAAGGGGGAAAGGTCTGGTTTAAAATAGCATTCTTCCCTCAATCGTATGTTTTCCGTTAGGTAGAGAATTGAGTGAACAATAAAGTTCTTCCCTAATTTTCATATCCTGCCTTAGTTTTTCTACCAAGTCTCTATCATATCAATCATTCTCTCCAGAAATATTGGTTTTCCACCCGTATGAATCCTGATGGATCTTTCATCAGGCCCTGGTAAATCATAACCAAGCGTGGGAGTGAAGTATCCATGACAAGACTCCAAGAGTGAAATCGATTAAAAATAGTTATGCGTCTTAGGTGCCACACATCGGACGCGCCAGCAGTGGGCTGTTGGTGAGTTCAGAAGTAGCGTACAGGGGCGAGCCGATAAGTGTAAGTTTCGTAGCCTTAAATTCTATGTTGTCTGCTGAAGCTATCTGCTTATTGCTAAACATATAAGACCTAACATGGTGTTCGGCAAAGAGGGCAACATGTCAGAGAAAAATCTCATTGACAGGTTCAGTACAATCTATACTATTCCTCTTAACCTCGCCCGACACTGCGTTTCCCTTTTATTATAGAAAGGTTTACACTACCGCTCAAATACCTTTTCATTTCAGAGCGAGATTGTTATGGAAAATAAACTTGCTCAAAGAGCACGGAGGCTCCAACAATCGAACATCCGGGCTGTGACTCGCAAAATCGAATCAATCCATGGAGTCAATCTGGGTCAGGGCACATGCGATATACCCCCTCACCCAGAAGTCCTGAACGCAGCCCACCACGCCATCGATCAAGGTCATAATAGCTACACCCTTTTCGACGGCATAGCTCCTCTCAAAGACAGCCTCGTCAGAAGATACAAAACTTATAACAATCTAAGCATTAATCCAGATAACGTCTTAGTTACTGGAGGAGCTACGGGTGCTCTGGAATGTATCTGCAAATGTTTTCTTGAAGTCGGCGATGAAGTGATTATGTTCGAGCCTATATACCAATATCACGTCAGTTTAGTACTTGAGCGAGGGGGCATCCCCCGCTTTATTCATCTACATGCCCCGGACTGGTCGTTCAGTTTGGAAGAGCTGGAATCAGCTTTCTCTGAAAGAACAAAACTTTTTGTGTTTGCTAATCCAAATAACCCTTGCGGAAAAGTCTTCAGCAGGGAGGAACTCGAAGCGATTGGCAAAGCTTGCCGGAGGCACGATGTCATAGCTGTAGTCGACGAGGTCTATGAATACATTCTAGCTGACGGCGCGGAGCATATAACTTTAGCGAGCCTGCCTAAGATGTTCGATCACTGTCTGACTATCTCTTCGGCAAGTAAGACGCTTTTCGTCACTGGCTGGCGGGTGGGGTGGTTAATCGGGCCAGGGGAAGTGATGGAGCCTCTCGGGGTGAAGTCGGATGAAACATATGTCTGCGCACCCGCGCCGTTCCAGCACGCGGTGGCGAGTGCTCTACTTCTCGGTGACGATTTCTTTAATAGTATTCGCCTTCCATTTCAGAAAAAGCGTGATAAGCTGAATTCGGCATTGATTAAGGCTGGATTAAAGCCTCTCAATGCTGATGGCGCTTACTACACTCTAGCTGATTATACCGAGCTTGGGTTCAGAGACGACGTTGAAGCAATGAATGGTTTGATAGATCAAGTAGGCGTTGGGGCTATACCTGGTAAGGCGTTCTTTCCTGGCGCGGATAAGACAGGCCTGCTTAGATTCTGCTTTGCTGTTACCGATCAGATTCTGAACCGTGGGTGTGAACTGCTTACCAGTAAAACTATTAATGGCAAGTGACAAAAATGAGTTATCAATCAAGCCATATACCACCGTCTGATATTCTCTTTGACACGACTTTGCGAGACGGCGAACAGGCGCCCGGCGTCATATTAACACCGGAGGAGAAAGCCGAATATGTACGGCGCGCCGAGGAGGTAGGGATACGCTACATAGAGGTAGGGTTCCCACAAAACGCCTATGACCAAGCCGCGTGTGTCGCAGCCGCTTCGGCCTCTAAGCATTCCAGATTAGCGGCGATGGCTTTAACTACAATCGAAGGCGTCAAGCGAGTGGTAGACGTTGGCGCTCATGAGGTGTTATTTGTCGTCCCCTGTTCTTCAAGTCATGTAAAGTATGTGTATGGGAAATCTTTAGACGCACTGTTGGAAAGCCTGCTCACGTCCATTGATTTTGCTGTCAGCAACGGACTCGCTGTTAACGTAGGGCTTGAGGATGCAGGTCAGCAGGACATACCGATTATCCTCCGAGTCCTAGATAGGTTGGCAGTAATTGGCGATAACGTCGGTTGCATAACTATCCCTGACACGCGCGGACAGTTACTTCCGTCAGAGGTTGAGGAGCTTATTAAAAGTATCCGGGAGAAGACAGCCTTCAAATGCCGGATTGGCTTTCACGCTCATAACGATCTGGGTCTTGCCACCGCCAACGCCCTTGCGGCTCTACAGATGCACCCGCCGGTTGATAACGTACACGTCACAGCCTGCGGCTATGGAGAGCGAGCCGGCAATACCAGCCTGGAACAACTAGCTGTCCTGCTTGAGTTAAAGCTGGGACTGCAAACGTCCATCAAGTTAGAGCGTCTTCATTATCTGAGTGAGTTTGTAGAAGAAGTTTTCCTGACCCCAATACATGCCCATTCTCCCGTCATCGGCTCAAAAGTATTCCTACATGAAAGCGCACTCCATCAGAAAGGGATGCTGAGTGACGCCGACTCGTACCAGTACCTCAATCCACAGAGGTTCGGCAGCAGGGTTAGAATGTTGTTAGGTAAACATTCAGGTAAACGCTTGCGTCGGGCGATTGCGCACCAGGCCGGTTGCAGTGAAGCTGAAGTTTGTAAACTGCAAGGAGCAATTGTTAATAGCAGTAAGGAAGAGGTCAAAGAGGAGATACGCCGGGCACTAGAGATAATACGACATAATTCTATTCTCGGATTGGAAGAAGAAGAGGCGGTTCGTCAACTGAGAGAGCGTAAAACTCGGAAGGCAAATGAGGAGACTTAAAAAAGGTGTGACGCTGCGCGGGCATCTGGTGCCGGGCAGTATCTGTCATACACTCCTGCATTAGCACAGCCATCAACAGACGAGACACCTGTTACGTATTACCGGCGACCGGGCGGTGTATCTGTCGCCCTCCCCTAAGCAAACTCACTTCTTAGGAATTTTGGGATTACCGAAGCTCTTTTCGAGCCGGTGATAATTATAGAGTTTAAGGGGAACGCCGTGCTTGGCTTTGAAAATGCCTTTAATAGGTTTGATTGCTGTCTCATAATCTTTCATGAGCTTGAGATATGCGAACGCTGCCTCTGTGCAAAGGATGTGGCCTTCATCGCCAAAATTCATAGCCCGCTGACTGATGTTGATGGCGGCTCCCGCAAGATTATAGCTGCCCTTGAGGTCTTTGACACGAAGGACGTTTCCAGAGTGCACCCCCATGCGAACGTCAACCTTCGGTTTTCCGGGTACAGGCTGTTCTTTAGCTAGCAACTGTTGAACTTTCGCCGCCACGGTCAGGGGACCGTCGGTGATCTTGTTAAAACAGAGACACATGCCATCGCCCGTCGGCAGGCATACGACATCGTCCAATGTGCAATTAGCTCTCGGCAGCGCTTTCTTTACCAGCCGATTCAGCAGTTCAATGGCATATTTCTGCTGGTCATCGGTCGGGAGCTTCGAGTACCCGACAATGTCCATGAAGAGGATGGGGACGATGTTTGACGTTCCTATCCTATCATAAGCAGGCCGGTGACGGTCTCTTCCAGCCTGGAGTATCTCGCGAATGCGACTTTTCAGTCTCTGCTTGGCATTCTTGTTTGCGTCTTCAGCCTCATCCCATAAAGTATCAATTTCGTCGTCGATTTCCATTTCACTCCCCTAGCTGCGTGAGTGTGCTCCGCACTTGGCGGAAGCCCTGATCCATATCTTTGAGAACGGTTTTTTCTGTGACCCCCAATTCCTTGGCAATGTCGGACGTGGACACGGAGCGGAACAGCCTGAGTGTGACCACCCTCCGCTGCCGAGACGGTAGCTTTTTAATCGCGTCCGTCAAGCGCTTGTTCATTTCCTCGCGCGGGAGCTTCCCCTTGATAGCCGTCGCGGCGATGTCCCTGAGCAACTCCTCGTTGGCGAGGAGCACCCCGGGCACGCCAGCTTGAAGATGGGAGGCACCGGACTTAGACTTGCGGCCCGGAGACCGCCTTTCATTAATCCTCTGAAGTGCTTTGCTGACCAGTTGCGCCCGCAAACTCGATCGTTTCAGCGGTCGTTTGATGAGCTTCGCCAATTCGGCGAAGATGTCCATGCTGATGGCGACGGCCTCCTTAGGTTCAATGCCGTGGCGGCGGCAGAGGGCGATGATGCTCCACGCCTCCATTTTCCAGAAGCGCTCCCACGCCTTATCGTCGCCGTCTTGTAACTCTTTGATGAAAATGGCGTCCTCCAGCGCAGGCAGCAGCCGCTCCACTATCTCCTTCTTCGCCACGAAGTCTACCGCCACGGGCAGCCCCTTAACGCCGGGGCCGAGGGCCCCTCGCACGACGTCGTAATTGGGCATTTTAGTAAGGATGATTTTAGGGACATCCGTCGAGACGGATCTCGCCAACATCAGGCCGGAGTTGTCGTCGGCATCACGGTCGTCGGTCAGCCGGACGTCCAGAATAACCAAGTCGTACCTTCTCTTCTGGAGGATTTTCTTCGCTTCCTCCAGACTCTTGGCGAGAATGACAGAATAACCGCCTCGTTTGAGGAAATCGCCCAGTTCTTCAAGAAAATCATGGTCGTTATCGGCGACTACGATTGTTGCTTTAGCCATCTTGATTTTTTCACCTTACGGGCGCGCTGTCACGCCACGGGTTTCTCGAGCAGGTCGCTCAGTAGCTTCGAGAGTTTGTCCTTGTCGCTCAACTTTTCGGTGTAGTCCATCGCGCCGGCGAGAAACGCTTCCCGCGCTTGCTCCCAAGTGGGGCGGGCGGCCAAGACCACGATGCGGGTCGAGGGCAACTGGCTACGGAGACGCGCGACCCACTCCTCCGCATGGTCAACCTCCGTCCCGTCTATGACAACCATGTCGTACTTTTTCTTGTACCCGTTGAGGTAGCCTTGCGTCTTGTCGTAGACATCCAGTTCTCCGAACAATGGCTTGACAGCCGCCTGCAAGGTCTTGCTCCACGCCCGGCCAGGCGCGCCGATAAGCAGAAACTGTCTTGTCATGTGTGCTCTCATCTATCCTCCGCCTCGGGGAACCCTATGACCATGGTCGTGCCTTTGACGCCAGTCGAGCCGATAAAGACATAACCTTTATAAGCTTGAACGATGGCTTGGAGTATCATCAGCCCTATCCCCATGCCTTTTGAGGAAGGCGAAACCACTTCATGAAAAAGCTTACGGCGGATGCGTGGCGGGATGCCCTTGCCCGTGTCGGTAAAGGCAAGCTCTACCGCGTTGTTTGCCCTCCGAGTGGTGATAGTAAGCTGGCGGACAGGGGCTCCGCTCATCGCCTTGAGCGCGTTGTTGACGAGAATGTCAAGGGCGCGACCGAGCCAGTCGCGGTTGCAGAGGATCGCCATGTCCTCCGCCATCAGTCTAATTTCCAACTCCCCTTTGTCGAGCTGACCCCTCCGGCCCAACTGTGCAGCGAACTCTTTAATGTACTCATTGACGGAAATCAAGTCAGTACCTTCCTTGTCGCCTAGCGGGGGGGCGATTGGTTCATACACCATCTGCTCGGTCTGGAAGGCGATCCTGTTCAGACGCTTCTCGACCTGTTCCCGCTCCGCATTCCCTAACTCGAGTTGCTGCAACTCGTCGCGCAGGTTGTGAAGAGCGAGCTGCGTGGTGATAGCGTACTGTGAGATGGCATGACGCCAGGCATTGTTTGCCATGCCCATCCACGCGAGCGCGGTGAGCGAGCCAACCTGCCCCTGTGCCTTAGTGAGAGCTTCGTACTTCTGCGCGTTATCTATGGCGACGGCGGCCTGCGCCGCTAGCAACTCGACGCTCCTCTGATCCTCCCGACTGAAGGCGTCCAGCTTTGGATGCTCAATGGTGAGGACGCCTATTGGACGCCGCCGCTCGATTTTCAGTGGCACCGAAAGCTGCGAGCGTATCTTTTCAGCCGGGGGGGCTTCGTCGTTAATCTCTACGTAATCTTTAGCCAGGCGCACGTCGGGAACGTTTCTGGCGATGCCCCTGTGCAAGACCTCCCCGGCAATTCCGGTGCGGGCTTTCGGATGATCTTTCAATTTCTTGTCTATTTTCTTGGAACTGCTCCAGATGAAATTTAGTTTACCGTCTTCCTTCATGGCGACGTGGCTGAAACACCCTTTGATCTTTCCCGCAGGGCCTATGACCTGGAGCGCCTGCTGCGCGATCTTGCGCAGCGTCGCATTGATGCTCAACAAACTGCTGGTTATCTTCCGGTTCGCTTCGTAAAGTCCGCTGAGCGCCTTGTGCCGTTTTTGCGCCTGATCAAAAAATTGTACGTTGGAGACGGCGACGGCCACCTGCAGCGAGAAAAGTCTAATGCTCTCGATCTCTTCAGCTATGAAGCGGTGAGGTGACCGGTAATTGGCGAACATGACGCCCATCTTCTGTCCTCCGACCAGCAGAGGAATCGCCGCGCATGATTTAATCTCTTCCTCACGTGCGAAGCGCGAATGTTTAAACAATGGATCTCTATCCACATGATCTATGAAACAGGGGCTTTTTCGACTGAGCATCTTGCGGACGATTGAGTCACGGCTTACGCCCTCAGGGTGCTCTACGCGCTTCGGCTCACGCAGCCCAAAGTATTTGGGCGGGTAAATCAGCTTGCGCGAATCTGGATCATATGTGTAAATCGTGGCCGAATCGCAATTCAGGTTCGGGATGGCGGCCATCGCACAAGATTGTAGTATGTCATCTGCGCTGCGTGTGATGACGTAGGCTAAAGCCTCTACCATCTGCCTCGCCCTTATAATCTGATCATGAGAGCGTGCACGGCGCAGCGAGAGCGCGGCGTAGGCGGCGAAGTTCTCCAGCACGCGCCGCTCGCCAGCGTCGAAGCTGCGCGGGGCGGCGTAGTTGACGTACAGTACCCCTACGGCCTCGCCGCCTACCTTCAGCGCTATCCCCTCGAAA
>DASWQH010000074.1:0-12494 GCA_036403815.1 Pyrinomonadaceae bacterium | reverse complement strand
GGTCAGACTTCCACGTGCAACAAGAGATGCGTTATATTCTTTCCAGTTACGGAGACGGTATTGTCGTTTGGTTTTCTTCTGTTTCACACCAAAAGATTACCAGCACTACTGTCTCCGTAGCTATTTATGCAACAAAGTCGTCTCCAGATGCGAGATAACCCTAGCTCCGTAGGAGCTATATGTTAATTGATAGAAAACATTTAGCTCCTACGGAGCCAGGTTCTTTTGGGAAACTTTAAGCTATAAACATACAGCTCCTACGGAGCTAAAAATATTATGCACATTCTTATATCGCGCCTAACGTTAATTTATTCTCCGCAGCCGAAATCTAAAGTTTTCTTAAGTGATTGAGGTTGTCCCTGAATGCGCGCCTCCATCGAAACGGGACTGCAAAATCCGCCGTACAGGTAGAAAGAGGCGTAATACTTTCCATTTTCGTTGAGCACGCCGATTTCGGATGTGCGTGTAAGAATCAACTGCCCGCGTGTGCGCGCAGTAAATTCTATCTTTCTGTTACGCTCATAAAACCCGCGCTCGCCGCTTAATTCGACGAGCACGAGCAGCGATGTATGAAGAGAGTTCCAGAATTCGCCCTTGCCATTTGCCAGCGCATCGCCGCCCAGGAAACCCATGCTTTCGTTAAACGGCATGGCCTTGATTGATTTAATCGACAGAGCCGGGCGAGTGGTTGTTTTAGCATCAGGTGCGTTTGCCTCGAACAATGGCTCGGCGTCCTTTGACGGCTCAATCTTCTGCGGCACGAAATCCAACCAGACCACCTTGTTGTTGCGTATGAGCGCCTGGTATTCACGGCTGGCTATATATTCGCCGTTGGAATTTACTCTGCAATACGAGACCATGACGCTCCAGTAACTTCCGCGTATCCACGGCGGCAGTTTATCAGGCACCTCAAACGGCGTCACCTCTGACCATTGATAAGTCTCGCGCAGATAGGGGACGGCAACGCGTTGCTGCATGAGCGTCGCTACGGGAGCAACCGCTCCGTCCTGTGGGTTGACGATAGGCTTGGGGCCGCGCTCGGTTTCGCTGATTTTTTCCGTTCGCGCTCGCTCGCCTGCAAAGGCCGTGCGGGCTTGCGCGCAACTGTCCAGCCGGTTGCTGTTCTGCGCTGAGGTCGTGGCCGTGCAGCCGCTCACGCAAAGAGGGAAGAAGAACGCCAGGGTAAGATACAGCCTGACCATAAAGAGCACCTCCAACGAGTCGATTATCCAGCAGGCGCGCTCGCAAGCAGACAGATGTTCAGCTTCATGACCTGTACGACCTGAGTGGGGAAAGGTGAGGAAGCCCCCGGTCTCTTAAAGCCAAACAGGTAACGATTACAAGGTGGAAATGTCGTCGTCAAGACCCTGACGGGCTTCTATCTCTGCCTGGCAGGCGGCGTCATAGCGCGCCGTGGGTAGGGCTTCAAGGCGGCGCTCGTCAATGGGCTTGCCGCAACGCGCGCACACTCCGTACGTGCCTTCGTCCATTCTCAAGAGCGCCTGGTCTATGTCTGCGACCATCTGCGACTCGCGCTCGCCCAGGCGAAAGGCTATCTCGCGGTTGACATCAAGGAGCGACATGTCAACGCTGTCTTTCACGCCGTCGTCGTTTGATTCAAGCGCCGTCTGCTGATCTTCGCGGACATTCTCCGTGCGCTTGCGCAGTTCTTCCAGCAGTATCTTGCGGTAATGATCCAACCTTTTTTCATCCATGATCGTTTTCTACACTTTCAATTATGATTACAGCTTGCTTCCAGCATCTTTCAATCTGTCGTCAAAAGCAAGCGCGGATTATAACCCACACGCTCGCTGTATGCGCAATCCTGTAAGGCAAAAGAAATGACACTCCTCAAAGGCTTGATTCAGAAAGTAAGGACAAAAGAGCAGCAGCATAACTATTCTTCTTCCAGGAGTCCTGTCTGATTTCTACTCCAGTAGTGATGATGAAACGACTGCGCTTCTATCAACACATCTGGCTCGCATCACCCCTTCGTCTTCGAGTCTTAAGGTTTTCAATAACTCAATAAAGCGCACAAATCAGATGGTTCGAGCGCGAAATTCTACAAGGGATAGCGCCTGAGCTTTTGAGTGGGAATAGCGTTTGCAATCGTAGTGCTTGCGTTGAAGCGTTTGTTTGCGCGCAAAGAGATGGCGTGCTGCTGCATCGCTCTACTTTAGATGACGAAGGGGATTTGTTTATGGCCTTTGAAGCAACGCTGTTCAGAAGGACGCGGCTTGGAGAGCACAGGCATTGCCTGGCCTTGATGGAAGCCTACGCCGGGACTGCTCCGCTGTGGGAGCGCTTCTGCCTGGCATCTTACGTCGGCTTAGGCTCAGTTGTGTCAAGGTTGTTTGGCTTTGACGCCACCTCCATGTGGCGCAAGGCCGATCTGATCATAGCGGATGTCTTCGCCGTCTCGCGTCTCAGCCCGCGCGAGCTTGTCAGAGAGCTGCGCCGCTACGTTCGCCTTACTCTGGAGAAGAAAGAACATCTTTCTTTTGACGAGGCGCGCGAAGAGATTTACGAGCAAAGCTTTTATCCGCTGGTCACGCATTTCACTTTCGCTATGCAACCTTCGGCGGTCGCCAGATTGAAATTCATACGCCAGGTAGTTGCTTCAATCAAAGATGAGCAGGGAAGTTTTGCAGACCTTGGCAGCGGCTCAGGCGTGATTCTCTGTGACGTGCTCAAGCACAAAGCAAGTTGGACGGGGCAGGGTTTGGACATCAGCCCCGCCGCAGTCGATTACGCAGAACGCTTGAGCCAATACAAGCAGGTCAACGACCGCGCAGAGTTCCGTGTGGGAGACATGGCACAGTTGCCTTATGCAGACGAAACGCTTGACCTCGTCATCTCCTCGGAAGTGATAGAACACGCGCCCGACCCCGAAAGGGTTATGAAAGAGATTACGCGCGTGCTTCGCCCACACGGAAAATTAATCTTAACAATCCCCATGGAGAGCCACGCAGTCGCGCACCTTCATTCTCCGGGACAGCCGGACGACCTGCGCGCATTGTGTGAAGGAGCAAGCCTGAGCGTTCAAAGACTTGAGACGCACTGGCACTTCGGCTTCGGCGACGACCGCCGACACATCTTCGCCGTCTGCGAAAAAAGAGATCAGAGGTCAGAGGCTAGAGGTTAGTAAAAGAAAGACAACTACTGACCTCTAACCTCTAGCCTCTAACCTCTTGATGAAGGATTTGTGCGGCTAGGAGCGGGATGGTCAATTCGTGGTGGCCTGTGATGGCGAAGCCGCGACCCGCGCCGTCGGCTGTGGGGCGGCGCACGACGTTGGTCAGCGGGCGATAGGATTGAATGAAGTCGAAATTGGCGGTTGTGATGTCTGTCAGCTCGTGCCCAAGGTTGCGTACGAGCGTGACGGCTTTGAGGAAGAGTTCGGGCAATAGGACTGCCGAGCCTATGTTCAGGTAAACTCCGCCGCCGTTCATGCGTCGCACAATTTCCGCCAGCAGTCGAAAATCCGTGTGCGTGGTTGCGCCTAAAGATGCGCCGTCAGCCGAAGGGTGAAAGTGCGCTATGTCTGCGCCGATGGTGAGGTGAGCCGTAAAGGGCACGCGCCTACGGTAAGCCTCGCAGAGCAAAGCCTGCTCGCGATAGCGCGGCTGTAAAGCCAGCAGCGCTCGCCCCATCGCTTCGCCCAGACCAATCTCATCTCTAGCGCCTTCGCGCGCCGCATGATTAAGGAGCTTTCCAGTCTCTTCCGCGCCGCCGAAAGCTCCAGCGCCAAGAGTCGCGTCCACATCTTCGGAGGTTGAGCCTGCCAGAGCTATCTCCGCATCATGCACCAGCACGGAGCCGTTGGCCGCAATCGCGTTGACGAACCCGCGCCGCATCAGGTTGATGATGACGGGCGCGAGGCCGGTTTTGATGACGTGCCCGCCTATGCCCCAGATGATGGGCTTACGAAGCTCTTTCGCGCGCCTGATTCGCGCAGCCAGCTCTCGCAGAGCTTGAACTGCCAGAATGTTCGGGAGTGAATCAAGGAAATCCCGGATTGAAGAATCCTCTTCAATGGGACGTGCGAAATCTTTGACGGAAACTTTGCTCGGACGCTCCTTTAAGGAATAGGTGTTAACGTCGTCGAGGCTGAGCGGGCGTAAATCATCTTCGTAGATAGACACAGGGATTAGCGACGCTCCTCTCTCTCTCAGCGCGTCCTCTTTCATAAAGAGGGAAGCTCTGCTTAATCTTGCCAGCTATGAGGCGGAGGCGGCGTTGCGAAATCTTTATCGCGTTGATTTGCTGTGGAGGCTTCGTTCCAGCTTGCGGCCTCTGCATTGTTAAGTGCTTTAGGAGGAGCCTGCGAAGCTTGCGGCTCTTCGCGCCAGATGTACAGATACCAGTAAACGGGCGCTGCCATCATCCCGGCCAACAGCAACAGCGCAACCCACAAGACCTGCTTGTCTTTTTCCACTCTGGGGTTTCTAAAGATATTGACGACGTAAAAGATCGTGAGCGCAAGCGAGCCGAAGATGGTCAGCATGTGAAGCGGCATGATAACCAGAAACATGAGGGGAAATGCATCGTTCGGTTGCCCGCCGCCTGAGAAGATGAACGTGGAGAAAATAGTTAACATGAAAATAGGTATGTAGACGAACGGCCAGAAGGTGCCGATGCCCAAAAGAACTTTGTTGGATTTCTTCATGGTTATTTAGCTGAAATCAGCATCATACTTCTTGTAGATAATATTGAAGCGATCTGTAACATATCCCTTAATAACATTTCCCAAACAGAATACTGTATGAAACAGTAGACTATTAGTATACAACAAGCTCTTCCATGTATATAGACGGATATATTACGTAATTTTGTTGCTCTCGCTACCTTCAGCGTTGACTTGCTCAATTCCGGCTCTCATAATTCTACATATGCTAGTCGAGTCTCACGTCCTTGATCACCTGACGGCAAATGCGACCGCCGAAAAGCATTATTATTACGGCGTCTCATGGGACACTTATCTGCAACTGCTCGGAGACCTCAGCGATGACAAAAGTGTGCGCCTGACTTTCAGTCGTGGAGTGCTGGAAATCATGAGTCCTAAACGGCTGCACGAAAAGATTACGCGCCTGGTTGATATGGTGGTCACGCTTCTGGCCTTTGAGTTAGGGATGAATATTGACAACTGCGGGGCGATGACGTTGCGCATAGAATCGGCGCAACGCGGGGGCGAACCGGACAGTTGTTTTTACATCGCCAATGAAGCGGCAGTGCGCGGCGTTGACGAAATTAACCTGCAAGTTCATCCGCCGCCAGACATCGTTCTAGAGGTAGACATCACCAGCCCATCGCTAGACAAGTTCGGACTTTACTTTGCCGCACGCATCCCGGAAGTCTGGCGCTATGACGGCGCACACATGAGCTTTCACACATTGGCCGAAGAGAAGTACGAAAGCGCTTCGCACAGTCTAAGCTTTCCGCATCTAACCGCCGCCATGCTTGAAAGTTATCTTACCATCGGGCGCGAGCAAGGCTCTGCGGCTATGCTGCAAACGGTCAAGCATGACATCACGCAAACGCCCGACTAGCAACTTCACAGTAATCCATAACCACTTTCACGCCACTTTTTTGTTACTGCTTTTCTTCCGTCCGTTGCCGTTCTGAGAGAGATGACCGTTGAGAAGCGGCTTGAGCGCGTGGCCTGTGTGGGAGCGCCGGATGCGTGCGACCTCTTCGGGAGTGCCTGTGGCGACGACGCGTCCACCGTGCGAGCCGCCTTCGGGGCCAAGGTCTATGATGTAGTCGGCGCTCTTGATGACATCCAGGTTGTGCTCTATGACCAGGACAGAGTTGCCCAGGGAGACCAGTCGTTGCAGCACGTCCAGAAGCTTATGAACGTCTGCGAAATGAAGCCCGGTGGTCGGCTCGTCCAGTATGTACATGGTGCGGCCAGTTGCGCGCTTGGAAAGCTCTTTGGCGAGCTTGATGCGCTGCGCTTCGCCGCCGGAGAGCGTCGTAGCGGATTGCCCCAGCTTGATGTAGCCGAGTCCCACGTCAAGAAGCGTTTGCAGCTTCTGCTTAATCTGCGGAATGTTTTCCAAGATGGGCAGCGCCTCTTCGACTGTCGTGTCCAGAAGCTCCGCTATGGACTTGCCCTTGTACTTGACCGAAAGCGTCTCGCGGTTATAACGCGCGCCGCGACAGACATCGCAGAGGACGTAAACGTCCGGCAGAAAATTCATCTCGATGCGCTTCATGCCGTCGCCCTCGCAGGCTTCGCAGCGCCCGCCCTTCACATTAAACGAGAAGCGCCCCGGTTTATAGCCGCGCTCTCTGGATTCCGGCAGCATCGCGTAAAGCTCTCGTATGGGCGTGAAGAGTCCTGTGTAGGTCGCTGGATTGGAGCGCGGCGTGCGACCT
This sequence comes from Pyrinomonadaceae bacterium, assembly GCA_036403815.1. GTDB lineage: Bacteria > Acidobacteriota > Blastocatellia > Pyrinomonadales > Pyrinomonadaceae > JACVRN01. Next base: position 6,113 of record DASWQH010000074.1, on the reverse strand, counting down.
ATGGGCGACTGGTCTATCTCTATGACCTTGTCTATGTGCTCCAAGCCTTCGATGGAAGTGTGCGCGCCCGGTTCTGTCATAGAGCCATAGAGATGGCGCGCCAGCGAGCGATATAGAATGTCGTCAACCAGCGTTGATTTGCCTGAGCCTGATACGCCAGTCACAACCGTTAGAAGACCGAGCGGAAATGAAACGTCAATGTCTTTCAGATTGTTGGCGCGTGCGCCGCGCACCGTTATAGCCTTGCCGTTCGGCGCGCGGCGCGCTTCGGGCACTCCTATCCGTTGCTTGCCGCAGATGTAAAGACCTGTGATTGATGCTGGATTGCAGGAGACTTCGTCAGGCGTACCCGAAGCTACAAGCTCGCCGCCGTGCGCGCCCGCGCCGGGGCCTAAGTCAACGACGTAGTCCGCGCGTCGAATAGTCTCCTCGTCATGCTCCACTACGAGCACAGTGTTGCCAAGGTCGCGCAGCGCGCAGAGCGTTTCCAGCAGCTTCTGATTATCACGCGGGTGAAGACCGATTGAAGGCTCGTCCAGAACATAGAGCACGCCGCGCAGTTGCGAGCCGATTTGTGTAGCAAGCCGTATACGCTGGCCTTCGCCGCCGGAGAGAGTAGAAGACGGGCGGTCAAGCGTGATGTAGCCTAGACCTACGGTTTCCAGAAAGCGCAGGCGGTTTCTGATTTCGCGCAGAACGAGTCCGGCAATCTGCTGTTCGCGCTCATTCAATCGAACCGAGTCAAAAGCCTTAATCGCATCTTCTATGGGAAGCGATGTGTAATCGGCTATGCCGCGCCCCGCCACGCGCACGGCGAGCGATTCGGGTTGCAGCCGCTTGTTCTGACAATCAGGACATTCTACGGGCGAGACCAATTCTTCAAGCGCGAGCCGCACTTTCTCCGAAGGCGCGTCATTCATACGCTCGCGCAGGGCGCGCACAGCGCCGAGCCAATCGCTCTGGTACGTGTAAGCGCCCTGACGAAAAGTGAGCGGCTGATTCACTCCATAGAAGAAGGCATCGCGCACCTCCTGCGGCAACTCTGCGAAGGGTCTCTTCACATCGGCGTTGAAATGAGCGGCGACAGCCAGCAAAGCGGAGCGCAGGTAAGCGGAGCCTTGCTTGTCAGCCGTGCTCATGAACTCAAGCTTGTCTGCCTGAACAGTCGCGTCCGTCACTATCTTCGCCGGATCAACTTCGAGCACGGTGCCCAGACCGTGACAGCGCTTGCACGCGCCGTAAGCTGAGTTGAAGGAGAACGAGCGCGGCTCAAGCGGCGGAACGTTGATGCCGCAATTCACACAGGCCATGCGCTCCGAATAGAGCTTCTCTTCGCCGTCAATCACTGAAACCAGCACCGCCCCGCCCGTCAGCTTCAAAGCCGTGCGTACAGACTCCGAAAGCCGCTCACGGATGCCGGGCTTAATCAACAGGCGATCAACCACCGCTTCAATCGTATGATTGCGGCGCTTGTCCAGTCGTATCTCTTCATCCAGCGACAACAACTCGCCGTCTATACGCGCGCGCAGGAAACCATCCTTTGCTAGTTTCTCAAGCTCCTTCTTGAACTCTCCCTTGCGACCCCGTACTACGGGAGCGAGAATCATCACGCGCTCGCCTTCCGGCAGAGAGAGAATGTTGCCGACGATCTGCTCTACGGATTGTCTGGTAATCGGCTCTCCGCACATGTGGCAGTGCGGCTGGCCTATGGAAGAAAAGAGAAGGCGCAGGTAATCGTAAACTTCCGTCACCGTGCCCACAGTCGAGCGCGGGCTGCGCGAGACAGTCTTCTGCTCTATGGAGATGGCGGGCGAGAGTCCGTCCACGGAATCAACGTCAGGCTTTTCCAGTTGGTCTAGAAACTGACGCGCATAGGCCGAAAGCGATTCGACGTAGCGGCGCTGCCCCTCTGCATAAATCGTATCGAAAGCGAGTGAGGATTTGCCGGAACCCGAAAGCCCTGTGATGACGGTCAGACGGTCGCGCGGAATCTCTACGTTGATGTTCTTGAGATTGTGCTGGCGCGCGCCGCGCACTGTAATCTGCTCAATAGCCATAATAATTAAAGCGCGCCCCATACAGTGAAGATTCCGACAGAGCGCAGAACTTCACATTGTATCCGAGTAAGAAACAACGAGCAAGCGAACAGCAAGTCAGAAGGCAGAGTGCAGAATGCGGAATGAAAGAATTACTCAACTTGAAGAATCTTTACATTCATCATTCTGCACTCTGCCTTCTGACTTGCATTCTTGACACTGGTTGAGAGCGAGTCCTACACTTCAAACGAAACCGGGAAGCTCCTGAATAAATCGTAACGCGCGGATTAGATGGTCGAGGCTTGGACGGGCGTGAATCTTCCGAACACATTAACGCTGCTGCGCATCTTCATCGTTCCGTTTCTGGTGGTGGTGCTCTTGACGCCGTTTTCGGAAAACTGGCTCGGCGTGCCCAGACACATCCTGGGCGTCACGCTCTTTCTGGGCGCAGCGCTCACAGATTACCTGGACGGTCACATAGCACGCAGCCGCGATCAGGTATCGCGTCTAGGGAAGCTCCTTGATCCGATTGCCGACAAACTTTTGATTTCGGCGGCGCTCATCTCGCTGGTGGAAAACCAGCTTGCTCCGGCCTGGGCTGTGGTGGTCATCATAGGGAGAGAGTTCGCCGTCACCGGCCTGCGCTCGATTGCAGCAGCCGACGGCGTGGTTATCTCAGCCTCTCGCGTGGGCAAATTCAAGATGCTCTCGCAGGTCGTGGCCGTGGCGCTCCTGATCGTGTCGAGCGTGGGGGGGCGTCCTCCCGTCTCAAACTTTCCGCGCCCGTTTCCGGCCATACAGTTCTGGACTGTACCGGAGCTGCGCGCCGCCGTGCAGCATCTCTTAGGCAACGGCGCGCTGGTGATGAAAGACTGGCAGGTGCTCTTTTACACGGCTGGACGCGCCATGCTCTGGCTCGTAGTGCTCTCGGCCTTCATCTCCATGTACGAATACTTCCGCGCCTTCTACCGCACGGTCATAGAGCGCGACCGTTTTGAAAGAGAAGCCAAGCAATCTCCCGCCACAGCTAAATAAGAAAAGCCGTAAATAGTAAATCGTGAATCGTTAATAGAAGAACGGTTTTGTCTATTGACGATTCACGATTTACGGCTCTTTTGTCTTCTAATAGTTGGGGTCGGTAATACTCTTTTGGGCGCGGGTGTAGGTGTCGTTCGGTTGTCCGGCGGGCGGGTCGCTGGCGTCAGCTTCGAGTCCCTTCTTGTCTGCGGCGCGTATCACGTAGCCAGAGTCGGACGAGAGGTAGAAAGAACGCTTGCCGGGGCTTGAAGTCTGCCCGTATGTTAGAGGCGTCGCCGCTGCTTCAAAGGAAGTGCCGCTGGCTCTAAGCTCGAAACGATAGCCGAACCTTATGCCTTTAGCGAAAGTCTGGTCAATCAATCCCTCCTCGGCCAACTCTTGCAGCGTCCCGAAGCGTCGTCCCATTCCTTTGGTCGCGTAGTAGGTGGCTTCAGCCGATGCAATCTGGCGCAGGCTCATCATCGTGCCCGCCTCATTAGCCGCACGCCGCGAAGCCAGAAGATTCGGAATGGAGATGGCCGCAATCACCAGCACGTAGGCGAAGATGAGCGCAGAGACAGAGCCAAGCACGACACCTGCTATGGCGAAGCCTTCGCCACCGTACAGCGCGGGATTCTTGCGCGCTCTTCTCAGAGCGACGATGCCCATGATGAAGGCTGCGACCGCGCCGACGCCAAACATTCCAAAGGTCATGAAGCTCAGGATGCCTACAACCAGCGATGCTATGGCAAGCCCTGCACGCTTCTGCGTGGGTCGTGCGTATGAGTTGTAGCCGTAAGGCGGAGCGGGCTGGTAAGGGGGCGCAGAGGCGGATTCATTCGAGAATCCAGCTTCGGCCTGCGCCTGTCCTTCGCCTGCGAAGTTAAGGTCGCAGCGTTTACAACTGTCGGCGCTCGCCCAGTTGACCAAACCGCATTGAGGACATTTTCTGCTGCTCATTTCAGTTTCGCGCTCCTTGGGGGAACAAGCTTTCAACTGTAAGAAGCTCTTAAGAAGCGTTATGAGAGGGAGCCGGGGCGACTCTTCAGCCTCTTTACTGTAGCTCTACATAGTCGCCTGTGTGTACTTCCTGTGCGACGCGCGTGATGATGGCGGTCGCGGTGCGCTGCTGAACGTTCAAGATTACAAGCTCGCCTACGATCTTGCGCGGCATGGGCGGGCGTCTACCTTTCACCTCCGGCGACGTGACCATAGGGCCATAGATGCCTGTGGTGTTGGGGTCCTCCACGCGCTGCGCCTTGTTGGAGAACTTCCCGCCTTTGAAGCGCGCGCTCTCGAAGCCCCCGGCAGCCGACGGCGTAATCTCATCTTCGCGCGAGCCTGTCAGATTGCCTGTGCCGAGCGGGCGGTAGATAGTGAAGTAATCGCCCGGCTTGATCTGGTCTTCCGTGCCGAGGTCTATGTAGACTATCTGGTTGACGGTCGGAGCTTCGTACGCGTCACGAGCCATGATGATGCGCCCGTTCTGCTTGCCGGTTGGGTTGGCAAAGCGATCAAGCGCCACTTCGTTACGTGTGAAAGGCGCTACGCGCTCGCCTGCGCCGCGCAAGAGGTCGCCCAGAAGCATCGTCTCGCAGGAAACGACGACGCGGGCAACCGAGACGCGCTCCTTGACATCAACGACACGCAGCCGTCCAACTTCCTGCGTGTATACGCCTAAGTAACCCTTCTTCCTCGTAAAGTCGGAAGTCATCTGGCCGCGCGGGCGCACGACAGAGAATTCCTGGCCGACTGCGACGCCCTGATTTGAACCGGCGTTGATGTAGACGTTATCGCCCTGCACGTAGACCAGCTTCTCCTGCTCCTGTTCGCCGCCGACTATTTGCAGCTTATTCGGAGCGGGCGCGTACTGTATAAAGCCTCCGCAGTAAATCTCGTTCGCACCCGCGATACGAGCGGGAGCTTTCGCTTCGGGAAGCGTGACGGGAATCGGCGTCGGCTGCTGAGCCGGAGTGGCCGATGATTGATTGGTTTGCGCGCTGGCCGGGCTGAAGATTGCGCAGAGGGTGAACAGAAGCGAGGCTATCAGGCTTCTAAAGATCATGTTGCTGGTACGCACGAAGGTTCTCCTTGAAAGAGTTTGGAAATTGTCGCTCCGGGAAATCGAAACCTGTCGGCTGGTCGCTTGTCCGTCAAGAGGCGACGCAGAAGGTTAACGCGGTGAGCGTGAAGGATTTTTCGAGCCGGGGCAGAAAGATTGCCCCACAGCCCTGGGCAATTACAATCCTACAGGCTGGCGCGGGGCGCGGTCAATATAAATTTTTGCAGTGTTAAACGGGAGCGGATTCTGCCCCTTAAGGGCTACTAACCCCTTCTGCGCTTGCGTTTTGATAAGGCGCTTGGTAGTATCCACGTTTTGCCGGACAGCGCTCCGCGGAGTCTATATGAGCCGGCGTAGCTCAGTTGGTAGAGCATCGCACTTGTAATGCGAGGGTCGGGGGTTCAAATCCCTTCGCCGGCTCCAGCAATTTTGACAAGAGACGGGCAGGGGTGGTCGAGTGGTTAATGGCACCGGGCTGTAAACCCGGCGGGCTAACGCCCTACGTAGGTTCAAATCCTACCCCCTGCACCAGTAAGGGCAAGGATGAAGGCTAAAGCATGAGGGATGAAAGCATGATGGTTCAAGTTGAATCATCCCCTTTCATCCCTCATCCTTCAGCCTTGCGGTTTGGGCGGGAGTAGCTCAGTTGGTAGAGCATCAGCCTTCCAAGCTGAGGGTCGCGAGTTCGAGCCTCGTCTCCCGCTCCAATTTTAAAGTTACGGACGCGTTGGCCCGAGTAGCTCAGGGGTAGAGCGCCTCCTTGGTAAGGAGGAGGTCACGGGTTCAAATCCCGTCTCGGGCTCCATACTGATACGGATAGATTTTAATTTGAAGAGGGCATCCAACGAATGTCGAAAGAGAAATTTGACCGCAGCAAGCCGCACGTCAACATCGGCACCATCGGGCACGTCGATCACGGCAAGACCACTTTAACTGCCGCCATCACCAAAGTCTTAGCCAAACATAACCCGAAGATCACTGTCCGCGCCTTTGATTCC
>DASWQH010000073.1:0-63378 GCA_036403815.1 Pyrinomonadaceae bacterium | reverse complement strand
GGTCAGACTTCCACGTGCAACAAGAGATGCGTTATATTCTTTCCAGTTACGGAGACGGTATTGTCGTTTGGTTTTCTTCTGTTTCACACCAAAAGATTACCAGCACTACTGTCTCCGTAGCTATTTATGCAACAAAGTCGTTTAGAGTTATAAAAAGCTATGAGGAAACGTAATTGGAAGCCTAAGAAGGCGCGCAGCACGCCTGACGAAGCGGAGCGGCCTGCCCCCCCGGTTGATCCTGAAAAGGCGCGCGAGCGCACGATGCAGCGCGCCGTCAAACTGCTTGCCGCCAAGCCCAGAAGCGTGGCTGCGCTGCGCGAACGCCTGCTCGAAAAGGAATGGACGAGCGAGGCTGTCGTTGATGCTGTGCTCAAAAAGCTTTCGGAATATGGCTACCTGAACGACGAGCGCTTCGCCTTCGGCTACGCCTCTTACAAAGTGCGCCAGAAGCCCGTTGGCCGCCAGCGCCTTCAGCGAGACCTTCAAATGAAAAAGGTTCCGCGCGAGACCGCAGACGAAGCCCTCAATCTGGTATTTGAAGAGACGCCCGAAGAGGATTTGATCGACCGCGCGATAGAGAAGCGCACGCGCCTGCGCGGTCGCCCCACCACACGAACAGAAATCAAGAGCCTCATCGATCATCTCCTGCGTCAGGGCTTCTCCTACGACCTCATCAGCAACAAAGTGCGCAAGCTTTCGAGCGGGGACTTTGATGAAGACGAAGCTGTTTAGAAGCTGTTAGAAAAGTCCCGTAGGGACGACGTGATAATAGCCCAGTGCTTCAGAACTGGGCTATTATCAATCGTCCCTACGGGACTGAAGAGCAAGCTTTTTCAAACAGCTTCTTAAAGCTTCTACGCCTTCAAAGATTCTCGCGCCCTCTCTTCCCTTCATCTACTCTTCACCCGGTTTCGCCCGCCTGCTTCCGCCGTGTTACACTTGGTGTTTACTCAAAATGGATAGGATTTGTCTGATATGAAGGGAAACGAAATTCGCCGCAGCTTTCTGGAATACTTTGAGCAGCACGGCCATCGCGTCGTGCGCTCAAGCCCCCTGCTTCCGGCCAACGACCCGACGCTGCTGTTTGTCAACGCCGGGATGAATCAGTTCAAAGATGTATTTCTAGGACAGGAGAAACGCGATTACACGCGCGCTACTTCTGCTCAAAAGTGCATCCGCGCCGGAGGCAAACACAACGATCTGGACGAGGTCGGCAAAACCGCGCGGCATCATACCTTCTTCGAGATGCTAGGCAATTTCTCGTTCGGCGACTATTTCAAGGAAGACGCCATACGATTCGCGTGGGATTTGCTGGTCAACAAGTACAAGCTTGATCCAGCGCGACTGTGGTTCACAGTTTTTGAAGGTGACGAGGCGGTCGCAGCGGATGAAGAGGCCGAGTCCCTATGGGAAAAGGTCGGCGTGCCCAGAGAACGCATCCTGCGCTTTGGACGCAAGGACAACTTCTGGCAGATGGGCGACACAGGCCCATGTGGCCCGTGCAGCGAGATTCATTACTACATGGGTGAAGACCCCTCTGACCCATCAAAGAATCGCGCCGAATTCGTCAACGGCCCCGGCGATACGACGATGGAGATATGGAATCTAGTCTTCATGCAATTCAATCGAATCGGTGAAGGCGAGCCGGATAAATCAACCGGGAAATATCCATCCTACAGGCTTGAGCCGCTGCCCAAGCCATCGGTTGACACAGGCGCAGGACTCGAACGCCTGGCGACTGTGCTGCAAGGCGTGCAGTCGAACTACGACACGGATTTGATTCGACCGATTATAGATTTTACTGCGCAACTCGCCGACAGAAATTATGAGCCTGAGACGCAGGAAAGCTTCGCCATGCGCGTCATCGCAGACCATGCGCGCGCAACTGCCTTTTCAATTGCAGATGGAATTCTGCCGAGCAACGAGGGACGCAACTACGTACTCCGTAAGATTATGCGCCGCGCAATCTATCAGGGTCGCCATACGCTCGGCTTCAATGATCTGTTCTTTCATAAGGTCACAAACTTTGTCGTTGACCACATGAAAGAAGCTTATCCTGAATTAGAAAGCCAGCGCGATTTCATAGACAAGATGGTGAGTCTTGAAGAAGAACGCTTTGGCGCAACACTCACGGTTGGTTTGAAAAAGCTTGACGAGCTTATTAATTCTAGTCGTAACCAAGAAACGGGCGAGATTGTAGTGCCAACCTTAGAACTTGCAAAGCTGTACGATACCTTTGGGACTCCAATTGATTTGATGTATGTAATTTTGTCTCAAGGCAAACATAAACTTGTGCATCTGGTCAAATTCGAAGAGGAAAGCATCCCACCTTCATACTTCATAAGAAACGCTGAAGAATTAACTGAGGAGAACTTTAGAAAAGTAATAGAGCAGTTATTAAAAGACCTTCAACAAAATAAAGCTGAAGGTCAAAAAGCAGACCATAAGAAAACGTCGTCTGTTTATGTGGCTTTATCGCGTCGCCACGATACAAAATCAGAGTTCAAAGGCTACGAGGCAACAAGAGTTGATGATGCAAAAATTGTTGCTTTGATTAAAGGCGACGACGAAGTTCAATCATTGAACGAAGGCGACGAAGGCGAAGTCGTTTTGAATCACACGCCGTTTTACGCCGAGAGCGGCGGTCAGGTTGGAGATGTTGGCGATTTCACTAACGAGAATGCGAAAGCTGTTGTCGCTGATACTTATTCGCCTGCACAGGGTTTAATTGTTCATAAAGTCAAAGTTGAAAAGGGAAGCTTGAAAGTCGGCGATACGGTTTCGGCTCAAGTTAATGTCAAGAAGCGGGATGCTACGCGGCGCAATCATACTGCCACGCATCTGATGCACGCCGCACTGCGTGAAGTCTTAGGCACGCATGTTAAGCAGGCTGGCTCGGTTGTTGCGCCGACTTACTTGCGTTTCGACTTCACACACTACCAGCCACTCACGCGCGAAGAGATCGCGGAGATAGAGCGGCTGGTCAATTATCACATCCTGCGTAATGAGAGAGTGCAGACGGATACTCTTTCGCTTGAAGAAGCTATGCAGTCGGGCGCGATGGCGTTGTTCGGCGAAAAATATGCCGAGAAGGTGCGCGTGCTGACGGTGCCCGGCATTTCTGGAGATGCCTTCTCAAAGGAGCTTTGCGGCGGGACGCACGTGCGCGCCACAGGCGATATAGGGCTTTTTAAGATTACCAGCGATGAGTCCATAGCCTCTGGCACGCGCAGAATCCGCGCGGTCACGGGCGCGGACGCCTTCACGCGTTTTCAGGAGACGGAAGCCTTAGTGGATGAAGTAACAAGCGAGCTTCGTACTTCGCGCAACGATCTTCGGGCGACTATCGGGCGGCTTCAGGAAGAGTTGAAGAAGGCTCGACGCGAGGCCGAAGAATTGAAGTTAAAGATAGCCACAGGCGCGGTCGGCTCCGCCACCAACGGCGATGAGGCGCGCGATGTTGCGGGCATTAAAGTGCTCGCGCACGAAGCTACGGGTTTGGACGCGGCGGCGATGCGACAACTTTCCGATAAGCTTCTGGCAAAGATTAGTTCCGGCGTCGTGGTGCTTGGGCGAACAGGCGACGGCAAAGTCTCGCTCATCGTGCGCACCTCGCCTGACTTGATGAAGCGCGTCCCAGCGGGGCAAGTCATCAAAGAATTAGCGCCGATGGTCGGGGGCAAGGGCGGCGGCAAGCCGGACATGGCCGAAGGCGGAGGCAACCAGCCGGACAAATTAAAGGAAGCGCTGGAGGCAAGCTACCAAGTGGTCGAAAGGCTTCTGAGTTAAAGACGACGACGAATAGTTTGCACAGAGGCTTGGAGTCTTCAAAGATTTTAGCCTGTCGCTTAAAAGAGAGAAAGCGCGGACACAAAAAAAATGTTCGCGCTTTCCCTTTTTGCTCTCAACTTTCAGCGGAGCAGTCACATAGCCTTCTGCTTGTCCGTCAACTGTATCTTCATCTTCTCCAGCGTGACCTTGTTGAGCGTTCCTGTTACTTTGAGCTGCTCAGCCGCCTGATATTTTTTCAGCCCCGCGCGCGTGTCCGGGTCAAGCTTGCCCGTTTCCTCGCCGCTATAAAAAGCGCGCTGCTTCAGAATGGCCTGTGCCTGCTTGATCTGATCCTTATTAGCTCTAAAAACAGGCCCGCGCTTCTTCTTATTCGAGTTGGCGTTGTTGTTATTGTTGGCGTTGGTAGCCACCATCGTAGGGTTGTTTGAATTGCCGTTCTGAATTGCCAACGCCAATGACGACAAAAGCAGTACCGTCAGCAATGCAGTGAGGGTTCTCTTCATACTCTTTCTCCTTTTGGTTTGATTCTTACCAAGGGCGCGTACCGCGTCGGCGCGTCGGCGCTAAATTAGAAGGTAATGGATTCCGATGAGGCCTTGCTATCATAATGCCTCTGTCAAGTGTCCTAAGCCCCATACCTCATATTACCACTGTTCCATAAACTTTCCGTCAGTACGCGTTTGCCGAAAAACAGAGCTTTGGCCTGTGAGACGAGCCATTTGCAGGAAGACTAAATCGCCTCTTTACTGATAGTTAAGCATTTGTTTTAACAATGCGGCCAAAGTGTTGTTATATTTTTAATCCAGTGCTATTATCACTGTGCGCCGTTTCCGTCGTTTTACGGAAGAGGCGGAAGGCTTATAGAGGCTAGAAGCTTCTGAAAGCGCTGTGACCCCTGATCCTGTCCTCATACATTCGTTGATTCTTGAAACCAAAGTACGAGCATCATGAAAAAGTTCCCTCTGGCTTTTATTCTCCTGTGGCTTCTGAGCGCCACCGCTTTTGCTCAGACGAGCGAGCGGTATCGTTTCGATAACTTCGACGTCAAGGACGGCGTTCGCGTCGCGAGCGTAGAGACTTCCTCGTCGCTTGTGCCTGAGAGCAAGAGTCGTTTGACGGCGAAGACCTCGAAGGTAAGTGCCGTCAACGCCAGGACTTCTACGCTTGGCTACACCAGAGCGCGCGTGCCCGCTGCTATGTCCGCCAGCAAGTCGCTGGACGGATTTACCACTGGCGACCCGCGTATAGACGCTTTTATAGTTGAATCAGGCGTGCGTAATGGAGTTGACCCGGTGCTTATCTACGCGCTGATGCACCAGGAATCCTCCTTCAAGAGGGGCGCTATCTCTGTGAAGGGAGCGCGCGGGCTGATGCAGTTGATGCCGGGGACGGCTGCACGTTTCGGCGTGAATAATATCTTCGACCCTCGCCAGAACATAGAAGGCGGCACACGCTATTTGCGTTTTCTGTTGGACGCTTTCGACGGCGACATAGCACTGACTCTGGCCGGGTACAACGCGGGCGAAGGAGCTGTTTTGAAGTACGGGCGTAGGGTTCCTCCATATCGTGAGACGCAGGAATACGTGCGCCGCATCACGCAGCGCTATTCCCTGATGCGCGACCCTGAGACGGCGCGTAATGCCAGGGCGGCGACGCCTACGGAGGTGGCAAGCGCACAGGCTCAAACGGCTGCACCGCTCAATAATTACGAGCGAAATGTCTTCGCCGTACGCCTGCCGGATGGGCGTCTTCAACTGATTACACAGTAAGCGCCGGGCAGCCGGACAAGCCACAAAAATCATCGGGGCGGGTTCTTTTCAGGGACTCGCCCCGATTTTTATTTCAGGAAGTGCTCTATTTTTTGTATCATTAGGAGTGTATTAGTAGTATGAGACTGCCATACGGCTCCGGTTATCAAGGCTTAGGAGGCTTCACGCCCTTGTTGAATATTGCCCTGAGCGAACTAGTGCAGACTAAAACAGAAACTGCGCGCCATCGACGCGCCCTTGTTATTGTCAACTCTGCCGACCCTGTCTTGCCGCCACAGTTGACTGTTTCCGGCTATGAGTCTTACACGGCGACTATGGAAACGGCACGGCAGGCGATTCATGAGTTTGCCCCAGATATCACAGTCATGGAGATACATCAGGGGGGAGAGAAGGATGCGGTTGCGCTAGCCAGACGACTGCGCAATGAACCCACGACCTATGCGCTGCCGCTCGTCTTCGTCTGGACAAGAGACGACCGCACGACGCGCAACGCTGCTTTGAACATAGGCTTCGACGATTACTTCGCGCTTTCGCTTCCCTTCTCGGACGTGCTCGTCAGGCTCGACGCTCTGTTCTGGCGCATAGAGGCCGGACGCCGCACGGTAGCCGTCGCGGGCGACCAGCGCCTTGAGATAGACAACTTCATGCTCATGCTCGACAACGTGCGTGAGGACATAGAGGGCGGCAGGCAGGGCGCAATCGCCGTCATCAATGCGGCTCAGGGTGAAAATAATCAGCCGCTCAGTAAACAGGAGCGCGACCGCGTGCTCGCGGAAGCGCACGGATTCCTGAAGCTCTATCTTCGCCGCATTGACACCGTAGCCTTTTACGGCCCGACCACATTGCTCGTTTATCTACCGCGCCTGGACGCACGCGATGCAACGGAAGCCCTCGCCAAGCTGTATAGCGATTTCTCTAATGAGCATCCGCAGAGCGCTATCAATATAGGGCTTGCTTCGTTTCCTGAAGACAGCACGGACGTAGAGAACCTTATAGAGAAAGCGGAAACGGACGCATCGGACACGACGCAGGCCATTTCTACTTCCGGTCAGGCAACTAATTCTAATTTGAGAGAGGCTCCTGTGACGCTGCGCATAGTAGAGGAAGCCCAACCGCCAGCGCCTGTCGTAGAGCCTGCTGCACAGAAGCCTCCTGTCGAAGCGCCGCGTGCTACGAAACCCGTCGAGCCCAAACCTGTATTCCAGCCTGATGTTGCGCAGTCTTTGAAGCCTGCTCCGGCAGCCGCAGAGAAAAGGAGCGCGCCGGTCGAGAAAAACCCTGTAGCGCCTGAAGCGAAAAAAGCTGCTCCGGCTCCGGCAGCGGCGTTGGAAAAACCGCGCGTCGAAAAATTTGTCTCGCACGTGGTGCGCGAGAAGCGGGTGGATGATTCGCTTGAGCCTGTCGTGGCGTCCCCGCCTGTCAGAAAAGGGATCAACCAGACCAACGGCGCTGAAGCGGTGCGTGCTGCCGAAGCCGCCGCGCGTGAGCGTGAGAGACGTGCGCGTGGAACTATTATGCCGCGCCGTCTACTTCTGACGGTCTCGGACGCGGCGCGCATGGCGCAGCTTAATTCTCTGATACGCTCTGCGGGCTATGAAGCGCGCGCGGCCTTTGGCGGCCAGCAGGCGCTCGACCTTCTACGCATAGAGCGGCCTGACCTGCTGCTTCTGGATTTCGAGCTTCAGGGCATTGATGGGCTGGAGACCTTGCGCCGCTTGCGTAAACAGAACGGCGGTCGTCTGACGCTTCCCGTCGTGCTGCTGCTTCCCGAAAAGTTCGAGACCGTTCGGCAGGAAGCAATGGCGCTCGGCACACGCGGCATCGTCAGCATGCCTTACGATCCCGTAGACCTGCTCGACACGGTGCGCGTAGCCGGAATTGTAGACTGAGGCGGATGCCCCCTTCGACATGCACTGCACAAACTGCGGAACTTACATAGCCCCCGGTCAGCGTCACTGCGCGGGCTGCGGCGCGCCAGCCGTTGACCCGGAGATGACGCGTCTTCAGCGCCCGCAATCTAACGCGCCCACGGTGTTGCGTCCCGGTGCTGAAGAATCCAGCGAAATCGAGCGCACCATTTTTACTACGCGCCCGACCTTGCTCTTCGTGAAGCTAGGATACGGGCTGGCTGTCCTATCCGCCATCCTGCTCGTCATCCTGCTTGCACTGACTCCGATTCCGTGGTGGGTCTCCGTGCCTTTAGCGCTCGCGCTCCTACTCATCCCTGCCTATTATCACGTCAAGCGCAACACAGTGCGCTACACGCTCACGGATTCCAAGATAGAGATTGATCAGGGATTCATAGCACGCACCACGCGCAACATCCCGCTTCGCAACATACAGGATGTGACTGTCTCTGCATCAATCCCGCAACGAATCCTGGGCTTCGGCAACCTCATCATAGACAATGCGAGCGAGACGGGCGGCACGACTACCTTGCGCAACATCAACGACCCACGCCACTACGCCGATCTGCTTTTGCGCGAACTGCGCCGCTGGCGCTAAACTATCCTGCGGAGTCCCCTCGCGCACAACTAGAAATTCCGGTGGAACATCCAATGTTTTTCGGGTTCTAAAGAGATTGTGGTTGATTTGAGGTTTACTCAGGAAGAGGTTCTATTTTGCTCACTCGCCGTTTTTCAAGGCTGCTTTATATCGCCGCTCTTTTTTCAATTCTGCTGGCAATGGCTCCCGTTCGTGCCGACGAAACGAATTTCAAAGAGACCGCTAACATGCTGCCCGACCGCGTCGGCCTTTTTCAGGCGCGCGGCGCAGCCTCTCCTTCCAAAGAGGGGTTGCAGGGAGTGGCTTCGCCTGAAGAGTTTGGAGTGCTCTCTTCTGCGACTCGCTCGTATGCCTCTTCGAACGGCGAGAGCTTTAGCGTGACGCTCGTCAAAACTCGTTCGGATTCCGCGGCCTATTCGCTTCTAACAAATCGAGCCAGATGGGGCGCACCGGAGCAGACGAACCGCCTGAGCGATGTAGGGACGGCGGGCATCATGTGGGACGGCCACGTAGCCTTTTTCAAAGGCGCGGCCTTCGTCTATCTAAGCGGGAATGGAAAAAATTCGGGGCAAAGCGAAGCGCTGGTTGCCTTGGCGCGCGAGCTTTCGCAGAGCCTTGATCGTGGTGAAAACGAGATTCCGGTGCTGGTCAAGCACCTGCCCGAATGGGAGACGACGGAGCTACGCGCTACCTATGCCGTGAGCCTACAGGCTTTGCAGGAGGCTGCTGGAAGGCGGCCTGTGCTGGATGCGGTCAGCTTCGAGGGAGGCACGGAAGCCGTCACAGCTACTTACGGCGCTTCGCGCCTTGTGATTGTAGAGAACACCACGCCGCAGCTTGCTACGACCAACGACGCGCGCGTCACGGCCAAACTCAAGGAACTCTCAGATAGCGGCCAGCCTGTGCCGACCTATCGTCGTGTGGGCAACTATGCGGTTTTCGTCTTCGACGCGCCGGATGAAGCGACAGCCGTGAAGCTGATTGAGAGCATCAAGTATGAACAGGTCGTACAGTGGCTAGGGCAGAATCCTTATGCATATCAGCGCGCGGTAAGACAGTACACAAATACGACTGCGGGCGTAATCGTCGCCGTGCTGAAAGCGTCGGGTTTATCGCTTCTGCTCTGCCTGGGCGTCGGCGCTGTCTTCGGCGGCATTGTCTTCAAGCGTCGCCGCCAGCAGCAAGCCACAACCGAAGCCTTCTCGGATGCCGGAGGCATGATCAGGCTCAATCTGGACGAGATAACAGAGCATTATGAGCAGAGGGCAAAGCTGCTTGGCCCCGGCGAAGGACGATAGGGAAAAGCTTCCTGTAGGCTAAAGCAAATGGAAAAGGCTCCTGAAGTGATTATCACTTCAGGAGCCTTTTTTCTTTCGGCACCGCTGCCAGTAAAAAGTTTGCGGGCTGCTGGTCTTCCTGTTGGGCTCCCCCAAGCCCATACAGGACGCCGACCAGCAGCCCAGCAACCATATGCCCTTCGACTGCTTCGCTAACTCAGTGAATCCGTTCCCCCGAAGAATCACTGTTTTCGCTTTTCAAAGTGAGAGAAAACGCCTCCCCCAAAGCCTTTTCACTCACTGCCGTCTCCGAGCCTGACCCGATTTACCCTTATGTACCCTTCGTTATTTTAACCATGTATACTTAGAGCAATGACCATGCCAGTCTGACCATCGAGCGCAAACTTTTTTTATAGGGCGGTTTAGCCTTGTAAATATTGGACATGGAAACCGCAGGCCATGACGGAATCTCTCAGGAAACGGGCAGAATATCCTCAATTCCGTACGATTTTTATGCAAACAGGGTGTACGGTTGACCTATTTTCGCTCACACTTTATGAAGGATTGCCGGTAAGGACAGCCGCTGAGGCTCAAATATTTTCAGGGCAGCGCGTTCAAAAGCGCGTCTATATCCTGAGCAGTATTATACAGATGCGGCGATATGCGCAGGCGGTCGCCGCGCGGGGCAGCTAGAATGTGCTGCCGCTTGAGTTGTGCGTAAAGCGCCATAGGCGTGCGTTCCCCTTTGTGACGAATGCACACGATCTGCGATTTTTCGCCCGCACGGCGGGAGCTGACGATTTCGTAGTCGCGCCCGGCGAGCCGTTCGCAAAGATAATCAGTCAGCTCTTCCAGATGAGCGGCGATGCGTTCGATGCCAGCTTCCGTTAACAGGCGCAGGCTTGCGTCCAAGCCATGCAGGAGTGCCATCGCCCCCGTTCCGGTCTCCCACGCCAGAGCGCCGCGATTCCACCCTTGCTCGAAGTTCGAGTAGTCTTCCGGGTTCGGAACGCTCACCCAGCCGACGAGGGTCGGCTCAACGCGCTCGCGCGCACGGTCTGAAAGATAAAGCAGCCCCAGACCTTCGGGCGTCAACAGCCATTTGTGGCACGCGCCCGCGGCAGCGTCAATCAACTCCGCCTCTACATCAATGGGCAGCGCGCCCATCCCCTGAATTATGTCCACGACCAGAAGCGCATCATGCCGACGGGCTGCGCGCCCCAATCTTTCAAGGTCTGCGCGAAAGCCTGATGCATACTGCACGTGGCTGATGGCGACGATGCGCGTGTGGTCGTCAATCAAGCCTGTAAGCTCATCCAAATCCACACGCCCGTCGCGCTCATCAATCATGCGCACTTCGACACCGTAGGCTTCACGCAGGCGCAGCCAGGGGTATATATTCGACGGAAACTCGCCCCGGAAGGTGACTATATTGTCGCCCGCGCGCCACCTCAAGCCGTTCGCAATCGTCGAAAGCCCATCGGAAGTGTTACGCATGAAGGCTATCTGTTCGGCGCGTGCGCCTATCATTTCGGCAGTCGTGCGACGCGCACGCTCCTTCACAGCGACCCAACTTCTGTAATTAAGCGAGCCGTTCTGCGCTACGTCCATCATCTGCGCGCGTATGGCTTCAAGCACTGGGGTCGGAGGCGCAGAGACAGCCGCGTGATTCAAATAAACAACGCGCTCTGTGATGGGAAAGAGCGCGCGCAAAGTCTCATTCATAAATAGTAGTCACCAAAAATTATCCCCTTCTAAGGGGCGAAAGGTTTTTTGTAAAGCTCCTGATAAATCCAGCCGAGGACGCGAAGCTCTGCGGTGCAGAGGGTTTCAAGCCAGCAGGAGATTAGATAGCCTGTGCGCTCTTGCCGCGTGGGAATCTTTGCCGCTTCGATGATGACCGAGGTGCCGCCTGCGGTTTCCAGCTTGTAAGAGTTTGCAATCTCTTCGTTGACCTTGGATGCTTCGTCCAGCGTGTTCAATAGCTGACTGATCCATTCGTGAAGCTCTCGCTCGGAAGTATTCTGCATGAGGGCTTGAATGATGCCTATGGCGAGGCGGTCTTCGGCGTGATCGAACATGAAGACATCTTCGCTCTTGCTCTTTGATTCCTGCTGCTTCCATTGGAAAAGCTCTTCGACTGCCGGGTGGCGTATGACGGCGACGCGCTGGTCGCGCTCAAGAAACCACTGGATGATGTCGGCCAAGCTGCCTGTGTTTATCTTGCCGGGTGCGTCCAATATGATTGGCGGCGGCACCTGCATTGCTTCCGGTTCTGTTTGCATGATTGATTCTTATCTTTGCTCTACACTTTTCCCAGCTCGAACGAGGCGCGGACTTCTCCTACACGGTCGCCCCTGTGATTGCGCACAGGGAAACGGCTGTAAGGCGCAAGCTCCGCTATCGCTTCGTCGTCAAGAATATGGAGCTGGCGCAAAGTCTCTATGACAACCGTCGGGCGCGAGCGACGGTCTTCGCCGTCCTCAATCTTGATGGCTATTCCGAGTCCTAGCGGCCACGCTTCAGAAGGAAGGACGCCCGCCGTGTAAACGCCCTCTGCGCCGACTTTCGAGACGATAGCCCCGCGCCCGGCGAGCATAACTTTCGTGTCCAGCCGCTCGGCTCGCCCGCCGACTATCTCCGGGTGCGTGGTCATGGCGCGTGCGATTCGCGCGGCGGCTTTGCGCGAAGCCGAATCCGAGAACCCTTCGGGCTGAGCTACCAGCCGAGCATACATGAGCGCCATAGCCGTGACCGGCACGCCGAAGACGGGCGCTCCGCAGCCGTCCACGCCGAGCGCAATTTCTTCAACCGCGACGCCTGAGAAGTCGGAGACGGAGCGTAGTATCAACTGCTGCACGGGATTATCCATCTGGTCATAAGTCTCTATGGGTGCGCCAAGATGAAGCGCAAGCGCGAGCATGCCTGTGTGTTTGCCTGAACAGTTGTTGTGAAGAACCGTCGGGCGCAAGCCCTCTGCGCGCAACGCCGCGGCGACTTCCGTGCTGAACGGCTCATGCACGCCGCATTTCAGTGCGCTCGCGTCTAAACCAATCTTCTGTAGCATCCCCGCGACCGTTTCTGTGTGAATCGCTTCGCCGTTGTGCGAGGCGCAGGCGATGGCAATCTCCTTTTCGGTAAACCCGAAACGATCAGCCGCACCTGTTGCGACGAGCGGCATGGCTTGAAACGGCTTGGCGGAAGAGCGCAGGTAGGTCGTCACCTCCGGCTGACCCAGACGCGCTATAATCTTCGCTTCGGCATCGACGGCTACGACATGTCCGCGATGGCGCGATTCTATAATTTGCCCGCGCCTGACTTCCACGAGCGGCGCAGGCTCAGAAATGTTCCGGCTCTTTATATTCATGTATAAGCACGGCATATTACCAAAGTAAAAAGGAAAGAGGCTAGAGGTCAGAGGTTAGTAATTGCTTTTACTGACCTCTGACCTCTATTCTTTCCTTTTTACTTTTTGCTTGATTTTCGTCGTGCGCCGTAGCTCAGGACTGTAAGCTTGATGTTGCGGCGACCGAAGCGGCAGGCTTCCGAGTAGCTCGGAACCCACACGTCTATCTTGTTTCCCTTCACGGCTGTGCCTGAGTCGGTGACGATGTATTCGCCGCTGTACGGGCCTGCGTCCAGGCGTACGCGCGTGCCGAAGGGTAAAACTCTGGGGTCTGCGGCAATCGTGCCTTGGCGCACGCCCAGACCGCTTGCCCCGCGCCCGCGAAGGCTGTAGGCCGTCGCCACATAGCTGATGGGCGGTGTAACAGGCACGACCGGCTTTGACACATCCGCAGCCGCGGCACTCTCATCCTTTTTGGCTGCCGAAGCATCTACGGAAGCCGTGGTGATGATGACGTGTGCCGCAAGCGGATCGGAGGCAGAGTTCAGAGCCTCTTCCTGATTCACCTGTACGGGTGTCGGTTGTGGTTTCGCAGAAGGATTGCTGGTTTCTGCGGCGAGGGGGCTTGAATAAAAGAGCAAACTGGCGGTCAAAAGAGCCAGGCCGAGACCTGCGCTCCCGCCAAAGAGGGATTTCATAATAGATTCGGGTCTCCTGTCCGGGTTAAATCGTTAAGCTTTTCCACGCGCACGCCGCGCGAGCCCGTTCTTTCCTATGGCTCGACCTCCGGCTCTAGGAGTTCTTTGAAAGACTTGTCAGCCGGAGTTGGGGGCTTGCATCCTTGATGCGGTGCGCTGAAAAGCACCCACTAAAAGCAAAAGCAAGCGAACGTAATGTCCGCTTGCTAATAAATAGAGGCTAACACAGGGGGTCAAGCCTGTCCAGCCGGGACTGGGATGCTACCGAATATCACATAGCGGAATTTCAGGGCGGCAACTTAAAACGTTTAAGCTGCCGGGCAACTCCATTGAATTCTGATCTGTTAATAAGTGAGCCGATGCAAATTCCCTCAGCCACCTCCGGTTCCTGATGGGGGCTCAGACTCTACTGTGCCTAAAGAACTCGGAGGCTCGCCTGTAGGATCAGAATCGGGTTGATAGCCAAGGGGGCTTTCCGCTGGTGCAGTGTACCCCTGTACTGAAGTCTCCGGGTCTGTACTCCTTGCTCCACTGCCGCCTCCTGGTGGCGGGTCGGAGGTTGGAGGGGGCGTATTTGGATCTTCATTTACGCCCGAACCACCTTCGTCTTTTCGATCTTCGGACATCTTCTCCTCCTTTATTCTTTGGCTCGCTTATCCAGAATTCAATTGATTTAATCTCATCTCCCTTGATCCAGATACCGGGACTGCGCGGGATCTTCTGCCACGGTGTGTTAGTAGTGACGAGGTCATATACTTCTTGAATGTACAGGTCGCGTTCACCACTAGTGGCTGCATACGATTCTTTGCCAAACTTACCGGCGACCTTTTTTCCGTCTTTCAGTCTGACGAGAATCCACGCGCCTTCTCTCATTCTGAAGAATATATAGTCCCAGGCAGAGGGCATATGATCTAAGGGTCTTAACTTTATCCTTCTAAATAATATTCTAATGACTCCGGAGTTCCTGAGTGCTCCGCCCAGCATCCCCAGGGCTAATGGACTAATGAAGATTATCAAGAACCAGACGGTTGCAGTCCGATATGGATGGGCTGTGAAGAACTCCGTTCTAAATATCAAATAGATCAGCCATGACCAGAATGCATAATGGACACAACTGTAGGTAAGAAAGCGCAGGAACAATAATCCGGTATCTTCGGCACGTTCAGGCACAAAGGCGGCTCTCGTTGTGCAGAGTATGAATCCGGGAACTATGAATGCCAAAGTATAAAAGAAGGCTTCAAAGCTATCTAAGACCATGTCTTCACCATGAGCGCGAGGATGAGCAGGTAGCTAAAAGAAGTATCGGATACGAAAGCTGTTTAGTAAAAACAGTGAGTAAACACCAACGACTTGCTAAGAACGTGATGAAACTCTATGCCCACTCATTTGCCTTGTCAAGAAACTTCCAACCGTGGGGAAGCCGTAGGTCAAAACTCAATCTCTTGACTTGGGACTTGAGACTTGGGACTTTGGACTCTAAGATAGGGGCATTATGGACAAGCCTATTCGCATACTGTTGCAGACGACCATTGCGACCACCGAAGATGATTGGCACATAGGGCGCTTCTCGCTCCTGCGCGACCATCTGGCTTCTCTGAAAGATGAGGCAGGCACCCCGCGTGTAGAGGTCGTAGCGCGCGACCGCGAGGAGAACGCAGATGGCAACGACCCCGTGCTGTCTACGCTGGACAGTTCGGACTTTGACGAGCTATGGCTGTTTGCAGTAGATGCCGGGCACGGCCTTTCTAAAGAGGACTGCGCCGGAATCACACGCTTTCGCCAGCGCGGCGGCGGAATCCTTGCTACGCGCGACCATCAGGACTTAGGCTCTTCCATCTGCACCATCGGCGGCGTCGGGCGCGCACACTTCTTTCACACGCAGAACCCTGACCCGGACGAACGCAATCGCGCCCCGGACGACACCCAGACCAAATCTATCAGTTGGCCTAACTACCACTCCGGGAGCAACGGCAATTACCAGAGAATCAGCGCGGTCGAACCCGTGCATGAGCTGCTTCGACGCGACCCGCAGCAATCGGGCGTGATAGAGCTTTTCCCCGCACACCCGCACGAAGGCGCAGTCGGCGTGCCCGACGGAGAACAACACGCACGCGTCATTGCCACAGGAAAAAGCCAGACGACCGGCAACCCCTTCAACCTCGCAGTAGCCTTCGAGCACGCCCCAGACCGCCACGGCAATCAACTGGCACGCGCCGTCGCCGAATCCAGCTTCCACCACTTCGTTGACTACAACTGGGACACAGACCTCGGCTGCCCCAGCTTCGTCGAAGAGCCGCCCGAAGACGGCTACAAACAGAACCCGCAGGCACTCGAAGACATCAAGGCTTACGTACGCAACCTGGCCTTCTGGCTCGCCTCCTGACTTTCTAACCACGGGATGAGTAGTGTACAAAACCGGGCTGGCATCCAAAGTGATAGAGCACGGAGCGTTCGACTCTGAGCAATCCATCCATAGCGTGAGGCGCGTCATACGCCAGATTAAGCTCCGTTAGGAGCTAAATGTTTATAGCTAATGACCGCAAGAGAAGAACTAAGCTCCGCGAGGTGCGACATGTAACGGGCGCGAGAACATGTCGCACCTCGCGGAGCTTACTTTGATTGGTTATCGCCGAACTATAAACATGTAGCTCCTAACGGAGCTAGGAAACATGTTTATCCTTATATCGAACTGACGTTATCCATAAAAAGCTATGTCTTCGCATAGACGTGCCTTATAATCCCGGCTCACACGGAAAGCGCTCTCTCGTGCCCTTGTATCTTGAAACACCGCGAGCCTCATTGTCATGACGGACGACACACAGTACGAGTACGACATCTTCATCAGCTACAACCAAGTGGATGAAGCATGGGCAGATAAACTTGCCGCACGTCTTAAACAGGAAAACTTGCATGGCAGTAAGCTTAAAGTATTTTTTGCTCCGAAAGATATTGAGATCGGAGACTCAATCCCGGAGCGCATGGAGTATGCCTTAGAGCATAGCCGCAAAGTCGTCTTGATTATAACGCCGGAATCAATGGCATCTGGATGGGTGGGCGCTGAAAGATACGCCACACTTTACACTAACATTAATGAAAGACAGAAGCGGCTCATTCCTCTATATCGTCGCACCTGCAAGTTACCGCCTCTTCTGAAACATCTCAAGAATATTGACTTTCGAGACGACGAGAAGTTTGAGGAGAGCTATCGTATTCTGCTTACGACACTGCAAGACTTGTTGAAGCACGGTGAGCAATCAACTTCCGGCTCGGTAGCCTCTCTGCCGCCAGCGATTCCTCGTCGTCCAGCCGTAGGTTTCGTCCAACGCGACGACGACAGAGGGCGTAACATCCTGAAGCTTTTGAAAGAAGAGCTTACGCCGGAAAATAATCAATTAATTGTGCTGTGGGGCAGAGGCGGCGCTGGCAAGACAACGCTGGCAGCCGAAGCCGTGCGCGAGATGAGCACGACGTTCCCCGACCGCATCGTCTGGACGAGCGCACGCGATAATGCCGATTTCAAATACACTACCCTGCTCAACGAAATCGCCGCTCAACTTGGCCGCGCAGATTTACGCACCCTCGGCACGCAAGAGAAAGAGGAACAGGTTCGCGCATTGATTGACGACGCGCCAACCCTCATCGTGCTCGACAACTTCGAGACTATCAAGGGCGAAGAGCAGGAGCTTTGCGTCCGATTCCTCGCCAGTCGCGCCCCCTGCCCCACGCTCATCACCACGCGCGAAGAGATAAACGAGGACGAGGTCAACAATATTTCCCTCGACGCCATGCTGCTCGAAGAGGCGCGCGAACTCCTGCGCCGCTTGATTGAGCGCGTAGGCCATCCCAGGAGATTCAAGGCGCTCGACCAAGACAAAATCATTCAAAAGACCGAATACAACCCGCTTCTCCTACGGTGGGTAGTCCGCCAGATTGACCTTGCACAGAAACCCGAAACGGCGCTTGCTTATCTGGCACAGGGAGACACGGACGTTGCCGAACGCATCTTCGACCGCTCCTTCAATCTTGAACGCGTCGGCGACGACGGGCGTGCTGCACTTCTAGCCCTCTCGCTCTTTGTGCCCGACGCCTCCCGCGAAGCGCTGGCGGAAGTGGCGGGATTCGGCACCGATATTCTACGTTTAGACAAGGCCGTCGAAAATTTAGCCGCCGTCTGGCTGATTGACACGACCGAAGAAGCCGACCGCCTTATCATCCGTGGTCTTACTTACGAGCGCTCAAAGGCACGTCTGACGAAAAATTCGCGTTCCACCGATTTCTACCAACAATTTGTCCTTTACTTTCTCAAATATGCAGAAGCTCATAGCCAGACAACACCTGAAGATTTCGATGCGCTGGAAGCAGAGAAAGACAATATGCTGAACGCGCTGGATGTCGCTTATAGAATGGAAGACTGGCAGAGCGTCATGAGGATTCGTGCTGTACTGGAATGGTTCTTAAACCTTCATGGTTACTGGGATGAGGCGATTCAACGCGGTGAGCAGGCATTGCAGGCAGCACGTCATGCTCAAACAAACGAAGGTATCGCTTACTTTGCACATAACATAGCCGTGATGTATCAACGCCGGGGTGATTTGGATAAAGCACGGCGACTCTATGATGAAAGCTTGGAAATAACGAAGGGGCTGGGTGATCAGAGCGGCATCGCAGTCACGCTGCATCAGTTAGCGATGATTGCACAAAATCAAGGAGAGATAGAAGAAGCACGACGACTCTACGACGAGAGCTTGGAAATCGAGAAGAGGCTGGGTAATCAGAGCGGCATCGCTAATTCCCTTGGGGCGTTAGGAAATGTTGCTCGCAGTCAAGGAGAGATAGAAGAAGCACGGCGACTCTACAACGAGTGTTTAGCAATATCCAAAAAACTTAGTAACCTGAGCATAATAGCCCAAGTATTGCATCAATTAGCGATGATTGCACAAGATCAAGATGATGTTGAAGAAGCACGGCGACTCTATGATGAAAGCTTGGAAATCAAGAAGCGGCTGGGTAATCAGAGCGGCATCGCCATCACGCTGCATCAGTTAGCGATGATTGCACAAAATCAAGGAGAGATAGAAGAAGCACGACGACTCTACGACGAGAGCTTGGAAATCAAGAAGAAGTTGGGCGATCAGAGCGGCATCGCCATCAGCTTGCATGCATTGGCTATCTTGTTAAGAGAACAAGGAGACTTAAGGGAAGCACGGCGACTTTATGAAGCGAGTCTGGTTATCACAAAGAAACTTGGTGATAAGAGTAACCTCGCCCTAATTTATTATAACCTGGGTTTGCTTACGGAAGAGGAAGGAAATAAGGCGGAAGCGGTGAGATTGTGGCGTGAGTCGTTGAGCATGTTTGAGGAGCTTCACTCACCTTATGCCGAGATGGTGCGGCGAAAGTTGGCGAGGATGGAGGAAGAAGATTCCTGAAGTGAATGTAGAGGCTCGGAGGTGCTGGCGGTTGGTGAGGTTGAGGGGGAATGGTTAGAGATTGGTGGTGAGTTTATCGCGGTCGTTGGGTCTTTCTTGTAAAAGTCTTGTAAATCCTGACGGGCTGCGCTTGTAATGAGGTGGGGCGCTCTGATAAAAGCATGTGAGGTTGGGAGAATGTTGGTTGGAGGTAGTAGAAATGAGTTTGTATCGTTCCCTATGTATTGTGCTGGTGGTGAGTGCGTTGGTGATGATGCCTATGGTGGCGGGGGCTGTTGTGGTGGGGGATCCGCCTGCGGTGGGGGCGGTCGCGCCGGAGGTGGCGCTCACCAGTAATGAAGGCAAGAAGGTGAATCTGAAGGATTACAGGGGGCAGTGGGTGGTGCTCTATTTTTATCCGAAGGATTTTACTTCCGGGTGTACTCTGGAGGCGCATAACTTCCAGCGCGATCTGGCGAAGTATGAGCAGATGAAGGCGGTCATACTGGGCGTGAGCGTGGACACAGCCGAATCGCATAAGGACTTTTGCACCAAGGAGGGGTTGAGCTTTAAGCTTCTGTCTGACCCGAATGCGAAGGTGTCGAATGAGTATGGCTCGGTGATGGATTATCAGGGCACCACTTACTCTGCGCGCAACACGTTCATCATTGACCCGAAGGGGAAGATTGCCAAGGTGTTCGTCAAGGTCAAACCCGCCGGGCACAGCGACGAAGTGTTGCAGGCTCTAGCTGAATTGCAGAAGAGCTAACCCGGAAAGGGTCAGACTCACCAAACACTCTGGAATATTCCGTTGACGGGCACGGCTCGCGTGAATGGCGCGAGCCGTGCCCGTTTGCCTGTGTAGCCTTTCCATACTATTGCGCAGCGTGAAAGTTCACAGGCGAGCGTGTTTAGACGACTTGCGAGCGTGTTGAGATGGGGAGTGCAGGGTGTACGAAGACCTGCGCGCTGTTTCCGGGAGCTTGCGCAGTGTTTACAGAGACTTGCGCGCGTCTCCAGAAGCCTGCGCGCCGCTTCCAAGAGGTTGCGCGCTGTTTACAGGCGCTTGCGCAGGCTTCCAGAGAGTTGCGGCGGTGTTCCGGGCAGTTGCGCGCGGTTTACAAGAGCTTGCGCGCGTTTCCACGAGGTTGCGCGTGTGTTCAGGAGTTTGCGCGGGAGTTCCGACGACCCGCGAATGGCTTCCAATAACTTGAGAGTGGTCTACGCTGACGTAAGTTCGAGATAAGAAGAAAGAATGATAGCCCCTGAAAGGGGCGACAGAATGTAGCCCACGGCGCGAGCCGTGGGAATTGAGCAGCGATAAAAGTTAAAAGCCCCTGAAAGGGGCGAAAGATTTTCAAGACTGAATCTCTTTCGCCCCTGCCGGGGCTATGAAATGCTCTCTATGCTTGATTCCCACGGCTAGCGCCGTGGGCTACAACCTTTCGCCCCTTTCAGGGGCTAAGAGGACAGTCGGCTTATGTTTATCAGGTTACGCGGCTTGAGTCTCTTCACACTTAAAGATTCAGGAAATTCTCAAGGACTTGTTTGCCGTGTGGGTGTTGTTCGTCGAAGAGTTCGGGGTGGAACTGTACGCTGTAGAGGGGGCGGGCGGTGTGCTGCATGGCCTGTAGGGAGCAGGTGGAGTTTGCAGCCGTGCGGCGGAAGCCTTTGGGAAGCTCTTTGACTTCGTCAAAGTGAGAATGCCAGACGGAAATCGCGCGCGGCAGTCCGTTGAAGATGCCGTTGCCTTCAATTTCTACATCATGGAAGCCGCGCTCGCGCAGGCAGCCTTCGTAGCCGGTCGTGCCCGTCTCAAGTCTCTTCATTACGGAGACCTGCGCGCCGTAGCAGAGAGCTATCTGTTGATGACCGCCGCAGATTCCAATGATAGGCTGCGGCGCTCGGCGAATTACTTCAAAGACTCCGGTCAGGGATTCGGCAGTGTAGTTGTCCCAGGGGTGGCTCTGGCCGCTCAGAATGATGTGCGTAGGCTTTAATTCTTCTATGCGCTTGAGCGAGACCTGTTTGTAATGCTCTACGACGAGCGGCGTGTGTGGGCGAAGGCGCGTCAGGGTCTCACGAATCTCGCGCGGGCTTGCGCCCTGGCCGTCTATAGTGTTGTCAACTAGATAAATCATTACGGTGCTTACGACCAATTTTCAGGAGGGCGCGCCCAGACAGTAGAGCTTGCCGTTGAATGCGCCTATATAGATGCGCCCCTGAAGGATGGCGGGCGTGGAGTTGATGTTGTCGCCTATCTTCAATTCCCACAGCCGCTCTCCGGTTTCAGCCGAGAGCATGTACATCCAGCCAGCCTTGTCGCCGAAAACAAGTCGCCCGTCAACAATGGGAGCCGTAGCCCAGATGGGTGCGCGCGTCATGTGCTGCCAGACGACTTTGCCTTCGTCTGCGGTCAGGCAATACATGAAGCCGTTGTTAGAGCCTAGGTAGACGCGCCCGTTCGAGACGATGGGGCTTGCCCAGAAGCCGCTGCGCTCCTTGTAGTTTTTACTCAAGCCTCCCTCGGCCTTGAACTTCCAGACCAGCTCGCCGTTCGATTGTCTGAAACAATAAACGTAGCCGTCTTCAGCCGCCGTGTAGATGAGGCCATTCGCGACCGCCGGAGTCGAATCCGAGTCCGCGCCGATGCGAGCTTTCCAGATGACCTGGCCGTCCGCGAGGTTGAGACAGAAAAGATCGCCCGATTCTGTGCCCACATAGATTCGACCGTCCAGAATGGTCGAGCTGCCCTCCATAGAGCCGAGCCGTTCCGTCTTATAGACTAGCGAGCCGTCCGAAAGATTCAGGCAGTAGTAGAAACCATCCTCGCAGCCGAAATAGACGCGACCGTCAATCACGGATGACGTGCCGTCAATCTCGAACCCGGCCTTGTATTTCCAGATGAGCGTGCCCGTGCGCGCATCTACACAATAGATGTTGTGGTCTAGCCCGCTCGCAATGATTCTATCGCCCGCGATGGTGGGCGTGGCCTTCAAGCTGTCTTCAGTCTTGTAGCTCCAGATGACGCTTCCATCCCGCGTGCTCAAGCAATAAAGATAACCGTCAGCCGAGCCGAAATAGACGCGCTGCTCTGTGACCGAAGGCTGCCCAGGCCAGCTTGTCCCGCCCCAGGGGTCATCATGCAAACGCCCGGTGGTCGTCTTCGTCTTGAAATCCCAGATGACTTCCAAAGGGCGCGACGGCCAGGGGCCTGTACCGTAAAAGGCGCGCGCAGGATTTCCCAGCCACGTCGGCACAGTCGCAGGTACAATAACGGTCTTTGCCGGAGCAGCCGCGCTGTCACGACTCTCCTTCGTCGTCCCGCCGCTGGCGTTTCCACCGCACCCGTTCAACGAAACGAGCAAGAGCGCAAGCAGGAGGAGCAATAAAGCTATGTATGTAAAGCGAGAGGTTTTCAAACCCGACTCTATATTTGAAACTTTAGGAGAACAATTCATAACTCAATTTTGGATTTTAGATTTTGGATTAGCGATACGGGATTGAAATGCTGCAAGCTCTGTTGCCGCTCCAATCCAAAATCTAAAATCCAAAATCTATCCATTCTCCACTGTAGACTATATCGGCGCGTCCTGTCAGCACTATGTTATTGTCTTCGCGCCAGACAATCTCTGCATGGCCGCCTTCCATCCAGACCGTGACGCGCCGGTCTGTCAATCCTTTAATAACACAGGCGACCATCGCGGCGCAGGAGCAGGTGCCGGAAGATTTCGTTTCACCGACGCCGCGCTCCCAGATACGCAGTTCTATATTAGCGCGGTCAGAGACGCGCACGAACTCGACGTTCGTCCTTTCGGGAAATTGCGCATGAGTTTCCAGCACACGCCCCACGCGCCGCCAGTCCAGTTGCTCGAAGTCTTCTACGAAGATAGCGCAGTTGGGATTGCCCATCTGAAGCGCCGTTACAGGAAACGTCTCACCTTCGATGACGAGCGGGTAATCCACTACGCGCTCGCGCGGCTCGTCGGTCAACATGGGAATGCTTGCCGAATCAAAGAGGGGCTGTCCCAGCTCTGACTCAAACCAGTAATGCCCGCGGCTTAACTCCTCCCGCAGGCGATAGAGCTTGACGCCCGCGCGTGTCGAAAGCCGCAAAAGTTCTTTATCCCATAAACCCTGATGATAAAGATAGGCGACGGCGCAACGCGTGCCGTTGCCGGACAGACCGGCTTCGCTCCCGTCAGCATTGAAGATGCGTGCGACGAAATCCGCAGCAGCATCTACCGCTTGGCTGACCACCACAATGCCGTCCGCGCCCGCGCCATAGTGGCGATCACAGACGGCGCGCGCAAAATTATTCAGCGATTCGACAAGGCCAAGCGCCTGCGCCTCAAAGATGATGTAGTCGTTGCCGAAGCCCTGGAATTTAATGAACTGCATTCAAAAACAGTGACGAGTAATAAGGGACGAGTGACGAGCAATAAACAAAGAGGGGATTCTACCCTGTAACTTGTCGCTTGTCACTTCAGCACTCATCACTGTGGTTGAGAGCGTCCTGCAAAGGAAGCGAGCATGACGGCCAGGTCGTCCGTGAAGACACGGCGCGCACTGGAGCTTTCCGGGTAGTTGTTCAGAAGCACGGAGAAGACAAGGCGCTCGCCCGCCGCGCTCGTCACGTAGCCGGAGAGCGTTGCGACCGTCTCAATCGTGCCCGTCTTGGCGCGAGCATTGCCCATAGCGGGCGTCCCCTTCATGCGCTTGGCGAGCGTGCCGTCCACGCCAGCTATGGGGAGTGCATCACGGAAAGCGCTCGCAAAGCGATGGCGGCTCATGTATGTGAGCAGTTGGACGGTCGCGTTTGCCGTGATTAGATCGCGGCGCGACAACCCTGAGCCGTCCCACATCACAACCTCGTTCGGATTGATGCCCGCTTCAGACAGGAATTTTTTGACTATCTCAACGCCCGCCGCCTCGCTTGTGTCCTGAGAATTATTGCCGCGTTCTCTACCTAACGTGCGCAGAATCAACTCCGCGTAAGTGTTTTGGCTTGGCTTCAAAGTCTGTGCGGCGATGTCGCTTAAGGGTGGCGACTGGCGGCTGGTAATCTCTACCAGTTGAGAAGTTGAAGCACCGGCTGCCTTCAAAAAGGCCGAAGATTGCTTAGGGTCAAGAGGCACATTTACAAGCACTGCCCCGGTTTGAGGATTCAATACACTCCCTCGACGTGAAGGCGCATCAATCGTTCTTGATTTCCCCGTCACAATCACACCGCGTTGAGCCAGGGCAGAGCGCAGCATGTAGACGAAGACGAGCGCCGGATGCGAGACGGTGACGCTGCCCGTGTAGCCCTGATCGTCGAGCGGGAGGCTGCCGCTAACCTCTATGACGTTTTCACCGAGAGGACGATAGACGGAGAGGTCTCTTTTAGTACCGCGCGCCGAGGTAGTCGTGCGATTGTTAATCGTGACAATCGGTGTGGGCGGGCCGGTCGTGATTGAACACTGCGCGCCGACCGATGCGCCCGGTTTGACGAAGAGGTCTAGCGCGTTGTTGTTGACGGAGAGCGCGGAGACCTCTGCGCCGTAGTACCACTGCAAGTCAGCCCAGCTCCATGCAAAGCCGTAGGGCGGCCCAGTGAAATAGGTTTCATCTCCGACCAGATCGCCTTCGACGCGTTTGACGCCAGCCGCCGCGATGCTGTCTGCAAGCTCGTTGACGGCCTTGAGATAGTCTCCGTTATTGAAGGTCGCGGAAATGGACGGGTCGCCGCGCCCGTAGATGGTCAGGTCGCCCTTCACAGTTCCCGTTGCATCTGGCACGGCACCCGCGTAGACGGAAGTTTTGAAACGGAAGTCAGGCGTCAGGCGATCAAGCGCGGCAGCAAGCGTGAAAATCTTCATCACGGAGGCCGGAAGCAGAAGCTTCTGCGCGTTCTCTTCAAAGATGGTTCGCCCGGTGTCGAGCGAAGAAATCTTGACGGCAAACTGCGCGGGGGCAAGCTCTGGTCGCCGCATGAGCGCCGCAATGCGCACCTGCAACTCTTCAACCGTGCGGGGCGCGCCTGTCGCAGCTACCGCCGCTGCCGCCGCACGCGGCTGTCCGCTCGACGCAGGCTGTGTCGCGCGCCGCTCGCGCGCAGGCTCTTTCTCCTGCGAAACGGCGAGCGGCGCTAAGCCGAGGCTCAAGGCAAAAAGCAGCAGCAGCGAAATCAATCGTGATGTGTATTTAGATGTAGACGACATAAGACAGTGTATAAAGCTTCCCGGCTTCCTCCGCAGACAAAATCGCGAGCGTAGAATTCTAGCATTAAATTTCAGAGGAGAGACTAAGTCAGGAGACGAGGCATGTTGTAAAGAAAGAAAAGGCTAACCACGCGCGCCACACGAACAGATACAAAGACAGAAACACGAATCCTTTTCCTCTTTGCTTCGTGTTTGTTCGTGTGGCGCGCGTGGCTCATCTTTTTCTTCATCGTTTCGACTTAAATAGCTCGCGCGTACCATTTCCAGATTAGCTCTACCCAGCGCTCGTAGCCTTGGAGCGTTGGATGCTTGCCGTCTTTTCCGCGTGGCACATCCAGTGTATCGGAGTTGTAGAAGTGCCCGGCCTGAAAGTTCTCTTCGATGACGGGCACAAGGCGCGAGCCGGGCTTCCAACTGGGCGGGCCGACCCAGTAGGCTTCTCTACGGCCAATCTCCGAGACCATAGTGCGAATGAGGGGGGCGCGCGATTCTGCATCCTGCGCGAAAAGCTCGTTTGAGCCGAGCGCTATAAAGATGATGTCCGGGCGGTGCTGTGCGATCAAAGCGCGCAGCTTGCCTGAGCCTTGCCACCAGATGATAGTAGAGCTTTGCTCAGGCTGACTCGTCCACAACCCGCCCGCCGCTTCAACCCTTCTTTGAAGGAAAGGCGCGATGCCTTCGGCCATAGAGTCGCCCACCAGAAGCACACGCCGCCCCGCAAGCGAGATGGGATACGCGCCCGTGCCTGTAGACCAGACGGTGAACGAAATTTCCGTCCCGGCTCTACGCACAACTCCCTTCACGACGGGGCCGCGCGCCTCTGTCAGCTCAAGCTCGCCCGCTCTCGTTTCAAATCTCCACGGCAGAGGCTTTTCAGGAGCTTTGGCTTCCACTTCAAGCTCATTGCAGCCCTCGCCGCTCAGGTGAAAGCGCAGTGTGCGGTCTTCGTCAAAACTCAAATCCAGGGATTGCGGCCTGCATGCAGAACCTGCGGGCGCGCTTATCTGCGGCAGAGTGGGCAGCGGAAGATTGCGCACAACCTCGATCACGGTCGTCGCCGTGTACTTATCCCAGGCGCTCGTCACAGTGATGCGCCCAGGCTTGAGAGCCGTCAGCGTTCCGTCCGTGTTGATGGAAGCAAGCCGGTCGTCGGAGACGCTCCAACTGGCAGGCACAGGCGCACGTAAGGTATTACTCAAGGGCGCAGCCTGAACGCTCCAGATAGAGTTTGAAGCTTCGCGGTATTCCTCGTAAGCGGTGAGGTGCGTGCTCTGGCCTGCGGCAATGTGCGTGACCGTGCGCGCTATGTTGAGTCCTAAAGTTTCACGCACGCTTCGCCCACGGCACGACGCTAATAACATCGCTGCCACAAGAAGCAGGCTCAAGCGAACGGCGAGTTGGGGGTGACTCGGCTTCATCGAAAGAAAGCTGTCAGCAATCAGCAATCAGCCTTCAGCAACTAATCATTATCAGGCTCCATTATCGGTTTGGCTGACTGCTGATTGCTGATAGCTGACAGCTAAATTACATGCTCATCATCTCGGAATGAATTGAGGAGTTCGTCTGTGCTGGCAGTGGCTGTGCCGACTTTGCCGACGACGATTCCGGCAGCGTGATTGGCGACGACAGCCGCTTCCAGCATCGTCGCACCGGCGGCCAATGAAGCGCCGAGCGTGGCGATGACCGTATCGCCAGCGCCCGTCACATCATAAACCTCTCGCGCAACGGTCTCAACATAGACAGGCTCTCTCTCTTTTTCAAGCAACATAAGCCCGCGCTCGCCGCGCGTGATAAGCACGGACTCGCAGGCAAGGCGTTCGCGTATCCTTTGCGCCGCAACCCGTAATCCAGCGTCCGTGTGGTCTTCCGAATTAGTCAGCCTGAGCGCTTCGTGATGGTTCGGCGTAATGAGCGTGGCCGGGCTATACGAATCGAAGTTGCGAATCTTCGGATCAACCAGCACGGGAATCCCACGCTTCATGGCGAAGGGAAGAATCTCCGCGAGGATGCGCTTCGTTATAGCTCCCTTGTCATAATCGGAGACGACGAAGGCGCTCGACTCTGCAATCGCAGCTTTCAAAACATGTATGAGCCGCGCTTCAACTTCGCCCTCGACAGGCGTGCGCTGCTCTCGGTCTGCGCGCACGATGGTCTGGCTATGACCATGACTGTGCGCGATGATGCGCGTCTTCAATGTAGTAGGGCGCGCAGCATCAATCACAAGGTCATCGCTCGCCCTGTCTACTCCGGCCTCGCGCAGCTCAGCGCACAAACGCTCGCCCGCTCTATCATCTCCAATGACGCCGACGACGCGCGCCCGCGCGCCTAAGCTGACCAGATTTGCAAGCACATTGGCTGCGCCGCCCAGATGCACAGACTCGCGCTGTATGTCCACCACCGGCACGGGCGCTTCCGGCGAAATACGCGTCGCCTCGCCCCACACGAACTCGTCCAGCATCACGTCGCCGAAGACGACTACGGCGCACCCGCGCATCCTCCCTATAAGCTCTGCGGCTCTCTGTTGCGTCAATTGAATCATAAGAAAGCTGTCAGCTATCAGCCGTCAGCCGTCAGCTTCAGGTTATTAACTGATAGCCGACTGCTGATTGCTGATTGCTTTTTCCATCACTCTTTCGATTGCCTGCAAGACGCTCTCGACGCGAACGCGGCGTATGCACTCCGGTTGGTCGAACTCTGCGCAAGTGTAACCGGGACAGGGCTGGCAAGGTAGCTCTTCACGCACGACCTCGGATAAAGGATTCGCCCACGGGTGCCAGTGCCTGACGTTCGACGAGCCGAAGATGACGACCGCGGGAATGTTTACGGCGCTTGCTATGTGCGCGATGCCGCTGTCGTTTCCGACGAAGAGACACGAGCGCGCCGCGAGCGCAGTGACCTCCGGCAGGCGCAGGTCAGTAAAGGACTTGATATTAACGGAAGAATGCTTTCGCAGGGCATTGATTGTTTCCGCTTCAGAGGGCGCGGCGACCGAGACGATGCCAAGCCCCCGCGCGTCCAAAGCTTCGGCAACGCGCGCAAATTTTTCTGCCGCCCACTGCTTTGTCTCAAAGGCCGCCGCCGGGTGAAAGAGCGCAAACGGCGCGCTCTCGCCAATCCCTTCTGCGCGCAACTTCTCGTCAATGCTCTTTGAGGCTTCTGCCGTCACAGCAAGATGTGTTGGAGGCCGGTCACTGACCGGCACGCCCGTCCAGCCCAGAAGCGCAAGCTGTTGCTCTACAGAATGTGTCGCAGCCTTTCCCCAGAGTTCGTTTGCAGGCGGTGCAGCGTGATTATAAAGGCGGCTGTAACGATAGCTACTGTAGCCCACGCGATGGCGTGCGCCGCTTGCGCGCGTCAGAATAGTAGAGGTCGTCCCGCCATGAAGATTGAAGGCGACATCGTAACGCGCGCCTCTGAGTTCTTTCGCCACACGCGCACGCCCGGCCAGATTCCCACGCTCGACCGTGATGATGCGATTCACATGGGGAAATCCTTCAAGGATGGGCGCGACCCAATCTTCAAGCAAGATGTCTATCTCCGCTTCGGGCAAGAACCTGCGCAGGGCACGGAGCGACGGTGTAGCCAGGACTGTATCGCCTATGGAGCGCAGGCGCACGACCAGAACGCGCCGCACGTCCTGCCAGCGCCAGCGCGCAGGCGCAAGCGGCTGAGGCTCGTCATGAGTCCCAGGTTCCAAGTCCGGGTAAGTCCCAAGTTCCAAGTCCAAAGTTTCAAGTCTCTTTTCTTTAACCTGGGACTTGGGACTTGGGATTTGGGACTTCTTTAATAGGATAGACATGGCCGCACTCTGGGCATTTCAAGTTGTCATCTTCGACCTGCATCATCGCCGTAGCCTTGCACGACGGGCACTCTTCGACAATCAACATCGAAGGAATGTCGTCCTGAATCGGATAGCTGCGCCCGCAATTCTGACAGACCAGAGCACTGCCGTCTTCCTTCAGCTCAACCTTCGCACGGCACGCAGGGCAAACCAGAATCTCCAACAAGTCTTGGCTAATGGGCATGAGTTCTCAGACCTCTCCTGAAGAGTTTCACCGACATAGAAGACCGCTTGAGCTTAACAGCTTCTCAAAGCGGCGAGCAAGCAAGCCTAAAGGAAGGCAAAATTAAAAATGCAAAAGGAAAAAGTGAGGCGGAAACCGCTTTTACAGAAAAAAGAGAAGCCGTAGTTGTCTTTGTTCCGCTTTTCCCTTTTGCATTTTTAATTTTTAATTTTACCTTCTATGAACCGTCATCAACATTCCGTGTTTGGGGCGCAGGGTGATGAGTGGTTGAAGCGCTACCGTGTGGCCGGGGACGTGTCGCATGCGCCACTTGCGCGCGAGCGTACTGATGAGGAGGACGCCTTCCATCCATGCGAAGCTTTCGCCTATGCAGCGGCGCGCGCCTGCGCCGAAGGGAAAGTAGGAGAACTGCGGTCTCGATTCCAGCGCCTCCGCAGTCCAACGTTCGGGGTCAAAGCGATCAGGTTCACTGAAGAAGCGCGCGTCGCGGTGCATGATGTACTGGCACAGTAGAACGAGCGAGCCGGGGGCTATGCTGTACCCTCCTATCTCGGTCTCTTTTGTGGCGAGGCGGCCAATCGCCCACGCAGGAGGATAGAGACGCATGGACTCTGACAGCACCATCTCCGTGTAGCGTAGATGCTGTACATCATCAAACGTCGGGCGGTCGCGCTCTTCGAACACCT
This sequence comes from Pyrinomonadaceae bacterium, assembly GCA_036403815.1. GTDB lineage: Bacteria > Acidobacteriota > Blastocatellia > Pyrinomonadales > Pyrinomonadaceae > JACVRN01. The sequence goes on along the minus strand of DASWQH010000073.1, from coordinate 33,669 downwards.
CGTCAATCTCCGCGTGCATTCTGGCTTCCTGCGCTTCGTGTTGAGAGAGCAAGTACCATGTCCATGTGAGCGCGTTGGCCGTCGTCTCATGACCGGCCAGAAAGAGCGTCATCACTTCGTTGCGCACCTGCTCGTCCGTCATGCTGCCCGTGCCCTCTTCGTCCTGCGAGAGCAGGAGCATCGAAAGCAGGTCGCCGTGGTCTTCGCCGCTTCGTCTTCTTTCGTCTATGATGCGATAGATGGTTTCGTCCAGCCGTCGCTTGGCCTTTTCAAATCTCTTGTTCTGCGGCAGCGGCAGCTTTTCCAGCAGCTCCGAGAAAGGAAAGAGCATCGCGTTGAAGAGACTGAAGATGACCGATAAGGCTTCGCCAATCTCCTGCGCTTCCTCTTCAACGTCAGCGTCGAACAGCGTCTTGCCGACGATTGCAAGGGTGAGCCGCATCATCTCCTGCGAGATGTCTAACTGTTCGCCATCGCGCCAGTGAAGGCTGACGCGTGCCGCATACTCCGCCATCACATCCGCATAAGCGGCTACGCGCTGGCGATGAAAAGCAGGCTGCGCAAGCCTTCGCTGGCGTGTATGAAAGCTGCCCTCGCTCGTCAGGAGTCCTTCGCCTAAGAGACGCTTAGACCTTTGCAGAGCGCGTCCCTTGATGAAGTTCTGCTGGCGTGTGACGAGCACGTCCTTGATGTAATCAGGATGGTTCAGGAAGTAAACATCCTGCGGCCCCATCTTGAAATAAACTATGTCGCCGTGCTCGCGCGCCGCACGCTCCAGAAACTCAATCATGTTTCGGCGGTATGAGAAGAAGCTGATGACAGGCCAGCGCGGGTGCGGGCCGGGGGGACGAAGACTGACGGACATATATGCTCCTCTTTTTCGACAAGCCTCAGATGGCTCAAAAGCTCTCAGATTAGAGGAGACGATTCTTTCATTTCGAGCAATACGCGGTCAAATAAAATTAGCCGCGCAGAGGGGGCAGCCTGAAAACAGCCCCGCCAATTTATCGCCGGAAAGTAAGACGCGCAAAGCTCTTTTAAGGACGATTAAATATTCGGTGAAAAGCCCATGTGGCGTATGTGTTTGGCTTGTAGACTGAATGCTTCAGTGATAGAGTGCGCTCGCACCTTATCGGAAAGACTGCTGACCACATTAACCAGCAGCAGTGAACGAGAGATGTACGGCGGGCCGGATGAGTAATGAACTCTATCTGGCCCGTTTGCTTTTATCTTGCGGCTTAAAACCGTGGCTCTTTTCGGTTCGTCCCGCACGGAGCTTAAATTCAGGTGCAGGAAGTGACAAGCGCCTACTTGCTACAGTACACGCATCTGTGTTAGTGATTTCTGGCGAACACTTTTTATAGAGCAAGAGGAAAGAAAATTGTCTTTAGAATTTGCCGTCGAATATCCATGCACCCTGCGCGCGCGTTATAGAGAAGAGCACCTGCGCGCATGGGGGCGTCTGAGCAGCCTGCACACGCGGCTCACGACCGGAGACAATGCAGCTCCTTCGGAGGATAAGCTGCGCTTTGTCGAAAATGCTCGCTCGGAAGTCGAGGTGATGCACGCCGAAACGCTCTCCTGCACAAATTGCCCTGCCTCTCTGCCGTCGAGCGCGGCGGGCGAAGGCGAGTCCGTAGGTTGCCTTGGGCGCATCACCTATCCGATTGAGGCGCAGTTTGAAAAGTTTCTGGCAGACCGCGTGCAGCTTGCCCTTGATACTATGGATAAGGAAGATCAGCCCAGACTCCTGCGCATACTCGTTGACCAGGAATCGCCCTTTGACGGAGAAGGGACAAAGGAACTGCGCAGGGTTACGACCTCGAAGGGCTTGCGCTTCTACGAGCTTCGGCTGCCGATTCAGTTCGCGCGCGAAGCCGCGCATTTGACGACCGACAATCTATTCGACCTGCTGGCCGGATTCCGTTCTGAAGACTCCGCGCAAACCAGCTACACGCGCGAGTTTCCATTCGCAGCCGCAGCAGACTACTACGACTTTCTGGACTTCATACTGCGCAACGACCTCACGGAATCAGAACGCGACCGCCTGCACGCGCGCAGCCGTAACTATGCGCAGTTTCTACGCCTCCTCAACGCGCTCGAACGCGCCGAAGCACTCCGTACAAGATTATTACTGGATTGAGCTGAATGCGCAGGTCAGTACCGCCTGCGGTAGCGGGCGGGTCTTGGCAAATGCTACGACCCGCCCGCTACCGCAGGCGGTACTGACCTGATTTGCCTCGCATGAGCCGCAAGGTCTTATCTATTCTCTTCGTCCACTTGCCGCAGGGAATCCAGTATGAGGTTAGTGTTGCTGCTGGCATTGATGGTGATGGGAAAGGGTTGATGGGCGACCTTGAATTCAAAGGTGCCGGTGGTCAACTCTACGATTTGACGAAAGGCGGGCGCGCCGCCGGAGTTTCCAGCCTCTGCGCCGACGATGCGGCCTTCGTTGAAGAGGACGCGTCCCTGCTCAGATAGATTGCCGATGATGAGCGCGCCCGTCAGACGAGCGTTTTCCAGTACCTGAACGGCGTCGAAAATGCTGATGACGGAGAGGTCGCCTGAGAAGGGCGCAGCCGGGCGAGGAACAGTTGGCGGCGCTTCCATCTGGGGTTGCGGAAGATTCGGGCGGCGTGCGCGGCGTATGGCCTCGAAGCCGGGCGTGATGTTGATGCGCGGGTCTAGCTGCTTTGCTTCGAGTAGACGCTCGTGCGCGTCTTCAAAACTCTCGCGGTCTATGTAGAGGCTGGCGAGGGCTAAGCACTGGCGCGCGGCCTCTTCGGGCTGCTTGTGCGCGGCGCAGATTCCTCTCAAGCGCTCGCGCAGCTCAATCGAGCGCGGGCGACGCTCCAACGCCGCTTGCAGTCTTTTGACGGCGCGACCGGGTGCCTGGTACTTGACGAAGAGTTCTGCATCAAGCAGCGCAGATTCTATCTCTCCCTCTTTCTCTTTGTTCATCTGGGCGTCGCTCATGGCCTCTTCTGACGCGCGGGCGGCATTATTAAACTTCCTTCAACCCGACGCGAGTTTACCATAAAGCTAAAAGCTGTCCGTTGATAATGCGCTCTTTCGCACCCATCAGGCACGATTTCGTATATTTATTGAAATGGCTCTTTTAGCAATGCTTCTCTAATTTCATGGCGATAAAGACTATGTCCGCTTCTTACCTCTCATGTAATCTCTTAAACCTCGCGGCGCAATTTGCCTTTTAGTTATCGTTAGAGATTGCGAACCGAAGCCTTCAAATTTCTCTAAAACAATCAGGCGCTCTTGTCCTTTCTCTATGCGTTCCACAGGTGAAACATGGCACGTCAAATGCTTTTAACGACAGCGAGCAGTCTTGAGAATCCAATCAGCCCAGTCGCAAGGCTTTCCGGCTCATTTAGAGTTTCCCCCTTTCAATTTGGCTTCGGTTTCCTTTTTTAGGAGTTTCAGGGAATGTACGACCAGATGAGTTTGGAAACTGCCAATGCCGCGACTATCCGGCTGGTAAATTCGAGTTGGGCTAACTACCTTCAGCGCTTTCTGAGCCGCCTGAAATCAATCGGACAACTTTACAGGCAGGACGGTACGGAGGCTTTGATGAAGCACTTTCGCCAGTTGCGCCCCAACACCTATAACCACAGTGTACGAGTTGCAAGATTTGCACGCGCGACGGGTCAGTCCTTCGGCTTCGACGACACAAAACTGCGCCAACTGGCGCACACGGCTGTGCTGCACGATGTAGGGAAAATCCTGGTGCCGGAATCAATCCTGGACGCCGCGCGAAAGCCTACGCGTACGGAGCGCTTTATACTGAATATGCATCCCAGCCTGGGCGCGCTGCTGGCCTCTTACTTTAACCTTCCGGCGGAACTGCGCATACGCACGCAGCATCATCATGAGCGCTGGGACGGACGAGGCTATCCGCACGGTCTCGCGGGCGAAGACATACCCTTGATGGCACGCATTGTGCAGGTTGCGGATACCTATGATGCTATGGTCTCCGTGGATCGCCCGTATCGCCAGCCGCTCTCTGTCAACGACGCGATGGCAGAATTACGCCTGCACGAAGGCAAACAGTTTGACCCTCGCGTCATCGAAGCATTTCTAGACACGCTCCCCGCCCAGCCGGTCTGATGGGAGATAAAAAGAGTCATGCCTCCTTGGATGAAGAGACGAATTGAACACGCACGCGCTCGTTGCCAGAAGACCTCGCACAAGCAGAAACCAGAGCGCAAGGAAACAGAGAAGCCGCAGGATAAGGAACCCTCTAAGACCTGCACCAATTCACGCTAGAAGCCAAAAATTTAGAAGGCCGCTCTACGAATCGTAGAGCGGCCTCTTTATCTTCCGGCATGAATTTCCTCGGCCTAAAAGTCGAAGCGTACCCCGATTCTGATGGCGCGCGGGCGCAGGGTGCGCGTCGTCACCAGGAACGAATCCAGAAAAGCCTGACGCGAGGCGGCAGTGGCGGTCGGGGCGAAAGCAGAGAAGTCTATGAACTCCGAGCCGAAGCTGAAGACTGTCTGATTGAAAACGTTATCAATCTCAAGGGTCGGTCGCAGCCGCATACGGTCTTTCAAGCGAAACTCTCGCTGGATGTTGAGGTCGAAGAGAATCTGGCTCGGCCCGACTCCGGCATTGCGCGGCAGGTTTCCTTCCTGTCCGATTGGCGGCAATGAAAAGAAGTTCAAAATCGAAGGGTCTACAGGTTCGCCTGGAGCGCGAGCGCGCAGGATGCTCAGGTCGCCGTTGAAATTAGGACGGTCGTTATTCACATCATCCAGATTGCGGTCAATGCCGCCGATGGAGATGTTAAAGGGCGCGCCCGACGAGATGCGAAGTATTGGCGACAGCCGCAGCTTGAATAGATACTTGGGCAAATCGAAGGTGCCGGAGAAGGCGAAGCGGTGGCGTCGGTCAAGTAGACTTCGCGACAGCTCATTGCGAAAATCCGCCGGGCGCAGCGCATCCGAAGTGTTGACGATACCGTCGTCCTTCAGGAACGAAAGCGTGTAGGCTGCGCGGAATGAGAAAGCGAACCCGCTCTGAGTGCGTTTGAAACGACGGCGCAGCTCAAGCACCAGCCCGTGATAGAAGCTGTTGCCGATGGATGCCAGTTGCTCGACTTCCGTGCGCGTCGGGTCGGGTCTAAGCGAATTAAGCGCAGACTGCGCCGCAACCAGTTGGCTCGCTGTGTTCCCACCAAAGATGCTGTTGACATTAATGAGAGAGATGGGTATGCCGAACTCTATGATACGACCGACGGCGCTGGCATTGGTAGGGTCTGTGCCGGTCGTAGAGAAGCGCACCAACTCGCCTGCGCCCGTGCCGTTAAAGAGCGGGCGCGAGCAAGCAGGGCACGGACGAAGATTTAAAAAGTCGCGCGATAAGAGAAACTGCGTAAAGTTAGTGAAGCCGGGCGGGAGCACCGGCGCGTTGGCGTTGAACTCGCGCCAGAGATGTATGCCGCGATTCCATGTAAAATTCGCCTCGAAGACGAACTTCCCGCCAAGCTCACGCTCGAACCCGACATTCGCTTGATAGCTTTCCGGGATAACGATGTTCGGGTCAAGACGACGCAGGAACCCGCTATTTGTCACGGCCAGTTGTTGAACTATTGGCGAGTCTGCGGTCAGGACATCCGGGAAGCGAATGTTGGCGGCGATGAAGGCGGCGCGGTCTCCTGCGGGCAGCGTGTTCGTGTCGAAGAAAAGCTGCTGGCCGCCCAGAGTGAAATCGTCAATCGTGCGCAGCAGAGCGCGATTGTAGAAGATGCCCCCGCCCACTCGTATGACGGTCTTGCCCGATTTGAAGGGATCCCAGGCGATAGCCACGCGCGGGCCAAGGTTATTATTGTCGGGCAGAATTGATTCGCGCTCGTAACGCAGCCCGTAGCTCAATACAAAGTTGGAGCGAATGCGCCACTCGTCCTGAAAGAAGATGCCAAAGTAGGTGTTCGTCTGCGTTGACTGGGTCTCGAAATTCTGGCGGAAGCGGCTTGGAGTATTTGCCAGAAAAGCCGCTACGTTCTCGAAGTTGAAAGTACCGGAGGCGTCCGACAAATCAATGAAGGTGGATTTGATGCGCTGAAAGTCCCCGCCGAATTTCAGAGAGTGATTTCCGGCGATGAGGTTAAAAGCCTCTTGAGCTTGATAACGAATCTCGCGGCGGTCTGTGGCTCCCGTCGTAGAAGAGCCAGCGATGAGCGTGCCCGTGCGGGCTATGGGGTCGCCCGAAGCCGCAGGCACATTCAAAGTAATCAGGACGACAGGACTTCTCCCGCCCTGAGCTACGACCGCAGGCGTCAGGCGCGAAAACTGGAAGCGAATTTGATTAACCGCTCGCGCCGACAAGATGTAGTTATCCGAATAGGAGATGGCGTCCGTGTTGCGCGTCCTTCCGATTAAAGCTGCCGCAAGGCGATTGCCGCCGCCGAAGCCGCGCAAATTCTGCTGGCGTCCCATCTGATAGTTAATCGTGCCGTTGTGATTGCTGGTAAAGTTCTGATCTATGCGCGTAGTCAGGGTTGTATTCTTCAGCGGCGTGGCGACACCGGAAAAGAAGGGCGCAACCAGAGCGGTCGTTCCGTTCTCCGCGCGCCGGCCTATAAGAGTAGTGGGCGCGGGTATAGAGAACGAGGAGTTCTGCTGTACGGGCACGACCGTATCCACGGTCGATGTATCGAGCAGATCGCTGTACTCGAAGCCTACGAAGAAGTAAGTGCTGTTTTTCGGCACGAAGGGGATTTTCGAGGCAAGTTTGAGCGGGCCGCCAAAAGTAAAGCCGGGGTTGTATTCCGTCAGCGGCAGGCGCGGCAGGCCGTTCAGCTTGTTCCTGAAAGTGTTGGCGTTGAAGATGTCGTCACGGAAGAACATGAAGGCGCGCCCGGTGTAGCGTTTGGTGCCTGCGCGCGTGCGAAGATTAACGCGCCCGCCCGAAGCACGGCCATATTCGGCTGAGAACTGGTTCGTGATGACCTGAACCTCTTCGACCGCTTCGAGCGACGGCTGGAAACGCTCGCGCGCCGCGCGGTCGTCGTTGTTATCCAGACCGTCAATCGTAATGTTATTGGAATAAGCGGGGCCGCCCGATAGCGCGAAGACTCCGGCTTCTTCGGGCGTGTTGTTCGTGCTCGTGTTGCGGTCTTCCGCAAGGTCGCGCGTCGAAAGCGGCTCTTCGGTAACTCCGCCCAGGGTAAAGATAAGGTCTAGGGGCGAGCGCGAGTTGTTCGGCAAAGACTCTATCTCTTCGGTCATGACGGTGCCGCCGACGACCGTTCGCGTAGTATCGACCGCAGGCGCATCGGCTTCGCTCACCACTACAGCCTCGGCTGTCACGGCGGCGGGCTTCATAGTGAAGCTCAATTGAACATTCTGTCCCGCGATGGTGGTGAGGTCTCTTTTCTCTTCGGTTGCAAAGCCTGCGCTCGCAGCGCGAATCGTATACGTGCCCGGATCAAGCTCGATGATGCGGTAGCGGCCATCGTCGCCCGCCTGAACCGTGCGCTCTTCATTCGTAGTCTGAAGCACAGCCGTGACGGTCGCGCCCGGAATGATAGCTCCGTTTTCGTCTAAGACCTGCCCGGTGATTGTCACGTCATCCAAATCCTGCGCCTGCGCGATGAGTGAAGGTGAAAGGATAGACGCGATAAGAACAGCTATGAGGAACAGGAATTTGCCTGGACGATTAAACAACTGGTGACGATTCATGTATAACCGCTCTCCTATCAGGGCGCGAGGTCGCTACTGCACTCATAGGACAAAAGCGCCGAGCGAATACCGGGGAGATTGATTCGCGATGAAGACTCAGGAGCCAGTGCTCTGGAAAATCACGTAGCTTTTAATTTACTGTTACAGAGATTAAATAAAGCGAAGCGCCCGACTTTTTAATGACTTGAAGAGCGAACTTTAACACTATGAGCGGCAGTGTGACAAGATAAAGTGGAAAGCCCTGTGGGGTTAGCTGCGCGTGCTTGTGCGGCGGCGAAGCGCACTGATGCGCGAAGTCAATACAAGCGCGCCTTCTTCCGGCGCGGGAGCGTCCGGCAGGTGCGTGAACTCGTCTGCATGGGCTTGCAGGAACTGGAAGAAACGCTCGAACTCGCGCTGCATCGCGTCCATCTTCTCGCGCATGTTGAGGATAATTTCTACCCCCGCCAGATTCACGCCGAGGTCGCGCGTTAAAGAGAGAATGACTTCGAGGCGCTCAAGGTCTGCGTCCGTGTAGAGGCGCGTGTTCCCCTCGGAGCGCGACGGCCTCAACAGCCCCTCGCGCTCGTAAAGCCTGAGCGTCTGCGGATGCAGATTGAACTGATCCGCCACCGCGCTAATCGTATATGTTCGAGCCTTTCTTTTCATTTTGGATTTTAGATTTTGGATTTTGGATTAGCGATACGGGATTGAAGATGCGCAAGCTCTGTTGCCACTCCAATCCGAAATCGGCAATCCGAAATCCAAAATCGCCTTATTCTAGTCCCATAGTGACGCGCGGGTTCTCAGGATTAATCTGCGCGTAGCGTTTGAGCAAATCCTTGGTCTCTTCCGAGATGACTTGCGGGAGAGTGACCTGCACTTCTACAAACTGGTCGCCGCGTGCCTGCGGGTTGCGCAGAGATGGTACGCCGCGCTCGCGCAGGCGAAATTTTTGTCCCGATTGCGTCCCCGGAGGAATACGCAGTTGGGCTTTGCCCTCCACGGTCGGCACTTCAATCTTTGCGCCGAGCGCGGCTTCGGGCACGGTCAAAGGCACAGTGACGTAGATGTTGTCGCCCTTGCGCGTGAAGTGCTTGTGGCGGCCTACGTTCGTGATGATGAAGAGGTCGCCGGGCGGAGCACCCAGACGGCCTCCCTCGCCTTTGCCCGGAATACGCACGCGCGAGCCTGTATCAACTCCCGCAGGAATACGCACCTTGACCGTTTCGGATTTCGGCATGACGCCCTTGCCCTTGCACAAAGAGCAGGGCGGGCGTCGTCGCCCGGAGCCTGAGCAATCTGGACACTCCTGCGAAAACTTCAGGCGGCCTCCGGCGCGCTGCACCTGCCCTGTGCCGTTACAGGTAGGGCAGTCAACAGGCGAGCCGCCAGTATCTCCAGCACCATTACAGCGCGAGCACTGCTCGGAACGGCTGACACTAATATTGGTCGTCATGCCACGCACGGCCTCTTCAAACGAGAGTGCGAGCGGCATCTCTATGTCCGCGCCCTTCTGGGGCTGCGGGCGCGGAGGCTCACGCTCCTGCTTGCCACCGCCGCCGAAAAGGTCTGCGAAGATGTCTCGAAAGCTAGTCCCACCACCCTCCGATGAAGCAGCACCCCAATCAAAGTTTTCATAATGCATGCCGCCAGCAGGGCGACCTCCGGCGCTGCTGCCCGGCGTAGCGCCGCGCGCGGCTGCGTCCGCCAGATTGTCCGAATACTGGCCGAAGCGGTCATAGACCTTACGCTTCTTCGGATCGGAGAGCACGTCATGCGCCTCCGTTATCTTCTTAAAGCGCTCCTCTGCGGATTTATCGCCCGGATTCACGTCCGGGTGATACTTCCGAGCCATACGGCGGTAAGCCTTCTTGATCTCTTCCGGCTTGGCGTCACGCTTGACGCCGAGCAACTGGTAATAATCTTCTTTTGCCATTGAAAAAAAGGTATCGGGTGTCAGGTATCGGGTGTCGGTAAGAAGCTGTCTTTAACCGACACCCGATACCTGACACCCGTCACCCGCTCTTACTTATTGTCGTCAACGTCAACATACTCTGCGTCAATGACGTTGTCTTCACCGCCGCCGGAAGCCTGTGAGCCTCCAGCAGAAGAAGCGCCCGCGGCTGAAGCCTGCTCTTCATCACCTGCGCCGCCGGTTGTTCCAGACTGCTGGTATAGAGCTTCGGCCAGCTTGTGCGAAGTGGTTTGCAGCTCGTTGAAAGCATTGTTCATGCGCTCAACTCCGCCCTCTTCCACAGCCTTCTTCGCGTCTGCAAGCGCCGCTTCAAGCTGAGAAGCGGTGGCACTGTCCACCTTTTCCTTATTCTCGTTGAAGGTCTTTTCAACCTGATACTGAAGACCATCCAGACGATTGCGCGCCTCTATCTCTTCGCGCTTGCGAATGTCGTCAGCCGAGTGCGATTCCGCATCGCGCATCATGCGATCAATCTCGTCCTTGGACAGACCGCTCGATGCAGTGATAGTAATCTTCTGCTCGCGTCCCGTGCCCATGTCTTTGGCCGAGACGTTGACGATGCCGTTGGCGTCTATGTCAAACGTGACTTCGACCTGCGGCATGCCGCGCGGTGCGGGTGGAATTCCTACAAGGTGGAATTTGCCCAGCGTGCGATTGTCCGTTGCCAGCGGGCGCTCGCCCTGAAGCACGTGGACTTCAACGCTTGTTTGATTGTCCGAAGCGGTCGAGAAGATTTCCGACTTGCGGGTCGGAATCGTAGTGTTGCGCTCGATGAGCTTGGTAAAGACGCCGCCCAGGGTTTCAATCCCCAAGCTTAGCGGTGTCACGTCGAGCAGGAGAATGTCTGTCTTCTCGCCCGCGAGCACTCCGGCCTGAACAGCCGCGCCCACAGCCACGACCTCGTCCGGGTTAACTGACTTGTTAGGCTCTTTGCCGAAGAAGCCCTTGACCATCTCCTGAACCTTCGGGATGCGCGTAGAGCCGCCGACCAGCACGACCTCGTCAATCTTATTCGCGTCAATGCCAGCGTCCTTGATGGCCTGCTCGACCGGCGGCATCAGGCGCTTCAAGATAGGGTCAATCAACTGCTCGAACTTGGCGCGCGTCAGCTTCATCACAAGGTGCTTCGGCCCGGACTGGTCGGCAGTGATGAACGGCAGGTTGATTTCCGTCTCCATCGTCGAAGACAACTCAATCTTGGCCTTTTCAGCAGCCTCTTTAAGGCGCTGCAAAGCCATCTTGTCGTTCGACAGCTCAATGCCCTGATCCTTCTTGAACTCTTCTATAATCCACTTGATGAGCGCTTCGTCTATGTCATCGCCGCCCAGGTGTGTGTCGCCGTTCGTGGATTTCACTTCGACCACGCCTTCGCCGACTTCAAGCACGGAGATGTCGAAGGTTCCGCCGCCGAAGTCGAAGACCGCTATGGTCTCGTCCTTCTTCTTATCAAGCCCGTAGGCCAGAGCGGCAGCCGTCGGCTCGTTGACGATACGCATTACTTCAAGCCCGGCGATGCGGCCAGCGTCTTTCGTAGCCTGTCGCTGCGCGTCGTTGAAGTAAGCAGGGACGGTGATAACCGCTTTGTCAACCTTCTGTCCCAGGTAATCCTCAGCCGCCTGCTTCAATTTCTGAAGAATCATGGCCGAAATCTCAGGCGGACTCCAATCTTTGCCGCCCGCGTAGATACGCACGTCACCATTTGAGGCGGCCTGAACTTTATAAGGAACCTGTTTGATCTCGCCCGTCACCTCGTCGAAGCGACGTCCCATAAAACGCTTAATTGAATAGACCGTGTTCTCCGGATTAGTGACGGCCTGACGCTTGGCGACCTGACCCACAAGCCGGTTACCGTCCTTGGCAAAGGCCACCACAGACGGGGTAGTGCGGCCTCCCTCGGAATTGGTAATCACGGTCGGCTCGCCGCCCTCCATCACGGCCACTACAGAGTTGGTCGTGCCTAAATCAATGCCTATAATCTTGCTCATTGTTCTCTTATTCTCCCAAAAATAGTTAACAGCTTTTCCCACAAAAGCGCGGGGATGGCCGTGAAGCACCTGCCGCCGCCAGCCACTATGCATCTTCATGTCCGCTCTCAATTAAAGCATAGAGGGACTTGATGAAGATGTCGGCCATAACGGGTTGAATGCTTCCTTAATATAATACCTGAGTCTGTCTTTGTCAACTTTTATTTCAGTCTTCACGCATAAATCTACACAGGCATTAAACTGTTGATAGATATAGACTAAGCTGCTGAAGCTATTCGCCCTGGCGGCGCTCTTCGTTGAGCAGCCGAGAGGCAAAGTAGACGTAATTTATGCCGGAGACGATGGCGAAGGCGAAAACGGTAGTGTAGATAGTAGGCAGGTAATAGCCGCTCCCTTGGGGAAAGATAAGGGCTATGAGAATAGCCATAATCGCCAGAATCTGCACGGTGGTGTTGATTTTGCCGAGCAGGGAGGGGCGAAAGCCTCTAAAGCCCGTGACCATGTTGATGGCGGCTGCGCCGACGATGATAAAGACATCGCGGCTGATGACGGCCACGGTGACCCAGAAGGGTACGGGAAAGTGATTGGGCGGCGGCACGGGGCCTATGGTCTTGAGCGAAAGGACTATGAAAGAGGTGACGAGCAGGAGTTTGTCTGCAATCGGGTCAAGGATTCTGCCTAGCTGGGATTTCTGGTCAAAGCGGCGCGCAAACAGCCCGTCCAGGCCATCCGTCACCCCTGCCGTGATAAAGACCAACAGCGCCCAAGTGAACCTGTGATAGTAAAGGAGCGAGACGAAGACGGGGATCAGCACCATGCGAAACACGGTGAGCAGGTTCGGCAGCGTAATGATACGTGAAGACATGGTTAAGTCCCAAGTTCCAAGTCCCAAATTTCAAGTCAAAAACTCAAGCTCTTAACTTGGGACTTGGGACTTGGGATTTGAGACTAATTTGCGCATCGCAGCTCTAAAAGGGAGACTTCGGGGGGGCAGCCGTAGCGTATGGGCAACACGACGGTTCCGAGGCCGCGCGTGACGTAGATTTGGGTGTCGCCCTGTCGTCCAAGGCCGCGCAGCAGGCGGCGGCGCGGGCGACCTGAAGCGGAGCGCTCGCTGCGCCATGTGACCTGCCCGCCGTGTGTGTGGCCGCTCAGGACTAAATCCACTCCGGCGCGAGCCGCGCGGCGAAGGATGACCGGGTTATGCGCCAGAAGGAGCTTCATCTCATCCGTGCGCGAGCCTGCCAGAGCGAGCGGCAAATCTTCCAGCCCGACCATCGTGTCGTCCACGCCCGCAAGCCAGAAAGAAGCCCCATTCAGCTCAAAGCGCATGCCTTCGTTGACCAGAACCTGAATGCCTTCTGCACGGAAGAGGTCTGTAATGAGCGCGGCATCCGTCCAGTGGTCGTGATTGCCCAGGACTGCAAAGACGCCTGAGCGTGCGCGCAGGCGACCCATAAGCTCCGCGCAGGGCGCAGCGTATGCGCTCTCGTGCGACACGTAATCGCCGGTCAGGGCTATCAGATCAGGCTCAAGGCTGTTGGCCGTCTCTATGGCATGCTCTATCTGCCGTGTTCCTGTAAAGGGGCTGTGGTGAATGTCCGAGAGCTGAACGATGCGCAGGCCGTCCAGCTCGCGCGGGAGACGGCTGAGGGCTATCTCGTGGCGCTCGACCTTGAGCATGTATGGCTCTGCGAAAGCCTGGCGCGCAGCCTGTGCGATTCCGGCTGCCAGTGCGCGCAGAGGCGTTGCAGGCGGTGCGGTAGCGGCGACTCGTGTGCGGCGCGCTTCCACTCGGCGCGCTCTCCATCTGAGATTATCTGCCATGTGTCGTTTTCTGTTCTGGCGAGGCTCAAAAGGGAGTTATCAAAGCCTATCTCCTGCCCGAGCACGGGCGTCCCTCAAAAGCCCGCGCATTATAGCGATTGCTCGCGTGCCGCGCAAGCAGCGAGGGGTCGGGTGTCAGGTGCCGGTAAAACAGAACAACAATCAGGTCTTTCTTTTACCGGCACCCGGCACCTGACACCCGTTACCCATTATTTGAGAGGCCAGAAGACGGGAACGAGTAGCATGACGATGGCGAAGACGGCTATGGTCAGGATGGAGCCGACCTTGACGAAATCCAGAAAGCGGTAGCGACCGGGTGTGAAGATGAGCACGCAGGCCGGTTCGAGCGGCGTGAGGAAGGAGCAGGAGGCTGCGTAGGTCACAGTAACGGCGAAGGCGCGCGGGTTCAGGCCGAGCGCCATGGCAGTCTTGACGGCAATCGGCAGCATAACGAGCGCCGCCGCCTGATTCGACATGGGCTGCGTAATCGCTACCGTGAGGATAAAGAAGCCCGCGAGGATAGCCAGATTGCCGTAGGCTCCGAAGCCTCTGAGAATCAGGTCGGCTAAGTATTGGTCTGCATGAGTCTTCTCCATCGCCACGCCGAAGCTAATCATGCCCGCGATGAGCACAATCAAGCGCCACTCTATGAGGTCATACATCTCCTGCACGCGAACGGCGCGGGAGGCGAGCAGTATGAGAACTCCTAAGAGCACCGCGACCGAAAGCGGCAGCAGGTGCGTGATGGAGAAGAAGAGAAAGACGGCGAAGGCCAGGAGTGCCCAGCGCCGCTGTGTCGCGCGACCCTGTCGTTCGGAAACATCTTCCAGCAGAAGAAGCTGTCCGTCTAAGACAAGCGGCTGTATACGGTCGCGGTCTCCCTGAATCAGCAGCACGTCGCCGAAGCGCAAAGATACGTTGCTAATCTTCGACAACAGCGCCACGCCATGACGGTTGATGGCAAGCACAGTCAGGCCGTATCGCTGTCTGAACTTCAAGCCCTTCAGCGTGCGCCCTACGAAGTCGGAGCCTCTGAGCAACAACACTTCAAAAAGCTCCACGTCCGCTGTTTCCAAATCTGAATCGCTCAGCTTGAAGTCTGCCTTAATCTCTATGCCCGCTTCCGATTTGACTCTCAGGATGTCTTCGATTTGTCCCTGAACCAGCAGCAGGTCTTCCGCCTGTATTACTTCCTGCGCGCTGGGCGCGATGCGTCCCTGATTGCCGCGAAGTATGCCTACAACCGTCAGGTCAAGCTCCTCGCTGACGCGTGCCTCCGAAAGAGTTTTCCCGACCAGAGGCGATGCGGGCAACACTATAACCTCGGACATGTATTCGCGTATCTGATACTGCTCTGTGAGAGATTCCGAACCGCCTCTGCGCGGCAGCAGTCGCAAACCTATGAGCAGCATGTAGAGCATCCCTACGATGACGATGGGTATGCCGACCCACGTCAGCTCGAACATAGAGAAGGGCTGGAAGAGCGCGTGATAGTTCGGAAAGCGCGCCAGGAATTGTTGATTCTCCTGCACGCTCTTGATGAGGTCAGGGCTTGTGCCTAGACGTGCGAGCGCGCCGCTCACGGCCAAATTTGTAGAAGTTCCAATCAGCGTGCATGTGCCGCCGAGGATGGCACCGAACGCGAGCGGCATCAGAAGCTTCGACGGTGCGACGCGCGCACGCGCAGAGATTCCCAGGACGACAGGGACGAACATGGCGGTCGTCGTAGTGTTCTTCATCACAGCAGCGCAAGCGGCGGCCACAAGCATGATGAGCACGGTCAGCCAGAATTCGTTGCCGCCGGAAATCCTGTGCAGGCGTCGCCCTATGACATCCACCACGCCGGTTTTGACAAGGCCGCCCGTCAGTATGAAGAGACCCGAAATGGTGATGACGATGTCGTTGCCGAAGCCTGCGAAGGCTTCTTCAACTGAGAGCGTGCCGGTCACGACCAGCGCTATGACGAGCAGTATGGTGACGATGTCAATCGGTATGCGCTCTGTTCCGAAGAGCACCAGTGCGACGAGCAAAAGCGCGAGGATGGTAGCAATCTCGAATGTCATAAAAGATTTTCGGTTATAATGAAGCCTTCAGCTAATAAGGCAAAAGTAAAAATGCAAAATTAAAAAGTAAGGCCGCGAACCACTTTGACAGATAAAGAGATGTGTAGTTGCCATTTATCTTCTTCATTTTTTAATTTTGCATTTTTACTTTTGCCTTGAGTCAGGGGGGAAGGTTTATTATGAATGAACATTGCATTCTTGTCATAGAGGATCAGGAAGATTTAGCTACGCTTTATAAAGCGGCGCTGAAGGATGCAGGCTACAAGGTGCAACTTGCTTTGACGGGCGAAGAGGGCTTAGCGGAATTCAGGGCTAACGGAGCAGACCTTATCCTGCTGGACATGACGCTGCCGGAAATGCAGGGCACGCAGGTCTTGCGCGAGCTTCGCACGCTCAATGCGACCGTTCCGGTGATCGTCATCACGGGCGAAAGCGTAGAACTCTACCGTGAAGAAAGCACACGACTCGGCGTTCAAGACTACCTGTCAAAGCCTACGGACTATGCTGAGTTGCTGGAAACGATTCGTCGCTCGCTTGAGGCTCCGCCCGAAGAGGCCGAAGTCGTAACCCTGCGCCTTCCGAAGCGAGTTATAGAACAGCTTACCGAAATAGATTCAAATCTGGAACAGGCCATCACAAGGCTTGTGGAAGCGCGAGAAAAGAGTGTACAGAAAGCTGTATAACTTAAAAGGAGTAGGCTCTAATATCAGAGAACTATGAAGACGAAACCGGATGCGGACGACGCGGGCGAGCAAATGGACGCGCAGCCTCCCGCCGCTAAAACGAATGAAGGTGATTCACAGGAGAACCCGTCACGCGAGATGCGCGACGCCAACATAGGTCTTGAGGCGGAAGAGGTAGAGGGAAACAAAGACGCGGGCGTTGCAGCAGGCGAAGCGGGAGTCCCTGACGTAGAGGGAATCGAGGCCGTTGCGACGCAAGGCTCAGGCGCGCCCGTCAAAAATGCCCTTACATCAACTGCGGCAATTCCCGCCAAGACCACCGCCCCCACGGAAAAACATCACAGTGTAGCCCGCTCAGCAGGCATCGTCTCCATTGCCGTCATGGGTTCGCGCGTGCTCGGACTGGTACGCGAACAGGTCTTTGCCAACTACTTCGGCTCAGGCTTTGTCTACGACGCTTTTCAGGTAGGCTTTCGCATCCCGAACACGCTGCGCGACCTCTTCGCGGAAGGCGCTCTCTCCGTCGCTTTCGTCAAAACCTTTACAGACTACATAGAAAAGAAGGACGAGGAGCAGGCGTGGAGACTGGCGAGCATGGTAATGAACGCGCTCGCCATCATTTTGAGCGTCATCACCATCCTCGGCATCATTTTCGCGCCATACATAGTAGGCTTGATAGCGCCCGGCTTCTCGCCTGAAAAGGCCGCGCTTGCGACCACGCTGACGCGCATTATGTTTCCCTTCCTGCTGCTCATCGCGCTGGCCGCAGTAGCGATGGGCGTGCTCAACACGCGCGGGCGTTTCGGCATTCCGGCTTCGGCCTCCACGCTCTTCAACGTAGGCTCTATCGTCGGCGGACTCCTGTGCGCTTACTGGTTGAGCGGCGGCGGATGGGAGATTGTACGTGACCCTGTTTCGATACCGAGCTGGCGAGCGCAGTGGGCTATCATCGGCATGGCAATCGGCACGCTGATTGGAGGCGGCCTACAATTCTTAGTTCAGGTGCCGTCGCTCTGGCGCGTAGGGTTTCGGTTTCGCCCGCAGGTAAGCTTCTCTGATCCGGGTGTGCGACAGGTAATGCGGCTGATGGGGCCTGCTATAATCGGCACGGCGGCTGTGCAGATCAACGTCTTCACAGACACCTTCTTTGCTTCGAGCATTCCGGGCGCGCAGGGCTGGCTCAGCTATTCCTTTCGCCTGATGCAGTTTCCCATAGGCGTGTTCGGAGTCGCCGTCGGAACGGCAACGCTGCCAGCTATCTCCCGCCACGCAGCCCGTGGTGACATCCCTAAATTCCGCTCCACGCTGTCTTCATCCATAGGGTTGGTATTCCTGCTGACCATCCCTTCGGCGTGCGGTCTTGTTATTTTAGGCAGACCAATCATCGCGCTGCTCTACCAGCGCGGCGCATTCACAGCCCTGGATACAAAGATGGTGGCGGCTGCGCTCATAGGCTGGTCAATAGGGCTTGTAGGATATTCCGCTATTAAAGTTCTGTCGCCCGCATTCTATGCTATGGACGATGCGCGCACGCCCATGATTATCAGCATCCTCTCAATCATCGTTAACGCTATCGGCGACTACTTTTTCAAGATGTGGCTCTCCGGTTACGGCGTCACGCCGGAGCGGCCATTCGGCTACGGCCACGCAGGGCTGGCGCTCTCGACTTCGTGTGTGGCGCTCATCAACTTCTTCGCGCTCGTTTATTTCATGCGGCGGAAAATCAAGCGACTCGAAGGCCGACGCATTCTCTCTTCCTTCATACGCATCTCTCTGGCATCCCTGGCTCTCTCCGTGACGAGCTATTTCACTTACACGCTGCTGGTACAGAGACTTGGTGAAGAGGGATTCAAGATACACGTCATCGAAACCTTTGTCCCCATTGCCACCGGAGGACTGGTCTTCCTTGTGGCGGCGCGGCTCCTGCGCGTGCGCGAATTGGATCAGGCAGTCGAAGCCATCATGTCCCGCTTCCGCCGTCGCCGCGCGGCGTAAATGAGAGGGGCGCTTCTTTATCCCTTCGCGCTTCATTTATGGCAGAGACCACGCTCGGCGTCTTTCGTCCCTCGACCGGACAGTTCTTTCTGACCAACGGCTCTAACGTCAACAACTCGTCGCCGCCTGCCAGTCTCATAGCTTTCAACGGGCAAGCGGGTGACAAGCCCGTCGCTGGCGACTGGGACAGCAACGGCAACGACTCGGTCGGCGTCTACAGAGATTCTGCCGCGTGTGCCTTCCTCTTAACTAACAACAACTTTTCGATCAACATCATCACCACAGGCTTCTGCGGCGGCGCTGCTCCCGTCTCGCCCGTAACCGGAGATTGGAATGGCAATGGCTTTGACACCATAGGACTGTACAGCGGCTCGCAGGCGGTCTTCTCTTTGAGCAACAGACTCACAGGCGCGCCGGAGTTTCAAATCAGTTTCGGCCAGGCCGGTGACCTGCCCGTCGCAGGCGACTGGAACGGCGGCAATACTGCGCCCAACAGCGGCATCAACTCGCCTGCCAATGGCTCAAGCAGCGGCGGTCAGATGCAAGTCTTCACCACGACCTGCTCTGACCCGGATGGCTGGCGCAACATCTCTACCATTGATTTCAAGATTGCCAAGAGTGATGGTAACGGCAACGGTGTGCCCTTGGTGTTATGGGTGCAGTTTGATGAAGGCGCTAATTTGATTCGCTTCTACGACCCGGACTTGCAGGCATGGCTGGAGGGAGCGCCCGGCTCAAACCTTGTGCTGTCGAGCCGGTTCGCAGATTTGTACCTGTCCGGGACAGGAGTGCAGGGCAGCGTGCCTACAGGGTCGAGCGTGCAGGTAACCTGGAGCGTGGTCTTCAAGGAGGCTGCCGTCAGGAACAACTACAAGCAGTACCTGAAGATTACGGACGACGCCGGATTGAGCACTGGCTTTGACAAGGTCGGCTTCTGGAGCGTCACCAGATGACAGGTAGATTACAGCTAAGCTGTAGCGTAGGCTTAAACTGACGTGAGGCGCGACGCAAGAGAACCTCGCTCCGTAGGAGCCGGATGTTTATAGCTTAAAGTTTCCCAAAAGAAGTAAGCTCCGTAGGAGCTAAATGTTAATTGATAGAGAACATTTAGCTCCTACGGAGCTAGGGTTATCTGTTATCCGGAGGCTATAAACATCCGGCTCCTACGGAGCTACAAACATTCTGCTCATTCTTATATCGAACTAACGTTAAATTGAGTTCGCATCAGGATAAAAAGAAGGAACCGCGCGCGTCACACGAAACGGCACGAAGAAGTGAGCTTTTATTTGTGCCGTTTCGTGTGACGCGCCGTTCGTTCTTTTCCTTTGCTTTATCCTAATTGAAGAGTGTGCGCTCAACCGTCGTGCTGGCCTTTTTGGTCGAGCGCTTTTTCGCTCCGGCCTCTTTGTTGCCGGGATGATGCGCGAGGTGTTCGGCGTTGAAGCCGCGCTCGCGCAGTGCGGCT
Source organism: Pyrinomonadaceae bacterium (assembly GCA_036403815.1). GTDB lineage: Bacteria > Acidobacteriota > Blastocatellia > Pyrinomonadales > Pyrinomonadaceae > JACVRN01. Next base: position 13,997 of record DASWQH010000073.1, on the reverse strand, counting down.
GCGAACTTTGCGGGGCCGTGCATGGTGATGATTCTCTCCGCGCCGGATTCACGGGCTAGACGCACCAGTTCGTCAAAGTCGGCATGGTCTGAGAGCGGGAGGATGAGGTCAACACCTCTGTACATGTAGGGCGCGCTTTTGTTCAATGCCCAGCCCGTGAGCATGATGGTGTAGCGCCGCTCTATGTTGGTAATCATGGGCTGCTTGCGACAACCGGGCGGTGCAATCAACACACGCCCGCGCAAATGCTCTCGGTCATACTTTTCATACGGTGCGGAAAACTCCACGCCCAGCTCTCTATAAATCTCTGAGACATTCCAAACCGCGCCGTGCAGCGTGACGCGATAGTCACGCCTCAGGAGAATCTCAAGTGCCTCCTGTCCCTTGCCGAGCGCGTAGGCCAGAACCACCGGCACACGATTATCCGAGAGTGCTCTGTCCACAGCCGCATAGAGCCGCTCGAACGTCACCACGTCCGGCGGAAATTTATAGACAGGGTCGCCGAAGGTTGACTCCATAACGAGCGTGTCGCACGGCACAATGACGGCATTCTCTGCCGTCACATTCGGCCTGAGCTTGATGTCTCCGGTGTAGACTAGCCGCTCGCCTTCGGCTTCAACGAGCACCTGTGCGGAGCCTAAGCAATGCCCGGCAGGATAAAAAGTCAGAGCATAGCGACCATAATCGCGCCGCTCGCCGTATTGAAGCGTTTCTATCTGCGCCTCGCCGCAGCGATGACGAAAGATGCGCGCCGTCTCTGGCGTCGAGACGATTGAACGGTGCTGCGCTATGTGATCCGAATGGCCGTGAGAGATGACCGAGTGCTCGCGCGGCCCGTCTGCATCAAGCCACAAATCAAGGTCGGGCAGATACAATCCTTCTCTATATTCGACTCTTAACAAGCTTTACCTCATAGTGAAAGCAAGCAGCGCTGGCGCATCAGCATAGACGCTTTTTGAGTACACACGCTTTCGTACAACTCTACATTCGTCTGTATTCGGGAGTCGGTCTGCTACTATTATATTGCACAGAGCGGCGAAAGCGCTATTCGTAGAGCCTGTAGATAGAGATGAAAGTTGAGTATGATAAGAGTTGGATTTCACCGCCGCAGGCGCAGAGTACGCGGAGGGGGCGCACATGTCAGTACCGCCTGCGGTAGCGGGCGGGTGATAGCGTGTATAAGACCGCCTGCTACCGCAGGCGGTACTGACCTTCCTACGCGTTCTCTGCGTCTGCGGCGGTGAAAATCAAATAGCCTTAAACTCAACTCAAATTTGAGACATTACTGTTATTCTCGATTACACATGACCGGGAAAGATTACGAACAAACCACGCCCGTCGAAACTCTCAAGAGAGACCCGCAGAGGCGTCGCGCCGTTCGGCGACTTCTGCGCGCAGAAGTTTTTTACGTCACAGCGCTGGCGCTGTTTGCCGCGCTCGCACTGTTTGCTCATTTCAACACCTATTTCAACTGGGATTTGGTTGTATCAAAGGGGCTACAGAATCTAAACGTGCCGGGGATGTCTACGTTCATGCGCGTCGTCTCTCTCTTTGGCGACAAGTGGATTCCGTGGGTGATTGCGGGCGTGACGATGATTCTCTTCCTCATCTATGGCAAACGAAGCGAAGCGGCGGGGCTTCTTTTGAGCACAGGAGGCGGGCAGCTTCTCAACAGCCTGCTCAAGCGTTTGATTGCGCGCCCGCGCCCTTCGAGCGAGTTGGTGGATGTCTATCGCTCGCTCACCACGCAGAGCTTTCCTTCGGGGCATGTGACCTTCTATGTCTGCTATTTCGGTTTTCTATTCTTCGCGGCCTATGCTGTCCTGCCGCGCGGCTCCCTTTTCAGGCGCGTGGCATTAACGCTCACGGCGCTGCCCGTTCTGCTCATAGGGCTATCGCGCGTTTACCTTGGCGCTCACTGGCCTAGCGACACCATCGGCGCGTATCTTTCGAGCGGCCTGTGGCTGGCTTTCTCGCTGCACATGTATCGTCGCTGGAAAGCGCGTGCGACCTTTCATGCTGGCGCTTCATCGGAAGAGGATTTAGAATCCGCATCTAAATGAACATTCTGGCCGTCATCGCGGGCTGCGTTATTATCGCCATCGTCCTCTGGGACGCATTTGAAGCGATCATCCTGCCGCGCCGCGTGACGCGCAAAATTCGCCTGACACGCCTCTTCTATCTATACACATGGATAGTGCTGTCGGCGATTGCGCGTCGTATGCGCTCCCTTAAGCGTCGCGAAAAATACCTGAGCTTCTTCGGCCCGCTCTCGCTGATTATGCTTCTGTTGCTGTGGGCTGTGGGGCTGATGTTCGGCTTCGCTCTGATTCACTGGGCGCTGGGGACAAAGATGGGCGCGCCCGGCGAATCACCCGCTGCTGCTATATCCTTCGCCACCTATTTTTACATGAGCGGTACAACCTTCTCTACGCTGGGCTTCGGGGATGTTGTGCCGGTCGGCACGCTGGGACGCTTTCTAGCCGTCATGGAAGCGGGCATGGGCTTCGGTTTCTTAGCCATCGTCATAGGCTACCTTCCGGTTCTATATCAAGCCTTCTCACGGCGCGAAGTCAACATCTCGCTTCTGGATGCGCGAGCAGGCTCGCCTTCGAGCGCGGGCGAGCTGCTGCGTCGTCACGCGGAGTGCGGCAGCGAGAGGGAATTGACGGAGCTTTTACGCGATTGGGAGCGCTGGTCTGCGGAACTGATGGAGAGCCATCTTTCCTACCCTGTTCTGAGCTACTTTCGCTCGCAGCACGACAATCAATCGTGGCTCTCTGCCCTGACGACAATCCTGGACACCTGCGCTTTCGTGATGAGTGAAGTTAAGGAAGGCTCCGTCTGGCAGGCGCGTCTGACGTTCGCCATAGCGCGCCACGCCGTCGTAGACCTGTCGCAGGTCTTCGGCATCCCACCCACGTCACCGGAGGTTGATCGTCTCAAACACGAAGACCTCGTGCGCATCAGACGAATGCTCGCTTCATACGATATAAAGCTTCATCACACGGAGGAAGCGAATCCGCGCCTCAAGGAGTTGCGACACATGTACGAGCCTTACGTGAACAGCCTTTCGCGTGGACTCCTCATGCAGCTTCCGCCCTGGATAGTCGCCGCCAAGAAGACCGACAACTGGCAGACGAGCGCCTACGAGCGTAGCGTCGCGGGAGCGACCTCCACTCCGCTTGAGCCGCGCGAAGACGAGCACACTATTTAAAGGCAAAAGGTCATCTAACATGAGGCGCGATATAAGAAGATGCAAATGTTTTTAGCTCCGTAGGAGCTGGATGTTTATAGTCTCCAGATGATAGAGAACATATAGCTCCTACGGAGCCAGGCTCTTTTTGGGAACTTTAAGCTATAAACATCCGGCTCCTACGGAGCTTTCTTCTCTTACGTCGAACTGATGTTCATCTAAAAAGCCGCATGATGATATAGGGCACGAACGGCCTGATGATGAACCCTATCGGAATCGCAACAACCCATAGAATCAAGGCCACGTTCCTTGACTGCTTTGCCTTCACATAATCAGGGTCGTTGGTCACTAAGCCGCCGAAGCTTATCTGCCAGCGAACCGCCATGATAAGGACTAGAAAGAAGCTCATAAGAAATCCCCATTCCACGAAAGGCACGAAGGGTATGAGGCTGATTGCCATAAAGACGAACATGGCGGCGGCGGCGGTTCTCATAAAGCTCGCATCGCTGTAAGCCTTATTGACCTTGCTTTGCAGCTCGGCTTGCTGCGCGGCTACCCCTGGGTCAACCGGCACGTTACAGTAACGGCAGACCCTCATCTGGTCGTTGATTATCTCTTTGCAGTTCGGGCACGGGAAAGTGCGAGGATTGAGCATAGATCTCTCTTTCTTAAAAGTTAGAAGCTGATTGAAAAGTCCCATAGGGACTAGATGAAAATAGCCCAGCACTTCAGTGCTGGGAACAGATGCGCTAGAAGTATTGAGTCCCTTAGGGACGACTGAATAAAGGCTGAAGCAATGTTCAGTCGTCCCTACGGGACTTGACGCTTTTTCTCGACAACTTATTCCCGGCCATAAATGGCTGGGGTATTACCAACAAGTCCCTACGGGACTCAAGCTGAATCTCAATTTTCAAACCGCTTCTTAGATTCGAAGCATAGCGCTTCTGTTATGTTTGAGAAGATGAGCTACTGAGTAAACCGCTCATCATCTGCCTCGCCTGCCGGGACGTGGTATGGCGGGCTTCTGAGTGTTCGTTTGTGCGGGCTGCTCGCCTTGAGACTGTCTCTTTTGTTGCGCGTCCCTGAGCTTCTGTATGGTGTTGGCCTTGACTGTGCCGTCCGCTTCGACCCCGTTCTCCTGCTGGAAGCGGCGCAAAGCCTCTCTGGTCTTCTCGCTGTTGGTGCCGTCTATAGCGCCGTCATAATATCCACTGTTCTTCAGGATTCTCTGTGTCTCTGCGACGGCTGTCTTTTCCAGCTCAGGGCTTGCTTTATAAACCTGCGGGAGAGCTTCGGATGCGACGCGCGCCACCTCCGGGTCGGGGTCTGTCAGCGAGACGGAGATCAACACAGGGCCAAGCTCCGCAGGAAACTTGTTTTCCTTTACCAGATGGTCAACCACACGTACCGCCAGTTGTCTTTCTCGGACATTATCGCTCGATAAGGATTTCAGAAGGTTGGCGGCGCGGTCTGCGTTGCGCTGTGAGAGGTCTGACTCTCGCTGCTGCTGTAAGGAAGCATCGTTATCTCGCTGCTGCTGTCGTGCAATCAGTTGGCCTGCGACGACGATTGTTACAGGCAGCAGGATGCCCGAAATAATCTTTAGTGCGAGGTCTACATTCTCTTTCCAATTGCCTTTTTCTTCATCCGACACAGGGGGTTCTCCTTTTTGGGGATATGTCGTTGAACCGGCTTTTCATAGCGGCGGCCTTATCTCGCGCTCAGTTCGGCAATAACCGCCAGTTGTTTGTAGGCTCTGCTGGAATCGTTTTGTTGCGCTCGACCCAGTTAATAATCAGCTCGCGTATTTCATCGCTGGATTTATAGACGACTGGCGCTCCCTTGTACATAGTGTAGCCGCCGCCGCCGTTGACGCGATAGTTGTTCGTCACAAGCTTAAGCTTCTGGGCGGGCTGCAAAGGCTGTCCCTTAAATTTCAGGTTTTGAATGCGGTCGCCTATAGGCTTGGTGATGTCCAGGTCGTAGGTGACGCCTTCAGCGATGTCGAAGTTGAAAGAGGGAATCTTTTCGTCAACCAGTTCCGACGGGCGCTTGCCCGGCACGTAGGGCAGAAAATATTTGGCAGAATGTTCGAGCGCATCCTTTAACTGCTGGCCTGTGACCTCGATTGTCACGAGCGTGTTTTCGTAGATGTAAAGCCCTGCGATGTCGCGCACCGTGACGGGGCCTTTGGGGATACGCGCCTGCGAATTGAAGAGGGCTGTCATGGAAACGTCCGCCTTGCCCGCTTCCAACTGCACGCGCTGTATCAGGTCAAGAATGGCCGAATCCTGAAAGCGAGCATTCTCCGCCGTCAATTCCGCAGGCGATTCTCCTATCACACGACCGAGCCACGCCTGCGTCTCTTCATCATAAGGCTTGGCGAGCGCCAGAATCTCCTCATCCAGCTTGACACGGTCGTCCATCGGAATCGTGCGCGCGGATTTAGCCATCACACGCCACCGTTCATTTGTCTTTTCAAGATAAAGATCAACGCGCGCCAGATGCTTGCCCCAGTAGTTCGCCTGCGTCAGCAACACGCCGTTGATAAAAAGCGAAGGCACTTCGCGGTGCGTGTGCCCCATCAGTATGACATCTATGCCGGGCACTTCGCGCGCTATGCGCACAGCCGCATTCTCATCCGGCACATTGCTCGGATTCGGCTCGCCCGTACGCAGGTCTTCTTCGATTCCCATGTGCATAGAGACGACGACCAAATCTACTTTCTCTTTTTCGCGCAGGATGGGAACCCACTTCTTCGCCTCGCTCACGGTCTCGCGGAACTCAAGGCCGCTGTAGTTCTGCGGGTTCTCCCAGTTCGGGATGCCCGGCGTCGTCAGCCCTAAGATACCTACGCGCACGCCGTTCACTACCTTGACGATGTAAGGGTCATAAGCGGTCTCGTTCGTGCCTGTCTTGTAGGTGTTTGACGAAAGCCAGGGGAAGTTGGCTTCGTGGCGCGCCTTCTCAAGCACCTTGAGGCCAAAGTTGTACTCGTGATTGCCGACCGCCATCGCGTCGTACTTCAGTGAGTTCATCACGAGCATCATAGGGTCTGGCGGCGTGTTGTTCCGCTTATTATGAATGTATTCGAGCGGCGTGCCCTGAATCGTATCGCCCGAATCCAGCAGCAGCAGATTAGGATTATCCTTGCGTGCCTGCTTAATCGCCGTCGCCAGTTTCGCAAGTCCCCGCCCGTCCGGCTTGTTCGTATAATAATCAATCGGATAGATGTTGCCGTGCAAATCGGTCGTCGAAAGAATCACGACCTGCACGCGCGCGGGCGCTGTCGCCGCCGTACACGCAAGCCCATAGACCAGCAGCGCGATTGTCATCAACAAGCCCAAAGGCAGCGCGATGCGGAATGATGTTCTCTTATTCATTATGCTTATGCTCTTAACCGGCGATGATTATCGTTCATCGCGCGCGGTTTTGAAAACCTCAGCCGATGCGGGACTCGCTGGCGGTCGAAGGAGTCGTTGGAGGCGCGGCCTGTTCTTCAACGCTCGCACTTTGCGCGCCCCCCGTGACTTCGCGCCAGGAGAGGCCGCGAAGCGCAACGAGCACCACGCCGACCGCTGTCCAGACTAGTATGCGCGCCTTGCGCACGATGGCGAGCGAGACCCCTGTTGCCATCGTCATGCCCAGCACACTGGCAAGCTTCCCACTGCCCGCTTCGTCCACGCCGACTCTCATCGGCACGAACTTGAAGACAACGTTGATGAAGCGGTTGACGGATTCGAGCATGAAGGCCGTCATGAGGCTCGGTCTGGTTTCGCTGATGAACCAGAGCGTGACGAAGACCTCCACAACGCCCGCCAGATGAAAGCAGACTTCCAGCAGAATTATTGAAAGAAAGCGCGAAGTGCTCTGTGCGTAAAATCCATAGATGCGCGCCTCTACATCGCGCACGCCCGGTCGCTTTCTCTCGAAAAACCCTCGCGCAATTCCTCGCCGGTGAAGAAATTCAACCGTGCCGCTCAAAAACTTCCACTGCTTGCGCAGCACCAGAGCTGCGAGCGGGATTATCAAAAGGATAAAGACGAGCGCGGCGATGCTCGCTATGCGCAGCGGCTTTGGAAGATTGAAGTTGAAGAGCAGCGCAGCCGTGCCTGCGAAGATAAAGAGCGCGACCGAAAGACTGTAAAAGATGTTCTCTATGGCGAGCGCCGAAAGGCTTGCGACCAGCGGCACGCGCTTGCGCACCAATGCCGCCTTCGTCGGCTCGCTCACGAAGATGCCAAGGGGGACGAGCGTGCCTACAGCATCGCCGATTATGTAGGCACCCAGAGCATCGCGGAAGCGCAGGCGATGCTCGCCTGTAAAGGCGCGCGTCCAGGCGAGCGAACGCACCACAGGCCGCGCGGCAGAGATTAGTAAGACCAGCAGAAAGCCCGTGCCCAACTGCTTGATGTCCTTCCAAATCTCTTCCAGCCCCGCCTTCTTCACGAAATAGGCGAAGAGCAGTATACCCAGGATGGTGAAGACGATGCCGAAGGGCGTGAATCTTTTGGACTGGCTCTTTTTCTGTTTGCTTTGACTCATTCGGAATCCGGTAAAGCTGACACTATTCATTGTCCGGGGAGACGCATCTTTTACAAAAAGAGATAGAGCAAGATACGGCAACCAACGGAAGAATCACAACCCGGCAAGACTCGTACCAGTGTCTATCCAAAGAGAAACGAACCACGAACCCACACGAAACATTCACGAAGAAAACCCAAACGAAACAGACAAAGCCTTTCGCCTCTACTTCGTGTCGTTTAATGTGATTTAGTGGTTCGTTATTGCTTTTCTTTAAGTCGGGCGCGCTCTAACTCTTTTGACGTAGCAATAATCTTCTGACAAGTGTCGCATCTGAAAAGCTGTTTGAGACTTCAATCGTTTGCGCCGCAGGCGCATCCAGAAAGTAGCCAGAGGCAGAGGCGGACGCGAGGCCACCTCTGCCTCTGGTAACGATGTATTTACCATTCGCGCCCTGAAGGGAGCGCGTGAGATTCTTCGCGCCTCCTTCAGGGCGCGTACACTCGAACTCGCTTCAGTTCCAGACGTTGCACGTCTGGCTACCTTCTCCGTCGCCGCTCACGCGGCGGTAAAGCGAGTCTTCAAACAACTTCTTAGAATGTTTCGCGTGGCCTCGGCTCAATCGTAACTTGCGGCTCATAGAAAAGCTAAAACCTCTGTATTTCTCCAATTGCAGTTTCTCCTTTTGCCTTTTCCCTTTGGCCTTGATTATGATGCTGTGTTCACAATCCGCAGCAACACCGCAAGTAAGAGGGCATGAAGTATGAACCAGACGGCTACGATCGAGATGCCGGGGCGTCCGCTGACGACCCTTTTGGAAGACGAAGAGATGTTCAGAGCGAGCGTGCGCGAGTTTGCCGAAGGCGAACTGAGGCCGCGCGTCGAAGAGATGGACGAATTGGGTAAGCTAGACCCTGCGCTCATCAGACAGTGTTTTGAGCTGGGCTTGATGGGAATCGAGACGCCGGAAGAGTACGGCGGCGCGGGCGCTTCGTTCTTCACAGCCATCATCGCCGTAGAGGAACTCTCGCGCGTTGACCCAAGTGTGGGCGTCTTCGTTGACGTTCAGAACACGCTCGTCAATAACGCCCTCATTCGCTGGGGAAATCCTGAGCAGAAGAAAAAATATCTACAGCAACTGGCCGCAGAGAAAGTCGGCGCTTACGCTCTCTCGGAAGCAGGGTCAGGTTCCGATGCCTTCGCCATGCAGGCTCGCGCGGTGGAGAGCGGAGACTCTTATATTCTGAATGGCCGCAAGCTCTGGATTACGAACGGCAACGAAGCTGAAATCTTCATAGTCTTCGCCAACGCGAATCCTGAGGCGGGTTATCGCGGCATCACTGCCTTCATTGTCGAAAAGGGTTTCGAGGGATTTTCCGTCGGCAAGAAAGAGAACAAGCTGGGCATCCGCGCCTCTTCAACGACAGAGATTATTCTGGAAGACTGCCGCGTGCCGAAGGAGAACGTGCTGGGTGAAGCGGGCAAGGGCTACAAGGTTTCAATCGAGACGCTGAACGAGGGTCGCATAGGCATCGGCGCGCAGATGATAGGCATCGCGCGCGGCGCTCTGGGTGCTGCTCTTTCCTATACCTCCGAGCGCGAGCAGTTTGGCCGTGCCGTCAACGAGTTTCAGGGCGTGCAGTTTCAACTGGCAGAGATGGCGACCGACTTAGAGGCCGCGCGCCTGATGGTCTACAATGCCGCGAGGCTCAAGGATGCGAAGCTTCCGTTTGTTAAAGAGGCTGCAATGGCTAAGCTCTACTCGTCGCGCGTGGCCGAGCGCATCAGCTCAAAGGCCATAGAGCTTTACGGCGGCTACGGCTTTGTCAAAGACTATCCGGTAGAGAAGTTCTGGCGCGACTCGAAGATTGGCTCAATCTACGAAGGCACTTCCAATATGCAGTTGCAGACGATTGCCAAGCTCATCATCGGCGGCGGGAAATCGTGAGAGCGGATGAAATCAAGCAGTACTTGAAAGAGCTGGATGACGAGCTACGCTCGATGGATGTCAAAGGCGAGGTCTGTTTATATGGCGGAGCAGTAATGTGCCTGGTTTATAACGCCCGCCCCAGCACCAAAGACATTGATGCAATATTTCAACCGGCTGGACAATTAAGGATTGCCGCCGAGCGTATTGCTCAAGCGCACAATCTACGAAGCGACTGGCTTAATGATGGAGTAAAAGGTTTCGTAGTACCACACAGCCAGAGGATACTGTTTGATTTTCCGAACCTGAAGGTTTATATCCCTGAGCCGGATTATCTTCTAGCCATGAAAGCAATCGCGGCACGGTTTGATACGACCGACAGGGATGATGTGAAATTGCTCATCAAGCTGCTTGGAATTAAGACTGCCGTTGAAGTTTTCGTCGTGCTTGAAAAATATTACCCGCGCCAGCAGATTAAACCGGCCACGCAGTTTTTCATTGAGGAGTTATTCGAGAGATGATGACTACTCTGCGCGAGGTGAAAGATAAGATTATCTCTGACCCTGAGAACTGGCGTGTGTATCTAATGGACTTCGTTGATGATTTCCGCTACTACAAAGACGTGAGCGCGCTGGCAGAACCTTTTGAGCTGACAGACATGCGGCTGGACGCCGTGCTTGCTTCAACTGCGGAATATCTATGCGACGAACTTGGCATTGAGCCTCCGGCGTGGCTCTTAAATGTTCCCGCATGCCTGGAGCCGTACTTCGTTTCAGGCTTGGAAAATTTGAAGGCCTTTGCGATTGTGGAAAGCCCCCTGCGATTCCGCATTCGTAAAATATTTGTCGCCGATAATTTTTTAAGCAGAGTCTAATCGGAAGCGGCCATGCGCTCGGTAGGCAATAAAAGATTGAATAGCTAAAATGACAACATCACGCATAGACACGTTCAAACAGATGCTCGAAGCAGACCCGGAGAACACTATGGTGCGCTTCGGCCTGGCGAATGAGTATCTGAAGGCAGAGCGTTACACGGAAGCCATCACGGCGCTCACAGATTATTTGCAGCGCGCCGATGATGAAGGCGCGGCTTACGGTATGCTCGCGCGGGCATATGAGAAGGTAGGCAGGCGCGAAGATGCGCGCAAGGCTTTCGAGCAGGGAATCCTTGCGGCAGAATCGCACGGGCACCCTTCGATGGCCGAAGATTACAGATTTACTCTTTCATCGGAGTACGAAGAATAAGCCAGATGGATGAGATAATTTTTCTTGTCGAGGATGCACCGGAAGGCGGCTATACGGCGCGCGCGCTTGGGGCATCTATCTTTACCGAAGCTGATGATCTAGACCACCTGCGAGAGCAGGTTCGTGACGCCGTGCGTTGCCACTTCGATGCGGGGGAGGAGCCTAAAATCATACGCCTTCACTTTGTGCGTGAAGAAGTGATTGCCACGTGAAGCTGCCGCGCGATCTTTCAGGTGCGGAACTGGCTAAAGCTCTTAAAGCGTTTGGCTATCAGGTAACTCGTCAGACAGGCAGTCACATGCGCCTAACAACTTTGGAAGGTGGCGAGCATCATATAACCGTTCCGCGTCATGACCCTTTACGCATCGGGACTTTAGCCTCTATCTTGGAAGAAGTAGCAACACATTTTGGCCTTAACCGTGATGACTTATTAAAGAGGATTAAAGATAATTAGCACGCGGATATTACCACTCAGGAGACGTGAAGAGATGGCGACCGAATTGAAGGCGCGCGAGTATCGTGGTCTGGACAGAGACGAGTTGATCTCTATCTATCGCACGATGTATATGTCGCGGCGTATCGACGACAAAGAGATTCTGCTCAAGGGGCAGAATAAAATCTTCTTTCAGATTTCGGGTGCGGGACACGAGGCCGTGCTGGTGGCAGCCGGAATGGCTATGAAACCCGCCTACGATTGGTTCTACCCCTATTACCGCGACCGCGCGCTCTGTTTACAGCTCGGCATGACGCCGCTCGAACAACTGCTTTCAGCCGTCGGCGCTGAAGCAGACCCCAACTCGCACGGTCGCCAGATGCCTTCGCACTGGGGACATAAAAAGCTGAATATCGTCTCGCAGTCGTCGCCTACGGGCACGCAGTTTCTACAATCGGTAGGCTGCGCCGAAGCGGGCTATCGTTTTCAACTGATTGAAGAGTTGAAGGGACGTGCAGAGAATTTTCAAGAGGATGAAGTCGTCTATTGCTCTGCGGGCGACGGCACGACGAGCGAGGGCGAGTTCTGGGAGTCTTTGAACACGGCCTGCAATCTGAAGCTTCCGGTAGTCTTTCTCATAGAAGACAACGGCTACGCCATCAGCGTGCCCGTGGAAGTGCAGACGGCAGGCGGCGACATCTCGAAGCTCGTAGAAGGTTTCCCGAATCTATACATTCAGAAGTGCGACGGCACAGACCCGATTGAGTCTCTGGAAACGATGCGGCGCGCGGTTGAGCATTGCCGCAAGCGAAAAGGCGTGGCGCTCGTCCACGCGAAAGTGATTCGTCCCTACTCGCACTCGCTTTCGGACGACGAAAAGCTCTATCGTCCGGACGAAGAGAGAACGACCGATGCCGAGCGCGATCCAATCAAACGCTTCGGCGCGCTCCTTGTAGAAGAAGGCATCGTCACGCAGGAAGAGTTGCAGAAGATCAAGGATGAAGTTGATCTTGAAATCAACGAGGCGACCGACCTTGCGCTCAGTAGCCCGCAGCCCGCGCCCGACACGGCCACGCGCTTTATCTACTCGCCCGATATTGACCCGACCTCAAAAGAGTTCGACACGGAAGAAGGCGCAGAGCTTTCCGGCAATCAAGGCACGATGGTCGATCTCATCAATCGCTGCATGCATGAAGAGATGGCGCGTGACCCTTCGATAATAGTCTTCGGTGAAGACGTGGCGGATGTCTCGCGCGAGCAATATCTGGACAAGGTGAAAGGAAAAGGCGGCGTCTTTAAGGTCACAGCTAACCTTCAAAGAAAGTTCGGCGCGGCGCGTGTCTTTAATTCACCGTTGGCTGAAGCGAACATCGTCGGTCGCGCTATAGGCATGGCGACGCGTGGACTGAAACCCGTCGTAGAGATTCAGTTCTTCGACTACATCTGGCCTGCTTATCATCAGATTAGAAATGAGATGGCGTTGATGCGCTGGCGTTCGGGCGGAGACTGGAAGTGCCCCGTCGTCATGCGCGTGCCGGTCGGAGGCTACCTCAAAGGCGGCGCGGTCTATCACTCGCAATCAGGCTCTACACTCTTCACGCACATTCCGGGCTTGCGCGTCATCTATCCTGCGACCGCGCTCGATGCCAACGGCTTGCTGCGCACGGCCATACGGTGCGACGACCCTGTGCTCTTCCTTGAGCACAAGCATCTCTATCGTCAAGCCTATAACAAGAGCATGTACCCGCCCGACGGCTTTATGATTCCGTTCGGCAAGGCGAAGCGCGTGCGCGAAGGCACAGACCTTTCAATCATCACTTATGGCGCGCTCGTGCAGCGCTCGCTGGTCGCCGCGAGGCAGGCAGAGCAGCAGGGCATCAACGTAGAGATAATTGATCTGCGCTCGCTCAATCCTTACGATTGGAATGCGATTGCTGCATCAGTGAAGAAGACCAACAAGGTAATCGTCGTGCACGAAGACTCGCTCTCGTGGGGCTATGGCGCGGAGATTGCCGCGCGCATCTCCGACGAGTTGTTCGAGTACCTGGATGCGCCCGTCCGGCGCGTCGCAGCCCTCGACACCTTCGTCGCCTACGCACCGCAGCTTGAGGACGCAATCCTCCCGCAAGCCGAAGACGTGGCAAAGGCAATCACTGAGCTTTACAGCTACTAAAAGAAAGTAAGCAGTAAGCGGTGAGCGGTGAGCAGTGGAAAGCGTTAGTTCGAGATAAGAATGAGCATAATGCTTTTAGCTCCGTAGGAGCCGGATGTCTATAGTCTCCGGATGCAAAATGAACCTAGCTCCGTAGGAGCTATATGTGCTCTATCAATAACATTCAGCTCCTACGGAGCCAGGTTCTTTTGGGAAACTTTAGGCTATAAACATACAGCTCCTACGGAGCTTAATTCTATTACGTCTAACGGACGTTAAAGTAACGTGAGTTCGACATAAGGGAAATAGCCTCCTAGCCCCTGAAAGGGGCGATAGAATGTAGCCCATGACGTAAGTCATGGGAATTGAGCAGTATTGATAGGTGAATTCAACTTGTAAGTGCAACTTTGAACTTAGTCCGTAAAGGGCAAGCTGCGGTAGCATCGCTGTGCTCTTCAACGGCCAAGTTAAAGGAGCACGGAAGTTGGCATACACGCAGCTCACCCGTGAGCAAAGATACC
>DASWQH010000072.1:0-91556 GCA_036403815.1 Pyrinomonadaceae bacterium | reverse complement strand
GTAAGCTTTGCAGAGTCGCTTGACCTGTCGCAGCGAGAGCTTGAGCAGTTCCGAAGCTTGGCGCTGGGTGAGAGACTTGCGGCAGACTCGTTGAATGACTTCGAGGCGTGACAACTCTTTCTGGCTCCGTGGTAGAATGTCGCTCACTTTCTCGCGGCCCCTTTCGTGCTGAAGATCATACTTGAGTAGCACGAAAAGGTGACATTTCAACTTGGGAGAAAGGTGACATTACTACTTGGCGCTAACACATGAAATGGAATTTAAGATTCAAGATGCATCAGCAAGTTTGGGGAATGACCCCAGGACTAAAAGCGAGCACCTGTCGAGTGCTAGATACATCTATTGAAAATACATCTGCTATTTCTCCGACTATTCAACAGAAATCTAATGCCTGAATTAACCAGGCGCGCATTCAACATAACAAGCATTCAAGCTGACGAATGAAAGCTGCGCTATTCGCGCTCCGGTTGAATGAGTTGTTAGGCACGTCCATGCCGCAGACGCCTCGCCTCCAATAGCTCCGCCTTGAGCAGCCCACGCAACGCCGGATTACTCACTGCCTCCTCATCCCCCAGCTTTACATGCCTTATATTCTTACCCGTGCCCTCAAGTAATCTTTTCGGGTCTGGCAACGATGTTCCGTGATTGAAACCTAAGTTCACACGCTCTTTGTGCGGCATGAGGAAGAACACCAATCCAGCCATTTTGTTTCCCTCCAAACCATACCTGATGACTTTCAGCACAGGGTAGACATGCTCTGACACGTCAGGCACAACGTCAAAGATCAGAGCGCGCACTCTACGTGCAATGGCTTGGACATCAGGATTGTAGGAAGAGAGTAAATCATCAAACTCTGTGCTCATCTGTTCACCTCGCAACATTTATATAGGTGTATACCTCATAGCGCCTAACGCCCGAATAAACCCACGCCGATGAAAAGCACTCTATTGAGGCGTCGCGTTGAATGAGTTGTTAGACAGCGCTGTTAGTTGCAATATCTTTGATACGATCTTTAGGAAACCGTCTGTGCTTTGGATCAAGTAAAGTGATTACGCGAAGAAGTGCGCGATGTAGATGTATCAAACTCCCTTTCTCTTTTCGATTAGGAATTTCCTTGATCTCTTTTTCCAGACGGTGACTATATGGTATCCGCCCCTGTTGCAACGCATCCAGAAAGTCTGCGTAGCCCATACATTGTGACCCTCGTGACCCCTTCTGAATCATGCGCTCGCCGATTGCACGCTGCTCACCTGGATGCACGCGGAACGCATCACGCCAGATGGTTGTCAACTCATCCAGCGAAGACGATAGCGCGCTCGTTTTTCGCCATCTCCCTAAATCAATAAACTGTGTCTCCCTTCGTATCAACTCCCACCAGCAGAAATACTGTGCGATCAAAAACATAGAGTTCTCAACCGCGTATCCTGCGTGTTCAGTCTTAGGTGACGCAAGATTGTTTTCAATGAACTTATTCACCGTGATGTTATAAATTCGACTTTGTAAATCATAAGTTGCATGGATTAAGGGTGATACATATCGCTCCATTGCTCGGAGGTGCTCGGCACGCCGCTTCCATCGTTCTAAAAACACCTGGAACAAAGTAGAACTCGCTTGTGCCCAGATGGTTAAAAGCGTCGTAACAACTGCTGTCCCAGCGGCGATTACTGCAACTTTAATATCATCACTCATAGGTTTAGCTGTCTAATGCCCGCATTAACCGGGCGCGAGAATCGCCAATAGAGCCAAGTCTCGCGCATGAGAGCAGCGCTATTCGCGCTCCGGTTGAATGAGTTGTTAGACCGCCGGTATTGTAGCATGAGCGTTTTTAGGGTATAAGGGAATGGCCGAATTGAGAGCACCTCATCCACCCTATTTCTCTAAATCAAGAAGCTGTTTTATTGTATTGACGGCATCATCAAATCGTGTATACTATAGTTAGCACGTGAGGGCGGCCATGAATGTTACTATTAACTCACCATTTCGTTATGCGGGCGGTAAATTCTATGCTCGTAATTTGATCTTAGAACATATTCCTCAACATTCGTATTACATTGAACCTTTCGCTGGCGGGGCTTCCATCTTCTTCGCAAAACAAAAGGTAGAAGATAATTGGTTAAATGATATTGATAAAGCATTGGTAAATACTTATTTGATTATTCGTGATATGCCGGAAGAGTTAATAGAATTTCTTGCTGGAGAACAAGCCTCTAAAGAGAGACACAAATATTATAAGAACGAGTTCAAGCCTCAAAATAAATTAGAAGAGGCTGCAAGATGGTTTTACCTGAATAGAACTTCTTATTCAGGAATTATGAACATGCAAAACTGCTATTGGGGTTATGGCGACAAATATAGCATGCGCCCTGAAAATTGGGCGCGCAATATCCGCCGTACTTCTGAAAAACTATCAGGAGTTAAAATTACTCAACTTGATTTCGAGGAAGTCATTGAAACTGCGCCGGACGATGCTTTTCTTTTTGTTGACCCTCCATATTTCAATGCTGACCAAGATAAGTTTTATGCCCACTCTTTCAAAAAAGACGACCATTTCAGATTGTGCGCTCTGCTGAGAAAAAATAGGCACAGATTAAAGTTTCTCCTTACTTACGACAACAGTAAGGAAATACGTGAGCTATATGCTTGGGTTGTCGCTATGTATGACAAGGAGTGGAACTACACTATTAACAGAACAGACGACCAAAAGAACGGGAATAAGGAAAGGACTAAGGAGAAAGGAACGAGGTATAAAGGGAAAGAAGTTTTTATTGTCAACTACGATTCTATCAACTTAGGGCAACTATCAACCAAACAATTAACCATGCAGTTTTAGAGCACCTGCATAAGTTTTTAATCCAGGATTATTCAACATGCTCGTAAACAATCTTTCTGCCTGCTCGATAGGTGTCCAACGGTGATCAGGTCGCGGTACAGTTAAAGTATTATCGAAATTGATGATTGGGTAGTTTGGAATAAACTCGCACTCTTCTTTGTTGTTGCATCTTCTTCTAGTACAAACTACTCCATTAGCTCTAGTAATAGATAATTCATCGGCTTTCGCAATGTACATAAGGTTAAACGCAAAAGTCTTTATGTCTATGTCTCGCGGTGGATTAAATCTTTGCAAGAACTCCGAGCCAACCGTAGATGGCCTCCATTCATAAAACATCGTATTTCTGTCCGTCTCATAAAAAGCATTTGCTAGAGAAGTAATCACAACATCGAAATTCTCTTTTCGATATTGGTCGTTATGGACAGTCAAGACTTCCGCAGGGACGCCAAGTATAGGTGCTAGTTCCCTGACCTTTTCTTCTCCTAGCGTTCGGCTACGCATACACTTGACGCTGACCTTTGCTCCACCTCTGGTCTGTAGTCTGAAACTCCCTTTCTTTGCAAGTTTACATTCAACACCGATAATCTTTCGCGTTCTTCTGTGGATTACTCTAACGTCCATATCATGTAGCCCAAATTGGGCGTTCATCATTGGTTTATCAACAAGCCAATCCTGTTCAGGCAGAAGGCTTTTGAGTCTCTGCAAAACAGAAAACTCGAAGGCTTTACCTCTAACCATCGGCACAACCTTTGGGTCATTCAGAATTTCCGTAATGTATTCTATTGGGATATTGAAGTCGCGGCAGTAGGTTTCTAAATTTGCTCGCCACATAACACGCCGTAATAACCTTAGAGTTCGCTTACTTGGTCTTGCTATCAAAGAGGCTGCTAATGTCAACATCTAATGCTTTTGCAATCTTCTCTATATTAGTCAAAGTAATGTTTTTCTCTGCCCGCTCAATCATGCCGATATAGGTTCGATGGACACCAGCTTTTTCTGCTAAAGCTTCTTGTGAGAGACCTTGATTTAGTCTTTCCTCTCTTACTCTCTCACCAAATTTTTCGAGGATTTTTGTTCTCATATCAAGAATTGAATATTAAGTTGATGAATACTAAAGTTCTACATACTATGGTTAGCAATACATTGGCGATTTTGGTTTATCAGATTTATAGAAGAAAGATCACGTACAACAGTGAGATGTACTGATGGGAATGGCTTACTTATATAAGATTGTAGGTGGGCGCGGCGGTCTAACGCTAAGTATGCGTACTATTTTCCGCCTGTAAAGACGCCCGTTTGGGCGCATTTGGTTTTATTCCAGACTAACTGCCGCCTCATATTGCGCCCCTTTGGGCGTCTAACCCCGTAGCATATATTGTTTTCCTAAAGAATCAGAGAATGTTACAGGATTAGACGCTTCTACGGTTGCGATGATTCTCATTGATAGCGGGAAAGGACGAAAGAGCGCTTCTGTTATGTTGCTACACGGTTGATTATGGTTAATGACAAAAAGAGGAAGGGCAAGCCGCCGGGTTGGGCTTGCCCTTTTCATCTTTGATATGCGGATGAGTGGACTCGAACCACCACGATGTCGCCATCACGGGCTTCTGAGACCCGCGCGTCTACCAGTTCCGCCACATCCGCATAAACTGGGAAATCTGAATATACGGATTCGCGTGGCGGAGTGTCAAGCGAGCAAAAAGCAGAGGTCAGAGGTCAGAGGACAGAGGTTAGTAAAAAGAAAATTAACTACTAGCCTCTAGCCTCTAACCTCTGACCTCTTCCTTTTCCTTTTGCCTTCTTTCAGGAGCGGTTGTTATAGTTAGCTTCGACGGATAATTGCTATCTCAGGAAATTGATGTCAGAAGATTTGCCTAGTCTGGAAGAGTTGCGTGAGCGCCTCGAAGAGGTGCGCCGTCGCATTGCTCTAAGCGCCGGGCGAAGCAGGCGTCAGCCGGAAGAGATAACGCTTATCGCGGTCAGTAAAACGCACTCCGTGGAAGTTGTGCGGCGTGCAATCGAAGCGGGTGTCTTAGACCTCGGCGAGAATCGTGTGCAGGAGGCCGAGGGGAAGATTCTGGAGATAGGGCGCGAAGCTGCGCGCTGGCATCTGATAGGGCATCTGCAATCTAACAAAGCGCGCCGCGCCGTACAGCTCTTTGAGCTGGTTCATTCATTGGATTCGACCGAGCTTGCGCTCAAGCTCAATCGCATGTGCGTTGAAGAGGGGCATGCAGTATTGCCCGTTCTGGTTCAGGTCGATCTGGGAGCGGAAGAAACCAAGTCGGGCGTGAGCGAAAGCGAGCTGCCGGAGATTGTTGAGCAGGTCGCGGCATGCGAGCACTTGCGCTTAACAGGCTTGATGACGCTTCCGCCCTTCTTTGAAGACGTGTTGCGCGTGCGCCCATACTTCAGCCGTTTGCGCGAGTTGCGCGACCAGTACAAAGCAAGGGGCGCTTTCGGGGATGCTCGCGGAGAGCTTTCAATGGGTATGAGCCACGATTTCGAGGTGGCGATTGAAGAGGGCGCGACTATGGTACGTGTCGGAACGGCCATCTTTGGCGAGCGTCACAGGTGAAAAACTCTTAGTTATCCTTTCATGCATTTAGTCAGGTAAGGGCTTAATGGTTTATTAGAATATGGATTCGCTTATTAACGTTTTCGGTCTCATACGACTTGTCGTCTGGTACGCGGTGGCGGGCAGCATTATAGCCATCATCGCCTTGATGCTGGTGCGCCTGCTGGTGAATTACGCGGACATGAATCCTTTCAGCCGTACCTTCATGAACATACGGCGTCTGTCCGACCCCCTGATTAATCCCGTGCGTCGCAGCCTGGCGCGTGCAGGGATTGATCCTAAATACTCTCCGTTCGTCGTCATACTGATTGCCATCGTCGTCGGCTACTTCACCGTGCAGCTCTTTACGGAAGTCCTCGGCACTGTGATAGGCGTCGTCGCCAGCGTACAGAAAGGCGCATTCATCTCTGTCGTCGGATATTTGCTTTACGGCACGCTCGCGGTCTACACGCTGCTTATCTTCATGCGTATAGTCTTCTCGTGGGGGCTTAGCTCCGTCAATCCAGTGATGCGATTCCTGATACGCGTAACCGAGCCTGTGCTCGCTCCTTTTCGTCGTCTTATTCCGACAGTCGGCATGTTCGACATTTCACCCATAATCGTTCTACTTCTACTGCAACTACTACAGAGATTTGTGGCGGGCACGCTGATAGGCTGAGCTTCATCTGGCATTGTCGGAACAAACGGTTCAATGTACGGAACACGACGGCGCGATTGTCTTCAAGGTGCGCGTCGTCCCGCGCGCCAGACAGAGCGGCATTGCAGGCGTGCATGATGGCGCGCTTCGCGTGCGCGTCGCCGCACCGCCCGTTGACGGCGCGGCCAACGAAGAGCTGGCGCGCACACTCGCACGCGCGCTGGGCGTTCCTCGCCGCGCCGTGGAGATTACAAGCGGTCATGCTTCAAGGTTGAAACAGGTTCGAGTTCAAGGCGTAGACTACGCACAGCTTGAAAGTCTGGCTCATGCGAAGTAGGCCACGGTTGCGAGCCTGAAAAAGCGCGTGATATATTCCAGCCCGCATCCTGATCCTTCAAGTTTCATAAAGGAAATTTTCAAAAATGTCTGGACACTCCAAGTGGCATACTATTAAACACAAAAAGGGCGCGCTCGATGCCAAGCGCGGCAAGCTTTTCACAAAACTGATTAAAGAGATAACGGTCGCTGCGCGCACCGGGGGCGGCGACCCTGATTCTAACGCGCGCCTCAGAAAAGCTATCCTCGACGCCAAAGGCGGAAACATGCCCAACGATACGATTGACCGCGCCGTCAAACGCGGCACGGGCGAGCTTGAGGGCGTCAATTATGAAGAGATTACTTATGAGGGCTACGGGCCGGGCGGCGTCGCCATCATGGTTGATTCGATGACGGATAATCGCAATCGCACGGTCGCGGAAATCAGGCACATCTTCTCGAAGAACGGCGGCAACATGGGAGCAAGCGGCTCTGTCAGCTACCTGTTCGATAAGAAGGGTTATATCGTCGTGGATAAAGCGGCCAAGTCGGAAGACGAGCTGTTCGAGCTGGTGATTGAAGCGGGCGCGGAAGACCTGCGAGATGACGTGGACAACTTCGAGATCATCACCGCCCCGGAGAATTTTGACGCAGTCCTCTCTGCCGTCAAAGACGCGGGCGTAGAGCCGCAGGTCGCCGAAGTCGAGATGGTTGCGCAGAACTATATCAAGCTGGAAGGCCAGGACGCCAAACAGATGCTGAAGCTCATGGAATCTCTGGAAGACCACGACGACGTGCAGAAAGTCTCCGCCAACTTCGACATCAGCGAAGCCGACATGACGTAAGGAAAAATTATAAAGTAAAAATGCAAAAGTGAAGAACAAAGACAACTGCTGATCTTATTTTTCTGTAAATGTGGTTTCAGCCGACCTTTTGACTTTTTAATTTTTTCTTTTACCTTTTTCAGGTTTTGTGATATTTGAAAGTTATGCGTGTGTTGGGCATTGATCCGGGGAGCGAGACGACGGGCTGGGGCGTTATTGAGACTGAAGGGCGCAAGATAAAGCTCGTGGAGTTCGGCGTCGTTCGTGCCAGCCCGCGCGAAAGTTTCCCGGCGCGCCTTTTGAAAATCTTCAGCGGCATTGAAGAGATAATTGCACGCCTCAAGCCGGATTCCTGTTCGGTTGAAGAAGCCTTTTATGCCGCTAATGTGAAGACTGCTCTTAAGCTGGGGCAAGTGCGCGGCGTGGTGCTAGTGGCCGCCGAGCGCGCTCACGTTGAGGTTAATGAATACAGCCCGCGACTGGTCAAGCAAACGGTCGTGGGCTACGGCAACGCAGAGAAGCATCAGGTTCAGGAGATGGTACGCGTGCTGCTTGCGCTCTCTAGTGTGCCGGAGCCTCATGATGCAGCCGACGCGCTCGCCAATGCTATCTGTCACGTGCATCATGCGGATTCACGGAAGCGCATTCTTGCTGCCGAAGCCCGCATGAAGTTAGCAAGTAACACGTCCAACGCGACTCGTCGCCGTACCTCTCGCTGATTCAATAACCGTAACGGGCAGCCGGGTCGTCCAGTATCCTTACTCTTCCAAAGGAGGCATCAGATGACTCCAGTGGCGACAATTGAAGCCTTAGTTGACGATAATAAATTTGAAGGACTTTCGAGGAAAATCTATGATGATTATCGCACGGCGCTGCTGAACCAGCTTTACTACGCTTGCCGCCTCGCACGATATAAACGATACAACCTTTTATACGAGATCATTCTGGCTCTTGGCACCTCCGGCACAATTGCCGCGTGGTATGCGTGGCGAACTGATACGGGTAAAATAGCCTGGGCTTTCTATGCGGGCGTTGTTGCGATTCTGACGGTCATCAAACCCATCGTCAATCTGCCCAGAGAAATAGAGAGATTCAGCAAGCAGAATGCCGGTTATCGTGATGTCTACTATGACCTGAATCAATTGATTGACGACATTGAGCTCAACTTGTACATAAATGGAAAGATGCTTGATCTATACGGCGCTACAAAGAAACGATCAAGAGAGCTTGCCCCGGACGACGACCCGCAATCAAAAGAGAAGTTGTTGCGCAAGATTCAATTTGATGTTAATAAAAGCAAGTCCTCCTACATAGATTGGTATACAGCTATAGAACAGCGCCGAATAAAGGAGAACAATAATGTCCAGCGAAGAGCGTGAAGAACGCCCGCATGAAAGAGACCCGAATCCGGGTGGTTCAACGCCGGATGATGACGCGTGCGATCCACCACCATCAGGAGGTTCGGGAGGAGGAATAAAGCCTCCAAGCAAAACTTCAACCTATGAGCCGGAGAGCGATCCGCCGATTGGTTCTGGTGGAGGCTCGGCGGGTCATGGCCCTCCAGACCCCTGGCCTTAGAATGTGATGCCTCGTCCGGCTCGCGGACTTGATATTCAGAGCGCCTTGTTCCCGGTTATCGAAACTTGTAGCTACGTTATCGAATTGCCTTGCGACTCGTCGCCGCGCTCCACGCTAGACCAACACCTCATCGGGGCTGCACGCGCCGCCAGTCGCCTCTAATTCACCTCATCGAAGAAGGAGGCTACATTCATGTCCCTGCTCTCTTCAAAGAGAACAATCTTTGCTCTATCTTTGCTCATCCTTTCCTGTTTTTCACAGCCCTTTGCTCAAGCGCAACGTCGCGCTCCGGCAGGAGGCATGCGCGCCGTCGTCATCGACGAAAGATTAGCTGTTCTGCGCGACGAGCCTGAGCTGTCGGCGAGACTTTTACAGCGCATGAGTCGCGGGCGCATGGTCGCAATCCTTGGGCAGAAGCGTACACCCGAAGGCATAGTGTTCTACCGCGTAGCGGTCACACGCCGCACGCGCGGCTGGCTACAGAGCGATGCGGTCGTCGTGCCCGGACGCGCAGGCGAAGACGAAAGGCTTCTCCGTCTCATACGCGGCTCGGATGATTTTGATCGCATCGTGCGGGCGCGTATCTTTCTGGACATGTTTCCGAAATCACCCCTGCGCGCGAGCGTGCTTATGCTCTACGGCGAAGAGGCTGACAAGGCCGCCGTCAGATTGTCGCGCGATGCAGTAAGAAGACTGGAAGAGCGCGAGATGACGGCGGGCGGCGCGCCCCTGTTCAGCTACTTCATGAATTTTAACGGGCTGGACAGGTATCGTAAGCAGGACATTGTCTTCACCTTTGATGCTGCGAAGAAGCAGTATCACTACGACGGCGCGGCGTGGCGCGAAATACTACAACGCTATCCGCGCAGCCCTGAAGCTGTTGAGGCGCGCAAGCGGCTGGAGGCGCTCGTTGCGGCCACAGCGCGTTGAGGCTGCAACAGGACTTCAGCCTTAGTTCTGCTGTTGAGCCAGATAACGCGCAAGGGCGAGCGCAATTGGCTGGCCTGTGTTCGCTTCATAGTAGCTGAAAGCCGGGCTGGGATTGACTTCAAAGCAGTAGACTCGATCATCAGGCGTGATTTTCAGGTCAATGCCCGCGAAGGCAAGCCCCATACGGGCTGCCAGCCTAACGCATTTTTCGGCCAACTCCGCAGGCAGCTCAATCGCCGTAAGCTGTGCCGAGTCGCCAACCTGTTGTTGTGCGTAGCGATAGTCTATAGCTTCCGTGCTCACGGCAGTGGCGAAAACTTCCCGTCCCACTACATGCACACGCACGTTTGTGCCTTCTATGAATTCCTGAAACTGCGTCGGACACCAGCGTATCTGGCCGAGCCGACTTAAATCCTTCTCCTCAAGAGACTGCACTATGGAGCGTATGCCGCTGATGGATTTGTAGATTAAGCGCCCGTGCCGCTCCTGAAAGCTGCGCACCAGTTCGGGGTCGTTGGTGATGAGCGTTTCAGGTATACGTATGCCTTCGTCAAGTATGATCTGTCCCTGATATGGTTTGGAAAAATTAGAGCCTTGCGGGGCGGCGCGATTGACGACTCGCGCCTGAGTGATTTCAGTCCAGTGCGTCAGGGTCGCGTGCAGTGAGCGCGACCGCTGGCGCATCACAGAGTGTTGAGGCTCATCCTTTAGCTCCGGCAACACTTGATCGTCCATCAATCTCGTGTACACGCCTTGAAAATCTTCCAGACGATAGGCCGCGCCGTCCACACGCATCAAGCCTGTGATGCGGCCATCCTGTATTTCAAAAGCCAGCTCGGTATCCCGGAAGCGTCGCTGATTGAACAGCACGTAAGGTATATGAAGCAGCTCAAGCTGCTCGCGCACCAGAGCCAGAGGAGACTCGGAAGGAATGCCGCAGAGAAGTATCATGAAGCAGATTGCCCCCCAGCCTTGAGCGCGCTGAACAACTCATCAAGCAACATTTGTCCGCCGAGTCTGAGGTCAGGAAACGGCGTTGCGCCGACAAACGTCCAAAGCCCTGTCTCAGAGACGACGAATTCGACGCCGAGCAGCTCTGTCTCTGAAAGCCTGGATAGTTGTATGCAGCCTTCGCGTATTTCAGCCGGAGCGCGTTCGCAGACAGCCTGTCCCGCAACAACGATGATGGTTTCGACAGGCGTATTCGCCGGAACAAGTCTTCCGCTGTAAAGCGCCTGAGCTGTCCATTCGCGGCTCGTCTCTGCGTAGCGTGGGACGGGAAGGCTGGCGCGAGAGGCTAGCCAGACCCACTCTGAGATGTGACGCCAAGGACCTGAGAGACCCTGCGCCGTCGGCCTGTTTAGAACGGGCGCGGGAAGGGCATTGAGCCAGCTCATGAAGAAGGCTGTGAATTCCTGTGTCGCATACAAACGGTCGCTCGCACGCGCGCGTAGTAGATAGCCGGGAAATGCCTGCAAGCGGTTCAATGTCCCACGCGTGCTGCGATTGTTGATCGTGCGTCCGTCAGGCAGCGTTATTTCAGTGTACGTGCCGTCTGCCCCCAGCCTGTGTTCCCAGCGTAAGCTGTGCGCCAGCACTTCCGCGCTGACAAGCTCCATCGGAGCCAGACCACGCTCCTTTAGACCCTGATAAGCCCAGAGCGCCGATAGATCGTCATTTGAGCAGAGTACCAGCCACATCTTTAATACTTGATGCTAATCCTATAGAAGCCGTTTGAGAAATCAATGGTGTGCGCCGAAGGCACATCTAGCGTTTGCGCCGAAGGCGCAGCCAGATGGTAGCCAGAGGCAGAGGCGGACGCGAGGCCGACCTCTGCCTCTGGTCAGAGTGTAGTTATCATTCGCGCCCTGAAGGGAGCGCGTGAGATTCTACGCGCTCCCTTCAGGGCGCGTACCCTCAAACTCGTATTTGGTTCCAGACGTTGCACGTCTGGCTACCTTCTCAATCGCCGCTCGCGCGGCGGTAAAGAGTTTTCATACAGCTTCTAATACCCTTTGAAGTTTATAAGAGCCGTTTACACGCAATCGAGGATGAGAAAAAAGCGGGAGCCGACGAGGTTACTTTCTCTTTGCGGCTCCCGCCGAAGTGATAGGCCGATTAGACCTAATACTCGCTCAGTTTCTCTACATCCTTATTGTCTTTAGCCTGCTTTGCGTCGGCGGCATCCTTCTGGAGCTGCTGGCTTAAGGCCACGGGGTCATTGCCACCCTGGTCTTCTTCGTATGTGAGCGCGCCCGCGCCCAGGTCTGGGCGCAGCTCCGGACTGATAAAATGCACCATCTCAGTCACGACCTGCTCAAGTATTGCCAGGCGTTGCTCTACAGACTCGCTGTCTTCGGTGGTTGATTCGGGCGAGGAAGTCGTTTGCAACCCCGTTTCTCTAATCTCCTTGTCCTTCTCTTTAACTTCTTTGATTTCCTTTCCTTCCTTGAACTCCTTTAAATCTTTATCCTTGATTTCCTTGCGCTCGATTTTCTCCTTAAGCTCAAGCTTCTCGGCCTTGATGGTCTCCTTGCCTTCGCGCTTCTCAATCTTCTCACTCTTCTGTTCCTTAAGCTCAAGCTTCTCAAGCTTCTCGTTCTTTTCGGCCTTGATGGTCTCTTTGCCCTCAGTCTTCTTAGGCTGTGGCACGCAGCAGAGCTTGAGGAGCAAGACCTCGTTCTGCGGACTCTTGACGACGATGCGCACGATCCCGGTGCCGCACAGCATGAGCGTTTGCGGAGTCGCTTGCTGATTTGTCATCGTCGCGCTTCCGGCAGACGAGTTGTCTGCGTTAAAGACGTAAACGGTCGCAGGTCTTGAGAATTGAGCGAGGGTTATCTGGATGCAAGGGCACGCGTGATTGAGTTTGATTTCAAGCGCATACCCGCAATCGAGTCCCTTGATTCCACCCCAACTGACAATGCGCGTGTTGGGCTGGCGCGCTCCCGTTTGACCCCTGACCAGGAAGGTCGCCCACTGTACGGAAAGCGGGTTCGGATGGTTGCCGGGCTGTAGGCTGGTAAAGTCAATGCAGTTCGCAACCGGCGCTGGCGTCTGGGACTCCGGAGCCTGAGTTGTGCCCAGCATCATTGATTCAAGCCGCGAGATGCGATCTTCCAAGGAACCGCCTTGAGCTGCTTCCGGGCCAAATTGCAGCCTTTCGAGGGGATTTATGATCCTGCCGAAGGGGTTGTTCAAGACATCGGTTAATTTGTCGAAAAACTTCTCTAGCGGTTTCTCCACCTCAAGCTTGAGTTCCTTAATCTCTCGCTTGAAGCTCTTCTCGAAGTTCTTCTCAATACGGATTTTCTCGAAACTCTTGGGGTCGGCGCACTCAATGAGCTGGCGCAGGTTCGGGCGATTGCCTATGCGCTGTGTGGCGGGGCGTCCGGTCGCGTCCTGTTGAGGCGAGCCTGTGGAGCGCAGGCATTGCCGTGCAGTCGCCGGAGTCAGGAGCGTACGGCCACGTGCGCGCAGGACGCCCTGTACGCAGCCGAGCGCGCCGACGATGACCGGAGATGCGCTGGATGTTCCGCTGAACTGATCCGTGTACCATTCGTTTTCGTTGCCGCCCTGTAGATCGCCATAGCCGGTGCTGGTGACTTCCCAGCCCCAGCCCTGTGTGTCAATCACAGCGCCGAAATTCGAGAAGCCGCAGCGCGCTCTATCAACATAAGGCTCGCCTGTGTTTGGCTGCGAGTTTCTCCCGTGCGTGCCCGCAGGCGGGTTCCCAGCGCCTACTACGATAGCCCCGGAATCACGATTTGAGCGATTGAAGGGGTTCGTCCATGTGCTTGGGAAACCTGCCGGGCGCACGCTGTAGATTGCGTCGTCCAGATTTTCCGCGCCATTGCCGCCTGCTTCGACCACGATTACGCCTCGGCCTATGGCATAGCGAATCGCGTCGAAATCGTCAGGCCACCACTCTATGGCGATGTAGCCGCGCTGATCGCTGCGAGCTTGAAAGTTGAAACGCGGCCCGGCGCGGTGAATCTCCAGCAGCATAATGTCACCGGCGCTCAAGCGGTCTGCGGCGAGGCGTATGGCCGAGGCCGTGGGCATGGAAAAAGCAACGGAGCTGACCCTGGCATCAGGGCAGATGCCTGTTATCCCTATGGTGTTACCGTCGCCGCCGATCACGCCGATGACGGCTGTGCCGTGATTTCTGGAGGCTTGGTCTGTGGTTTGTGTGCCGCCGACTACACCGCCCTGATTCAGAAGCAGGTCTTCGTGCGAATAACGCCATGCCCACTCCAGGTCTATGATGTTGACTCCAGCTCCTCTGCCGCCGGGGAGCGTCCAGGCGTAGCGCGCATCGATGCCTACGGGAGCAGCATCAAGATATCTTTGACGGGAAGTGAAATCGGGAGTCGTCGGCGGCGCATCCTCCGCCGCCGGAACCATGTCGTTTAGAAGCTGAGGAAGCTCTCCGGCAGGCTTGACGTAGGCGGCTTCCACCGCTTCGTTCTCGCGTAATTTTTCGGCCAGCTCGTCCAGCCTTGCGTCCGGCGCGTCCACGCGGTAGTAGACGGAGAGGTCTGGTACTTCAACGTTTCTTTCGGCAGCCGCCTCGGCCACCTCCAGGACTTTGCTCTTGATCCGTTCTTCGCTGAGGCCGAACAGGGGTTCCAGCCTTATGCCTTCGCTTTCGATTAGTTCAGCGATGGGAGTGACATCGGCTCCCGCTTCAGATGTGATGCCTGCGCTTTTGGCGCGCAATCCGGCTTGAGGGTTTGCAATAACGATAAGCTCTCGCTCTCCAGCAGGCTGTGACGCCTCTGGAGCAGCTTCGCCTTCCCATTCTTTCGATTGGGGACTCTTTTTGCGTGTTACCATAATGATTCTCCTTAGAGCAGCTTGAGACTCAAGGCAACTCATCCGGTGGCTTGAGGTAAGCGGCTGTTATGGCGCTGCTACGGCTGAGACGCGAGATGACACGTTCGGCTGTGGCAGCATCGGGCACCTCTACAAAGAAATATGAGGCCAGATCAGGGTCTGCTGTGCCAGGATGCATCGGCTTGAGAGTAGCTCCTAGTTCGTTGGCCGCCTCTATGATCTGCCTTGACGCATCAGTTTCCGGTTGCTGTCCTTGCAGTGCCAGCGCCGCTTCTTTGTCTAATTGAACTGTTATATACATCTCTCTGTCTGCCCTCTCTTTACGAAGATGAGTTTTGAAGCCCGAAGGTAATTACAGGCACTTCGTGACTGGAGAATTTAATCCGACCATATGGAGGCCGGTAAAGGGCAAATCTTACAGGTTAACTTGCGGCGACTACTTAGATGTCCCTGGGGTTGCCATTTGGGTCGAGCCGACGAGTGCAAGGAGGGTCGTCAGGAAAAGAGTGCTAACAGAAGGCCGATAGGCCGCATGGGCTGTAAACAAGCTTGTGAAACAGGCAGAGCGTAGTCCTTCGGCGCTATGAGTGTCAAGAAAAATTTACTCGTCTACATTCAAGCTTTGGCTTTTGCCCGCTTCGCTCCCTTTATCCTCATTAACAAACCTGATTCTTCCATAGCCACAGGCGGTTCCGGCTACCGGCTACTTTGAGCGAAATCCACATCAATTCACGGGGGCTTTGTTCCTTTGAAAAATGTGTATTGCAATTCTGGGCGAGCGCAGGTAGATTGTCGGCGTTCAAACTAAAAACAGGGTGGAGGTTCCCCTCTCTTCAATCAAGCGGGTGCGCCACTGCCGTTAAAGATTAGTGCGCTGGAGGAAAAGGAAAAGTGCCGACCGGAACATGCCCCGAATGTGATGCGGATGTCCACGTTGATACGGACGCTGACAAGGGCGACATTGTCTCGTGCGAAGAATGCGGAACAGACCTTGAAGTCGTAGGACTTGACCCCGTCGAACTAGACATCGTCGAAGAGGAAGACCTGGACGACGATGACTCGGATGAAGACGAGGATTACTGAAGAACAGTTTTCAGTTTACAGTTTTCAGAAAAAGGGCGACAAGCATTTTCTGAAAACTGAAAACTGTAAACTGTAAACTGTTCTTCTCACTTGTCACCGTACTTATAGCCGGGGCGGCTCTGGCGTATGGTGAGGCCGGACGGCCCTTCTATGCGAATGTTGTGCTGTTGGCCGTCACGCCGCTTCTCCTCATTCGGATAAAAGGCCAGCACATAGCTTGAGGTTACTTCTTCTGCCAGTGCTCTAAAAAGTGGCTGGAAATCCTTGTCGGTTGCATAGACGCTCAATCCTCCGGTCTTCTCCGTCAATCCGCTCACATCGAGCAGCGTCGGCAAGGGCTGGCGCTCCGACGAAACCACCATTCTGGAAAACGAGGGCAGCGTGACTGTGTAAACACTCACGTCCGCAGAGTTGGCGCGTTCTATCACAGTGGACGGCGAGACCGTATCGCCTACAGGGAAGCCGTCGGTGATGACAATCACTGCGCGCTTCAAAAGCCTGCGCTCGCGCGTGCGCGGGGCGCTTCTGACCAGTAGCCGAACCGCGTCGTCAACGGCATCGAAGGTATGCGTCGAAAGGCCGCTCGGCTCGCGCTCAAGGCGGTCGAAGGCGCGCGCGAGTTTCTGCGCATCGCCTGTGAAAGACTGAATCGTCTTGACCTTCATACCGAAAGTCATGATGGCGAAGGTGGACGAGGTGGTTTCGGAAAGACGCGCGGAGAACATCTGCATGGCGACGCGCAATCTGCTTATCTCTTCCGCGGTCATGCTGCCGGAAACGTCCAGCGCAAAGACGACCGCAATGGGACGCTTCTGACCGAAGCGCTGCTCTACATTGAAGAAGGCTATCGGGCGCTCTATGTTGTCTTCGTAGAGCTTGAAATCTTTCGCGCTTAAGCCGCGCACGGGCTTGCCTTCAGCGTCCGTGACGCTCGTGTCCACCATCACAAGGTCTGTGTCTATGCGCAGGATTTCTTCCGGCTCGCCCTGCTTCTCCTGGTCTTCGACTCTGCGTGGCCGCTGTTGCTGTTCCTGAGCCGGAAGGGAAGAGGGCAGGCAGAGAAGGAAAAGAAGCGCGCAAAGGAGAGTTGCGAGCGTGTACCCGCAAGGGGAAGTGTAGGGGACGAATTTAACCAAAGGCGACATAAGGCTACCGGGAATGATTATACAGGCGTTGTGCTCTTAGTTTCCAGATGCGCCTGGAAGGCAACACACACGGGCGCATCGCGCATCAAGGTTTGCGTGCGCGCGCCCTCACGGGTCATGTTCTCAAGAGAGGAGCATGCTATAATCGCCGCATCCGGAGCGCTCCCGTAACTCTTCCCCGAGCGGGGCAACAATCATTGTGGAGAAGTAATGAGCAGATTCAACTCAATATTCGCGGCTATCTTCATACTGCTTCTGTGGGTGGGACTGTCCGCAACGCAGCAGGACAAGACCACCGGCAGCATTAAGGGACGCGTGCGCGTAGAGACTGGCAAGCCTTCGGAAGTCGCAGTGATAGTTCGTCAGGGCGAGCGCGAGATAACACAAGGCTCTACGAACTCCAGGGGCGAGTTTACGGTGAACGGTCTTCAGCCGGGGATTTACAGTGTGACCTTCAGAAAGCCCGGCCTGAGCGTCGGCACGGTCAACAACATAGAGGTGCGCGCAGGCAAGGTGCGCCCCCTTGGCGACCGTCTAGTCCTGACGATTGACGAAAGCTCAATCGCTTTCCTGAAAGGCA
Organism: Pyrinomonadaceae bacterium; assembly: GCA_036403815.1. Lineage (GTDB taxonomy): Bacteria > Acidobacteriota > Blastocatellia > Pyrinomonadales > Pyrinomonadaceae > JACVRN01. Next base: position 74,217 of record DASWQH010000072.1, on the reverse strand, counting down.
GCGTCTTTGACCCTTCGGGGCGAAGCGTTCCGGGTGCGCGCGTTGAGCTGGCTCGCATCGAAGCGGATGGGAATCTGAAAAAGCTGGCCGACCGCGTGACGACCGAGACCGGGCAGTTTTCTTTCCGTCTTCCGCCGGACAAGGCCAAATACCGCGTGACAGCGAAAGCCGGGGGCGCGAAGGACACTACTCAAGATATAACCGTGGACGATGCGGTCGTGTATCGCATCGCGCTCACGCTCGAACCCGCTCAGAAGTGAAGCGAACACTCGTGAGGGGTGAATTTATCGAATGAAAGATGTCACACCTCAAACAGATGGAACGCGCGACGAGTTTTTGACGGCGCGCCAGCTTGCGGCCATCCTGCAAGTGTCAGAGGCGACCGTGCGCCGACTGGCGCGCAAAGGGCGCATCCCTTCGATTCGTCTCACCCCGCGCATCATGCGCTTTCATCTGCCATCCGTGCGCGAAGCCTTAGACGGCGGGCGCGCACGCACACGCCGCACCGAGGCAGAAGCAGAAGAAGAAACCACCCAGCTCTCTTTTACAGACCTGTTCTAAATTTTCTAAAGCGAGACGCGATATAAATAGGAACGGGGTTTTCTATCCTTAGCCCCGTAGGGGCGACATGTTTATAGCCCACGCCGCTAGCCGTGGGAACAAGCCACGAAAAAATTAGAAGCCCCGTAGGGGCGACATAAATTAGACGGCAAGGAAATTCTACCCTCGCCAAAAAACTTATGTCGCCCCTACGGGGCTTTGTTTCAAATTCCGAACTAATTCCCACGGCTTGCGCCGTGGGCTACATTATTTCGCCCCTTACAGGGGCTACCCCTGATGGGCTGGCGTAGATTTTAACTTCTGCGGCGTCCCGCTGCCTCCCTCATGGCGGCAGTTACATCCACCCAACGCCCGTCACGCTTCAGGTAGATTCGTCCGGGTCTGCTGCTTAAGCCTGTTCCGGTGGCGGAGCTGGAGACGCGCCACTGTCCATCTTCACGCACGAGCGTCTGCTGCGCTACGATCTTGCCTTCGCCTTCCGATGGTTTCAACATGCGTCCGTAGATAACAGTATCGACAACGGCTGTATTGCCGCGCACGCGCACCGCGCCGATTTCGATTCGTTCGAGCTGGTAGTTATCGTCCATGCGCTGCATGCTGCTGGTAAAGCGCTGGCGTGTCATGCGCGCACGTGAAGAAGCCGACAGCGAGTCGTAAAGTTCGCCGTACTGGTGAGCCTTCATCTGGCTGAAGATGCGCTGCACAGCGGAGCGCACTTCCGCCTTGTCGTCACGCGTTGCGCTTAAAAGCGTTTGCGGCACTGCTGCAATCGACATGAAAGCCAGAGCGGCTGTAAGCCAAACGGAGCGTCTATTGATTCTCATCTTCTTCTCCTGACTCTGTGTTCTCTTCAATCTCGTTGACAATAGTTTTCTTCAAACGATTTCTCAAGTTGAGAAACCAGCAGACTACGCCGAGCGTGGCGGCGACAAAAGCTACTTCAACGTTCCAACGCCACAGCAGAGCCGCGCCCGCGACAATCATGCACGTACACGCAAGCAACATCCAAAGGTGGTCTATTCGCATCGCTTCGCTGGTCATTAAACAGAAATTCTCTTTGCTCTTACTTCACCGTCACCGGCATCGAAAGCTGAAGATTTTTTGGAGGATAGCACACCTGCTCATCACATGCCTGAAAGCGCAGGCGGGCAGGAACGGAGCGCTCGCCCTTCGCCGCTCCCGCCGCTACGCTCACAGGAACATTAATCGTCGCTTCCGTTTCATAAACCGCGAGCGGCTGAGGGGCAAAAGAAAACTTTTTGGTAATCGAAGCAGGATATTTGGGTTGCCCTGCCTTGATGCCTTCAGCCTGCTCGATTGTCAACTGCGTTGGAATCTGGTACTGCGACGCCGGGTTGGCGTTGATGTGATAGCCCTCTTTGATTTTCAGCTTAACCTCGGCCTCCGCCGATTTACCCGCCTGCACTTCTACCTTCGTAGCGCTCACCTGAAGGACATCTTCGGGTAAGGATGAAGCACTGGCCGCCTGCGAGTTGGTGTTAGTCGGAGCCTGCGGCGCATTGCCGCTCTTCTCCGTGCCCGCTGAAGAGCAGGCGACCACGAAAGACGAAAGAAGAAGAAAGAGCGCTGTTAAGAGATTTCGATTCATGCCCGGTTTCAGGTTTCTATTCATGTGGTGGTTGCTGTTGGCGTAGGCTGCGGCGTCGGAGGCACTCTGGCCGGTTCCCGCTGCGCGCGGCGAACCAGATAGCGCACAACCAGAAAAATGGGCAGCACTATGAAGATGAGAATCGGCAGAAGCGCTATGAAGATTCTCACGAGGCCGAGCGTGATAAGAGCCGCCACGTCCAGGCCATCGCTGAAGGCGCGCTTGACGCTGTAGAAAAAGCCTGTTGAGCTAACTATCTGCGACGGCGGTTGAATGGTGACGTTGATGGTCGAAAGGCTCGTCTGATTTTCAAGAAAGCGGCGACGCCCCTCAAGCCGCTCTATCTCTGCGCGAACGTCCGATAGCTGTCTTTGAACTTCGAGCGCGTCCTGTACCGTACGCGCCTGCTTCATAATCTCCATGAACTGCGTTTCCAGCGCCTGCTTGGCGCGGATGCGCGCTTCCAGGTCTATATACTCTTCGGTCACGTCCTGGGCTGTAATCTTGTCCTGCGCGACGCGGCTGCCTGCGCCGCGAATCTCGTTGATAACCGCTTCAAACTGCGCGGCAGGCACGCGTATGGTCACGGTCACGGTCATCTCCGGCTTCAATTGACCCTCTGCATCTACCTGCTTGGATTCGGACGAGACTATAAAGCCGCCGTGCGCTTCGGCGATTGCCGAGACCTTGCGCTGGCTCTCGCCGGGACTGCCGGATTCAAGAATCACATCGGCGTTGCGTATCAGCTTGCGCTCCGTCACCGTGACGGACGTTTGCGAGTTCTGCGCGTTCGTCAGCGAAGCCTGCTTCATCTGACCATCTTGCACCGTTGAAGGAGAACTGGCAGTCCCTGTAGGCTTCTCCTGCGCTACAGGGGCGGTTGTAGTTCTTTGAGAGGGCGCGGTGCTGGTTGACTTACTCTCCTGACGAGCGCACCCGGTCAATATAAGAAGGATGGCTGTTAATAAAGAGATGGCTAAAAGTCGCATGAGTTGACTCCTTTGATTTGAATAGTCGCACACATGCCCTTGAACGCTCGCACCCTACTGTTTTTGCGTCTGGTTAATAAGATAGTTAACGAAAGATGAAAGTGTTACTGCTACGCTTGAGTCAGCACGCGGTCATCATTTTGCACTCTGACTTCTGCCTTGTGCTTCTATCCCTCGTCCCTGTTTTTACCCTCCGGCTTCTTGATGCCGAATTTTTCCAGCCGGTACTGAAGCGTGCGGAAGGTTAGGCCGAGGAGCTTGGCGGCCTTCGTGATGTTGTAGTCGGTCTGTTCCATAGCCTGAATGATAAGGTCTCGCTCGACATCTTCAAACGAGATGCCTTCGGGCGGAAGGCGGAACTGGCCTGCCGGAGCGGGGCGCGCCTCCTGCCGGATTTCAAGCGGCAGGTCTTCCACATCTATCATAGGCCCTTCACACAGCAGAAGAGCGCGCTCGACCGCAGACTCCAGTTGGCGCACGTTGCCAGGCCAACTGTACTCCTGCATCACGCGCCTGGTCTCCGTCGTCAGCCCATTGCAGAGCCGCCCTGTGTCGCGCGTGTATTTGGTCAAGAAGTGGTTGATGAGCACCGGGATGTCATCGCGCCGTTCGCGCAATGGCGGAACGTCAATCGAAAGGACGTTGATGCGATAGTACAGGTCTTCGCGGAATCCCTTGCCGGAGACCATAGAGCGCAGGTCTCGGTTGGTGGCGGCGATGACGCGCACATCCACAGACAACTCGCGCGTGCCGCCGACGCGCCTGATTTTGCGCTCCTGAAGCGCGCGCAGGAGTTTGGCCTGCATGCCTACGTCCAGCTCTCCAATCTCATCCAGAAAGAGCGTGCCGCGATCCGCCACCTCGAAGAGACCCTTCTTCTCTGCGTGCGCGCCCGTGAAAGAGCCTTTCTCGTGGCCGAAGAGTTCCGATTCTAGAAGGTTCTCGTTGATGGCCGCGCAGTTGACGGCCTGAAACATCTCTGTGGCGCGCGGGCTTTGTGTATGAATGGCGCGGGCAATCAACTCCTTGCCTGTGCCGGATTCGCCGCGAATCAGCACCGTCGAACTGGAACGCGCGACCTTGACGATCATCTTCTTGACCGACTCCATCTCTGCCGAATCCGAGATGATTTCACGGTCAAGCTCATCCAGCTTGGACAGAGCGCGGCTTATGGTCTGAAGCAGTTGCTCGCGGTCGTAAGGCTTCGATAGATAATCGTATGCGCCGCGGCGGAGCGCTTCTTTGGCCGACTCAATCGAGCCGTGCGCCGTCAGCAGGATGACTAGAATCGAAGAGTCCTGAGCGAGCAGGTGTTGCAGCAGCTCTATGCCGTCCATGCCGGTCATCTTCAAATCGGTCAGGACAAGGTCGTATCGCCTGTCCTTGGCAAACTTGAGAGCCGCCTCGCCGCTCGAAGCAGTCGTCACGTCGTAGCCCTCGCCCGACAGAATCATCTCAAGGATTTCGCGCTGCGACTTCTCGTCATCAACCACCAGTATGCTTTTGCGTCCCATTTCAACTCCAGATTATGAATTAGAGTGCATGAAGCGAAGTGTAGATAATAACTGTTAATTAATCACTATGCACATCGTCAGGCAACTTGTTTGGCTGGCAAGGTTATAGTGAAGGTCGTACCGCTGCCCGGTTCTGATGTGACGCTGATTGTGCCGCCATGATCATCCACGGCCTTCTTGACGATAGCCAGCCCCAGACCTGTGCCCGTTTCCTTGGTCGAAAAGTACGGCTCGAAGACCTGCGAGATGTTTTCGGACGGGATGCCGCGACCCGTGTCTGTGATGTCTATGCGGGCGGAGTGGCCGCCATCCTCGCCCGTTAGCTGAATCGTCAACTTACCGCCTGCGCCGTCAATCGCCTGTAGGGCGTTGATGATGAGATTGGTGAAGACGGAGCGCAGCGAATCTTCATCGCCCATAATCGCTGGAACCTTGCCTTCCGTTTCTATACGAGTCTCTATGCCGCACTCAATGGCCTGCACTTCGACCATGCGTAGCGCATCTTCGCTTAAGAGGCGAAGGTCTAGCGGGCGAAGCTCAAGTCGGGTCGGGCGCGTGTATTTGAGAAATTCCGTGATGCGTGTGTTGATGCGTGCGACCTCTTTTTTAAGCTGCACGGCCAGACGCTCGAACGTCTCGCGCTTCTGCTCATCAGTGGGCGCAAAGGCTGTGCGAAGGTGATCCAGCGTGAGGTTGATGTAGTTCAAAGGATTCCTTATCTCGTGCGCGATGGCCGAAGCCAGGCGGCCTACGACCGCCGAGCGCTCTGCATTATTGAGACGGGATTCAAGCTCGCGCGTGCGCCCCACAGCCGCGATCATCTCGTTAAAGCGCGCGGCGAGCGCCCCCATCTCGTCGCGTCTCTCAGCCGGAACACGAAAATCAAGCTGGCCTGCGGCCACGCGCCGCGCTGCCTCCGACAAATCTTTAATGGGGCGTGTGAAGCGCCAGACCAGTATGCTGGTCAGGATAATCATCACCAGCAGCACTATCAGAGTATATATTAGCGTGCTGGCTTCTTCGCGGTTGACCATGCCGCTCGGCGCGTTGGCCGACCCGAGCGCGACGATGACATACCAGCGGCCTTGCTTATCGGTCTCTACGGGGAAGGCGAATGCGCGCGGCTCACCCGCTCCACGCGGCACGGGAGCCATCGCGGATTGCGGCAGCTCTACGTTATCACCTCTTATCTGCGCGGGATTTATCAGCGGCGGCAATTTAACTTCGCGCAGGTAAAGATATTCAAGCGTGCCGTCTGGGTTCTGTGTGGGGTTGTAGTCTTTAAGGCTGTCGCGTACGTGACCCTGACTGTCAACTACAAGGATGTTGGTAATGCGCCTGGCCTTTTCATCAAGAAGGGGCTGCTCGGCCACGGCATCCTCATAAAGATTGTAGAGCCATTCTTGCTTGGAGATGCTTTCAATGCCTAGCTTAAAGGCTGCTGCCAGCGCCTGTTCCTGCTCGGCTATGACGCGTGCGCTCATCTGGCGTGAGCGTTCATTAAGAGCAGCCTGTTTGCGCTCGGCGCGTCGATTCAGATAGTACTGAAGCCCCAGCGTCGCTACCAGAAGCGCAGCCAGCACCAGCAGCAGCCGTATGCGGAAACTGTAAAAAAATTTGAGCACGCTCATAAAGAAGCCTTCAGCATTCAGCCTGAATGCGGATTTTTGCAGATTTCGTAAATCTCACCCCGTAGCTCAGTAAAACTTTAATACACCTGCGGGTCAGCTTGACCGTTTATTGCCTTAACCTTGCTATAGGTTCATATTTTTATTGCCGCATCTTGGCTCAAATGTTATAGTTCCAGCGGTCTCGACGCAAACTCCCCAGAGGCCGCCACTGATTAGGGAACTCTCCCACTTCATCGAAACGCAGAATCCGGATTGAAGAGAGCAGAACGAGTCGCAAGACTATTTGATGCAAACTTTCAATACTCCGAAACCCAATAATCTACAAAGCCGCATACATGGCGGCGCACCCCGGCTTGCGCGCTTTGTGCGCGCAAGCCTCTTTCGCAGCCGTTCGTGCGGGAAGCGAACGGCTAATCCTTAAACCCCAAAATTTTTAGAGAAGAGAGGCCCTTGTAGATGACCCTGAATAATCGTACCCTTTCGCGCTTAGCGCCCCTTAGTCTCCTCCTCCTTCTTTCGCTCTTATTCTCCATCTCAGCACCGGCACAAAAACGGCGCGCCGCCGCCAACAAGAAAGAGAGTTCAAGAAACGCTCGCGGGCGTAAGGAATCGGCCAGAGATGCCCGCGCAGATAGAGGGCGCGGAAAGGCTTCTGCCCGCGACCAGCGTACGGCCAGGCGTGATGACAGTAAAGACAAAAGTGGTCGAGGCGCGTCCAGGCTTGTAGCCAGACGCGAGGCCGAGCGCCGCCGCCGAGAGGCTATTGAAGCAGCGCGCCGCGCAGAGATTGCTCGTCAGGCAGCCATCGCACGCCAGCGCGCCGCAGACCAGTCATTGCGCGACGAAGCGATGGCTAACATATTAAAAGACTCTACGACCGGCGAAGACATGGAAGTGCGCCGCGTGGCCGTGGCCGCGCTGGGAGGACGAGCCGGAACGGTCGTCGTCATGGACCCTAAGACGGGACAGGTTTATACCATCGTCAATCAGGAATGGGCGCTGAGGCGCGGCTTCAAGCCATGCTCGACCGTCAAACTCGTCACCGGACTTGCTGGTCTATCGGAGAAGGTGATTGATCCTGCCTCGACCGTGAATGTCTCTTCCAATTCGCTTGACCTGACCGATTCCTTAGCCTATTCAAACAATGGATACTTCCAGAACGTGGGCGGGCGCGTCGGCTTCGAGCGTATGATTCAATATGCGCGGGAACTTGGCTTGGGCCAGCGCACAGGGATCAACTTCCCTATGGAGTATGAGGGGCGCGTGCCTGTTTACAAAACCGGCTATGCTGTGAACCACATGTGCTCGCACGGCGACGATTTTGAGGTGACTCCGATTCAGCTAGCCAACATGGTCTCGGCCATATCCAACGGCGGCAAGCTGATGGTTCCGCGCCTGCCGCGCACGCCGCAGGAGACCTTCCAGTTCAAGCCGGAAGTCAAACGCAAGCTGAACATCCCGCAGGAGGCATTGCTGCGTATGCTGCCCGGCATGATCGGCTCGGTTAATTACGGCACGGGCAAGGGAGCGTATGACTCCATGCTTCCCGCCGCCGGAAAGACAGGCACGTGCATAGGGCAGGGAAGCTGGCTCGGTCTGTTCGGTTCGTTTGCGCCCGTTGGAAATCCTCGCCTGGCCGTAGTGGTAGTCACACGCGGCTCCGGTGAGCGTGGCCGCGTCGCCGCTGCAATCGCCGGGAAGATTTACAAAGGGCTTGAAGGTCGCTTCGGCGTCCTGAGCAACGGCAGGGGCAATGAAAGGATTGCGACGACGCCAGTTGATTTGACGCCGCGCCCGAAGATTGATGCCCGAACGGCTGCCGCCATCAGCGATGAAGAAGATGGCGACACAAGCACAGAGCCGGGCGGCGTGACGACCGATTCCTTGCCTTCGACGAGCGGCGCGAGCAAGAACAAGAGCGTCGTCTTGACGACTCCGATTCGCCCGACTGAAACAACCATGAAGCCTGCCCCGCAGCCTTCTTCAACGCAGCAGAACGGCGGAGCCGGTAACAACGAGCGTCCGCGTCGCGTTCTCACTACTAAACCGTAAGCTTCCCGGGGTCTCTCGCTCGCGCTGAAACCCGGAACAAACCACCCTGCGCCCGGCTCTCGTAGATGCTTATAGAGAGCCGGGCGCAAATTTTTTGTGCGGAAGAGAGTACGGGTTCGCCGTTTTTATTCGAGTGGCACGGCTTGACACAGGGGCGAATGTTGCAGGATTATTGCGCATCCTGAATTTTTGGTTTGCTTCGGTCATCAAAGCGCTTTTTCATGGCATACTCACGAAGTACCAGACAAGGCGCGCGACGGTTGGAGCGGCAACCGACCGCACAACCTATGCATCAGAATGGTGGCGTGATGCTGAAGAAAATAAGGCCCGCTCGCTTGAGACCCCCGTTAGAAAATTTAAGAGAGAGAAGATACGGCTTGGAGGATATGCGCCCGATGAAAAAGCTAATAAGAATCTTAACCTTGAGCGCGCTCGTTGCGACCATCTGGTTGCCCGCTGTCGCCAACACAAAACTATCGCTGACTGCTACTAAGGCCATAGCAGTTCAGGACGAAGAAGCGAAGGCCAAGCTCTATAATGATTTTCTGGCAAAGTACAAGACTGAACCGGCGGCTGCCTATGCGCTCGCCAAAGAGTACTTGCAGAAGTACCCGGCTGAAAGCGACCAGACCAAGTACCTGACGAAGTGGATCAACGCTTACGACGCCAAGGAGAAAGAGGGTCGTAAGACGAAAGTAGAGGAATTGCTCCGCCAGCAAAAATATGCAGAAGCTTTTGGTGCGGCCAAGGCTATTCTGGCCGACGAGCCTGCTGATCTTCGCACGTTGAACAATGCCGTGTTCGCCGCTATGTATGCAGCGGGCGTCAACAAGAACGATAGCTTCAACGGCGAAGCGGCTGGCTATGCGCGCAAGGCTATCCAGCTAATCCAGAGCGGTCAGCCTTTCGATAAGAAAGACGAGACGCTCGGCTGGCTACACTCTGCGCTCGGCTTCTTCTCTTTGAAGACGAATCCGTCCGAGGCCGTCACTAACTACATCAAGGCCGCAGGGTTTGAAGGCTCAGCCAAGAAAGACCCGCAGACCTATCTCTTCCTGGCCGACGCTTACCGTGGTGCCGAATATGTCAAAGTGGCTAACGACTTCAAAACGCGCTGCGCGACTGCCGAACAACAGGCCACGCCTGATTGTAAAGCTTTGTCGGATCGCTTGAATGAAGTTGTGGATCGCATGGTTGACGCCTATGCTCGCGCCGTTGCGCTGGCGACCGATGCGAAGTACGCGGGATTAAAAACCGAGGCTATGACCAGCATAACGCCGCTCTACAAGTTCCGCCATGAAAATTCCGATGCCGGACTCAGCGAGTTCATAGCAGGCATCCTGGCGAAGCCGCTGCCGACCGGCGCTCTGGGGACAGGTACGGCCAGCAGCACGACGCCTGCGACATCACAGTCGAGCACCAGCGCGCCAAACGGCACAACGCCGGGAGCAACTACTACCACGACGCCTGCTGGCGCTAACCCCGGTCAGAAGCCCGCTCCGGCTTCAACCACAACCACGAACAACAACGCGGGCAAAACTCCAAGACGGCGCTAGAGCTGTAGCGCCTCTCTCTCTCTCCGAATTAGGGAGCAGACCTGACAGACGCTTTAATGGCCGCGCGTGAGCACTGGAATCTTCCCTAGGCTCACGCGCGGCTTTCTCGTGCTACAATCCTCAGCGTTGTGAAAAAACGCAGAGCTACAGACCCTGATCTACATGAGCTGGAAGAAATCGTCGCCTATGAGTTCAATGACCGCAGTCTGCTTGAGCGCGCTATGACGCATCGCTCCTGGGCGCACGAGCAGGTCGCGCCCGGCTCTGAAGAAGAAGCGCGCCGTCTTCACAACGAAGCCCTGGAGTTTATAGGCGATTCCGTGCTCGGTCTGGTCGTAGCCAATCATCTCTTTCTCTCCAACCCGAACATCACGGAAGGCGAATTGTCGCGCATGAAGCACCGCCTCGTCAGCGCTTCCATGCTCTCGCGGGCGGCGAAAGAGATGGGGCTTGGCGAATTCCTGCGGCTCGGCGTAGGCGAGGAAAAGACGGGCGGGCGCACCAAGCGTGCTCTTCTGGCAGATGCTTTAGAGGCCATCCTCGGCGCAGTCTTTCTGGACGGAGGGCTACAGGCGGCGACCACCTTTGTACTGCATGCGCTCGGCGCTGAACTGGAAAGCGCAGACCCTGAGCAGGCGGCGGCAGCCGATTACAAGACCCTGTTGCAGGAGCAGCTTCAGGCGGAGTATGGTACTGCACCGCAGTATACCGTTGTAGAAACGGATGGGCCGCCGCACCGCCGCATCTTCCATGTAGAGGTAAGCTGGGAGGGGGGCAGCGTACGCAGCGAGGGGCGTACCATCAAGGCCGCCGAGACACAGGCCGCGCGCCTTGCGCTCGAAAGCATGAACGGTGAGGAAGTAAGCAGTAAGCAGTAGGCTGTCAGCAGTTGAAAACAAAAAAACTGCTTGCCGCGTACTACACATTGTTCGCTTCTTACTGCTCACTGCTTACTGTTTACTGCTTACTTGCTTTACGGGCTTGACCACGCGAGCGAAGCGCGTCTAGGATGAATTTATGAGCAAGGATTATACAAGCGCGAGCGTCGCCGAGCCGCCGGCCGAGACTGATGATGATGCGGACACTGGCCGAGCCAAAGAGGAGCGCGGCGCAGCGAGCCGCAACGGTCGAGAGGGGTCTGTCAAGCAGACGGAAACCAAGGCCAAGGGGCCTGCCAAGAGCATTTGGCGCGAATACTTTGAATCGGCTGTGGTGACGGTCATCATGGCGCTCTTCGGCATGACCTTTATAGTGCAGGCCGTCAAAGTCCCCACAGGCTCTATGCAGAACACCATTCTCATAGGCGATCATCTGCTCGTCAATAAATTCATCTTTGCGCCCGGCCCTACCTTACCCTTCCTTCCGCAACGCGAGATTCGACGCGGCGACATTATTGTCTTCAAGTATCCCGGCAATCCTAACAATCGCGCAGGCGATAATCGTCCCGACAACCAGCCCTTCAAGACCAACTACGTCAAGCGTGTCATAGGGCTGCCGGGCGATAAAGTTGAAGTGCGCGGCGAGCATGTTTACATCAACGACAAGCTTCTGGACGAGCGGCGGTTGACGGCGGACGACCCCGGCCACAACGCGCCTCTGGAAATAAAGAATGATCCTGCGCCCTCCGGCACAGGGCCTTACACGGTCTTCTACGATGCCATCACGCGGGACGGCGGCGAAGACCCCTCTTCCTTTTCCAACTTCAACTACGCCGTCAACGGCGTGCCGTTCAAAGTTCCGGCAGACTCTTATTTCGTTATGGGCGACAACCGCAACAACAGCGCAGACAGCCGTGATTGGGGAGTCGTCAAACGCGAGTACGTCATAGGCCGCGCGATGTTCGTCTACTGGTCTTACGACGAGAGCGCGCCCGTCGGCGACGGCATCACGGACAAGATCGGTGCCTTCTTCACCAACACACGCTGGAGCCGCACGGGCACTATGGTTAAGTGAGAGATTTAGACATAATCCTAGATAACACTCATAGAAGCTTGCAGGCATGGTAGCCCGGAGAAAGGCAATCGAATGGCGGAAGATAGAGGGGTGGACAAAAAGAGAGAAACGCCGCAAGACCGTCTAACCAAGAGTTCGGCCAGCGTTAAGCATCCGTCCAAGGAGACCATTGAACAGGCATTAAAGGATGATTTTTTGCTAAAAAGGAAAATCCGTGCCGCTTTCGCTCGCGTTGATCGCGTTAGGGCGCGAGCGCAAAAGACACAAGCAGAGATAGATAAACTCAAAAAAGAGACTAGAGCTTTGATCAAAGAGATGCAGGCAGCTTGAGATGCTTCAAGACATCTGGAAAATCGCTAAGTCGTTTGTGACCTTTGCCGATGATCTTGAGAAGTATCACGAAGAAATCAGGGATATACGCAAGGAACTCAGAGACCTGACGATTATCGTTCATGCATTAGCACAAGACATCAAGAATTCCAAAGACAGGCAAGCTCAGGAACACGAAAACCTCCTATTAGAACTCGAAAACAGATTACTCAAGTTTGAACGCCAGTTACCATCCGTCAAGAAAGCAGCAAAGGCCAGCAAGAAATTAAGCACTAAGCGAAGAAGTTAAGCTTCTGAACCAGAATTGCCTTTTTCTTTCCAAGTCTCATATGAGCTTTTGGCAGAACGTTCAGGCAGCGGCGGGCATGAACAGCTATTTCTGGATCGTGCTCGGTTTTATCGTGGCCGCCTTTACGCTCTTCGCTCTGGTGCGCGAAGAGCGTATGCGTATACGCGGCAGCGTCTTCCTGTTTGCGCTTTCTTTCGCGGGCATGCTCACCGGCGCCATCTTTCTCTCTTACGGCGCTGTCGATAAGGGAACGAATCCTCTGGACACGGCCTATCGCTGGACTAGATGGCTCGCGCGCTTTATAGAAGCTATCGCCATCATCAACTTAACCAGCGTGCTTGTCTTCGACGTGCTGCTCGATGCCGTCAGATTTAAGCCGCCGCGCATCCTGCGCGACCTGATGATCGCCTTTACCTACATCATCGTCGCCATCACACTGCTTTCAGGCAGCGGCGTTGATCTGACAGGGATAGTCGCCACCTCAGCCGTCATCACCGCCGTCATAGGCTTCTCTTTGCAGGACACTCTGGGCAACATCATGGGCGGCATGGCGCTTCAGATGGAGCGCACTATAGGCGTCGGCGACTGGGTGCGCATAGACCAGCAGGAGGGAATGGTCAAGGAGATACGCTGGCGGCAGACATCGATTGAGACGCGCAACTGGGACACGATTGTGATTCCCAACAGCGTGTTGATGAAGGGGCAGGTAACTTTGCTCGGTCGCCGCACGGGCGCGCCACGCCAGCATCGCCAGTGGGTCTACTTCAATGTTGATTTTCGTTATGCCCCTGCGGATGTCATAGAGGCGGTCGAAAAGGCGCTTCAAGCCGAGCCGATTCCGAACATAGCGCTTGAGCCTGCGCCGCACTGCCTCGTGATAGATTTCCATGACAGTTACGCCCGGTACGCTGCGCGCTACTGGTTGACGGACATGGCGCTCACAGACCCGACCGATTCGGTCGTGCGCTCACGCATCTACTTTGCACTTCGGCGCGCCGAAATACCGCTCTCCATTCCTGCTCAATCGCTCTTCATCACAGAGGACGACAGCCAGAGGCGCAAGCGTAAGCGTGATGAAGAGATAGAGGATCGCGTGGAAACTCTCTCCGGCGTAGAGCTTTTCCAGGCCTTGACGGAAGAAGAGAGGCGAACATTAGCCGCCGAGCTGAGCGTTGCGCCTTTCGCGCGCGGCGAAGCCATCACGCGGCAGGGTGCCGAAGCCCACTGGCTTTACATCATGACGAAGGGCGATGCGGAAGTCAGGGTTGAAGTTGATGGTAATCTCTCGAAGAAGGTAGCCAGCTTGCACGAAGGAGACTTCTTCGGAGAGATGGGATTGATGACGGGCGAGCCGCGCACCGCGACCATCATCGCGCTAACGGGTGTGGAGTGTTACCGGCTCGATAAAGAGGCTTTCCACGAGATAATCAAGAGCCGTCCGGCAATCGCCGAAGACATCTCGCACATCCTTGCGCGTCGCCGCGTCGAGCTTGAAGCCGTACGCGAAGGTCTGAACGAACAGGCCAAACGCCGCCGCCTGAGTCATGCTCAGGGCGACCTGCTCAAACGCATCCGCAACTTCTTCACACTTGAAAAATAGAAAAGCGACTAAAAGGCAAAATTAAAAAGGTAAAAGGAAAAAGTAAGGCGGAAACCGCTTTGACAGGTAAATGAATCTATCAAGGCTTTTATTCTTGTCCCTTTTGCATTTTTAATTTTTCCTTTTTCCTTCTGAGAGGTGAACCCGACAATGTCGCTTGAGCGAGAGAAAAAGGGCTTGAAGTCCATGTGGTCTCTGGGCGGGCTGACGTGGAAGGAGTTGGGAAAGCGCGTCTGGGGACAGATGTCGGAAGATGATGTCTGGGGACGTGCCGCGCAACTATCCTATTACTTCCTGCTGGCGCTCTTTCCGCTACTGATTTTTCTGACCTCCGTTATCGGCATCATCATGGGTTCCGGTACAGGCTTGCGCCACAGTCTCTTTAATTACCTGAGCCAGGTCATGCCGCCCTCTGCCTTCAAGCTGGTTGACGACACGATGTTCGAGTTGAGCAAGTCCAGCGGAGGCGGCAAGATTTCTTTCGGTATCCTTGCCGCTCTGTGGGCTGCGTCGAACGGTATGGGAGCCATCTCCGAGTCGCTCAACGCCGCATACAACGTGAAAGAGACACGCCCCTGGTGGCGAGCGCGGCTTGTCTCCATAGCGCTCACTGTTGCGATTGCGCTTTTAACCATGACGGCGCTCGTGCTGGTGCTTTACGGCGGCACGATTGCGGAGAAGATAGCCGCGAGTTACGGGTACGGCGACCTCTTCACACTGGTTTGGAAGATTTTGCAGTGGCCGATTGTCCTCTTCTTTATTCTTCTCTCCTTCAGCCTGATCTATTTCTTTGCACCCGACCTGAAGGATCAAGACTGGAAGTGGGTCACGCCCGGCTCTTTGATAGGCGTGGGGCTATGGCTGCTGGTCTCGTTTCTCTTCCGCACCTACCTGAGCTTCTTCGATTCCTACAGCGCGACTTACGGGTCGCTCGGAGCGGTCATCATCCTCATGCTCTGGTTTTACCTGACGGGGCTGGCGATTCTCATAGGCGGCGAGATTAATTCCGAAATAGAGAACGCGGCGGCGGAGCGGGGTGCGCCCGACGCAAAGGAACGCGGCGAAAAAGCGCCCGACGAGAACGAGAAAAAAGGAAAAAGAAGAGGTTAGAGGTCAGAGGCCAGAGGCTAGAGGTTAGTAGTTGACTTTATTTTTACTAACCTCTGACCTCTAGCCTCTAACCTCTTCTTTATTCGATGCGTATCAGGCCGATGCGTATGGCGTAGCGTGTGAGACCCGCTTTGTCGTGAATGTCCAGCTTTTCCATGATGTGATTGCGATGGCTTTTGACGGTCGTGGCGCTGATGCCCAGCGATGCTGCGACCTCTCTTGAAGTGCGGCCTTCGGCGATGAGCTGCAAGACTTCGCGCTCGCGTGTGGATAGAGGTCGCGTCCCTCCATCAATCCTTGTGTGCCCGTCCGCCTGTCTGGTGACTGTGGCAATGGCCGACACGGCATCGCTCAAATAAACGTGAGCGCGGGTTGCCATCCGCACGGCTTGAATAAGGTCTTGCGCGGCTCCGCTTTTGACTATGTAGCCGACCGCCCCCGCCTTGAGCGTCTCGCGCACGTAGGTCTCGTCTGCATAATTCGACAAAACTATGACGCGTGTGCGCGGGCATATTTCCATAATGCGCCTTGTCGCCTCTATGCCGTTCAGCTCCGGCATGGCGACATCAATAATGGCGACCGCAGGCCGCGTGCGAGCGACTAACTCCAGCATCTCGCGACCGTTGGAGCATTCGGCGATGACCTCGAAATCCGACTCGTCGCTGAGCAGAGCCGCAATGCTTTTTCGCACCAGCTCGTGATCGTCTGCGAGAATTATTGTTGTCCTCATCTTTTCGCTTTCAACTCAAACAGGGAAGTTGTAAAAGTGCGCGCTCTCTTCCTTGAACAATTAGTCTGCATAAAGACAAGCCTTCATGCTTCTGCGGAAACAGGAATACTAAGAGTAACCCTTGTGCCTTTGCCCTCATCGGATGAAATGAGAAGCTGGCCGCCGATCATTTCTGCGCGCTCGCGCATGCTGACCAGCCCGATGCCGTTCATGGCCTCGGTGCTCTGCGGATCAAAGCCACCGCCAGCGTCTTCTATACTGATAAGCGCAGCAGCGTTCGTGCCGTCGAAAGAGACTCGAATCCTTTTCGTCCCTGAATGTCTGAGAGCGTTCGTCACGGCTTCCTGTATGATGCGATAGATAGTGCTCTCTTCCGTGGGTGAAAAGCGTGGAAAGCTTCGCGCCACGTCCGACAATAGCTCGACCTCTGAATCTGCGCCCGCATCATTCAGGAACCCGCGCACGGCTTCGATCAGCCCGAAATGCTCAAGCACGGAAGGATGAAGCGTGTGCGCCATGTTGCGCAGACCCTCCTGTGTTGATTGAGCGATTTGTCTAAGCTCTGCCAGTTCCGCACAGACGCTTCCGTCATTCCCGTTCTGTTCGGCGAATCTCTTTTCCAGGCGATGCAGTCTGACCGAAAGAGCCGTCAATGCCTGTCCAGCTTCATCATGAAGACTGCGCGAGATGCGACGATGCTCGTCTTCCTGAGCGGTCGTCAAACGATCCGCCAGACGACGCAACGCCTCTTCCGTCTGTTTGCGCTCGGTGATGTCAATCATAAAGCCGCGAAGCTGTGCAGTATGGCCGTCCACACACTCGCAGTTGACTATGTCATGCACCCAGATGCTTTCGCCCGAAGCCGCAAGCATGCGGTATTCAAGCTCGAAGTTCCGGCAGCTTTCGCTTCCCATGAGGCATGCTTCCACTGCTCGCGCGCGGTCGTCCGGGTGAATATGCTCCGTCCAGAAATCCTTCCCGTACCAATCAGGCACAGGATAGCCCAGCAGCTTTTCTGCCTGCGGGCCGACGTAGGTGAACAGCCATGTCGAAGTATCTGCCTGCCACGGCACGGCATTGGTAGTCTCAACCAGCAGGCGCAGGTTTATTTCCGATCGACGCAGAGCCTCTTCAGCCAGTTTGCGCTCCGTGATGTCCTCGACCGTTCCCTCGTAATAGAGAACTTCTCCCGTCGCATCGCGTATCGTGCGAGCGCTCTCGCGTACAGAGATGACAGAGCCGTCCAACTTCGTCCATGAAGACTCAAGGCCGATGATTAAGTCTGCGCGCTCCAAGAGCGCACGAAACAGCTTGCGTGAATAATCCGGCTCGAACCCTTCTGTTTCAAGATTGCGGCGCGCTATCTCTTCAAAAGTTGAGTAGCCAAGCATACGAATCAAAGTCGGATTGGCTAGAAGAATGCGCCCGTCCGGCATCGTGCGGTAAAGCCCTATCGTGGCGTTCTCGAAGAGACTGCGGAAGCGAGCTTCGGATTCGCGCAAAGCTTCTTCAATGCGCTCGCGCTCCGCTATCTGCTCTTTCAGGATACGGTTCGCTTCCCTTAACTCGGCTGTGCGCTCCGTGACGCGCAGCTCCAGCTCATCGTGTGCGCTACGAAGCGCCTCTTCGGCGCGCACGCGCTCCGTGATGTCCTGCGCATGGCCTATGACGTAGGAAGCTTTACCTGTCTCGTCATAGCGCGTGTTGCGGTAAATCCATGTGCGCTCTTCGCCCGCTCTGGTTACAAGGCGCATGAGACCGTGACCTGCGCGCTCATACTTGAGCTGCGCCAGATAGAGAGGAACGCGCGGGCGCATGGAAGGCGCTATGAACTCTATGAAATTCTTGCCGACCATCTCTTCCGGTTGATAGCCGAGCATACGTGCGGCAGCCCTGTTGACAGACAGAAGCACGCCGTTCATATCGTGCGTGGACATCAGCCCCAGACTGTTTTCGACCAGATCGCGGTAACGCTTTTCGCTTTCACGCAAAGCTTCTTCGGCGCGTTTCTGTTCCGTGACTTCACGAATGATGGCGAAGCCGCCGACGATTTCTCTCTCCGCATCGTAAAGCGGCGAGTAATGGCCTTCGTAAAAACCTTCTCTTCCGGTTCGACGAACGGAATATGGTCGGTTGTGCGTGATGTTGCTTTTACCCTGCAAGGCTTCCAGAAAGAACTGGTCTTCACCTGTATCTTTCAGGAAAGGGAAGATGTCGAAAGCGCAGCGGCCAAGCACCTCTACGGCCTTCATGCCGGAGATGCGCTCCATAGCGGGATTCCAGAGTATGTAGCGGCACTCGCGGTCAAAAGCCAAAATCCCGTCCACGCTGCTGTTAATCAGGATTTCGTAGAACTCTTTCTGCACGCTAAGAATCCTTCGAGCACGAGGGGCGCTCTTGTTGACACACGCAAGTTTTTTAGAGGAAGCCAGTGGCGAATGCGCGCCCTCTAACAGAGGATATATGATACGGGGCGTTTTTGCGGTTGCCCTTAAGACGGGTATACGCAACAGGCGCGCGAGGCAGATGCAATTTAAGAGATTTGTAACAGCAGCGCCCGCGCTGGGAACTATTGTATAGCAGACTGTGGCTTCTGCGTTAAGCAAATCTGGAATGACGTGTGCTATTTTTGTGTATATCTTTCGGAAGGCGGTTTTCTGTAAAAGCAGCCTTCTATACGGGCTTTCATTGAATGCTTATGTCTGAATCAAATCTATTTCGTATCAGTCTTGAAGTTAAAGAGGCTCTGGCGAAAGGCCGCGCCGTAGTTGCGCTTGAATCCACAGTCATTGCCCAAGGGTTGCCGCGCCCTTTGAATCTGGAGACGGCGCGAAGGCTTGAACAGGTCGTACGCGAAGCGGGCGCTGTGCCCGCGACCATAGCCATTCTGGAAGGCGTGCTCTCGGTCGGCTTAAGCGATAAGGAAATCAGGCGCATTGCCGAAAGCAATGATGTGAAAAAGATTAGCCGCCGCGACCTTGCCCTGGCCGTTGCGTACAGTTGGGACGGAGCGACGACAGTAGCCTCCACCATGTGGATTGCGCATCGCGCGGGCATTCGAGTCTTTGCCACGGGCGGAATCGGCGGCGTGCATAGAGGGGCTTTGCCGGATGTCTCGGCTGACCTGCCGGAGCTGGCGCAAACGCCCATGCTCGTCGTCTGTTCGGGAGCGAAGATTGTGCTTGATTTAGCGGCCACGCGCGAGTGGCTGGAAACATTCGGCGTGACGCTGCTGGGCTACGGCGTGTCTGAGATGCCTGCCTTTTATTCGCGTTCGAGCGGACTCCCCGCGGATGCGCGCGTGGACTCGCCGGAACAGGTAGCACGCATCGCAGCGGCACAGAGCGCGCTCAAGACAGAGGGCGCGATTCTCGTCGCCGTGCCCGTACCCACAGAAGCGGAAGTGCCTGCTGCAATGCTGCAAGAGTCGTTGGAAGCTGCGCTTGAGGAAGCGGAACGCAGTGGAATAAAGGGGCGCGAGCTGACGCCGTTTCTGCTGACTCGCATGAGCGAGCGGAGCGACGGTGCGACGCTTCGCGCCAACATCGCGCTGCTTGAGAATAACGCGCGCGTGGCGGCACAGATTGCTCAAGAGCTTTGTTCTGATAAGCTCTACTGACCTTTGCCTTTTTACCGAACTAATAAAAGGAGTTCCTGTATGAGCACCGAATGCACGCATCTGGACGAGATAGAGGATGTCGCCCCGCGCACGCCAGAGGGCTGCGAGGAGTGTTTGAAGATGGGCGACAGTTGGATGCACTTGAGATTGTGCGAAACCTGCGGCCACGTCGGCTGCTGCGATTCGTCTAAGAACAAGCACGCGACCAAACACTTTCATGCCACCGGGCACCCGATAATTAAATCCTTCCAGCCGGGCGAAGAGTGGGGCTGGTGCTATGTCGATGAGCTTTTCTTCGAGCAGCTCTAAAGTCGCAGGCGCTCGGATCATCACACGCTTGACAATCAAGCATCTGTAACTATAATTGTTACTAATGCCGGGACGTTAAGAAGAGCAATATCCAGTAAAGTCATGCCAGCCAACAGCCGTTTTGCCATTGCCGTTCACATTCTGACTTTGATGGCGCGTGCCGGTGACAAGCCCTTGAAATCGGATGAAGTGGCTTGCAGCGTCAACACCAATGCGGTGGTGATTCGCCGCATCCTGTGCGCGCTCTCTAAAGCCGGTCTGGTCATTTCGCAGACGGGGGCTGCCGGAGGCTCTAGGCTGGCGCTCGAAGCCCGACAGATAACGCTTCTGGAAGTCTATAGAGCCGTGGATGCGGGCGACATTTTCGCTCTTCACCCGCAGCCTCCCAATGCCAGGTGTCCCGTCGGGATGAATATAGAAGGAGCGCTCGAAAGTATTCTGGACGAGGTCGAACAGGGGGTGGAGCGCGTGCTTGAAAAAATTACGATTGAGAAGGTTTTGACATCAATAGAGCCGCGTGCTCATGCTAAACGCTGAGAGCAGGCGCTGGCCTTAAAAATTAGTTGGAGCAGAGAAGGAAGGGAATTATGAGTAAACTCGTGAACGATATAACGGACAGCAGCTTTGAGAGCGAGGTACTCCAATCGGACAAGCCTGTGCTGGTGGACTTCTGGGCTGTGTGGTGCGCGCCGTGCATTGCGTTGACGCCGACGATTGAAGCGCTGGCGGAGAAATATGATGGCGCGGCACGCGTCGTCAAAATGAACGTTGATGAAAATCCGGCGGTGACGAATCGCTACGGGATTCGTGGGATGCCGACGCTGATTCTCTTCAAGAACGGCAGAGAAGAGGAGCGCGTGCTGGGCGCAGTCAGCCGCGATGCGCTCTCGCGCATGATTGACAAGCACGTCAACGGCGCAAGCGCCTAATAGCATTTTGGATTTTAGATTTTGGATTTTGGATTGGAGTGGCAACACGTCTTGCCTTAGCTTCAATCTCTTATCACTAATCCAAAATCTAAAATCCGAAATCCAAAGTCCAGAATCTCTTTCATGTGTATCATTCTTCTGGCTCATCAGGCTCATCATGAGTACCCTTTGATTCTGGCTGCCAACCGGGATGAATTTTATGAGCGTCCTACGGCGCAGGCTCATTTCTGGAAGACGGCTAAGAGCACCCTCGCCGGTCTTGACATGGAGCGCGGAGGAACATGGCTCGGCGTGACAATGTCGGGTCGCATCGCAGCCGTCACCAACTATCGCGAGCCGGGAATGAAAGTGAATGAAGCGGCATCACGCGGGCTGCTGGTCAGCGATTTTCTGGCAGGAGATGAACAGCCTGACGAATACCTGTCAAAGCTTTCCTCGCGCGCTTTGCTTTATAACGGCTTCAATCTGGTCTTAGGTTGTGTCGGAGAGCTTTACTACTTTTCAAACAGAGGAGGCCGCCCGCAGGAAATTGCGTCGGGCGTTCACGGCTTGAGCAACCACCTGCTGAATACGCCCTGGCCGAAGGTGTGGCGAGGCCAGAAGGCTCTCGCCGGAGTCATAGAAGGCGGCGGCTCTCTTTCCATCGAAGACATATTCAAAGTTCTGGCGGACGATGCTCGCGCCGTGGACGAAGCTTTACCGGAGACGGGCGTCGGCCTTGAGTTGGAGCGTATGCTCTCACCGCTTTTCATCACAAGTCCTGTTTACGGCACGCGCTCCTCTACCGTTGTGCTCTTCAATCGTCACAGGGAAGTCATCTTCGTTGAGCGAACCTTTACGCCCGCAACCGGCGGCTATGAAGATGTGCGCTACGAATTTAAGATAAGGAGCGAGCGATGATAGCTATTCGCGTTAACGAGTTCGGCGGGCCGGAGCAACTACAGCTTGAGCAGGTTAATACCCCGCAAGCAGGAGCAGGTCAAGTTCTGGTGCGGGTTCACGCCGCGGGCATCAATCCGGTCGATGCCTACATACGTTCCGGCGCGCACGTCGTCAAGCCGAAGCTGCCTTATACGCCCGGCATGGACGCGGCTGGCATCGTTGAAGCAGTTGGCGAAGGCGTCACTCGCGTTCGCGCTGGCGATAGAGTCTACGTCGCCGGGTCGCTTTCGGGCACGTATGCAGAACTGACGCTCTCTGATGAGCAGCAAGTGCATCCTTTGCCGTCGTCTCTCTCTTTCCAGCAGGGTGCGGCAGTCGGCGTGCCTTATGCGACCGCGTATCGCGCGCTCTTTCTTCGCGCTCATGCGGTGCCCGGTGAAACTGTACTGGTACACGGCGCGACGGGAGGCGTCGGCATCGCTGCGGTACAACTGGCACGCGCCGCAGGGATGCGGGTCATAGGCACGGGTGGAACTGAAGAGGGAAGACGACTCGCTCTTGAGCAGGGGGCGCACGAAGTCCTGGATCACCACGCGGAAGGCTATCTGGAAAAGATTTCAAAGCTAACGGGCGGGCGCGGGATTGATGTCGTGCTGGAGATGCTCGCCAACGTGAATTTGAACAAAGACCTTCAGGTCGTGGCTAAGAAGGGGCGCGTGGTCGTCATAGGCAGTCGCGGGTCGGTCGAGATTGACCCTCGCCTGACGATGACGCGTGATGCAAGCATCCTCGGCATGTCGCTCATCAACGCCACGAAGGAGGAGCTTGCAGGCATACACGCCGCGCTCGTCGCAGGTCTTGAGAGCGGAACACTGCGCCCCATCGTAGGCCGCGAGATACCCCTCGCTGATGCGGCAAGCGCACACAGGGCCGTTCTTGAGCCGGGCGCTCATGGCAAGATTGTCCTCGTCACGTAAAGTTTTGAGGCGACTTCCAGTTGAACGGAATAATAAGACGATTCACCGCCGCAGACGCAGAGAGCGCAGAGGATACGCAGAGCATAGATTCAACTCTCTGCGCTTCCTCCGCGTTCTCTGAGTCTCTGCGGTGAATCTAGTTTTGCCTAATTCAAAGATGAAAAGCGGGCGCACAGCAATTCTGCTCGGAGCCACTGGACTCGTCGGCGGACATTGTCTGGAACTTCTGCTCCGGGATGATGATTACTATAAGGTCGTCTCGCTTGGAAGAAGAAAGACGGCTAGAGAAGATGCGAAGCTTGAAGAGCATGTGGTTGATTTCGAGCGTCTTGAGGATTACTCGGAACTCCTGCGCGGAAATGATCTCTTCTGTTGTCTGGGGACGACGATTAAAAAGGCAGGCTCGCAAGCAGCTTTCCGGCAGATTGATTTTACGTACGTGACGGAATCCGCACGCATCGCTTCGGAAAACGGAACGGAGCAATGCCTGCTTGTCTCCGCGCTCGGCGCTGACCCTCGCTCAAGTGTCTTCTACAACCGCACGAAGGGCGAGGTCAAAGAACAGGTCGCAAAGCTTCCTTTTCATGGAGCGCAAATTTTTCGCCCCTCGCTTCTTCTGGGCGAGCGCGCGGAGTTTCGTTTGGGGGAGCGCGTGGCGGAAAAAGTTATGAAGGTTTTCTCATTTCTTCTGGTAGGCTCGCTCAAAAAGTATCGCCCCGTACACGCGCGCACTGTGGCAGAAGCGATGATAAAGGTGGCAAAGCAACAACCTGCGGGCGTGAATGTCTTTGAATCCGACCGCATTGTAGAGATAGCGTTGGGAAATTGAAGCGAGGAAGATGATGTTGAAAAGACAGGTCGTCGTCCTGGCGCGAGTCCATGCTAAAGAAGGATTCGAGGCAGAGGTCGAGCGAGAGCTTCTGGCGCTTGTCGCGCCGTCTCGCGCCGAAGGTGGATGCATCAATTACAACCTTCATCGAAGCACGGACGACCCCGCGCTCTTTATGTTTCACGAAACGTGGTCGAGCCGTGAAGAGTTGGACAGACACATGTCACAGCCTTCTCTGGATGCCTTCGACGAGAGAACGGAAAGTATGCTGGCCGAGCCGGTCGAGATAACTTTCTGGGAGAGACTGGAACCTTGATATCTGACAGAAAAACGACAGGTCAGTACCACCTGCGACACTGACTAATACTTATTTCAGGAGCGCACCAGAGCATGAGAGATGACGAGCTACAGATGAAGGCGCAGCGTAGCCTTCAGGAGTTTGACGATGCGGTCGAAAGATTGGAGCCGAACTATGCAGAGCTTGGACAGAAGGCTTTAACAGCGCTCGACGAGTTTATAGCCTTCTGGAAAAACCACCCCGAATCTCCGCAATCCAGAGGCAATGAGCCGGAGACTTCTACTGTTGACAGCCTCGAAGACGGCAACGAGATGCGGCAGTTCGTTGAAAGACAGCTCGAATGGGGCGAAGCGCAGAGGGAAAGAGTCCTGGCGCATTTGTCTAAAGAGAGTTGATGAGATGGAAAGGGGCGAGGCTATGAGCACGGATAAACAACTGCGCGAGCATCTAGTTTATCTTCTGGGCGGCGGGGGCGCGCACATCGATTTCGAGACGGTCGTCAAGGATTTCCCGGTCGAAATCATCAATCGCAAAGCGGAGCACGTGCCCTACACGCCCTGGCAGGTTTTGGAGCACATGAGAATCGCGCAGTGGGACATACTTGAATTCTCACAGAGTGCCGCGCACGTTTCGCCGCCCTGGCCGGAAGGCTACTGGCCTGCCAGCGATGCAGAAGCAGACGAAAACGCATGGAACAGGAGCGTAGAGGCTTTCCGCGCCGATCTTGAAGCGATGAAGCACTTTATCGAAGACCCTTCCACAGACCTCTTCTCGCCGCTGGAGCATGGCACGGGGCAGACAATCCTGCGCGAAGCCCTGCTCGTCGCAGACCACAACGCCTATCATCTGGGCGTGCTCGTTACCCTCAAGCGACTTTTACAGGGTTAAAGTTTTCTTTAAGCCCCTGAAAGGGGCGAAAGATTGTAGCCCACGACGTGAGTCGTGGGAATGAAGCAACAATAAGAAAGAGAAGCCCCGGTAGGGGCGAAAGATTCTCAAGACGAGAATTTCTTTCGCCCCTTTCAGGGGCTTTAACTTCTTAATACATGCTTGTTCCCACGGCTTGCGCCGTGGGCTACAATCTACCGCCCCTTTCAGGGGCTGGAAGCAAACGGTTCTGAAATAGACGCATTCTCATGGGCAGCCTGCTTTAAATTGCCATGAATATTACCTGCGCCGCTCCGTCCGGTCATAATAACCGGCTCTGCTTCCCCTGCTCGTCTCGAAAAAAAACTTACCTGCGGGCGTTAATAATTTGAAGGGAGGGTCGTTTTATTAGTGGAGATAATTTAAAGGAGGAAGTCGTGCAAGCTACTGCTGCTGCTGTCACGCGACCGAGAGTGCTCCCCGAAGCCCCGCAAAAACCGAAAGGCTTGGAAAGCCTCTTTCAAGAACACCACGAACACGTCTTTCGCACGGCTTACCGTATTACGGGTAGCGCCTCGGATGCCGAAGACGTGCTGCAAACAGTCTTCCTGCGGCTCATCAAGTCGAGCGAAGGAATTGACGCCGCAGAGAGCCAGAAGGGCTATCTACTTCGCGCCGCCGTCAATGCTTCCCTTGACCTTATGCGCAGCCACACGCGCTCGAAATCCGTCGCCCTAGAAGATGTCGAACATGATTTGACGGACAATGCGCGCACGAGTCCCGAAGCGAGCGCGGAAGACCGCGAGCTTCGCAAACTCATACAGGAGGCCGTGGCTCGTCTGGGCGAGCGCGCGGCTGAAGTTTTCGTGCTCCGCTATTTCGAGGGGCACGACAACCGCGAAATCGCGGAAATGCTTGGAACCTCGCAGATGGTCGTGGCCGTGACGCTGCATCGCGCGCGAAGCCGCATGAGAAAAGAGATTGGCGAGTATCTGGAGAAGTACAATGAAGCGTAAAACTGTAGAACTGGAAAATATTTTGGACAAAGTGACTGACCACATCAGACAAGACGAGATTGATAGCTCGGTCGTGGACGCCGCAGCGAGGCGCGTGTGGGAGCGCCTTGCCATAGAGATGAGCGCCGAAGACGCGCCTTCCACCATCGATTCAAAGGACGTGGAAGAGATTCGCGGGTGCAGCGATTTTCAGTCGCTCATCCCTGCCTTTCTCAAAGGCGAGTTGTCTGGAGCGCGTGCGTTGCTGCTTGAAGATCACACGCAGGAGTGCATTCCCTGCCGCAAGGCCATGAAGGCTGCGCGTCAGGGCGTCAAGGTAGAGACCAAGCCTGCGCGCGTTGTCGAAGTGAAGAAATCCGCTACAACCGTAACGCCCGTTTGGAAGTGGGCGATTGCGGCGACGCTAGTTTTAGGTCTGGGTCTTGGATTCTTTGCTTTCCTCAGTCGCTTCTTCGATAGGGGCAACGGGCGCGGGACTGTACAGGCCGTCAACGGTGCTGCGTATCGCGTGACCGATTCAGAGCTAGCGCTTCTGAAGCCCGGCGATGTCATCAGTCGTGGCGAGCGTATACGCACCGCGCGTGATTCCAACGCCGTCGTTGCGCTCAAGGACGGCTCGCAGGTAGAGATGCGCGAGCGTTCGGAGTTCTTCGTCTCGGAGAATTCGTCCGGCACGACCGTCAATCTGGCACGCGGCAACGTCATCATCGAAGCCGCCAAGCAGAAAGACGGCCAGCATCTATACGTCGCCACAAGCGACAGCCTGACATCCGTGGTCGGCACCGTCTTTTCGGTCAACAACGGCACAAAGGGGACGCGCGTCTCGGTCGTAGAGGGCGAAGTCCACGTGAACCATGCTGGCCTTGAAGATGTCTTGCGTCCGGGCGATCAGACGACTACGAACACGAGTCTGGAGCGCGTGCCGGTCAAATCGGAAATCGCATGGAGTCGCAACTCAGAGCGTTATGCGCAGATGGTCACAAGCCTTTCAGCTTTGCGCAAGGAAGTGAACGAGAAGGCTCCGCGTCCGGGCGTGCGTTACTCTACGCGCTTCCTGCATCTCTTGCCTGAAGGCACAGTGCTTTATGCTGCGCTTCCGAATCTGGCAACGACGCTTTCGGAATCCAACCGCATCATGCAGGAGCGCATCAAGCAGAACCCTGCGCTTCGAGAGTGGTGGGACAAAGAGAATTCGTCTTCCCTGAAGGACAGGGCGACCACCAGTCAAATCATGGAACGCGTGCGCGAGTTCGGTGAGTACCTTGGCGAAGAGATTGTCGTAGGCGCTCAGATGAACGGTCAGGGCGAGCCAGGCGACGTGCTGGTCTTGGGCGAATTGAAGAACTCTGCGGGCTTCCGACCGTTCCTTGAAAAGCAGATTGCAGACCTTAAGACGAACGATAAGGGCGCTCCGCAGGTGCGTATCATTGACGACCCGATGACGGCGACGCAGGCTGCGAAGTCCGAAGGCAAAATGCCTTCCGAGATTCTGGTCTGGATTAATCAGGACTTCTTCGCCATCGCGCCGCGCCTTGAGCAGTTGCAGCAGTTGGCCGAGCGTATGAAAGCGCCGGAGGCGAACCCGTTCACACAGTCGCCCTTCTACGCGCGCATCAGCGAAACCTACGCGGACGGCGCGGGGCTGATTGTCGCAGCCGACTTGCAGAAGGTTATAGCGCAGCTCGTACAGAAGGACGCCAACACGCCCGAAGGCGAAAAGCGCATAGCTTTGTATCGTCAACTGGGCTTGCTTGACCTCAAGCACTTCATCATCGAGCAGAAGGTGAAGGATAACCATACCTACAGCCAGGCGGCGCTCACCTTTAACGAGCAGCGCAAAGGCATAGCGTCTTGGCTGGCTCAACCGGGGCCGATGGGTTCGCTGGAATTCATCTCGCCGGAGGCGAACGTGGTCGCGGCCTTCGTGGTCAAAGAGCCTGTCTCGCTCGTGGACGACCTGCTCGGTTATCTTGAGACGGCTTCGCCCGGTCTTCAAGCCAAATTGAAAGAGCTTGAGACAGAGCACAAGCTAGACCTGCGCAAAGATATAGCAGCGCCCTTGGGCGGAGAGTATGCCTTCGCGATTGACGGGCCTGTGCTTCCGACGCCTTCATGGAAGATGATCTTCGAGGTGTACGATCAGGCGAAGTTGCAGCAGACCTTGGAGCGCATCGTCGAAGAGGTGAATAAGGAAGCGGCGAAAGAGGGCAAGGGCGGACTTCGCATCGAAAGCGAAACATCAGGCGGCCAGACCTTCTACGTCTTGAAGAGTGTGGACTTCGGTCTTGAGCTTCATTACGCGTACGTCAACGGCTACATGATCGCCGCCGCGTCGCGTGCTCTGGTTGACCGCGCCATACGCTACAGGCAGTCAGGGCAGACCCTGTTGCAGAGCGCTCGTTTCCGCGCAGGATTGCCTGCGGACGGCAACACGAACTTCTCTGCGCTCTTCTATCACGACCTCGCGCCGCTCTTGAAGCCTCTGGCCGACCGCGTGCAGAACGGCAACCTGCCGAAAGAAGGACAGGATGCTTTGAACGCGATTGCAGCCGACGGGCAGCCGACGCTGGCCTATGCTTATGCACAGGGCGACCGCATTACGCTCGCGTCGAACACGGACGGAGGCCCTTTTGGGTTAAGCCCGGCCAGCATCCTCGGCCTGCCGAACTCTTTCGCACTCCAGCATATCTTGATGGAGGGCATGGGCAAGAAATCCAGCAAGCCTTAATGCTGTAGGGGATGAAAGCGATGCTGGTCGCTCGTGTGAAACTTACATGAGCGGCCAGCCGCTTCGCAACTTCATTAAAGGAGCAAACCGGAATGTCTGCTATAAGTGCTAAGAATGTGAGCGCACGCGCCATCAAAGCCAGCGTCGTCATGTCATCACTCTTTCTGTTCTTATTCATGCAGGGCTGTTCGGATGTGCATTCGCTCGTCTGGAATAAAGCCGAAGCGACGATTGACGGGCATCAGATAGTAATCCGTCCATGCCGCAACAGCTATACGCGTACAGAGTCGGACACACCAACGAATCGCCAGCACGTCTTCGGATGCGGAGATGATGTCAAAGTCGAAATCAGGAACGAAGCGCTGATGGTCAACGGCAAGAGCTACGGGATGCTTAATCGCGGAGATTCGGTCGAAGTAAAGCATGATAAGGTTTTCATCAACGCGAAAGAGTCCGGGACAATCGCAAGGAAGTAGAAACAGTTCGCAGATAACGGTAACGTGAGGCGCGACGCCAGCCGGAAAAGCTCCGTAGGAGCTAAATGTTTATAGCTCGTCGCGTCAATCAAGTTTTAAGCTCCGCTAGGAGCGGCATGTCCTCTGTCAATTACATGCCGCTCCTAGCGGAGCTTGGTTCATGTGCTATCCAAAAATTATAAACATTTAGCTCCTACGGAGCTTAAACCAATCATGTGCTTTGATGCCCGAATGCTCCCTGTCTTCTTGCTTGCAGCCCCTCTTGCTGGTAGAACATTACCCTTTGAGAGCGCGATTCTGTTTATCTAGGCGCTCATCATTGTAAGCATCGCTTTTGGCCTTGCTTCATACGGAGTTTGCCGAAACAATAAGGTCTCTTGATTCGTTCTCTTCACCGAGTGTGAACTTCCGAAAGGCTTGTGCGTACGGAGCGATGCAGGCTGTGGGAATAAGATTCAATGACAAATCCTGTAATTGATCTCAAAGGCTTGAGCGTGCGCTTCGGTGCGCGGCAGATTCTCTCGAACCTGGAAGGCGAGTTGCGCGGGCGCGCCATAGGTCTACTGGGGCCGAACGGTGCGGGCAAGACAACGCTTATACACACGCTGCTTGGCTTCCACGAGCCTTCGAGCGGGACGGCGCACATCTTCGGGCGCGACATCAAACGTGAAGCGAAAGAGATACGCGCGCTCATAGGCTACATGCCGGAACGCGATGCGTACATAGCCAAGATGTCGTGCGTTCAGTTCGTGCGCCTGATGGCGGAATTATCTGGATTGCCTTCTGAAGCAGCGCTCGAACGCGCGCACGAAGCACTCTTTTACGTCGGTCTTGGCGAAGCGCGCTATCGCACGCTGGACACCTACTCGCTCGGCATGAAGCAACTGGCGAAACTGGCACAGGCGATTGTTCACGGGCCGCGCCTGATTATTTTGGACGAGCCGACAAACGGGCTTGACCCGCCGACGCGCGCACGCATGATTCGTCTCATACGCGAGATACGCGACGGCGGAAAGGCGAACATACTCCTTTCATCGCATCTACTGAGAGATGTCGAAGAATGCTGCGAAGAAATTCTGGTATTGAAGGAAGGCCGCCTTGTCACCTACTGCAATCTGGAAGAGGAGCGCAAGGCTAATCGCAAGTTCCTTGAGATGGAAGTCAGAGGCGGCGACGCAGCATTCCCGGAAGCCATAGGCCGCCTGGGCTGCGAGTACGCGATTGTCGGCGAGCGACGCATCAAGCTCGTTTTGAACGAAGGCATAGAGATAGCAGACCTCTACCGCATCGCCGCCGAACAAAAGGTGCAGATTCGCCGCCTCAATTACAAGAAGGATTCGCTCGAAGACATCTTCTTGAAAGCGATGGAATGAAGATAGCAAGTCAGAAGTCAGAATGCAGAATGATGAATAGAAGATTATTCAACATGAATCACCACGCATTCATCATTCTGCATTCTGACTTCTGCATTGCTTCCACTCTCTAGACTTCTTTTCGGAGAATTATATGGCTGTTTATGAGCACACTTACCGGCAGTATGAAGGCCAGCTTATGCCTGAGTGGTCGCGCTTTCTGATTATCCCGCGCCACGCTTACCGCAGCGTCTTTCAATCGAAGCTGTTCACGGCTTTCTTCGTCGTCTGCCTGGGGTATCCTCTGATTGCTGCGATACTCATCTACCTGCATCACAACACGAACGCGCTCGGCCTTCTACAGTTGAGAATCAACGAGCTGCTTCCGATTGATGCTTCTTTCTTCCAGTGGTATATGATTGTGCAGGGACAGTTCGCCTTCTATTTGAATCTGCTGGTCGGGCCGCCGCTCATCTCGCGCGATGTGTCGAACAACGCGCTCCCGCTCTATCTGGCTCGTCCTTTTTCTCAGTCCGAATACGTCATCGGCAAGATGTCCGTGTTGTTCATACTGCTTTCGTTTATTACATGGATTCCGGGACTGCTCCTTTTTCTCTTTCAGGCTTATCTGGAAGGAGCCGGATGGTTCGCGTCGAATTTGCATATTGCCGCCGCCATCTTCATAGGCAGTTGGGTATGGATAATTTTACTGGCGCTGTTGTCGCTTTCGATTTCCGCGTGGGTTAAGTGGCGGCTGGCGGCAAGCGCTGCGCTCTTTGGCCTCTTCTTTATTCCGTCAATCTTCGGCACGATTGTTAACGAGCTCTTCACCACCAGAATCGGAAATCTTATCAACCTGAGCGCTTTAATCAATGCCGTCTGGTCTGGAATGTTCGGAACGTTTTCGCGCCAGACGGGACAGGTACGCGTGCGCGCAGGAGGGCGTTACAACATTATCACTTTGCTTGAGCCGCCGCTGTGGAGTTCATGGCTGATGCTTGGGCTAATCTGCCTGGGCTGCCTGTTCCTGCTTTACAAGAAGGTCAGAGCCTACGAGGTGGTGCGATGATGGAGACGGCGACCACTCAGACACCGGAGCAGATGATTATCTTTGAAGATGTCTCGAAATTTTATGGAGACATCCTCGGCGTCAATCGCATCAACCTGACGATTGCGCCGGGCATCACGAGCCTCGTCGGCCCCAACGGCTCAGGCAAGACGACGCTCATGAACTTGATGACGGGGCTGCTTCGCCCCACGCGCGGTCACATTAAAATTCTGGGCATCTCTACGCGCGAGCCTGACAAGCTTTTTCGTCGCTTGGGCTACTGCGCGCAGTTCGATTCTTTCCCGCGCGGCGCGACCGGCAGAAACTTTATACGCTCCTTTCTGCTGGTGCATGGGTTCGACAAGAGCCAGGCGAATGAGTTGACCGAGCGCGCACTGGAGCGCGTCGGTCTTCAGGAGGCAGCGGACAGAAAGGTAGGGGGCTACAGCAAGGGTATGCGCCAGCGCATTCGGCTCGCGCAATCAATCGCGCATAATCCGACGGTGCTTATACTGGACGAACCCTTGAACGGCCTTGACCCTATGGCTCGCGCCGAAACGATTCGCCTCTTCAGGCAACTGGCGGCGGAAGGGCTTCATCTGGTCATCTCCAGCCACATCCTGCATGAAGTTAACATGATGTCGGACTGCGTGGTGCTCATCAACAACGGCTACATCGTCGCCGAAGGCGACATACATGGCGTGCGCGACGAGATGGAAGAGCATCCGATGCAAATTCTTGTGCGCTGTGATCGCCCGTCGCGCCTGGCCGCACGTCTTTTCGAGCAAGACCACATCGTAGAGGCTCGCCTGCATGAAGACCGTCGAGGGCTTTTTATCAAGACGCGCGATGCAGACAAGTTCTATGTCCTGCTGAACACGGTCGTGCTCGAAGAAAAGTTGAACATAGAGTCGGTCGCACCGGCTGACGATGATCTGGATGCCGTCTATCAATACCTGATCGGCTCGGAGGGAGCAAGCTAATGAGTTCGGCGACAAACGTTGCTGCGGTGGAAAAGAAGTCTGAAGGATTGCCGTGGTCGCTCTGGCTGCATCAGGCCGGTGCTATTTTCCGTCTTGAGCTGAGGAAGAATCTATGGGGCAAGCGAGCCATACTCATCTACATGCTCGCGCTCTTTCCGGTGCTGTTGATGGCGATGGTGGCGGCAGTCAACGCGGAAGACATCCGCACAAACTTCAGCGATGCCAACGAAGTCTACTCCGCCATCTATCAAGGGCTGATTTTGAGAACGGTCATCTTCTTCGGCTGCGCGTGGATGTTCATGAACCTGTTTCGCGGCGAGGTCGTTGACCGCAGTCTTCACTACTATTTTCTCTGCCCCGTGAGACGAGAAGTGCTCGTCGCCGGAAAGTATCTTTCGGGGCTGGTCGCGGCCATCTTCCTGTTTCTCATGACGACCATCGGCTCCGTCTTCTTCATCTATCTGGCGGGCTACCCGTCGAGCACTCAATTCCTGATGAACGGGCCGGGGTTGGGTCAGGTCTTCACCTATATGGGAATCACAGTGCTGGCGTGCATAGGCTACGGTGCGGTCTTTCTGGTAATCGGGCTTTTCTTCCGCAATCCGATTGTGCCCGCGCTCGTCGTCTTCGGCCTTGAGGCCATCAACTTTCTACTTCCGCCCGTGCTGAAAAAGATCAGCGTCATTCATTACCTGCAATCGCTCGCGCCCGTGCCTATGTCCGAAGGCCCGTTCGCCGTCATAGCCGAGCCGACGCCCGCGTGGATAGCCATCCCCGGTCTAATCATCTTCACACTGGTCGTACTCGTAGTGGCGAGCATCAAAATCCGGCGTATGGAAATCAGGTACGGTGGGGAATGAAGAAGAGGTTAGAGGTTAGAGATAAGTAGCTGTCTTTTACTACATAAACAAACTATCCTCTTAGCCCCTGAAAGGGGCGAAAGATTATCAAGACTGGATTTCTTTCGCCCCTTTCAGGGGCTTTAACTTTGAAGGCGACCTGATTCCCACGGCTCACGCCGTGGGCTAAATTCTATCGCCCCTTTCAGGGGCTATCATCTTCCTTCTTATGTCGAACTCACGTTAACCTCTAACCTCTCCTCTTGCTTTAGAGTGATTCGGTGTCTATCAATGCAGGCACGGCGGCGCGCTGAGGCTTTCGCTCGTATGAAACGCTGGCAGACCATCTTTGCGCGGGCAGCTCAACCAGACGATAAAGCAGGTAAGCGCTCAGAATTGTTGTCGCAAGCGCGACCGCGTACATAGAGAATCTTCCGGCAGTGCCGTTCACTCTGCGCAGCGTATAATCAAGAATCGTAGACCCTATGCAGGCATGAGTCAGATAAACGGAATAGGAAATCTTGCCGAAGAACTTCAACGGCCCTGCGCTCGTGTTGACGAACGCGATGGCTAAAGCCGTCAGGAGTCCTACCAGTATTACCGCCACTCCCAGCCCTGCAATGAGGCACACCAGCAGCAGAACAACTCTTAATAGATAACCCTTTCCATCAATCAGCTTCGTGCGATATTGAAAGGTCACGATTCCCAGTAAGAAAAGAAAGACATAGTGGAAGACGAAAGCTTCCGAGGGTGTAATCAGAAATGTTAATGCCACGCACAGGAGCGTCAGGTCTCTGACCCATTGCGACGGATTGCTTATCAACGGATACAGCAGCCCTATGGATAAATAGAACTGGAACTCGATTGCCAGTGTCCAGTAGACCGGAAGAAGCCACTCGTAGCCGAAGAATACGTTGACGTAGCCAAGATGCAGCAGGATTTGAGTAAGGGTAACAGGCGGAGTAAGCTCTCCCTGAAATCCACGAATGGCATAGCTTAGAAAGACAACCGCCAATACAATGAGGATGGAGACTAAATACGGAGGCTCAAGCCTTAACAGTCTCTTCAGAAGAAATCTGGGGTAGGCTTTCAGCCTGTAATCAGACCGGCTCAAAGCATAAGGGATGACAAAGCCGGAGATGACGAAGAAGACATGGACTCCCAGATAGCCATGTTTCCCAGACCATTTGACTAAAGGAAGCGGGTCTCTTCCTGAGAAGTGATACCAGGCGACCCACAACGCGGCGAGGCCACGCAGAGGGTCAAGAACTTTTACTCTGTTGGAATCGAGGTCTTTTGAGCGCATCGCGGCTAGGATAATACTGTAGCTCAGCCTTCAGTCTTGCCCTTCAGATTCATCCGTCTCAGTAAATTGTCGAAGCGCTTGTCTGATTTGAGCGCATTCAGCTTCGGCTCTACATTGAGGAAGATCATGTGCGGGGCGCGATCCGTGTAGCAGCGCTCCAGCCACTCGAATGCTTCATCTATGCGTCCGAGTCCGGCCAGAAGCTCTACCATGAAGTAGGGCGAGACGTATTTTTGTTTAGACACCTCGCGCAGCTCGGCAGCAATCTTTTCCGCTTCATCTCTTTTACCAGTCACGGCGCAGGCATGGCCTAGAGAGGCGCGTAAGCCTATATCGTTCTCATCAATACGGGCAGCCGCGCGGAACTCTGCTATAGCTTCGTCGTGCAAGCCCGATTGCAGGAGCGCAGAACCCAGATGCTCGTGAGCGACTGTGAAGGTCGAGTCCATCTCAAGCGTCTTGTGATACTGCTGGATTGCTTCCTCGTACCTGCGCGCCATGTAGTAAGAGACGCCTACGCCTGTGTTGATTGAGAGCGAGAGCGGGTCTAGCGCCTGCGCCATTTGAAGATTCACGATTGATTCGTTGTGACGACCCAGCGCGGAGAGAAGCCGCCCGTACCACTGGTAGGCGGTCGCGTAGTTGGGATTCAATTCGATGGCGCGCTTGAACTCGCCTTCGGCTCCAGCCCAGTCCCACTCAAAGAACATGCGAGCGAAGGCAAACGAGGTATGAGCTTCGGCCACCGTGTCGTCAATCTCAAGCGCTTTGAGGGAAGCGGCAATGGCGCGCGGGAAAGCATCGCGCGGCGGCAGCGCCACACCCAGCAGCGCATAAGAATCGGCCAGCCCCGAATAGGCCAGCGCATAAGAGGCGTCCGCCTCTATCGCCTGCTTGAAAAATTCCAATCCTTTTTCAAGACAATCATGCGAGCGCTTGTTCCAGAAATAGCGACCCTTCAGATAAAGATGATAGGCCGCCGTGTCGTCCGTGTAGCGCTTGGTGAGACGGCGCTTCTCTTCGCCGGACAGCTTCAATTGCAGCTTCTCGGAAATCTCGTGCGCTATCTCGTCCTGCACGGCGAAGATGTCTGATAGCCTGCGATTGTAATGCTCGCCCCAGAGCTGCGCTCCGTCAAAAGCGTCAACCAGCTCGGTGCCTATCATCAGGCGGTCGCCGAAGACCTGTAACCGCCCCGTAAAGACTGCGCGCACGCTCAGCTCTTCGCCGACTTCGCGCGGGTCGCTCTCCCTGCCCTTGTAGCGAAAGACGGTCGAGCGAGCCATCACGCGTAAGCGTGGCAGGCGCGAAAGACTGTTGATGATGCTTTCCGTGATGCCGTCGGACAGGTATTCCGTATTAGGATCGCCGCTGGCGTTTATGAGCGGCAGGATGGCTATGGAGTCAATCGTTTTTTTTCTGGGTCGTCTACGCTTTGTGATGGAGCTTTGCGGCTTGGCGCTTGAAGCTATGCTCGGTTGAGCCGCATCCGGTGCAGGTGAAACCTGTGTGGATACGTTGGCTGTGATGTGAGCCAGATTAAGCTCGCCCGCGGACATGGAACGATTAAGCTCGGTCTGAAAAGCCAGGCGTTTGCGGGCTTGACGAAGATCGGTGAGCAGCTCTTCGATGGTTTGATAACGGTCGCCCCTGTCTTTCGCCAGTGCCAACAGGACGATGCGCTCTATCTCCACGGGTATGCCTTCGGCATAAAGGGAGAGCGGCGGCGGTTGTCGTTCAAGAATGGCGACTATCTGATCCGTGGCCGTCGGCGCTTCAAACGGCTCGTGGCCTGTGAGCATCTGGTACATGACTACGCCCAGGCTCCAGATGTCCGAGCGCGTATCTACTGCAAGGCCGCGCGCCTGCTCCGGCGACATATAGCTGACCGTACCGACGACCAGCCCCGGCTCTGTATTGACGAGCGTCATCGCTTCCGGCTCGGAAGACAGGCGCTCGTTGGATTTCTCCGTCAGCTTGGCTAAGCCGAAATCGAGCACCTTCACGTAGCCGTCGCGCCTGAGCATGATGTTGTCGGGCTTGATGTCGCGGTGAATAATTCCAGCCTCGTGTGCCGCCAAGAGCGCCGATGCGACCTGAATGCTAATCTCCAAAGTCTCATCAAGGTGAAGCTCATTGCTTCCGATTCGCTGGCGCAGCGTTCCTCCGTCCACAAATTCCGTGGCGATGAAATGCACGTCATCCACTTCGCCTACTTCGTAGATGGTGATGATATTCGGATGGCTCAAGGCGGAAGCGGACTTTGCTTCCTGTATGAAGCGGCGCATACGCAACTGGTCGCGTGCCAGATCATCCGGCAGAATCTTGAGCGCGACCGTGCGATCCAGTTGTTTATCCTGAGCCAGATAAACTTCACCCATCCCGCCTGTGCCGAGCAGGGAACGAATCTCATAGCGACCTAGAAAAGTGCCTTCACCGATTGTCATGGAGGATAAATTCTGACCGGGGACGCTGGGCGCGACCGTCCGGCTTGCGGCGCTCTCAAAATTTTAGCAGGCAGGCACATTGTAGTCCTTGTCCTTTCGGCGCGCCAGTCTTCTCGGAGCACGTAAAAGCTCAGGCCGTCAGCCACTAAGCGGGTGCATCTGCCAAGCGACCAAAATCAAACTGCAATCAAACTGCAACCAAATCCCTTAACAGTAATGGCATAGTTCGTCCAACCTCCTGAGAGGAAAAGCGTTGGACTCAGGAAAATCGCCGGAAGCAGAGATGCTACCTCTCTGCTTCCGGTTTTCTCATGCCCGCCGGGTTTCGGAAAATGGACGCGTTGCTTGAGAAGGTATTGAGGTCAGGCGACGTAGATTCTTTGAATGGAAGAAGCTTACTCTTAAGGTGCGAGCCAGTGATTGACCGTATCCAGCAGCTTATCATTATCGGGTTTGGCAACGTAATCCTGCGCGCCCGCACTTAACCCTTCCGTGCGATCAGTCGAACAGGCATCGCCTGAATAAAAGATGACTGGAGTGTTCGGGTGCAACCGTCGAATCTCCTGGCACAGATCCAAACCTGTTCCATCAGGAAAGCGCTTGTCCAGAATGAAGAGGTCGAAACGCTCACTGCGCGCCAGTTGCAAGGCTTCCTGTACAGAACCGGCAGCCACCGCATCATAGCTTGAAAAGCCTAGCAGGACGGTCAGCATGAAACTGCTGTCTTCGTTATCATCAGCGCAGAGGATACGTCGTTTGGTGTCGAGCATGGGGCACTCCTGAAAAAAGTATAACTCGTCGAGTTCAGTCTGGATTCGCTGCTCGTGACGGCATTGCTCTCCAATGAAAAATGGCTGCGGTCATCTCCCCAGAGTTCTCCGGTCAACTTTTATGGGCTAAACATTGATGGAATCTTCGGTGAGTTATTCCATCCCCCTGCGTGGCCTAAAACAGACGCAATCATAGAAGGTTGGAAATTATGTGTCTGTACGGAAACAGACACACATGGGCATCAGGAAAGGTCTGGAAGCGCGCAAGAGATTCTTCAGAGCTTATAGGGGCGCGAATTGGACTAGACGGCTCAGCGGGTCAAAGGTGAGCTTGAAGGGATGTAGCGCATCACGACCGAGGATGATGGGCGCTCCGGCTTCCGCGCCGTAAAGCAGGTCGGTCGGCACATTGCGTAGAGACATGGGGCCTATGCCGATAGTAATGGGCGCAATCCTGTGTGCAGACACTCGCCCGCCTCCAAGATCGCGCACCTCGTTGCTGTTTCTACGCGAGCGCGGGATTATACGCAAGCTTTGCGCTTCCATTTCGCTCAGCGCCAGCCCGAAGCCCGAGCCTGTGTCAATCAAAGCCTTGCGCCCGTTGTCTAACGAGACGAACGGGCGACGCGTCGCGCCATCAAACAGCCAGGGAACAATCGCTCCTCCGGCTGGCGCGTTACCGGCGCGTAAAGGCGTCTGGCGCGGGTCGAAAGCGCTGATGGTGCCGCCGGGAAAATCAATCGTGTAGCCGAGCGGCCAGTAGCTGTCAGTCGGATCAAGCACGCCGTCAACGCCATCCGGCAAACTGTTTGTGATGATAACGCTCGATTGCGCGGGCAGGTAATTGTTCCGGTCGCCTATGGCAAGACTACCGAGCCTTGCTTCTGTGCCTGAGCCTGCGCCTACTCCGCTTAAGCCGCCGATGGTCGTACGGCGTCCTGTGAGGGGGCGCACGTTTGCGCTCTGCGCCACGCGCTCCGAAAGAATGGTTGCGCCTGCGCCCGTGTCTATGGCGAGCGTGTAAGGCCCTCTACCGTTTATCCATGCGTTGACTAAAAGGCCGCGTCCTTCGACTAAGCGAAAGCGAGCCGCAAAGGGAAGCGGCTGCGCTGAGAGAACTCCCTGCTCACGCAAGCCCTCTCGGTTTGCGCGCACGTTCGCGCTGCGGCTCGCCGCACGGCTGGCATAAAGATGGGCAGCCCTGTTGAGAGGGGCTGCCCAGGTCTTTAATCCAAGCGTAACGAGGAGTGCCGAAGCGATAACAAACGCTATCCTCTTCAGGCCGCCTTTCATTCCACACACCTCTTGCCGGGACGGCCTTAGTAGCTGCGATTACGCTTGCGAATCTTGTAGGTGTAGAGCGCAGAGCCGCCGCCGCCAGCCAGAGCGCCAATAGCCGCGCCCTTCTTGCCGCCGATAAGGCCGCCTATAAGCGCGCCGCCGCCTGCACCCGCCGCCACCGTCAGCTTATCGCGGTGCTTCTGCCAGAACGAGCGCTTCTGCGGCTGTTCATAGTCGTAGTAAACGCGACGGCTGCTGTTGGAGCGCGCGGAGGTCGCATTGGAGCCACTGCGAGAGTTGCGATAAACCACGCGCGCCGGTTGAGCGGTCTGACGCTCAACGACGGTGTTTGTACCGGCCTGAGCCTTGCCGCCTTCGAGCACTGTGCGAATGCCGTCAACGAAGCCGTCACGATAAGCCGGATCGTTCTGTGCGAGCTGGTTTGTGTCTGTCGCAGCCGGTTGAGTCGTCTGCGCCGCAGTGGCCGGAGCAGCAGTTTGCGTCGAAGCCGTATCTGCACTCTTGCCTGAGCGGGAAATAAAAGCGCCGACTGTTCCGCCAAGCAGAGCGGTCGCCACGGCGATTGATATAACTCTCTTATTATCGAATATCATCCTGGTAGCATCTCCTTCAGAAACTTTGGCTATAAATAACCCGACACCAGTAATGGCAAATCGCGTACCTACTAGAGCGCCTGAGAGCACCCTGATGAATTGCCTCCGGCGATGAGACTGATTATCTACGAATTCAAAGGATTTTCAAGCAGAGCAAGATATTCATAATCGAATTGCAATGATGAGCCGCGCAGGCGTGAATTTGATGGTGACAGGGTGTGCCGCATATGGGGTCTTGAAAACACCATATGCTCAATCCGTGAGTGGTGTTAAGGCTCCTTCCGCTGTCTAACAAATTTACCTATCAGGGGCAATTGCCCGATGACCAATTTCATTAAATGAATGAATGACTTCTCAGAAAGGCGATCATCCTGACGGAGTTGAAGCGCTCCAATAATAGGGACAAAAAGAATCCCTGCTACTAAAACGGCAGCGAGCGTATAAAACGGGACGGTATTGGCTAAGACCCCCAGCCCGGTTATGACGACAGCAAAAGTGAACAGGTAGAAGGAGCCATTCGCCCAGGCGCTTCTGATCAGAGTTTTATTACCATCTCGCACGATATTAGCTCCCGTTTCAGATTGCTGAATCACGACTGTGTCGACCTTCTGCTGAAAAATGAAATCTCCGCCCCACCTCTTCGTTGCTTCAACTGCCTCATTCATAATCATGGGTCTCAACACCACATCATCAATTAACCCGAGTACGTTTACCATTTGATAACTTTTCTCGCACATTATGTGATGTTGTGCGTCCGCGAAAAATCGCTGCAAGGTCCCGAAGCTGTAAAAATGCGGGTCTTGATTGTTCTTACACACAGTGCAGTTGCAGGGAATAAGTTTCGTATACTTTAATCGTTTATAAGAGTCGTGAATTTCATCAAGCTCGTATGTGACAATTATCATCAGCTCTTTTTTATGTTTGCCTGCGATGCGGATTTTGATTTCCCGTTTGCCGTAGGATTCTGTGACTTCCGCCAGCGTCCGGTCTTTCTTCAGGATAACTCCGAGCTTCCACACGAGCTTTTGGTCACTAATTAGAGTCTGCATAGCGACGATAAATTGAGTGAGGATGCCCTTGGGCATAAAAGAATCATAGGTGTAACGAAGAATAAGATTATCGTTTTCGTCCCAGGTATAGTCAGGCTGGTTTTCAGTTAACAGCTCAGGGGCAATATAGTAATCGCTGCCCTTAATCTGGTAGCACAGCTTAAAATTTATCATCAGCCGCAGAAGCTCGCCCTGCATGTTGACGTACTCTTCATCATTCCAGATGCCTGCCAGATCAGCCTGATTGAATTTACCGAAATTCCCTATCACCGTTTTGTTGTCCAGAACCTTATAGACGGCATCTGTACCCCACTTGGGCTTAAGAATAATGGTCTTCTTTAAGAGCGGGTCGTCCTGAAAATGCAGGCAGACACCCAGGTCGTGCAGGTATCCGCTTAACTGCAACTTGTCCTTATTTTGGGTAAATCCGTATGGCTCGCAGATTTTAAGATACTCATCCAGACTGATGTGATTACGAGCGTCATTCTCCAGCGCTTCTCTGACTTTGACCCATGTTCTGGGTAAAGGTGTGCCGATATGAGGCAGTCCGGCTACGTAATGTTTGATTTCATTTAGAATCTGGGGCAGACCCCGATTAGTGGCAAGATTAGTCGCAATCGTTTCTTTAAGATTCGTAAATTGCCCGCGCAACTGGCGCTCGGTAATCTCGCGATGACGATCCTGCTTCTCATTCTTGACGATTAACAGGGGGCTGTTGTCGCTTAACAATTCGACGATATTGAGCCAGTAATAAAAATCGGTGTCTTCTTTACGTGTATCGGCGACCAGAGCGTAAAGCGAGCGCTTCGTGAGAAAGAACTGGTGGGTGGCGTGATAAATCTCCTGCCCGCCGAAGTCCCAGATATTAATGCGAAACGATTGGCCGTTCTCCATCGGAAAGCGCCACTGAGAAACCTCTATGCCTTCCGTTGATTTCTCATCTTCCCGAATCTCATAATCTGGATTGATAATTTTCTTCGCCAGCGTTGATTTACCCGCGCCCGGCTCGCCTACAATCAGCAGCTTGGCTTCATACAGGTAATCCGTTCCTTCCGCTTCCAGTTGACGGAAGTAACTTCTTATCTTCTGTATATCCGCAAAACCGTTATCATCTAAATTAAGCACCTCCGGTGGCGGATATTCAATAGGCAGACTTCTTAGATTTAATTCCTCTAAATTTATCAGGTTAAGTATTTTGGGCGATATTTCTTTGATACTATTACCGGTACTGTAATCATAGTTTCCTAGACTCAATTCCTTTAGTGAAACAAGCTCATAAACTAAATCGGGAATACTTGAGAACGCATTGCTCCCTATCTCAAGGTTTTCTAAGTGTCTTAATTCAACGATGGAATCGGGGAGAGTATTCAAGTTATTGTATCGTAGCCACAGTAACTTTAAATTTTTTAAGTTTGAAATCCAGTCAGGGATAATCCTTAATTCATTACCAACCAGAATCAGCTCCTTTAATCTCTCTAGCTGAGCGATAAAATCAGGTACAGTCTTTAATTTAAGCACACCCAATCCGAGATGCTCTAAGTTTTTAAGAGTAGTAATCCATTCAGGAATAGTTGGTAAAGGATTGCTATTTATTTTCAGGGACTTCAAATTTTGCAACTGTGAGATTGAATCTGGAAGTGTATCTAATTTGTTGCTACTTAAATTAAGAGAAGTAAGGTTTCGTAAACGGGCGATTGAATCAGGGATAGATATTAGTGAGTTATAGCTTAGGTTTAATTCCTCTAAAGATTCTAACGCAAACAACTCTTCTGGAAGATAGGTTAACTGTTCCTCAACATCTGATGCCACCAGACTTCTTAAATCTAAACTTTTAAGCCCCTTTTCTTTGGCTTCCCGAATCTTTTGACGAAATTCTGTGGGGATATTTTTCATGCCTACGTTCCTCAAGAGAAGATTCTAGAACTTGGCCTGTGAGTCAGTCAGTTTATAGCAGAAATTGGTCTATGTTGAGATAACTTTCCGTACATATTCAACGGGGCGTGCTTCGCCTGTTGATTGGCGGTGCGCCAATCAAGGAGCTTATCTATTTGTAAAGAGCAGGCGGATGGTTGAGCGTTGACGTTCTTATTGGCTGCATCATTCATCTGATAGCTCAACCGTCGTGCCTGATTATGCTCCCGGTTACGGAGCTATCTTGGTTGCGGGGTTGCTCCAGCCGCTCTGGCCGCTGGTGCCGACGGATGCCACTCGGAACCAGTACTTTGTGCCGCTCGTCAGTCCCTCTATGGTGATGCGGGAGCGTGTGGCGATGGCGGCGTGTGACCAGGAGGTGGCGGTGGGTGGGTCTGCGCTCTGCTCTATGACATAGGAGCGGGCATTCTCGACCTTGTCCCACTGTAAATCCATTTCGCCGGTGTGCTCTCCCTGTGATGCGTTGAGAGCTTCGGGCGCGGGAAGCGTCCCTGACGGTGTTCTTGGCGAACGCACGTCCATTGCGGCGCTTTGAATCAGAGCCTCGTCGCCGCCGCTGACGCTCTCGACATAAGCCGCGAGTTGCGTCAGCACGCGGTCAGACGCCTCTTCTTTCTGTCGTGCGGGCTTTAGCTTCCTGGCGCGCTGCCTGCGCCTCGGCGTAAGCCGTGTCGAGTTCGTTGATGCTGTTTGTTACCAGCGCCAGAGCTGGTTGCGGTGTGGGGAAGTTGGTGTTGCCGGTTAAGGCTGTGACTATCTGTTGAGCACGCGCTATTTTTTCGGGAACAGAAAGCTCCCTGAGATTGAGTTTGACTTTTGCCATAATGGTCTCCTTGAGGTTAAGG
Organism: Pyrinomonadaceae bacterium; assembly: GCA_036403815.1. Classification (GTDB taxonomy): domain Bacteria; phylum Acidobacteriota; class Blastocatellia; order Pyrinomonadales; family Pyrinomonadaceae; genus JACVRN01. The sequence goes on along the minus strand of DASWQH010000072.1, from coordinate 30,897 downwards.
CAAAAAAGAGTTAATGAGATGCGAGCCAAGAAGAGCGTAAGGCGACCAGCGCGAAGATTACGCCACGCCTGAAAATGATGCAAGAGTTTTTATGACATGCAGAAGGGAAAGCGCCTCCAAGAATAACGGCGAAAGCTTTGCTTATAGCGAATTGCAATTGAGCGTAGCTACAGGTCAGTACCGCCTGCGGTAGCGGGCGGGTGATTATGTTGCTTGAGACCCGCCCGCTACCGCAGGCGGTACTGACAAGAGACACATTGCGTAGAGACTACATGCAATTGCAAGCAGCTATAGGATACCCGTTCAAGCAAAACGCGCTTTTCTTGAAAACAAGGCTAAGTGCAGAGAATATTGGCCTTATCTTACACAGGAAGAGGCTTGTACGGACTTGAATTGCTTTAATTCAAGTCTGTATTGGAGCAATTCAAGTCTGAATTACCTCTATGCAAGTCTGAATTGGGACAATTCAGACTTGCATAGAGGTAATTCAGACTGTTCCAGCAATAAAGCATACTCGTATAGCTCCTGTTCATGCATGAACAGGAGCTATACGAGTATGCTTTATTCTTGTTCAAGCTCGTTCTACTGCAATTCAACTCTGCTCAGCTATGAATCAAGCTTGTGTCAGGACAATTCATACCTGATTATTGGCTCATCCTTTTCATCTCTTATGAGGCGCGATATACGCAGGAGTGAAACTGCATCAGCAAGCCCCTGAAAGGGGCGACAGAATGTAGCCCACGGCGTAAGCCGTGGGAATAGAGAAGCGGAAAATGTTATAAGCCCCGTAGGGGCGACATAAATTAGGCTGCACTAGAGATTCTATTCAGCCAAAAACTTATGTCGCCCCTACGGGGCTTAATTTCTAATTCTGACTTGATTCCCACGGCTTACGCCGTGGGCTATAAACATGTCGCCCCTGACGGGGCTTGAAATCGGTGTAGTCATTTATCTCGCGCCTTACGTAATCTCTTTGCTTTTCGCCTGTTGATTCACCGCTCAACTAAAGCTTGTCTCTCAATGAAGAGGGGCAAGCAATCAATCGCTTGCCCCTTCAAAAGCTTCATACGTTTTAGGCCGCTTAAGGCGCGGTAATCTGGGCAACGTCTATGTTGTACTTTCTGATTTTGCTGTAGAGGCGTGGGCGGTAGATACCAAGGAGGTTGGCCGCCGCCTGCTTGTTGCCGTTGGTTCGCTGGAGCGTCTTTTCGATGACGAGCTTTTCAATCTCTTCGAGCGTCATGTTGGGCGGCACATCCCAGCCGCCAGCCTGCGCCCCGCCTTCAGGCACGTTCCCGTTGTCGAAGGGAAGGTCAACCGGCTCGATCTTGTTGGCTTTCGCTAAAAGGACTGCGCGCTCTATAACGTTCTGAAGCTCGCGCACGTTGCCAGGCCAAAGGTGCGCGAAGAGGCGCTGGTATGCAGCCTGCGAGACGCCTGTAATCTGCCTGTCATATTTGTGCGCGTACTCCTTCAGGAAATGGTCTGTCAGGAGTTGTATGTCTTCGGTTCTTTCGCGCAGAGGCGGGACGTGAATCGTGATAGTTGAAATGCGATAGAAAAGGTCGTCGCGCAGAATGCCGTCGCGTATGGCGTCTGCCGGAAGGCGGTTCGTCGAAGTGATGAGACGAAAATCAACTGCGTAGGTCTTTTCAGAGCCGACCTTGCGATAGCTCCTGTCCTGTAGCACGCGCAGGAGTTTGGGCTGAAGCTCTACAGGCATCTCCGCAATCTCGTCGAGCAGAAGCGAGCCGCCCGCAGCGTGTTGAACCAAGCCCTCTTTGTCTGCGTGCGCGCCTGTGAACGCTCCCTTCGTATGGCCGAAGAGTTCGGATTCGATTAGCTCTTTGGGCAGCGCCGCGCAATTGACCTTGATGAAAGGCTTCTTGGCGCGAAGGCTGTTGTAGTGAATCGCGTTGGCGATTAGCTCTTTGCCTGTGCCCGATTCGCCGACGATGAGGACGTTGGCATCAGACTTGGCTACGGACTCTATGGTTTCGTAGATGGTCTGCATCTGGCGCGACGCGCCTATGATGTTGAAGTACTCTGCGCGCGTTGAAAGCTGCCGCCGCATAGAGGCTGTCTCTTCACGAAGCTCGCGGCTTTCCAGAGCGCGCTCTACAAGCGGAAGCATCTGCTCAAAGTCAAAGGGCTTCTCTACGAAGTAGAACGCGCCCGCCTTGGTCGCTTCAACCGCTCGCGCGACAGTGCCGTAACCCGTCACCACTATGACTTCCGTTGAAGGATGCGTGTCCTTCATGTGGCGCATCACTTCAAGCCCGTCCATGTCCGGAAGCTGTAGATCACAGATAGCCAGATGATGGCCGCCGCGATCAAAGAACTCTATGGCCTCGGCTCCGGTCGCAGCCGTATCAACCGTGTATCCCTCTTCGGCCAGATTCTGCTTCAGAGAATCGGCCATCATCGGCTCATCATCAATTACCAGAATGCGTGCGTCTTTACGTTCCACCTTGAATTTACTCCGATTAAAAGGATTGATTCATCGGTTCATTGAATCAATGAACAAATGAACCGATGATTAATTCGCTTGCTTCTTAATTGGGAGACGCACGCTCAGAGTGTTGCCTTCGTAGCGTGCTTCCCCGCCATGCGCTTCTATTATTTTTGCGGCCAGCGACATGCGCAGTGCAGCGCCGCCCGCGTAAGAATGAAATGGATCGGTCGCGGTCTTCAACCCGCGCCATTCAATCAGAGCTTGTGGCGTAGACTCAGATTCGTCACGTTTGATGTAGACCTCAAGCGGCTCTCCCTCCGCTGTCCCCTGCGAGGAGAGCGAGCTAGCGCCTGCGTGTATGGCTTTAAATGCATCCGTGAGCGCCGCTGCATCGAATTCGCCTTCGAGCGCTTCCGGTCTGGCATTGCCGTCTTTGATGGCTCCTGTGCCGTTCGAGACTTCCGCCAGCAGGCCAGAAAGGTTGACACCCGGCTGGCGTCTAAGCTCTACGGGGCGACCCAGACGCACAAGTGTCGTCATGTCGGACGCGGCGCGCTCCAACCCCTGAATCAGCTTGGCGACCGTCTCGCGCTCGTCCTCCGGGCGCTCGGCCTTCTCCATACGCTTGCGCAGGAACGTGGCATAGAGTTTGAGACCATTTAGCTGATTTTTCAGGTCGTGAACGATTTGTACGGAGGCACGGCCAAGCTCTTCGAGCGTGTTTGTGTCAGTTACCTCCGATTTTAACGGCTTCATATTGGTCACGAGCCTTCAGCTTGAGGCCGCATCGCACGCGAAACGCCATCCGTAGATGTCATCCTTCGTGTACGAAATAGACCCAAAGAGCGTGCATTTGTGTGTCACGTTTCGATGCGGCATCTTAGCAAAAAAACTCAACGTATGCTAGTCATGCAGTAGTATAGTCCCAAGTTCCAAGTCCCATGTCCCAAGTTAAGAGCTTGAGACTTCGACTTGGGACTTTGGACTTGGAACTTGGGACTCTTGATGAGCAACAACCGGCAGAAAATCGTCATGGTGGTGGAGGATTTCGAGGATAACCGCTTCATGATGAGGCGTTTATTAGAGATGAGCGGTTACAGGGTGGTGGAGGCAGTCAACGGCTTGCAGGCCGTCGAAGTCGCACAGCGAGAGCGGCCACATCTGATTTTGATGGATTTGAGCCTGCCAATCCTGGACGGACTTGCCGCCACGCGCCGCATACGCGAGCACAAGGAGTTGCGCCGCGTGCCCATTATAGCCGTTTCCGCCCACGATACCTCTGATTTTCATGCCGATGCCCTGGCCGCCGGGTGCAATGATTACGTCACCAAGCCGATTGATTTCGAACAGTTGGAGACCCTCCTGAGCCGTCTGCTACCGGAGGAACCGGAAGACCAGACAAGGGCTTGAAGAAATCTTAGCCCAGACCTATTTCCTCTCATGCCCGAACGATTCGAGATACTGATCCGAAAACACGAAGACGCCATCACACGCGTCTGGGCAGATAGAATCTACTCTGATCCACGCACTGGCCTTGCAACTCTGCTCTCTTACGAACAACTCGTAGACCACCTGCCGGACATGCTCACGGAGCTTGCAATCTTAATTGACCGCGCGGCAGACGAGCGCGAAATCCTTGAAACCGCCAGACGGCTGCGCTCTCACGCGCAGGTGCGCTTCTACCAGCGCGCCCTGATAGATGAAGTGGCACGTGAGTTGATACTCTTACGACAGGTGCTTGAGGATTTTCTGTGGCGTGAAGCATTTGCGGTCACGGAGGATGATTGTCGTCGCCTGCGCGGCGCGCTCCGGCGCGTGGGGCGTTTTGTGGATGAGATGCTGGTGCAAACCATGTTGATTTACGCGGCATCTTTACGCCCGCCCGTGGAAACACGCAGCTCTGTGTGGCCGCCGCCCAGGCGTCGCCGCACGGACAGACCATTCTCAGGCGATTGAGCAGTAGATGAGGCTGAAGAAAACCATACCGTTATTTCACAGCGTGCGTATCAGGCTTCTGGTGATGCTCGCAGTGCTGTCTCTGCCGCTGCTCATCATCAGTCTCACGCAGCTTAATAACTATCGCAGAAGTTTGCAGGAACAGGATGCGACCATCGCGCGGATTGAAGCGACCGCCGCCAGAGGCATTCTCGCCTCATGGCTTGAGAATCATACGGATGCAGTCGCCCGGCCATCGGCCTTGTCGCCAGCCGAAAGCGATGATCTTTATCGTCGCCTTCAGCAGAGATTATCGCCGGATACAGGCACGGTCATTTACGTGTTCGATACCAGCGGCAAGATTGTTCAGAACCCTGCGTCGCCGGGAACGAGCATCAATCTTTTAGATTTGCCGCAAGCGCCGGGGCGCTGGAAGTGGACGGACGGCGTCGAGCGCATGACGATGACGCGACGCATTGAGTTGTACGGCTGGACTGTAGCGGTAGGCGTGCCGCTGGCTGAAAACAGCGTGGCAGGCGTCTCCGTTATCTGGCTGACGGCGACCTGGGCTGCTACGCTTCTGGCTTCGATTCTTCTGGGCGTGTGGGCTGTGGGGCGTTTCACTAAGCCGCTGCGCAAGCTCGTCTCCTCTACCTCCACGCTCGGCGATGGAAACTTGCACGAGCGCGTGGCCGTCGAGACGAAAGATGAAGTGGGCGCTCTGGCCGAAGGCTTTAACCTCATGGCCGGGCACCTTGAAACGAAATTCAACGAGCTGCAAACCCAGAGCGCTTTCATAGAAGAGGTGATGGACGGCTTGCCGCTTGGCGTGCTGGTGCTGGATAAGAGCCTGATTGTCAGGAAGGCCAACCCTATGTTCGCGCGCGCTCTGGGCAGAGACGTAGAAGCCTTGACCGGGCGCGGTCTATATGAAGCGGCTGCCGGGTTAGCAGTCTTGAGCGACGTGGTCGAAGACGTGCGGCGCACGCGCAAGCCTTTCGTCACCTACGGCCTGCCTCTTAATCTGGTGCCGCGCAAATCGGAAGAAGGTAGCGAGCGCTTTGAGCCTAACTTCTGGGACATCACCATCTGGCCTACTACGGAGCGAAGCGCCAGTCGCGGCGACCTGATACTGATTCTGTCAGAAGTCTCTAAACGCGTACGCGCCGAACGACTGGCGACCGCCGCCTTCGCAGCAGAGCGCGAGCGCGCCGCAGAGCTTGAGAGCGTCATCAACCAGATGAACGAGGGCGTCATCATCATTGACCGTCATGGACGCTATAAGATTAATCCGGCTGCCGCGGAGATTATGGGAAGACACAGAAGCGAGTTCCGCGACGGCGCAGAAGCTCTGATAGAAGATTTCGTGCTCAGAAATCTTGAAGGCCGGGGGCTTCCCCTTCATGACTCGCCGCTCTATCGCGCCCTGCGCTTACGCGAGAGCATCTCAGGGGAGCGTGTGCGCGTTGTGCGGCCAGACGGCGAGATGCGCGTCATAGCCATCTCTGCTACGCCGCTCACGGGCGAACAGGGCGACGCAGACGGCGCTGTCGCGGTCTTCCGCGACACGACCGAAGAAGTGCGCCAGCATGACGAGCTGGTCGGAGCTTACGACCGCCTGCGCGAGCACGACCGCTTGAAGTCTGCCTTCGTCTCGAACGTCACGCATGAGCTGCGCACACCCCTGAACGTCATCATAGGGCTTTGCCAGCTTCTACAGCGCGACCATCAACTGCCGCTTGCCCCTTTGCAAACCGAAGCTGTCGTGCGTATGGAGCGCAACGCGCGCTCGCTGCTTGAACTGGTCAACGATCTGCTGGACTACTCGCGGCTCGAAGCCGGACGCTCCGCGCTTCATCTTGAGAGGTTCGAGGTCGCAAGCGTCGTTAAAGAGATTGTTGACGATTACATTGCGGAGATTAAGAGCAAGAAGATTATTTTGAAGACCGAAATCTCGCCAGAGCTTGGGCCTGTTTTAATGGATCGCTATAAGCTCTCGCAGGTTCTATCGAATCTGGTGGGCAACGCCATCAAGTTCACTGCGGCAGGAATGGTGACAATCGCCAGCAGACCTGTAGACGAAGAGCGCTGGTGTCTGGAGGTGAGCGATACGGGCATAGGCATCTCGCGCGATGCTCTGGCCTATATCTTCGACGAATTTCGTCAGGTGGATGATCGTCTGGCACGCTCTTACGGCGGCACCGGCCTCGGGCTTGCCATCACGCGCAAGATTGTGGAGTTGATGGAAGGCGAAATCAGTGTCGAAAGCATGCCCGCAGAGGGCAGCCACTTCCGCATCACTTGGCCGCGCACAGTCCGTCAACGCACTGGCACTGGCTCGCTTGTCGAAAAGGAAGTTCCCGCCGCTTCTATCGTAGACTTGCGCTCACGCGCGCTTTGATTAAAACTAAAGCGCGTGCTCCCCGGCACTGTTTCGGTCATTTCATCCGAAGGGAAAAAGAGAGATGATGTTTAAGAGTTTGAGAATCATCTCGACTGCGCTCGCTCTTCTCATTGCGGCCTCTGCCGCCAGCGCGCAAGACGAGGCGAAATACAAAGAGCTTCCCAATTTTCATCAAGTCAATGCAAACCTGTATCGCGGCGGCCAGCCTAAAGAGGGTGGCCTTCAGCGGCTCGCCGGGCTTGGCATCAAAACGGTCATCAACCTGCGGGACGACGACGAGCGCGCAAGGGCTGAAGAAAAAGAGGCGCGTGCGGCGGGGCTTCGTTACTTCAATATTCCGCTCGACAATTTTGGCAAGCCGGGTGATGAGAAGATAGACCGGGCGCTCGCCCTCATCAATGCTCCTGAGAATCAACCCGTCTTCGTTCACTGCAAACGCGGCGCAGACCGCACCGGCACGGTCATAGCCATCTACCGCATCTCGCACGACGGCTGGACGAGCGAGCGGGCAAAGGCCGAGGCCAAGCGCTACGGCATCGGCTTCTGGCAGGTCTCGATGAAGGACTACATACACGATTACTACGAGCGCCGCAGCGCGGGCAAAGCGAAAGTCTCAAAGTGGAGTATGGAACAAAGAAAGCTGGTCGTTGTCTAAGCCTTCGCGCAGGAAGAAGGTGCGCGCAGTGTTATCAGCAATGCACATACAAACTCGAAGGATTCGGGACATGTTTTCTGGCAAGGTCAATCATAGAATAGCAAAGAGAAGGCATCGCCTGCTCGTCACGGTCTTTAGCCTTCTGGCAATCATTCTGGCGGGCTGCGGAGGCGGCGCGCAGCAAAATACTACCCCGCTTTTAATCCGCGCAGGCTCGCCGGAGTTTGAAAAATTCCAGCAGCTTATCAAGATTGACGACCTTGAGGCAGACGAATCCCCGCGCCCCATCGGAGACATAGTGATGACCCTGCGCGCTAATGTGCGCAACTTCACTGGCCGCACGCTGAACGCGCTGGAAATACACGCGGCAGTAGTTGACCTCGAAGGTAAACCCGTCAAGGAGCGCAACGTCATGGTTATCCCCAGCCGCCAGCCTGAGTTGGAAAACAACAAGACGGTAAAGGTACAGGTTCTTCTGGAAGGCATCAGCAAGAACGACACCCGCGCCAATATCAAGATGGAAGTGACGGGCTTCAGCCTCAAGTAACAGCAAAAAGCCGTAAATCGTAAATCGTGAATCGTAAATAGAGAAAAGCAGTTTGAAAAAGCGGCTTCCTCTTCAGTCCCGTAGGGACGATTGATAATAGCCCAGTGCTTCAGCACTGGGGATAAGGTATGAACAATGAAGTTGAGTCCCGTAGGGACGACTGAAATCTTTCTCTCTTTATTCAGTCGTCCCTACGGGACTCAATTCTTTCTCTGCATCTTATTCCCAGCCATGAATGGCTGGGCTATTACCAGAAGTCCCTACGGGACTTTAAACTAGAGCTTCTTAAATATAAGAAACGTCTTTCTTCTCTATTTACGATTCACGATTTACGGCTTTTGCTTTCTAACCGTCACTCCCGGAGGCGGATTAAACTTGAATGATTCGGGAGGGGCGACGTAGTTTTCGCGCACGTTCCGCAGAGAGATTTCAGAGACAGCACCAGCACCGTCCACCATCTTCACTTTCAAAATCCTTCCTTCCGTTGTCATATCCAGAAAGACTTCGCGCAAGCCGCCCGAATTGTTTCGCGGGACTAGACGGAGGGTTCGTGTGTCTGAAGCGGCGCTTCCGTCTTCGGCAATTGTGATTGAGCGGAAGGCGCGCCTGAGATTCGTCTGGCCGAGCAGGAAGAGGAAGGGGAAACGCTCGTCCGAGACTGCGCCCGTATCTGCGTGCGTGGCCTCTCGGTCTGCCGGTATGTAGAACCAGACATCCCGCCCGTTGACGATGAAGAGCTTTCCCGCATACTCCCAGCGCATCCTTCGCGGGCGCGCAAGAAATAGCCTCCCGCTCTCGCGCCGCTCGCGTCCACCCGGCGCGCTATAGACCTGCTCAAACTCCGCCGCCAGTCCACTCATACGCCCGTACCGCGCCTCGATTCTCTTAACCAGAACATCAACCTCGCCCGTCTGCGCGACGACGTATGAGGAGGAAAAGGGAAAACGGGAAGCGGGGAAATAGGCAAGAGGGAAAGATAGAAGAGCGACGATGATTACAAATAATCGTTTCACTTTGTTGTGAAGTGCCTCTGTAGATTTTTTGCCCCGTCAGGGGCAATTGATAATAGCCCAGCAATTTATTGCTGGGTAGCAGAGATGGTAAATGAATAGAGTCCCGTAGGGACGGCTGAAATCAGGACGATAATTTTCAGTCGTCCCTACGGGACTCCATCTTTCTTTTCGCAACTTATTCCCAGCGATAAATCGCTGGGCTATTTTCATCCTGTCCCTACGGGACAAAATCAATTGCGCTTTGCCCAGGCATTATTCGTTTCCAGCTTCGCGCATGAAGAGTTCTTCGAGGGATTGTTGCACTGGTTGGACTGAGACGAGGCGGCCTCCTGCGCGGCGCAGGGCGATGATGGCTTCATCTACATCCTTTTCGTCTGCTACTTCGATGCGTGCGCCGGAGGCTGTGGTCGTTACGCTTGCGCCGTGAGCAGCTTTTAGATATTGCCCGATGGTTTCCGCATCGGCTCCGGCAACCGTAATCTCTATGCGCTGTTCGTCGCCAGCCTTCCCGCGCAGGTCTTCGAGCCGTCCCTGTTCGACGAGCCGCCCGCGCTTGAGAATCGCCACGCGGTCGCAGAGGACTTCTATGTCGGAGAGGATGTGAGAGCACAGGAAGACGGTCGTACCCGAAGCACGCAGCGAGGCTATGAGGTCTCGCACCTCGCGGCGTCCAATCGGGTCAAGGCCGCTCATTGGCTCGTCCAGAAAAACTATTTCGGGGTCGTTGACGATTGCCTGCGCGATGCCTACTCGCTGCAACATGCCCTTGGAGAATTTGCGTAACTGTTTATCCCAGCTCTTGCGTTCAAGATGGACGCGCTCCAAAAGCTCTTCGGTGCGGCGCTTGCGCTCCCGCCGGTCGTAACCGAAAAGCTCCGCGCAGTAATCCAGAAACTCGCGCGCCGTCAGGTAGTCATAGAAGTAAGGATTTTCCGTAAGGTAGCCTATGCGCGCGTGCATGTGGACATCCGAGATGTCGCGCCCCATGATGCGCGCTCTACCTTCGGTTGGATAAATCAGGCGCATCAGGAGCTTCATAGTCGTCGTCTTGCCCGCGCCGTTTGCGCCGAGGAAGCCGAAGATTTCGCCGCTCTCTACCGTGAGCGACAGGCCATCAAGCGCACGCACGCGTCGCTTGCGCCAGAAGCCGACTTCGTAATCCTTCGTCAAATTTTCTATCTCGACAACAGCCGTCATAGTTTTTATAAGCGGAAATCACCTGCGCGGAATTTTGCTGTCAGGATGAAGATCAACCTTGCATCCTCCCATGAGAACGTAAGGGTAGTTTGTTGGGTCAACGGGCGCGCCCATCACATCAGTTCTTAAGCCTGCGGCATGAATCTGCGGGTAGACTTCTCGCCAGTTGGCCGGGCAACGTCCACCATTGCCCGCGCTGTACTCGGAGAGCACGCGTGTAATCGCCACACGCTCGTCCATCGAATCAAGCTGAGCCAGACGATATTCGGCGAATGTCTTTATCTGCTCGTCCTCTGATTCGTCGCGCATACGCTGGTAGATTTCGCGCGCAAGCTGCTGGCTCTCCCCACGCGCCTGCATGCTCACCTGCATAGTCTTCATCCAGGCGGGCGCGCCTTGTAATCGTGCTCCTGCGCCGTAGGTTTCGCTCGCAGACCTGTAATCACCGCGTTGCCAGTAGATGTATCCCAGATGTTGATAGAACTGCCACGATGCAGGATTCGCCGCAATCCCTTTTTTCAGCAGCGCGATGGCCGCTTCGTCCTCGTCCGTGTCGCTGATGGTCGGCAGCACGACCGCGCCGTATTCGTAAACGGCCATGAACTTCGGGTCGAGCGTGACGGCTGTGTCCAGAAGCGGCGGGAGTAGTTTCAAATCAAGCTCGCTCAAATTATCTATGCGCAGCTTTTCCTGCGCTAGCGCCTTGCGCCCTACATATTGAAGCGAGCGCATCCAGTACCAGTCGGCCATGATGCCGTTGAAGGCCAGACTCATGCGCTTTGCCGCAGCGCCTTTGACATAAAGCCTCTCCTCTGCCGGAACGAGCCGCGCAGAAGAAGCGCGCTGCTCAAGCCACCGCATAGCAGCGATTGCGCCGGACAAACCGAAGACGACGAGAGCTGCAAGCAGGGCTGTAGCTTTCCACGCGCTCGTGTTCGTCGGAAGATTGTGCCCGGTCGAAGGTGTCATTTGAAGTTGCGGCGATTGAAGATGAGCGTGGCGGCTGCCAGCAGCGCAGCGATGTAACACAGGGCGTAAACAAGCGCGCTAGCAATCGTTAAAGTATCGGGCGTGATGCCGTGGCCTGCTTCGGTGATGTAGCTGTAGTTGGCGAAGTTCGGCAGTAGATAATAGATTGCAGCGAAGAGCCAGCGCGCACCCGTTGTTCCCATCGAAGCGGCGAGCGCCTTCAAATCCTGGCTGAAGTGGCCGATGATGAAAACGAAGAAGGTCAGAAGGGCAGAGAGCGCAGGCGACGAGAAGGAAGAGAAGAGCAGCGCGACCGCGGTCAGAATCATCAGCTCTACATAGATGAGCAGGATTGCAGGCCAGATGCGAAAGATGAGCGGGTCAAAGCCGCGCCTCACGTAAAGCAGAGCCAGCGACACGCCCGCGCCCATCACAAGCACGTTGACCATCAGGGTCAGGCAGAGGCCGAAATATTTACCGACCAGGAATTCGCCGCGCCCTACGGGTTTAGAGAAGATGGCATAGACGGTGCGCCGCTCAATCTCTTTGTAGACGAGGCCGACGCCTACGAAGATGCTGATGAATGCGCCGAACAGAAGAGTCGCGCTCAAGCCTAAGTCAATGATGACCTTGGCTTCTTCTCCCGCCGAAAGCTCTCCGACAAAGATTGCTCCCGCCGTCAGCAAGAGCACGAAGATGACCAGATTGTAGAGCACGCGGTCGCGCACGGCTTCGCGGAAAGTGTTCCGCGCAATAGCCAGTACGCGTGCGGGCATCGTGGAGCGTGTCTGTTGTGATGCGGTAGTCAACGTCTTTTCTTCGTTGCGGGTGATGCGCTTTGCGATCTCAGACATCATGAAGAAAAGGCAGAAGGCAGAGTGCAGAATGATGAATGAAAAGAATTGATTCATTGATTCATTTCTTCATTGATTCAATGAATCAATGAACCGATGAACAAATGAATCAATCTTCTTAATTCTGCATTCTGCACTCTGCCTTCTGCATTACCTTTCTCCCCCTGTTAATTCTTTGCCTCACGCTTTCTAAATATAAGAAAAGATAGAATCAGAATCCACCCTAGAGCGGTCACCAGTGCGGCGGCCTGAACTTTCAGAGGCTCACGAAATTCCACTTCGACCATTCCTGCAACATCCGCGGGCAGCGAGACGACGAGCACGCCGTCCTCAGAAGCTCGTGTTGTGAGTACACGCCCTCCGGCGCTCGCAGTCCAGTTCGGATAGTATAGCGTACGAAGACGCGCTTCCGTCACGTTTCCGCCTGAGACCTCGAAGGTGCGACGCTCTGCCTCCAGCGTTTTGATTGACAGGTTGCGTCCTAAGACTTCAACGCCTTCCAGCATCTCGCGCGGCCCTTTATCGCCCTTGACCCAGACAGGCCACCAATCTTTATGGCTGCGCAGGCCGTCGAGCGAGTTAATCTCTTCGGCAAACTGCTGGCGGTTAAAATAGTAAGCTCGCTCCATGAAATGAGTAGCGAGAAAGCAGAAGGAGAGAAGCACGCACCCGCCTGCGACAATCGAGAGCTTGCGCCAGTGGCGCGCGTCGCTCCCCTTTAGCTTCTCTATCCATGCAGGAATCGCTACAGCCATCATGACGGCGCAGAAGGCCGAAGTGATAGCCAGCCACCGCCAGGGAAACTGTACATCTTTGAGCTTGGGGATAATGACCCACAGCGGCTTGCTCAAGCTCGTGGTCATGAAGAAGGAAAGCAGCCCTAATATTCCAAGCGCCTTGAGGCCGCGCCCTTTGTGTCGCAACAGCACCACTATCGGAATGAACATGACGATGGTTGCGAGCGCTATGTAATTTGTCCACCAGACGGGGGCGCTGTAGGCGAAGTCTGTAAAGAGAAAATTGTTGCGGTAATCATACCAGCCAGTCGGAGCTTGAGTCCCGGCTCTAATCCATCCAAGCTCCGAGACCATCATCACCCAGTAACGAGAGCTTGCCGCCAGACCAATCAACACTCCCAGACCCAGACGCGAAACAGTCGCCCAGAAAGCCTTACGCTCGATTCTGAGCAGCGCGTAGAGGCACAGCATGAGCGATCCCATCACCGTCAGAGGCAGGTGCGTCAGAATCAACATGGCATAGGCTGCGCTCAAACCTGCTACATCCGACCATCGCTTATTGCGGCAGATGTGCTCTACAAATCCGAAGGCGAACATAAGCGCCGCGCCGCCCGCATATTCAGCCAGCAGGAAGTGCTCAAGCGACTCGTTGATGCGATAGGGAGCGATGGCGTAGAACAGGCCAGCCCAGACGGCGAAGCGCGGCTCTACAAACGCACGCGCCCAGAAATATGCGCCGCACACGCCCAGGAGAGTCAGCACTGCGAAAACCGGAAGCGTTGCCGCGAACCAGTCGCCGGTCAAGGCGCGTGAGGCTGCCATCAGGTAATAGAGCACGGGCGGATAGAAACGCACGCTGGGGTCGCCGTATTCCAGATTGGAGCTGGCGAGCCAGCCCGGATATAAGTGTCCCGTGCGCAGAGCATCATAAAACGTTACGCCGAAGCGATAATGATTCATCATGTCCGCACCCGTAGGCACGCCGTTCTTAATGATGGGGATGAGCGGCAGCATGGTCGCCGCGACGAGTACGAGCAGCGGCCACCATCTGCGCCACGTGCCGTTGCTTCCGGCACGCTCCAGCGTGAAAAGAGGCTGAGCAAGAGATTTGAGAGCGAAGGCTTTCATGTGTATGTTCCTGATTAGGCGGCTTGATTGAGGACTATCGTGCAGGAGTTGCGTCGGGGATGTACGCCTGCGTGTTAGCGTTGCAGCCGCCGGGCGGGCGTCGCTTGTTTTCGTCAACCACGAAATGAACGGCCTGTTCGGGCAAAAGCAATCCCGGCTGCAAATTATTTTGTGGGTCTTGTCTGGCCGCCTCGCTCGCCGCAGCTTTGCCGAAGCAGATTAGCTGCCACCAACTGCGCGCAACCCTCTCGTTAAAGGAGAGAGCCTTTGCATACTCATCCTGCGCGGCCTGTGATTTTCCCAGAGCGGCAAGCGCCGAAGCGTGACGAACACGCAGGAAGACGGAGCGCGGGTAAACTTCTATGCCGCGAGCAAGCGTCGCTTCAGAGGCCGCCATGTCGCCGCTTTCGGCTTCCGCCGAAGCCAGATAGACATAACAGACGGAGGTGTTGATTCCGTTTTCGACTCCGAAGCGAATATGCTCGACCGCTTCTACAGCGCGTCCCTGATAGTAAAGCCACAGGCCGTAGTTAAAGTGCGCGGCGGCATCGTACGGGTTCCAGAAGATGGCGCTCAGAAAGCGGCGCTCGGCTTGAATAGGGGTTATTGATGCCTGTGCTGCTCCGTTCATCAGGACGTTCATGCTTTGCGCGCCCATAGCGAAGAGCATCGCTAGCGAGAAGACGAAAGCGGCGACTGTAGCCCTGCGCGCAAAGAGAGGCGCGAAACTGACGGCAGCACGCTTCGAGACTTGCGCTTCTACATTAGCGAAGCGCAGGACAATCGCTGCGGCGAAGAAGAAGATGAGGCCGCTGCCCATCCAACGGAACGAAACAGAGCTTGCGCCGGAGGTGATTGCGAAAGTGGCAAGGCTTGCGATAGCGCCGGGCACCAGAGGGCTGCGCGCGTGCCGCAGGGCGCGGAAAGCAACCCACAGCAGCGCTCCTATGAATGAGAGGAAAAGACTGAATCCAACGACGCCCAGCTCCGCAAAGATTTGCAGGTATTCATTATGTGCGCGGACGGCCAGGAAACCTTCGTTGATTTCCACGAGCGGTGATTCGGGGTTAGCGGCTGAGAATCGCGCACGGGCATCTGCGAAAGCAACGTCGTAGTTATCAGCGCCTATGCCTGTGGCCGGGCGCTCTCTAACCATTTCAAGCGCCGCTCTCCAGAAAAGAAAGCGCGCTCTGGTGTTCACATCCTCCGCGTTGGTCTCTTTGAGTCGGCTGAAAACCGGAGGAGCCGTCGCTACATAATCTTCTTTCGTGAACGGCGAAGGCACGCTTTGCAGCGCGAAGGCAGACGCGAATGCTATCAGCAGCAACAGAGCGCGCAAGAGGCTCTGAGGTCTGAAGCGTGGCAGCGCAAGCGAAATCAGGGCGAGCAGGACTAGACCCGCAGCGGTGGCTATGAAGGAAGCGCGCTCGAACATTTGCAGCATCGCCAGCCATGCGACGACAGCCGTCACGCCGCAGAAGATAGCGGCACGCCTTCTCTTCAGCTTAAGCGAGAGCGCCGCAAACAGCGGCACGACTATGGCAAGCGGCTCGCCCAGTCCATTATTGCGAAACAACGAAAGAGGAGTGGCGACAGAGCCTATGATGCACGAAAGGCCGATGATTAGAATCATCACGCCCAGCATGGTGATTGAAGCGTAAAGCAGTCTTGGGCGGCGTGCTACCTGTTCGACGAGCAGCAGGAAGATTAGATATGCACCCCAGACGAACGTGTGGTGTATGGCCGGATAAGGATTCGCAGCCCAGAACACGGACTCTACGCTCCATAGAACAAACAACAGGAGCGAGGCTATCATGAAAATCCGGCTGCGGCTGGCTCGGAATTGTGTCGCGCTACTCTTGCGGATTTGTCGCGCCAGAAGTCCCAAAGATATGGAGAATAGTAGAGCTGCGAGTATCTCTTGCCGCCAGGTCAAACCGCTCGGACTGGGCCTTGGCAAGCCCGGTATATACGGAGCCAGCATGATTAAAGGCCAGAGCGTGCCTGTAATAGCTAACGGCCAGTTTGCCGGTCGTCGGATGAAATCAAGCATGTTCGCAATCGAAGCTGTAAAGTGCGCTTTTTATCTTGTTACTACGAGTTATCTTGTTACTGCGGGGGTGTGTCTCTGATTAAGCTGGCTTTCAGTTGCCCATAGGCGAGCCGGTAATGGTCGTCGGCACGGTCGTCACGTTCGACGTGTCCTCATAGATAACGGCGGGCGTATCGGCGGAAAATCTGCGAGTGCCGGTGCTGGTGCTGGTCGGAGCCGCGCCTACGACATACTCGGACAAGTCCGCCGCCAGCGTAATCGCATAGAAGTAGTTGCTCTTTGCCGTGGCCGCCGAAGTTGCGCTGGTGAGCACTCCGTCAAGCATGCCCTGAGCTTGAAGCTGGGAGATGGCTGCGTAATCAGTGCCGTTGCCGATTGTCTGGCGGTACATGGCTTCGGCTGTGGTGAAGGATCGTATGCCGGAGATAGCGGAAGCTTCGTTCGCGGCGCGACGTGAAGCGAGAAGATTGGGGATAGCGATGGCGGCGATAATACCGATGATCGCTACGACGATCAGAAGCTCGATCAGGGAGAAGCCCTCTTGGCGTTTGGTTTGCACTTGAATGTGCTCCTTCACGTATCTATGAGGATTAAAATATGCCAGCCACTCTGGGTCTATATGCGGCACTTGCATGAGAATCCTCTACAAGATTCATGCCACAGCCTGCGCGCGGCGAGGGACGAAGAAAGTAGTCGCTTTGAACCGGCTACCCCATCAGGGCATTGCTCTACAAACGAGGGACGCTAACGGGCTATGAATAAAGAAAGGCGGGAGGCAGGCTTTGATGCCCGCACTCCCGCCAAGTAGCTTGAGCTAGGGTGAGTTTAGTTGCCGATGGGGGTGCCGCCAGACGTGCTGGTCGGTGCCGTCGTACCAACTGTACCACCGCTTGCGCCCGAGACGAGGATACCGCTTTCGTCAACGGCGAACATGCGCGTGCCGGTGTTGGCCGAAGCCGGAGCACCGCCAGCCGTGAAACCCTGAGAGGGAGTCGTAGCGGAAATGCCGAACAGGTAGCCGCTCTTGGCATTGGTGGAGTTGGTGGCCGTCGCCAGTTTGCCGTCAATCAGGCCCTGGCCCTGAAGCGCGGTCAGTGTGGTTGCATAGACGCCGTTGCCGACGGTTGAAGAATAGGTAGCCTGTGCGCTGCTGATGGTGCGCAAGCTGGAGATAGCGGAAGCTTCGTTCGCGGCGCGACGTGAAGCGAGAAGATTGGGGATAGCGATGGCGGCGATAATACCGATGATCGCTACGACGATCAGAAGCTCGATCAGGGAGAAGCCCTCTTGGCGTTTGGTCTGCATTGGTTCGTTTTACTCCTTCAAAGTTAGGTCAAGGGATTAGAATTTTTTAGAAATCGTTCGCGCCCGGCGCTTCTCAAGCGATTTGGTTCACGTGCCGCGCTCGGCATGCGCGATTCCAGTCGCTAAAGCCTTAACAAACAGCGTGCCGGAAGGCGTATAACGGGAAGAATTAGTAAAAAGCAGCGAAAAGCGGTTGTTTATCATATGTTAGAGATGAGCAAAAAAAGGGGCTGGAGGGAAGGAGAAGCGGCTGCTGCCGAAATTTGTCAGCCGCCCGGTGACGGTTTCCGTCAACAGGCCGCTTTCAAGAGAGCAAGTTACCAGGGCAGAAGGTCAGGGCAATAACGTACCGTGAGGCGCTAGATAAGAAGGAAGAATGATAGCCCCTAAAAGGGGCGAAAGACTGTAGCCCACGGCGTGAGCCGTGGGAATCAAGTCGCCTTCAAAGTTAAAAGCCCCTGTAGGGGCGAAAGATTCTCAAGCTTTAATCTCTGTCGCCCCTGCCGGGGCTTTGAAATGTTCTCGATGCTCGTATGCCCACGGCTCACGCCGTGGGCTATAGTCTTTCGCCCCTTTTAGGGGCTTAGAGGATGGTTTGCTTATGTACTCATCGTTTGTGTACCGTTGTTGTTTCGTCTGACTTGAACGTGAGGTCGTGCGGCTTCTTATTCACCAGCGCCACGTGCAGCGCTATCGCGCATCTGTGCAGTCAGATTCCGTATGCCGTGCTTGTCCAGCAGGTGGCGTAAAGAGCGCACGGACAGGTGCAAGAGTTCGGCAGCGCGCGTCTGGTTGCCGCCCGTGCGGCGCAACGCTTCCAGTATGTAGGTCTTCTCCAACTGATCCAAGAAGGCAGTAACATTCAGCCCTTCTTCCGGCAAGTCAAGCGCAGAGGAGACGCGCGCAGGATTGTAGTTGGTAACTTGCGACGGCAATCGGTCGGGCTGAATCTCCGGCGTGCTTTCGAGCGCTACGGCTCGCTCAATCGTATGCTCAAGCTCGCGCACATTGCCCGGCCATGAATAGGCTTCGAGCAGACTCATGGCTTTAACACTCACGCCCAGATCGCGGCCTGCCTGCGCGCAGAATTTTCTGACGAAGTGCTCGACCAGTTCGGGGATGTCTTCGCTGCGCTCGCGCAAGGGGGGCAATTCAATCGGAATCACGGAGACGCGATAGAAGAGGTCTTCGCGAAACGTGCTGTCCTTGACCATCCGGCTGAGATCACGATTCGTCGCGGCGATAACACGCGTGTCAATATCCAACTCTTCGTGCGCGCCTACGGGTCGCACCTTGCGCTCCTGTAGCACTCTCAGCAGCTTGACCTGCATAGCAGGCGACATCTCGCCTATCTCGTCCAGAAAGATAGTACCCTTGTTTGCAGCTTCAAACAGCCCCTTGCGATTTGTGTTAGCGCCTGTGAACGCTCCCTTAACGTAGCCGAAGAGTTCCGATTCAAGCAGCGTTTCCGTAAACGCGCCGCAGTTGATCGAGATGAAAGGTTTTTCCGCGCGCGGGCTGAGGTCATGAATAGCACGCGCGACCAGCTCCTTGCCCGTGCCGGATTCGCCCGTGACGAGCACGGTTGATTGAACGCCCGCTATCGTCTCTATCATCTGGTAGACGGCCTGCATGCGGTCAGAGCGTCCGATGATATTACCAAGGCTCCCGCGCTCGCGCTGCGCTCTACGAAAGGCTCGATTCTCTTTAACCAGATCAAGCTTTTCGAGCGCCTTGTTGACGATCAGCTTCAGCTCGTCAATATCGAAAGGCTTCTGTATAAAATCGTCCGCGCCGAGCTTGAAAGCTTCGCGCGCCGTATCGACGGTGGCGAACGCCGTCATCATGATGACAGCCATGTCCGGCACCAACTCACGCGCCGCACGCAGAAGCTCTATGCCGTTCATGTCCGGCATCTTCACATCCGAGATAATCAAGTCGGCAGGCTCTTGCCTCAAAAGCACCATCGCCGCCTGCCCGTTTTCGGCCACGCGCACGTTATGACCGTCGCGCTCGAACACGATTGTCAGAAGTTGACGTATGCCTTGCTCGTCATCCGCGATTAAAAGGTCGGCCATGCGAAATCAATTACCAGATTGGAACTGGCTGTGCAAGTAAATAATGGCGAGTTAAAGGGGGCGAAGAAAACCGCTGGCCTGATTATTTGGAAGAAGCTATGTAGTAAAGGACGGCTCTTAAGGCCGGAAGATTTTCCTGTACGAGGTCGCTGGCCTTTGAATTACGCAGCTCAATCGTCACGACGGGAAGTTTTTTATCCACGCCCATGAAGTTTCCAAGCGAGCCGGGAGTCTCATAGCCCAGGCTGGCACAGAGCGGATAGCCGTTAACCTTTGCAATGACGCGCGCGAGCGGTTCGCCGGGGCCGTCCCAGTTGACGCAGCCCAAGGCGGCGTGAAGCGTAATGATGAAGTCGGGCGGAGAAGTCTCCAAAA
Source organism: Pyrinomonadaceae bacterium (assembly GCA_036403815.1). Lineage (GTDB taxonomy): Bacteria > Acidobacteriota > Blastocatellia > Pyrinomonadales > Pyrinomonadaceae > JACVRN01. The sequence goes on along the minus strand of DASWQH010000072.1, from coordinate 11,192 downwards.
GATTCATAAGCGCCCGCGTCTCAGGCTCGGATGCGGGCACCGTGCCCGGAAACTGGAACTCGTCCGGATAGTCTGCGCGCCATGAGGTGGATGGGAAATTACGGTTGATGTCCACGCCTCTGGCGTTAACTCTGGTATTGGCGAAAAGCCCGTCCGGGTTCGCATCCGCCACGATGATGATAGTTAATTCTTCCGACGCCGATTCCTGTCCTAATGAACCCATCAGCGCTTTGGCGACGATGGAAGAATCCTGCTCGTTGCCATGAATGCCGCCGAAGACCATGACGCGCTTTTTCCCAGTCCCGTAGACGGCAGCCATAATCGGGCTTCCCTTGACGCTTTTCCCAACCACGAAGTATCTGGGAGGCGACGCTTTCTTCACAGCGCTTGATGAAGGCGCAGGCGTTGGCGTAGGAAGTGGATAAAAGGCGCGCGCGCTTTGAGCCGCCACGGGCGTTGCCGCAACGCCGAAGCAGAAGGCTGCGACCATGCCGGATAACAGAAAGATGAAAGCCGCCAGTAGTCTACGCTTAAGCACGATCCTCACCGCAGTATATTCGGGTTCCGAAAATTCGTATTACAGTCATATTTTCAGAAGCTATTGTGCGCGATTTTTGCTTAAACCCAAAGGATTTTTGTGCAATTGCCATAGACCTGGCGCTCTTTACGCAGGAGGGAGGACTCAGTACCTTCGGGGCATACTCGGAGGAGATGATTGAGGTAGGTGAAGATTCAGCAGGCGCAAACGAACGGACGGGTGGACGGACTTCCTCCTTATCTTTTTAGTGACACGCATTAGGAAAGATAGGTGACAGGTGACGAGCAGGAAGAAAGCTTCTGGCTTGTCACGCGTCACTGCTTTTAACGTATTTCGACTTCTAAGGTGAAAGACCCGCGCCACCCTTCGGCCATGTTGCTTTCTGTGACGCGTATGCGGTAGTCGCCTGTCTCGGTCAATGTGTCGTCGAAAATCAAGCCGCCCGGCTGTCCGTCCTGTTTTCCGGAAGGGAAGATGACTATGCCGCGCGTCGGGCCTGCGCCGGAAATGTTGACGCGCATGTGTTGACCCGAGCGAGCGCGCAGTACGAACAGAGCCTCATCGCTTATGCCCTTCAAAGAGCTGCGCACGCTCGCAGAGGTTGCACCCGGCTTGAATGTAATTCGCCGGGCTTTCTTCGCGTCCACGCTCTGTTGCAAGTTCGGCAGAAGGAGCGCCGCAAAGATAAGTAGAAGGATAACAATCTCTCTTCTCCTGATAACCCGCAGGGCGACTCCCTCATCTACTGTCTTCATCGTTCGTCTCCAATCTTATTGCGAGGCTACGAATCTTCCTGTGATTCACAGGATGGAGTTAAACGAGGCTTAAGAAGCTAAGCCCCGTTTCTCAAACATTAGAGCTTGTCCTTAAAGGTCGCGTCCGTGGCGACGTAGAGTATGCTTCCTTTAGTCCAACGAGCCAGGTATTTAGAAGAGCTAACTCGCTTGGCACGCGCCGTCTCTGCATCAGCCGCAGAAGGATAGGAGCCTGCCATGACCTGCTCTTTTTTGTTCGCGGATGATTTGTAGACCGCTCCCATCACATCCTCTGCGCCCGGCAGTAACTTGTCGTCACCCTTCAGGTCACTCTTTTCATAGGTCTTATCCAGGGTGAAATCCCCCACCTTCTGAGGGAAAGCGTCTTTCAAGGATGGCTTGGAAGGCGTGGACGCGGGCGTCGGCATCGTCATCGAGTTGCTGTTTGAAACATTCTTGTTGGTATTGCTTGTGTTACACAGGTTACAAGCAAAAGCCATAAGCGCTAGGACTGCGGCTGCGAAAATGATTCTCATTTGATCTCAAACTCGATTCTGCAAGGGAGATTTGAAATAACAGAAAGCTTCTTATGCTAATTCGAGTGAGTAAGTCAATAACTTAATTCTAAAGGAAGGCAATCCAGAGCTTCTTTTATTGAAACGGCTTGACTGCCAGAGGATGAAAGGGAGCACTCCGTCTGAAAGGAATTTAGACTAAGGGGTCAATATGGCCGTCATCACCCCTTCATGCTATCCTGTGGGTGTCAGTATGACGCAATGATTGGCTTGCTGGCTTATATGGGCTTGGATGACCCGATAAAGCCTTCCCGGCGCTTCGCCCTTTAGATAACAGATTTTCACGTAAATGCTGATAAAAAGGAGTTTACGGTAAACTTAAGAGCGGCGGCACGCCCATTGCTCTTGAGAAATTGCCGATTTGCTTAATGCATGTAATGGCGAGATTTACAGGGAAAAGGATGTTGGAAGTGCGGCGGGAGCCGATGAAACTTCAGGTAGAGCGCCCGCCCGTGCTTCCGGCAGTTTGCGTTCTGGCCTGAATCAGTGTAATCTCACGCCTTTTGCTGAGGGCGGCTAAACCTAGCTACTGGCAATAATTTATACCTAAAAAGAGAAGGAAAAATAATGCGACCGATTAAACATGCCGAGAAAGGCTTGACCCTTGCGGCTCGTAGCTTTTTTAACACGATCCAGTTCTTCAACAAGTACAAGCCAAATCCGTCATTCACGCCGAAGTGGTCAGATAAGCCGCTTCTGAAATCATGGCAGAAAACCAAGCCGACCCTCGGCTGGCCGCGCACCACAGACTCTCTTTGCCCTAAGTGCGTCATAGAAGCGCGCGAAGAGATCATCAGCGGCAAGAAGGACTACACAGTCCTCATGAATGAGAAGGTCGGCGAGATTAAAGCGCAGATCATAGAGCGCGACGGCCAAATCTGGATGGTGAAGGATTGCCCCGTTCACGGCCACATCGAAGACATGATGGCGATTGATGTTAAGTTCCTTGAGCACATAGAGGCGATGTTTCCGGGTCGCGACATTCAGGCGCACAACGACGAGAAGCTTCATAATCATGGCTCCTCGACCATCAAGCACGGGCGCGGCGCTGTCCTGACCGTTGATTTGACCAACCGCTGCAACATGATGTGCGACCCTTGCTTCATGGACGCCAATCAGGTCGGCTTTGTACATGAGTTGAGCATGGACGACATCAAGGAGATTCTGGATAACGCCATCTCCATCAAGCCGCGCCGACAGATGTCCGTGCAGTTTTCGGGCGGTGAGCCTACTCTTTCGCCTTACTTCATAGAATCTATCAAATATTCGCGTAAAGTCGGTTACAACTCCGTGCAGGCTGCTACAAACGGCATTGAGTTCGCCAAGTCCAAAGAGTTCTGTAAAGAGGCAGCCGAAGCCGGACTTCGTTACGTTTACCTGCAATTCGACGGCATAGGCAACGACGCGAACAGCCACCGGCAGGTCGGCAATCTCTTCGACGTTAAGCTTCGAGCGATTAACAACCTGCATGAAGCGGGCGTAGAGATTGTGCTTGTCACCACGCTGGTTAACGGCATCAACAACGATCAGGTCGGCTCTATCATTCGCTTTGCGCTCGACAATCCTAAGAAGATCGCGTTCCTTTCGTTCCAGCCCGTGTCATTCACTGGGCGCGACGAAGAGATTACAGAGCAGCGTCGCTTGCAGCAGCGCTACACCCTGTCGCATCTGGCGCATGACGTGAAAGATCAGGTCGGCATCACGGAGCCTACGCGTGACTGGTTCCCGCTTTCTCTGATGGGCGCGTTCGCGGATTTCGCAGACCTGGTTCACGGGCCGGACGCAGAATGGGGACAGGTCTCCTGCGGCTGCCACCCGAACTGCGGTGTGGGCACTGCCGTGATGATTGATAAAGAGACCAAGGACATGCGTCCCGTGCCGGAGTTCCTGAACATTCCGGGGTTGGTCAAAGACATGCAGAAGATTACGGACGCTGCGCGAGGCAAGTGGATGTCGAACCTGATGATGGGATTGACATTGCTCAAGCACTACAATCCGTACAAGTCGCCGAAGCATTTCACGCTTTATGAGTTGTTCAAGAAGTTCGACAAATCCTTTGGCCTGACCGGCAAAGATTACGGTAAGGTTGACGGCAAGCGCACGCAGACCGACATAGAGAAGCGCCGCTCGGATCGCTGGAACTTCCTTTTCATCGCGGGCATGTGGTTCCAGGACTTGTTCAACTACGACTTCCGCCGCACGGAGATGTGCATCATCCCGTATGGCACGCAGGAAGGCGAGATTTCCTTCTGCGCTTATAACACGGGCATCGGCTGGCGCAATATCATAGAGAACATGCACCAGAACGCGACCGTTGCGAAGTGGTATCAGGAGCATGGCCGCCACGAGATTTTCGCCGCCGGTAAAGACGTTCAAATGGAAGACCCGACGCATGGTCTCAAGCTGAATGAGATTGATTTGCAGCGTCCGAACAAGCCGGAGATGGAAGGGCCTAAGACGGCGCACGAAGAGGTTCAGATGATGCGCAAGCTTTACAATGAAATGGTGCTCAACAAGGGCAAGGTCAATCCTGCCAACAAGCCTGTGCAGATTAAGGGACTGAGCCGCGGTAACAAGGAGTCGGAATCGGCAACGGTTTCCGCTTAAGTAAGGGCTGGCTTTAACGCTCAGAGTTCGAGAGAACCCCGCGTTTATGCTTTAAGGTTCGCGGGGTTCTTTCGTGCGAACTTGACCGTACAGGTTGCGGACGTGTTTAATAGGTAGTTCAAAGGCCAGAAGGGCTTCTGAAAAAAAACTAAATCTTAAAGTAGGAGAATGGAGAAGTTTCTACGTAATGGCAGTAGTGAATGTAAATCCGGGTGAGTCAATTGAAAGCGCCCTGCGCCGCTTCAAGCGCAAGGTGATGACTGAAGAGATTATCAAGGACGCCAAGAAGCACGCCTTTTTCATGCCGCCGGGACAGAAGGCGAAGCTCAAATCGGCTCTCGCGCGCAAGCGCAACAACAAGAAGAAAGGCCGCTCACGCCCCCCGCGCGACTAGCTTTCCTTTAACCGCCGAACCGCACGACGAGGGAAAGATGGCCGTGGCAGTCCATTTCCGCGCCAACCTTTTTCCGTCCCATACGGTTTATGAAGATCGAGCGCGCCGCCTCGTGACCGTCTAGTTTGTAGCCTGCATCCAACGCTTGCCGCAGGACGGTTTGAGATTTCGCGGCGCGCATTAATGTCTTTAAGCCAGAGTTCTGAAAATAAATATGACGCGCATTCTCGTCACCAACGACGACGGCATACACTCGAACGGCCTCATCAAACTGGAAGAGGCTCTGCGCGAGGTGGGCGACGTTTATGTGGTCGCGCCTGCGTCCGAGATGAGCGGAGCGTCGCACAGTCTGACGCTGGCGCGCCCCCTTCGCATACGCCGCATAGACGACCGGCACTGGACGGTTGACGGTACGCCGACCGATTGCGTGACGCTTGCGCTGCATAAGATTCTGACCGAGGTGCGCCCGGATATATGTGTTTCGGGCATCAATCATGGCGGAAATCTTGGCGACGATGCGACCTATTCTGGAACCGTCGCGGGCGCGCTTGAGGCTACAATTTTAGGCGTACCCGGCGTGGCCTTGAGTCTGGTAGCGCGCGAGAATTTTGATTTCACAGAATCGGCGCGCTTCGCTGTCACAGCCGTGCGCAAAGTTTTGAAAGAGGGCTTGCCGGACGGAACGCTTCTGAACATCAATATCCCGCCGGGAGAGATTAAGGGCGTGAAGGTGACGCGGCAAGGGTTGAAGAACGCGCGTCCCGTCATCAGCGAGCACATAGACCCGCGCGGCAAGCCTTATTACTGGATTGGCGAAGAGTATTTCGGCAAGGACACCGCCGACGGTACGGACTATCAGGCAATCGAGCAGGGCTTCGTTTCCGTAACGCCGCTCAAGAGCGACATGACAGACCACAGCGCGCTCACGGCCATAGAGCCTTGGAACTACATCAACGCCAGCGAAGCATTACAGTCTTGAAAGGGTAAAGTAAGCAGTGAGCAGTGAGCGGTAAGCAGTCAAACGAACATCAACTGCTTACCGCTCACTGCTTACTGCTTACTAAACTTTATGAGTTCCGCGCCGTTGCGGCCTAATTCTACATCCTCTGGCTATCGCATTCCGCGCGAGCGTATGGTAGAGCGCTTGCGCGAGCATTACGGCATACGGGATCGTCGCGTACTGGATGCCATGTTGACCCTGCCGCGCCATCTCTTCGTGCCGGAAGCTTTGCAATCACGCGCCTATGGCGATCACGCTCTGCCGATTGCCGCCAATCAAACCATCTCTCAGCCCTTTATCGTCGCTCGCATGACGGAGCTGCTTGAATTGCAGGGTGGTGAGCGTGTGCTGGAGATAGGCGCAGGCTCAGGCTACCAGACTGCGGTTCTGGCTAGACTGGCCGCGCAGGTCTACGCAATCGAGCGCATACCGGAACTGGCACGTGAAGCGCAATCGCGCATACGCAGCCTGGACATACACAACGCGACCGTAAAATGCTTTGACGGCACACTCGGCTGGAGCGCACATGCTCCTTACGATGGGATTCTGGTGGCGGCGGGCGCGCCCGAAGTTCCCGAACCATTACTTTCACAGTTAAAGGTCGGAGGCTGTCTGGTCATCCCGGTCGGCGAAACGCGCGAGGCACAGCATCTGGTGCGCGCCATACGCACGGAGAAGAACTACGAGTTTGAAGATCACGGCGCGTGCGCCTTCGTGCCGCTCATAGGTCACTACGGCTGGTCGCCGCAAACATAGTCCCAAATTCCAAGTCCCATGTCCCAGGTCAAAAGCAAGAGTTCTAACTTGGGACATGAGACTTGGAATTTGGGACTCTAAAAAATTATGGATTCGCTTTACGAGCTTTTTCATCAGCTCAAGGAATTTCTTAACCCCAAGACGATCATCGAGACGTTGCTCGCCAAAGGGGGGATTTTTGTCTATCTGGGGCTGGTCTTTATAGTCTTCGCTGAGACGGGGCTGGCGGCTGGTTTCTTTCTGCCGGGAGACAGCTTGCTGGTCGTTGCGGGACTTTTCGCGGCGGCGGGCAAGCTCAACATCGCCATCCTGCTCGCGACGCTGTTTATAGCCGCAGTGGTCGGCGATGCCGTCGGCTATCTCACTGGCTCGAAGATGGGGCCGCGCATCTTCAAGCGAGAAAAGTCGCTGCTGTTTCGTCCGAGCCACTTGCAGAAGGCGCAGGGCTTTTATGACAAGTACGGCGGCAAGACCATTATCATCGCGCGCTTTGTACCGATTGTTCGCACGTTCGCGCCGATTGTCGCCGGTGCGGCCAAGATGCCCTATCGCCGCTTCGTCGTCTTCAACGTCATAGGCGGTTTCCTCTGGGTCTCTTCCATGATTCTTTCCGGGTACTTCCTCGGCAGCATTCTCAAGTCCCGCTTCGGCATCAACCTGGACGAGCACATCGAGTGGGTCGTCATCATCGTCGTCGCGCTCTCTCTGCTTCCGCCCGTTATAGAGTACATAAAGTCGCGTAAGGAAAAGGCACGCGCCTCGGCAGCAGAGGCGAAGTAACCAGGCGAGTTTGACTTAACCGTCAGGCTCACATAGAATCCAATTTCATTTATCGGGGCGTGGCTCAGCCTGGTAGAGCGCTCGGTTCGGGACCGAGAGGTCGAAAGTTCAAATCTTTCCGCCCCGATTATTCAAAACAAAAAGCAGTGCGCCGTGTGGCGCGCTGCTTTTTGTTTTGAGGGTTCTGCGCAAGTTATCTGCGACTATGAAAGCCTGCAAATACTGCAATGTTGTGCAGCCGGAAGAATCCTTTGAGGTTTGTAGAATCGTCGCCGGTAAAATCTACCGTCGCCTGAAATGTCAAAAATGTAAGCGGGCTGGAAGAGTCGCAAGAAGAGCTAAGATTAGGAGATGGCTGGATGAATACAAGAAAGGCGTTGTTTGCGAACGGTGCGGGTTGGCCGATTTCAGAGTTTTAGATTTTCATCACAAGAACCTTAGTGAGAAAGAGTTCAACGTAGCGGACATGATTCGCAACGGCGCATCCATTCAAAGGATAATGCAGGAAATAAGCAAATGCGTTGTCCTCTGCGCTAACTGTCATCGTATTGAGCATTATGAGACAAGAATGGAATCGAGTTTAGAGTCTCAAGTCCTTTCGGTATAATTTCTTCTGGTTTACGGAAAATCCCTGCCTCTGTCTGTTAATAAACCTAAACATTCCATCGTCTATATTCGTAAAGTGGTTCGGGCTTTTGGTTCTCAAGCCCAACCGGAAAACTCTCATGCGACGTGTCTATACTTTTTATGCCGATGCCGCGCGGATTGCGCTCCAGTCTATCTTTGCGCATAAGCTGCGCGCCTTTTTGACGCTTATCGGCATCATCATCGGCGTGGCGTCCGTGGTGGTGGTGGGAGCCTCCATCAGCGGCCTCAATACCTACGTCGTTGACCGCGTCTCGAAGGTTCTGGGTGCGAATCATTTCATGATCGCGCGCATGGCGTCTGTGGGGCGCTTGTCGGATGAAGAGTTCGAGCGTCGTATGCGTCGCAACAAACGCATCGAGTGGGAAGAGTACGAGTGGGTGCGCGATCACTGCCAGTCCTGCGCAGAGGTCGGAGCGGGGATGGGTAATTCGACAGACCTTAACCAGGACGGTGCGGAGTTTCCCTCGGCCCTAGTCTTCGGCGTGACGGCCAACATGATAGACATCGAAGACAAGACCATCGCCGAAGGACGCTTCATTCTGCCGGACGAAGTCCAGCGCTCGGCGCTCGTCGTTGTGCTCGGCGACGACATCAAGGAAAAATTCTTCCCGAACGTTGACCCCATCGGAAAGACTCTCAAGGTGAGAGGGCTTCCGATGCGCGTGGTCGGCGTGGAAGAAAAGCGCGGCTCTTTCTTTGGCGATTCGATTGACCGTCATATATACATTCCCATCACCACGCACCTGCAAATTTTCGGGCGCGGCGGAAACGGGATACAGATTCACGGAAAATCTTTGAACCGCGAGAATATGACCGCGACCATAGAAGAAGCGCGACTTGCGATGCGCGATAAGCGCAAGCTCAAGGGCAATGATGAAGACGATTTCGGTATCGTCAACGTCGAAGAGGTGAACAACCAGATAGACCAGTTCACGAGCGGCATAGCGGCTGTGGTCATCCCCATCACCTTAATCACTCTCCTCGTGGGCGGAATCGTGGTGATGAATATCATGCTCGTCTCCGTCACAGAGCGAACCTTTGAGGTCGGTTTGCGCAAGGCCGTGGGCGCAACCAAAAAGCAGATTCTGATGCAGTTCCTTATTGAGTCCGCTCTGCTTTGTGCGCTTGGCGGAGTCCTTGGGCTTCTTCTGGCCGCAGGCATCTGCTGGCTGATTACAGTTCTCGTTTCGATGACGATGACGATTACAGTCGGCTACATTCTGCTGGCGCTTATCGTTTCGAGCGCCGTCGGCATGATTGCCGGAATCTATCCGGCCTTTAAGGCCGCGCGCCTTGATCCGATTATTGCTTTAGGCAGGAAGTGAGAGACGAAGAGTGCATGTGAGACTTCCACAAATATTTCCGAAAGAGATTCTACTGATGGCGCTCGACAGCATTCGCGCGCACAAGTTCAGGAGCTTTCTCACAGTGCTCGGCATCGTCATAGGCGTGATGACGGCCATCATCATCGCCTCTCTACTAACGGGTCTGCGCCAATCAATCGTCTCTATCATAGAAGAGTATGGCACGAACAACATCTATGCTTTTCATCTCTCGACCGGCCCGCGCGTTGGTGAAGACCGCTCGGAGCGCACGCGTAAGCCGCTCACCATCGACGATGCCGACGCCATCAAGCAATTTGCTCCGGCGGTCGAAGACGTAGCTCATGTTGCGCCCAACGTAGGCTATTCCGGCGGCCCCTTCGACGACAACATCACATATCAGGGACATAACTATCGCTGGGGAAACACACAGGGGGTATCGCCCAACTACGCCGCGATTCTTAACATCTCCATACGCGAGGGGCGCTTCATCACGGAAGCCGACGAGGATCAACGGCGCAACGTGATGGTCATAGGCGTCAACGCCGCGGACGCCCTGTTTCCAGGCCAGGAGAGCAACATCGTCGGCACGGAAGTCAAAATGGGCGGCTATACGTTCGAGATAGTGGGGCTTCTGGAGAAGAGAAAGAACGGCTTCTTCGGAGAGAATGAAGAGGACAACGCAGTCTTTATTCCGTTTCGCACGGCGCAGAAGGTTGCGCCCGCAAGGGGCTATCTACTGCTCGTGATAAAGGGGCGCTCAGGTTTAGTCCGGGAGGCTCTGGAGCAATCTGAAGAAGTCCTACGAAGGCGGCGCAACGTCTCCTTCAGCCAGCCAAACAATTTCGACATCAAGACGGCTGACAAGTTCATAGAACAGTTCGACTCTATCACCGCAATGGTCGGGCTGATTGCGATTGCTATCTCAAGTTTAGGTCTTCTGGTCGGCGGCATAGGCGTGATGAATATCATGCTCGTCTCCGTCACCGAAAGAACGCAGGAGATAGGCGTACGCAAAGCCGTCGGCGCACGTCGCCGCGACATCGTCTACCAGTTTCTCTTTGAAGCCATGACGCTCACCTTCTTGGGCGGCCTCCTCGGCGTCGTCCTGGCCGTCGGCATCAGCCAGCTCATCATGCTTCTCATCCCATCCCTTCCGGCTTCGATACCTATGTGGGCAGTCATCTCCGGCCTCGGCGTCTCCATCGCCGTCGGCCTAGTCTTCGGCGTCTGGCCTGCCCGCAAAGCCTCCCGCTTAGACCCGATTGAGTGCCTCAGATATGAATAAAAATATCGAGTCTGTCTTTAATTGAGGCTCACCGCAAAGAGCGCGCAGTTGGGCAGCGAAAAATCTGATAACCTGAGATTTCAGCTTTGAGATTCTTAATCTCTCGATTTTGCTGTTGAAGAATCCCGGCGACTTCTGTATACATCCTTCTTCAACTCGAAGGCCGGAATCAACCCGCCGCGCCTGCAACACACAACGCCGCGAGCCTCTCGCAATTTTAGTAGCCCCAATCCCGATTGACAGCCAGACGAACAGAAGGAACCGGACACGGTCATGCCGAAGCAGAAACAAAACAATCAACATGGCGAGCAACAGCAAGAGCCGGAGCTACCACCCGGCGTGAAGCTAGCCCGCACTCTTGAAGGTCACGCGAGCGTTGTCTCAAGCATAGCGTTCGACCCTGAAGGGGAGATGCTGGCTAGTGGAGGCGGTGATAATACAGTGAGGCTGTGGGAAGCCAGCAGCGGTAAGCTGCTGCGCACCCTCGAAGGGCATACGGGTAACGTTTTGAGCATAGCGTTCGACCCTG
>DASWQH010000071.1:0-11067 GCA_036403815.1 Pyrinomonadaceae bacterium | reverse complement strand
CGTGACAACTCTTTCTGGCTCATGGGTAGAATGTCGCTCACTTTCTCGCGGCCCCTTTCGTGCTGAAGATCATACTTGAGTAGCACGAAAAGGTGACATTTCAACTTGGGAGAAAGGTGACATTACTACTTGGCGCTAACACATTTATTTGGTGTAGAAGCGCCATGAATTTCCAGCAGCGGCCTTACTTTTAGTTGGGATTAATCTTCTCAATCTCTTTATCAATCAATGGGAGCACACGCTGGCGAAGTTTTGCGACCAGCGCATCAGCTTGTCTCACATCTTCTTCGAGTCGGATGCGGCTTTGAGAAGTTTGATTAAACAGACCTTCAAGTCCCCTCCGCTCACTTTCCAAAACCCTGCGTCGATTGTCACGAAGCTCAGGAGTACGAGTTGAGCCGTTCAGGCTCATGGCGCGCTCTATACTGTCGGGGCGCATGTCTTCTTCAAGCTGTACCAGACGGCTTTTGAACGAAATCTCCTTTTCGGCCAATTCGAGAAGCTGTTTTCGCATGGCTTCGGCGCGCTGTTCGGCGCGGCTTAAAAGATCAAGGCTGAGCGAAATGCGATTTTGCTGATCCTTCGACGAGTCGCCTTGTCTTGAATCGGGTGCGAGATTTTTTTCGCTTATCTCGCGCAACCTGGCGTTCAAAGCTTGCAGCGATTTTCGCAGGAGTCCTAATTCATTTGCCACCGTGTCGAGGGAACCGGCATTCGGCGGGAGGTTTGACAATTGTTCCTGAGCTTGAGGTGAAGAATTTGTCTGGCGACGTTCCGGGGTTTGAGCAAGTGACGGGATGCTAAAAAGTATTACTACACAAATCACAACGGGGAACAATCTTACTTGCATTGTCATTGGTGAAGTCCTTTCCTTTTGGAAGTCTCAGGCGGTAATTGCCACGCTTCAACATGATAGAAGTTCCTTCATTATCACTGCATGGGGTTCAAGCTCAAAGCTCATTTTGCCGTGAATCTTTTGAATGCGACGAGAGCTGTAATCCACGTATAAATTCTTCATGGGCTGAATGAGCCGCTCGCTCGCGTCTCTCATCCTCAGTTCAATGTCGTCTCAGCAGCGCCGAAGGCAAACTCAGGCGCAAAGTCTTCCTGAACACCAAAGTTAGGTTCCAGCAACTCTCAGCCTGCCCCACCGAGCCGAGCCGCCGCTTCCGCTTCGTCACCGCTTCAAGCCGTTTAATCACAAAACAGTGCTTTCGCGGAAAGAAATACATTAAGTTTCAATGTCGATGAGTGGCTACAAGGTTTGGCTCGTCCGTCTTGCGCCATTGTCGTTTCGGAAAACTGACCCGGCAAGTGTTCGCTCCGGGTTATCTCATACTCCCTGGATTCTCAGCGGAAGGATACTATTTTGAAATTGATGACGCGAAGAGATGCAATTTGTCTGTTGCGTTCCGCTTCGGTCGGAGCGTGGTTTGCGGCGGCGCTGATAGGTCTCAATTTTTCTGTTGCACCAAAGGCCGCAGCGACGACGCCCAAGGCTCTGGTTGAGTCCGCGTCGCGTTTCCAAACGCCCCAGACAGCCCAGACGCCGCAGACGCTCTCCGTTCCCGCAGACTCCCCGCGCTGGGAGCTGCAAGGGCAAGCCAAGGCGGCTGAATATCAAGGCCGCAAGTGTCTCTTCCTGGATGGTGGAGCGGCGGTTTTGAAAGACCTTGAAATGCGCGACGGCGTTGTCGATATGGATGTCGCAACCCCCGCAAGCCGCGGGTTCTTCGGTATTCAGTTTCGTATCTCTGGCGACGGTGCCAACGCCGAATGGGTTTATCTGCGCCAGCACAAATCCGGCCTTCCCGACGCCCTACAATATACGCCGGTTCTCAACACCGGCCTCAACTGGCAAATCTATAATGGGACAGGCTTCACCGGCGCGGTCGATATTCCGAAAGATGTCTGGTTCCACTTGCGACTGGAGGTGTCGGGCGCGCAGGCAAAGCTCTACGTTAAGGACATGGATAAGCCCGTGCTCGTGATGAACGATCTGAAAAGCGGCGTTCAGAAAGGGCAGGTGGCTCTGGCTGTCCTGACAGGCGCGACCTATTTCTCGAATTTCGAAATACGTACAACGCCCGATGCGCCCTGGCAGAGGCACCTGCCGCCGATGCCGCCGGGCACACTGACCAGGTGGAGCCTGTCGCCTTCGTATGATGCGCTCGCACGTAATCTGGAGGTGGCGCTCAAGCCCTCCGAGACCGATGCCATACGTTGGCAGGATGTGGAGGCGGAGCCGCCCGGCTTTGTGGTCATCTATCGTTATCGCGAAGCCCCGCATCCGAAGGTCTCGTTTGCAAACGACTTTTCAAAGCGCCTGGAACCCCAGTCGGGAATGAAGGTCGTTTATGCGCGTACCAAAATTGATTCCGACCGCGACCAAGTGAAAAAACTCTACATCGGCTATAGCGACGATGTCAGCGTGTTCCTGAATGGCAAGATTCTCTTCCGTGGCCGAAGCGCCCAGAATTTCCGCGACCCCGGCTTCCTTGGCATCGTTAACCCGGAGAACGACGCCGTCTACCTTCCATTGAAGAAGGGCAGCAATGAACTGATGCTGGCGGTCAGCGAGCTTGGCGGCGGATGGGGATTCATTTGCCGTTTAGCAGACCTGGAAAACTGAGCTTACACGAGGTCAACACCCGGCATGGGACGGCCTGAATCATTTATATCCACAAAAAATCTCATACGGCTATCGAAAAGGGGCGTCCATACACAACAACTGTATTTTTGCTCAACGGTTAGTTCAAACCTTAGACGCGCTTCGCAGAAACTTTCACAGCCAGGGCTTGCCTTGTTGGAACGAAAGAAACAAGCAAGCCCGGCGCTGTTAACCCGGTCAGAGAGCTGAATGAGCTGGGTCTTCTAATGATGGAGCCTTTACGCCCTTAATTAAAAGCCACAAGATGGTCGGAATTCCGCCGAGAGCACCAAGCGTCATCGCTAACCGTGTAAACGCCGCCGGATAAAATTGCGGGATCAGGAATTTATCAAGGATATTGATCGCGTAGCCAACACTCATGATCATCAGCAGAATGCCCAAAAGTTTCGGGAGGAATCTGGATTTGATGACGAGCAATCCGAATGAAAAGTATAAAGGTGTCCAAAATATTTCAAGGAGTCCCTGTCCGGAACTGTTCAGTCTGAGAAAGATCATCGCCATAGCATTAAGTTGTTCGGGAGTGAACGCTTTCAAGTAATCAGCCTGACACAAAACTAACAAGGCTCCGAAATTATTAAGTGCATTAACGACCGCTATGGCAACCGTCATCATGACCGAGGTCAGGAACACTGTTGCCAATGCTTTATTAACTTCCTTAAACAGGTGGTACATAGTCAATCCGAAAAAAAACAAGAAGACGTTTGAGAAGAGATTACTGACAATCGCTGCTCGGAATAGAAACTCAGAAGCCACTATGTTACCGGCAGTCGCGGCGGCATCTCCGGATACGATCACGTTAGACCGAACATAGAACAGGCCGAAGCCTCCTGTAACTGCGGCCAAAAACCAGAGTAAGCCTGGGAGCCTTGCGTTCGTCGTGCGAGTCATGCGTGCTCCGGGAAGGCCAATGCGACCGAGAGGAAGTTCGCGAAAATGTTAGCGGCTTTGCTCATACTTTTTACCTCCTTAGCGGAGCGATTGAATCAATAGTGCATGGCGCGCTACGATTGCCACTGCGCCGCTGCGCTCTGCTGCTCCTTCCACCGTTGTTAGACAGCCGCTGGCCGGAGAGGCGACGCTTGCTTTTCGCCACCTTAGATTCAACGAGCCGCATTTGGGGCAATATTATTCTTCCCCTCTGCCCCGTAAGCCTGGAGTGACACCGATGGCTCGGCGTCCATCTCCATCCGACAAATGGAAGGCGACGGCTTGAGCCTTACGAGAGACCAGCCTGTGCTCTGTCCTTAAAGCTCAAGTACTGCTTGTATTCTGCCAACTCTACGAGCGACAGAGGGAATATGTTCCTTCAACGAGGCCGGGCAAGTCTGGAACGAGGGTTCTCAAGCATTATAAGAACAGCCAGGGCAGTGATTTATTCTTGCTCTGTGGGTAGCTGAGAATGATAAGACAAAATACTTATGGTGGGCGTGAAGACTACTCTTATGGACTCTTTCCCACATCATAGATGCGCCATTCAGAATGTCCACGGCTTGGCAGGTTCGACTTTGATTAACCCGTTCACTTGACGATCTCGTCAATCGTCGCAACGGCTATTGGATGATAAGTAGGGCGTGCGCGCCGGTAGATGGAAATCGCACGCGCACGCCCCTCCGGCGTTTTGACCAGCTCCTCGTAAAGAGGCTTGATAAATTTCCTGCGACCGATGCCGATGAGAAACTCTTCCAGTTTTGGGTACGCGGCCTCGTAGCGATTACGTATTGCCATCAACAGCCATTGAAAAATGATCTCTGAATTGCCGGAGTTGGTTAGCCTGAAAGACCTGTCCAACTCTGCCATGCGTGCATTCCCCAAATCTTCCGGCAAGCTTTGTAGAAAATGAAGCCATTCCTGAGTTGACCATGAGCCGGTCGAAATCTTTGCGAGCGTGATTTCACCTTTGAGCCAGCGCTTCGCCTGTTCCTCTACTTGTCTGAAAGCATCAGAGGCTGGCCGGGGCGAGTTCTTTGGAAGCCCTGCTTTATAAATCCACTCTTCTACGGAGACGCGCGCCGCCTGCTGTGGGTATTTGTCCAGTAGATTAGCTTTTAAATACGAGACGAAATCTTCCGTACGTATACTCTGGAAGGCGAAGTGAGCGAAGTAGCCTCGTAAGAACTGGTCAAATCGGGCGCGACCGAAAGTCTCCTCCAGAGACCTTAGAAAGAGAGCGCCCTTCTCGTAAGGCACTCCCGTAAAGCCTGCGTCCGGGTCGCGCCCCTTTAGATCGACATGAAGAATCTGGTCTCTTTCTTCAAGCCCCGCCATCTCTTCTTCGAGCGAGCGTCGGCCTAGAGCTGCCTCCATCTCTTCCCGCTGCCGCCCGTACACGGCTTCGATGATGCGTCGCTCTATATAGGTCGTGAAGCCTTCGTTCAGCCAGAAGTCGCTCCATGTCGCATTGGTGACGAGATTGCCCGACCACGAATGCGCAAGCTCGTGCGCGATCAGCGAAACAAGGCTCTTGTCACCAGCCAGAACGGTCGGCGTGGCAAACGTGAGCCGAGGGTTTTCCATGCCGCCGAAGGGGAAGCTGGGCGGCAGGACTAGAAGGTCGTAACGCCCCCAACGATAGGGTCCGTAAAGCCGCTCGGCGGCCTCAACCATCTTCTCCGTATCAATGAACTCCCGCGCAGCTTTCTCTATTACAGGAGGCTCAGCATAGACGCCCGTCCTGCGACCGAGAGGGCGGAATCGCAGATCACCGACTGCCAGGGCTATCAAGTATGAGGGTATGGGCTGCGTCATCCTGAAGCGGTAATCACCATCACGCCGGGCGTTCGGGTCATTCTCAGCGCTCATCACCGCCAGCAGCCTTGACGGAGTGCGCACATGCGCCGTATAGGTAACGCGCACCTGCGGCGTGTCCTGTAGCGGAATCCAGCTTCGCGCGTGAATTGCCTGAGATTGTGTGAAGAGGAATGGCTCCCGTTTGCCCGCCGTCTGCTGTGGACCCAGCCATTGCAATCCTGATGCACCTGCACTGGTCGCATAATGAATGCGCACGCGTGTGGCGCTCTCAGGCAAGCGAATGGTTAGTGCCGCGCCCAGCACCGGGTCGGGGGAGTCTAAGCTGAATTCCGTATCATTAAAACTCTTGCCGTCGGCTGAAGCCTCAACCTTCGAGATGTTCAACGCCCTGGTATCAAGAATTAAAACGCTGCTCTTCTGTGCAATCCTCTCAAAAATCAGGATAGCAGTGCCTTTTAGAATCTTCTGCTCAAAATCCACGTCCCAATCCAGGTCCAGGTGGCGCACTCTGATCTCCTGTGGGTTAGAGTAGGAATGGAAGTCGCGAGTTGCGCTTTGCCTGGAACTCAGGAGCACGCCGAAACTTGCCGGGTCTTTGACCGGCCTCTCTACGAAAGGGTTATAGATGCTCGCAAGGACAGGCGAATATAAGACGAAGGCCAAGAGACACCCAACGGTTAACCTTAAAGGAAAAGAGAGCCGCTTCAATAAATATTTGGACATATCTCATTAACCTATAATTTTATGAAATGTCAAAACCTTCCTGTAAGGAACCCTACATATTAGTCCTTTCTGGAGTGAATTCTCTCGAGCAAATTAACGCGGGGAACTGGCAAGTGAGTGTTACTCAAAAATAAAACAACCAGAGATACCTTTTAACTAGACCTTGTGGGTTGCTCAGAATGATATGACTCGATAGCTATGATGGCATGACTTCAGTTTGTAGCAACTCGCACACTTGTCCCCCCTCTTACCTTGGACATAAGCATTGTATCCCATCGTCGCTATTAGCATATGAGCTTGTATTAAACCCTTCACACACTCCCCTTGACATTCTACCAGAGAAGTATTTACTATCCAGTAGACATTCTACTAAAGGGTTGGAGGTGTCGTCTGTTAATGACGAACGAACCTAACGATCAGGAACAAATAGATCTCTTACAGGGCACTCTCGATCTGCTCATTCTGAGGACACTCCTTTTGGGTCCTACCCATGGTCATAGCATTGCCCATCGGATTCAACACACTTCCGGCGACGTGCTCAAGGTTGATCATGGTTCATTATATCCGGCCCTTCAGCGCCTTGAGCGCCGCGGGTGGATTACTGCCAAATGGGGCACGTCTGAAAACAACCGTCGTGCGAAATACTACCGCCTGACGGTTGCCGGACGCAAGCAACTGGCTACGGAAACCACAAAGTGGGAGCGTCTTGCGGATGCCATCGGTCGGATTCTCAATCCAGCGCAAGAGGAAGGTTAAAAATGCGTTGGTGGCACGAATTCAGATACGTCGTGCGACAAATGAATAGGCGGCGTGCGGAGGTGGAGTTGGAAGAGGAAATCCGCGCGCACCTGGAGTTGGAGACTGAGCAGAACATTGAGGCCGGAATGTCGCCCGAGGATGCACACCACGCCGCGCTTAAGGTCTTCGGCAACGTTAGTTTGTCTAAGGAGGATAGCCGCACCATGTGGGGGTTCAGATCATTGGAGACGTTGTGGCAGGACGTACGCTTCGGCGTGCGGGTGCTCGTGAAAAGTCCTACGTTCACCATTGTTGCCGTGATCGCTTTGGCTTTAGGGATTGGCGCGAACAGCGCTATATTCAGTGTAGTCAATACAGTCCTGCTGCGCCCCTTGCCTTATAAAGACCCTGACCGGCTCGTGGTGGTCTGGGAGGACGCCTCAAAACATGGGTATCCACGGGATACACCCGCGGTGGCTAACTACGTTGACTGGCGAGATCAGAATCAGGTCTTTGAAGGTATGGCAGCAATGGCATCTGCGAGCGTTAACCTGACGGGTGTCGGCGAGCCGGAAAGAATTGAAGTACGGCGCGTCTCAGCTAACTTCTTTCCCTTGCTTGGCGTCGAGCCGCAGTTAGGCCGCACGTTCCTGCCTGAAGAAGATCAACCCGGCGCAGCGAATTGCGTAGTCGTCATAAGTAATGGTTTGTGGCAACGCCGATTTGGCTCCGATAAGAAAATTATCGAGAAGCCTATCAACTTGAATGGCGTAAGCTGTACGGTCGTCGGCGTCATGTCGCCGAACTTCCAGTTTCCAGACCGTGGGGTCGAGTTGTGGATTCCTATCGCTTTTTCTTCCAAGGAAGCCGCTAATCGGGGAGGCCACTATCTGGAAGTCATTGCGCGCATGAAGCCCGGTATTACCCTCCAACAGGCTCAGGCCGATATGAGCAGCATCGCCGCTCGTCTTCAACAGCAGTATCCTGAACAGAATACAGACCTGGGTGCCGTCGTCATTCCGTTGCACGAGCAGGTTGCGGGCGACATCAAACCAGCTCTTCTCATACTGTTGGGCGCGGTCGGGTTTGTACTGCTGATAGCCTGCGCCAACGTCGCCAACTTGCTGCTCGCGCGAGCCGCAGCGCGACAAAAAGAGATCGCAGTCCGCGTCGCGCTTGGCGCAAGCCGCCTGCGCCTCATCAGACAATTTCTGACGGAAAGCATTTTACTGGCCGCACTGGGCGGCGCGCTCGGATTGCTGCTCTCGCTGTGGGGGGTAAATCTGCTGAAAACTTTTATCCCGGAGAATATTTCTCAAGCCAGAGCCATTACGATTGATGCCAAGGTACTGGGTTTCACACTACTGGTCTCATTGCTGACGGGACTCGTCTTCGGATTAGCACCGGCCATGCAGGCATCAAACTTCAATCTTAATGAGACACTGAAAGAAGGTGGCCGCGACTCAGCACAGGGAAGTCGCGGCCATCGCATTCGCAGCCTGCTGGTAATTACAGAGGTCGCAGTCTCGCTCATACTGCTGATAGGCGCTGGACTATTGATTAATAGTTTCCTGCGCCTGCGTAATGTTGACCCTGGATTCCGCGCAGACAAACTGTTAACGATGCAGGTCGTGCTCCCGAAGGTAAAGTATCGTGAACAGGCGCAGCGTTCAGCCTTTTACACTGAACTATTACACCGCGTCGAAGTTCTGCCGGGCGTAAAATCAGCAGCCGTTACCACCAACCTCCCTTTATACAAGCAGGGAAATTCTATTGGGATCGAGATTGAGGGGCGTCCAGCCCCTGAGCCTGGCAAGGAACTCATCGTGGCGACGAGAGTCATCAGCCCACGCTACTTTAGCACTATGGGCATTCAGCTATTACAGGGGCGGGAAATCAGCGGGCAAGACAAAGCAGACTCTCCGGCTGTGGCAGTCATTAGCGAAACAATGGCGCGCAGGTACTGGCCCGGTGAAGACCCGATTGGAAAACGCATCTCGCCTGGAAAACCCGAATCTCCAGACGACTGGATAACGATTATCGGAGTGGTGAAGGATGTGCGGCAATTTGAGCTTGAGGCCAACCCAAAGCCGCAGATGTATCTTTCATACGAGCAGGCCGGTTTCTTCGAGCCGAACGACCTTGTCGTAAGTACGAATGCAGACCCGCTCAGCATGGCGGCTATGGTACGCAATGCTGTGTGGGAAATAGATAAAGACCAGCCGGTCTCCAAGATCAGGACAATGGAAGACATCATCTCAGAATCAGTCGCGCGGCAGCGTTTCAGTATGCTTCTTTTGGGCATCTTTGCCATCCTGGCGCTGGTTTTGGCGGCAGTGGGAATCTACGGCGTGATGAGCTACTCGGTTGCCCAACGCGCGCATGAGATAGGTCTTCGCATGGCGCTCGGTGCGCAGAGAAGCGACGTGCTAAAGCTGGTAGTCGGGCAGGGATTAAAACTGGTTTTGATCGGTGTTGCGATTGGCCTCGCTGCGGCCTTTACCTTAACTCGCGTGATGTCGAGTCTGCTGTTCGGTGTCAGCGCTACTGATCCTATAACATTTATCACTATCTCGCTGGTGCTCATTAGCGTGGCCGTGCTTGCCAGCTACATTCCCGCACGCCGTGCTACTAAGGTTGACCCCATGGTCGCTCTGCGATACGAGTAAGCCGATTCGATTTGAAGAATAAAAGAAGCGGCCAACCTACGCTCTGAAGAATTAGAGCGGTACAAGCACCTCTCAGCCGACTATAGGCAGCAGACCAGCGAACTCATCGCCGGTAAGCTCAGTCACGAAATAAGTGCAACATTAGGCACAGGGGCTGAAAATAGAAAAGGCCGCTCAAATGAGCGACCTCAACTACCCAGTTCTACTGGACTAAATGGCGGAGCCGACGGGACTCGAACCCGCGACCTCCGACGTGACAGGCCGGCGTTCTAACCAACTGAACTACGACTCCGGGTAAAGCTTAGATTTTCAAAACGCTGTGGTAGGCACGGAGGGACTCGAACCCCCAACCTCTTCCTTGTAAGGGAAGCCGTCTACCATTGACGTACGTGCCTGCAATTCAAATAGGCACGAAATTCTTAAGACTTTTTCATTCTACCGAATTTCGCGGCGCTGTCAAACTGGCCGCGATTCACACTCATTAAGTGAATGAATAAGCGAACAAAATCGCGGCGTTCTTTCAGACCCGAAAGGATAGCCGAAAATGGCACGAGAACGCAAAGGCTCAATCGTTAATCAAGACGGAAAACTTTACGCAAGAGTCCAATTCACAGATGAAAACGGGAAGAGAAGGGACATTACCCGCAAGGCAGAAAACCGCACCCACGCCCGCCAGATAATCCGCCAGTTTCTAAAAGAAATTGAAAGCTCCACTCCTAAGCAGCTTGACGCGGCTCAAATGACGTTTGCAGAACTCGCGTCTCATTACATCCAAACCTATCTTCACGAAGCTGTATATGTTGGCGATAAGAAAGTCTCTGGCGTACGTTCGTTGGTGACTGCCCGCAGCGTCGTACAACCCCTTGTTGAGTTTTTCGGCACACGTAAACTCAAATCTATCACTTACGGCGAAATCCGCAGTTACAAGCAGTTGCGATTAAAAACCCCTACTCGCCAGAGTGGACAGCGAAGTATAGCTACAATCAATAGAGAACTTGGACAACTACGGCGCATGTTTCGTATAGCTGTGCGTGAGCAATGGATGCCGCGTAATCCATTCTCAGAAGGTGACGCGCTGATTAGCCTTAATGATGAGAACCAAAGAACTCGCATCTTGAGCATAAACGAAGAAGCACGGCTACTAACTGTTATTGATACTTACCCGCAACGCTCTCACATAAAAGGCATGGTTTTAATCGCCCTTGATTCTGCTTTGCGTCGTGGCGAAATCTTCAAATTGCGATGGTCAGATATTGACCTTGAAAACCGCACAATCAATATTCGTGCATTCAACAGTAAAACGGCTCGGAGCAGAATTGTTGCAATGACGAATCGTGTTTATTTATGGCTGGTGACTTGGCATGACTTGGATTCAATTTGTAAGTGCAATTTTCTGTTCTTTGAAAAAGACCCGCTGTGGCGTTCGATAGTTTAGCCTCTTGCGCGGGCGATTGTTTAAGCGCGTCATCACCCGCTGGATGTCTCGCTCGGTGATCTGACTGAAGTCACTTCCTTTCG
>DASWQH010000070.1:0-60011 GCA_036403815.1 Pyrinomonadaceae bacterium | reverse complement strand
ATGTTTATAGAATGGGATGAGATAAATTGATCTAAGCTCCGCGAGGTGCGGCATGTGTCGCCTCTATTACATAAAGCTCCTACGGAGCTTGAGACCTGGTTGCTCAGATAAGCTATAAACATCCGGCTCCTACGGAGCTTTCCTTTGTTTTATGCCGAACTCACGTTATTTAATAATTCACCGCCGCAGAAGCAGAGAACGCGTAGGGCGCGCAAAGAGTTGGTTGAATGCCTTTCTCTGCGGCTCTGCGGCGGTGAATCAGATTTGAAACTGACCCATTACTAAAAGCTCGCTGGCTTCGACTAAACAGAGCGCATTCTGCTATAATCCGCTGAATGAATGGTCATTCATTTTTAAGCTGGAAACTTGCCTTTGCGCTGAAAGGACACCCCAGAGGTTTGTTTGTATGAGAGAGAAGATAGAGCGAGAGACACTGGAGATGGATGTCGTGTTCGTCGGCGCAGGCCCGGCGAATCTGAGCGGCGCGCTTCACCTGGCACGGCTCGTTAAAGAGTATAACGAGGCCGTTGAAGGCGGGAAGCGCGAAGGGAAGCCGCTCGGAGAGATTGAGATTGGCGTGATTGAAAAGGGCGCAGCCGTCGGCGCGCATATTCTTTCGGGCGCGGTTATGGATCCGCGCGCCCTGCGCGAGCTGATACCGGATTTTGAAGAACAGGGCGCACCGCTGGAATCGCCGGTCAATGAAGATTACTTTCTTTATCTCATAAAGCAGCGCGCGATTCGTTCTCCGATTACGCCGCCGCCTTTGAAGAATCACGGCTACTACATTGTCTCTCTGAATCGCCTGACCTCATGGCTCGGCGAGAAATGCGAAGAGGCTGGCGTCAATATCTTTCCTGAATTCCCCGGCGCGGAGATGCTTTACGGCGAGGATGATCGCGTCATAGGCGTGCGCACGGGAGACAAGGGGATTGATAAAGAGGGAGAGCCGAAAGAGAATTTCGAGCCGGGCGTTGATCTTCTGGCTAAAGTGACTGTGCTTGGCGAAGGGCCGCGCGGGTCTTTGACGAAAAAGCTTTCCGAGCGTCTTAACCTCAACGAAGGACGCGAGCCGCAGGTTTACAGTCTGGGCATCAAGGAGCTT
Organism: Pyrinomonadaceae bacterium; assembly: GCA_036403815.1. GTDB lineage: Bacteria > Acidobacteriota > Blastocatellia > Pyrinomonadales > Pyrinomonadaceae > JACVRN01. Next base: position 58,906 of record DASWQH010000070.1, on the reverse strand, counting down.
TGGGAGCTTCCTGATGATCGTTATCCCACAGGGCGCGTGACGCACACGCTCGGCTATCCGTCGGACGCCAAGACCTACGGTGGCGGCTGGATTTACGGGATGCAGAATCGCATCATCAACATAGGATATGTAACTGGGCTTGATTACCGCGACCCGCTGCTAGACCCGCACGCGGAGTTTCAGCGCTTCAAGCAGCATCCATTTCTTGCCAGGCTACTCGAAGGCGGAAAGATGATTCGTTATGGAGCGAAGACCATAGCCGCCGGAGGACTCTACGCCATGCCGCAGATCTATGCGGACGGCGTGCTGCTCGTAGGCGACTGCGCTGGCTTTCTAAACTCGCAGCGGCTGAAGGGAATTCACACGGCGATTAAAAGCGGCATGCTCGCCGCAGAAACCATTTTCGAAGCTCTGCTGGCGAGCGATTATTCCTCCAAACAGCTCAAGCGTTATGAAGAGCTTGTGCAGTCGAGCTGGATTATGCCGGAGCTTCGCAAGGTCAGAAATTTCCATGCGGGCTTTCGTCGCGGGCGTTGGCTCGGAATGGCTAATGCTGGACTTCAGCTCATCACAGGCGGGCGTTCCTGGGGAATCTTTGAACGCGCAAGAGCAGAAGCTGGGCACGAGGCGCTGGAAAAACTTTCAGCCTACGGTTACAAAGGTGATGACATCTCGCAGCGCTACAACGGGCTTCGATTTGACGGCAAGCTCACCTTCACAAAGCTGACGGATGTTTACCACGCCGCCGTCAAGCATGATGAAGATCAGCCGGTGCATCTGCATGTGCTCGACACGAATATCTGCGCGACGCGTTGCGCGGAAGAGTACGGCAACCCTTGCCAGCGCTTCTGCCCGGCTGCCGTTTACGAGATGGTCGAAGACGGCACAGAAGGCAAGCGCCGCTTGCAGATTAACTTCTCCAACTGCGTACACTGCAAGACGTGCGACATCATGGATCCGTACCAGATAATCAACTGGGTGACGCCTGAGGGCGGCGGCGGGCCGGATTATAAAGGCATGTGAGGGCAATGCAGAAGGTCGAAGTGCAGATTGATGGGTTAAAGAAGGAACTGCTTCTCATTCATCATTCTGCACTCTGCCTTCTGCATTATCTTTAGTCTTCGTCGATGATGGAGAAACGGACTTTGCCGCGCTCTACTTCTTCGAGCGCGATGCGCGTGGGCTTATGCTTGTGCGGGTCTAGCTCGACGCGCGGGCGCGCACCTCTTTGAAGCTGCTTGCTTCTTTGCGCCGCCACGATTATCAAGCGATACTTTGAATCAAGCACAGGTGCTTCCGTTTTCTCTTCCGATTCCTTCATTGCTTCTATAACTCTAGACATAATTTGCTTTCCATCCTCCGCGCCGTTTAACTTGAAATATGATTGCTCTCGCTCAGCGAGGGAAACTTGTCAATACCCGTTCGGCCACCTGCTCCTGCCGCTCGCGTCGTGCTCTTTCGGCATATACTATCGAGGCGAGCTGAGCCGCAGCGCTTTCCGCATCGTCGTTGATGATGACGTAATCGAACTCCCTGTAATGCTCGACCTCGCTTCGAGCGTTCCTCAAACGCAATGAGAGGGCTGGAGCTTGTTCAGACCCGCGTGCCACCAGACGCTCGCGTAAAATCTCAAACGAGGGGGGAAGAATGAAGACGCCTACCGCGCCGTGTACAAGGTTGCGTACGCTCTCTGCGCCCTGTACATCAATCTCCAGAATGATGTCGTGCCGCTCTTTTAATTCCTTCCAGACCTGTGCGCGACCCGTGCCGTAGAGGTGCGCGTGGACGTGCGCCCATTCCAAAAACTCGCCCCGCTCAATCATCTCCCTGAACGTTTCTTCGGAGATAAAGAAATAGTCGCGCCCGTTTATCTCGCCTTCACGCGGGGGGCGAGTAGTAAACGATACAGAATAGCCAACATTGGGCACAGTTTTCAACACGCGGCGAATCAATGTGCCTTTGCCGCCGCCCGAAGGCGAAGAGACTATGATGAGCATTCCGCGAGCTTCGGCAGGCCCAATGCCTCGCACCGCTTCGTCTATTTCTTTTGTCTCACTCGACATTCTGAACCTGTTCGCGCAGCTTTTCGACCTCCGCCTTGATCGCCAGCGCCGAATCTTTAATCGTCAGGTCTGTGGATTTAGAGAGCACTGTGTTGGCTTCGCGGTTCAATTCCTGTAGTAGAAAATCCAGTCGCTTGCCCACCTCGCCGCCGCTCACAATCGCTTCGCGAAACTGTGCTAAATGGCTGCGAAGTCGCGTCAGCTCTTCCGTGATGTCGCTGCGGTCTGCCAAGTAAGCAAGCTCCTGCGCGAGCCTGCCCTGATCCAGCTCAATGGCCTGACTGTCGCGCGCCAGCAGCTCCCCGATTCGCTTCTGAAGCCGCGCGCGATAGGCTTCGACCAAGCCATCAGCCGCCGCTTCGATGACAGGAATGTGGCGCTCGATTTCGACCAGCCTCCCAAGCATCTCTGCGACGAGCGATTGCCCCTCGCGCTCTCTCATACGCTCCAACTCGTCCAGGGCTTCTTCGACGGCGCGCTCAATACCTCTGACCATCTCGTCGTCGATGCCGTCGCGTAGGGGCTGCATCGCGCCGGGAAGACGCGCCAGTACATTAATGTCCGGCTCGCCCTGTACGTTGAACTCCTGCTGCATGGCGCGCATGGCCGAGATGAACCCTGCAATCAGTGGGCGATTCAATTCATAGGATACTTCGCCCGTGCGCTCGAAGGTGAGATTGGCATCCACGCGCCCGCGCGAAAGTCTCTCGGTAATACGCCGCTTGATGAGCGGCTCAATCGCCGAAAGCTCCGACCCCATGCGAAGATGCACGTCCAGGAATCTATTGTTGACGGTTTTAAGATCAACGGCGACGCTGAAGTTTTCCCCGGTCGCAGACCCGCGACCGAACCCTGTCATGGATTTCATAAAAGTGAGCAGTGAGCAGTTAGCTGTGAGCAGTCAGGAAGCAGTTTGCCTGCTTACCGCTCACTGCTTACTGCTCACTAATTCTTCCTCCTCTTCATCTGCGAACTGTAGCTCGTACAGTCGCCTGTAAAGTCCGTCCTGCGCAAGAAGCTCTTCGTGCCTGCCGGTCTCCAGTATCCGCCCTTTCTCCATGACGATGATGGTGTCGGCGCGGCGAATGGTCGAGAGACGATGCGCGATGACAATCGTCGTGCGATTCTTGATGAGATTGGTTAGAGCTTTTTGCACGAGCCGCTCCGATTCGGCATCCAGAGCCGAAGTGGCTTCATCAAGAATCAGCACAGGCGCATCGGTCAGGACTGCGCGCGCGATGGCTATACGCTGGCGCTGGCCGCCGGAAAGAAAGATGCCGCGTTCGCCTATGATCGTATCGTAACCCTTGGGCAATTCCATGATGAAGTCGTGCGCAAAGGCTATGCGCGCAGCCTCTTCCAATTCTTCAACGGTTGCGTCGGGACGGCCATAGGTGATGTTGTAGCGCACCGTGTCGTTGAAGAGAACAGTCTCCTGCGTGACTAAAGCAATCTGGCTGCGTAGAGAATCAAGCTTTGCGTCGCGTAAATCGGTGCCATCCCATAGCAGAGCGCCCTCCTTCGGGTCATGGAAGCGAGGGAACAGCTTTGTCAGAGTAGATTTCCCGCCGCCCGATTCGCCTACAAGCGCGACCATTGTGCCTTTCGGGATACTCAAATTGATGTTGCGCAGTACGGAACGCGCATCCTTTTCATAACCGAAAGAGACTCCGCGCAGCTCGATTGCCTTACTCAGTGGCTTAAGCGCAACCGCATCCGGCTTTTCTAAAATCTCAGCGTGCTCGTCCATCACTTCCCAGACGTGGCGCGCCGCAGCGAGTGCCTGCTCCAGATTGTTATGCAGCCGCGAGAGCTTACGCATAGGATCGTAGCTGCGAAAGAGAAAGATAAGGAACGTTAGAAACTGCGCGGAGTTCATGCGCCCGACCATGATTTCGCGCTGCCCCAGATAGAGCAGCACTATAACTTCCAAGATGCCGATCATCTCTATGGTTGGAGGTGAGAGCGCAGCTATCTTCGCGGAGCGCAGGTTGGCGCGCACGATTTGTAGAGCTACATCGCGGAAGCGTCGCTGCTCGCGCGCTTCGGCCTGGTAGGCTTTGACGATGGCCTGATTGGCTAGAGCCTCCTGTGCCGTGTCTGTCAGAAACTTGTTGCCTTCGTAGGACTCGCGCGCTAGATTCCTGAGCGCCTTGCTGAAGCGCGCGGTCAGGTAAGCGATGATCGGCGTAATCGTCATCGCTGCCAGTGTGAGCCGCCAGCTAAAGTAAAAGCATGCGGCGAGGAAAAAGACGAGCGTGAAACTTTCGCGCAGCATGTCGCGCAGCGTATTTGAAACGGCCTGCTCTATGGCAGCCGCGCTGGAAACCAGTCGCGATACAAGGTAATTCGTGCGGTGGCGCTCGAAGAACGAAGCCGATTGCGAGAGCACGTGCCTGTAAAGGTCTTGCCTCAGATGCAGGACTGACGCCTGGCCTACACGCGCCATAAGGTAGGTCGAGAAATATTCGGCCACACCTTTCGAGATGGTGAAGACTATTAGAAGGATGCTGATGTTGCGCCACGCGCCGAAGCCGGAAGCGGGGATGATTTTTTGTAGTCCGTAGAGTGTAGGGGTGCGTTGTCCGGCTTGAGCAAAAGCCTGATCGAAGATAGGCACGACCAGGGCGTTGGTGGCGCTTTCGAGCACGCCGACCAGTACCATGCAGAAGGTCGCAAGTGCGAATATTCCCCAATGTGGCTTGAGGTATCTTAAAAGTCGCCGCAGATCGTGCATTCGTCACACGCTGGCGCTCGCTTACCTCTTATGCGCCAGTAGCTCTCGGAAAGGGAGGAATAGAACCGATGCCCGCAATCGGTAAATCGAAATATTACTTACCGGAAGAGTGAGCCGTCAAGGTCAAGAGTGGGAGCGCGATGGGCTGTTTGCTCTTTCAACGGCTTCAAAACAAAAATGTTAAGAAGTAGATGGTGAAGTCCCGTAGAGACGAAATGATAGTAGCCTGGTGCTTTAGAAGCCGTTTGAGAAATCAATGGTGTGCGCCGCAGGCATATCCAGCATTTGCGCCGAAGGCGCAGCAAGATGGTAGCCAGAGGTAGAGGCGGACGTGAGGCCGCCTCTGCCTCTGGTGAGCGGGTAGCTATCATTCGCGCCCTGAAGGGAGCGCACAGAATCTACGCGCTCCCTTCAGGGCGCGTACACTCAAACACGCTTCATTTCCAGACGTTACACGTCTGGCTACCATCTCGTCGCCGCTCGCGCGGCGGTAAAGAGTTTCAAGCAGTTCCTTAGCACCGGGAATAAGTTATTAAGAAGTTGATTAAGTCTCGTAGGGACGGCTGAAGATGTGTTCAACCGTCCCTACGAGACTCAAATCTTTTGACGGCGAAAGGCCATTACATTAAACTGCCCGTGTAATAATTCGTTTTAAAGTTTCAGCAAGAAGGCGCTCCGGTCGAGCGCTCGTCTCCTAAAAGCTCTGGGCATAGATTCTTTCAGCCCGAAAGGTGCTAGAGAAAGATTTGGAACAACAGACTGGTAACAAGTATAGCGGTCGGCGTCTCTTAATCGTCGATGATGATTCGAGCATGCGGCTGCTGCTGGCGGAATATTTCCGGCGGCTGGGGTTCGAGGTGGAAGAGAGAGAAAGCGGGGCGGATGCGATTGAGCCTGCTACGTCGGGCGGCTTCGACTGCTTTATCTTCGATGTGACGATGCCGGAGATGACCGGCCTTGAATTACTCAGACGCTTGCGCGAGCGCGGCGTTTCTACGCCCGCTATGTTTCTGACGGCGCACGACGAGGTCGAAGCCAAGGTCGCGGGCTTCGAGGCCGGTGCCGACGATTACTTGGCGAAGCCGTTTAGCCCGCGCGAGCTTGAGCTGAGGGTCGAATCTCTGCTGCGCCGTTCAGGCAACGCGCCGCATGCGGGTGAAGGCGAGCGCATAGAGGTCGGCGACCTTGTGATAGACAAACGTCGCCACGAAGTCATACGCCACGGCGAGCGAGTGGATTTGACGCCCTTGGAGTTTCAGATTCTGGAGCTTCTGGCATCGGAACCGGGGCGCGCATGGTCGCGTAACGCGCTTCTGGATCAGGTCTGGAGCACGGATTACGAAGGCTACCAGCGAAACATAGACCCGCACATCAATCGCTTGCGTAAGAAGATTGAAGAAGACCCGAAGAATCCGCGCTATGTGCTGACAGTGCGCGGCGTCGGGTATAAACTTAACGAGTCTCCCTGAAGTTCATAAAAACTGTTCGGCGCGTGGAGCTTTTCTTTATCCTTGTCTCAAAAGAAAGGCGCGCGCCCAAGTGGGTTGAAAAACTGCCATGCCCCAAATTGCACGCCTCTCAATGCGCCCGATTCTTCTGATGCTTTTAATCATTGTCGCTACGCCGCTTGCTGAAACAAGAGCGCAGGGCGGCAGACAGCAAGCCCGGCAGGTCGGCACGCGGTTTCGTATTACGTGGAAAGAGCAGCCGGGCGTCAAGCGCTATCGCTTGCAGATTGCGCGCGACCCGCAATTCGCAGACATAGTATTCGACCGTCTGGTTTACGGCCTCGAATACAACGTCACTGAATTGCCTGACGGCCAATACTACTGGCGTATAGCGCCCGCGCCGACAGAGGCCGGGCAGTATTCGCAGGCGACGCCGGTTCAGATTGGCAATGCAGGAACACAGGGGAGCGTCCCCGTTGACCGTCAGACGGGTGGCGGCAGTGCCGTCGCGGCCTCTGATACGACGGGCTGGCGCACTGCGACCGGCAATGTCTCGCAGCCGCTTGCCGCGCCCCTTAGAACCGGCGCGAGCCTTGATTTAGTCGGCGTCAACGAAGAGGGCATGGTTTATGCTCTGGACGGCAACAACGGCGTTGCGCTCTGGACGGCGCGCTTCCGCCCGCGTGCAAAGCGCGGCGAGCCTACGGGTAGCGGCGGCGCAAAGCCTGTCACGCCCATCATCGTTCCCACCGGACGTGGCACCACCAACGTCATCGTCGCATTCGACGGCGGCGTGCGCGCTCTTGAAGGCGGGACGGGGCGAGAGCTTTGGAAGGCGAGCGTGCCGGGGCGAGCCGCAGGCGGTGCGGCAGCGGATTTGGACGGCGACGGCAAAGCGGAAGTTTTCATAGTGAGTGATGGAACGCCTACGCTGACAGTGCTGAGTGGTGATACTGGCAAAGTAGTTGCGCAGGGTGGTCTGGACGCGAATGCTGTCGGCGCTCCATCTGTTTTCCGAACACAGGGCGTGCGCGGTGTCGTACTGGCGCTTGAGGGCGGGCTGATTGAAGTGCGTGGCGGAAATGCCGAGCGCGCTCTTTCCATCAAGCTGGATGCGCAGATGACTACGCCCCCGCTCTTCATACAGGCCGGAGGCGGTGCGATTGTATTGATTGGCACAGAGCGTGGGCTGATTGCGCTCAACGCCAATGATTTGAAACCGCTCTGGCGTGTAGCCACGGACGAGGATGCGCCGCGCGGTCTGCTCGCTTCAACTGACTTGGACGGCGACGGCGTGCCGGATGCGGTGATGGTGACAAAGCGCGGGCGAACGGTTGCAGTCAATACCACGAACGGCAAGATTATGTGGTATTCGACGGGCGCGACCGATGCCGGGTCGGCAGCATTCGCGGATTTGGACGGCGACGGCGCGCTCGACGTGATTGTCGCAGCCGGGCCGTCATTCGCCGCAGGCTACTCCGGGCGCAGCGGCGAAATGATATGGAAGGCTGAAGACGAGAGTCGCCGCGCCGCGACCACGACGGATGCACAAGGCGCTTCGGTCAGAGGGTTAGTCACTGCGCCGGTCAGTTCCGGCTCTACAGGCTATGTCATCGGAAGCGATCCGGCGCGCACAGGCTTACGTGCCATCAGCTTGCCCAGGGGAACCGGCAAGATAGTCGCGCGTTAGGCGACCGGCTTGAGATGGGAAATAAAATTGCGTTGAGGAGATAAGAGTTAATGCTGTGGGTGATTGCCGTACTGCTTGCCGTCGCATGGTCTGTAGGGATGTTGCTGCACAAGGGCGGCTTTATTCACATACTGCTTTTGTGCGCCATTGCCCTGATCGTAGTTCAGTTGGTCGCTGGCCGCCGCGCTGTGGGCTAGCTCACGGATACCCTCTTTAACAAGTCCCGCAGGGACGATTGATAATAGCCCAGCCATTTATGGCTGGGAACTGAAGTCAAAAAAACATTGAGTCCCGTAGGGACGACTGAATAAACTCGGAAGAGCTTTCAGTCGTCCCTACGGGACTCTACTTTATTTTTCATACCTTACCCCAGCACTGAAGTGCTGGGCTATTACCAGAAGTCCCTACGGGACTTTGAGCACAGCTTCTTATACCAGATTGCAGTAGAAAAAGAGATCAGTACCGCCTGCTTAAGCCGGGCGGGTCTCAAGCTGCGTCAGAACTCGCCCGTTACCGCAGGCGGTACTGACCTGCATGACCTCGCGTCCTCTCTTTTTATTGCAACTTGATATTAGTTTCTATTCCCCAGAATGTCACGAATCGCGCGGTTGACGCTCTTTTGAGCATCCTTGACGGTCTTGTTGGTGTTGTTGTCGTTAGAGCCTTTTTTCGCAGTCTTGTTGCTGCTCTTATCCTGGCTGTTGGAATTCTTCGCGGTTCGGTCGCCGCTCGAAGAAGACGTGCTTTTGTCGTTGGAGTTGGATGAGGCAGTCTTGCCTTTATTCTTGCTCTTGCCGGATGAGTCTGTATCCGAGCCTTGCGAGTTGGTCGTGGTTGTATCGGTGCTGGTGCTGCTCTCGGTTGTGGTCTCGGTATTGGCCGTGTTGGCGTTGGCTTCCGTCTTGGCCTTCTTGGAGCAGCCCGCGAAGGCCAGAGCGGCTACGATTATGAGAGCGAAAAGCTTTGCATGCTTCATTGTTGATAATTCTCCTTAGAGATGGGGGTTCGAAAAGTGTATTCCGGGGCAAATGGCTAGCCCATGCTCCGGCCTGAACGAAAGACGACTCACGCGGCCTCTGACCGCGCCTTCTGGTTGCTGTGTACCTATAAGCGAAGTCCGAGAGGAAATCAAGAGTAGAAAGACCTTAAAATATTTCGTGCAGGCCATTTTTACAGAGAGCAGAGGCCGAAATTCTGCCGGAAAATGAAAAGCCCGTGGCCTTAGACTTACAGCCCGATGGCTGGTTTGACTTGATTCGCGCCAATCCTTCGGCAACAATGCCTGCGTGCGGCGCATCAATTGCAACAGCAGGGGCAAGTTAAGAGCGCCTCCAAAAGGCTTTCTCTCCATCGGATGCGCTTTAATGTACGATTCGTACGACAGACATTTTATAGACAAAAGGAGCAATCAAAGTGAATCATCGTTCTCCTTTACGCAACTCATCTGCGATTTTTGCCGCTCTACTGGCTTTAATGCTGGCCGCGTCCGCTCTGGCTCAGAGCGATATGCAGAGACAGACGGTAGCCATTACTTATCCCTTGGATCAGGCCGTGACGGTCAAGTTTCGCGGCACGACCAGATTGCCGCGCCTGAAAGGCGAAGCCAGGGTCAGGCGACAGGGACGGCGCGGCACACGCGTCGAGTTGAGCATTGAAAACCTGCCGCGCGCCATAGAGCTTGGCGGGATTTATACGACCTATGTCGTGTGGGCTATCTCGCCCGAAGGCCGCGTGGACAATCTGGGCGAAATCAAGCGAAGCGGAAGCTCGTTCGTTGATTCCAAGCTTGATGTGACCACGCCTCTTCAATCCTTTGCCATCATCGTCACGGCTGAGCCTCATTTCCTGGTACGCATTCCAAGCCGCATGGTAGTGCTTGAGAATCTTCCGCCGCTGAAGCCGGGCGATGCCGAGGTTGCAACCGTCAACGTTCAGTACATGGGTAACACCAGCGACTACTTCAAAGACACACGAGTGCCGGACGTAGCCGACCCGGATTACCTGAAGACGCCGACCACCCTGCTCGGTGCGCGACAGGCTATACGGCTTGCACGCTATGCGGGCGCAGAGCGCGACGCGCCGGATGAATTAAAGGACGCGCAGGCTCAACTGGAGCTGGCCGAGAACGCCTGGAGGCTGAAGCAATCCGAGGCTGAGATTGATGCGGCTGCGCGTCAGGCAATCAGCTTGGGCGCACGCGCAGAGGAGATGGCCGAAGGGCGAAAGGCTGCGCGCGGAAGACGCGAAGAGATAGCCGAGCGTGACCGCGCAGTGCGCGAGGCGGAGGATAATGCCGCCACCGCCAACCAGCAGATAGCGGACATGAAAGCCGCGCTTGAGCGAGAGCAGCGTGCGCGTGAGATGGCCGAGCGTGATTCAGTCAACACTTCTCAGCAGTTGCGCGATGCTCGCTCCGAGATTGCGCGTCTCAGAGAAGAGCTGGCACAGGTTCGCTCCGAGGGCGAAGAGGCGAAGATAAAGCTTGCTCGTCTTGAAGGGGAGAGAAGTGCGGAGCAGTCCCGCACGCAGGCCGTGGATCGCGTCGAACAGCAGCGCGCCAACTCTGCAAACCTCAAGCAGACGCTCGCAAGCTTCGGCACTGTGCGCGAGACTGCGCGCGGTCTTGTCCTCACGCTGCCCGAATCCATCTGGACGGACGGTCGCGCCAGTGATCTAGCGCCCGCCAGCGCAGCCAAGCTTGAGCCTCTGGCCGCGCTTTTAGCCAACAATCCTGATTACCGTATAGTCATAGAGGCTTATACGGACAATCGCGGCAATGGCGATGCTCTGCAACAACTGACGCAAGACCGTGCGCGCATTCTAGCAGAGCAGTTTGTCAGCGCGGGCGTTGACAACGCGCGCATTGAAGCCAACGGCCTCGGCTCAGCCCGCCCCGTCGCTTCCAACACGAGGAACGCTGGACGCCTGCGTAACCGCCGAATAGAAATCACGCTCGTCCCCAACGGCGCATCCTCGTCCTCGACCATAAGCAGCAACTAGCGAAATGCAGAAGGCAGAGTGCAGAATGATGAATTAAAGAGATGATGCTCGTTGAGCAATCTTTTCATTCATCATTCTGCACTCTGCCTTCTGCATTGCCTTTACCATGTCTCTAATAGAAGTCTTACAACTGATAGGCTACAGCACGGGGGCGGCGCTGCATCTGTGGATGGGCGGGCTGCTGTTGAAGCGTCGCAGCAGTCTTGGGAAGATGGAGCGGGTGCTGTTGCTGCTTGCCGTATCAATCGGCGCGTGGCATGCGTCGAATCTGGTTATTGCGCTGCACGCTTCGCTCGGTCTTGATGTGGTGCGCTGGACTACTCTGCTGCGCCTGACAGATTCGATTGCGGTCGCAAGCATTACACTCTCTTACTCATTTCTGCTACACGTTCATCTACACCTGTGGGCTGGCGCGCACAATCGTCGGCTCAATCTCAACGAGCGCGCTCGTGTTTATCTGACCTACACTCCTGCGCTCTTTCTCTTCATCGCCATTCCGAAGCTCTGGACGGGAGCTTACGCGCCGATGATGCAGAAGCTTGAAACATTAGTCCTGCCGTTTGTGCTGTGGGCTGGTTACGCGCTCGCGTTTGTAGCCGTCACAGATTTTCTTATCTCGCGCGTAGTAGAGTCTGCGAGCGAGAAAAGCTCCATGCGTATGCTGGCCGTGTCGTTCGTTGGAATAGCAGCGCTGCTGGTTGCTGCTTACGCATTCGGCGTCGGGCAGGGAACGACGCTCGGCCTTTATCTGAAGACCTTCGCAAACCTAGGCTCGCTTCTTCCTTCGGCGCTGATAGCCTACTACATCTATCGCTATCGCTATCTTGAGCTGATTATCAAGGAGAGCTTAATCGTAGCCACCTTTGGGGCGGTCGTGCTCGCCGTCTATCTCTTCGGCATACGCAGCTTCGGCGGATGGCTCGCGAGCACCTATTCCTTGCGCGAAGGCACGGTTGAAGCTCTGTTGATTCTTGGGCTGACCTTGATGGCCGCGCCCTTTCGTCGCTGGCTGGATAACCGCTTTCATCAATTCTTCGAGCGCGAAGCGACGCTTTATCGTGACGTGGTGGCGCGCATAGGCCAGCGCATGGGGCATTACCAGAGCCTCCCTGACCTGCTGCGTTTCGTAGAAGAGCGGGCCGCGCAGGGTCTTGGCCTGAGCCGCCTGCGCATCATGGCCTCGCGCCGCAATCCAGCAGCGTCCGAAAGGGAAGGTGAGTCGTCAACCCCTGAATATGAGACAGAAAAAGAGGCAGGCGGCGAATGGATTGATGAAGTTCTGGAGTTGGGAAAGGCGCAACAGGAATCTTTAATCGAAGATGAAAAAATCTTACGCGAGCATGGCTTTGAGCTGGCCTTTGCATTGCGCCGCGAAGAGCGTACGGTCGGCCTGATGCTCGTCGCCGCGCCCGCCGATGCCCTGACGCGCGACGTTCGTGCCGTGCTGGAAGTGCTCGCCGCGCAGGTTGCTATCGCTATAGAGGACTACTGGCTGGTGGAAGAGAACGTGCGGCTTGAGCGCAAGGTCGCACATGGCGAGCGACTCGCCGCGCTTGGGCGCATGGCCGCGACGGTCGCGCACGAAGTTAAGAATCCGCTCTCGGCCATCAAATCAATCGCGCAGGTGATGCGCGAAGACCAGCGATTGTCGGCTGAGTACGAGCGTGATCTAAGTTTAATCGTAGGCGAGACCGACCGCCTGAGCCGCAGCATCACACAGCTTCTCAGCTTTGCGCGCACAGCGCCGCCCGACGCCGCTCCGGTTCTGGCTGATGAAGCCGTGCGCACCGTCGTAGAGCTGTTTCGTGCGGAGGCTCGTAGCCGCGCTGTCACGCTTGAGTGCCGCACGACCGCCGATATAGAGATAGGCGGCGCGCAGGCTGCTGCCTTGCGTGATGCGCTGTCTAATCTTTTGACCAATGCTTTGCAGGCCACGCCCGTTGGGGGACGCGTCCAGGTCGAAGCGTTAAAGTTAAATGAAGAGCTTTTGATTGAGGTCGTAGACAGCGGCGCGGGCGTCCGAGTTGATTTACGCGAGCGCATCTGGGAGCCGTTCTTTACCACAAAGCAGCGCGGCACAGGTCTGGGGCTGGCTATCGTCAGGAAGCGCATGGAAGAAGTGGGCGGACGCGCTACACTCGTCCAGCAGCTAGACGGAGCCGGAGCGCGCTTCCACCTGCGCCTGACCCTAAAACCTGCATCAACTATTGCCGTGGAAAGAAGACCGCATCTAGTAGCTTAAGGATGAGGGATGAGGGATGAATAAGAATAGAGCGTTTGATTCAATCGAATCTGTCACTCCGTTCCTCTTCATCCTTCATCCCTCATCCCTGCTCTTGTGTGGCATTGTCTTTGCAAATCAACGCCGCAGCGACCATGCTCCGCGTGTCTGAAAATTTGGACACCAGTGCGTGTGAGCCAGTATAAAAGCTGTAGAATAGATTTAGAGGAAGACAAAAATGAGCGATTCACTGCGCCTGCTGATTATAGATGACGAGGAGGCGGCGCGTTACGGTATGCGCAGGGCTTTGAGCGGCTTCGGCTATGAGATTGAAGAGGCCGGGACGGTCGAAGCTGCGCGCGAGCAGATAAAGAAGCAGCGGCCAGATTTGATGCTGCTGGACGTTAATCTTCCGGGCACGAGTGGTCTTGAGTTCCTGCGTGAGTTAAAGGACGAGAACAACGATTCACCGCTCGTCATTCTCATCACCGCGCACGGCTCGGAGCGAATGGCCGTCGAAGCCATCAAGACCGGCGCGCACGATTATCTTTCAAAGCCATTTGAAGTTGACGAGTTGCGACTGGTCGTCAAGAACGCGCTTGAGACCGTGCGCCTCAGACGCGAGAATCAAACGCTTCGTCGTCGGATAGAGATAGAAGGCTCAGGCGTAGGCGTGCTCATAGGGGCATCGAGCGCTATGGAGCGTGTGCGCTCCATCATCGAAAAGGTTGCGGAAACGGATGCGACCATCCTTGTGCGCGGCGAATCCGGCACAGGCAAAGAATTGGTCGCGCGCGAGATTCATGAGCGTAGCTCTCTGCGTCGCCGAGGGAATTTCATCGCCGTGAATTGTGCCGCGCTGCCTTCGGAGCTAATCGAATCCGAGCTTTTCGGCCATGAAAAGGGGGCTTTTACGGGCGCGGCGGCGCGTCGTCAAGGCAAGTTCGAGCAGGCCAACGGGGGCACGCTCTTTCTAGACGAGATTGGCGACATGAGCGCCAACGTGCAGGCCAAGCTTTTGCGCGCGCTTGAAGAGCGACGCATAGAGCGCCTGGGTGGAACCGACTCAATCCCTGTGGACGTGCGTATAGTCAGCGCCACGCATCGCCCGCTTGAGCAGGAAATCGCCGCCGGAAATTTCCGCGCAGACCTCTTCTATCGCCTGCGCGTAGTGACGATTGATATAGCCCCTTTGCGCGAGCGGCGCGAAGACATTCCAACCCTTGCGGAAACCTTCGCGCGCATGGCCGCAGAGCGCTACAACTTACCCCAACGTCCCATAGCGCAGAGCGCGCTACGCCGCCTGATTGAATACGATTGGCCGGGCAACGTGCGCGAGCTGCGCAATACCATAGAGCGCTCTATGATACTGGCCGAAGGTGATGAGCTGACTGCACGCGACCTGCCGGAAGAGATTGTGGGTAACGGCGCAAAGCGAAAACCGGGCGATGCGGAAACAGAAGAGGATGCGCTGGCAGTCCCTTTCACGGCTGATTTCCGCTCCGACCGCAAGGAGTTCGAGCGCCGCTATATAGCGCGCTGCCTGGAAGAGACCGGCGGCAATGTGACGCGCGCCGCAGCCATCCTCGGCATGCACCGGCAATCTCTACAGCACAAGCTGCGCGAGCTTGGCCTCGCGCGTCGCTATGTTTCCGTCGCCGCCGGAGAGCAGGATTAATCCGACACCTGACATAGAAACCCAGCGCTTGGAAATGAATCTGATTGGCTTCTTCCCTCGGCCATGTCGCGCATTCAATAATCTCGACTACTTCTTTAATTCATCTGCGCCAGGTATCGGTGGGAGTAAATCAAAATCATTTAAGACTGCTTTTCTAAAAAAATTCTTACCTTTAGTGATTGGTCGAGAGACGAACCAAAGTTTCTTTTCGCCGAAGCTTTTTATGCTTCTCTTGATTGGCTGCAACACGCAGCCGGGCAGTTTTGCTCCGAATTCGTTTACTATATCAGTTCTAGCACTATCACTAAGAAGTATGCCGTACTGGTGTCTTAATTCATGTTGTACTCGTGAAGTGTAATTGACCATTATTCCTAAAAGGTCATTATCAACGATTCGCACTTGCCCAACATTAACTCCGATTCTGATCTTTATCAGCGCATCCCCTGTATTGTGATAAAATCTCCAGGCAAATTGAAATGCTTGGTCGGCTGTCTTGAATGCTACCATGTAGGCATCACCAATCAGCTTAATCTCATAGCCTCTGAACTCATCTTTGAATCGCCTTGCATTTGCAAAGTGTGCCTTAATGACATCAAACCACCGCTTGTCACCTATATCGTTTGCTAGGTCTGTGGACGCAACTATGTCAGTGAAGACAAGAGCTAACGTAGCCTTTCCATCAGGCCCTGCGCCAGCCCATTCCTGTAGACTTTGCGGCATGTAACGGACAACTTCCTTTCCTATGTGTTGCCATGCATTATATCTCTAACAACCCTCTGAGTTATACACTAGAGGCAGACTTCACCGTGTCGCCGTGTTGCCACGCCTCTTATTCACGTTTGCTTTTACTGTAGCTGAACGGAGCAGCTCAGCCTTTGCTCGGCGCTTTCTTTGAAGGCCGCTTGCGCTCGCTCAGGCGTGTGCCACCAGCCTGTTCGTACTGGCTGCTGTCGGGGCCGAATTGAGCGCCGGTGGCGGCGAGCATGCGCTTGTTTTTATCGTTCAGGCTTTTCTCTAAAGTTCCCAGCGAGTTGAGTACTTCGTCCAGCGCGGAAAGCTCTTCATTGTAGTTATCCAGAGCGTCGCTGAACTCGCTAATCTCCTGCTCATAGTCAGCAAGTTGCAGGTTAGAGCCGAAATTCGGCGCTGGTGTGATGGACTTGAGACCTGCGAGGCGTTGGTGTGCGGTTTCGAGAACCGGGGAAGTTCGTTTTCTTCTTGCCATTATTTTAACTCCATGAAGGGTGAAGTCACCGTGAAGGCCGGAAGCGAGAGGTTACAAGGGTGAACATTGTCCTTTTTATCAGGAAATTCAAGTAATCTACCCTCTTTTCATCCCTTCCGACCCTTGAATCCGACCAACTAAGCTTTCAATACAAGAGGCCAAGGTTGAAACTTTAGTCGCTGAAACTTTAAGTCTGGCCGCTAAGATTAAAGTTTTAGTCACTCAAGCTTAAGTTTCGACGACTGAAGTTAAAGCTTGAGCAACTTAGATTGAAGTCGCAATCACTCAAATTGAAGTTTTACCGGGTAAGATTTAAGTTTCAGCGACTAAAGTTAAAGTTTTAATAGCTTAAGTTGCAGTCTGAGCAACTAAGGTCGAAGCTTTAGCGAGTAATGCTTCGACGCTAGTCGTTCGGTTCGTTACCGCTACTACAAAGGGTGTTTGTTGCTCTTTGCGGGAAAGACCACGACTTCTATGCTGACACCGGAGCCGCTGGCCGGAGTGGTCGGTGTCGCTGGCAAATCGCCCTTATAAGTATAGATGCCCTCCACGTCTAGCGGGTCTTGCGGAATGGAACTATCGCTGAGCGTAGGGAAATAGACTTCGAGGATCACGAACCCCTCTATGTAGGGCGGGGGTAACTGATTATTGACGGGAATGCTAAGGAGCTTGTAGATGTCAAGACAGACGACTTCCATTGCCTGGTCTGGCTTCAACGCTTCAAGGAGTTTCTTCTGAGGGTCGGTCGCCGACTCACCGCCACGAAGTTGTATGATCTTCTTGCGGAAGTTGATAGTAATCCCTGTGTTGTTGTGAACATTAATCTTCGTCGCATAGCGGCCTGCCTGTGCATCCACGACAGCGGTGATGGCAGTATCCTTCTGCACGCCGCAGATGAACTTCGCAGCGTACGTATTGGTAACCTGCGCCTGCTGCGCCTGCACAGTAGCAGCAGCCAGAAGCAGTCCCACGACGACCCATGCGAGTCCAACGATTAGCAGTCTCTTTTTCATTTTCTTCTCCTTTGAATCACTTGGGTTGATAGGCGTCCCCGCCCGCGTCCCACTCGAACGATAACGGGTCGTTTTCGGTATTGAGAAAGTAAAGAGCGCTACGTTTGGCCTCCAAGTGCGGAGCGCCTAAAGGATAACGCAGCGAAAGCGAGATTCAGGAGATCTGCTGGCGAAACTGAGGTCGAGACAATAAGGATTCAGGATGTCTCTGTTATTTCACCTTTCGGTTTGTCGGCAGTATCTTTCGGGAATCAGACAATGAGTCCTAATCCCTTGTAACTATGCCTTGTTCAACATCCCTTCGAATGGCCGGGACAATATAGTGTTATGCAAAAGATGTCAAGAAAGATATTTTCCGAGTAGTGTGTAAATTTAGTAGTGGGTCAGTTTGAAATATAAACGAGAAATTCACCGCAGAGACACAGAGTAACGCAGAGGAGGCGCAGAGTAATTCAACTCTCTCTGCGAGTCCTACGTGTCTCTCGGCGTCTCTGCGGTGAATTTTTTTAGTCGCATGTAAAGGAGAATCGCTATAAAGGTCGAATATACGGAATTACTCTGGAGTAAATTTTAGTGTCTGTGGTAGAATCCTTTTACACCGATATGTACGACACTTCTCATCAGTTGCAGGTTAACCGCGCGCTTGAGCGCTTTTCTGAGCAGCTTGACGAGCTGTTATCGAAGGCTCATCACCACCGGCTGCAAATTCCGCCTGAGCTATTGGATGAAATCGCCATCACGACGGGCGAGATCATGCTGGTGCTGATGAATTTTCAGGAAAACATTCAGACCGACGCCTTATTGCAGGAAGCACTCTCACATGCCAGCAATCTGCGCCAGCATCTACGGTCACGCCAGTTTCGAGATGAAGATGTTGCGGAAGCTTTCAGTAGCTTGAAGCAAGAGGTCGAGCAACTGATAAGACAAAGCCGCCGCGCCGCTTGATAGTTAACTGAAGTTCTAAAATGCTCTTCGACCACCCATCTGTCTCTACCTAAAAACAGTTTCAATTTAACCCGGAGTTTACCAGCATGAAAGCCCGCATTGACGCCATTATTCAACGCGAACAAGCCGAGTATCTTGATCGCTTACTTCCAGCTAATACTGGCTTGCTCGCGGAGATGGAAGAGTATGCCGAAAAAAACCGCGTGCCGATTGCAGACCGCGAGGTGGCGCTGTTTCTGGAAATTACCGCGCGTGCTATGAGCGCTCGATTCGTTTTAGAGATAGGCGCGGCCATAGGCTACTCGGTCATACATCTGGCGCGCTCACTTGCGCCGGATGGCCTGCTGGTTACCATAGAGCCGTCTGATGAGATGATTCGCCGCACGGAAGAGTATCTGACGCGCACTGGCCTGCGCGAGCGTGTCAGAATCGAGCGCGGGCTGGCGCTTGAAGTGATGCCCCGTCTTCGTGAGACCTTCGACCTCGTATACATTGACGCGTTGAAAGAAGAGTACACGGGCTATCTTGATCTGGCGCTGCCGCTGCTGAGAACGGGCGGAGTCATCATTGCGGACAACGTGCTGTGGGGCGGGCAGGTCGCGGGCGAGATACGCTCGCCGGATCAGACAGCTTCGACGCAGGCACTGCGCGCATTCAACCAGCATTTCGTACATCACCCTTCACTACGCGCCGAAATATTGTCTGTCGGCGACGGCCTCGGCTACGGCGTCAAGATTCAATGAGTGAGGCAGGCGAACCCGAACGAGCAGCTCAAATCATCCCTGATACAGAGGAAGCGAGGGCGCGTGCGCGTCGCGTCGTAGAAGCTGGCGGCGTCGTAGCTTTTCGCACAGACACCTTTTACGGTCTGGGCGCAGACCCTTTCAATCGAGCAGGCGTTGAGCGCATCAACCGGCTGAAAGAAAGGGAAGGCAGGAAGCCCTTGCTGGTGGTTATAAGTGACAGCGAAGAGGCAACACGCTTCATAGCCGAAAAGACAAACCTGTTCGATGAATTGACGAAGCATTACTGGCCGGGTGCGCTGACGGTCGTTTGTAAAGCGCGCTCAACCGTGCCGGAAGGGGTAACGGCCGGCATCGGAACAATCGGCCTGCGGCTTCCTTTTGATAAAGAGGTGCGGGAGTTTATACGCGCCTGCAATGGGGCGCTGACAGCGACGAGCGCCAACCTTGCAGGCCAGCCTCCGGCACGAACGGCACGCGAAGTCGCGCGTTATTTTCCCGTTGAGCTGGATTTGATTATAGACGGCGGCGAGGCTCGCACAGACAAGCCTTCAACCGTCGTTGATGTCAGCCGGGGGCGAGCGCGTCTCATACGTGAAGGCGAAATCCCGCGCTCCCATTTAGAGCAAACTCTTCGTGCTCTGGGAGAAGAACTGGAATAAGATAAGGGCAGGCCAGCAAGTAATGATAATTGCTGGCCTGCTCTTCTTATACCGGACGTGCAATCGAAGCAGAGGAGAAGAGAAACCACTAAATCACACCAAAGGACACGAAAAGAGACTGGCTTTCGTGCTGCTTCGTGTGAATTCGTGGCTTCTCTTTTCTTAGTATTATGTGGCTGCAAGGTTTTTGTAAATTGATAAATTGTTGTACCACATCTATATTTATTGTATTATCTGAACCTGGCGGGACATAGAATCTCGCCTTTGAGTTCGAGCGGTTTACTGTTAGTTGTTTGATAAGCAGGCCACTCGGACTGGATTGTTTAGGCTAGTAGCTTACCTGCAATAAAGGTGAAAACATCCGGCGACATCTAGCCAAGGTTGTTCTTGAATCTCACCTGACTAATTCCAAATTCACTTAACATTATGGCAGCTTCCAACATCTCGGTTGTCTCCACGGGTGTGGCTATACATGATGAGGTTGTCCCTGATCAACCGATTTCGCTCAGCCTTGAGGCCGTGCGGTGCTGCATCTGTGACAGGGACGACGCAGAGCCTCTGGCCGTGGGCGAAGACTTTGAGTACGCAACCAGCCGGGACTCTTTTCTGGCGATGCGCTGCCGTGGTTGCGGGCTGGTTTATCTTAACCCGCGCCCATCATTAGACGAGCTTTCAAGAATCTATCCCTCGAATTATCACGCTTTCGATTTCTCGGAAGAGAATTTCGGTTTCGTCTACAAGGTGCGTCGAAGACTTGAGGCGCGCCGCGCTCTCTCATGGTGTAAGCATCTGGGCGATGATGCCCGGATTATTGATATAGGTTGCGGGGACGGCTTTCACTTAGGGCTATTGCGTGAGTTCGGAAAGCCCGCATGGAAGCTTGAAGGGGTGGACAACGACCAGAGGGCAGCGGAATCTGCCGACCGTTCAGGGTTGAAAGTTCATACGGGCAACGTCGAATCCCTTGATCTCCCGCACGCATCCTATGACATAGCCTTTCTTATACAGACTATAGAACATGTGTATGACCCGCCACGCGTGCTACGTGCCGTCCACCATCTTCTTAAACCGGGCGGCAGAGTGGTAATCATGACGGACAACACCGCCTCGCTGGATTTCAAGCTCTTCAAAGGTCGCCATTGGGGCGGCTATCATTTTCCCAGACACTGGAATCTTTTCAATTCATCAAACCTTGGGCTGCTTGCACGCAAGGTGGGATTTGAAGTCGAAGCCCTTACCACCGCTGTGAGTCCCGTCAACTGGGTCTATTCAATCCGTAATACGCTGGTTGATTTGCAGGCTCCGCGATGGCTGTCCAATCGCTTCAGCCTGGAATCAACTGCTTCGCTTTCGGTCTTCACTATCTTCGACACGCTCAACCAACTGCTTGGCAAAGGCGCGCTGCTTCACGCCACTCTACGCAAGCCTGTATAAGCAAGGCTGCCTGATAATCACTCTTCCCATAAAGGGGAAACTGTTATGCGAACTTCTGAGAGAGCACCCGTTGCCATTATTGGCGGAGGTCTCGCCGGACTGACGGCAGCAACTATCCTGCGAAGTAACAATGTCCCGGTAGTGCTGTTTGAAGCCGGTCCCAAGCTCGCCGGTCTCGCAACTACTTTCAAAGACTCGGACGGCTTCAGTTATGACTTCGGCGCGCACTTCATCACGAACCGCCTGGCCGCGGCCATAGGCGTCGGCGCGCAGTGCCGTGATGTTCGTCGCTACGGCGAGACGGTGCTGCTCAAAGGGCGCACCTACGGCTATCCTCTTGGCTTGATGCGTGTGCCACGCTTCGCACTGAGCGGGGTTGTTGCTCAAGCTGCCAGCATTAAGAGGAGCAACGAACCGGAATCCGCTGCGGAGTGGTTTAGAATGAAATATGGCAGAGCGCTCGCGGATGAAGTGGCGCTTCCGCTCATAGAGGCTTGGTCTGGAGCGCCTGCGGCTGAGCTTGCTCCAACGGTGGGCAGCAGCCTTCCGGGCAGCATCGGGCGCACCGTGACGCTAAAAATCGCCAGCTATCTGACGCGCCGTGCCGTCTCCTGCGGCTATAGCCGCGAGATGCCTGAAAGCCCGAACGTCTGGCACGTCTACCCTGAAGGCGGCGTAGGCGTGTTGTGTCAAAGACTGGCGCGCGATATTGAGGATTCAATCAAACTGGAATCCCCGGTCGAAGCAGTGCTGGTGGAAGACAACCGCGCCGTTGCCGTGAGAGTTAAAGGGCGCGAGTACGAAGTGTCCGCCGTGGTAAGCACCGCTCCCGCCAACATCCTTGCGAAACTCGTCAAAGGGACGGATGCTCTCAAAGAGGTCGCGCGCTTTCGTTACCGCCCGATGGTCTTCGTCAACATGCGCTTCAAGGGGCGAGGGCTTCTACCGGACACTGTTCTCTGGACTCCGGAAGATAGGTTCCCATTCTTCAGGCTGACCGAGACTTCGCTTTCAATGCCCTGGCTCGCCCCCGTTGGAAAGACTCTCATCACTGTGGACATAGGCTGCACAGTCGGCGATGAAATCTGGAGCATGCCTGATGAACAGCTCGGCGAACACTGTCTGGAAAACCTTGAACCCATCATACGCGATGCGCGCGGGCGATATATGGGATGCAAAGTTCTGCGCACCCCTATAGCTTATCCGGTCTTCCTCAATGAGTATGAAGAGGAGCGCCAGCGTTTTGAGCTTTCCAGCGGGGTTGATGGCCTGTATAGCGTAGGCCGCAACGGTGAGTTTGCGCATATCTTCATGGAGGACGTGTACTGGCGCACCATGAAGAGAACACATCAGCTTATGGCCTCTTTGGAAAAGCAGAAGATGGCTACCGCTCCCGAATTAACGCCAGAGCGTGAGCAGCTCGTGCCCGTCGAATTGTTCTAGCTTGGTTGAGACAATTGCGTAGAGATTGTTTCCGAATCGTTCTAAATTAACGTCAGTTCGGTGTAAGGCAAGGGAAGCTCCGTAGGAGCTGGAGGTTTATAGCTCAGACACGATAAATCGAGCTTAGCTCCACGAGGGGCGACATGTAATCAACGCGGAACATGAAGCTCCTACGGAGCTTTGATGCTTGATGCTTGATGCTTGATGCGCTGAGATATAAACCTCCGGCTCCTACGGAGCTAAGACCAGATTGCTCATTCTTATCTCGCGCCTTACGTTAAATTAGTATTGCGACTTGCATTGACCATTTTGCGAATCTGAATCGTATCTCATGCTGGAATCACAAAGTTCCGTTAATAACGAGAGCAGCCTCTTCAGCCGTGTATTAGATTTGAGCAGGTCGTTTGCGAGAACCATTAACGCTTCGGGTGCGATCATTTATTTCCTGATTGCCCTGAATCTCTCTATCACCGTTCCTCTCTCCTACATTCTCAGCATCATAACCGACGAAGCATTCAGCCTGCATACGACTTCAAAAGGCATCGGCTACGCCTTTAACCAGGCGCTCTATTTCGAGCTGCAAGCCCCTCTTTATTTCATACTCTTAAACATCTGGAGGGAAGCTAACGGTTCTATCTTCTTCGCACGCCTGTTCTCCGTGCTTTGCATTGCGGCCACAGTCAAGGTCGCCGCCTGCCTTTCGCAGAGGTTGGTGAAGGGCGTTCACCCAGGCTGGTTCGCAGCCGTTGTAGCTCTGCATCCATACACAATCTGGGCGGCCACAGAGATACGCCTTTATGCACTTGGCATACTGCTTTCGTCTCTCCTGCTACTTTTTTTCTACGACGGATTCTTCACAGACAAGCCGCGGCGCGGCGCGCAGGTGATTTACTTTGTGCTCTCGGTCGCTGCTCTTTACACGCAGTACTATCTGGGTTTTCTTCTGGTAGCAAACGCCGCCGCCCTGCTTATACTGCGGCGCTGGCGCGCCGCTTTCATCTACATGCTTGGGATGGTTGGAGTCGGATTATGTTTCGCTCCCATGCTGCTGGTTATCTTAGGACAGGTTACGACTCATACGCAGACCGTTACGAATGCCGTTTCTGCAATGAAGGGGCTGAGTGTTATTTTCTGGCATATTAAAGAATACATCCTGCCCGTCACGCCTCTGGAGAAGATGGAGACGCTGGAGGTCTTAAGGCGCTGGATTTTCCGTCTTGCCTATGTCGCCATCATAATTGCGCTCTTGAAGAATTACAGGCGTTTCCTGACGGCTACGAATATTCTGGTCGTGACCACTCTCTCCATCACTGTGCTTCTTTATGTAGCGGCGGTACGTCTTACAGGCGAAGCCATGCTGCAATACCGCCACAGCTTTGTGCTTTTCATCCCCACAGCGCTTCTGGCCTTCACACTGGTTGCAAAAGCTGCCGGAGGCAAAGTACGCGCGGCGTGGATGCTCATCTTCCTGCTCTTTAGCCTTACCTCTCTGTACTTCACTTTTAATCCAATGACAAAGATGGGTAGCTGGGACAAGGTAGCTCAGTACGTCATGGCATCGGAGAAGCCGGGACAACCCGTGCTGGTCTTTCATGCAGGCAATGCCCTGACCCTTTCATATTACTACACAGGGAAAAACGTCTTAGTACCCGTCCCGCGCGAGAACAGGTTTGATACCTTCGACATTAAAGATTACGTGCTGAAGGACGAGCAGGAGATAGAGGACGCCATCGCACGCGTCCCCGGAGATCACAGGGAGATATGGTTAGTCACCGACGGAATTTGCAGGTTCATGGATGTTGATTATAACTGTCAAGTCCTGGATGGTTTCGTAGAAAAGCACTACGACATTGAGCAGTCCCAGACCTTTTATAATTCGCAGGTCAGATTACTCCGGCGCAAACCAAATCCATAACTGCGCGAGCATTGTAGGGGCAGGGCTTGTCCCTGCCCGTCGCGCTGCAAAGCGCGAATCAAGATTCATTAAATTCAAGTTTGAACGTAATCAATCTTCATTATCGTCCTTTCGGACGATACGGGCAGGGACAAGCCCTGCCCCTACAGTCGCTAATCTAGCTCCGCTGAAAACTACTTTTCTACAGTCAGGCTTCTCACAAACGCCCAGTCGCCGCTTCCGTCAACCTTTATATTGCCGACATTCTTACGCGCGATGACCATGTTCGATAGATACCAGAGCGGCAGCAGCGGCACGTCGCGGCTGACGATGTCCTGCACGCGAGCATAAAGAACTTTGGCCTTCGCCTGGTCTGCCGTGTTGAGCGCTTCTTCCAGTTTGCGATCAAGCTCCGGGTCGCTGTACCGGCTGCGATTGAGCGTGGGCAAATTTCCCGTAGGTATTCTGGAAGTTGCGAAGAGGTCGTTGAAAAAAGAAGGGTCTTGATTACCGCCGACCCAGTTGCCCGTAGTCATTTGAAACTGCCCGGCGCGCAACTGCTCCAGCAGGGTGTTGGCTTCAGCCGTCTCAATCTGTATAGGAATACCCACGCGTTTGAGTTGATCCGCAATCACGTTTCCATATTGGTTGGCGAGCGTGCTGGCGGAAGAAAATTTGAAAGAGATTGGTTTTGGGAAGCGCATCTGCGGGCCGTCGCCGTCGGGGTCGCGGAAACCGGCTTCATCCAGAAGTTTTTTAGCCTGCTCAGGATTGTAGCTGTATTTCACGCCCTGGCTGTAAGCCCAAGACTCTTCAGGAAGAATGGAATGCGCAAGCTTTGCCTGACCGCGCAGGAGCGTCCTTATGATTTCCTCGCGGTCAATGGCGTATGCGATGGCCTGTCGCACGCGCACGTTATCGAGCGGCGCGCTCTGCGTGTTGATGGTGATGTGATAGATGTTGGCACCGGGGAACTGCTCTACCTTTAGATTCGGGTCTTGCCCAAGCGAGTTGATGGCATCGGGCGTTAGATTAGTCGGCAGAGGTGCCAGATCGACGCGCCCGCTTCTCAACTCCGCTTGCAGCGCGTTGGTGTCCGCGATAACGCGCACGCGCAGATTCTGAATGTTCGGTGCTCCCTCCCAATAGTTAGGGTTGGCCTCAAGCTCCAGAACCTGCTGATCCTTGTCGAAACTCTTGAAGCGGAACGGCCCGGAGCCTAAGGGTTGCGTCGTCTGCTGGCCTGATGAGTCCTTGGGTATGATTCCGATGGGTACTAGATTAGGAAGCAGTTGAAGCCAGGGCTTGCGCATGCGCAGCACGAGCGTTCGCGCATCCGGGGCTTCGACGCTGGTGATGTAGGGCTGCTTTTGACCGTTCACCACCTCGTAGAAGCTGGCGGCCTTGCGCGAGCTGGAAGCCAGCAGCGTGTCCATAGTGTACTTGGCATCGGCTGAAGTTAAAGCTCGACCGTCTTGAAACTTCACGTTGTCGCGCAAAGTGAATGTAACCGTCAGGCCGTCATCAGAGACCTTGGGCATTTCCGAGGCAAGCTCGTTGACGTATTCAAATTTCTCGTTCTTACGCACAAGCGAATTGAACATCAGGACGCGCACGCGCTCGTTTGATGCGGGCACGTCCTGAGACAGAATCGGGTCGAGCGAAGAGATGTTGCCCGAAAGCACTATGACGAAAGCATTGCCTTTATTGCGACAGCCCGCGAAGAGAAGCGCTGTTAAGATTAGAACGAGAAGAATTGAGACAAAGAAACGAGTACGCATCAAATTGCGCCTCCATAGGTGTAATTGAGTTTATTATTGAGCGCGGCCACTTCGTCCGAAAGCGCGCGAAGGCGCTCTTTATCGAAGGGAAGCGGCTGCTGTACGAGCGCTTTGAACTCTGCAATGTTCTTCAGAGAGGCTTTGATTCGCTCAGGCGAAATCTCGCCCTCGCGCGCCGCCTGAAGCAGCTCATCGTAGCCCTTCTTTATCAACGCAGGACGCGAGCAGATGAGCAGCATGTCCTGGCCTGCCTCGAAAGCGCGCCTGACAGCCCTTTCAATCGGCGCGTGCTTCGCGATGGCTCCCATTTCAAGATCGTCAGTGACGACCAGATGCCCATAGCCAAGCTCTTCGCGCAGTAGACGTGTGACGATGCTGTGGTTCAAAGACGCAGGCTCTACGCGGCCACCGGCCACGCCCTGGCGTATGTCTATGTTGGGGAACCCGCCGTGGCTGACCATCACGGCGCGCACGCGATCATCCTCGCGCTGGAAAAGCTCTATGTAGGGCGCTAAGTCCTGAGCCATCAGGTCGTCGTGCGAGAGATGCACGAGCGGCATCTCCTCGTGTGAATCAACTTCGCCCGCGCCGATGCCCGGAAAATGTTTGAGACAACCCATACAGCCCATGCCCTGTAGAGCGCGCAGGTACACCATCGTGTAGCCTAAGACTTCGCCGGGCGAGCGACCGAAGGAGCGCGAATAAAGTCCGTTCGAGAGCAGGTCGCGCTCGTCCGTCATGATGGACATGACGGGCGCAAAGTTCATGTTGAATCCGAGCATGCGAAGGGTCTCGGCGGTGATGCGCCCCAATGCGCGTGCGCCCGCCAGGTCTCCGTGCTGGCGTATGGTGCGCGCAGACGGCATAGGCGTCAGGATGCGTCGAAGGCGGTCAACCAGACCACCCTCCTGGTCAATACCGCAGAGCGGCTCGACCGCGAGCATAGAGCGAATGCCATCCAGAAGGTTCCGCAGCTTTTCGGACGAGGCGACATTGCGGCCAAAGATGATGACGCCGCCCGGCTTCACATGCTCGACGAGCGCACGCGTGTCTTCGTCAAGCTCCGTTCCCGGCAGCCCTATGTAGAAGAATTGTCCGACCTGTTGTTCGAGCGGGAGCGATAATAAAGAATCCAGCATGAAAAGATAATGAGAGCTTCTCTTGTATTTATAAATTTCGGTTCAATCAGAGGAGAATCAAAAGCTTCCAACCCATCCGAAACCGGCGCGCCTCAAACAATCCTCTTGCGCAAGCTTTGCAGAAGGTCGCGCGCTTCACCGGGCGAAAGCGTCTCTACATTAACGTCTCTTAGCTCATCAAGCAAGTCTTGATTCGTCGCATCGAAGAGCGTCGCCTGCGCGGCTATGCGACGGCTACGCGCACGCTGCGCGGCAGACTTCAATCCCTTATCCTCAATGGCCGCATCCGCATCATTCATTTGGTTTGACTCTGCCGTTAAAGGTTTGGCTTCTTCCGCAAAGACATCCAGCTCGTAACGCTCAAGCCTTTCCAGCACCTCACGAGCACGAGAGAGAACGGAGGGCGGCAACCCGGCCAGGCGCGCGACCTCTATGCCGTAGGATTTAGATGCTCGACCCTTTTCAAGGCGATGAAGAAAGATAACTTCGCCTTCTCGCTCCATAGCCGTTATCTGATAATTCCGCGCGCCGGGAAGCCGCTCGGCCAACTCCGTCAATTCATGATAGTGCGTGGCAAAGAGAGTCTTGGCAGCATGCTCCGGCGAATCATGCAGATGCTCTACGACCGCCCATGCTATAGAAAGACCGTCGAAGGTGGCGGTGCCTCTTCCAATCTCGTCAAGCAGGACGAGCGAGCGCGGGCTTGCGTTGTGCAGGATGGCAGCCGTCTCGGTCATCTCCACCATGAAGGTAGAGCGCCCGCGCGCCAGATCGTCCGAAGCGCCGACACGCGTCCACACGCGATCAAGGATGGGCAGCCGCGCACGCTCCGCAGGCACGAACGAACCCATTTGCGCGAGGATGGAAATAATCGCCGTTTGTCTGAGTAACGTGGACTTTCCCCCCATGTTCGGGCCTGTGATGACGAGCATGCGGTCTGTGGAGTTGTTCATGTAGAGGTCGTTCGGAATGAACGGCTCTGTGATGACGGCTTCGATGACAGGATGGCGACCGGCAACAATTTCTATCTCATCGGCGTCGTGCATGAGTGGGCGCGTGTAGCGGCGATTGACGGCGGTTTCGGCCAGTGCCGAAAGAGCGTCTAGCATCGCAAGGGCGCGGGCAGTCGTCTGTATGCGACGCGTCTCAGCTGCAACTTTTGAGCAGACCGACACGAAAATCTCCATCTCAAGCTGGCGTATGCGGTCGTCTGCGCCGAGCACGCGAGTCTCCCAGTCCTTCAGCTCCGGCGTCGTGTATCTTTCGGCGTTGGCGAGCGTTTGCCTGCGCTCATAATCCGGGGGGACACGAACAGATGCGGCCTTTGAGACCTCTATGAAGTAGCCGAAGACGTTGTTGTAGCGTATGCGTAGAGAATTGATGCCTGAGCGTGTGCGCTCGCGTGCTTCCAATGAAGCGATGATCTGTTTGGCGTTGCGGCTGGTGGCGCGCAGCTCGTCAAGCTCGTTTGAGTAGCCATCGCGTACAGCATCGCCGTCGCCTAGCTTGGCGGGAGTATCCTCGTTGATGGCGCGCTCTATAAGCTCAAGCACATCCGAAAGCTCGTCCGCGCTCTCATAGAGAATTTGCAGTAGAGAGGATTCGGATTCACACAACAGTTGCCGTACACGCGGAACCTGCTTAAGCGAAGAGCCTAAAGAAACAAGGTCGCGCGGGCTGGCCTGCCCCATGTTGAGGCGCGCCGTCAAACGCTCCATGTCAGAGACTTTTTTTAAGAGCGCGCGCATCTTCTCACGCATGATGTGTGATGAATGAAGCTCTGCGACCGACAGTTGACGGGCTTCAATCTCGCCTCTACGCACGGATGGCCGCAGGAGCCAGGAGCGCAGTAGACGCGAACCCATACCCGTCACGGTCTCGTCAATCACATCGAATAAAGAGCGCGAACGAACAGCTCCGGCTGCGCTTTGCGTCTCCGTCAGCTCAAGGTTGCGAACGGTCACGCCGTCCAGAATCAGATAGTCCTGCGGCTCGAAGTATTCTATGTCCGTGATGTGAGCGGCGGCTGCGCGCTGCGTCTCCTGTGCATAGCGCAGGCAGACGCCAGCGGCGCGCACGGCTTCAGATTTTCCTTCAAGCCCGTAGCCCGCTAACTCCCTCACGCCGAACTGCTCGCACAAAAGAGAGGCGCAGCCTTCCGTGTTCCATTGCCAGTCGTCCATAGGGGTCAGAGCAATGCCCGCGAAGTGCTGAACAGCATCCCTTTCATCATGAGAATCACGCTCATCCACATCGGCGTCCGATAACGCCTGAGACTGCGCGGCAGTCTTCTTTTTTTCCAGAGGAAGGGGGGCTGTGTGTGCTCTATGCGTGTAAGGATTTTTTATGAGCGGGGTGAGCGAAGCAGGGAAGAGCAGTTCGCGTGGCGCGAAGGCTTCGATGTCGGAGCGTATGCGCGCCCAAGCATCAGCGCCTGCGGCTTCAGTTGCGCGAAATTCGCCGGTCGAGAGATCCAGGAAGGCCGCCGCCATGCAGTCGCCGCTTCCGCAGACGGCGGCCAGATAAACCGCTTCGCCCGCTTCCACAAGCTGCGGGTCAATGGCCGTTCCGGGCGTGATGACGCGCACGACTTCGCGCCTGACAAGCTTCTTAGTCTTCGTAGCATCTTCAGTCTGCTCGCAGATGGCAACGCGATAACCTTTGCGCACAAGACGGGCTATGTGCGCAGCCGCCGCATGATGCGGAACGCCGCACATGGGGATAGGCTCACCGCGCTCCTTGTGCCGCGCCGTCAAAGTAATCTCCAGCTCGCGCGAGCCTGTCAGCGCATCATCAAAAAAAAGCTCATAGAAATCGCCTAGCCGGAAAAAGAGCAAGGTTCCGGGATGCTGTCGCTTCAATTCAAAATATTGCCGAATCATCGGCGTCGAATTCGAGTTACTCATAAAGATGTTTGGTTAATCGTACAGGCGCAAGGATTGAAAATCACAAATCTTAGTGCTGAATGATAGAGGGTCATTGTAGCTTAAAGGCTGGTCGTTGTCTTGAAGCGCAAGAGTAACTGCAAAGAGCCTGCAAACAAACTCTCGAAAAAATTCTTCAAATTAAAATAGAGCTTCTTCAAGCAACGAGCGATGAGGTGTTGAAAGTAGAATTAAAGCTTGACACTCCCGCGCCCTTAAAGGGCGGGGATTCTTGGGTCGCTTGCCAAAGTAACCTTTGACATCACCAAGCGGTCTGCCCGACCGCGGATGTTGATCGCCGCGTTATGGTCTCGATGCAGCACCAGTCCACATTCAATGCACCGATGCTCACGAGTAGCGAGCCTCTTACGAACCCTCGCGCCGCACGCGCTGCAATCCTGACTGGTGTAGGCCGCCGGAACTTTCCACACTCGCCGTCCAGCCTCTTCCGCTTTGGCGTCGAGTATCGCAAGGAATCTGCCCCATGCCGCGTCACTAATACTTTTGGCGAGACGATGATGCTTGACCATCCCGCGAATGTTCAAATCTTCAACCGCGATGTCGTCAAACTCTCGGATCATCTGCAAGCTGACTTTGTGCAGGAAGTCGAGTCGTTGCCGTTTAATTCTCAGATGTTGCTTTGCCAGAAGGTGCGCCGCTTTACCTCTGTTCTTACTGCCTCGTTTCTTTCGGCTGACACGACGCTGCGCGGTCTTCAACCTTCTTTCAGCTTGACGCAGATGTTGCGGGTTGGCAATGGTCACGCCCGTCGAGAGCGTGGCGAAGCTCTCAATGCCAACGTCAACGCCGACACTCGCGCCCGTCTTCGGAATATAGCGGCAAAGGTTACATTCGACGCCGAAGCTAATGTACCAACCGTCAACCTCTTGTTTGAGCGTCACGGTCTTAATCGTGCCCTCAATCGGACGCGAGAAACGCACGCGACAACTGCCGATTTTCGAGAGCGTCAACTTGTTGCCTTCAAGCTTCCAGCCCGTTTGCGGAAAGGTGAAAGAATGATAGCGGTAAAGGTTTCTGAAACGTGGATAGCCTGCTTTTTCACCTTCTTTGATCCTTCTGAAAAAGGCGTCAAAGCTTTTCTGTACGCGCTTCAAAGTATCTTGCAAGACTTGACTGTGGACAGAGGCAACATCGGGACGCGCTTCTTTGATTTCCGGCAGTTGGTGGGCTTGGGTCTCGTAGTTGAGCGAGACGCCCGCTACACGGTAAGCGGTTCGCCTCTCTTGCAACGCGGCGTTGTACAACTCACGGCACACGTTGAGGGTGGAGGTCAACTTCTCGTTCACCGCCCGTGAGACCCGCAGCTTGTACTTGAATGCCTTTCGCATGGGAAGAGTATAGCGCAACTTGAGACGGCGGCTTGAATGCGCCGCCTAAGTTGCTGCGATTTCATCCCCGCCATAAATGGTCGGGGTCTTCATCGAGGATTTGATAAAAACTGTTAGGTTTGGAAATCAGTGTATGACGCCTATGTCACGCTCGCTTGTGATCTTCCATCCTTCGCTGGTCTTAATCCAGCGAAGCTCCTGCACAACTTCGCCGCTGGAATTTTGCGCGCCCTTGAAATTCCAGCGCTTGCGAAAGGTCATGTTGGCGGTGCGCCCGTCGTTGCTCAAGTTAATTTCCGGCTGGCTGGTCTCCAGCTCGATTGAGCTTGTCTGCTCAATCAATCTCTGTTTCTCTGCACGCACGGCTTTGCGCTGGACGTTGCGTTTCCGATAGAAGGTTTCCATCACGGGCGGGTAAAACGAGATGAGCTTGTCGATGTCGCGCTCGATGGTAGCATTGATCCATTGATCCCTGAGCGATTGAAGCTCTGCGCGGGCATCACGCGGGCTTGCAGGCGACGTATTCACATTGGCGTCCGATAACGCCGGTTGATTATTTGTCCTGTTGGAATCTGTTCTGTTAGCTGTCTCCGCGCCGGTTGCATTGCTATTCCCGGCTGTGGCCGTTTGATTATCGGCGGTGCTTCGCGTTGACGTTCCTCTGAAGGCCAGCATATAGACGCCAAGGCCAACAATAATAATCAGCGCGGCGGCGACAGCATAGGGCAAATAATTAGAGCCGTATGCAGGAGCGCCCGTTTGCTGTACAGCATTTGTTTGTTGCGCAGTATTCTTCGGCGCATAGGCTTGCTCGACCGCAGTTGTTTTGGAATGCTCTGAGAGAAGTGGGAAATCGCTTTCCGCAGGCGGCAGGCTTTCCGACTCGCTTGAATCCACGGCGACCGCTCCCGCTCCTGCTTCAACCTCTTCTACTATCGCAAGCGCACCTGCGCCTTCAGTCGCTTTCTTTGAAGAGACCTTCGTATCCAACTCGTCTTCTTCGTCTTCCTGCTTGCCGGGCGCGACCGCGTAAGATTGCACGCTCGGCGGGTCGCTTACCTTGCCCAGTTCGATAGAGTCTTCGCGTGTAGGCTCGCCAGTGCGCCCTGTGTCAGGATTATTTTCTATTTTCTGCGGGTTGGTTTCTGTGGCCTGCCTTTTCGTAGAAGATTGACCTGCCGTTTTATCAGCCGCTTCTACAAGCTGTACATCAAGCTCGGAAGAGGGCAGCTCTCCTGCCGCTGCGTCTAGCTTCGCCGCAAATTCCTGCGCCGTCTGTGGACGCCCCGACGGTGATTTGGCGAGCGACTGCTCTATCAGACTGCGTAAGGCTTCGGGCGTGTCCGGGCGAAACTTTTCAACCGGAGGCGGCGGCTCCTGTATATGCTTGATAGCAATCGCGGTCGTCGTAGGCCCTTCGAAGGGCGCGCGACCCGCCAGCATCTCGTAGAGTATGACGCCCAGGCTATAAATATCAGAGCGAGCATCCGTCTTGTTATCGGCGCACTGTTCCGGAGCCATGTAGCGCGGCGTGCCAATCAGAGAGCCTGTCGCCGTCAAAGCCGCGCCGGAAGTCGTACCCTCCTTCAGCTTCGCCACGCTGAAGTCCACGACCTTTGCCAGCATACGCCCATCATGATCGCGCGTCAGTATGATGTTCGAAGGCTTCAGGTCTCTATGCGTGATGCCGCTGCGGTGCGCGGCCTCTACCCCACTTGTGACCTGCCGGGCTATCTGTATGGCTTCGCCGAAAGGCAACTGGCCTGCGGCGTCCAGACGCTCGCGCAAAGTCTCTCCCGCTATCAACTCCATCACGATGTAGGCTCCGCCTTCTGGCAGCGAGCCGTAGTCGTAAGTGTCTGCAACATTCGGATGATTAAGGCGTGCGGCGGCGCGAGCCTCGCGTCGAAAGCGTTCGAGCGCTTCCACATCGGCAGTGAAATCCGGCAGCAGGAGCTTGATGGCGACGGGGCGTTCCAAGTCAACGTGAGTGCCTTCATAGACAGCACCCATTCCGCCACGGCCAAGCAGGCGATCCAGACGATACTTGTCCGCAATCATGCGCGAGCCATGACGCGAAGGCATCAGCACAGTCGAATCGAAAGAGCAGACTGCGTCCGTGTCTTCGTAGCAACGATGGCAAGCGGGGCAGAGCTTCATTGAAACCTTCGGCAACCCTTGTCTGTGTAAATCAAGCCTATGTTATTTCACTCAAGCGCCCGCCCGGTCAAGAAAAAGCGGGGCAGCCTCATCAATCAAGTCTCAACCGAAAAAAAGCTCGGCCACGTTGTATATATCTTCCGGCAACATTTTCAATTCTCCGACCGCGTCCTCAAGGGGGACGCTCGTGATTCGATTGCCGGAGAGCGAAACCATGCGCGCCCACTCTTCGTCCAGAGTCATCTCTAAAGCTTTAACGCCGAAGCGAGTCGCCAGCACGCGATCAAACGGCGTAGGCGAGCCGCCGCGCTGAACGTAGCCTAGCTTGGTAATGCGCGTCTCTATACCTGTGCATCGTTCAATCTCTGCGGCCAGAATCGTCCCGACGCCTCCAAGCCTTTCATGACGATAGATGCTTTCTCGATCACTGCTCGAAAGAAAATCTTCGTCCGGGTGCGGATGAGCATCTTCGGCGACGACGATGATGGAGAATGCGCGACCCTGCTCCATGCGATGCCTGAGCAGCTCGCAGACGCGCGAAAGCTTGAAGGGATGCTCCGGCACGAGTACGACATCTGCGCCCCCGGCAATGCCGCCATAAGCCGCTATCCAGCCTGTGTGACGCCCCATGACCTCCACGACCATAACGCGATGATGTGATTCCGCAGTAGAGTGCAGTCGGTCAACGGCTTCCGTCACCACCTGCACGGCTGTGTCGAACCCGAAGGTCATGTCTGTGCCGCGTATGTCGTTGTCAATCGTCTTGGGGATACAGACGAGCGGATACCCGTGCTCGCGCCACATATCGAGCGCCGCCGAAAGAGTTCCTTCACCGCCGACCACTATGAGCGAGCTCAGGTTGTACTTCTTCCAGTTGGCAGCAAGCCTGGCAAGATTCTCTGCATCGCCCGTCGGATCAAAGCGAGAGGTTCCGAGGATTGTGCCGCCGCGCGGCAGAATGCCGCTTATAGAATCACGATTCAGCGGCTCTACGTCGTCTTCTACCAGCCCTTGCCAGCCATTTCTGATTCCGACAATCTCTATCTGCGAGATATAAGCGCGGCGTACGACGGCGCGTATGACTGCGTTCAATCCGGGGCAATCACCGCCCCCTGTTAGAATGCCTACCCTTTGATTTTTCATAAGCTGAAACAAAGATGCACAGGGATTTCTACTTCCAACACGTTCTCCAGGGAGAGCCATACTGTAGGCGTCGTTCCTGTTCGATACTTTCAAGCCGTGCCTGTAAATCTGAAATTTGCCTTTAACGAAGTGCGCAGCCTATAATCTCGCGTTAAAAGAGTAACTGTCAATTTTCATGGCGCTCGGCGTGGTCGTAAGACGCTTCTCAATTGAGAGTTTAAGGGACGAGAATTTTCAACGGTGTCGAAAGGGCAAGAGCCTCTGATTCTCAGTATAGAGACGGCGACGCGTGCGGGCAGCATAGCGGTCTCGCGCGGGCGCACCCTTCTCTCAACACGGACGGGCGATGCCACACGCTCGCATTCGACAGACCTGCTTGAGTTGATAAGGGGAGCGCTTGAAGAAGCAACTTGCCGCATACAGGAGGTGGAGTTGTTCGCGGTTGCGCTCGGGCCGGGCAGCTTTACAGGCTTGCGCATAGGCGTCGCCACTGTGAAGTCTCTGGCTTCAACACTGGAGCGGAAAGCGGTCGGTGTACAGACTCTTCATGCCATAGCACTCGCGGCAGGTGAAGGTGAACGAGTCGTAGCGCTTCTTCCGGCTGGACGCGGCGAGCTTTTCGCCCAGAGCTTCAGAGTAGAAGAGCCATTCGCGGTCGTTCCACTGGACGAGCCTGGGCATGTTGCTCCAACGGCTTTGCTCGAAAAGTTTCGCAGCCAACGTACCATACGCTGGGCTGGAGAGGGAGCCTTGGCGCAGCGCGAAAAGATACGTGTGCTGGCAGAAGAAGAGGGAATAGCATTCATTGAAGAGAGCGTCGAAAAAGTGTCTGACAAAAGTGAAGGATGGGTGCTCTCCGCCCCGCCTGAAAACTTAGCGGAGTATGTAGGATTGCTGGCCTTTGAGAAACAGGTGCGTGGGGAGACGAGCAAGCCCGAAGAGCTGCACGCAATTTATGTGCGTCCGTCTGATGCAGAGCTGAAGGAAAAATGTCGAACACAGGGGTAGAACAAATACGCGCTCTTGAGCGGGCTACAATCTCGCAGATGACGGAGCATGATCTTCTTGAAGTGGTGGAGATAGAAGAATCAACCGGCTTGAGCCGCTGGGGTTGGGATGCTTATTACGGCGAGCTGGCGCGCACGAGTGAAACCGTCATGCTCGTCGCTCGCCCACTTCCCACGGAGCGACGCAGGGCTGGATTCCGCATACTGGGGTTCATCGCCGCGCGCCTGACGGCAAACGAGCTGCATATCAACAACATGGCCGTGCGGGAGGATTGGCGCAAATCCGGCATCGGCGCGCAACTGCTCGGCGCGGCTCTTGAAGAGGGGAAAAGACGCGGCGCACGGCGCTCATTTTTAGAGGTTCGCGCGTCAAACAGCGCGGCTCAGGCGCTCTATGGCAAGTTCGGTTTCAGCGCGAGCGGGCTTCGGCCTCATTACTACGCAGACCCTACGGAAGACGCGCTGGTAATGACGGCGGCGCTCCTCTAAACTTTAACTTGAAATGGACGCAACCTTTGCGTTAACATTTTCGGTGTAGCAAAAAAGTGGCGCATGTGGGAGGGCGAAAATCGGCTTTCCACGGTATCATTAGAAGTTTTTCCGCATCTGAAAGGAGGCATCTCTGAAATGGAAATGACGACGACGGATGGCTTAAAGGAGCAGCTCATGGCAACCGACCCTGAGTTCCGAGAACTGGTGAGAGAGCATGGTCGTTACGAAGCACGGCTCAGCGAGTTGTCCGCGCTTGCATACCCTAATGACGAGGAGCAGTTGGAGGAAATTACTCTTAAGAAGAAAAAGCTTGCCATTAAAGATCAGATGCATACCATCATTTTGCAGCATCAGAAAGACCACAACTCCTCGCACTGACCGGGGAGCGAAGGCCGCTCGAAAAGGAGAGCCTGAAAAAACTTGTCCCGCCTGCACTGAAGCGGCGGGAGAACCCTTGGACGGGGACGCCAGAATCATGCGCGCCCCCGTTTCACTTATCGGCGGAAACGAATTAGACTTAAAGCAGCTTGAAACTTTCGAACAATTTCACTAGAGCCGAAAAACGCCATGGCGCGTGAGGGTTATCCATACGTCATCGTTCCTGTACTGCTGGCGCTCATAGCGGCGGCTGTGGGCTACTGGCCTGTCAGTATCCCTTTCATCATCCTGGCCGCGTTCATGGCCTTCTTCTTTCGCGATCCCAAACGCGCTGCCCCGACCGACAGTAGTCTGGTAGTCTCGCCCGCAGACGGTCGCGTCACGCGCATAGAGATGCTTTCCCCCGGTGATGACCAATCGCCCGCAGTCGTCAGTATCTTTCTTTCACCATTTGATGTGCATATCAACCGCGCGCCCGTCGCAGGCACCATTACGAATGTCTCTTACACCAGAGGCAAGTTTCTGATGGCGACGAAAGAAGAAGCGAGCCTGGTGAATGAACAAAATGCTTTGACGATACGAGGAGAAAGGGTAACGGTTGTCTGTAAGCAGATTGCCGGTATTCTGGCGCGGCGTATCGTCTGCTGGAAGCACGCGGGCGATGAATTAACGCTCGGCGAGCGGTTCGGCCTGATAAAATTCAGCTCGCGCACAGACCTTATACTGCCGCCTGAAGTTGAAGTTACCATTAAAGAGGGGACGCGTGTGCGCGGCGGCGTCACAGTCATCGGGAGGATTAAATGATGTCCGGTGTACCACGTTTGCAGTTCGAGCAGAAGCGCGCGGAAAAACAGCAGCCAGAGCGTCGCGGCCTCAAGAAAGGTCTTTACTTGATTCCGTCGCTCTTTACGATGGCGAATATCCTGATGGGCTTTTTCGCCATCACGGGCGCGCTGCGCGGTTTTCAGATGATAGGACTGGGAACGCCGGAAGCCTTAGCACGCGCCGCACAGCTTTTTGACGGGGCTGCATTGTTCATAGGCTGGGCTTTCGTCTTCGATGCGCTCGACGGAAGAATTGCTCGCATGACGAAGACCACGACCGAGATAGGCGTTCAGTTCGACTCAATCGCAGACGTGGTGACATTCGGAATTGCCCCGGCAGTGCTCGCTTACGCCTGGGGCTATGGCTCCGCTTTTCGTGAGGGGACTGACCTGCATAACCTTGGATGGTTTCTCTCTTTTATGTTCCTGATGTG
Source organism: Pyrinomonadaceae bacterium (assembly GCA_036403815.1). GTDB lineage: Bacteria > Acidobacteriota > Blastocatellia > Pyrinomonadales > Pyrinomonadaceae > JACVRN01. Next base: position 21,079 of record DASWQH010000070.1, on the reverse strand, counting down.
CGGCGCATTTCGCCTTGCGCGTTTTAACGTGCAGGCCACGCGCCCGCGCGTGCTTGCGGAAGGGACTCCCAAGGTTGATAAAAAGAACTTCGTAGGACTTCCAATTCCAGCCGCCGCCGCACTCATAGCCGCCATCATACACTTCGCTCCCAAGCCCCTTGTCCAGTACGGAGCGGAGCGCGCGCAACTTTACGGCGCTCTTCTAATGGGATTGGTCGCAGTGCTGGGCACACTCATGGTCAGCACCTTGCGCTACAGCAGCTTCAAATCCGTGGGCACTCGCAGGCGCAGCACACGCATGATGATTTTGATCATGGGTACTCTGGGCATGCTCATCTGGCTTTACTCCAGATACGCGCTCCTGGCAATCGTTACCGCTTACGTGTTGCAGGGGATAGTATTCCGTATCGGCGCGCTCTTTCGCCGCCGCCCTGATAAACCAGCTACAGCTTAGAGAGCAGAGACTGCATGCTCCAGTTTGGTGAGCTTAAAAAAGCGTCAGCTATATTCTCAGACAGGTTTCCCCTCACAGCTCCTTCACTATCCCTACGGCCTCTTCAATCTTTTCGTCTGGATTGAATTGAAGTGTCCGGGCGCGAAAATGCTATCAGACCGTGGCGTGTAGTGACCAAAAGCACGCCTCCGACAGCTACTGGAGAAGCGGCTGTGTTGTTGTCCTCACCTACCGGAAGAGTGTTCAACTGTTTTCCGTCGCGCAGGTCTAAAACCACGCCCGCGTCCCCTGAGAGAGGCGTAAAGAGAGCGCCGTCAGCCGCCAACAGTGGTTCGGATGCGACGCGGCCTGCGAGCTGGCGTTTCCATAAACGATCACCTTTGGCGCTTGAAAGCTTGTATACGAAATTGTCCAGGGAAGCGACAATCAGCCCGCCTCCGCCCGCGTCCGCCACCACCTGCACCCCTGCGCCTGTGCGTGTGCGCCAACGCAGACGACCATCCGCAGCATTTAATGCGTAGACATATCCATCCGCGGAACCGAAGTAGACCACACCGTCAACCTCCACAGCGCGGCCTCGAACAGCCCCCCGAGTCCGATAATGCCAGAGCGTCGCCCCTGTACTTTGATTCAGAGCAAAGAGATTGCCGTCGTCGCACCCGATATAGAGAGTAGAGCCGCTCAGGGACGGATGAGAATTAAAGGGCTGCCAGTGTTGCATGACCCATAGAAAGCGGCCTGTCGTTTTCTCAATAGCAAAAACGCGCCCATCGGTTGTCCCGCCGAACAGCGTCGCACTATTCATCACTAACGTTCCGCTCAGAGGGCGATGAAAGGTGCGCATCCAGAGTGTGATGCCGCCTTCCCGTCCCAAGGCGCGTAGAGCACCCGTCGCTCTGGGTTCCCGGCTTGGCGGGATAATCGTCTCTGACCCTATGTAAACTGCCCGTTCGTCTGCCACAGGTGAAACAGAGACTTCACCCCCTATCTCTGTCTTCCAGAACATCTGTCCATCGGTCGAGCGCAGGGACACGATTGTACCGGCAGCCAGAGGCAGGTAGACGCGCTCGCCAGCCGTGGCGGGTGTTAAATTGATCGTTTGGTCGGAGTTATATTGCCAGCGAACTGTCAGAGGCCCTGAGAGAGCTATCTGGCCGCCCTTTACGGTCTGTACAAATGTGAAAGGGGAGATTGACCCTGAAAAGACCAAAGTGAGGAGGAGCGCTACTGTAAGAATATATAAAGCGTGCCGCTTGTTGCTCCTTGCGACACGAATATTTTGTCCCGTCATAAAATTATTGGCTATCTTCCCCGGTCAAATGTGCCCGCGCCATAAGCCTTTTACACGCTCTGTTGTTGTTCAGCGCCGCCAGCGCGTATAATCCCCACTGGAAATTCAGGCAAAGCAATCATTTCAGACGCACGAACCCCTGCGGAGGTTTACTTTCTTTGAGCGAGAAGCGCGAACACGAAATCGTTATCATACTGGACTTTGGCTCGCAATACACACAATTGATTGCCAGACGCGTACGCGAGGCCGGGGTGTATTGCGAGATTCTGCCTTATAACACCTCTCTGGAAGAGATACGTGTACGCCATCCGCGCGGATTGATTCTTTCCGGAAGCCCTTCTTCAGTCTATGAAAGGGAAGCGCCGCGTCCTGACCCGCATCTCTTGGATGCTGTGGACTGCCCCGTACTGGGCATCTGTTACGGGCTACAGGTTCTGGCCTACGACCTGGGCGGGGAAGTCAGTCCATCGCCGAGCCGGGAATACGGTTACGCTCGTCTGAAAGTGCTTGACCCATCAAGTCCGCTTTTTGAAGGGCTGCCTGCGGAAATGGATGTCTGGATGAGCCACGGCGACCATGTGACATCCGTGCCCGAAGGCTTTCACGTGACAGCCGTCACGAACGATGCGCTTAATGCTTTTGAGAGCTTAAGCAAGCGCATATTCGGCCTTCAGTTTCACCCGGAGGTGGCGCATACCCCCCTGGGCGCGCAGATCCTTAGGAACTTCCTTTTGCGTGTCTGCCGGTGCCGCGGCGACTGGTCGCCGCGAGCTGTGATAGAGGAACAGGTCAACGGCATACTAGAACGGCTTGGGGGTATGGGGCGAGTCGTTTGCGGGCTGTCGGGTGGGGTGGACTCGACCGTGGCAGCCGCCATTGTGCATCAGGCTATAGGTGAGCGCCAGACCTGCATTTTCGTCAACACAGGCCTTTTACGCGAAGGAGAATTTGAGACAACTTTAAGTCTCTTCAAGCAGCACATGAGCTTGAATGTGCGCGGCGTTCAGGCTGAGAGGCGTTTTCTGGAGGCGCTCAGAGGGGTCACAGACCCGGAGCAAAAACGTAAGATTATAGGGCGCGTCTTTATAGAGGTTTTCGAAGAAGAGGCGCTCGCTCTGGGCGATGTACAGTATCTTGTTCAGGGAACACTATACCCGGACGTGATCGAATCCGTATCCGTGCGGGGCCCCTCTGCCGTCATCAAAAGCCACCATAACGTAGGCGGCCTGCCGGAGAAAATGAGCTTGCGTCTGGTAGAGCCTCTGCGCGAGCTATTCAAGGATGAAGTGCGCGCAATAGGGCGTGAGCTTAATGTTCCCGAAGAGATTTTGCGACGCCATCCTTTTCCTGGGCCGGGGCTTGCCGTGCGAATCCTGGGTGAAGTGACGGAAGAACGCGTCCACCTCTTACAGGCGGCTGATCGCATTCTTGACGAAGAACTGCGTCTGGCGGAGCTTTATGATGCTGTCTGGCAGGCTTTCCCGGTGCTTCTTCCTGTTTCCACCGTCGGAGTGATGGGAGATGAAAGAACCTACGAGCGCGTCTTAGCCATACGCGCCGTGACGAGCGTGGACGGGATGACGGCTGACTGGGCGCGCTTGCCGCACGATATGCTGAGCCGCGTCTCTGCGCGTCTGGTCTCGGAGGTTCGTGGGATTAACAGGGTCGTATACGACATCAGCTCAAAGCCTCCGAGCACGATTGAGTGGGAATAAAGCGTCTCGCTGCCCCCAAGGTCGTTTCATGTGAAAGCTTTGAAGCATTTTGTAATCCCGCCGGGCTAAAAGTCTTTGTGATAAATGAGCTTAATGTCTGTGCGCACCCTCTAACGCCATATCTTGTCCCTTCCTTTTTAAAACATACGTGATATAGTGCCGAACGCTTCTAGCGGGAGCGCGCCGATTATTTTCTTTCGTCCGCGTAGTCGAAGCGGCTCCAATACCACCTGACCCGAAAGCAACGATGAACAAGAGAGAGTTCGTACACTTACATCTTCATACTGATTACAGCCTGCTTGATGGAGCCATACAGATCAAGCCCCTCTCGCGCCGCGTGGCGGAACTGGGAATGAACGCCTGCGCCATGACCGATCACGGTAATATGTATGGCGCAATCTCTTTCTATAACGCAATGAAGTCGCAGGGGGTCAAGCCCATCGTCGGCTGCGAGGTTTACATCACTCGCCGCAGCCGCAAAGATCGTGCGGGGTCAGCAGTGCCCGGCGAAAAGGCCAACTTTCATCTCATTCTTTTAGCTAAAAATTACGAGGGCTATCAGAATCTTGTGCGGCTAAGCTCTAAAGCTTTCACCGAAGGGTTCTATTACAAGCCACGCATAGACAAAGAGCTTCTGGCGGAACATAGCGAGGGACTTGTGGGACTTTCAGCCTGTATGTCCGGTGTGCCGCAGGCCATGCTCGCCAGGGATTGTTTTGACGAGGCGGTCGGTGCCGCCAAAGAATTCGAGGAGATACTAGGGAAGGGCAATTACTTTCTGGAGATTCAGGAGCACGGCCTGGACGCGCAGCGTCGTATTAGAAAACCGCTCGTAGAGCTGTCGAAAAGAACCGGCGTCCCGCTGGTGGCAACCAACGATGCGCATTATCTCATGCCGGAAGATGCCAAAGCACACGACGTGCTGCTTTGCATAGGCTCCGGCAAGACCGTCAACGACCCTAACCGCCTGCGCTACGGCTCGCCTTATTTCTACGTGCGTTCGCCTGAAGAGATGTGGGAGATTTTCGGCAAAGAGATACCGGAAGTCTTAACGCGAACCGTCGAAATAGCGGAGATGTGCGATCTGTCTTTACCCAAAGGCATCAACCATCTGCCGCGCTATCCTATTCCTTCCGTGGATGCAGATTTGTCTGTTGACGAATACTTTGAAAAGGTCGTACGCGATGGCTACGAGCGGCGGCGCCAGCAGGTCTGGGAAAGAAACTTAGCAAAAGGCGAGTTAAAGCACTCGCTGGCCGAATATCAGTCAAGAATCTCCAGCGAGATCGCCATGATTAAGCAGATGGGATTCCCTGGCTACTTTCTAATTGTCTGGGATTTCATACGCTATGCGAAAGAGCATAATATTCCGGTAGGCCCCGGACGTGGCTCTGCGGCAGGCTCTCTGGTGGCCTATTGTCTTGATATAACAGATGTTGACCCCTTGCAATACGACCTGCTTTTTGAGCGTTTCCTAAACCCTGAGCGCGTCAGCATGCCCGATATTGATATAGATTTTTGTGTGCGCGGTCGAGGTGAAGTGATTAATCACGTGGCAGATTTATATGGTCGCGATTCGGTCTGCCAGATTATCACCTTCGGTACTATGGCCTCCAAAGCGGCCATTAAAGACGTGGGCAGGGCACTTGATATGCCCTATGCAGAGGTAGACCGGATTGCCAAGCTAATCCCGCCTCCTGTGCGTGGCCGAAATGTCAGCCTGGCGCAATCTCTGGAACAGGTGCCGGAACTCCGAAAAGCCATCGAAGAGAATACGCAAATAAGGGAATTAATGGACTTGGCACAACGCTTGGAGGGCTGCGCACGCCATTCAAGCGTTCACGCCGCGGGCGTGGTCATATCGCCTGAGCCTTTACAGGAATTGGTGCCTGTAGCCGTCTCGTCCAAAGATGAATTGACCACACAATACGCCATGTCGGACTTGGAAAAGACCGGCATGCTGAAGATGGATTTTCTGGCACTGACTGCGCTTACGGTTATAAGCGATTGCTTAAAAAGCATAAAGCAGTCGCATAATGCGGAAATTGATTGGGCGGACATCTCTTTGAGCGATGAGAAGACGATGCAGCTTTTCGCAGAGGGTAGAACCGAAGCTGTCTTCCAGTTTGAATCATCCGGCATGCAGGAGATTTGTCGTAAGCTCAAGCCGAAGGGGCTGGAAGACCTGGCGGCTTTGAACGCTCTATACCGCCCCGGCCCCCTGGACGGGGGCATGGTGGATGATTTCATAGCACGCCATCATGGAGTGAAGAGGGTCAGTTACATTGTTCCTGAGATGAAAGAGGTGTTGAGTAACACCTATGGCATCCTGGTTTATCAGGAGCAGATCATGCAGTTGGCGCAAAAGCTGGGCGGATACAGCCTGGGCGAGGCCGATCTGATGCGGCGCGCTATGGGCAAAAAGAACCGCGAAGAGATGGCGCGACATGAAGAGAAGTTTATTAACGGGGCAGTCGAAAAAGGGATAAAAAAAGAGAAAGCCCAGCAGATATTCTCTTTAATGGCACAATTTGCAGACTACGGGTTCAACCGTAGCCACAGCGTTGCCTATGCATACTTAGCATTTCAAACGGCTTATCTTAAAGCTCATTATCCTGAGCACTTCTATGCGGCAGTCCTCTCGAACGAACTTCAGGATACCTCTAAGGTCTTCAAGTATTCAATGGAATTGCGCGGGCAGAGAATAGAGCTGCTTGCGCCGGATGTAAACGAAAGCGGTTCAGGCTTTACGCCATTACAGGGTGCCATACGCTATGGACTGGCAGCTATCAAAGGGGTTGGACAGGCAAGCGTCAATGCCATCATAGAGGCACGCAAAGAGGGGGCATTCCCCTCGCTCTTCGATTTCGCGGAACGCCTTGGGGCAGGAGCCGTCAATAAGCGTGTTCTTGAGAGTCTGGTTTGCGCAGGCGCTTTCGATTCCCTGAATGGCAAGGGCAGTGCTCTACACGAATGGCGCGCACGCCTTCACGGCGCAATTGATCAGGCGCTCTCCAGGGCTAATCGAGCGCAGAGAAGTAAGGCGCAGGGGCAAAATGATCTATTTGCAGGCTTTGACTCGAATCAAATTGCTCAGGTAGAAGACCTGCCGGGGGCTGAAAGCTGGACGCATGCTGCGCTTTTAGCCGCAGAGAAGAATGCTATAGGCTTTTATATAACTGGAAACCCTCTGGATAATTACATAGATGTGCTGGCGGAATTGCGCGCCGTCAAGACTTTGGAGTTGACTGGCATAGAAAGCGGGACGCGCGTCAGCGTGGGCGGCATCGTCAACACACTTCAGGTTCGCACGACTAAGAAGGGTAGCCGGTTCGCTCTGCTGCGTCTGGAGGATCAGGGCGGCGGGGTAAAATGCGTCCTGTGGCCGGAAACATTCAGTAAATTCGAGGCTGCTGCTCAAAACGACGTGGCCGTTTTGATGACAGGTCGGCTGGAAGTGACAGACGACGGGCAGATTTCGCTAATCGCGGACGAAATCGCGCGGCTAGACGATGTGCTTCAGCGCAGGGCGCGCTCTGTGACCATAAAGCTTCCAGTCTCTTCTGATCCAAAGCCCCTTCTGGACAGGCTTTTTCAGCTTCTGGATGCCAATCGAGGGGATTGCGAAGTGTTTATAGAGATGAATCTGGAAGAAGGCGTGCTGGTGCGCGCAAGGCCTCACGGGGCGCTACGCATTAAAGGGAGTGTGGAACTGGAAAGCTCTCTGCGCAGCTACGGTTGTCAAGTGGAGTGGAGGAATGTTACGTTGAGCCTGTAATTTTATGCCAGAGCAGACGGCGACCACTTTTATGGCGGAGACGGCTAATACGGAGCAGCAAGTTGAGCCTTTCGGCAAAGAGAAGGGCACTCGTACGGCATTCGAGCGTGTGCAGTTGGCGCGCCATCCAGAGAGACCCTACACGCTGGATTTGATCGAAAGACTCTTCGAGGATTTTCAGGAGATACACGGCGACCGTAGATTTGCAGACGACCCTGCAATCGTCTGCGGCTTCGCACGCTTTCACGGGCTTCCAGTAGCGGTTATAGGCCATCAGAAGGGGCGCGATACCAAACAACGAAAAATTAGAAATTTCGGTATGCCCAAGCCTGAAGGGTATCGCAAGGCCTTGCGTGTGATGAAGCTTGCGGAAAAGTTCGGACGCCCCATCTTCTCCTTTATAGATACTCCTGGGGCATATCCGGGCATTGATGCGGAAGAGCGCGGTCAGGCTGAGGCCATAGCCTTTAACTTGCGCGAGATGGTGAAACTGCGTGTGCCGGTGATTGTGACTGTTATAGGCGAGGGCGGGTCTGGCGGCGCTCTGGCAATAGGTGTGGGCGATCAGGTCTTGATGCTGGAGAATGCCATCTACTCCGTTATCTCTCCGGAAGGATGCGCAGCGATTCTATGGAAGGATGCGCAGCAGTCGGACAGAGCCGCAGAAAGCCTGCGGCTGACGGCTGAAGACCTTCTCAAACTCAAGCTGATTGATATGACCGTAGAGGAACCGGCAGGAGGAGCGCATAAAGAACACGACGAGACGGCGCAGCTACTGGATGTCGTGTTGAGTCAAAGACTTGCAGAGGCCGTCAGCCAGCCCCCAAGCCTACGCATGCAGCGCCGTTATGAGCGTTTACGCGAGTACGGCAGGTGGGGAATCGCCGCTAGCGCGGACAATGGTGCCTGAAGCAATGCGCCCTGGAATCATATAATGTCGGCGCGCCGACATATACGTAATAGGCACTCTACTCAGAACGGAATGTCGTCGTCAGAGAGTTCCGCTTCGGGCTGTTCGCTGGTCACCACTGCCTTGGCTGGCGGAGCGCCTCCTTCTTCGCTGCGCCCGCCCCCTATGAACTGCATATCTGTGGCGTGAACCTCTAAAGTGTAGCGTTGTTTGCCATCGCGGTCTGTCCATTCTTCAACACGCAATCTGCCTTCTATATAAATGGGACGCCCTTTGGTCAAATACTGAGAAGCAGTTTCGGCCTGTCTGCCCCAGAGCGTAACGCGGAACCAGGTGGTCGAATCCTGCATCTCACCTGCTTTATCCTTACGTCGCTCATTGGTGGCGACTGTAAAGCTACAGACGGGGGTGCCTTGTGGCGTATAACGCAGCTCAGGGTCGCGTCCCAGGTTGCCGACGATAGTAATCTTATTGAAAGACATAATCTTTACGGGCCTTTCCCTATAAAGGTTTTTGAGAAAGCTTTTGAGGTCGAAGATAGTACCTGCGTGCCCGCATGCGGGTCAAGATTTAATTCTTCAAGAGAAGCATTAGGCTCTTTACTTAAAGAAAAACATTTAATGTAAATTCCCAGCTCTGAAAACGCTTTATGTTGAAGTACCTCAACATCTCGAATTTCGCTGTTATAGACCAGCTCGAAATCTCTTTTCATACAGGCTTGAACCTGCTGACCGGGGAGACAGGCTCCGGCAAAAGCATCATTGTGGACTCGCTCAGCCTGCTGATGGGTGCGCGAAGCTCTACCTTGCAGGTGCGCACGGGCGAGCGCGTGGCGATAGTAGAGGGGCTGTTTGAAGTGGGAGCGGAGGGGCGCAAAGAGATCAGAAAGATACTGGACAGCGCAGGGGTAGAGGTTGAAAACGGGTCTGATCTACTGATAAGGCGCGAGATACACGCCAATGGGCGAAGCAGAATGTTCGTGGAAGATCAGAGTGTGAGGGCTGCCACCTTACGACTGTTGCAGCCCTTTCTGGTAGCGATTCACGGGCAGGGGGAACAGCGCTCCCTTCTATCTGCACAATCGCAGATGGATTTGCTGGATTCCTTCGGGGCAAATCTGGCACAACGCAAGTCAGTGGCAGAAGCTTACGCACGCTGGCGTTCGGCTCTGGAAGAGCTATCCGAACTGGAACGCGAGATGATGGAGAGAGAGCGGGCCGCAGACCTGCTACAGTATGAGCTATCGGAAATCAAGCGTATTGCGCCGAACCCTGGCGAAGACGCAGAGCTATACAGGGAAAGAAAGCTATTAACCCACGCTGAAAAACTGCTCCAATTGGGCACGGGCGCTTACGCGGAACTCTACGAGAAAGAGGGGAGCGTGATTGATCGGCTGGCAGCCCTGGGCAGGCAATTGGAGGAATTGAGCACTATAGACACACGCATTGCCCCGCTCCTGGAGTTGTTTCAGCAAAGCACAGCGGGGTTGATGGAGACGGCTGACGCCCTGCGTAGTTACGGCGAAGGGGTAGAGTTCTCCCCTGACAGGCTGGCGCAAATAGAAGATAGACTGTCAGAGCTAGAAAGGCTTAAGCGCAAATACAATAGCGACTTGGAGGGAATACTTAAAGTTCAGGAAGAGCTTTTCGAGAGGCTTCAAAGGTTGAGCGACCTTTCTGAGCGAGAAGAAACCCTTAGAAGGGAATTAATAGAGGCGGAAAGGGATTACAGACGGGGCGCAGTAGAGTTGACAGAGCGCCGCTTGAGGGCAGCCGAAACCTTAAGTGTACGCGTTATGGAAGACCTCAAGTTCGTGGCTATGGAGCGGGCGCGCTTCTTTGTGATGATACGCACGGCACAGCCAACGCATGACAAGGGCCCGAAGGGGTCTGATAACGAAGGGGAAGGGATTGCCAGCGAAAGCTATTTTACACAGCATGGCGCAGACAGCGTCGAATTCTATCTTTCTGCTAATCCGGGTGAGGAGCCGCGCCCTTTGTCGCGTGTAGCTTCGGGTGGAGAGCTTTCACGCTTGATGCTGACCCTGCGCACAGTCTATATGAGTCTGCAAGCCGGTGTTGTAGCAGTGGAGGGCGCAACGGTTGTCTTCGATGAGATTGACGTGGGTATAGGAGGCCATGTGGCGGAGGCAGTGGGGCGGCGTCTGAAGAGCCTTGCAGAGGCGCGGCAGGTCTTATGTGTCACACATCAGGCGCAGATCGCTCGTTTCGCGGATCATCATTATATAGTCTCGAAAAAATTGGAGAAGGGGCGCACAGCCACTACTGTGGAAGAGTTGGAAGGGGAAGAGCGCGTATCGGAACTGGCGCGTATGATAGGCGGCGGCGAAGAGGGCGCGCAGACGACGATTGAGGCTGCGCGCTGGTTGCTACAGAGCGCTGCAAATAGGGTCGATGCTGTGACTGCGGCGCGCACGCGCAAGAGAAGATCAAAAATTCTTTCGCAGAAAAAGTAAGGTGTCGCTTTGTGGGGCGTATTTCTGCTACACTCACACACTCATCAAGCGTAGTGCAGAGCAAAGGGAGCATGAAACCAAGCGTTTACATAGAAACATTCGGCTGCCAGATGAACGTAGCAGACACTGAGCGAGCTGCAACGCGTCTGCATGAGTCCGGATACTATCTGGCAGAGTCAACGGAAACCGCTGATGTAGTGATTTTCAATACCTGCTCGGTTCGCGCACGCGCGGAACAGAAGGTCTTTACACGAATTGGTGAAGTGCGCAAGGCTCGTCCAGGGCGAGAGCCTATGATAGGCGTCATGGGGTGTGTAGCGCAATTGGAGGGAGCCAGTATCTTTGACCATACACCGTCTGTGGATATGGTTATAGGCACACGCGCCACAGACAGGTTGCCCCTGCTCATTGAACGCGCGCAAAGCGGCGAGCGTAGAACCCTGGACCTGGGCGAACGAGGCTTAGGCGATTCCTGGGATGTCTCTACGGTCGAGAGGCATTCGCCTTATGTAGCCTTCGTGCCGATCATAGAGGGCTGCAACAAGTTCTGCACCTATTGCATTGTGCCGTTCTCTCGCGGTCGGGAGCGTAGCCGCAGGGCGTCCGAGATTGTCCAGGAAGTCTTGCGCCTGCGGGATGAAGGTTATAAAGAGGTACATCTGATAGGGCAGAACGTCAATAGCTACAGGCCTGTGTCTACGGAAGGATTGGAGGGCTTCGAGGGGGCTACTCCTTTTTCGCGCCTGCTGCGCGCAGTGGCCGCCACAGGGATATATAGAATCAAGTTCACCACCTCTTTCCCACGCGATTTTCACACAGACATAGTGGCCGCCATAGAGGAGCACTGGAACCTCTGCGATTGGGTTCATCTACCAGTTCAGTCCGGAAGCGACAGGGTCTTGCGTGCCATGCGACGCGGGCATAAGGTTACGGACTATTTGAGGCGCGTGGAGGCCATCAGGGGGGCGCGCAGTAGGCGTATCGCTTTAACGAGTGACATCATTGTGGGCTTTCCAGGGGAGACGTTGGAAGATTTCGATGCCACTATGCGCTTAGTAGAAGCATGTCAGTATGATGGCCTATATATCTTCAAGTATTCTCCCAGGCGCGGAACGCCCGCTGCAAAGCTTTCGGACGATGTCTCTGCCGTGGAGAAAACCAGGCGTTTTCTTGCGCTTGAGCAGTTGCAGCGCTCGATTCAAAGAAAGATTTACGAGAGCTATGCGGGGCGCGTTGTGAGCGTGCTGGCTGAAGGTGAGAGCGCAAAATCCAGTAAAGATATGACGGGACATTCCACCTGCCATAAGGTAGTTAATTTCGAGGGAGCAAAAGAACTGGCCGGAAAGATTGTGCGTGTGCGCGTGCGTGAGGCCAAGACGAACAGCTTGTATGGTGAGCTATTGGCTGGCGCGTAGACCTGCGTGGCTTAAAGTAAAGGGTGAAGTGCGGTCATGGAAATCGAAGTAAAGATTAGAGCTTTAATGATGGATCCTAATAGCGGGACGCCGATCATCATCCTCAAGGATGTGAACAGCGACACGATGCTTCCCATCTGGGTCGGTGCCTATGAAGCCAACGCCATCGCCCTAGAGATAGAAAAGATAGCTCCACAGAGGCCCATGACGCACGACCTACTTAGAAATCTGATAGTCGAGATGGGGGCGAGCGTTGAGCGTGTGGTGGTCACGGAATTGCGCGACAACACCTTTTTCGCGGTGATAGAGATGCGCTCCTCCGACGGCTCACCCATGATGCTGGATTCCCGTCCATCGGATGCAATTGCGCTGGCCTTACGTGCAGATTGCCCCATCTTCGTGGATATGGAGGTCATACGCGCTTCACGTAACACAGTCGCGAGCGGCGAAGAAGGGGCGGAAGAAGCGGAAGGCACGGAAGAAGAAGAGTGGCCGGATGTAATAGGCGAAGCCGGCGACCTACCTATGTGAGACCCACAACTCGTTTATGAGAAACGGACAGAAGAAGCCTCAGGAGCAGACAGTAGAGGCTACACGCTCGCCGCAAAACCTGGTCCTGGCGATAGCTAACCAGAAGGGTGGTGTGGGTAAGACCACTACAGCCATCAATCTGGCCGCGGCCTTTGCGCGTAAAGGCTTGCGTACGCTGCTTTTAGACCTGGACCCTCAAGCCAACAGCTCCATCTCCTTCTTAGACCCTAGCGCAGTGGAGCATTCCGCCTATGAGATGATCATGGACGGTAGCGGGGGACTTGAACAGTTCATCTATACGACGCCAGTAGAGGGGTTGTTTATGATCCCCGCGCGAATCAATCTGGCAAAACTAGAAGCTAAACTCGTGGGAGATTTTGACGCCCCCTTTCGTTTGAAGGACAGGCTGGAGCCGCTACGCACACGCTACGAATGCATTGTCATAGATACTCCGCCGACTCTAGGCTTGATAACGGTCAACGCGCTTGTGGCCGCAACGCATGTACTGATACCGATTCAGTCCTCCTACTTTGCCTTAGAGGGGACGGACGACCTCCTGGAGACCATAGAGAAGGTCAAGGCGCGCCCCAATCCAAACCTGCAGGTCCTGGGTGTAGTCGTCACGCTGCATGATAAGAGAACCACCCTTGCACGCGAAGTTTACGAGCATATACGGCGTGTTTTCGGCGCAAAAACCTTCGATACTGTGATTACAAAGAGCGTGCGGCTCGAGGAGTCGCCCGCATACAAGGAGTCTATCTTTACCTTTGCGCCACAGTCATCTGGTGCGAGCGAGTATGCGAAACTCTGTGACGAGGTGATAAGTCGTGTCTAAAAGAGGACTGCCCACAGGCTTGCGTATGCGTCACGATGCGCATTATGTAGAGGAACTGGCGCAACACAGGCCTACGCCCATTGGACGCATGATAGCCCTGGAGAAACTGGACCCGAACCCTCTGCAGCCGCGCGTAGAGATAGGCGATCTGGAGGAGTTGACCGCCTCCATAAGAGAGAAGGGCGTATTGGAGCCTTTGCTGGTTAAGCCATCCGAGGTGGGCGGGCGCTGGATGATTATAGCCGGCGAGCGACGGTGGCGTGCAGCCAGAGAGGCGGGCATACGCGAAGTCCCCTGCATAGAGATGGATGTAGATGACAGGGCAGTGGCGGAAATAGCTTTAATAGAGAATTTACAGCGTAAGGACTTAACGCCCTGGGAGGAGGCGGACGGTCTGGCAGCGCTTTGCGACCGCTTCGGTTATACACATGCAGAGGTGGCGCGCAAGGTAGGGAAGAGCCGCAGCACTGTCACGGAGGTGATGTCCATAGCCTCGCTGCCGGAGTCCGTAAGAGAGAAATGTCGGCGCGCCGACATTAACTCCAAATCGCTTCTATTGCAGATCGTACGTCAGCCTGATGAGGGGGCAATGATGCGCCTCACGGACGAGGTCGTGCGTGGCGGTATGACCAGGGACGATGCACGTGCCACACGCCGTGTGCAGGTGGTGAAAGAGGGGCAGCAGCAGTCCGCCCCTAAAGCCGCACGCAAGCCCTATGTTTATAGATTTGTTGCACCCGGTAAGGAATTCAGATTAGAGCTTCGTTTTCGTCGAACCACAGTTAAAAACAGTGAAATCTCGGCAGCCTTACGCAAAGCTGCCGATAAGATCGAGCGCGAGAGCGGCGAGTGAGTGCCGCGTCCGATAACGCCTTGCGGGTTACCCTTGATTTCTCATATTTCAATGAATTTATGCAGATTGGCTCTTCTTGCGCTCGGCAGAAGCCTTTTTCTGTAATGCACGCGCCCAGCGCTCCAGTGTTGGCTGCAAGGGCTTGAAGAGTCTTGCACGCAGGCCGTGCTGTCGCTCGTTCCAAAGGCGTAGGTGCTTTTCCGTATAGGCTCTAACGCTCGCTTCGATCTGGCCTCTTTTAACCGAATGGCGCAACGTCAGGTAGTAATGCTGGCCTACAAGGGAGAAGAGGATTGCGGCTAAATTCCCCTTGAAAGAAAGCCTCGGCATGATTCTTTTAAAAAAGGGCTGAGAGCGGGGCAGTAACACGCCTACTGCAATTTCGAGCCAGGCCGGTTGGCCTCCCTGACGCGGATGATAGAGTCCTGGAAGGTCTGTACGCTGCTGAACGGACTTGAGTCTGGGGTCGTTAATTGAATCTACCAGCCGTATGCGATCAATTCCACGCAGGTGTTCGCGCGGCAGGCTATCCATTATATTTGCAATTCGCTCTTCCGTCCCCTTGGGCAGCTTTACCTTTGAATAGTTCTCGATTTTTATAGCCATTGTAAGAGTAGTCCTTTTTAGTTGGAAAAAGAACTGTATGGGATGGCCTAAGAATGAGTCAAGTCGCCTCTAAGGAAATTGATCGGCTCAATCTTCAAAGAGCATAAAAAGCAGCATGGATGCCCTATAAAGGAAGAATCTTTCAGGAGGTTTTAGAGAAGGGGCAAGTTGTAAGGGAAAACCTCCTGGGTCTGATAATATATATTATGTATCACGCCCCCCAAACGGGCTTGCCCCAGAGCCTTGACACAACCTCTTATGATTGCTACAGTACGCGGTCTTTTGGCTTCTGGAAGCCATCTAACACTATTTCTTAAAGCTTGAATGAAAAAAGGAGTGCTGCTTTGAGCACCATGGGAAGTCACCTGTTCACATCGGAATCGGTCACAGAAGGCCATCCGGACAAGATAGCGGATCAAATTTCGGACGCAGTGCTGGATGCAGTGCTAAGCGAAGACGAGACAGGACGTGTCGCATGCGAGACGCTCGTCACGACGGGACTTGTAGTAATTGCCGGCGAGATTACCACCACAGCGCACATAGACTTCCAGCAAGTGGCACGTGAAACCATTAGAGAGATCGGTTATACACGAGCCAAATATGGTTTCGATTGTGATACTTGCAGCGTCCTCTCTGCTGTAGGGCGTCAATCGCCGGATATAGCCATGGGAGTAGATACGGGCGGTGCTGGCGACCAGGGGCTCATGTTCGGTTTCGCTTGTAATGAAACGCCCGAGTTGATGCCCTTACCCATACAGTTGGCGCACAGCCTAGCCCTTAGGCTCTCGGAGGTGCGTAAATCCGGCCAGCTTCCCTACCTGCGCCCTGACGGAAAATCTCAAGTCACAGTCGAATATAGAGACGGCAGGCCGCACAGGGTGGATGCAGTGGTCATCTCCTCCCAGCACGATCCAAATGTGACCAATGAGCAATTGCGCACGGAAGTCCTGGAGAGCGTCATACGCGAAACCATTTCGCAGGAGATGCTAGACCAGGACACCAAATACCACATCAACCCCACAGGCCGCTTTGTAACGGGCGGGCCACAGGGGGATGCGGGCGTCACAGGGCGCAAGATCATTGTAGACACCTACGGCGGCTATGCTCCACACGGCGGGGGCGCCTTCTCCGGCAAAGACCCGACCAAGGTTGATCGCTCAGCAGCCTACATGGCACGTTATGCAGCCAAGAATATAGTGGCAGCCGGATTGGCAGAGCGCTGTATGGTTCAGTTGGCCTATGCTATAGGGGTTGCCGAGCCTGTGTCCGTACTGGTTGACACAAACGGCACAGGGCGCTTAGGCGAAGAAAGACTGTCTACGCTGATCAGAGAGCACTTCCGTCTGACCCCCTTAGGCATCATAGAAGAGCTGCGCCTGCGCAGGCCTATATACAAGAAAACAGCCGCCTACGGCCACTTCGGACGCTCCGGCGAGAATTTCACATGGGAAGCCACGGACAAAGCGGAGGCTCTAAGGGAGGCCGCGGGTATATAGCCTTTGTAAGGTCTCGGGCGGCGCTCGAAATTCCTTCATAAAATAGATTAAAAAGGGAGATGTAAATGACTGCAACGCGTCCAATTGAGTACGACGTGAAAAATATAGACCTGGCTCCAGCCGGGAAACGCCGGATCGAGTGGGCGGAGCGAGAGATGCCCGTTCTAAGGCTGATACGCGAACGCTTCTCTACAGAGAAGCCCCTGAGCGGCGTCCGCCTCTTGGCCTGCGCTCACGTTACCACGGAGACAGCAAACCTAGTGCGCGCCCTACAGGCAGCAGGGGCGGAGACCGTCCTGATAGCCTCCAATCCGCTCTCCACACAGGACGATGTGGCCGCTTCGCTGGTGGCGGACTGGAATGTTCCTGTCTACGCCATCAAGGGCGAGACGACGGAGACCTATAATCGACACGTGCGCACAGCGCTCGATACGCGTCCACAGATCATTATAGATGACGGCTCGGACGTGGTTGCCACAATCATCAAAGAGCGCCCGGAGCAGGTCTCAGAGATTGTCGGTTCCACGGAAGAGACCACGACCGGCATAGTGCGCCTGCGCGCTATGGAGACAGCCGGGGCACTGGCCTTCCCGGCCATAGCCGTCAACGATGCGCAGACCAAGCACTTCTTCGATAATCGCTACGGCACAGGGCAGTCCACACTGGACGGCATCATCAGAGCCACCAACATACTGCTTGCAGGACGTACTATGGTCGTTGTGGGCTACGGCTGGTGCGGCAAAGGCGTAGCGTTGCGCGCACGCGGTATGGGTGCCAATGTGATAGTGACAGAGATCAATCCGATTAAGGCCGTGGAGGCAGTCATGGACGGCTTCCGAGTGATGCCTATGCAGGCGGCTGCCCCCCTGGGCGACATCTTTGTGACGGTGACAGGCAATCGACATGTGATAGACGGCGAGCATTTCGCGCTGATGCATGACGGAGCCATAGTCTGCAATAGCGGCCACTTCGACCTGGAGTTAAATCTGGTCGCGTTGCGGGAGATGGCGAGTACCCCTGTAGAGTTGCGTCCCTTTGTAGAGGAATATAGGGTCAGTGAGACGGGCAGGCGCATTATAGTCCTGGGTGAAGGGCGGCTAATCAATCTGGCCGCGGCTGAAGGCCATCCAGCCAGCGTCATGGACATGAGCTTCGCCAACCAGGCACTTTCAGTGGAATACCTCATCAAAAACAGAGGCCAGCTGAAGCCGGGCGTGCATCTACTGCCACAGGAAGTTGACACGGAGATAGCCAGTCTGAAGCTGCGTGCGCTGGGGGTGGGAATTGATACCCTGACAGCTGAGCAGTTGGAGTACCTGTCTAGCTGGGAGACCGGAACTTAAACCAACCGTCAGGTAAAAGATACAAAAGAGTTAAGACCGTGTAGACGAGAATGGGCCTGCTACACGGTCTTACTCTTTTAGATTGTGGCTTTCAGGTACGCGCGCGAGCCAGCAGATAAGTGCCTGTGGCGCCGAAGATGACTATGGGCGCCCATGCGGCCACAGCCGGGGGCAAAAACCCGTATATGCCCATTTGCTGAGAACCGCTGGTCATACCCCAGAAGGCCAGCCCTACCGCCACGGCGAAGCTGAGGGCTGCGACGGCGCTGCGTCTACCGAAAGCCAGCGCCAGGGGAATACCTATGAGCGCCATCACCAGCACGGCGCACGGCTCAGCATATTTGCGCTGCAGGGCGACCATCAGCGGGGCAGTGCCCTCTCCCTTCCTGCGAATCGTCTTTATGTAAGCGCTTAAGTCTTTAGCGCTTAATTGGGAGGGTTTATCCGCCCATGGCTTAAACATGTCAGGCGAATCCGACCTCTCCAGCTCAAGGCGCGCCGCCTGCCTGTTAGCCATCTGTAGTCCCGCCAGCGATATTTCCTCTACTCCCAGCAGCACCATCCTTCCATCAACTGTCCAATCAGCCGTCTCCCCCTTAATGATTCGACTTAAATGTGTTCCATCCCTGTCAAACTCGTAGACCATCACATCGTCCAGATGCCCCCCCGTCCCGTCGTATTCATACGAGTATATACGGCCAGTCTCCGTGGAGGCCAGCCAGAGCCTTCCGGCCTGTGTAAAGGCTCTGGCCGAGCCAGTGCGAATCTGCGCTCTAAGGGCATCCTGTCGCAGGTTGGCCGCAGGCATCAGGCGTTCCTGAACCCCCCACAGCAGTGCGCCTGCGCAGACGGCTGCGAACAATCCGGGCAGTGCAAGCCTGAAGACGCTCTGTCCGCAGGCCCACCACGCTATAGCCTCGCTGCGCCGCGCCATCAGAGCATAGCTCGCCAGCACTGCCACAAGCATACTGGGTGCCGCCAGTTGCACGCTGACGAATGGTAAAAGATAGAGCAGATACTCCAGAACTGTGCGCGCGCCCGTGCCCCTCTCCACGATCCACTTCCATAACTCGAAAAGCGTAAAGACCATTATGAGTGCTGTCAGGGCTGTCAAAACCAGCGCGAAGCTCAGGATCACTGTCCGCATAACTGTCTTATCCAGTAGACTTGGGAATCCCAGCAGTCTGCGTGTATGTCCCTCAAGGAGCCGCTTCCCTTCTCCCTGCGAAAACTCTACGGGGCGTGTGCGCTTTCGTAAGATGCCCTGCAAACGCCCGGAGAAGAGACGGCTACGCCTTTGCGAGAGCAGCAGTAGAGCCCAAAAGGTTGTTATTAGATTAGCCATCCATGTGCCTGCCAAGGGCTGCATAGAGCCTGATCTAGCCATCTGCTCGCCGAAGAGCGACACAAGGTAGTAGAATAGCAGCACGGCCAGCGAAAGCAGCACGCCAAAGCCTCTACCCCCTTTGCGTATACGCATGCCTAAGCCTGCCCCCAGCAAGGCAAAGATGAGCGGCCCCATGGAAAAGGCCAGTCTTCTGTAGGCAATCGTCAAGCGGTCACGCGTTTCCCTCGGAGTAGAGCCTTCTACCATCAGCGCCCCCCACTCCATCTCCTCCGGCCTGGCCTCGTCCCTGCGCAGGTCGCCGAGCAACTCTTTACGCCCTGTATCCAGCACAAAACGCAACTGCTCCAGTCTTTCCGTGGCGCGCGCCCCCCCTTCGCCCTTCCCTTCTACTGCCGGAAAGCTTGTGGACATAGCATCCGAGAGCACCAGTTCCGACCGCTCTGCGGACGAATCTATACGCCCGCTGCGTGCAGTCACAAGCCTTGTAGGCTCATCCTTCGGCTGCGCGAAAAGAAAGACTCTACCCCACTGCCCTCTGGCCTTATCTCCATCCTTCACATAAATCACATAGCCTGGTATCTCCGTATTGAAGGTGCGCGGTTCTACAGGCGAATCCATCTTGTACAGAGCTGCACGTAAGGTTGCACGCCGCAGTGCGCTTGCCGCTTCCGGTGCCACCAGCAAATTTACCCACAGAGCTGCAACGGTCAACAGTCCTCCCAGCAAAAGCACAGGCCAGAGCATCTGCCATGTGCCAACGCCAGCCGCTCTCATAGCCACCAGCTCGCTGTCAGTCCCCATGCGGCTTAAACCCACAAGGGTGCCCACCAGCATAGCCGTCGGCAGCGCGAAAACCAGCACGTTCGGTATCAGAGAGAGAGAGAATTCGGCCAGCAATTCCGCAGGCACATGCGCCACCAACAGTATCTCTGCCAGCCGCCCGGATTGTTGCGCCAGTAGAATGGCCGTCAACAGTAGTAGCGCCATCAGCAGATAAGGGAGGATGGCGGCGATTATATAGCGCTGAACCAGCATGCTACCTGGACGCATAAGAAAAGCCTTTTCTGAAAGGGAGAGAAGATTAAGAAGCTCTCGCTTTTACTGGAAGGGATCAGTTGATGAAAGTGGCTGCCCCGCGCGGCGCACGCTCCAGCACGCGTTTAATCAAGCGTTGCGTAACCTCCGCCACCTCTGCTTGCGTACGCACGCCTGTGCCGCGCGTCCTTTGAGCGAAATCCGTGGGCGAGAGCTTTTGTGCCGATTTTAACTGTGCGAGGGCTTCCGCAGACAATGTAGCTCCGCCTCCCTGCCCGCAAGCAACGCAACGCAGGCGGCCTTCCGCATTCACAAATGCTCCTTCTCTGTCCGCGAAACCACGACCGCAATCCGCGCAGGCTCGCAAATCCGGCAAAAAGCCAGCCAGCCGCAGTGTCCAGACCTCGAAATAGCGCACGAATGCCTGCAAATCCTGCGGACTTTCCTTAAGCGCGCTGAGTGTGGCGCACACCATTCTGAAGAGCCTCTCGTTCGGCTCATGCGGGGGCGCGAATTCCAGCACCAGTTCGCTCATATAAGAGAGCGCAGCGACCGCTTCAGCGTTCTCCGCAAGGCTGAAGTAAGAGCGCATAATCTCCAGTTGCTGTAGGTTTGCCAGGTCGCGCCCCTCCTTTTCGTAGTAGCTGATCTGCACATGTGTAAACGGCTCCAGCCCTGCGCCAAAGCGACTTTTGAGTCGTCTGGCACCGTGCGCCACAACCCTTACTAATCCTGTGGAGCGTGCCAGGCAGACAACTATCTTGTCTGCTTCCGCAAGATTATAAGACCGCAGCACTATGGCTTCTGTTTCTACTAACCCCATTTCTCTTTTTTCGTCTGTATCTTAATATACAATAGTGTTGACAGATCAAGCGGCGATTGCGCCGTAGTTTCTCAGGTAATTGTACTGCGGATGATTTTTAATCAAGTCAGCTCTGAGTGCTAACTTGGAAATAAAAAGCTCCAGCAGGTGTTCATTGAAAGCTCGTTGCT
>DASWQH010000069.1:0-33646 GCA_036403815.1 Pyrinomonadaceae bacterium | reverse complement strand
GCGGCGGGCGCGCTCGGAGTTGAGCTTAGTGCGCGCAGTCCTTGAGTTGCTGACGCAGGATGGCAGCTTGTGGCAACTTCTCGATCATCAATGTCGGCTCAATCTGGAGGCCGATTTATAAATGTGTCCAGACTTCAGGTTGCAAAGATTATTTTGAGCCGCGAAAACTCTGTAAGTACATTTCGTTATGCTGCAATCTGAAGGAGATTCAAGACAAACTTCGCCTGGTCGATCGCATCAATTCTATCTAACCTTCTGCGAAAATGTTATCACAGCTAGCCACAATAGCCCCTGTAAATGATTGTCTCTGACTAAAGTTTAGTATGAGATTTTTATTGCCTACAAAACTTAAAATTCTAGATTTGATTGGCATCTTCTCCAGAGCGTTGAGGCTGCATCTGAAGTCTTTGTCCTGATTCTCGTTACAGGAGCATTTTCAGCTTCAGCCGCTCCTTCACCTCCCGCTTGGGGCATAAGGATGCGCGTTGCTCAGGCATGAGACTTATACGGCAAGTAAGTGTAGAGGCGATGGGTGAGTTAACACCGCCGCCAATTGATATTATTCACGACCGCCAACATCCCCGGCGCTTCAACTGCTGTCAATATTTTACACTAGACTGTCAGCGAGTACGGGAAGCATATTCGTAACCATCTCTTTAGAGGTAACCGTAAGCATTATCTCTTTCGGGTAGTCTGGACATGTCTTAGAGCCTTGCCAGATCTGCATACTCTCCTGGTTATATAGTATTGCCATGATCGTTCCATAATGGCCTTCCGCCGGAGCGAAACCGTAACGACCTTCCTCCGGAGAGAAATAAAGACTAATTTCGTATATACCTTTAGGGACTTCCCTTCCCGACTTGTCCGTCCAGATGATGAACCGATCCGTTTTTTCCAGGGCTTTGACGAAGCTCTGGAACAATGTTCTCTCTAGGCGTTTATCGTCCATAGCAAACGCCTTGACATAAATTTGTATCCGTTGCCTCCCTAAAGAGGCAAGGGTTGTCGCGCTAGCCCTACGACTAGTTGCTATCCCTGTAGGCACGCTCGCCGCTACAGGATTAATCTTCCGCTTGGCGTTAACATCAATGTAGCTCGGTGGTCGCTGTTTCTCTGAAGGGGCGCCGAGCGGCGCATCAGGCCCGCGGATAACATTCGTTTCTATAGGCACGCTCGCCGGCACAGCTTTAATGTTTGCCCTGGTATGCACATCCGTCGCCACTTGGTCTGAATTGCTCCTTTTTAAGTTCATCGTAGCGAAGAGTAGGCCGACCGCTACTATCAAGGTAATAACTGCCGCCCAGCTCGGCGGGTATTTAGATAGCAACCCGAAAGGGCTGAACAGGGTGGACCTAACGAACGATGTCCGTTTATCCCCTTCAGGAGAAGCATTGTGTATGTGTTCCGGCGCGGGCGTGTAATTAACGCTGACTTTCAGTTGCCGCTCCTCTTCGTGCTCTATCCGCAGAAATAGAGATTGTTTATTCGGATAGGTCTTCCTGAAGATAAGCCCTTCTGGCGGGACATCGTTGACTTCAACCACATACAGCAGAACCTCGCCAAAATGCTTGTCAGCTTTCTTGTAGACTTTCAGCGCTGGCCGGGGAAGCAACTCCGCCCTTGAATAGGGTATGGTCATTATGCGTGAAGTGGGCTTAGTGATGCCCACTTCTTCACCATCAATTAGCCGCACCACAATGCCACTAATAGGAGTCCCACTCTCTTGCCAACGCTTGTAGCGATCTAATTCGTAGCGCGCGTGCGCAATCAAGTTCCTAGCGGACAGAGGGTCACTCCCGTTAGCAAATAAACGCAACGACGAAAATGTCTCTTTGAGCAGCCTCACTAACTCAGCATGATCACCATCAAACTCCTGCTGCTTAGACTGGTTATCCGTTGTCATACTTCTCCTCCTTGCGGTACTTCACGCCATCGTCGTTAGCGCATATCACGCATAGTTTTCCTATTTAAGATTCGGGGGCCGTTGCCCTGCGGTTAACGGCAGAAGTTGCCTCCCTCGCTTCGATGCTTTTTCGTAGCTTCTTTAGTATCCGAACGTATGCCGAAGTGATCGCCCCCACAGGTTCTTGCAACCGCTCTGCGATGGCGGCAAACGACATGTCATGTATAAATCTCAACTGAAGGACCGTAGCCTCCCTCTCGTCCAGACTGGATAGCACCCAGGTAATGAATTCCATCTTCTCGATCATTTCAGCCGGGTCTCTGCTGGACTGGGAGAAAAACGGGATCTGCTGCTCTTCAATATCTACGGCTATCTCTCGCTGACACGCGCGCGCATGAGTACGTGCCCTATTGACAGTGAACACGTACATCGCATTCTCGGGCGACCTTAGAGAAGCCCAGGTCATCATCAACGAGAGGCTGACTTCACTGGCCACGTCTTCGGCGTGCCCTTCCGGGTCTACACAGCCTTTATCTTTAAGTTCCTCGATGGAGATTCTCTCCATCCTCGTCTTGTTTCTTTCGACAAACTCGACCGCTCCGCGCAGTTCATCGCCCTGGTCATGTAGATGCTGAGCCTGCTCACTTGCATGTGTGAGTGCAGGTGCCTGGTGCCCGACCGCTTTATCGCGAGTTTGTCCCCTAATAATCTTTTCGATGGTCTGTAATTCAATAAGGTAAACCATGGCATCCCCTAACTCAGATTGCACAGTCTCTACGTCGGACGGCCAGAAATGACTATCCCGATGGTAGGAGGCAGCAAACCACACGCCCTCTCTCCCAACAAGTGGCATACGGCCCAGGATACCCTGACTGATCATGTCCTTATCGAGAAACACCAAGGATCGCTCTCCCTCGGTATACCACTTATTAAAACCCCAAGGTATGTAGTACTTGATCTCGACCGTATGAGACCACCTCTGCCACCAGGGTCTTTGATCCTTGTAGTCCCGTATCACACTCGCCAGAACCGCGTGGGAGCGCACTTCTTTTACTTCCACCACGTAGACGTAGGAGCACTTTTCGACGAATTGCTCGAAAGTGATGTGATGCTCCGCTTCCCACTGCTCCTCCATTGAAGAATACTTCGCGCTAAGCAAGGTCTGATCCAAAAGCAAGTCATCGGGTAGGGGTTCGCTAAGCCCGCGATCCACCATGCTGTCCAGTATCTCGTTGTATACGGAGACCAGTTGCGAGCGTTCGGGAGAGAGGGGCACGGTGCGTCGCCGCTCCTCCACCAGTGACTTTAGCTGTTGCTTCTCCGACTTAAACATAGGCTGCTCTTAGGTAAATTATACTACTTTATTAGTCGAGAAAATAATCTTTGAGGATGCCCGACGGATATGGATTCTCTATATTCAGGGTAACCAAATAGGTAGCACAGTTATAGCCGCCCCCGGCAAACCCGCTTGGGAAAGAGTAACGCTTATGCTCTAACGGTGAGTGCTCCTTGTCATAAAGTAGTCGCTCTTCTAGCTCCCGAAAGGACTTTTCGTCCAGATGATATCGGTGCTCCCTGACTTCTTTCCGCTTCCCTCGCACCTGGTCGAAGATCAACGTGTCATCCTCTACCTTTCCAGGGTAAGAGACCCCATTCCTTAGGTCCCGTTTTATCTGTTCCTCAGGAGTTCCGTCTTCGACCCAAGGGTTGAATCCGTAAATCGTTTTACCGTATTCCAGGCTAATGCCCACGTGTCCGTACTTGTAGCGCAGGTCCGCCCTGTATAATTCCTCATAAAGCTCATTGCTCCCTCTGAAGCCATAAACAATGACTGTGGTGTAACCGGAAGGCAGCCCCAGCGCACGGGCAAGAATTTGTCCCAACCATTTGAGGAGTCCGGCCATTAATCAAACTTAGACTAAGCGGGTGAAGGACAGACCATATGCCTTGAAGTGCAGGGAGGCCAACAGGCTCATAGAGGACGTAGTCAGCTCGCCTTGGCCCGCCCTTCACCGGCAGGATTCTTAATACGCGCCGCCAAGCTGCCGCGTACAACAACACGCCCGTCTGTGATTTGAACCTCTTCACGAAACTGCTGAAGCGTCCAACCCGCTTGATGTATCGCGGGGGTAATGAACTTAGTACAAATGTCTCGTTCGCTGAGGGATTTTTTGTCGAGGCTAGCCAACGAATTAATCTCTCTTCTTCATTTTGTGAGGGCTGAACTTAATCACTCCTCATAACCGAATGTATTGATCGGGTTCTTATCTAAATTCTCCCTTGCATGGTCGTACCTCATCACGGTCTTCGGATCCTTGTGCTTAGTCACCATCTGAACCTCTCGATAGCTATGCCCACGGTTCAGAAGTTCAGTCACAACAGTTCGCCGTAGGTCATGTGGAGTAATCTTCCCTATTCCTGAGTACTGCCCCCACTTCGCTACAATCCTCTGTACGTGGCGAGGGCTAAGCGCTTTGTCAAAAACCAGAGTCCGGTAGTTAGAGTGAGGCTGGAAAAGAGGCGCATCAGGCCTGTCGCTGTGCAGACTCTGCCGCCGCTTAAAATCCAGTCTGAGATATTCGTCTATTGCCTCCTTGACGTCCTTAGGCAGCGGCCAGGCCTCTTCCCTTCCCCCTTTGACTTTACACTTGATGACCCATCGCGCCTGGCTCCTCGTGATAGAAGAGCGCCGTAATGAACAGACCTCTGAGAGTCGCAGAGAGAGCCGCAGCATGACGAGTAGCAGCGCGTAGTCGCGCGCGCCTTCAGGCTTCGTTTTGTCCGGAGAAGCTAGAAGGTTACGCACCTCCTTTGGCGTCAGCGCCCGCCCCGCCTGCTGCTCTGGCACAGGAGGGGGCGGCACTAGCTTCGTCGATGCTGGATTAAGTTCTACTTTGCCCGCCGCCTGCAGGTACGAGAAGAAGGAGCGCACCACGGAGAGCTTCTGTGCGATTGTGGCTGGCCTGCGCTTGTCACGGATGAGCCGGTCGCGGTAACTAAGCACATGCGCCGGCGTGACCTGAGTTGGATGCAGCCAGCCCGTGTGCAGAAAGAACTCATGGATGCCTCGCCGATAGGACTCCCTGGTCTCTGCTGAAATCGACTTCAGGATGAAGGGAGAAGCAATCTTTTCCTCGAACCGTAGGGGGGAATCTGCCCCACGGTCGATAGCTCGTTCAGGCGTAAGCTGCGCGCTCACTACCTCGGTGATGCTTCTGTCATCCATCTCAGTCCTCGTCGCTGACTGTTACCATGTGGTTAATGTAATCGACTACCAAGCGACTCCCGTCGAGCATCTGTGTGCCGATGAGTGCATCGTCCCCATCGCTAATGATGACTTCGACGGCCCGGGTCTTTCCCAGCCATTCGACTTCCAGCTCTGCAATGTCTGCTATAGACCTGATCCTGCCGACCCCTATGATGGGCACACGCCCGAGAATGATCAGATTAAGACGGTTGGCTTCTGAACGCGGGAGCACCAGCGCTCCGTCGAAGCCAGTGTCGATCAGGCAGTCGAACCTCTCACCACCCGTTGAGCCGACTCTAAGCCAGGCTTCGAGTTGTGCGTTGACGCTACCGTCTTCGCGCGCCATAGCCCCCCAGCCGGTAGGCGGCCGTTTGACCGACTCTCAGGAGATAGAAGAGCTTGTCTGGGAGTTCCTTTCGCCCGGCGCGAAGTGCCGCCAGACCGGTCTGTCCGAGGAAGTAGCGCTCCGATTCAGGCTCGATGGCGACGAACTCGCCCTCGTGCTCCGGCTCCAGGAGGGCACGCAGGCGCTCGTCGTAGAGGCGCTGGCCGCTCTCTACAAGCTCGTCTGTGACCTCCGTGCCTTCTTTTCGAAGAGTGCTCATGCCTTTTCCTCGGGTTTCAGCCCCGTTCTGCGTACCTTAAGTCTAGCACAAAATTATTAGGCTAGTCGCAAAATTTCCATTACGCGACATACCATTAAGAGAGAGTAGATATCTACGTTTCTGTTCGCCTAACCTCTTTATGCATAAATTTTAACAGTTCGTGAAACATTGTGAAACATCATTCCGCGTTCTGTATTCCCTCTCTGAGCTTCTCATGGCGGCAGCGCTTGATTCCCTTTTCCGCCCCCTCTGGGTAGTACCAAGTCGAGCCTCCACAGTCCGGGCAGGATTTGATCTGCTCTTCGGTCAGGGACGGCATCGTGGGTGTTTGCTGGGCTTCAGTCCGGCCCTCGCTCTCAAGCTGGCTCTTATCCTTCTTCCAAAGCCTTCGGCGCAGGTGCTCAGCCAGAAAAGCCGGGAAACTTGAGACAGTAGTACGCGCGCCAGCAATCTTAGCTTCTGTAATAAGTACTTCTGCCAATTCTCTCCAGCGAGCACTCTCAGCAAGAGAAACCTCTTTCCCAGTTAATTCTTTTGCTGCCTGTTTCAGTGCAACGGTCAGTCCGGCCAGCGCAGCGTCATCATCATCGCTTCGCTCAGTGTTTGTCTTAAAAGAAGTCTTAGGCGAGCCGGAAGTATCTGTGTTATCAATAGATAAACCCTGTGTACCCTGGGTAGAATCTACCGTTGGTACTAAGGGTAGAAAGTAGCTGGCGCTGCCCTGAGTACCTTCAGTACCCTGACTACCTAGAGTACCCTGCGTACCCAGGGTAGCCGAGGATGTTTCCTCTGGTAAATAAATAGTATAGGTGTTACCCGCATGGGCTCCGATATCCCCGGCCCAGCTAATGAGGCCTGCGGCCCTGAGACGGATAAGATTTTCACGCAGGGTTTTATCGGAGCCGACATGAGCTCCATCCATGATCTCACGGCGACGAAGCTGGATAGACCGGGCAGGCTGGATTGCGCCACGGGTGCGTGAATATAGATAGTCATAGATTTGTTTGCCTTTGCCGGCAAACAATCCAGAGGGAACTGCTTGGCGTGTAATAGAATTAGGGACTTTCATGAAGTCCCGTGCAGGAGCAATTGGATGCTTCTGAGGGTGGCTACCCTGGGTACTGTAGGTAGTATGGGTACTCTGGGTAGCCGTGGTTGTTGGAATCTCCGCAGGTTTCTGTTCTGTCGGTTCTAAAGCCCTGTCTTGTGCAGCACGAGCGGCCTTTTCCTGTGCGATCTTGCGCACATCACTCATGCTCACATTCGGAGTTGAGTCTTTAGCTTGTTCCGGCTCTTTTTCGGGTACGGCTTTAAGCCATCTGCTGTTGGCCATCTTGCTCGGCTCCTAATACTGCTTCGCCCGCAGCTTCTAAAATAAGGTCAGGCGTAATCCTGCTCCCGTCTGCGCCGCTAAAGCGCCAGGCGACCGCAGCCACCTTCAAAATCTCGCGCGGAACGCCGCCCGTAAGAGTGTAAAGAGACTCTATGGCATCCTTGGTGAACAGGTTCTTTACGCCTGCTTGCTTACAGCGGAAATTGACCATCTCTTCGGTTTCATTGAGCGAAAGGGGAGCAAGCATGGAAGGAGCAAATATGCGGCTCCTGAGGGCCTTTTTGCTTGTGTCCATGAGCTTTACTCGAAGCTCCAGCTGGGCGGAGAGCACGACCTGAATCAACTTGGTCTCGTCGGTTTCGAAGTTCAAGAGGGTGCGCACAAGCTCCAACTGGCGGCCGGGCAAGCGTTGTGCTTCGTCAATGAAGACCACACAGACCTTATCCTGAGCATAAAGGTCTATTAGAAACTTTCGCAGCTCATTTTCCTGATCAGCCATCGAGCGACGCGCCGGAAGCTCGAAATCGGCGCATATCTTCTTGAGAAAAGCGAATTCGGAAGGGAAGTTTGGCGATGGAATCATCGTGGCGGCTACATCTTCGCGCGAGTCATACTCATTAAACAGATAACGGATGACAGTAGATTTGCCGAGACCTACATCACCGAGGATAGCCGTTAATCCCTGTCTAGAGTCAACGACAAAGCGCACCTTCTCAAGAGTGACCTGTAGCGCCGGGGTAAGATAAAGCAGGAGAGGATTGGGGCTGATGGTAAAGGGCTGCTTCATCATAAAATGGGCTTATAGCATAAGAATTACTTGTTGACAATGATTATTTCGGGAGGGGGGTAGGGGAATCAGGGTTAGTTTCAAATATAGATCAACAAGGACGCAATTGCTCCGTTCGCACAATATGCGTGACGGAGTTCGATTCAGAGACGAGTAAGTCAAGGTTAACGGTAGCAGGAGGCGGCGAGCATCGTTGTAATGTCCATGTCACCGGTTATAACGCACCGCTGCTATTCTTGCACCAAAATTATGGAAGAACCAATTTTGTTTGAAAATCAATAAGACTTGGCATGGTCGTGAGTTTAATAGGGCAGGGCTGGCGAAGACCTCTAGGACTTTCCTGTAGTCAAGCACGTATCCCCATTTCTGACAAGACGATCTCACATATCGCGCTGAATGGCTTGATTCCATAGGCCGTAGGCATTGGTCTCCCCAAACAACTCCTGTTGGATTTGCCCGGAGCCATAATTCAGATACTCGACCGTCTTTTTACGCACGCCGTTCCAGACTAGCGCGGAGCCGCCCCGGCTGATGATGAACGGGTACGGTAGCAGCGGCGAAGTGGAGGCAGACTCTGAGCTGATGTAGACGTAATAAGCGGAGTAACTAATCGGCGGTCTCAACTCGTCCGTCGTGCCGCTCGTACGCTGCCAGCCCCGGAGGGTGGTCGTCCCCTCGGCGGGAGTGTGATAGAACAGAGTAGAGGATAAGACCAGCGCCTCAAGACCAGACGCCATATGCAGGCATGTCTCGTGGAGGACCTGCCACAGTCCTGCGACGAATTCCTCCTCGACTACCCCGTGCCCGCGCGTCACGTTCCGCAGCCAGACGAACCAGTTAATCCAGTCGAGCTGGCTCCGGGGGCGCACGCCCTTCCACCTCCAGTCTTGACTATTACCGAGGTCAATCAGTTCTGACGCCGCCTCGCCCAGTGGCTCAGCCCAGAAACTTTTGATGCCTTGCTGAAGTTCGTCTCCCTCCGCCGATGCTAGGAGTGGCCTGAGAGTTTCCACCCAGTGGCCCAGCGATGGCCGCGACAGTCTTTCAGGCACTTCCTCCAACGCCTCTTCGCGACCTTTCAGCCAGCGCGCGGTTAGGAGGACTACTACAGAGCACTTAATCAGAACTTCGACACAGTCAAGCAGGGATAAGAATCGCTCGACGTTACTCTGTGCAAGCCTATAGCGCAGATAGCTGTTAGCGAAGGGCTGCAATCCTCGCTGCGCTATAGCAGGTATCAGCGGTTTCAGGTGGGCGGGGAGGCAGTCATCTACCTCGGCGACGGGGAAAGTGGACATCGCCATCTCATCCGCAATCGATGCGATGGCCCTCTGCTGCGTGATCGCGTCGGACGAGACAGGCATGAGACTGGCCGACAGGGTGATTTCGTCGAACTCCCCGGCGTCGGCAGGCGCATTGTAGCCCCGGGGGTGGAGCCTAACCAGAAATATTTTCCCTACGCTTCGCCGACAATAATCACGCAGATTGTTCTCGAATTCATTGTCCGGCAAGTAATCTTGGGGGAGTCGGACGATAAGTAAGGCGGCGGCGTTTTCGGCAACCCACCTACGGAAGTCTTCAGGGTAGCTCCTGAGGGACTCAGAGACCAGGAAAAAGACCGCCCGATAATTGCGATGTTTTAGCAAAGAGAAAGTGATTTTTGCCGACAGGCGG
This sequence comes from Pyrinomonadaceae bacterium, assembly GCA_036403815.1. Lineage (GTDB taxonomy): Bacteria > Acidobacteriota > Blastocatellia > Pyrinomonadales > Pyrinomonadaceae > JACVRN01. The sequence continues at coordinate 24,097 of DASWQH010000069.1, read as the reverse complement.
TTGCCGTAGACTACGCCGAACCCTGGCTCGGTAATGACATAGACAAGTGGAGCGAGCACATCTTTCCGGCGAAAGACAGGCGACGTCCCTTTCTTGTAAGCAGAACGCAGCATGGACATCATCAGCGCGTCTAAAAGAATCCTCTGGGCCGCCGCGAAGCAGCTGAGTAAACCGTAGGCAAGGATTACCCACCCTAGCGCGAGCACAACGGTGGACTGAACGTGTAGGAGAAGGAAAATCGCCGTCATTATGATGCCGACGGCCCCTGAGAACCTTTTGCAGTGTCCTTCGGGCAGGGGAAACAACAGGGCGGTAACCAGTCGCAGCACTGTGTTCAACGTCACGGCACTGCCCAGAAAAAGGAAGAACGCCCTTGCCGCGATGCTCTCAGCCCGAAAAAAAAGAAAGAGCAACAGCATGCCAAGTGCGTAACCGGCTGCTATGAAGTACCAGTGCGCGCGAACGTGAAAGGGCTTTTTCTGCTGTCTGATTCGACCAGGCATATTATTGCCTCCGTAAGACCGACACATCCTCCCATGCGCTCTCCCTGACCGCCCCGTTAACGACCAAATTCCTCGACACCAGGCAAACTAATGAATGAGGGGGATGAGATAATTGATTCCAATCGGCGGGTAATTCTCATCGACCTCACATTCAACGCCCTCGGGCTGGTTCGTGTGTTTCAAACGGAAAAATCAGCGGGTTAATGCGGGCCGGGTTAGTCAGCGGAAAGAAAAGATAAAGCCGTCCGACGTTCAACGGGAGCGGCGTAAAGATTCGCTCGGATCGCCCATGATCGTCACGGCCGAGGTAGAAATGGCGGCCGTATATGTCATCCTGCCGCGAGACGATCTGCACGACCCGCGGCACGTTCGTGTTCTGCGCGAGTTCGGTCAGACACGCGACCGCGTGTTCGAGCAACTGTCGCCCGGAGCGCTGCGTGAGGGCCAGACTGCGGCGGGTGGATTCATGTGGCGAGTGGGCGGAGAGGTTACGCTGCTTGACCACCTCGCCGAGCCGGTCGAAGACCTCGGCTGCAATGAGCGGGAATTTGAAGACCTTACGGATGCGGTTCGGGAGCGTCGCCGATGGTGAGTCCGAGCACAACCGGCGGAGTGCCCCGAGTTTCTCACCGAACGTCAGCCGCCCGGGCGGCTTACCGTTACCTGCCTTCTTGAGGAAACCGGGGAGCTTAGTCCCGAGCAGCAGTTGGCCGTAAAAACTGAGCAACAAATCCACCGTTCGCTCGACGGCCGACAGCCCCGCCTGAACCATCCCAACGCACTCGTCCATCGTCGTCGCGTGCGCGAGGTTGAGGCGGAGGTTTTCGAGGAAGGTGCGCGTCGCCTCGATGCCGGGAACTTCACGCGCGCTGGCGAGAAAACCAACGGACGTTAATATCTCCTCAATCAAATCATCGCGCCCGGAAGCCGACGATCCCTTCAGCCCGAGAGACTTGGTCAGCGCCTTGAGTTGGCGAGTGGTGCAATTGTCTTTCAGCACGTCGTAGGGCGAGGCCGTGTAGCAATACTCTTCGATGATGTCCCTCTGCCTCTGATCGGTCTCGGCGCTCGCTGAGTGGAAGCCATTTTCCTCCAAGGACTCGACCAAATCCTGCACATCGTCCTCGGGTAGGTGCGTCAGCAACAGCCGAGCGAGGTTAACCGGGGCTATGTTAACGGCATCGCCGGTGAGACCGAGTCTTATCAGCTCATCCTGCAACTCACCGACGCTCGCTGGCCGCGCTGCCGGGTCGTCATCGAGGCACCAGAGGACAGCTTCGTTAAGCTCGGCGCTGACGAGCGGATTGAGTCGCGTCAGCTCCGTGGGTCGGTGCCCCTTCAACTTCGCTGGCGACATATGAAAGTTCGCTAGTCTGCTGCGCGGGTGTTCGCCCGTGAGCAGATGGTAGAGCATCGCTCCTAGCGCATAAATGTCAGACTGGATGGAGTACTGGGCGTCGAAGCACTCGGGCGCCATGTAGAATAGCGTGCCGACCGAGATACGTTGCCCCGGCTCTTCGGCCCGTTCATCCGCCTCCATGATCAACTCGAAGTCCGACAGCTTGCACTGAGTCCAGGCGAGGTTGAGTAAAAAGTTGGAGGGCTTGATGTCCCGGTGTAACAGCCTGTTCGCGTGGAGTACCGCTACGGCACGGCACGCGCTCAGAAAGAGCCGCATCATTTCGGTCAACTGCTCGCGGCTGCGCGGCGCGCCATGCTTCTGAAAGTACTGCCAGAGGTCTCCGCCTGGCATGTACTCCATCAACATGCCGACGCCGTAAGACCTCTCGTGCTCAAAGATGATGCGGGGGACGCCGAGCAATCGCACGATGTGGCCCGGCTCCTGCTCCGAGATGACCTTCCATGCTTTGAGTTTGCTGCGCCATGCTCTGATGAGGTCGTCGTGCGTGTTTAACTTGCCCTCACCTTCGTGACTCAGAAGCTCGCGCATCAAATTCTCGTCCACTAATTTCAGAACGATCTCTTCCTGAAGGTAGTCCTCGGAATCTGTCACCAAGTAAATGTTAGCGAACCCGCCGCTACCAAGTCGTCTCGTGACACGGTAACGCCCGGCGATGATGGTTCCTTCAGTAAGCGTCGGCATACCCCGCGCCGTAGGCGTCGGGCCGCGTCCGTGCCCGACTAAGGAAGCGTATTGGCCGCTAGCGTCCTCATCCAATTCCGCCCCCGTGTGTGCCGCGCCCGGACTTAACTGTTTTTCGGCCCTGTCTAAGTACTCTACAGGTGCTACCGGATGAGCAGGCATGGGCGGAAGCTCACGGCGGCTCTCCGGGAGAGTCTCGAAGACTTGCTCAGTGTTTACATGTTTCCAAGCGAAAAGCTCTTTGGAGAAGATTGTGTCGCGGGAGTCGCCCTTGATACCGGGAGGCGCTTCGCCCGAGTACGCAACGTCCTCCTCCGTCCCCGCAGCGCTGGACTCATCAAAGATGATCTGAGTAGAAAAACTATCGGTAGGAGTTGCTATTGCTGTGGGGTCGTTCCAGCCTTCGGAGTCTAGCCGGGAGAAGGGCGCGCGGACGAATACCGTGAAGGGCTGTCCGCATGAAGGGCAGTATGCAGACCCGCGTGGCGCGCCTCCGCCGCAGTTGTAGCACACGGAAGCCTCCGCCTCTTCCCCCTCGGGTGGCTTATAGCCGCAGGCGACGCACCGGAAGGGCGAGGCGTCTTCCGCGACAGGCCTCCCGCAGTGGGGGCAGTAATTGTATGCTTGGCTTGGCTGCATAGGAGCGCTCTCAGTCAACTGGATGCGGTTTCATAAGTGGTAACTTTTTCCTCCCTTATGTTCGCGAAAAATATTATTAAGGGATCATCCTTAAAGGTATGGTTCCCGTAATGACGACTCTGGAAAGGAGAAGTAATGCGCTTCATAAACAGACCTGCTGAGAGTAGTTGAGACAGCGCGAGGAAGGAATTATACCTGATCAGCTTCTTCTTTGAAAAATTTGTTCTTCCGGTAGCTGAGAGTCACAGGCATAATTGAGAGGTTATACAGCATCTGGAAAGGCTCCATCAATGAGCGAAGACGCTGGCGTTCCCACGCCCGAATACGTCCACGAGGAGGCAACGATGGCTTCGAGTCAGAAAGACTATCCGTTACTCACTCACTACACCGTTCTTATCTACCCCTTACTCCACAACATCACATCCGTTAATCGTCGGCAAAGGATTCAACGGCTGGAAGAAAGTTGGTCGCCGTGGTGGGCACGCCTCGAAGGAAACATTCACAAGGCGTTGGACGACACCTATTTTTTTCTCCCGTACATCCGCGAGGTGATCTTCCCAGAGACGGCGCTCCTTAAAGACTCGTCGCCTGGAAATCAGTATGCCAATTGGGTTGAACGACTCCGACAGTGGAACGCAAAGGGCCTAAGCTATTTTTGCAGCGAGTTACAGCAAGAATCCGTCTTGCGAATCACTTACCGGGACGAGCTGCTTGCAGACGTCCGTGACATAGAGATTATCCCGCCGTCATTCGGCGACAGAGTGGAACAAGAAACGATGCCGCCGGTGCGCCTGGAGTGGATAGACGCTATCATGTTTCCTTCCGGCATCGGGTTCTTGATGCTCAAAGCCGTCTTTCGCGAAGCCTCGCCAAAGCTGCCGAACTTGGTAGACCTGAATTATTACCTGCGGATAGTTCATCCACCTTCCACCGACTGGACGTTGACGGAGCTACGTCTAGGTCGCATGGCATAAACCGTAAAGATGCGCGACCTCATGGACTTTCTGACGCAGGGGATAACTAGTGAGGATCCGATCATCCCAGATATTACGCGGTTCATGGAGAGCCTGCGCCAGTCGAACCGGATGCGTTACTCCGAGAGCGGAGCGGGGCAAATCTATGGCGAGCGCTGTCACTTCTTCTCCTACGCTTGCATTGACGAGAAGGATGAGACGCCGGTCAATTCGGCTGGTGACCTGTCTGTAAAAGATCGCCTCCTGTTCGAGTTTGCTTCAAACATACAGATCGGGGACTCACAAAATAATCCTGTATGGGTTCCTTCACCGGAGAGGGTGTCGGAATTGAAAGAGCAAAATCTGATTTCGGTGTGGCACGCGTGGCGGGGCATGGCGCTGAAGGAGAGTGTCGTTTTTCTGGGTACCGAAGACATAGGCTTTAATAAGTCTACCCTCCCGCACAATGTCGAAAATGATTATTTGCCTCTGTACCTGTACGGCCTCTATCAAAAATACCAGCTCTTCGTCTTCGCTGACGAGTTGATGCGCAAGGGCGCTTACTTGGCCGAACACCTAGAAGAGGTTCGAAAGCTGATGGATCGGTTTATGGATTTCCGCAACAAGTTTTGGTTCAACGAGGTGACGCGCAAGCCCCTGGGTGGCGAGTTGTACCGCAAGTTCCAGCAGGGGTTGGAGAGCACGTTGCTGTATGAAATGGTGAGTTCGCAGGTGAAAGACTTGAAAGAATATTATGAAGAGCGGCGGCAGCGGCGTATAGGCGTATTGCTAAACTTGTTCACCTTCGCCTTCCTGCCACTGAGCGCCGTGATCGGCGTCTTTGGGATGACGTTCTTCCAGGGAGACTGGCCCTTGTTCATCAGAACTCACAAGGAGACTGCGCGCATTTATGCCGCAGAGGAATTGTGTCCTCTGCGAACATGCTTTCAAATGTTCGCTTCAAGTCTCCTATCCTTTCCAGCCCAAAAATAAATCTCAACTTGTTTTCCTGTTCCCCGCGCCTCTCGCTATTGATAGTAGTAGCGGGGCAAGAGGCAAGAGATTGCCCGCCTCCCCAGAGGTCGCCGCCCCTGATAAGGGCTACATAGTGCGACGCTAGGACGGAGGGTAGCCCCGCGAAAATAGTCCTCAAACAAGTGAAAATAGTTATTGACAAGTCGGGGAGACTTAGATTAAGATGTGCGTGTTGAATTTGAGGGCCGCGACTCAAATAACGCGGGGCAGCAAAACAGGAGATAAAATGGCTAAGAAAATCCAAATCAACTACCTCAGCGACAAGACTGGCGAAGTAGTAGGCACGCACAAGAGCGATGACGATTACACGTCGGAAAATAAACAGCAGTGGGACGAATGGCTGAACGATGGCTCGGTCGAGCATCCAGACGCCCCGCAAGAGTGGGATCAGTACGAGTTCGTGGCTTACACCCCAGCCGAATAGACTTATCGCCCCGCCGTGGCTCCTGCGCGAGTTCGCGTGTGTCGGCAAGTCCGGCACTTCCCGGCGGGGCGGCCAAACCCCTATGAACGAACGCACCCTTAACCTACCCGGCAAGTACAGCCGCGACGAGATAGATTCAGTACTTGCTGCTGCTGCTAAGCTCAACATGACTCCTACCGATTACGTGCGTAAACGCCTGAAACTATCGCCTGTCAAAATGGGCGCGCCGCGTGGCAATAAGAACAACCCACAGGGGCGACGCGCTTCAAAAACCTTTCAAGTCAGCAACCCTTCTGAGGAATCCCCGCCGCTTTCCTAGAAGGCGGGGAGGGTTCAATATCACGTTCGTCATCGTCGGCATGATTTCACTCGGGCTTTGGAGGTGGTGGACGGAAGAGTTAAGCCCACGTGATAAGTAGGGACAAGACTAAATTCCAGACTGCTTGAGCAGCCTTCAGTGACGCGCACCAAACGAAGTGTTACCGGCGTAATCAACTATGGGGTTGCGCGTGTTCCGCCGTCGCCTAGTCGTCTGTCATACATCACGTGCTTATACTTTGAAAATGTCCCATATTTGTCGGTTGTTGAAATGGGTAAATCAAAGGTATCGAACAGGCAAGAGCCGCAGTTGCGACTCGCGCCTGTTCGATTTCAAGCTCTGATTTCCGCTCTATCTAACAGCGTCTCAGAGACAAACTTTTCAGTTCTGACCAGAGCTTACATGCCCGGTCGTGGACGCGGGCGACAGGCCATGTGCGGTACGAGTGCTGGGGTTGACCCTACCTTGGGCGGTGCTGCTTTTCAGAGAATAGATGTTAGCCTGCTTCATCGCGCTAACCATAGGCATATTGCCATCCTGAGACATTGCACTTATCGGTACCAGCGCCAGTGCTGCTGCGGCTACTAACCATAGAATCCGTTTCATTTTTCTTCTCCTTCACCAGAAATATCCGAACACTGGCAGAGACTTTAACAGTAGTCACCACTCCCTCTGCCAGATTTTTGGCATCTACCAGATTGTCAGATTGATGCCGGATGCAAAATTTCGGGCAAACCTTCGAGCGGGTGGGTTACCATCTCAGTGTTAAATCTCAGAATCTCGGAAAGGAGATTCCAGTGAAGACAACATCCGATGATAGAGCGAACGCGACCGACAGAGTGGGCAACAGGCTGCTGCGACGCTGCCGCGAGGCGCAGGTATTGGAAGATGTCGGCGACTACGAGTCTGCCCGCCAGGCCCTTTCCGAGGCGTGGCCGCCCGTGGCCGTGGAGCCGAACACAGACGGGCTAGACCCGCTCGTCGCCGCCGAGTTGCTGTTGAGAGCCGGGACGATCACAGGTTACCTGGCCTCTGCCAAGCAGACTCAAGGGGCGCAGGCGCTCGCCAAAGAACTTATAGACAAGAGCATCCGCCTCTTCGAAGGGGCTGGGCATAGGATGAAGTCGGCGGAGGCCAGGTCTGAACTGGGCTTCTGCCTCTGGCGTGAAGGCGATTTCAAAGGGGGCTATCGGCTGCTCCAGCAGGCACTCGCTGCTATGGGGGATGGAGCAGCCGGACTCAGAGCAAAGGCTGTTGCGGTGCTGCACACTGCGGTCGTTGAGTTCGAGTCGAGACATCTAGCCAAAGCGTTTGAGCGGCTCGAAGAGTCCAACCATCTCTTTGTCTCCGTCGGCAACCATGCGTTAATGGGCAAGTACCACAACAACCTCGGCATCATCCTCAGGGAACTGGGCGAGGCGAAGGACAACGAAGACTGTTTTAAGCAGGCAGTTATCAGGCATAAAAAGGCAGCGAAACACTTCGAGAAGGTGAGGGCAGAGCGGCTGCTCGCGCAGTCGAAGAACAATCTAGGCTTCGTGCTCCTTTCGCTCGGCAGGTTCGACGAAGCCGACGAACACCTCAGGCACGCGCTCAAGCTATTCACTAAGCTCGGTGATGCCGGACACTCAGCACAGGTTAAAGAGACTCAGGCGCGGCTGCTCCTCGGCGAAAAACAATACAAGAAGGCTGAAATGGTTGCGGCCGAGGCGGTGCGTGGTCTCGAAGCGGGTGAACGCCCGGCCGTCCTGTCAGAGGCGCTTACAACGTGGGGCGTAGCGCTGGCACGCCTGTCACGCTTCGAAGAGTCGCATGTGACGCTCAAACGCGCCGCCAAAGTCGCGCAGGAAGCAGGTGCATGGGAGATAGCCGGACTGGCGACGCTCTTTATCCTTGAAGAGTTGAGCGGGCTGCTCAACTTTGTAGAGGCTCGAAAACTTCACGAACGCGCCGTCTCTTGGCTGTCAGAGGCGGGCAATGCACGCACGGGTCAACGGTTGAGCAAAGTCGCGTGCAGGTTACTTGCATCCAGAGACGCGTGGAAGCATTCCGCCGGAAAGCCAGCTACCCACGTGGCCGGAAACGATGCCCTGTCTCTGCTGGGGGCAGTTCGGCGACTATCAGGCAGTGACTCTCCTGCGCTCATAACAGGAGAAAGCACTGATGGGCGACAACTGATAGCGCGTGTTGTACACAAGTTGAGCGGGCGGACGGGACGTTTCATCACCATTAACTGTGCTGCCTTCGAAAATAAGCTAGTCCCGCAAGACTTCCCTGGCCCGGCTCTGCGGGACGCAAAGGGCGGCACAATCTTCTTCGACCAGGTACAGGAGTTGAGCCGCGGCCACCGAGGGCAGCTTCTGCGACTCTTGAGGGATGGCGTCATTGAGCACGGCGGTGCAACGCGGCAGTGCGCGCGCATAGACGTGCGGATCATCACGGGCACCTTACCCTTGTCAGACGAGGTTATGAGCAGGGAACCCGGGCTGTTCAATCTGCTAAACGGCCATGACCCGCTGAACGCGCCGTCGGCTGAAGTCCTCGAAGAGCTGGACTTGCTGGCCGAGTGCCTCGATAAGGAGGGAGCTGAGCGTTGTGGCCCGGAGGGTGCGATAAGGCCGGAAGCGGCGCAGGAAGAATACGATCTCGCCTGGAGTGCAGCACTTACCGACGCAATAAAGAGGGCCAACGATGAGGATTTCATCCCGTTCGACTACCTTGTCAGGGAGGTCGAGAAAACACTGCTCCGTAAGGCGCTCAAAGATACAGATGGGAAAGTCATTGACGCAGCGGTGCGGCTTCGCATCACAAGGCAGCGGCTTGGATACCTGACTGAGACCAAATACCCGGAGCTACTGGGGGCGCGCACGCGCGTTGTCAAGCGCGGCCGCCGCCGCACTATAACAGTTGGCGCGCCTGATGCAGCGCAAGTGTAATACGGCGACGTGAGGCTGCGTAAATTGAGACGCAACCAGGGCTTAAGTAACCCGCAGGCGTCTTAAGCAAACTCGTACACTAATGAGTTGTCGCTGCGAAGACCGCTGGCACCTGTCTATCTTAGAACTAACAACGCCCGCAGCAATCGTAGTTGGGCGCTTTGCCCAAGGCTGCGACGCGCCACGGCAACCCCTGCGGCGAACTTAACCTACATGCAGGCAACAAGGTAATGGAACCGCCTCGTAGTGCCGGGCGGAGACCTGGAGGTCATATGTTTGTTGACAAGAATCTTTGCGAGCAAGTGAAGTCGCTCAAGGGCAAGATTGACGGTTTGGAGCGCCAAGATTACGGCCAAAAAATTGACGAGCTACAAAAGTCTAACCAAAAGCTTGCGGTAAGCTTGGCTACGTTGAAGGGAATAGCCGCAGTCCTGTTAACCATGTTAAGTGGGGTAGCCATTTATTACGCTGACCAGTATCACAAGGAGGTTGATAGAAACATACAGACTGTTAAGCAGTTAACGATGGCCCAGCCCGAAGCCTACGAAGTGATGCTCAGCACGTTACAGGATAAGTTTGCCGACACTCTAGATCGCATAAGCCTGTTCGCTCCCACTGAACAGGACAGGGCTATGGTTGCAGAACTGGACGAGCTGCAACAGAAGCTAAGCCACCTGGGTAGAGAAAAGAGCGAGAAGTTTAATGCGTTATCCGATCTGATATATGCCCTGAAATTAATCGTCAACGAGGGTAAGACAAAGGAGGCAAGCGCTTGGTTGGATGAGAAGGCTCTCTCGGTTAATAAGGATCGCTTCATAGCCTCAAGAGCGCTTCTACTGCAAGCCATGACGCTCGTACAGCCCACCCAGCAATGCGATGATCCGGAAAGGACGATAGCGTTAGTAAGCGGCGCGATTCAAAAGGACAGTGGAGCGGCAGCAGCCTTCAGCTTATTGGGCGTCTGCCAGGCCAAACAGTCCATTGCTTTGATGTATAAGCAGCCGGAGCAATGGCAACACAGCGGCGATCTTATCCAAGCCGCATTACGAAACAACGACCTTGCGTATCAGTTCAAGCCAACTCAATGGTCTAAGGCCAGATTGCTCAATAACAAGGTGTGGGAGATATCTGAATTTCTCTTGGCCGCTCTAGCTCAGAACAGGTTGAGCGAGTGTCTGCCCTGGACGGGTTATAAAACCATCACCGAGTTCGTAGACCAGTCAGTAAAAGATTTGGAAGAATGCCAGATGCTAGACCAGAGACACCTGTCATACCTTGAAACTCTAGCAGAGTTACACGGCCTTGACTGTGCTTATTATAGAAATCCTTTCTACAGAGATGAACGTAAGGCCGAAGAAGCCTATGAGAAGATGCTACAGGCGCTTACAGGTGCGATTGAAAAGGGACTGTTGAGGAAAATAAATGACCTCGCTGATGCTGAAAAGTATTTCAGCGAAGATAGTCTTCTGACGCCACTCTTCGCTGATCCTAAAAACCCTCGAACCATAGACCCTAAGATTAAAGCGCTAATAGAGCGACGTATGCGCTTTCGCTGAACCGTGCCAACACTTTCACCGCTAAACGATTCTACATGATCATCCTGTTTAAGTGTTGATTGAATATCTTAGCGCATGAATTTGCGCCGAATAGCCAGCGCGAGTAATGCTGCCTGTATGGGGCCGAGGATTGTTTCCAAGATGACCAGCGTGTGCGCTGTTATGGTTGCGGGCCGTGGCTCCGGCTTTTGCAGCGTCATTACACTCAGGCTGTATGTAAGCGAGCGCGGCAATCTAAGCGGAGCGCCGATAGACGCAGTAACGCTTACCCTCAAGTTCTTAATAGAAAGGTTCTCTAAGACAGGCATAACGGGCCCACCTTCCACAATCACAAACAAAAAGGGAATTGGCAGCTTCAGATGAGGATGAGATAAGGTCAGACATAGGAAGATTCAAATAAGCAATTTGACTACTGAAAAGGACGCTATATCATAATGCTCATGAGAATTGAAAGAGATTATTTGAGGTAGCGGCAGTCTGGCTTTCTGGCTTTTAACTTCGCACTGGTAGGCTATTGGTCACTACGATGCACCCTCACCAGATATAACAATATAAGCGAAGCCAATGCTGATTAGAAGAGTGACATTTATGTGGACTCCTGCGCCTGGCCAGATTTAACAGAAAATGACGATAAGGGATAATGCCCCACTAATCTCGCGAATGCTTTAATCAAATGGGTTGACGCCATCCCCACAATGGTTATACATTCGTTATAACCAGTACGGGAGATTAAAGTAAATGCGTAAAAACTTATCAGTCATTGGCAACAGCCTCGGACTCGTGATCGAAAAGCCGATCCTCGAACTGCTCAATATTACACGCGACACCGAGCTTGAAGTCACGACTGACGGAACACGGCTGATCGTTGAGCCGGTGCAGGAGGTGAAGGCTAGAGGGCGTCGCGGGCGTGTGGCGGCTGCCACGAAGCGCGTGATGAAGAATCATGACCGGACACTGCGCCGGCTGGCCGAATGAACCCCGAGCCTGAATTCCTAACCTTAGAGGATGTGCTCCAAATTCACGACGAGCAACTTGCGTCTTACGGCGGGGCCATAGGCATCCGTGAGCAAGGGCTGCTGGAATCGGCGGTTGCGATGCCTCAGGCCTCTTTCAGCGAGACGTACCTGCACGAAGACTTGGTCCACATGGCAGCGGCCTACGCGTTCCACATCGCCCAGAATCAACCGTTTCTGGATGGCAACAAGCGTACGGGACTTGTCGCCGCGCTCGTCTTTCTGGAGTTGAATGGTATCACTATCTTGGACCCGCAGGAGAAACTCTACGACGCGATGATCGCCATCGCCGAGCGGCGGATGGACAAGGACGGGCTGGCAGAGCTTTTGCGGGAACTGGCAGCTTCGTGAGGTTAGGAATCGAGAAATATGGAAAGCAATTTCCAGCAGGCTGGTTTGATTAGCAATACTCACTATTGGACGAAGATGTCAAAGTATTCCGACTTTCCTCCATTAGGATTTACCGCACGGATTGAATGTTTGCCCGGTAGATAAAAGAAGAACAACGCACGAAAGGAATTAGGCGTCCGGTTCACAATTTGTCGATCCTTTAGCTCTGATGTCTCTCCACTCGGCTGTATGACTTCGACCCGCACCCCAATTTGGAAATTGTTGCCATACACTGCAACAGGTTGCTCCCCATTGCTTGTCTTTGGATTGCTCGGCTCAACCCAGTTGATGACAGGTCGCACCGTTTCATGACGAGCCTCGAAGATAAATTTGGGGGACACCTGTCCATCAGGATTGATGAGTTGAAAGGCATATGTACCTGGATTGCCATTAAGGTCAAATAGAATGTTGAAGGATGTGGTTTCCCCCTCTCGCTTCTGGATTTGTGAGCCGGAGAGTTCGTTTGAACCGCCATTAGGAAATTCGACTTTGAGCTTTAGCCCATCCTGAAAATGACGACCATGTACCTCTATAGGCTGATCGCCAATTATGTCGATCGGCGTATTAGGGACAATAGACTCAATCACTGGTGGCGAGCCATGCAATCCCACCAGTGCTACAAGCCTCGGCCATAACCCTGCCAGCCAGATGACTGCTGCAATAAGGCAAACAACAACTGCCAAGCCAGACACTGCCAGCTTTGAGCCATCTAACCTCTTCCACCAAGGCTCACCTGATGGATTAATTTCGGCTATAGAGCCGACCTCTGTTGAGGGGATAACTGTCTCGGTCGTACCAGACAGCTTTTCTGCCGCTGCGTTCTCTTCATTCTCTAGCCTCTGAACTAGCAGTTGTAAATCGATCAATAGGTCCTTGGCCGTCTGGTAGCGCCTGTCCGGTTCCTTTATCAGGGCTTTACTGACAACCCATTGTAACTCGGGGGCTACTCTATCCAGATACTGGCCGACTGGTGCCGACTCGGTAGTCAGCACTGCTGCCTGTTGGTCATACGGCGTGTTACCGGTAAAGGGAACCTTCCCGGTAACCATCTCGTAAAGTACTACTCCTAAGCTGAAGAGATCGCTTCGGCGGTCTAAGGGTTGGTGACGTGCTTGCTCGGGCGACATATAAGCAGGTGTGCCCAATATAACACCCTGCTCCGTCTTAGGTGGCTCTGTAGCAGCTCCATCTGTTTCCACTCTAAGATTCTCAGCTAGCTTAGCGATTCCAAAATCGAGTAGTTTCGCCGTTCCATCAGGCTCAAACATCACATTCTCTGGCTTAACATCCCGGTGCACGATTCCTGCTTGATGAGCCTCCTCCAGCGCGGAGACTATCTGCATCACTATATCCAGCGCCTCACGTAATTCCAGCCGGCCGGAAGCTGCCAATCGTTGGCGCAGGGTCTGGCCGGGCACATACTCTGTAACAATGAAGTAAAGATCATCCTCTTGGCCGACTGAGTAAATAGTGATGATGTTCCGGTGCCTCAGGCTGGATGCAACTCGCGCCTCCTGCTTAAAGCGCTGAAGACGTTGCTCGTCATCAGTGTACTCTTTCGGTAAGACCTTCAGGGCAACTTTACGCCTTAAGATAGTGTCTTCTGCTAAATAGGCCTCGCCCATGCCACCACGACCGAGGAGGCTATGCACCAAGTAATTCCCAATCCTGCGACCGACTAAGGACACATCATAACGAAAGGCCGCAGCCACAAATTCAGGCGGCAGTTCCTCGAAGATTTCCTGAGCTTGTGCTTCGAATGAGAGTAGGGATTGAACTTCGCTGAGCAGCAGCCCGTCTTCATGGCAGGCCTTCTCCAGATGTGCTGTGCGCTGGTGTGGCTCAATCGCCAAGGCTCCCAAGCAGAGTTCTTTAATCTGTGTCCACTCCTCAGGGTTCATTACTTCCCCCTCTAATTTCACGCGCTAACCATCGTCGTGCCGCTTCCCAATCGTTATACACAGTTGCCGGGGAGATGCCCAGAACCTGCGTAGTTTCCTCTACACTGAGCCCCCCGAAGAAGCGAAGTTCTACTACTTGCGTAGCCCGGGGGTCAAGTTTAGCGAAAGAGCGAAGTGCTTCGTCCAGCGCAACTAGCTGGGCACTCTTTTCCGTAAAAACAGCGGTAGCTTCCTCTAAGGGCAGGTCTACTTTACCGCTACCACGCTTCTGTCTCAGTTCTTTACGGGCGAAATCGACGAGGGTATGTCGCATCGCTATTGAAGCAACAGCGAAGAAGTGATTACGATTCTCCCAATTCTTAACGCTACTCCCGGCGAGCTTAATATATGCCTCATTAACCAACCCCGTAGTTTGGAGCAGATGATCAGGCGGTTGGTGTCGCATATGTTCTTTCGCGATCCGATGCAGTTCTCGCTCAATTAGCGGGAATAATTTCTCGGCAGCGCCTTGATCGCCTTGGGCCCAGGCATTAAGCAGATGGGTAATTTCTTCTGGAGCTGAAGTCATCGGCCTCTCGACTCATTCCGAAGCACGTAAGCTAATACCGATTCTAGCGCCTAGAGGGATTCAATCTATTTCTATTAAACACTAGGCGATATTCCTAAATCCATCCTCACCATCAGCTTATGGCAAGAACCAGTTCCATTATGACTTTGCTGGCATTCATCAAAAACAAAATGATGATGCTTTTTTTTGATACCTATTAGAGTTTTTCAGCACGTAGAGCGTTAATCATATTAGGGGCAAGATTTTTGGCTTCAATGCGAGCCACTAAGTTTTAATCACAAATAAGGAGTACCAATCAATGAGACAAAAAAATAGTGTTGAAGTTTCAGGTGTTACGTCAGGGGTAGCGATCTTACGCAATGTCTGTTTAGTAGCCATTATAGTGAGCCTAACAGTACCTGGTGCAACATCTATAGTCCAAGCTCAAACGCGATATATCGCTTCACCAACAAACTGGTTTGTCTCCACGACAGGCGTGCAGGACAAGGTTTTCCCTGACTATGTAGTTGAATTTGAAATCCCCACAAACGCAACTAACATCTTTGTCTATACATCAACAGCAGGAATAGAAAGTCGGGTTTTGGCTTTCAGTACAGTATATCCCTCATATGCAATGAGGAACGGGAAAAAAGTCGTCAGAGTAGTAACTGGTTATCGTGCTCGCAAGTGCTCTTCAAGCTACAACCCGGCAGCTTGGACCTGTAATTACACCGGAAGTATAGGCCAATGGGCATCTTCGTTACGCGTTAGATACTATAGGTAGTAAATGGCGGACGGCGGAACAGCCCTGTAACCCGCAGGCAATTTAGGTCATCCAGTTTAAGTGCACGGATGATAAGGGGCTTGAAAAGTATTCATTTACGTCCGTAATACTATGAAGAGTATTCTCCGCACGATTAATGCCATCATTTCTGCTAACGAAAAAGGTCATCTCGTTAGCAGAACCCCAACACTAGGAGAATAGGCGATGGTAAAAGTCCAAAAACTGATCTGTTTAAGTGCCGTAATATGCTTTTCGTTTCTTAGCAGCCAGGCCCCCGCACGCGCCCAAGAGGCAGGTACCCTAAGCAACCCTACGAGTCGTGAGAGCAGTAGCCAGCGAGCACCCTCGGCGAGAAGAAGGATATTACTTAACATCGCCCGGGCTGTAATAGACGTCCTATGCGCTGAATACGGTGATTGCACAGGAAGTAGTAATGTCCCGTCCGAAACTTCTGCACCCGCCCGTGGGGGAGATGCAATGTATCTGAACCCTGGTATTGCAGGAGTTGGCTCAAGATCAATGCCGCAGAGGCCGAGTTTCTTCTTTAATACTCCGACCGGGTGGCAAACCTACGGGGATCAATCATCAGTAACGGTCGCGCCTCCCAGCGAATATGTGAATGGCGATTTGAGAAACGGAGTGATCCTCGGTCTGTTCGACTTGAACAATACTAGTTTTGAAACGGGCGCGGAAACATACGTGAGACAGCTAGTCTCAAACAACAAATACCTCAGAAGGATCGGGTGGCCTCAAAGCCACATTGTAGATAACGTTCCTTGCATAACCAATCGCTTAGAAGGTTTATCACCCAAGACTCGTGTTATTGAGAATGTAGTTGTTTATACATGCAAGCGCAATGCGCAGAAGCTGTTCTACGTCGTGACTGTCAATTCCGGCCCGAATGCAAGTCTGTATGAAGAGGCGAATAATCGCATAACTCAGACAATCAGCTTCCGCTAGTAAAGAGTTAAATCGGCCTTGCAAGACGCGGGTCCGACCAGTTGTCACTATGAGGCACAAACAAAATATCTTGTTCGATTGAGGTAAGGCCGATTACAAGTTTTTTAGTGCCTTTAAGATTAGTAGATTGACCTTCACATAGAGGTGCTAATCATAACCAGGTGATATAAGTGCCACCTTTCCATTAAAGGAGAAACCTATGCACAAAATCAAAATCCTTCTTCTTGTTAGCTGCGCGGTGTTATTACTTGCCACGGATAGCGCGGCTCAAAGCGAAACTAGAGTAGAACAACAGCATGCCTATAGTGAAGATGAGAAAAATGATTGGAAAGATTCTCTCCCCGGCAATATTGATTGGGCTGTTTACTTTAAGTACCCGGAGAATGTTAGCAGAGTGGTAGTAAATTCACGGGGAGAAACGGAAAGAGCGGTCCTAAGCAGAAGCGCGATTGACTATAAATTCTTATAAGTACTCAGACAGAAATAGATTAAACTATGCTCCGCTATGGGCAAAATCAAGACTGTCGAACTAAACAGGACACAACGCGTCGCATTAGAGAAAGGCTATCGCGCAGGTGAGAGCCATGCCTTTCGCCTACGATGTCAGATGATACTGTTAAAAAGTGAGCGGCGTACAGCCATCGAGATAGCCGACATTTTGGGCTGTTGTGAAGTGGTCGTGAACAACTGGCTCAAGCGGTTTGAGTTGGAAGGCATCGAAGGGCTGAGGACAAAGCCGGGAAGAGGCCGCAAGCCGATTCTAGATACAGAGCAGGACTTGCAAAGAGTTAAAGCGGCAGTCACAGCCAACCGCCAGCGCCTCAGCCTCGCCAAGGCAGAGTTGAAAGCGGCGATGGGAAAGTCTTTCAGCCAGAAGACGCTTGAGCGGTATATAAAAAACATGGTGCTCGCTATAAACGAATCAGAAAACGTCCTGCAAAGGAGCCGTGTGAGGAAGTCTACCGGCTGAAGGTGGAGGGCTTGAACGAATTGGAAAAGCTCTCAAAACTCGGTCTCATAGAGTTGTATTACGGCGATGAAAGCCGCGTCTCGATTGAGCCATGCGTGCCTTACGGTTGGCAATTTAAGGGTGAATTGGTGTTCATGCCAGCGAGCAAAGGGGCAGGACTGAACTGCTTCGCGCTTTTGAGCCGGGCGGGTGAGTTGCTGTTTGAGACAACGCGCAGGCGTATCACGAGCGAGTTTATTATCGAGCAGTTGGAGAGATTGTCTTTCTCCATTAAAAAGATAACTGTTCTGGTGCTCGACAACGCACGAGTTCACACCTCAAAGCAGGTGCAAGAGCGTCGCCCGTTTTGGCAACAGCGCGGGTTGTTCATCTTCTACTTGCCGCCATACTCGCCGCATCTGAACATCGCCGAGAGATTGTGGCGCAAATTGAAATACGAATGGTTGCAGCCAGAGGACTACACGACGACAGATGGACTGTTCTATCAAGTCAGACAGGCACTGTCAGCAGTCGGTAAAGGATTGAAGATTCGCTTCTCAGAGTTCAATCTTGGTTTAAGTTAATTGTGTTCGAGTACTTACAACAACGTAAGATACGTCAAAGTTTTGACAGGCAGACGAGCACGTACAGCAGCGAATTATAGAGGAAACCGTCAAACTTGGGCGAACTCACTTAGGCTAGTGTATTACATGCCGTTCCAACCGCGCGGCCCGGAGAGGCGGCCTGGAAGACCTTAATGGGGAGCAATTATTACTTGGGGTTATTCGTCGGTAGCGAATAACTTACGCAGTGAGAGCAGTCATCAATGAGTGCATGGCAGAAGGTTGAGGCTCGAAATAGCCCCTATCTGCGTCCAACTAGAGTTTGCATGGGGTCGGCAGGAGGAAGCCTCGGACGCGACCTAAACGCGTTTAGAAGCTGATGGTCCGAGTCATGCGTCTTAGTGGATGAGCTAATTTGCAGGGGCGGCGTTGACGCCGCGTTCTTGAGGATTTAAGGGGCAGGGACGTGGACGCAACACCTTCCACACTGACCAGAGACCAGATACAGTCTATCTATGAGAGAGGGCCCGAAGAGGTGATTGCCCTCGTCAGCTGTTTGCAGTCGAAGGCCATCTCCTTAGGCGAGCGCGTGTCGAAACTAGAAGCACGCGTGAAGTTCGATACCTTCCTCCTCTATCTCTCCGTCGACCGCGAGCAGGCGGCGGAGAGGTACAATAAACTTCAGCAGTCTCTCATCAGCTTCTTCGCGTTGCGCGGCTCGTCAGACCCTGAATCGCGCGCCAGCGAGACGCTCGAGATCCTCTGCCGACAGGTCGCCGAAGGTAGAAGATTTGAAGACCTAGAAAAATATAGCGTTGGTGTTGCGCGTAATGTTCTACTGAAAGAGCACGAAAGGCGTGGTCCTAACCAAGTCTCACTAAATGACCTTCAGACTGATTGTGACCTGCGTTTCAGCTCCCCTCCGCAGCAATTTCTTGTAGAAAAAGAAGCGAATGAAGGCCTATCCGAGGAGTGTATGAGATCATGCATAGGAGAACTGACGGAGGCTGACCGGCTGTTGGTCACCAAGTATTCTGAGGCCGATGGACATGATAAAGGAACCCGCGAAGACCTCGCGAAGCAGGCCCGTGTCTCCCTTGATGCGTTGCGGGTGAGGGTTCATCGAATCAGACAAGGACTTAAAAAATGTTTACTGAAGTGCCGAAAGAAGGGATTATTTAGATTGTAATGGAGTCGTGTTTTTCGCCAAATGAGTAAACGGCCTGAAGCGCCGAAATGGAATAACCCAAAGTTAGTTCGTCCCAGATTTATCGACCTGCCAACCTGCCTGCTAATCAATTTCTTGCCAGCCGTCACCGATATCTTTTCCAAAAAATCTGTAATTTTTCTGCCCCTGTGGGAGTTAAGTGTGAGAGCGCGATGTTCCATCTGCGCTTTGATACTCAGCACGAGAAATAAATCCCTTTAGCAACCGCAAGGAGGCGGTTTCAAACTATGAACAGCATACTCACTTCTCTGCTCGTCGCTTGCACCATTCTCGCCGGCTTTACTCCATTCCCCTCAATAGCACATGCACAAAAGCCTATAAATCAACGGAATGGATTTGATTCTCAACGTGAACTTTCTGAACGCGAAGTTACTTCCCGGCAAGGCGCTCTCCGGGAGACTACGACAACCCTGGTAGTTCGAGCGGGCCAGATTACAAAGACGCAGATTGAGTCGCCCGGAAGCAATGATGAAGTCAATGTGATTAATCGGACCAACTCTACCGGAGACGTGGATTTCGTCGCAACAGACAAGGAGGGCAATGAAGTCGCCCGCGAAACAGTTGTGGTTGATCCTAAACATACAGCCAACTTCAACCTTCAGAATCTATTCCCCCAATTAGCGCTCAGCGAACTTAGCACGGTCCACATGCAGGCCTCAGCTCGCCCGACGGTAAGCCCTGCCACTCCCGTTAAGGGACAGGGCGGCGATACCACACAGTACGCTAAACAGTTGGCTGTCGCCTTTTTCTCACAAAGAGACCCCGCATGGAGCAGCAATCAGCTAGGTACCTGTTCCGGCACCACCATCGGCAGCGCTGGATGCGCCATTTCCACAATTGCCATGGCTGGTGCGCGCTCGGTTTCTAACTTCAACCCTGCATCTTTGAACACCTACCTCACGAACAACAGCGGTTACGCTAGTGGCTGTCTTGTCATCTGGTCAGCAGCAGCCAATATTGATGGCGCTGGTGGTTTTACTTATATCGGTACAGGCACCGTTAGTTCAGCCGCGAACCTCAAATCCATAATTGATAGCAACAGGTTCCCCATTGCCAAATCTGCCAGATTCAGCAGCCACTTCGGCATCATCATCGGGTACGACAACCAGGGAACGGCGCTGTCAGATTTCTATTACCTAGACCCTTGGGATACGAGTGCTGTATTCAGGAGGGTTAATGATGGGTGGGTTACCGCATCGTCCGCAACCCGAATTTATCAGTAATCAGAAAGAACCCTATCTTCATAGGGCCTCAGAAAGGGTATCCTAATTACTTCAGAAGAGAGACGGTATTCAATTGCCGTCTCTCTTCTCTATCTACGATAAGTTCAACTTTATTAATCTGAGAATTCAGGAAAATTGATAGCTTCAATCGAAGGAAAAACTTATAAAAGGGAGCGGATGGGAATGTCAAGCGGTACATCCCGTTACCGTTGAGGCCGCTGTTAGCTCTTTGTGTATTTGCCAATCGTGCCTTGGCTTGCTAATAGATGCATTACACGGAGCGCCGCCGCAACTAGCAATAAGGCTTAGCTAGGCGCAAAAGCCGATAGAAAATGTACACAGTAGAAGCCCAGAGCATCCAGGCACTATTCTCTCGCCTTTCTTATGGTATTACCCAAGACCAATAGGGGATCCGGTATCGCTTCTCTCGCTATATACCTGCGCTTAAAAATACAGTTTCAACGCGAACTGGATATTACGCTGTCCTGCCTTGCCCAAAACACGTCCGAAATTTGGGCTCGTCGGATTCGTATCCGGATTGGCTAGATTCGGGTGGTTCGGAAAGTTGAAGAACTCTGAGCGGAACTGAATTCTGGTGCCTTCTGTGATCTTAAATGTTTTAAAGATGGCGATGTCCCAGCTCTGAAATAGGGGGCCGCGAAGAATATTGCGCCCCGCGTTACCGAACATGCCGGGAGCAGGGCTCGCGAAGGCGGCGGGGTTGAACCAAAAGTTCTGATCAACATTTCGGCCCTGTGAGAACGAAGGATTCGGCCACCCGTATATCTCCTACAAGATCCCACGGCTGACACTCGTTGTCGCCTACGCCGGCCACGTCATCACCGCGACACACAGTCAGTGGCTGGCCGGAGACGATGAGAGTCACTCCGGAAATCTGCCACCCTCCCAGCATCTTTTTAAGAAATGTGTTCTGGGTGCGCCAGAAGGGGAGTTCGTAGATGTAGTGGATGTTGAAGACGTGAGTGCGGTCATCGCTCGATATGCCTCTAAAGCTACGCGCCTCGTAAGCATTGAAGAGGCGTTCACGTCTGTTGCTGGCGTCGTCGGTAAGCTTGGAGAAGGTGTACGTGACGCCGAAACCGAGGCCCTTCTGAAACCTTCGGCGGACGCTTATCTGAAGACCGTTATATTCGGAACGGCCGGCGTTCTCCGATAATCGGATCACACCAAATCCTTTATAGGGGCGAAGGGCGTCCGGGTTCACTCCGGGATTGGCTTGTAGTGTGCCGGGTAGCTGGTTGATGTTACGCTCGCGTTGCAGATACAGCCCGATTCGCCCGACGTATCCTACCTCTAAGCTGGTACTGAAGGGGAACTCGCGTTGAATCATCAGGTTGTATTGGTAAGAAGTCGGGAGCTTGAACTCCAGATCCTGCATGGTTACTACGAGCGGGAATGTCATCTGTGTAGCGCCCGCCGGCGTGTCAGCTGCACCGTTCGTGACCCCGGTCATGAACTGTATTGGCGCATTGCCGCCGAGCAATGTCGAGTCATTGACCGTGACACGATTATGGAAGATTCCGGCGCCTAATCGAAGGACTGTGTTGTTGTTTTCCCCGAAAGAATAAGCGATGCCTACCCGTGGTTCGAAGACGTCCTTATTGGTTTTACTGAACCCGCGGGGCAGCCCGTGGAACAGGCTTTGATACCGCGCGTCACTCGAGGCCTGGACACGTCCTATCGCCGCTTCCGGCCATCCGTTACCGGGTAGCACTATTCCGTTGAAACGGCTTTCGAATGTAGGGTTAACGAGAAAGCCTCCCACAGGATCTATCACCGCGGCCTTATTAGGGTCATAGAAGGCCGGGTCGAACATCGCAATGTTGTTCCACCGGCTGTACCACGGGGGCCAATAGCTATAGCGTGTCCCGTATTCCAGCGTCAGGTTCGGGCGCACCCTCCAGGTGTCTTGAATAAACAGATCAGTCGCCCACGCTCGCCATGGAGTGTACGCGCGCTGTCCGACCTCGCCGTAATTAGTGAAGAGGCCGAGCGCTGCGTTAGCCGCGGCAAACCCGGTGCCGCCGGAGCGATTGTTAGTAAAGTCAAACCTGCCGTTCTGGTTGTTTGTGCCACCGGGTATGGGTTGCACGTTTATCTGGTCGAAATCATTCTCACCAGAATACTCTATAAAAATGCCGGCCTT
Organism: Pyrinomonadaceae bacterium; assembly: GCA_036403815.1. GTDB lineage: Bacteria > Acidobacteriota > Blastocatellia > Pyrinomonadales > Pyrinomonadaceae > JACVRN01. Next base: position 1,903 of record DASWQH010000069.1, on the reverse strand, counting down.
CACGGTGTGCTGTCCTGTTACTTTCGTCAGGTTATTCGAAAGCGTAAAGATGGGCCCCGACGAGAATGACGGATAAGGGCCGCCGTCGACGGTCGAAAAGTTAGAAATCGAAACGGTCGGAATTTTGTCCTCGATCTCTTTGCCGGGGAAGATGTAGGGGTAATTAATGCCGTACCGGCTGCGCTGATACAGGCCGTTGTCGAAGACGTTAATAAATACGCGATCAACGGAGGCACTGAAGGTGAGCTCGTTGATCAAACCTGGTGAAAATGTGCTGACCAGGCTGAGCGCAGCGGTACGGTTGGGTCGTCTCCATTGGGTGCGTGCCAGAGGGAATGCCCCGCGAAAAGCATCTACCGAATCCCAATTAAACATCGTGCCGCTGAAGGACAGCTGGTGATTACCATTAACGAGGTAATCGATTCTGATCGTGTCCTTGCGAGTGTCACGCGGGTTCGGACTTTGGGCAATGTAGTTAAAGGATCCTCTAAGGAATCCAGGCGTCGGGAGCGGGTACATCCTCAACAACGCTATTCCGTTCGGGCTTAGACGCTCCGGTAGAATGATGTTCCCGGGAAAGCAGGCGGTCTGGTCACTGGCATTGCATTCGCCAACTCGCTGAGGATCGCGGATGAAAACGGGCTGCCCTGAGAAGGGGTTGTTGGGTGTTAATAACTCGCTGAAATCCCCCTGTCTCATCTTGAGCGTAGGGACGGTTTGTGTACTGGTGTCGAAGCGCCGCCAGATGATCCATTCTTGAGCCCAGAAGAAGAATAGTCTATCGCGTCCCTCGTTAAACTTTCCCGGTACATATATTGGCCCACCAACGTTGTAGCCAAACTGGTTATAGGTAAAGGGAGCAGGTTTACGCGCCAGATCTAGATTATTGCTGGCGTTGCGGCCCCAGCTATTAGCATCAAGTGCCGAGTTACGGGAGAACTCGAAGACACCCCCGTGAAAATCATGACCGCCGCTCTTCGTGACGAATCGGATCTGTCCGCCCGAAGATCTTCCATACTCCGGCGAGTAGTTAGAGGTTAATATCCTGACCTCCTGTACCGTGTCGGCGTTCAGCACGCCGATCATGGCACCCGATGCGCGGGTTCGGATGCCAATTGCCCCATCGATAGTTACCAGATTCTCCTCAAGGCGACTGCCGTTTATGGAGAACCCGATCGCTCCCACATCGTCGGGGTTGAATGCATTGAAGGGGCCGCCCCGGACGCCAGGCACCAGTAACACCAGATTGATGGGGTTACGCCCGTTAAGTGCTAAGTCCTGAATTTCTCGTGCCTCAATAGTTTTCGCGACTTGTGCCGTGTCGCGTTGGACAGAGTTGTCACTACCCACAACGGTTACTGATTCAGTGATCCCGCCGGGTTCCAGGACAGCATCAACGCGTACCTTTGAGGCGGCATCAACATTGACGCTGGGTTGAAGATACTTCTTAAAGCCCGACATCTCTACTGAAATGCCATACTTGCCGGGCATAAGATTGGTGAAGATGTAATAACCATTTTCATCCGTAAGGATCTCATGCTCTGTCTTGTTAGAGATGTTCGTTATCTTCACCGCCGCCCCCGGAACTATCGCACCTCTTTCATCGCGAACGAATCCGGATAGCTGCCCCGTGTCGAATTGAGCTAATGCGGGAGAGATGAAGACTACGATGATAAGAAAGAGAAGGACAATCAATCTCTCTAGCTTAAATTGTGTGTGCACCATCGGCCTGAGTGGGAGCATTTAATCAACCTTCAGTTAACAATAGTGTTGACAGATCAGGCGGCGATTGCGCCATAGTTTCTCAGGTAATTGTACTGCGGATGATTTTTAATCAAGTCAGCCCTCAGTGCTAACTTGGAAATAAAAAGCTCCAACAGATGTTCATTGAAAGCTCGTTGCT
>DASWQH010000068.1:0-66288 GCA_036403815.1 Pyrinomonadaceae bacterium | reverse complement strand
CTTTGCTCACGGGTGAGCTGCGTGTATGCCAACTTCCGTGCTCCTTTAACTTGGCCGTTGAAGAGCACAGCGATGCTACCGCAGCTTGCCCTTTACGGACTAAGTTCAAAGTTGCACTTACAAGTTGAATTCACCTAAGTTTAGGAAGAAGCTATAGATAGTTAATGCTTTCCCACCAATAATTTTGTGTCCGGCTCTTTTACGAGCAAGTCTTCAATCGGTTCACTAGTTCTATACACGTAGTTAAATTGCTCTAGAAGAAATCTCCCTAAAGGAGTATTTACAGGAACAATCAAATATGGACACACTTGCTCCGCCTCGTATTTAATTACTATACTTTCAGGATCATAGCTGACAAATTCTACATATAAAAAATCGTCCACTTGTACTAAATGAACTCTAGGAAGCACCGTATATAACCTATAACTTATGTTCTGCTTTTTTGATAATTCTACTCTAGCATCAAAAAACTTAATTGTATTCAATGCATTGTTTTTTATCTCCCGTTTGAAGTCATTTAAATCATTAGGTGCCATCGGTAATTTTTCCCTCGTAAGCTCAAGGATATGATTATCTGCTAGGAAGGAGAGAGAAAGGATTGTTATTTTACAGCCGTAATTTGCTCTTTCTGTAAGTATTTCTAAGATACCATAATCAGAAAACCGACGGTTGTGAAAGCTTAATATTTTCACCTCTTTCTTACCTTTACTCACAAAATTATTGAAGAAAGGAACTGTATAATAGCCAGTTAATACAGCAGTATATCTTTCACCATATCCGCCATATAATTCATCTACTGTCATCAAAGCACCAATTACTTTTCCCCGAAGTTCTGCCAATCTAGTTGCAGTCGCTTCACACCCATCAAAAGGTTTATCGCTATTGAATAGTTCGATCAGATTCTTGATCTCATAATCTAGCTCTTCAATCAATAGTACCTTTTTCATGAATTCTCTTTCTTCCCGCCTAGCGTCAGTTAATTTTTTGACGTTGTACAGCAGGTATATAGAGATAAAGAGACCTATAACACTTGCAATGGTTCCAACAATAGTTAGAGCGTTTGTCATGATTTCGCTGCAGGACTTATAATAAATTCGCCGTCAGATCAGTGAGCCTCTGCACTAAATCTCTATGCATTCTCTTGGTAGACTCTTGGCTTAACCCTGCGATGTGAGGGGATAAAATGACTTTATATGCCGGATATTTTGTGAGTTCGTCATCATAATACACATCTAATCCGCATCTAAGCATATCTTTTTTTTCTAAACTTTCTACTAAAGCACCTTTTTCAATGATTTCTGCTCTTGAAGTATTTACTAAGATTAGGGGTCTTTGAACATTAAGAAGATGCTCCTTTCTTATAAGGTTCCTACTCATCGACGTAAGCGGTAAATGTATAGTGAGAACATCACAACGCATGATTAATTCTTCCAAGCTCGGAACTAAAGTGGCCCTTAGACTCTTGAACTCATTGTGTCTCTCTGGATGAAATGTCCAGATTTTTATACTGCAGCCCAAAATGCAAGCTATTTGCGCCACATGGTAAGCAATACTACCTGCTCCAACTATTCCTATAGTTTTTCCATAAAGCTCCATTGGGCGCTCTTTAATACCACCTCGTTCTTCCCCGCTCCTAACTGCAGCATCTGCCTCAAATAGTTTTTTTGAAAGAGCAAAAATCATTGCCCATGTATGCTCAGCAACGGAAATATTATTTGAGTGAGGAACATTAATAATTTTAATGTTCCTCACTTCAAATGCATGTACATCTATATGATCCACTCCTGTTGAGAGGCTTGCAATTACCTTTAGTCTCTGAATGCATTCTGCAACATTTAAATCGAATTTCTCTTGAATACCACAAATTACAATGTCATAATCTTTCACGATTTCACATAATTCTCCTTTTGTTGGTCGCGTCGCAGAAGGATGAATACGAATGCTGCCCGAAATTGCACGCAATAAATTTATGAATTCTAGATCCTCTTCTAATGACTTGATGCAAATATAAATGGCTATTTTATTCTTATCGCACTTCATATATCTGACTCAGCCTTACACTAATTCATAGAATCAATGTAGAATAAAAGATAGTCGGAAAGTCTGCATAATTTGCTGACAAATCAAAGCGGTAACATCTTCCATTCCGGTTTTTCAGATTATCTAGAACACTTTAGGTAACAGTAGACCATACGACAGGTTGCAATCGGTAATTTGATAGAATGCTTCTAACAGTCTATCTTATTCAATAGCAGATAAAATTTTATAGTTTTGTGCTTCCCGCACTTTATCTGGATCCTTCATTGCAGCAAAGCTTTCTAGATAAGAAATGTATTCCGGTGGCAACGAATTTTGTTTAGCTCCATTAACAACAAACTCCTTATACCAAGTATAAGGAGCGAGTGACTCATCTATGGCACTGTTATCAGCAATATACATGAAAGCTTCGATTTTATTGCCGTTGGAAAGTAATTCAACCTGCTCTTCATTGTAGCCATATCCCAAGCCCTCGCTTTCATCTAAAACAATTTTCTCTAAGCTACCAATCTCAAAAACGGCCCCGTAAACCTTATCCTGTGGATCATTAGTTTTGAAAGCGTTGCATTTTCCAGAACCATCTCGACCTCGTTTATGGAATCGAAGCTTATAACCTACTAGCTTGGCCGTGGAGACAATTTTTGCAGATGGAACACGCCTTTTTAAGCGCTGATGAAGCATATTTGAGCCGTAAGCAAAATATTTCATTTATTGTCTTGATCCAGTTTAGTGTAGCTAGATAAGGTAGTGAACACAAACTTATATTGAGCTGACCTCTTATTAATGTAATATCCTCAAGAGCTGGCTGTGTTAATACAGGCTATTACTATTATCGCAATTATCAAGACTTATGCCTTGAAGTTTCAAAACGATTTAGGGAATACTGCAATACTCCCTTTAATAGAAACAAAGATCGAGCGCGATTGGAAGCTACATTCATCGAAGAACCTCCTCCCTCGTTTTCAGAAGTAGCCAGACGTTTTAGACATAACAGGGAGTTCATACGACGAAAATTCCCCGAACTCTCGAAGGCTATTACCGCTCAATATACACATTACCAAAGTGCTGTTCACAAGGAAACTGCGGAGAGGCTTCGCAATGTGATTAGAGAAGTGATTGAACAGATCATAGCTTCAGGACTCTATGTATCTGAAGCTAGAGTAAAAGAGTACGCGAAACAACAAATCGCCAAGATTGGGCGTGATAGCCTCTTCAAGCAAGCTCTGCGCGAAGTGAAATCAGAAATGGACCTAATCAAATAAGAACCTTCACCATGCTATCGGCCACTGACGGACTGCCCCTTTAGCACACTGGAAGCATAAGCTTGCCGGAGCGGCAAAGTTATGCTTCCAGTCACATAACTTACAGATTTAGAGTTTCGGTGGGGTTACGCCATGCTGCCCTTGATATTTTCCGCCACGATCCTTATAGGAGACTTCACAAACTTCGTCCGCTTCAAAGAACAAAACTTGTGCTACTCCTTCATTAGCATAAATCTTGGCGGGCATGGGAGTAGTATTTGAAAACTCTAACGTAACGTAGCCTTCCCACTCTGGCTCGAATGGGGTTACGTTCACAATAATCCCGCAGTTACGTACAAAAACCCCAGCCTCAAGGGCAAAGTTACCAATTCCAGGTACCGTCAAACAGTAAACATCATGGTCGCCAGCAATCTCACGTACTTTGTAAACTTTATAGTCATTGCGCGATTTCTCTAACCGATACTGAAGTTGATTAGAGAGGCTAGGCAAATTTGAACCGCTGTCTATTAAATGTAAGGATGCATTGAAAGATGAAGTATATTGATAAGCAGCCTCATATCCTCCTACTAATTGTCGATTAAAAGACATAAGCGAATCACCAGGCCTAAGGACATCAGCTTGGAGCATTTTGCCGCTGGACAACGCGAATTCATGGTCTGGTGTACAGTAGATAGAAGCTTCATTATCAAGAATAACTTCGACCAGAGAGTCACGGCCAATAAATCTTGGATTCTCAAGTTGCGATACGATCATCTGTCCTGTGGGACTAATGCTATAACCTTGAAAGGGTTGTCCGCTGTTAGCACGACGAGCCATCTCCTCAAACGTTAGCGAAGTACCATCAGCTAATGCCACTCGTGTATCGCCGCGAAAGCATCTTGCATAAGTGCTCTTGCCAAGACAAATTGTCATTACATTTCGTGGGATGCGGAAATACTCTACCGTTCGCGCAAGAGCGAAACTGTTCGGGGGAATGATGACATGATCGCCTTTGATATCTACAAAACTCTTAGAATCAAAATTCTTAGGGTCAACAACAGCACTATACACGTTGGTAAATAGCTTGAACTCATCGGCGCATCGTACATCGTAGCCGTAGCTGGATGTGCCATAAGATACGATTCTTCTGCCATCAACTTCTTTAACTTGATTTGGCTCAAATGGCTCGATCATGCGGTGCTCTTGCGCCATGCGACGAATCCATTTATCCGCTTTGATGCTCATTTATCTTGCTGTTCTCCTGAGAAGATTGAAAAGCTGCTGACCCGTTGCAGATAAAATTTAGAACTATATTTGAATAAACACAAATTTGCGTATTTATTTCCCGGAGAGGAAGGGCGATTTTCGAGGATTTTATTCACTCACTCATACATACAGTCGAAAAGTGGTTTAGAGAATCTTGCGTAGGTTGATTTGCACATGCAGATGCCTGTGACGTTGCGGGGCATGCGGAAGGTTTCGACCGTGACGCCGAGGGCGTAGGAGTGTGGTGGCAGCAGATAGTAGCGCGAGCCGTCTTCGGCGGTGCGAAGCGGCGGCTCAACAAGTGAGTCTTCGTCAAAGCTTTTCGGGTCAATCTCGCGGCCATGAATCGGGGAGAAGACGCTAAAGCCGTCGTCGGCGAGCTGCATGTCGTAGCCGTAAGAAGAGGCTCCGGCGGAGATGATGCGGCGGCCTTCTACTTCGCGCAGGAGTGTCGGGCTGAAGGGATGAATTAATTGCGCCTCTTCGGCCATGCGGCGAATCCAGCGATCAGATTTGACTGTCATGATGAATTTCCAGAAAGAGAGAATTAAGAGAACGTCTGTCTAATCAGGCGGCAGCAATAATAAGGAAAAAGCTTGAAAAGGAAAAGCCGAGCTACTTCGGCGGTGAGTCTCAACTTATCTTTCTCATCTTCAATTCACCCGCTACTCGCGCACCTACTGTTCGGTCTCTGTTCTCTGTTTGATTCTGAGTGTGCCTTCGGCGACGGTTAAGGCGAGGGTGGGGCCTCCGGTTCCGGCGCGGGCGCGTATGGAGCGGGGCGAAAAGGTTGTGCGGTCGCGCGGCTCAAGGCCGTCAAAGGAGCGTTCTATCTGGCCGGAGCGCAGTATGTCGCCGTTGATGTCTATGCTGACGGCTGCGGGAAGCTCTAGGTTCAAGTCGCCGTAAGCAAGGCGTATGTCTGCGCCAGCGCCGCGCCAGCTACGCTCCAGCATACGCACGTTGACGGAGCCGCGCTCAATCGTCGCCATGACAAGGCCGCCCACGAGCGTCAGATCAGCCTTCGATTCAACCGCCATGATGCGTATAGTGCCTTCAACTCCTTTGAGTGTGAAGGGGCCGCTGCCCGCGTTGATCTCAAGGTCTGTGTTGACAGGGACGCGTATGTGGTAATCAATCTTCCAGGGCAGGCCGATGAGCTTCTTGGGAAAGTTTTTGGCCGTGCGCTTCATGAAGGCTTTATCGTGCGTGCCCGTGGTCATGATTCTAAGGTGGTTGACCTCTTCGTCGAAGATGAAGCCGTTGACGACGGCGAGTTGAGAGAGTTCCTCTTCCGTGCCTGCACGCAGCTCTATGTCGGCGGTGATGTCAACCTCGCTGCGCGGCCAGGCTTCAATCGTAATCGAGCCGTTGGGCGCTCCCACGAGTGTTATGGAGCCGCCGTAGCCGAAGCGCCGTTTTTCATGCCGCGTAGTAGTTCGCGTCAGCAGAGGCGCTGTGACCTGCGGCTGCGCCGCATTCTTTTTATCCTTCTGCTGCGCGGAAGAAGAGGTGGCGTGCGTACCAATCACTAAAGCCATGCAGACCAAAAGTATAAAACTCAGGCAAATGATTCGCGCGCCGTTGATTTTTTGAAATGGATTCATAGGTGTAATTGGTGCCGGGTGACGATAAAAGAAAGAGCCGAAGCTAATCATCTACTATCTGTCATGTATAAAGTAAATGCGGACGCTCCTTTTGTTCAAGTACAGAGGAAGAGCGTCCGCAGCGAAAGTGCTATATTGTTTGTTCAAAACTTCAGCGGCGTATGAACTCAATTGCGCCCTGATAGTTGTTGATATTGAGCGAGGCGCTACCTGCACCGACGGAGCCTGAGACCTGCCGACCGCCGCCGTTGAAGCTCAATCCAGCGTTGGAGAATGAGCCTAGAGTGATACTGCGCGACGAGGGCGCGGTTGCTACCAGACGAAAATCAGAATCGGTAGGGATGCGTATGTTGATGTTGCCCTTGTAGGTTTTGAACTGGTATTCGCCGCCGCCCAAAAGCTCGCCGTCAAAGAAGATGTCGCCGCTCACGCTTTCAGCCATCACACGAGCGGCGCGAATCCCCGTCAACTCGATGTCACCGGAAGTATAGATGTGAGCGCGCACCGAAGCGCCACGCACATCGCGCACTGTGATATTGCCGCGCCGTGTCTCTATGTCCACGGTCGAATTCATCGGCACAAAGATTTTGAAGCTGACTTCACCCGTATCGTCTTTGCCGCGATTGTCGCGCAGGACGTTAATCTCTATGCTGTCGGCAGTAACTTCTGGAACGACACGCGCCAGCGAAGAGTCCATGTCGGCGGCGAGTTTTATCTCGTCACGCTCCCATGCCTGCACCAGAATCGTGCCATAGCCGTTCTTGAGCGAGATGCGAACTGTTTTACTTGCGGGATAGCGGCGAGAGAAGGTTTTCTTCTGGGCGAGCGTAGCCGCGGGCATAGATGAGATGAGAATAAAGACTGCGGCCAACAGAACGTGCGCGCGCATCTTCAACATCTTTTCACCGCCGGGCAAGCGTAACTTCATCTCTCTCAGATTACTCTTCAAACCAGGAATTCTACGTTTGATGTCGGGTGCCTTTCGAATTTCCCACAAAGAGAGCGCCCGCGCTTTTTCGATAAGTGGGAATCGGAATGCCACCCGCGGCGCTACAGGCTTTCTCTCTACGGAGGTTCAAAGGCTTATTGATCGGAGAACTCTTTGAGAAGCTCCATCTTATCATTGAGCGCGGAGTTCAGCATGTCTTCCGAAATATCGTCGTCGGGATTGACCTTCAGACGCTGGCGCGAATCTTCTACGGCCTGATCCAGCACGCTCAAGTTACGCTCGAACGCTTCGCGCAACTGCGGGTTCCAGCGGCGCTTGCGCTGTGAGACGCGCTCGTACCAGTAATCCATAGCAACCTGACGGCGACGCACGCGTTCATCCACATCGCTCGTCAAAGCTTTGAGGCCGGAGGTGCTACTGGTCTGCACTCCATTTGCCGCCGATTGCGCGTCCAGTTGTGAGTTGTTCTTTACCTGCTGGAGACTGAAGGCTGTGCCGAGGGCGACCGCGATGATGATGACCGAAACGGCTGCGGCCAACTGCGGCAGGGTCAATTCCCACTGGCGATCCATCCAGCGCGACCACCAGCGCAGGGAAACGCGGCGCTTGCTGCCGGACGCGGTCGCACCGGAGAGCAAAGCGCCGGGCTGGCTCTCTATGGTGTTGCGAATGCGCAGCCACAAGGCTCTCTCGTTCGGTGGAGCGTCGTACTGGCCGCGCGTCTCGCGGCAATAGCCTACTATCTCGTCCAGCTCTCTGCGTACATGAAAGCACTCAAGACATTCCTCCATGTGCGCGCTTAAAGCCAGATGCTCTGAATCGCTGAGCGCGCCATCGAGAAAGTCGCTGAGCAGCTCCTGACACTTCTCGCAGTTCATTGTCTTTGTAACCTCTAACACTAACGCGCTCAGTCAAGGCGACCTAAAGAATTGATGCGCGCTATTCCTTTCAAAATTACTTTCGGCAATCTTGGGGAGACTGCACTGAGCGCGCGAGAGCTTTTGTTTCCTGTCAAACTAATCCGAAAGAAACCTCTCGCTCTTACCACTTGGGCATGGCATCTGTTGGTTTTCCGTGGGGGCGCAACCTGTAAGCGCTGGAAACCAGCACGGACATCTTTGGAAGCTACTCAGGCTGAATCTGTTGCCTGAGAAGCATTCTCAATTTCATCCTCGCCTTGTGAAGCTGTGATTTACTCGTCCCCACAGAACACCCCAGCATCCTGGCTATCTCTTCATGCTCATGCCCTTCCACATCATGCAGGATGAAGACTGTTCGGTAGCCGGGAGGCAACTGGCTCACTGCCTTATCCAGTGCGATTCTATCGACTACGGGCATGTGAAGTGGATTCTCTGTCCCGGTTACTACCTGAATCGGCGTCTCTCCATCTTCTGTAGTCTGCTCCATTCTGACTCCGCGTTTACGGAAATGCATCAGTACCTGATTGACTGTCAGGCGATGAAGCCAGGTGGTAAAAGCACTTTCTCCACGAAAAGAGCCGATTTTACGAAATAGTTGAATAAATACTTCCTGTGCTAAGTCTTCTGCCTCCGAAGCGTTCTGCGTCATGCGCAGACATAGGGAGTAGACCCGACGGTTATGGCGCTCGTAGAGAAGCTCGAAGGCCGCAATATCGCCTGTCGAAGCACTTTGCGCTAACTCGTAGTCCGTTGCTTGTAGGTTATCGGCTTCGGATGCGGTCACTTTTACCCACGTTCGGGCAAGCAATGGAAAGTGTACGGTCTCCACTCATCACCTCTCGCTGCTTTTTGTGAACCGACTGCGGCGTGGCCGCCAGAACTTGCTTGGAGGTTTGAAAACCGGGTTCCTCGTTTTGCCTTCGTCCACCTGCCCTGTGGAAGCGGTTGTCATTCAGACTGGCCTCAGGCGCTTTTTTTGAGGATTCCCTCCAATAGTTTGTGATGCGGCGCTTCTCGCGCGTCGTTGTCTTGCCCGCTAAAAATTTAGCTCTTTTTCGCGTGCCGCGCCAGAAGTTTTCGGCTGATTTGCAGCTTTTTAAGTCCAGTAAGTGCGGTCTAGCGAACGATAGCCGACTGCTTCGGCTACATGAACGGGTTGGATTTCCGGACTTTCGGCCAAATCCGCTATGGTGCGGCTGACCTTCAGTATGCGGTCATAGGCGCGTGCTGACAAGCCCAGACGAGTCATCGCAGACTCCAGCAACGACTCGCTCGACGCATCAACAGAGCAGTAGCGGCGAATCAGGCGCGGCGTCATCTGAGCATTACTGTAGATGCCATCCTCCTGTAGGAAGCGCTCGTGCTGCAAATGGCGCGCTCCCTTAACGCGCTCACGAATCGCAGCCGAGTCTTCCGTTTCCGGCGAGTCGCGTGCAGCCAGCTCCTTAAAGCGCACCGCAGGGACATCTATGTGTATGTCTATGCGGTCAAGCAAAGGGCCTGATATGCGCCCTATGTAGCGCTGAATCTGCAAGGGCGTGCAGCGGCATTCGCGCGTCGGATCATTCCAGAACCCGCAGGGACAAGGGTTCATAGCGGCTGCGAGCATGAAGGAGGCTGGAAAGGTTAAGGACATTGCGGCGCGGCTGATGGTGACGCGCTGGTCTTCGAGCGGCTGGCGCAGGACTTCCAAAACGCTGCGGTCAAATTCCGGAAGCTCGTCCAGAAAAAGCACGCCCTGATGAGCGAGCGATACTTCGCCGGGACGCGGCACAGCGCCTCCGCCTATCAGGCCAGCATCGCTGATGGTGTGATGAGGTGAGCGAAACGGCCTTTCCGTGACAAGCCCTTTGCGGCTCGTGAGTCCAGCCACCGAATGAATCTTCGTCAGCTCAAGCGCCGCTTCAAACTCAAGCGGCGGCAAGATGGTCGGCAGCCTCTTGGCGAGCATAGTCTTGCCTGAGCCTGGAGGGCCTATCAGCAAGATGTTATGCCCACCACTACTGGCGACTTCCAAGGCTCGCTTGGCTGCCTGCTGTCCACGCACTTCACGAAAATCAAACTGGTAGCGGTCTTTGTGTACCAGAAGCTCCGAGGGGTCAACGCGCAAAGGGGAAGGCGGGTCAGGTGAATGCAGTGCGGCGATTAAATCAACTGCGTGTCGAAGGTCTGTCACGCTGTAAACGTTTATGCCGGAGACGACCGCAGCCTCTTTAGCGTTCTCTTCCGGTAAGAGAAGATAATTGATAGAGGCATCGCGCGCACGCAATGCTATAGGGAGCGCGCCGCGTATGGGGCGTATGCGACCGTCTAGAGAAAGCTCGCCGACCGATAACACGTCCGTGAGATTTTCTATCTCGCCCAGGTCGCTGTTTGCGCCGAGGATGCCGAGCGCAATCGGAAGGTCAAAGCTAGCCCCCTCTTTTCTGACATCTGCGGGCGCTAGATTGATAGTCGTCTTGTGAAAGGGAAAGAAGAAAGCGCAGTTGGTGATAGCCGCGCGTATGCGCTCACGGGATTCACGCACGGCTGCGTCCGGCAGACCTACGATGGTCACGGACGAAGGCGAATCGGCTTCACCACGCGCGGGGGTTAAATCAACTTCGATGTCAACGAGGTCTGCGTCAATCCCATAGACGGCTGCCGATTGCGTGCGAAAGAGCATCGCGGAAGCTTGCTCCCATCATGAAAAGAAGAATCGAAGGAGAGACGAACCACGAAAACACACGAAGCGGTACGAATAAAGACTTAAGCCGTTTCGTGCCGCCTCGTGTGTTTTCGTGGCTCGTCATCGCAAAAAAAAATTGAGCGCGCCTTCAAGAAACCTTGAAAGGCGCGCTCAAGGATTTTAATTAATCGTTCTCTTTCGGAAAGCGCTTGACTGAAGCACTTCCCTTTTGAAATTACCGACCGCCGCGACGCTGCGGGACAGGCGATGAAGACGGAACTTTAATTTCCTGACCCGTCTGCAATTCCGCGTCTGCGGCCATGCCGTTGATTCTTGCCACTTCGTCAGCCGAAACATTGAAGCGAGCGGCGATGACGTTGATAGTCTCACCGGAACGAGCCTTCACGATTCCAAGACCGCGAGCCGCAGGCGCTGCCGGATTCCCTCGCTCTGTGGTTTTGACAACAGCCTGCGTCAGGCTCGGAGCCTGATCACGACGGTCAACCGGAACACCCTTGATGAAGGCGACGGCCTGCGTGGCTTTGCCCCCAGGAATGCGTACCGCGTAGGATTCGCCGCGCGGCGTCACGTCCTTGCGAAGCTCTGGATTGAGATAGCGTATGTAGTCAACGCTTGTGCCTGTAGCATTGGCAATCAGTTGCAGGCTCGTTGCCGATTGAACCTGAATCGTGTCGTAAGAGAGCGGCGCGTCGGGTCGAACAGTGCCGAAGCCGTACTTCTCGCGATTCTTCGTAATCAGAATCGTCGCCAGAATGTTAGGCACGTAATTGCGTGTCTCCTGTGCGATGTACGGATAGATAGCCCAGAAGTCTGCGCGGCCAGCACGCTGAACGGCGCGGTCAACATTGCCCTCGCCCGTATTGTAAGCGGCTATCGCCAGCTCCCAGTTGCCGTTGTAGCGATTGGCAAGGAACTTCAAATACTTGGCCGAAGCGCGGGTGGCCTTTTCATAACCATTGCGCTCGTCAATCCATGCGGTCTGGCGCAGGCCAAAGTTGCGGCCAGTGCCGGGAATGAATTGCCATAGACCGGAGGCGGCGGCGGACGAATAAGCTTTAGCGCGCCAGCCGCTCTCAACCTGTCCGAGCCAGACTATATCTTCGGGCACGCCTTCCTCGCGGAAAATCTTGCGCGCCATATTCATGAACTGACCTGAGCGGCGTATGCCTGTCTCCATCGTAATGCGGCCACGCCCCTGATAGTAGTTGATGTAACCCTGTATCAAAGGATTAACGGTGAACTTGAAGTCAATGGAGTTCTTGGCAACCTCAAGACCTTCTAGGTCTGCCGGATCGACGTTAATCTCTGCGGGCGTCAGAATCAGCTTCGCCAATTCATCGCCAAGCGCAGGCTCGAACTTCTGATCCTTAAAGCCAATCTCCTGCTCGTCCTGCTGAGCGACCTGCGGGCTGCCGCCTGTCATAGAGACGGGGATATTCTGCGCCACCTGCTGGTTGATGATGGAACCGGGCGTGCGCTGCTGCGGAACTTCCAGGCGATAGATACGCTCGACCAGCTCCAGGTAGTAGGTCTGAAGGCGAGCGTTGGCGCGCACATCCATGCCGGAATTCAGGATGGTGTCAACGGCTTTATCAAACTCGTCGCGCGCCTGTTCGCGGCGGTTATCCTTGAGATTGATTTCGCCCTGCTTGAAATGGACTTCGGCTTTCTCAATAACTTTCGAGACAACGCCGTCCGATTTCTCTATTTCATTTGGAATATAGCGTGCGCCAGAGCCAGTCGTCTGCGCAAAAATAGCTGGCGAGAAAATAAGTGCGGTAAAAAGAGTCAGGGGGGCGAGCGCGCTCAAGCGGGGGAAGGTCTTCCTCATCAGTCGTCGTTCTCCTTTATCGAGGCCTATAGAGCGAATCCACGACGGCGACATCTCTCTCGAACAGGAGTCGCACAAGCGGCATCCACCAGATAAAAACGCGAGGGTGCTAAATTAGTTCCTTTTTGGCGTTGGCTTCGTACGGTGGGCTTGCATAAATTGTAGCGAAGCCACAGAACGCGAAGGTTAGCATACGCCCCAAGGGGTGTCAAACCATTCCTATTTACAAAGAGAAGGCGAAGCGGTGAATTATTCCACTAAAATCAACGCCTCGCCCAGGTAATAAAGATGCGCCGGAGGCTCTGCGGGTTGTGCCCCTCCGGCGCTAAAACTTACAGCCGCTAACTGCTGAAATAGTTAAGATTAGAGGCTTCAGTGATTCGGGCTTGAAGCCGCCTGCGGGAGCCTCGCGGGACGTGCCCCGCGTACCGTTGTAGGCGGCACAATCCTGTCCCTCAACGCCTCTCGGAAGACTTGCCGCACGTTATCCACGAAGACGAACCGTATGTCGCCGAAAAGCTCTTTCGGGACTTCGTCCATATCGCGCCGGTTCTGCTGCGGCAGGATGATTGTAGAGACACGTGCGCGCCGCGCGGCCAGCACCTTCTCCTTGACTCCGCCCACGGGCAGGACATTCCCGCGCAGGGTGATTTCGCCCGTCATAGCTACGTCTTTCCTAATGGGACGCTGCGAAAGCACAGAGACCATAGCGGTCGCCAGGGTAATACCAGCCGACGGGCCGTCCTTAGGAATAGCGCCTTCGGGAATGTGTATGTGCAGGTCGTAATAGTTGAAATCATCTTCGTTGATTTCAAGCTCGACGGCGCGCGATTTGGCGTAGGAGTAAGCGGCCTGCGCCGATTCCCTCATCACATCTCCGAGCTGGCCGGTCAGCACAAGCCCGCCCTTGCCCTTCATGCGCAGGGCTTCTATGAAGAGCACATCGCCGCCTACAGCCGTCCATGCAAGGCCGGTTGCAACGCCAACCTGATCTTTCTTCAGTATTTCGTCGGGGATAATCTTCGGCGCGCGCAGGAACTCGTGAAGATTCTTGACGGTGACGCGAACGGTCTCTGTATTTCCTTCGGCGATGCGGCGCGCAACCTTGCGGCAGATAGTGCCTATCTCGCGCTCCAACTGTCTAAGCCCGGCTTCCTGCGTGTACTGCTGTATGATTCCCGTAATCGCAGTCTTGGAGATATGCACGTTTTTCGCTGTGATGCCGTTCTCTTCCATCTGCTTCGCCAACAGGTGACGACGAGCAATCTCGCGCTTCTCTTCTTCTGTGTATCCGGCCAGACGAATCACTTCCATGCGGTCGCGCAAAGCGGGCTGAATCGTATCGAGCACGTTGGCGGTCGTCATGAACATCACGTTCGAGAGATCGAAGGTGACGCCTAGATAGTTATCGCGGAAAGAATTGTTCTGCTCCGGGTCTAAGACTTCCAAGAGAGCTGAGCTTGGGTCGCCGCGAAAATCAGCGCCGACTTTATCAATCTCATCGAGCATGATGAGCGGGTTATTCGTGCCCGCCTGCTGTAATGCCTGAATGATGCGACCGGGCATCGCGCCGACATACGTTCTACGATGGCCGCGAATCTCCGCTTCGTCATGTATGCCGCCTAAAGAGAGCCGCACAAACTTTCTATCAAGCGCCCGCGCAATCGAGCGCCCCAGACTTGTTTTGCCCACACCCGGCGGGCCAACCAGACAGAGAATCGGCCCCTTGGGTTTCTCTTTCAGCTTACGCACGGCGAGCGCTTCGACGATGCGCTCCTTGACGCGATCCAGCCCGTAGTGGTCATCATTCAAAACGCGCTCGGCTTTAATTAAATCCAGATTATCGACGGAAGCCTTCGACCACGGAAGGTCAGTCATTATCTCAAGCCAGTTTCTAAGGGTCGCTGTTTCGGCTGCGTCCGGGTGCATGCGCTCAAGCTTCTTGAGCTGGCGCAGGGATTCTTCCTCGGCAGGCTTAGGCATCTTGGACGCTTCGATCTTTTCACGAAACTGGCTGATCTCTTCCGCCAGCTCGTTGCCTTCGCCAAGCTCGGATTGAATCGCCTTCAACTGCTGGCGCAGGTAGAACTCGCGCTGCGAGCGATCAATGTCGGCGCGCGCCTGAGTATTAATCTCCTGTTGGACTGTCAGCACCTCAATCTCTTTGTTGAGAAGCTCGTTGACGCGACGCAGGCGAGCCGTAGTGTCCGCTATATCAAGCACGCTCTGAGCGTCTTCGACCTTCAGCTCAAGATTTGAGGCGGAGAGGTCTGCCAGACGACCCGCGTCGTCCAGATTGGCTATAATCGCCATCACTTCGGGCGAGATGTTCTTGCCGAGGTTCGCGGCCTTCTCCATCGAACCGCGCACGTTGCGCACCAGAGCTTCGACTTCGAGCGAGCGTTCCGGCGCAGGCGGCTCCTGCATGACTGTCAATTTGGCGCGCAGGTATTCGCCGCCTGCTTCAACCGTATCCAGGCGTGCGCGCGTCAAGCCCTGAACCAGAATTCGTATGCGGCCATCCGGCAATTTCAACATGCGCATGATGACGGCCACAGTGCCTATAGGGTAAAGGTCTTCGCCGGTCGGTTCCTCTTTATCCAAATCCTTCTGCGAGGCCAGCAGAATCATGCGATTTTCGCCGAGCGCTTCGTCCACGGCGCGAATGGAACGCTCGCGCGAGACAAAGAGCGGCACGATCATGAACGGGTAGATGACTATGTCGCGCAAGGGGAGCACCGGCAGTTCACTCGGAATCTGTAGCTGCTCTCCACCGCTGTCCGCGCCCTCTAATCCGTCAGGAATCTCTTGATTAATGATAGTAGACATAATTTCCTTCTATTAAGTGCGAACCCAATCTTACATTACGAATCAAAATAGCTGTCGGGTTCATCCACGGCGCAAGCGCTTTCTACTCACCGGCATCCTTGATCGGCACTTTGAACTCTTCGCCGCGCCTGTCTCTCAATTTCGGTAGACGCACCACAAGGATGCCGTTGCGAAGCTCGGCTGTTGCTTCGCGCACGCTCACAGTCCACCTGAGCGGAATTGTACGACTGAACGGCCCGTAACTCCGTTCAGAACATAGATGCGAAAGGACGCGCTGGCGTGGTGCGCCTTTTTTCTTCTGGCCGCAAACAATTAACTGCGTGCTTGTTAATCCGACTTTAATATCCGTTGCACGTACGCCCGCTAACTCTATATGCACGACTATAGAGTCCTCCATCTCGCAGAGGTCAACGGGCGGAAGCCACGCGCCCGGCACAGGCGGGACATCCGATTGCGTCGCCTCCTGCAAGGCCGCAAAGAGGCGGCCTACGCGGTCGCGCAGTTTTTCAAGCTCGATGCGCTCAAGTCCTGTGGCATGCACCGCTTTGACCATCTCGACGGTGACCTTTCGCGGGCGGTCTTTCTTCATGCACGCCGCGCCTGCGTCTGGCCTCCCTGGCGGGAGCGCACCAGATTCTTCAACTCGTGCATGAACTCCGACACATCCTCAAACTCCAGATAGACGGAGGCGAAGCGAACGTACGCGACCTTATCAAGCTCCTTCAGCCGACGCATAATCATCTCGCCGACCTTGCTTGTAGGCCGCTCGCGCTCAGGCGATTCCTGCACATACTTCTCAATCGAGTTGACGATTGATTCGAGCTTCGACGACGGGACGGGACGCTTCTCGCAGGCGCGCAATAGCCCTGCCATCACCTTGTTGCGATCAAAAGCCTCGCGCCGCCCGTCCTTCTTAATCACCATGTAGGGGATTTCGTCAATCCGCTCGTAGGAGGTAAAGCGACGCTCGCAGCGCAAGCACTCGCGCCTGCGCCGGATTGCATCGCCCTCGCGCGACTCACGCGAATCCACCACCTTATCTTCCAAAAAACCGCAAAAGGGACATTTCATAAACAACTCCGTTGTTTAAGTTTGGAGTCTCGGAGTCTTAGAGTCTGGAGTCAAAACCGAATTCTTTCTTTTGACTCCAGACTCTAGACTCCTGACTCTAGACTGTTTTAGCAATAGCTTCCATTTCAGTATCCGTCGCCGGTTCTCGACTAATATCCAGTTCTTCATCTTCAACCGCGTGCTCGACCGCTTCCGGCCTGGCGAGTTCGCGCACGCGCGAGATGCTGACTTCACCTCTGAGGAAATAGTAGAGACCAAAGACTAGCGCCGGGCCGAAGAAAACGAGGTGCATGATGATGGCTACCGCCGCCGCTTTATTCGGATCAACGCCCAGAAAAGTATGCAGGCCGTATTTGGTCGTGGCGTGAAACGCTCCGGCAGAGCCGCCCGGCGTCGGCACCATAGAGCCGACCAAGCCCCAGCACATCACAAAGAGCGCCTCTTTCGGCCCGAACCCCAGACCGAAGGCGTGAAGCACGCACCATGTAGCGACGCCCACGGCAGACCATAAAGCGATTGTCCAGCCAGCCGTCACCATCAACTCGCGCGCGTCAACGAAGATGCTCAGAGCGCGCGCTAGTTGTTCGAGCAGATGAATGATGGTCTGCGACACGCGCTGCGGCATGAAAGTCAGGCGCTTGAATCGCTTGTCGAGCCAGCCTATAGCGCTCTTCGAGCGTCGCCTGAACCATGCCAGACCGAGCAGTCCAAGGACTATGACAGCCAGCAGAACCACGCCGGAGCGGCGAATGTTTGCGAACTCCGCCGCGCGTTCGGCAGGCACTGGAAACCACAGCAGGTTAAGCGCGAACAGGACTGCTACGAGCGTCATGTCGCAAATACGCTCGACCGCTATAGTGACGAAAGATGCGGCGGGGCGCACGCGTCTGTCCCTGAGCGGCAGCACGACGGGGCGCACCACTTCGCCCGCACGCCCGAAGATGAAAATCGACGCAAACCCCATCGTTGTCGCCACGAAGACCTCGCGCAGGCGCGCTGGCGTCAGCGGCGCAAGCAAAGTCTGCCAGCGGTAGGCGCGAATCAGGTAGCCCACGGAAACGATGATTATCGCCGCCGCCAGTAAGCGCCAGTCGGCGCTGCTGACGGCAACGCCTACTTCTTTCCAGTCAAGCCCCCGCGCGAACCACCATAGAATAAGGGCGGTGAGCAGTATAAGTGCGATGAATTTCAGGTGTTTACGCAAAGAATCAGAGCCTCGGAACGGTGCCTCACATGAAGCCCCCACGCTTGCGGGCTTGACTTCACCGGGCAGCCAACCACAAGATATTGGGTGGCCGTCAAAGGCTACTACAGTTTCCTCTGAAGGCGCAAGATGACATGAAGAAAGCAAAGAAAAGGTAAAAAGGGGAAACGGGTAAAAGGTAAAAAGGGAATGATGATGAAAGCTGCTCTTTTTCTCCCTCTTCCCCCTTTTTCCGTTTCTCCTTTTAACCCTTCTTGATTTGCCTTTATTGGGGGGAACTTTAGTCTTCAGGCTATCGTAACATCTGCTTGACAAGGGAGTTTTCCACCTTGTAGGGCTTTAGCGCCGGGGCGGCGCGAGGCGAAGCAAAATTGGAGAAGGATAGGGTGGGAGCTGCAAAGAGTTTGGCTGTTGGCGACGGAGCCGAATTGGTCAGAAGGTGTCGTGCGGGCGACGGCGCGGCCTGGGAGGAGATTGTTTCCAACTACTCCCGCCGCATCTACAACTTAGCCTACCGCTTCACCTCGCGCGCCGACGCTGCGGAAGATTTGACGCAGGAAGTTTTTATACGCGTCTACCGTTCTTTGGAACAATACGACCCCAAGCAGGGCGACCTGCAAAACTGGCTGATGAGGCTGGCGCGCAATCTGATTATTGACGACTACCGCCGCCGCCAGCGTACCCCCCATGATACGCACGCAGATGATCTTGAAGATCATACTTATCACCTGCATTCCGCCACGGGGTCTGTGCAGAACGATATGGAGCGGCGCGAGTTGGGCGCGCAGGTGCAGGCTGGAATTGACAAGCTGTCGCCGGACTTGCGCACCTGTGTCATCCTGCGCGACATAGAAGAGTTGAGCTATCAGGAGATAGTCGATCTTTTAGAAATACCGGAAGGCACCGTGAAATCACGCATCAATCGCGGGCGTATTGAGCTGGCGAAAATCCTGCGGCGCATGCGCGTGGTGGCGATGACGAACACGTAAGACAAAATAACGAGGCCGGGAGCGTCTACAGGGCTGTTAGAAGCTCTCGGCTTCCGAGAAGCGAAAATATCAAGAAGGGGCGAGAAACGGAAAATAAGAATGCTTTGCGCAGAATTTGAGGATCGATTGACGGATTATTTGGACGGCGCGCTCTCAGCCGACACGAATCGTGCTTTTGCAGAGCACGCCCTACGCTGTCCCGTCTGTCACGAGCTTTTAAGCGAGGTTAAGAACACTCTGACAGTCTGCCGCGTCTCGGAAGCGCCCATGCCGCCCGCGGCGGAACTTGAAGCGCGCATTATCATGAGCACGATGCCGAGCGCGGGCATGAGTTGTGAAGAGTTTGAAGAATACCTCACGGACTACCTTGACGGATTCCTACCTGCTCCACTTTTTCATCGCTGGGAACGACACGCAGCCATTTGCGAGCGCTGCACGGAACTGCCCGGACAGGTCGTGCGCTCCATCGGCGCTTGCTACACCTACATCAACGAAGAGATGCCCGTGCCCTTCGGCCTGCACGAAAGAATCTTGCAGGCTACGCTCGGCACGACCGATGCCGAAGAGGTTCGCGCTCCCCTGGCGGCTCGCATAGCGGCGTGGATGCGCGGCCTGCTTGACCCGATTGTCTCTCCGCAGTTTGCGACAGTCGCGACCATGCTCCTTGTCGCCATGCTGGTTCTGACGAGCACCGTTTCGGCGGACGGCTCGGTCGGCGGCATGTACCGCGCGAGCATCAAACTGGCGGAAAAGACCTATGTGAACGGCGCATCGAGTGTAAAGGGATTGATGAATACGGCTGAAGAGCGTAATTCGCAGAATCCCGGCGAGACCAAGCAGGATAATCGTTAAGAGAAAGAAGACGACGACGAGCAGAGCAGATGGGTAAACTGATGAATTGCGCTTATCACATGAGAAACCCTGCGGTCGTGCAGTGTAATAACTGCGCTCGACCACTCTGCCCTGCGTGCGACCATCGCATACGTGGCTTTCCGTTCTGTCAGGATTGCATAGTGACGGGCGTGGAGATGTTGCGCCAGCAGGCGCGCACGCAATCCGTACCTGTGGTTCGCCGCAACAGCTCCCCGCTTCTGGCAACGCTTCTTTCCTTCATAGTGCCGGGATTGGGAGCAGCCTATAACGGTCAGACCTCCAAGGCCATAGTGCATTTCGCCATCTTCGCCAGCTTCTTCCAGATGGCGATTGTCACGGACGGCCTGCCCTTCTTCGTTCTGGGATTCATAGCGACGTGGTGCTTTGCCGCCATCGATGCCTGCCGCACTGCACAGATGCTTCGCTCAGGTCTTGCGCCGAACGCGGAAGAAGATGTCATTGCGCGGCGTCTTTACGGCAACCCGGTCGCGTGGAGCGTGACGCTTCTGGTGCTGGGCACAATCTTCCTTCTTCATACGGTCTTCGGTCTACAGCTTCCGGTCAAACAGTTTCTCCCCGTTCTGCTGGTCGTCCTGGGCACCTACATGCTGGTGGATTTTCTGCGCCGCAAGAGTGCGCGCGGGCGTGATTCTCTTCCGGCGTTCGACGCGAATCAGCCGCCGCCTTCGGTCATCGGTGCGCCCTTCGAGTCATCGGCACGCTTTGGCACAGGCGACATCGTTACGCAGGTTTCGTCGCGCGAGGCAGGAAGCCCGCTCCCGTTTGAAGGGAAACGGTAGCAGCGAAAAGATGAAAAGCTTTGAAGCTAGCTCTTTTATACCGTCGCTTTTTGTCTTCAGATTCTGTTATAGTTCGGTCATAGGACGGCTCGCGCTTGCATGACAATCATGCTTTAGAGAAACGGTTTCCGGGCGCGTCCATCAGTTTGAGGTAATTCGGCAGTCAGGGGTAATACGTTTATGTCACCTTTCATGAGAACAGCCAGCGGTTGGGGACTTGTCTTAACAATTCTTCTTCTCGTCGCCGCGCTCTTAAAACAGTTGATTGCGCTCGTCAGCTTTATCATTGCCGCGCTCAAGATCGGCATCGTCGTCGTCTTCGTCGCCCTCATACTCTTGATAGTGCTCGCCATGCTTCGCGGTCGTCGCTCGCGCAAGCGCGAGGCCGAAGAGATTTAACGGCTAAAAGCTTTTCACCATCTAAATTCAGAACAAAAGCTCACGCTCCGGTTGCACGAAAGAGGCCGAGCGTGAGCTTTTCTTCTCTTTCTTCACCCCTTCGAGCTTCCTCTGTGTGGTTGCAATCTACTGCCTGATGTGATAGTTTGCGCGACCTTGCAGCTAATCAAATGAAGGCCACATAGGGGTAGAGATTTATCACACTTCATGAGGGGAAGGTCTTCGGCTGCGAGTTCCATCAAGCAGGTAAAGTTAAGTCCCCAGAATTTATAGGTTTAGCATCAGTCGCCCTCGTCCGGCAGGCTGTGCCTTTCTGCTGTCCGAACAGGTTAAGAGCGCTTTCCCTGGTAAGATTTTTTAGCGCCCCGTTCAAGAGGACAGCCCAAGGAGCAGATTTGATGGTTAGAGACGACCGTCTGTACGCATTTATTGTTGCCCGCACTAATCGTTCCCGCGCTCGCATACGCCGCATACGCGTCCATAAACGGACACTCAAACTGCTGACATTACTCGGCGTCGTAACCCTGTGCGCAGCCCTCTATGGCTTCTACGGGTTGACGCAGCAGGCCATGCACTTGCGCATAGAGCGCGAGAACGAGCGCCTGCGCGCCGAAAACGAGCGTCAACGTAAGCAGCTTAATAATCTAAACCAGCGCATCGAAGCCGTCGAGGATAATGCGCGTCGTCTGACGGAGTTGTCCGGCGCTACAGGCGAAAACAGGCAGGTAGAAGGGCGCGGCGCGGGCGGCCCCGAAGTATTGTTCGACAGCCTTCCGAGCCTCATCGCCGTCGAATACAAGACCGACTATCTGGAGCGAGAGCTGAAGTCATACGAAGAGGTGCTGAAGCGACGCACGACCGTTCCCTCCATCTGGCCTGTTGCGGGCGAGTTGACGGACAGCTTCGGAGGCCGTCGCAATCCCTTCGGCGGATCAGGCTCAGAGTTTCACACAGGCCAGGACATAGCGACCCTGTGGGGAACGCCCGTCGTGGCTGCCGCCAACGGTACTGTCATCTTCGCAGGCTGGCAGAACGGCTACGGCCAGATTGTCATCATAGATCACGGCAACGGCCTCACGACGCGCTACGGCCATCTTTCAGGCATTGACGTAGAGGTCGGGCAACAAATAGCGCGCGGCGAACAAGTCGGTCGCGTAGGCTCTACAGGCCGCTCCACAGGCCCGCACCTGCATTATGAAGTACGCATCAACGACGAACCCGTTGACCCGCTCCAGTATCTTCCGGGCGGCATTGAATAAAAATAAGTCAGAATGCAGAATGATGAATGATGAATGAAAAGAATTTAGTCATCATTCTGCATTCTGCATTCTGACTTCTGCATTGCTCTAGTCTCGTCTTTCCGTCCCTTCTTCTGCTAATATTTCATATCCAATTTTCAATTTTCCAGAATCAGATTCAAAGGAAGACTCATCATGACATCCAATAGACTCTCACGCTTTCTGAGCATCATGCTCGTCGCGCTTATGTTGACGAGCGTCGCACCTTTGCGTGCCTTCGCAGAAGAAGGGATGTTCCTGCCCGACGCTATAAGCTCGCTGCCTTTTGACAAGCTTGCGAAGCGCGGGCTGAAGCTTAAGCCCACGGAGCTTTATGACCCGAGCGGCGTCAGCATCAAGGATGCGGTCGTCATCGTCGGCGGCGGCACAGGCGAATTCGTTTCGCCCGACGGGCTGCTCCTGACGAATCATCATGTGGCTTTTGACGCGCTCGTCGCAAACTCGACTGCGAACAAAGACCTGGGCACGACCGGCTTCATCGCAAACTCGCGCGCCGAAGAATTGCCCGCGCCCGATTACACCGTCACCATTACGCAGAGCCTGAAAGACGTGACGAGCGATGTATTGAGCGGCGTGAACGACGCTATGTCTCCGGTCGAGCGCAACCGTGCGATTCAGACGAAGGCTCGCGCAATGGAAACAGAGGGCACGAAGCAGACTGAAGGCATACGCCGTCGCGTGCTGGCGATGAACGAAGGACTTTCTTATTACCAGTTCGATTATCTGATACTGCGAGATGTGCGCATCGCTTATGCTCCGCCCAAAGCAATAGGCTTCTTCGGGGGCGATGACGATAACTTCGAATGGCCGCGCCACTGCGGAGACTTCACCTTCATGCGCGCTTACGTTGGGCCGGACGGAAAGCCCGCAGACTATGCGGCCAACAATGTTCCGTACAAACCTAAGAAGTATCTGTCGCTTTCTATGGCGGGCGTGAAAGAGGGCGACTTTACTATGGTCATGGGCTATCCAGGCTCTACGCGCCGTTATAGAGAGAGCTATTCGGTCGCCTACAATCAGGACATAACGCTGCCCTTCTTGGTGGATGTTTTCACGAATCAGATTGAGGCACTGCGCAACGCAGGAAAGTACAACCCTGCGCTGCGCGTCAAATTGCAGAGCACCATCTTTGACATCAGCAACACGCTCAAAAACTTTGAAGGCTCCGTGCTTGCCATGCGTAGAGCCGGAATCGTAGAGAAGAAGCGCGCAGACGAGGCCGCCTTCATGCGCTGGGTCGCTCAAGACCCGGCGCGTCAGGCAAAGTATGGTCAGGTCTTGCCCACGCTCGATAAGGCGTATCAGGAGTTGACGGCCACGGCTCAGCGCGATCTTCTGCTTCAACAGATGTTCACGGCGAGCGACCTTCTGGGCATGGTCTATCTGGCTCAGCAATTCGCTGCCGACAAAGAGAAGCCGGAAACCGAGCGCAACGCTCTTCTCAATGCCGCCGCTGTGCAACGCGCCAGGGCGCGCATCGCTCCTACCTTTGCCGAGCGCAATGCGTCGGTCGAGCGCGAGATGCTTCTGTACATGCTGCGCCGCGCGGACGAATTGCCAGCCGGACAGAAGATAGAGTTTCTGGAAAAGCGATTCGGAAATCTTCAAGGCGATGCGCGCACACGTGCCGAAGAGGAGTTCGCATCAAGCATCGTGGACAGCAAACGATTCGCAACCGCCGAATCCGTAGCGGGACTCTTTGATGCTCCTTTAGCGCAGATGCGCGATATGAAAGATCCGGTCGTTGATTTAGCCACCGAGCTTGGCGCAGAAGTCCAGAAGATTCAGGCTCGCCAGCAAACCTTCAATCTTACGGTCGGACGCCTTCGCCCGCTTCTTATAGAAGGCATGAGCGCGCTGAAGAACATGAAGACTTACCCGGACGCCAATCGCACGCTCCGCTTCACCTATGGCGAGGTCAAAGGGTACGTGCCGCGCGAGGCGATTTCTTACTCTCCGTTCACGACTCTGGCCGGAGTGGTTGAGAAAGACACCGGGCGCGAGCCATTCGACGTGCCAGCGAAACTGAAGCAGCTCTATCGCGCGCGTGATTTCGGCCAGTACAGTGTGGCGGGCGGCGCGGATGTGCCGGTTGATTTCCTTTCGACCACGGACATCATCGGCGGAAATTCCGGCAGCCCCATCATGAACGGGCGCGGCGAACAGGTCGGCATAGTCTTCGACGGCAACTACGAAGGCCTGGGCAACGACTTCTTCTACAACGAAGCGAAGGGACGCACCATCTCTGTAGACATTCGCTATGTGCTCTTTGTGACGGACAAGTTCGGCGGCGCAGGCTGGATTCTGAAAGAACTGGACATACGCGACGCTGGAGGTAAGGGCAAGAAGTAGAAGGCAAAAAAGAGGTCAGAGGTCAGTTAAAGACACGTGAGGCGCGACGTAAGAGAAGAAAGCTCCGTAGGAGCCGGATGTTTATAGCTTAAAGTTTCCAAAAAGAAGTAAGCTCCGTAGGAGCTAAATGTTCTTTATCAATTAACATATAGCTCCTACGGAGCTAGGGTTATCTATCATCCAGAGACTATAAACATCCGGCTCCTACGGAGCTAAAAACATTATCCACATTCTTATATAGAACTAACGTTAAAGACAATTGCTAACCTCTGGCCTCCGACCTCTAACCTCTATTTTTCTGTTTTTGCGATTTTTTTGCTTGACAGGGCAAAAGGCTATTGTTTAGTATGCGCAGTCGTTTCCAGTGCAGGGCATCCTAAATATCCGCCCGCGCATGTTCGAGTTACAAGCTTTACTGCAATGTGTTTTCTGTTGTCCCCGCTAGTCTGTGTCTGAGAGTGCCGAGCGCGAGTCTCCCGTCGGAGCAACCGCGCACGTCCCGCCTCAGGTGCAGGCTTTTTTGTTTGTGTGTTTGTGGAGCGCTCCCATATCTGAAGCGCATCCGGCTCACAAGTGTTCACCTCGTCGGAAGCTGTAAAAGTCTCGTCAGAGCTTTTATTGCTCCGGTTTTACCGAATCATTAGGAGGATTCGTTTGCTATGTCTAGAATTACCGGTAAGGTCAAGTGGTTCAACAACTCGAAGGGTTATGGCTTCATCGAGCAGCCCGGCTCTTCCGACATCTTCGTTCACTACAGCGCCATTCAGGGCGACGGCTTCAAGACTCTCGAAGAGGGTCAGACGGTCGAGTTTGAAGTGACTCAAGGCCCCAAAGGACCGCAGGCTGAAAAAGTGATCAAGGTGTAAGACCAGGCTTTTCTGAAGCCACTCGGCTTCCGGTCTTGAGCCCGGAAAGCGCAGAATAACAGAAGGGCGACTCCCAGTTGGGGGTCGCCCTTCTTATTTGCCGTAAGCTGCCGAGAAGCAAAATCAATCGTTGTCGGCTTTGGCTTTGAAGTTGACGCGCCCGCCTTCAACGTCCACGGAAAAGCGCACGCGCTCGCAGTTCAATGTCTCCTTCAAAGAGTCTGTCTTCGAGGCGATGAGATGATGAAAGCGCGGGAAGGATAGATCGTCCACAGGCTCGTTGCATCTTTTCTTTGCTTCAACCAGCGCATCATAAAGCTCGCGCACTGTGGACACGTCCGTGTGCGCGTCCCTACAGACGACGCTTGAGCGAAACTCCGTCTCGTGATGCTCCGGTTCGTGCTTAACGGCACGCGCCTGTGACATGGGGTCGCGTCCCTCTTCGCGTCCCTGCATGGTACGCCGCCACAGCTCTCGGAAGGCAGTGTGACGCGCCATCAGGGTGTTGTAGCGAAAGCGCTGCGCAAAGGTCAGCGTGCGATCATCGGCCAGCCGTTTGAACGTCGTCTCGATACGGTTCTTAGTATCGTAGGGCGGGCGCTTCGTCGCACCGTTGAAGTAAATGTCGAACTCTACTTTGAGTCTGCGTATGTCGTCTTCAAGGCGGGTCAACTGCTCGTCAATAGTCGGCTCGGTGTCGAGGATTCCCTGTTTGGCGGCTCGCTGCCTTCGCTGCTCTTTGGCACGCGCCCACCTGTTGTCGCGGATTGGCACTGTGGATGTACTCCTCTCATCAGGCGCGCCCAGGAGGGACTGAGGGGCGCGCACCCTCTTTATCGAATCTAGCCGTTTTGAATCCGGCGTGTCAACTTCTATTTAAGTCTAGAGAGTCCAGAGAGTCTCGGAGAGTCTAGAGAGTCAAAAGAAAGTCATTCCGGCTCTCTAGACTCCCCAGACTCCCCAGACTCTCTAGACTACGTATTTGTTGCCGGAAAGAGCTTATGCTACTTTTCGCATGAGGCTGAACGAAGAGCGGTTCATCCGGGATGGAAGCTTTTGTAAATGACAGGTAGTTCAGGAAACAAGAAGCTACTGCGTGCGCTACCGTCGGTTGACGCGCTACTGCGCACGCCCGAAGCGCGTCTTTTACGCGAACGGGTGGGAGCGCAGCGCCTTGCAGCCCTGGCGCGCGAGGTCACTGGAGAAATGCGCGTGCAGCTACAGGGACAGGCGCAGGCTTCCCCGTCAACCAACGGCAATCAGGCACGCGAGGCTTTGATAAGCGAAGCCGTCAGGCGGCTTGAGCGTGCGTGCCAGCTTGATGCATCGTCGGGACTCCGCCGCGTCATCAACGCCACGGGTGTCATCCTGCACACCAATCTGGGGCGCGCGCCTCTGGCTGAAGCTGCGCGGCTTGCGGTTTCAATTGATGCGGCTCGCTACTGCACGCTTGAATATGATTTGGAAGCGGGCGCGCGGGGCAATCGCGGCGCTCAGGTCGAGCGGCTGCTGGCGGAGTTAACCGGAGCTGAAAGTGCGCTCGTGGTCAACAACTGCGCGGCGGCAGCACTGCTCGTCTTGACGGTCATCTCAGGCGGCGGCACGGCAATCGTCTCGCGCGGCGAGCTTGTAGAGATAGGCGGGGACTTTCGCGTGCCCGATGTCATGGCTCAATCCGGCACGCGTCTCATCGAAGTCGGAACCACTAACCGAACGCGCCTCTCGGATTACGAGCGCGCCATTGACCCTGACACACGACTCGTCATGCGCGTGCATACATCCAACTATCGCATAGTAGGCTTTACGGCCACGCCGTCTTTGCAGGAGCTCGCGCGTCTAGCCCATGAAGCAAAGCTTCCGCTCTACGAAGACGCAGGCTCCGGCGCGCTCTCTGACCTCAGCGCGTACGGTCTGGAAGGCGAGCCTGTGATAAGCGAATCAATCAGGAGCGGAGCGGATGTCGTCACCTTCAGCGGCGATAAGCTTCTAGGCAGTGCTCAGGCCGGACTCATCGTCGGGCGCGACCGAGTCATCGCGCGCCTGCGCAGGCATCCACTCTATCGCGCCCTGCGCGTAGACAAGCTGGCGCTGGCCGCGCTGCAATCCACGCTTGAAATCTATCGTCGCGGCGCTGCTCCGGAAGAGATTCCCGTGCTCCGTATGCTCGCACTGACGCACGCAGAAGTGGAAAAGCGCGCCCGCCGCTTTCTCTCAAGATTGCGCAGGCAGCTCAAGCATGAACACTTAAGCTTCGAGATTGTCGAAGGAGAATCCGCCATCGGAGGCGGCGCTGCGCCCACCACTCACCTGCGCACCGCCCTCATAGCCCTGAAACACAACTCGCTTTCGCCGGATGCCCTCGACCACCAATTGCGCCGAAGCACACCGCCCGTCATCGCGCGCATCGCTGAAGACAACGTGCTCTTAGACCTACGCACTGTTGATGAAGACGAGGAAGATGAACTGTTGAAATCGCTTGTCTCCCTATAAGCTTAACGTAAATGAATGTACGAAAGGATCGGAGACAGGAACGAAGCATCCTTAGCCCCGTAGGGGCGGAATATTTATAGCCCACGGCTAACGCCGTGGGCTATAAATATTCCGCCCCTACGGGGCTTGGGCGAATACGCTGCCCTCTTTATGGCGAACTTACGTCAAGCCGTTACCAAATTAAGTTTCTGCTTGCATCTAACACCGCTTTTCAGTGTATAATCTCTTCAGCTCGTTAAGCATAAAGCTTAACGGGACATGCCTTTTCGAGAGACCTTCCGCTCGATTTTTCAGACCTTCATTTGAATCTTTAATCTACCTTGAAAAACAGAACTATTTTAATGAAATCGCTTTTCGGCACCTTTATGCTGTCTCTTTGTGCGGCGCTGCTGGTCTTAGCCTTGTGGGCTGCCGGTGTGCTGGCCTCCTTGCAGGCGACCTTTGTGATGGCAGGCCCTATGAAGCTGGGTGAAGTGGCTGCGCCGCAAGGCTGGGTGGCGGCGCTCATGATTCTGGCTGCGGGCGTCATCAGTGGGTTCGCAGTCGAGCGCGCAGGCGCACGCCACGCGCTGCTTTACGTTGGCGGCGTGCTTGTAATGCTCTTGCCGCTCAGCCTCTTCGCCTCTGCTTTTTTTCAGCTCGACATAGTATTCGCGCCGATGGCTCTGGCGGCCATCATGGGCGCGCTCATTGTGCAGGTCAGGCGATTGCGCGAGACCGATATAGAGTTGACCAGAAACATTCTGGATGCTGCCTCCGAGGTCAATCAGTTGGAGGGCGCAGAGGCCAGCGAACGATTGATGAGCGGGCTGAAGCTACTTGAGGCCGTGCTGCCTTTGGATGAAGCGATCATTTTTCACCCGGATGAGAGTGGCAGGCTTGCTCCTGCGGCGCGCACGCGCTCTCAGCAGCCGGGCGCGCGGATCGAGGCCGACCGCAATTCAACCTGGCGCGAGGGCGTACAGTTGTGCGAGCGCGCTGTAGCGACCGCTCAGATTGTGACGGCGACAAAAGAGATGGAAGGCGCGGGCAGGAGCGTTGCAGCAAGCGTCGCCGTCCCCCTTCGTCATGAAGGGTGTACTGTGGGCGCTCTGCTTCTACGCTTGCGCGAGCCTTTTGACGAGAGCGACCGGCCACTGCTCAGCGCGGTCGGCGCACAGCTTGCACGCAGTTTTCAGCGTGACGAAGCGCGCAAGGGAATGCAGGGGAAAGACCTTGCAACCTTTCTCTCGACGAGCGAAGCCGTTCGTCGGCTCGAAGCCTTTCGCGTCGTCAGCGGCCTGTTGACCGAGCAGCGCTTCGGCGCGGAAGTTCTCTCGGAGACTTCGGACGGCCAGGCGGTTGCCTATCTGGACGGCACGATTGCCTTTCTGAATCCGCCTATGCTGCAAGCCGCGCGGCTTGCAGCCGTGGAAGCCTGTAAGGTTGATCTCTTCGCTCTTCTGGATCGCTTCCGCACGGGCGTCTTCGACGAGCCAACCATAGCAGTCCGCCGCGTGTTACAAACAGGAAGCGCCTACGAGCGCGAGCTTTATTATCCGGATAGAAATCAAACTCTGCTGGTGCGCATAGCGCTCTGCTTCGCGCGTGAGTCAAATGAAGATTCTCAAGCGCAGCCCGTTTGTCTGGCCGTCACGGTGCGTGATGTCTCTCGCATGAAGGAGTATGAAAAGCTCAAGAGCGACATGATCTCCCTGATGTCGCACGAGCTTCGCACCCCCATCACTTCTATCAACGGCTTCGCAGAGCTGCTGGCGATGGACGAAGAAATCTCGGCTGAGTCGCGCGAGTTCCTGAACATTATCGTCAGCGAGTCGCAGCGGCTATCACGCATGATTGATACTTTCCTTTCGGTGACGAAGCTTGAGGCCGCAGACAAACAGGGGGTCTTGAAGATTCCGCTCAAGCTGGACGATGTGGTGGGTGATATGGTCGTCAATCTACAACCCGTCGCCAAGAAGAAACGCATACGTCTTGTCCAGATGGCACCATCGAAGCTGCCGCCCGTAGCCGCAGACAAAAGCCTCATTACGCAATGCGTCGCCAATCTGATTGACAACGCCATCAAGTATAGCCCGGAAAAGACGACCGTCGCTGTCTCCACAGTGCTCGAAGCAGAGGCCGTGCGCGTGCTGGTGGAAGATAGAGGTTTCGGCATTCCGCCCGAATCGATTGATCGCGTCTGGGAGAAATTTTATCGCGTGACCCGCGACGGGCAGGAGAAGGATGCCGAGACCACAGGCTTAGGGTTATCGTTCGTGCGCGAAGTCGTAGAACAACACGGCGGCTCGGTCGCCCTGGAATCCGAAGTCGGTCGCGGCTCGAAGTTCAGTTTTACCTTACCAAGGCTTTAATGAAGCAGTTCGCAATCTGAGAAACTGCTGGGAAAAGCATCTTTATACAAGTCCCGTAGGGACGATTGATAATAGCCCAGCCATTTATGGCTGGGTCAGAGTGGCGATTTAACGTTTGAGTCCCGTAGGGACGACTGAATAAATCGCGGAAAGATTTCAGTCGTCCCTACGGGACTTTTCAACCAGTATTCTAACGCTTCCATAATTTTTGGGACGGCACGCGCAGGGCGCGGTTGAATTTGCTGGACGAGTTTTCCCAGGCGATGATCATGGTCAGCTCCACCAGAGCATCGTCGTCATAAATCCGGCGCAGGCGCGCGAAGAGTTCGTCCGTCACCTCCCGGCCTGTGATCGTAATAGCGTCGGCGTATTCAAGCACGAGCCGTTCCGTTTCGGTGTAAAGCTCGCTGGTCGCATAGTCAGCCAGAGCTTCCAGCTTCTCGTTTGTTATCCCAAGCTCACTGCCCACGGCAGCGTTGATGTCCTGTCAAAACTCGCAGCCGTTAAGGTACGCGACGCGACGATTGACGAGCGCCGCCAGCCGTCCGTCAATCAGGCCGGAACTGTCAATGCCAGTCCACATTGCACGCACGCCGCGAAAGATTGTAGATCGCCGCGCGTAGAGTAGATGATTGAGAAGAGGCGCGCCCCACCTCTCAGTCTGCGCCTCAAAGACTTTTCTGATAGAGCTTTCCACCTCAGCCGGATTCACGTCCTTTACTCTAGCCATCTCAATTCCCTTCTACTGTCGGCTTAAGCTTTGTTCGCCGGAGCTTTCTTCCAAAATACCTTTACCTCTTATTGATTGTCCCCCGGCAGGTGGGAGCGCCGCAGTAGCAACGCTTTCTGTCCGAGTGAAGCGTGTATTCGTAGTCGAGCGTAATCTCTTCGCCGGGATGAATATCGCGCAGGGCGTAAAACTGTATGTGGCCGTAGAGGATTTTCATAAAGCTGTTGGGCTGGCACGAGTGGTTGATGTAGTGCGTGCCGTTCCCCCCGCGGCTTCCATCCAGACTCCAGCTTGAATTAACGGCGCAGATTCTAAGCACACGGCGCTTGCCCGCGCGCTTGGTGGCCTCCGCATCCGTAATCCTCTCGCCTGTGTACTCGGCTATCATCTTCCCTCGCGGAAACCGAACGGTAGCAAAGCACCCTTTGCCATTGATGCTGGACTTTCCGATAGAGAGACCCGGCGCGAGCTTTAGTTTCATGTATCTATTATGTGCCTTCAAAGCTTATAAAGCGCAAGGCGTCTGATTAGTCATCCTGTAAAAACTGAGCCGCCCGCGACCGAGTTGATACGGTCACGGGCGGCCAGAAAATTTTTGATGCTTGTCGCGCTCGCGGCTCTATTTCAGACGGAAGCTGCGGGCGATGTTGTCCATCTGGTTGCGTACGCGGCCTATGCGGTCGCGCAGGCCAGTGAAGCGCAGCACATAAATCGTGCGGTTGTCGGCCTGTAGATAATAGATGCGCCCCGTCATGGGTTTTCCGGCATAGGTATATTCGTAATTAAAGGCGACGCCGTTCATGCGCCCGGCGAACTTCTCCTCTTTCCCTTCGACAAAGCCGGGCAGGAAGCGAAGCTTTTGCTCGCTCTCACGCTGCGACAGATTCTCGGGCGTGACGCCAGCGTCCACCACCTCTTTGCGAATCTGTAGATAGCCGTCCATGCGGTCGCCGTAGATGAAGCCCGCGAGCGCATGGTCTGCATCCGGCTTTTCTATAAGCCGCCACGTCGGAGACGGCAGCTCAAACGTGTAATCGACATTGGCGTCCGAGAAAGTCTCGGTCTGCGCAAAGGCGCTCGAAAAGGAGAGCACGAGCGCCAGAAGAGCGCAGGCAAGCGCGATACCTTTGTGTCGCATAAACTTTTTAACTACTCCTATTGGTCTTACTTCCACCTGATTAAATGATAACTGTTTGTGAGCGGCCTGTGAAAGCTCAAAAAAAGGGTCTGGAAGATTCCTGTCTCACCAGCCTATCAGATGCCTCTCTTTTGCCGCGGCGTTGTCCCCTCTGAGAGTAAGGCAAAATTAAAAAGGTAAAATGCAAAAGTCAGGACAAAGCTTACAGCTTTGATTCTTTCTATTTATTTCAAGCCAAAGTCGTGTTCCACTTTTGCATTTTTAATTTTGCCTTTTTCCTTTCTAAGGTGCGGCTTTTTCAATGGCTTCGCGTTGTGCGATGAGTAGACGCTCGATGCCGCCCGATGCGAGGGCGAGCAGTTTATCCATTTCGTCGCGCGAAAAAGGCGCGCCCTCGGCTGTGCCCTGAACTTCTATGAAGCGGCCATCGCCTGTGCAGACCACGTTCATATCAACTTCGGCGCGCGAATCTTCGTCATACTTCAAATCCAGCAGCGCGACGCCTTCGACGATTCCTACGCTCACGGCTGCCAGCTCGCCCGCGATTGGATTCTTCTCAATTTTGTTGTGACGCAGTAGACGCCGCACGGCCAGAGCAAAAGCAACATAAGCGCCCGTGATGGCGGCGGTGCGCGTGCCTCCATCCGCCTGAAGCACGTCGCAATCAAGCGTGATGCTGCGTTCGCCAAGCGCGCTTAAATTGGCAATGGCGCGAAGGCTGCGACCAATCAGCCTTTGAATCTCGTGCGTGCGCCCGGAAGCACCGCCGCGTCCCGTCTCGCGCTGTGTGCGAGACAGTGTGGCGCGCGGGAGCATGGCGTATTCGGCGGTCACCCACCCCTGCCCGCGATTCCTGAGGAAAGGCGGAAGGCGCTCTTCCACGCTCGCCGTGCAGATGACGCGCGTCTGCCCCATTTCAATCAAGGCAGAGCCTTCGGCAAACGGCATGAAATCCGGCGTGATGCGCACGGGGCGCAGTTCATCGGGTGCGCGCCCGTCAGTGCGTGCGAAGCTCATCGTGTCCCCAAACCTCCACGGCTTCCAGGCGGGAAGGAGCGATTCCCAGAAATCTCTCGGCCACGCGGCTGAAGCGTGCCGCAGCATCCGTCACATAAAAGTGGTCAAGGTCGTCGCACAGTTGTCGCTCCCTCGCAAGCTCTATCTTTTCCGTGCGATGAAGAGCATTGGAATCTAACAACTCTTCGACATCGCGCGCAGCAGCTTCGCCCGAATCAATCAGCGAGACTTCCCTGCCCACCGTCTCCTGAATCACGCGGCTTAATATCGGATAGTGTGTGCAGCCTAGCACCAGGGTATCAACGCTGCTCGCCCTAATCTCTTTCAGATAATCTGCGGCGACCATGTGCGCAACTTCCGTCTCCGCCCAACCCTCTTCGGCCAGCGAGACAAAGAGCGGGCAGGCGCAGGCTATCACGGAAGCATCCGGGTCAAGGCGCGCGATTGCCAGGGCGTAAGCGCCGCTCTGCACGGTTGCTTCCGTTGCGATGACGCCGATTCTTCTCTTCACAGAAGGCCCGCCGGAAGATTCCACGGCGGCGCGAGCGCCCGGCTCAATCACGCCCAGAACAGGCACGCGCACGGCTTCGCGTATCGCTGGCAGGGCGAGCGCCGACGCAGTATTGCACGCCACGACCAGAATCTTGATACCGTGCGCTTCCAGAAAACGCGCGTTCTCAATCGCGTAGCGCTCGACGGTCGCAAGCGAGCGTGTTCCATAGGGGACGCGCGCCGTGTCGCCTAAATAAACGAAACGCTCATGCGGCAGTCGCTCGTGCAGCGCGCGATAGACCGTCAACCCGCCTACGCCGCTATCGAAGATTCCAATGGGAAGGTCTTGCTTCAAGGTGTTTTATATCAAGAACCGTAGATGAAAAGGCAACGTGAAGTATCGCAGGAAATCTTCCGGGTGTCACGCCTCGCAAATTAATAGTAGTGGGTCAATTTGAGGCAGATGTCAGGGTCATTGGTCTTCACCGAGGCAGAGAGCAGGTCAGTACCGCCTGCAGTAGCGGGCGGGTCTTGGCATCGCAATCACCCGCCCGCTACCACAGGCGGTACTGACATGAACGCAACTTCAAATTAAACCACTGTCAAAGCGGCGGGGCGATTGAATGTCCCCGGAATCCTAAAACCCCATCTTCTGATACTGTAGAAAGTCGAAGGCTGGATGCGTGCCGCCGATGGCTTCGGGCACAGCTTCCATGTAAGCCTTCGGGCCGTTAAAGCTATTGGTCAGAACAACGACGCCTATCTTCTGTTTCCTGAAGGCGACGGCGAAGTGTCTGAAGACGCCCCAATCTCCCCAGTGCCAGAAAGCATCGCCGTCAACGGTATGTTCTATTCCCCACCCCAGGCCCCATGAGTTGTCCTTCACGGGCTGCGGAATGACGGCAGACTTTTGAACTTTGATTTGTGGCCGCAGCATCTCGTTTATAGCTTGCTCTGATAAATGAACCTGATCCTTTCGTGAGGGTTTGATTATCTCAATCATAAACTTTGCGAAGTCGGTCGCCGTGGTATACATGCCTGCGGCTGCGCTCGGGTTCCTGCTTTCCGGATAGTCTCTGCTGAATTGCAGCTTTTGTTCGGCAGTGAATTGCCTGTACTTGCCGTTACCCGACAGCCTCTGCTTACCCTTTTTATCGTAACCCTGCGCAAAGTTCTTTTCATAGCCGTCGAGCCATCCGAAGCTGCTGTTATTCATGCCCAGAGGTTTCAAGAGGTGAGCTTTCATAAGCTCGGCCAGTGGTTGATTGGTCAGACGCTCAATAACAATCTGTAGATACTGAAAACCGGGGGCGGAGTAAGAGAAATCTGTTCCGGGTGTGAAGTTGATGGTGAGCGGAGCGCCGGGTGGGCGTACATGCGAGAGTCCGGAGCTGTGAGACAAGATCATGCGCGTGGTAATGAGCTTCAGTCGCGGCTCATCCGGTATGAAAGGGTCTGGCAAATACTCTGTCAGAGGCGTGTCCAGACGAAGCTGTCCCAGCTCGCACAGCTTGAGCACGACATAGGCAAAGGCGGGTTTGCTCAACGAAGCTGCTTCAAACACCGTCTCTGTATTAACGGGTTCTTTTGTGGCTGTGCTTCTAATGCCAAAGCCCTGACTCCATAGAATCCCTGCATCTCTGATGATTGCAATCGAGAGACCCGGAACACGGCTTTCATCCATCAATGTGGGAAAGCTTTTTGTGAGCCTTGCTATCAGTTGGTCTGCGGGAATGTCTGTGTTTAATTTATTAACGGACTGGCGGGTGCGAGTCTTCAAAGAGAGCGGGAGAAAAGGCGCGAAGAGTAGACCGGCTACAGTCTGCCCCAGAAAATTGCGGCGAGAAGTTTGTCTTAACACGATTCCCTCGATTGAATAAGATCACAGGCTCTATCTCTCCTGCAAAATACGATACGCTGGTAAGATGGGTTCCAGACTTGCTTTAAGAGACAACGCTTCTTCTAATTATAATGAGCGACCGGCAACTGGTAGAACGAGTTGAAGAGCGTGTTCGCCATTGGAACATCGCTGTAGAGGATACACTTGAGACGCAAAGCTCCTTTGTGGTGTTCGGCACGCGCGCTAATCTGCCTGTCGTGCTGAAAATCTCACGCCGACCGGGAGATGAATGGCTGTCCGGCGAAGTACTGGATGCGTTCGACGGCAACGGAATGGTGCGGGTCTATGAGTACATAGAAGGCGCGGTACTGCTCGAAAGACTGAATCCGGGGACTCAGCTTGCAGGTATAGCCGTTGCCGGTCGTGACGAAGAGGCCACAGAGATACTGGCCGAAGTGATTCAAAGAATGTCTCATCCGGGCGAATCACTTGAGGCGTTCGTTACAGTAGAGGATTGGGGAAAGGGTTTCGAGCGCTACGTTGCAAGCAATGATAGTCAGGTTCCGAACAATCTTGTGGAGCAAGGCCATCACATATACACGAAGCTCTGCGCAACGCAAAAAGATTTAAGGCTGCTGCACGGCGATCTTCAGCACTACAACGTCCTCTTCGATTCCAATCGCGGCTGGTTAGCTATAGACCCGAAAGGCGTAGTCGGCGAGATAGAGTACGAGATTGGAGCAGCCCTTCGGAACCCTTATGAAAGACCGGAGCTGTTCGCCTCTACAGAAGTGGTTAAGAGAAGACTCAGGCGCTATGAAGCAAAGTTGAAGCTGGATGCTGACCGTGCGCTCGCATGGGGTTTCGCACAGGCTGTCTTATCTGCAATCTGGTCTGTAGAGGATGGATTCGCAGTTGATGCAGGGAATCCTGCCATCATGCTAGCCAATTCAATTCGGCCAATGCTTGAGCAGGCTTAAGTTCGACCTTTAGCAGCAATAACGTGCGGTGCGAGATAAGAATACCGTCAATGTGCTTGGCTCCGTAGGAGCCGGATGTTTATAGTTTAAGAGGGCGTTGTTGCATAAATTGATAATGTTCGGAATTCAGCGATTTAACCGAACGAAGTTCAGCTTCTAAGAGCCGAATTTTTGCCCGAAATTTGGGGCTCAAACCGAACAAAATATATTTATGCAACAAAGCCGTTTAAGAGCAACAAATCAAACAAAGGAAAGGAGAAACCACGAATTCACACGAAGCAGCACGAAAGACAGTCTCTTTTTGTGCGGTTTCGTGTGAATTCGTGGTTTCTCTTGCTCCTCGCTTTTGACTGCATCCTGGTATTAGATCAACTTAGTTCACACCAACTATAAACATCCGGCTCCTACGGAGCTTTCCTTGTTTTATCTTCCTTGTTCTATATCAAACACACGTAACGATATATCTCGGATGCTCGCTCCGCTTACCTCTTATCAACGGCGGCGATTACTGCGTCTGCTTGACGCGCGTAAATTGTGATGCGACTACTTGCCAGCGCCCGTTGCGTTTCAAATAGGTGTTGGTAAAGTAAACGCGGTCGTTGATTTTGTTGCCCTTGTATGTGTAGTTCTCGATGATGTAGCCGGTGGAGATGGCTGTGTTGTCAAAAACCCGCACCTGCGTGCTGCTGTCTTCGATTTTGAAGATTGCATCGGGCGAAGGCTCAGTGTAATCGGCCACGACGTTGGCGCGCTTCTGCGCCTTGTTCAAAACTTTGCCGTTACTGCCCGTAATCAAAAAATCTTCGGCGACGATGCGGTCAAAATCTTTCAAATCTTTGCTGCTGTAAGCTTCTATAATCCATTGTCTGTCCATGCGCTTAATTTCTTCTGCAATTTTGCTGTCTCGCGTCGAACGCTTATCAATGGTCTGACCGAAAACTACAGGCACACATGCAACTGCCAGCACAATGATTACCAGCACATGCTTCATAGCTTCATCTACCTTTCAGGCTGAACCGGCAAAGATTTCAGGGAACGTCATCTTTATCTGTTTTTCAAAGGCAGGGTCTTTGCTTCTGGGCTTTAAGCCCTGATATGCGTAACGAACCGGCGAAGTGGGCAGAACGTTTGGCCCGACCCACTCAAAAAATAGGGTGTAGCGCGTCTGCTCAGAGCGATTGTGACCGGCGGCATGAAGAATCTTTGTATTGAAGAAGATGGCCGAGCCTGCCGGACAACGCACCACGACTTTGTCTTCCGTTTTGAAGCTGTCTGCCGCGACCTCTCTCCAGAATGGTTTCTTCGCTTCCTCATCCGCGATCTTATGACTGCCTTGTATAAACGAGATCGCCCCGTTCTCGCTCGTCATGTCATCCAGACAAAGAATGGCTATTATCGTATTTGAAAAAGTGAAGTCTTCAAAGGGCGTGTCACGATGAAAGTTTCCATTGCTGATACCGTTGCCCACACGCGCCGCCTTCGGGCGTCCGTTGAGGTAGTTGAAACTGAACTCGTCGCTCTCAAACAGAGTTTCCAGCACGTCCAGTAAGGGCTGATAGCAAATCAGCTCTGCAAACGCAGCATCGAAAAGCGGCATGTCCTCAATCTGCCGCACGCTTCGCCCGCACTCTTCCGGCGAAAGGACGCCCGCATACCACTGCGGGTTATTCTTCACGTGGTCACGCTCAAAAAATATCTTTTCTTTAAGCTGCGCAGAGAGGCCGTCCGTGTTTCCGACTATCTTTTCCAGGCATTCGCGCAACGTGTATAAAGTGGCGGGGTCAAGAAACTCCCGTATAACGACAAACCCGTCGTCTCTGTAATCTTTCTTCCACGCTTCGGGCGCATACTTCATCGAGTCTACTCCTTTTCGATTGCCGTTGGATTCAGACGGAGCTTTCAGAAGTTAAACGCTGCGAGCTTGAAGTTTGTTACAAGATTTTTCCATTTCGCTCTGGGCGTGTACCTGAAGGATTGAGCGGCGGCAGGTGACGACAGCGTAAAGGAAGCAGTAAAGGAGACTATTCCACGAACCGGAGCAGTTAATTAGGCCAGGTCATCGTCCGTCTTCGATGTACTGGTTGTTAAGCGAACTGATTTTCAACTTCCATCCGTCTCAGGCAGTCGCACATTCCTGTAAATCTCGCCAACATTCATAGAGAGCTCAACGGACGCGAACTGCAACTGCTCTTCTGCTATGGTAAAGGTCAGGACTTCCCACTCCTTATCTTTCCGCCTGTATATTCCGACGCGCATCTCATCCTGCATCACCAGTACATATTCCTGCAATGACGGCACGCTTTTATAGGCCACCATCTTTTCGTGCCGGTCAATGCGTTCGGTCGAAGGCGAAATGACCTCGACAATCAAGATTGGCTCGCTACGAAAGTACGCATCGCCCCCCGGAGCATCGCACGTCACCACCACATCCGGGTAATAGAACACATCCGCGCTGACCCTAATCTTCATATCCGAGATAAAAGGCTCGCAAGGCCCTGCGACTAGGTGCGTTGATAACCGCGCATAAATATTTCCCGCAATCCTGTTATGCCTGTCGCTCGCGCCTGCGAAGGCATAGACCTCGCCCTGCACATACTCGTGACGCACAGCGCTTTCGCGCTCTCCCGCTAAATACTCCGTCACGCTGATATGTGCTTTTGGCTTACGCTGGCTCATAACTGAATTATCTTTTCTTTATGCTGCCTGCGGGTGCGGCTCAATTGTGCGAACGCGGGCTATTTCACGGGGTGCGATGGGTCGCACCTGTGCGGCAAAGAGTGAAACTACGGCCACCGTCTCGCCATCGAGTGCGACGAATTCAACCTCGTAGCCTGTACCCTGCTGATGAACAAGAACAATCGTGCCAATGTCGCCCGCCTGCAAGCCGTATTCGGGTAGGTCAGTCGTCAGGACGATTTGATCTAACTCCTTAATCATCTCCTATTCCTTTCGCTGCGGATAAGCAGTTGCCTGACGCGGAATCTCTTCGCTGAGGTCGATGAACCAGACGACCCGTATTGTCGGCGCTCTTCCTACGGGTGTCTTTAACTCTCCTTCGATAACATATCGCGTCCCGAAATGCGTCTCTTCTATTTTGGCGACCTCGTGCTCGGCGGCATGTTGGAGCAAAGCACCGGCTAAAGTTTGCCACGACTGCGTGGTAAAACCGAAAAGGGCGAAAAATGCCGCCTTGCCGCGTCCATCCCGGTGTGAAAACGACAACAGATAATCCGTGATCTTCTCTCGTGGAACGATTGCCTTTTCAAAGTTAGGCAACTTCATCAGGGTAGATTATAGCTTACTCTGAAATGGAATCAATCATGTTTGATAGAGGCAGGGGCGTGTCTCTATAATCAGGGTCTTATTGTCGTCACTTGTTATTTTAAGCAGCGTAGCGTCCCGTTTCGACTTCGCGTGCCTGTCCCAGGGAGACGAGCGTCTGTAGTAGTTCCTCTATCGCTCGACGCGGGCGCGCGTGAATCTCTTGGCGAAGTTGTTGAGGGATGACGACGCTGCGCCCTGCGGCGAGCGCCTGACGGACTGCGCGTGCCTGTTCCGGGATGGTCTTGGGCCACGGCTGTTTCTACTGTTTAGCCGCGACGGGAGCGGCGGCGGCGGCAAATTCTTCACCAAACCGTGCCGCGACTCCTTCCGATGGCTTCTGAAATTCGGGTCGCAGCCAGCGCACAATGCCGGAGTGTTCTTCAGCCGCGCGCAACGCGTTCAGTTCTACGAGCCTTTCTAAAATCTCTTCGTCCATGAGCGTCGCAGGCCAGCCGTAAGCGTCAAATACCGCCGCGTCCAACTCGTCGTGTATCTGCTTGAGGACGGAGACCAGCCCCGCCTCGTGCGTGAGCCGTTCCCTATCCGTAAGCCGCTCACCCGAACGCAACTTCTCAAGCACGTTGTACATAAACGTGATGGTAAGCTGTGGATGCTGCGCCTGCTGCCGCTTCCTATGCGCGTCTAAAGCTTCGCCAAGCTCGCGTTGTTTGCCTCTGCCTCATTTCACAATGCTAAAAGGTGCGGGCGAGGAAGATGCCGAGCCAGTTGTTGCCGCGCCCGCGGTTGCCGAAGCTGTAACCGGTGAAGAGGTAACTATTTTTTGGTAGGTCTACCCCCAGGCCGACGCCCGTGTAGCCGAAGACGTTATAGCCGCTGAACCAGTCTGTGACGAAGGTGACTTTGCCGCTCAGGGGCTGCTCATAACCGAGCATGATGCCACGTCTGGTTTCGCCCTCTTCCATGCGACCCACGAAGCCGTAAGCCCCTGTGGTGAAGCGCGGCCCGAATTTCCCTTCAACCTGCTTGCTGAAGTTTGCGTAGAGCATCGCCCTGGTATTCGTCGTCGCGCGATTCTTGAGGGGGATGAAGAGTATGCCACCGACGGCGGCGGCCAGCCCTTTGCCCTCATTGTTATAAAAATTCCATTTGGCGTTGGGCTGCAACTCTGCTTCGTCCGGGTCGGATGATTTCGTGTAAAAGAAGTTAATCCCGACCTCTACATTCTTGCGCACGCCGTAGACGATAGTGGGGCCGAAATAATGAAAGCCCCCATTCTCGTAAGATACGGGCTTCGTTATGTAATCCGCTTCAATGTAGAGCTTCTCCGGAGGCAGCACGTCGGTCGTAGGGACGTTGAAGATGCTCGTCTGCGCGCACACGCTTTGAGCGCCTGCGAGCAGGATTATCAATAATCCGAGGACACTTAGATTATGTCTGCACACGGTCTTCTCTCCGGGTTCGTATTTGATAGAGCAAAATTGCAGATCTCCGGCGGCGGGCTGAAATATTTGTCCTTACTCAGCACCAGCCTGATTTTCGCATAACTGCCCTTCAAGGGAAATCAAATTGCCGGAAGTAGATTGAGCTTAGGGCTTAACAGAAAAAAGAACGGGGTGGTAGCTGAAGCACGACGCCCCCGTTCTTTTCAGACGACTCCCCACACTGGACACTGTTAGAACTCTTTGCCTCTCGCCAAAGTCGGAAATATAAACGCTTCTTCATAGGTTGGGATAAGAAACTACATAAACTGAGCCGATATTCTAAGCTGTTAGTCTGTTACCGATGGCAGAAGCACTGGCTGCTTCTGCTCCTGAACGCGCATGAGGGATAGGCATCGGTTGAGAACCGTCAAGAGAACAACGCCGCCACATCATCGGCAGTGAGCGATTTAAAAAAGCTGCTTTCGGTGGCAATCAACTGTGTGACCAGAGCGCGCTTGCGCTCTTGCAACTGAAGAATCTTCTCCTCGACGGAATCGCGCACAATCAGCTTGTAGATAAAGACGGGCTTATCTTGCCCGATGCGGTGTGTACGGTCTGTTGCTTGCATCTCGACCGCCGGGTTCCACCACGGGTCAATGTGTATCACGTAGTCCGCTGCCGTCAGATTCAATCCGACACCGCCCGCCTTG
This sequence comes from Pyrinomonadaceae bacterium, assembly GCA_036403815.1. Taxonomy (GTDB): domain Bacteria; phylum Acidobacteriota; class Blastocatellia; order Pyrinomonadales; family Pyrinomonadaceae; genus JACVRN01. The sequence continues at coordinate 24,610 of DASWQH010000068.1, read as the reverse complement.
AGACTGATGAGGAAGAAGGGAATTATCTCGTCCGTTTGGAAAGCGTCAACGCGTTGCTGCCGGTCGCGCGTCTGCCCGTCGAGATAAGAGAATGGAATGCGGCGCTTCTTCAATTCAGACTGCAAGAGCTTGAGCATCCCGACGAACTGCGAGAAGACCAGCGCCTTATGGCCTTCAGCGCGGAGCGTTTCCATTGTTTCCAGCAGCAGCTCGAATTTCGCAGAACTGCCTCTGAAGGTCTTCACGGCGAGGCGCGGATGGTTGCAAATCTGCCGCAGGCGCAGCAAGCCTTCGAGCACGCGGAAGCGCGCGTTGTTGATGCCTTCATCTTCGATCAGCTTGAGCAAGAGCGCACGGTAGTAGTCGCGCTTCTCGTTGTAGAGCTTGCGCTGCGCAGGTTCCATATCGCAGACCATCTGGCGCTCCGTGCGCGGCGGCAAATCTTTTGCGACCTGATCTTTGGTGCGCCGCAGGATGAATGGATAGACCATCTTGCGTAAGAATTGCGCCGCCCGTTCATCGCCTTTGCGCTCGATGGGCGTACTGAACTCTTCGCGGAAGTATTCGACATTGCCCAGGAGTCCCGGATTCAAGAAGGCAAATTGCGACCAGAGTTCCAGCGTGTTGTTCTCAACGGGTGTGCCTGTGAGCGTCAGGCGATGCGCGCCACGCAGTAAGCGCACGGCCTTGGCCGTCTCGGCGAGCGGATTTTTGATCGCCTGCGCTTCATCAAGAATCAGGTAGTTGAAGTCGTAGTGCATCAGTATCTCTACGTCGCGGCGAAGCAGTCCGTAGGTCGTCAACACCAGATCGTAATCATCGAAGTCAGAGATGTCTTCGGTGCGCTCCGGCGTAGCGTGATTCAGAATGCGAAGGCGCGGCGTAAACCGCGCAGCCTCGCGCTCCCAGTTGAAGATGAGCGAGCGCGGCACAACTAAAAGAGAAGCCTTCTTCGCCAGACCGCGCTCTTTAAGCGACTGTAGAAAGGCGAGCGTCGTAACGGTCTTGCCAGTGCCCATATCGTCAGCCAGGCAGCCGCCGAACTTATACTCGCGTAAAAAGTATAGCCAGTCGAATCCGGCTTTCTGATAAGAGCGCAACTCGCCCGCGAAATGTTTAGGGAGCTTCTGCGACTTGATGCCCTCGAAGTTGCGCAGGTGCTCACGACGGCGTTTGAACTCTTTGTCTGTCTTCGCGCGTTCATCGTCAGCAAGCAGTTGATCGAGCAAGCTGAGGTGGTGGTGCGCGAGGCGCAGACCCCTGTCTGTCTCTTCGCCGAGCGCGAAGAGATGACGATACTGCTCGATCCATTCGGGCGGGATTTCGCCGATGCTTCCGTCAGCCAGCTTGACGAAACGCTCGCGCTTGCGCACCGCGCGACGCACTTCCGCGAGCACGACCTCCACGTCGCCGAATTGGACGACCGCCTGCACGTCGAACCAATCAATTCCCGAAGTGACGCCGAAAGAGATAGTCGGGCGATTACGATTGATGCGCGCCAGTTTCAACTCTTCTTCGCCGTAAATCTCGCAGCCCTGCGCAGTCAATTGCGGAACGTGACGCAGCAGAAAATCGAGCGGGTGCGTATTGGCTCTGAGCAGCAGGAGACCTCTCATAGAATCGCGTTTGAGGCCGTAAGTTTTCGAGCCGATGGTTTCCCACAATTCTATTTCGCGTTCCGGTTGGCGCGCAACGCGCACGAGCACGCCTGTCTCGGCGTTGCGGCGAATGCTCTGCAAAGTTTCCTGACGGCTGTACGGCATCTCATAGTTGCCGTAGCCGTAACGTATCTCGACGCGCAACTCTTTTCCCTCTTCGGTCAGGTAGAGTCGCGGTACGGGCACAGCATCGCGCAACTCTTCCCAACGGACAGCCTCGCCGCGCAAAGGGAAACGCTCGGCAAGGTATGGCAGGTGCTTTTCAAAAAAAGTCTGCTCTTGATCTGCGGGGATGTGGATGACTGGATTCTCTTGGAAGAGGACGAAGCCGTCTGGCGGCTCATCTAGTTGAAAGAGAGTTTGATCCGAGAGCAGCCAGAGCGGTTTGTATGAGATCATCTGCATCTCGTGCCCTTGAATCGGAAACGTGTGTTCGCCCGCGACAGCCAGCGCGCTGAGGCGCGTCCCGCCTTCAGCCGTCCGCTCCATCTCCAATTCGATGTGCGCCAGTTCCGTGCAAACCTCCAGTGGCTGCTTGAGCGGATTTTTGTCCGTGCCTAAAAAGAGCGGGCCGCCCGCGAGCAAAGCGAACAGCGCGCTGTAGTCGAGCGTCGCGCCGCCGTAATAGTTGCCATAATAAAGACCGGAGGAGGCAAGCATCTTGACCAGCGCGGCCTGCGTGTGTGTGACGTTGGCGTAAACATGCTGACCGCTGTGCTCGTAAGGACCGATCTTCTCGGCCTGCGACGAAAGCTTTTGCTCCACAACTACGCGCGCTGCTTCGCTGACATCGTGCCGTGCAGTTTCAGGAAAGAAAGTCGAGGCGACCGTGTAAGGAACAACCGCCCACGAATTACCGCGCGCTTGAAGGCTGAAGAACAAAAACACCGCCGGTCTCTTCGACGCAGGGCTTGATGAAGTCCGTACCGCCTGCGACAAGACATCCTCCCACGGCACCGGTGTATTTTGTTTCAGGTGATCCCTGAGAAATAACGCTGCTGCGACAATATGCTTGCAAACCACGTCCTCTTCGTATCCTGCATAGGGGCAGTCACAGAACGCAAGCACGCGATTTCCATCCTTCATGAATTCGACCGTGTACCGTTGGCTGCCCTGCACTCTAATGACAGCCTCGTCTGCGCTCACGTGCTGCACGCGCAAACGCCACTTCTGCGCATAATAAGCACGTCCACGCGCTGCTACGCCCGCGCCCGCACGCGCCATAAGGCGCTCGATGTTCAAAATCGCATCAGACCATCGGCTCTCAGTTCCGCGCGCTGCGACATTAAATCTTCTATTGTTGCTGCTCATCATTACTTCCGGCTATGTTGCTCTGAGTTCATCTGTCTGGTACTACTATCTCGAAACAGGTCGTGCTTCCGGTTGAAGGGCAAGCTTAGCACCGCATTGCCGCGCGCCGCAGGCAGACGTGGAAAATAAAACATCACGAGAAGAATATTATGTCAACCGACGACGAGGACGAACCTGCTCAAGAGAATGGTGAAGCCGAGCCGGATGCCGCACAGTTCAGCGACGGTGACCTGTTCTTTGAGGAGTCTGAGGAATTATCGCCCGAAGCGAGGACGCAGTTTTGGATGAGCGTCACGGCTTATGAACAAGCCCCTTCGACGACCCATTTCCAACTGCTCGCGGAGTCCGGCATCGAACTCCACGCTCCTGAATCACTGGACGACGAGCGGCTGGCGACCAAGCTGCGCGAAGTGATTGAAGGGCTGGCGCGGCTGCATATCTTTCTCAGCCAGACCGACCACTTGAGCGACCGCCAGTTGTACGAGCTGTTGTGGCGTGATGTGCTGCGCGAAGCCATCAAAGACTTGCCGCTCGGCGCAACCTCAGCATGGCATATAGACTTGGCGGGCAGCGGCAGCATTGAGGACACCGAACTTTATCTGAAGTACTACGCCGATGAAGACCTACGACGGCAATGGGCGGCAGACTTTCCGGATGACTTGATGCCCGAACATGAAGAGTCGCCCTTCGACCGTGACCGCTATTTGCCACAGGCTGGCGATAGGGCACAAACGAATGAAGAAGATGGTGAAGTCATGTGATTGGCGCACTCTCAATTTAATTAAGTGGCTATGCTTTATGTTGACCTGAGAACCGCAGATAGGACCCGAACCGCGTAATTTCCCATGCCACTTACTTTTAGAAAAATCTATGCGAAAAGGGTAAACACTTCAACTGCTCAGCTCGAACTTCACAGAGGTCATAGTGACCTCTCCACCAATTTCATCAACCCTTTGACATGCTTATACCAGATTGCAGTAGAAAAAGAGGTCAGTACCGCCTGCTTAAGCCGGGCGGGTCTCAGGCATTGTTACCACCCGCTCACGCAGGCGGTACTGACCTGCATGTACTCACGCCCTCTCTTTTTATTGCAACTTGGTATTACTATTACCAATACGACTTGGATAGAAGAAAAGGCCGCCGGATTGGATTCCGGCGGCCTTTGTTCAATCTGGCTCCGCAGGTAGGACTCGAACCTACAACCCTTCGGTTACGCATGTTCCTGTGTTTTCACACAGGGGCGGACTATCTCATCAACTCGCTGAGGAGTTGCCGGGCGCTCTTGGGAGTCTTATCGGTTTGGCTCCTCGACTCCTAGTCTCTGCACGTTCCTGCTTACAACGTACTCAGTTCGAGTACGCGCCTTTCAGCAGGCTTCGCTCAGGATTGCCGTTCCAGATATGTTCCGGATTAGGGTTTCCTGAGTTCACCCGGTTTTTCAACCACAGTCACCTGTGGAAGCTGCAATCAATCATTACAGCCGAATGCTCTACCATTGAGCTACTGCGGAAGACGCGCCCAGGAAGCCTAGGGTTTCTCAACCTTTTTGGCCTTGGGCGCGGTGCAATTTTTATAACAGAGCGATGGCAGCAGGTCAAGTTGAGGGGACGTGCGGCAGTGGGCGTTGGCTTCCGGCTCTCTCTGACGGCTTGCTTCGTGGCTGAATGTGAGAGATTATTTGCAGACTGTTTTGCAACTAAAAAATCAGTGTCGAGTGGGAAAGTTCTTACATCTTGCACGGTTTGCGCTTGTGTTGTGCAGAGCGTGAGCCTGTTGAGCCGGAGAGTGTAAAAGAGAATGGAGCGTCGAACGTCTGCCTGGTATAGCCATAATCTTGGGATGGAGATGCCGATTGTGGCCTACGGCCATGCGGGTCGCCCGCTTTTGATGTTTCCCACAGCCGCCGCGGATTATCTGGAGTACGAGAGATTTCATCTGATCGACTCCATACAGCCCTTGATAGACGCTGGCCGCGTGCGCGCTTATTCAATCAACAGCGTCAACCGCCACAGCCTCTTGAACGAACAGGCGTCGCCACAGTGGAAGGCGGAACTGCTCACGCGCTTTGACCGCTACATCACGGAAGAGGTGCTGCCGCTCATACGCCAGGAGACTGGAGACATGGAAGGGCCTGTGACGACGGGCGCAAGCCTCGGAGCATTTCTTTCGGCCAACGCTTACTTCCGGCACCCAGACCTTTTTCGCGGCGTCGTCGCCATGAGCGGAAGCTATGACATACGCTCTTACCTGAAGGGGCATTTTGACGACAACGTCTATTTCAACAATCCGGCGAGCTACCTTAAGGAACTCAACGACGATTATCACCTGCCCAGACTACGCCAGGCCAAAAGCATCGTCGTCGTCACAGGCCAGGGAGCATATGAAGACCCTGAACGCTCGCGCCAGCTCTCAAGAATCCTGACCGAAAAGGGCATCCCGCATCAACTGGAGATGTGGGGACACGATGTCAATCACGACTGGCCTTGGTGGCGAAAGATGCTGCCGTTCTATTTAGATAAGCTATTCTAAAAAAGCTGTTTTCAAAGTCCCGAAGGGACGACGCGATAATAGCCCAGCCATTTATGGCTGGGAGTAAGTTACGGAAAACCTTTGTTGAGTCCCGTAGGGACGACTTGAAATCTTTCTGGATTTATTCAGTCGTCCCTACGGGACTAAATACTTTCTCGACAACTTATTCCCAGCCATAAATGGCTGGGCTATTTTCAATTGTCCCTTGCGGGACAGATGAACATCAAAAAAGCGGCGAGCAAGGTTCCTCTTGCTCGCCGCTTTTATTTCATGCTCGAACCGGGTTACGGCTCGTCCGACCCTTTTTTCCCCTTCTTCTTCGGCTCGACTTCGCGTGGGCGTGTGGTCGAAGGCGTGGTCGAGGTTTCCGTGCGCGGCGGAGGCGGATCGGTCTTCTTGGGCGTTGTATCCGTAGAAGGCTTCGCCGTAGAGGTGGAGCTGTTGTCGTCCGATTTGGGCGCGGGCGGCAGCGTTACCTGCTCAAGTTTGGGTTCGGTGCTGCTGTTCGCGTTAGCATCCGCGTCCTTCTTGGCGCTGGCGCGCGCCATGGCCGCAGCCAGCTTGTCTTCGCTCATCTCGCCCTTACGCTGCTTATTAAGCTCCTTCATGTCTTCTGGAATCGCGGGCGGTTTCGGAAAGTCCTCTTTCGGTTTGTCCTTGAGAAAATCCTTCATGAAGGCGACGAAGAAGGGGAGCGCGCCGTGGCCGCCCGTCATGTCGTTGCCCAGAGGCTTCTTTCGTCCGGGATAACCCATCCACACGCCCGTCACGTAAGTCGGCGTGTATCCAAGGAACCAAACGTCCGTGTGATCGTTGACCGTGCCGGTCTTGCCCGCGAGCGGCACGCCCAGAACTTTAGCGCCCGTCGCCGTGCCTGCTTCGATAACGCCGCGCATCATCGAAACCATAGTCAGCGCGACGTACTCGCTCGTCACCTTGTAGGTCGTCTTCTCCCACTCCTCTATAACGTTGCCGTCACGATCCAGGACTCTGCGAATCAGGTGCGGCTCGACCCTCACGCCCTTGTTCGGGAAAGCGGAGTAAGCAGAGACCATCTGATTCAGTGGAACTTCCGTCGCGCCCAGTGCGGAAGGAAGATACGGAGCCATAGGCACAGTGATGCCGAAGCGTCTGACCATCTGCGCGCCTGTTTGAATGCCCACGGTTTGCAGCAAGTGAACCGCCGGAACGTTCATTGATTTAGCAAGCGCGATTTTCAAAGGCAGGTCGCCGTTACTGGTCGAGCCGTCGTAGTTGTGCGGCGTCCAATCGCCGACCGTGATGGGAGCGCCGGAGACGGTCGAATCCGGCGTCATGCCCCATTCAATAGCAGCCGTGTAGATATAGGGCTTGAAGGCCGAGCCGGTCTGACGATAAGCCTGCGTCGCGTTGTTGAATTTCGAGAGCGTGAAATCATAGCCGCCCGCCATCGTGACGACCTCGCCGTTCTTGGCGTTTAAGGTCATCATAGCGCCCTGCACGCCGGGCACTTGAGAAAGCTCTACCTGCAAGCGACGGTTTTTGTCGTCAATATTCTTGACGGCGAACTGGAAGAGATCGCCTACCTTGAATTCCGAGCGCACGGAGCGCTTAGACCATCCTGTGTCTCTGTCCGTGACGGTCGCCAGATAGTCGCCGAAGCGCACCTGCGCCTCGCCCTTCGCCATATCCACCTTCATGACGAGACCCATGTAGTGCTCGTTGACCTTGTACTCGTTGCGATACCAATCCTGATGCTTGAAGCTTTGAAGCATCTGCGGCGTGACCGGCTGGCCGTTGCCTATGTTGGCATAAGCCCCGCGCCATCCCGCGTGCGTGCGGTCATACTCGCGCAGCCCCGCGCGCAGGACTTCCATAGCCTTCTCCTGAGCGTGTGCATTGATGGTGGTGTAAACCTGTAAGCCGCCCTGCGCGACGCGCGTCGTGTACTTGTCTTCCAGGTACTGGCGAATCTCTTCGACCGGGAAATCAAAGGCGGTCGAGCGCGACTGTCCCTGATAGTAGACCGAATCGGCCAGCACTATCGGCTTGGCTTTGGCGCGGTCAACATCAGCCTGCAAAGCGAAGCCGTTCTTAGCCATCTGGTCTAGCACAAGGTCTCTGCGCTCTTTGGCCGCCTGCATGCTGACGGTCGGGCTGTACTGCCCCGGCGCTTTCGGAATGCCCGCCAGCAGCGCCGCTTCTTCGAGCGTCAAATCTTTCGCCTGCTTGCCGAAGAAGGTCTCCGCCCCGGCCTCTACGCCGTAAGAGTTAGCGCCCAGGAAGATGTGATTGACGTACATCTCCATAATCTGGTTCTTCGTGTAGTAGCGCTCGATCTGTAGAGCTATCAGCCACTCGTTAATCTTGCGCTTCATGGTCTGCTCTTTTGACAGGAAAAGATTCTTGGTGAGCTGCTGCGTCAGGGTCGAGCCGCCCTCGCGGCTTCCGGTAGTGATGTTCTTCAGCACTGCGCCAGCGATGCGTATAGGGTCAATGCCTACGTGATCATAAAAGCGCGTGTCCTCTATAGCCAGAATTGCGTTCTTGACGTTGGCCGGAATCTCTTCGTACTTCAGAGGGATTCTCTTCTCTAGTGCGAACTCGCCTATGACAGTCTCGCCGTCATCTGCATAGATGCGCGTCACCACAGACGGACGATAGGTCGCTAAGGATGCGACTTCGGCGGCGGCCTGCGAGTAGTTAAGCTCGTAGGCGACGACCACACCCGTCAGACCTCCCGCGGTCAGTGCCAGCAGCAGTACGGCTGGAAGCCAGAAACGACGCAGGAAGTGACGACGCTTAACAGTAGGCGGGTTCAAACGCGGCCTCGGCGCGCCCGGATTTTTGGAAGCCATAAAACTAAAGACCTCTTAGTGATAATCAGGAGCGAGACTCGCGTGGCGAGTCTCGCTTCGGAAGTTGTTTAATTGAGGAGACCTACGGAAAATACCAGCGACGAATTATAGCGCAATACGGAAGCGGAAATGAAATGCCACGAGTCGTTTTCAACCTGCATTCGGAGCAGCGGAAATGGCAAAGCTGTCTAAACTTGAGCACAAAGTAAGCTATGAAAGCTCCGTAGGAGCTAAATGTTTATAGCTCATCCGCGCAAGCAAATTATCAAGCTCCGTAGGAGCTAAATGTAATTGCCAGAGAACATGAAGCTCCTACGGAGCTTGATTCTTTTTCTGATCTTATTGCTATAAACATTTAGCTCCTACGGAGCTAAAAACATTGCTGACGATTCTTTTGAAGAAAGGGGTAGAGCCAACCTAGGGTGCGCTTTCCACATCTAAATCACGTATCACAAGCAGTTTAGCTCCGATTAGTAGTGGCTGGCAGGAGCGGCGCTTTTTAGTTTTAGCTTTCAGTTCTTTGACCGTGAGCGCCGCGAGCCACTATAATGCACGAGCTTTTAAGGGGGCGACAGGCTTCGACAGGAGTCATGAACCTCGCTTGGATGCATGCAGGGCTTTCTCCGTGCAGCTCTTTAAAAAGTGTGGAGAACAACAATTGCCAACTCAAACGAATTGGCTCTCGCTGCCTAATTAAGCACCGAGCGTCTCGCCGCAAGTTGCTCATGCGCGCGAACCGAGATGTCACTTAGATGAGCTGGCCTGCTCCGACTGTCCGCGGGAGCAGGCAAGATTTAAGTCGGGCTAGCCTTTGGTCTAGGTCTTCGTCGCTTCACTTACTCGACCAAAAGCGAAGTTAAAAAGAAAAGAGAAGCGGCTAAGCATGTAGATTCCGGCGGAGTCGGCTTTTGGATCCGAGTTCGATTCTCGGCGCCTCCACTCAGAAAAACAAAAAGGCAGAACTTCATCTAAAGAGGTTCTGCCTTTTTACTTTTGATTAATCCTCATGAATTGTTATTATTTGCTTTCACATTGATAAGCTCTCAAACCTATCGGTTAAATCGGACTCTTTAATCTTTAATGCTGCATACGTTAATTTCTCAACAGGCAAAAAAATGGCTCTCTAATTCCGGTTGCCCTGTTGGACAAATCATCGAGTACATTCAGACACGCGGCGAGTTGCGCGAGGCACAAATTGAAGCTATCGGGACTTACTTGTTCCTTAAGATCGAAGGAAAGAACAAACCGCTCTGGCAGCTTTTCTGCGAAGGCTTTTTTCTTAACGGTGAAGATCTGACCAAACTTAATATTAACCAAGAGGCGCGGCAGATTTTCGAGCACAATAAAGCGGCGAGAGCATTATTTGAGTTTTCAAGAGCAAGGATCAATGGGAATTCTGCGAAGCCGCTCCTTCCAGACTTTGAAGATTATCTACGCGATAACGCAGCCGATGTTGATTGCGATAAAGTAATCAAAGCCATTTTCTATGGCGTTGACTATGCAGATTATCTTTTCAGCTTGCCAATGGGAGCGGGCAAAACGTTTCTCATGGCGGCGTTTATTTATCTGGACTTGTATTTTGCGCTCAATGAGCCTGAAAACAGAGCCTTCGCACATAACTTTATTATTCTCGCGCCCTCCGGCCTGAAATCTTCAATCATTCCCAGCCTCAGAACCATTGATAGCTTTGATCCCAGTTGGATTTTACCTGAGCCAGCAGCCAGTGAAATCAAGAGGAGCATTAAGTTTGAAATTCTAGACCAGCCCAAAGCCGCTAAAAAGAGTAATAAAGCACGCAATCCGAACGCACAAAAGATTAGCCAGCATCAACCGTTTGAAGATTTGATGGGATTGGTGCTAGTGACCAATGCCGAAAAGGTCATTCTCGACAGATTAGAGCTTGATACCCAAGGCCACTTGTTCGAGATGACTGAAGACGAGAAAGACAAGGCTGCTAACGAGCTTCGCAACCTCATTGGCAAGATTCCGAATCTGCAAATCTTAATTGACGAGGTTCATCATGCCGCGACGGATGATATTAAACTCCGCCAAGTGGTCAACAACTGGAATACTAGAGGGACAATCAACAGTGTCTTAGGTTTTTCAGGCACGCCTTATCTTTCTTCTGCCGAGAAGGTTGAAGTCAACTATGAGGTAAATCTGAAATTCTCACAAATAACCAATACGGTCTATTACTACCCACTCACACGCGCCATTCAAGCTTTTCTGAAAAAGCCGAGCGTCTGGCCTATGCAGAAACTTACCCCGCTAGAGATTGTTCGGCGCGGGGTGAAAGAATTTCAAGAAAAGTATCAAGACACTGTTTACGGAGACGGGACATGCGCCAAGCTCGCCATTTACTGCGGTAATATTGAACGCCTTGAAGAAGAGATTTTCCCGTTTCTGACGGGAGAAATGGGTATTCCGAAAGAAGATATTTTGAAGTATCACAGGGGAAATGCCACCCATAAAATCCCAAAAGAAAACGAGCTTGAGTTTGCTTCCCTTGATACCAAATTCTCTAAAAAGCGCATTATCCTTTTAGTGCAAATCGGCAAGGAAGGCTGGGATTGCAAGAGCTTGACCGGTGTCATTCTCTCTCAGAAAGGTGATTGTCCGCCGAATATGGTCTTGCAGACGAGTTGCAGGTGTCTACGGCAGGTTGTCAGGGGCGAGTATGAAACGGCTGGCGTCTGGCTTAATGAGGACAACGCTAAAGTACTAGACAAGCAACTGCGTGAAGAGCAGCATACGAGCATAGAAGAGATCAATAGACTAGGCGGAGCAGTTGCCGAAGCGATGGTTGAGCGTATCGCACGTTTGGATTATCTCAAATTGCCGCCTGTTGATTTTCACCAGCTAAAAATAGAATACAACACGCTCGTTATCGAAAATGAGCGTGCGCCAAAGGAGAAGATCAGCGCGATTGAGCCGAAGAGTTTCCGCCGCAATGCTCAAATCATAGAACGCGGATTGAGCGCAGGCGACATACGCTCGCGCAAGTTTCTTGAGAACGAAGGCGTCGAGGGCGCTGACTTCCGGCGCTGGATGTTCGACATCAGCAAGGGCAGTTTCGGCGCTATTTCGCTTGAGGATATACAGACTGTCGAGAGCAAGCTTCAACCAATTTTTGATGAAATCACTTATACAGCGGATGGTGAAAGGTGTTTCAATGATCTCTACGATTCAGAGCAGGTAGCCGCTCTCGTCCGCCTGGCATTCCATCAAAAACGTGCCTTGCAAACTACAAGCGAAATCATTCCCGCTAGCGCACGAATGCTGATTGTCGAAAAACTCTCGCCAGTTTCAAAGGACAGGAAGCTTTACCCGAACGAGAACGACACAAAGACAATATTGGACATCGACCGTTCAGGTAAATCGGTCGAAGAATACGAGGAAGCGCAGCGAGAAGTCTTCATAGAAATGCAGGAAAAATTGAAGGCACAGGGGTTCAATATGCCACCGGCAATGGAGATTAATCTCTCCGCTGCGGTGGCGAATAAAGACCGCACGTTTCACTTCCTGCCTTATGACTTTACGCAAAGCGGTTTTGAGAAGAAGTTTTTAGAAGAAGCTTTGACGCTGGACGAGTTGCGACAGCGTAATCTTGAGCTTTACTTCAACGGCGAAAAAGACATTACAGACTTTCGTATTCTCTGCTATTCGCAGGGCAAAAACGGCTGGAGCTACGTAGGCAAGTACACGCCGGATTTTCTTGTGCTTGAACGCAGAGGCGGAAAGATTTATCGCGCTCTAATTATCGAAACGAAGGGCAAGGGCTTTGCAGAGCAACAGGCATTCATAAAGCGCAGGCAATTTGTGGAGACAGAATTCCTCAAAATGAATAATGATAAGTTTGGTTATCGTCGTTTCGATTATCTTTACTTAACTGATGCGGACGAGATGTCAACGAATCTCTCTAAACTGAATACGGCAATCCTGAATTTCTTTGTTAATTGATAAGCCATGCCAGTTAAATACATTCCATATTACCCGGACACGATTGAAGGACAGGCGATTCTTGACAACCTCACGCGGACGCGGCGTGTGTTGCGTTATCGTGACAACGGCAAAGTTTATGACCGCATCCGGCGCGGGATGCCGCTCTACGAAGCGGAGCAGGTAGAACAGGTCGGCGGTGCTTCGGACAATCTACTGATACGCGGTGAGTGTCTATCGGCGTGCGCTTACCTGAAAGAGAACGGCATCGCGGTTGACCTTGTTTATATTGACCCGCCGTTTGCGAGCGGCGCGGACTACGCGAAGAAGGTTTATTTGCGCCGACACCCGCACAAGGCTGAAGAGATTGCACGCGCCGAAGAGGAGCTTGAGCTTGAAGAGCTGCGCGCTTTTGAGGAGAAGATGTACGGCGACATCTGGAACAAAGAGGACTATCTGAACTGGATGTACGAAAACCTTACCGCCATTAAATCAGTGATGAGCGAGATGGCAAGCATTTATGTCCATCTTGACTGGCACATCGGGCATTACGTAAAGATTTTAATAGATGAAGTTTTTGGTGAAGACTTCTTTAGAAATGAAATTTGCTGGAAACGAGCAACATCTGGAAGCGCAAAGGCAAGAGCTAAAAGGTTCGGGGCAGATCATGACACGATTTACTTCTATACAAAGACCGATGACTATTTTTTTGAACAGATTTACTCACCTTATCCTGAAGATGAAATCGAAAAACGCTTCCGGCAATCTGATAAAAGAGGAAGGTATAAAGATGCTGAACTTGCTACATATTCAAAGGACACACTGGAACGATTGCGTAAAGAAAACAGGCTCTTAGAAACTAAGTCGGGGAAATATAGATATAAAATCTATCTTGACGAAATTGAAGGCGTCTTAGTGGATAGCGTTTGGACAGATATTTCCATTGTCAATTCTCAAGCGGAAGACCGCCTTGATTATGCTACGCAAAAGCCTGAAGCTTTATTAGAACGCATTATTAAAGCTTCATCGAAGGGGGAAATGGTCGTTGCTGACTTCTTTGGCGGCAGCGGCGTAACCGCAAAAGTCGCGCATGGCCTCGGCAGAAGTTTAATTCATGTTGATGTCGGCTTGAACAGTCTGCAAACCGCGCGGGACAGATTGAAAGCGGCGGGCGCATCCTTCACCGTGCTCGACATCAAAGACGGCGTTTCTCTATTTCGCAATCCAGTCCAGACGATGGACAAGTTGAAGACGCTCATCACCGGACTCAAAAACGAAGACAGCCTTGACGAGTTCTGGGAGGGAGCGATAAACGATTCAAAGCTCGGCCTTGTACCTGTTTATTTACCCAACCTGCTCGACCATACGACGAAAGTTCTGGACGTGCCCCTGATGAATCGTGTGCTGCGTGAAGCCCTGCCCGATCTTCCTGAAAGCGTCAAGCAGGCAATCGTCTATTACGTTGATATTGACGACTCCAAAGCCGTGCAGGACTTCATCAAAAACGAGAACCCTACAACCATCAAAATAGAGCTGCGCGACCTGAAAGAAATCCTTGATGAAGTCGTACTGGACGACATCATCAAATACAGAGCGCACAAGACGAAGAGCGGCTACGAAGTTGAAATCACGCGCTTTGTGAGCGACCGTTTACAGCAAAAGATTGATGAGTATAACCAGAAAAAAGGACTGAGCGGAGAGAAGACCCTTTTGGAAGATAATGGAGGCGAAGAGACAAACGAAGAACAGCCAAAAAAGAAGACCAGATTTGTACCTATAGAAATTTCCTCGGACGGTCTTGAGCTGATCGAACTCGTCAGCCTCGATTGCACTAAATCTGAAGGTGCGTGGCATTCGGACGCCGAAATCAAAATTGACAAAAAAGGATTCGTCATCCGCGATGGAAAGAAGACCAAAGAATTCTGGGACGCAAAGATTTCAAGTAAGAAAAACCCCTTGCGACTGAAAGTTCGCAACATCGCCGGGGATGAAAGTATTTTACCTATACAAACTTCTAATAAATAGACACATCATCCGTCAAACAAAACATTTTTATTGACAGCGGCTAAACAACGGGTGAGACTCTACGCCCGTTTTAGGTTGACATTCGCAAACATCGATAATTTTTCTCTCACGAGTTCCTTTCAGGATTTTTAGGCATATCTTCAACCGTTAAAGGCAAAAAGCAGTCATAAAATTCTGACCAGACGTTTCACGTCTGGCTACCTTCTCGTCGCCGCTCGCGCGGCTGAAATAGGAATTTTCAAACAGCTTCTAAGCATTAGACTGTAGACTTGCGTAGTCAAATAATGAAAAGGCCACTTGGGTTAAACCGAGTGGCCTTTAATCTTTTGGCTGATTGATAGACGCGCTTAACTGTTCGTTAACGCCTCTTACGCTTGACGCTTTTAGCCTTGGCCTGTTCTTTCCTGGCCTCTTTTCGGTTGTCTCTTTTTTCCGCTCTTTTTGAGTCCCTGTCGGTTGGTTCCGCGTTGTCCTGCGCGGGTTTCGAGGTGCGGGTTTTTCCCAGAGACTCGCTTATGAACGACTCGTCGGGTCTCTGCCCGTCAACGAAGGCGAAGACGTGGAAGTGGTTGCGATTCTCGCGCAAGACCTCTATGCGTCCTTCATCTTTGAGTCCGGCCAGATAGTTCATGACGTAAGCTTGCTCGTCCGCAGTCATGTAGCCGTAGAAGATGTCGAAGGCCAATCCGGTAGAGTGCGGCGGCGTCTCTATGCGCGTGGCGTTGGGGTTCACTTTGCCCAGCGCGTGCTGATATTCGTCAGGGCGCACAAGCGAAGTAACGGGTAGCGGCCTGTCATACTTCTGCCGGTAGGAGGCGGCGATCTCCTCCAGAACCTTAAGAGCTTCCGGGCGCAGGTGGCTTAGCATACGCACCTTCATTTCACGGCGCGAGCGTGCGTCGGTGGTCGTATAAGTTCGGCCAGAGAAGTTATGCGCAAGGCTTTCTATTGTCTCATCGTATGCCAGAAATTGCTGCCGTCTTTCAGCCGTCCCGTAAGAATCGTCAAGCAGCTCTTTCCTTTCCTGCAAATCCTTAAGCGACTTCTCTTTTTCATTAAGCCTGGATTGCAGCGTGGCGCGCATGGAACGCTCGCGCTTTTGTAAGGAAGCGAGTTCCTGCCTGATGGCGGCGATTTCATTTTCAGAACTTGCGCGCGAAGCTGCTATTCTCTCGTACTCACCTGCAAGCTCGGCCTCGTTGTAGAGCGCGATGCGCTTGCCGTTTTCATAGCGCGTAAAAGGTTCCTTATCGGCTAGACCTCCCACGCCGAAGAGAATGTAGTTTTCGCTGACAGGCTTTACCTCAACCAGCTCACCTTTGCTTATCATGGCGGCCAGGTCAACGAAGTCCTGCGGAGTCTCTATCTGGTGTTCAACACATTCCGCGACCTGCACGGCCAGAAAGCGGCGCGTGTCGCTGTAATGCTTGAGCTGCTGTGGCACATCCACCTTAGCCTGTTTGCCTACGGGTTCGCCTCTGTCCTCTTTAATCCTCTGCAAGGCATGAGTCCATGAGCTGACCTCTGCGGCCTCTGCCGATGAAGAAGCGGGGATGTATCCGGCGAGGCTGCGCGCCCCGCGTCGTTTCAATACAGGCAGTAGGAGGAGTGCTGTCAATGTGACGGCAATCAAGAGAGCCGCAGACAGAAGCGCACGGTTGGCTTTTATTTCTTTCAACGCTTATTCCTCGTAAATTAAAGAGAACAGTTTGAAGGGCGAAGCGGCTACCGGCTAGAGGCTGGCCGCGGTCTGCGCCTGTGAGCAAATTGGATGAAGAAGGGGGAACATTTGTACGATGCTGAAGAGAGAAAAAGAGATGCTGGAGGGAGGCAGTCAACTTGCACAACTATATTGAAAGTTATAGCCGTGTGCGCCCAATTTCAGCCCCGCAGGGACATAATATTTTTCTCAGCCCCTTGCAGGGGCTTAACTAAAAAACAGCTTTACGCAGCCTATTTACGGCCTTTTGGCTCCGGCTTTCTTCAGTAGGTCAACTACATCGGAGTGGTCATTGGTTTCCGCCCACGTCAGGGCATC
The DNA here is from genome assembly GCA_036403815.1 of Pyrinomonadaceae bacterium. Classification (GTDB taxonomy): domain Bacteria; phylum Acidobacteriota; class Blastocatellia; order Pyrinomonadales; family Pyrinomonadaceae; genus JACVRN01. The sequence continues at coordinate 8,273 of DASWQH010000068.1, read as the reverse complement.
GCGCCCTGAGTTGTCTTTGACATCTACGCGTGCGCCTTTATTGAGCAACATACGCACGATGTCGGTTCTCCCAAAGGCTGCCGCGTAGATGAGGGCTGTCTGACCGTTATTATCCGTCAGGTTCAAGTCGGCGCGGTTTTCCAGCAGGACTCCGGTGGTCTCCTTGTGACCATTGCCAGCCGATTGCATCAGGGCAGTCAAGCCTTTGCTGTCTTTTGCATTTACGTCCGCGCCCTTGCTCAGTAGCTTCTGGCTGATGTTATTGCTGCCCTTTGAGGCGGCATTGATAAGCGCCGTACGGCCTGCTGCATCCCTTGCGTCCGGCTTCATCCCCGCCGCCAGAAACAAATCAACCGCATACGTATCTCCGTCTTCCACTGCCTTTGTAAAAGCAGCCTCTGTGTAAGGGATATTCTTTTCCTCAAGCCGTGCGCGGGCAACCAGCTCATCAGGACTTGCTATGGGCGGCGTGTTGACGTTGGTCTGCTGATTGACGTTGCCCGGCGGCGTCGGTGTCGGCGTTGGAGTCGTAGACGGGCGCGGGCTGCTCCTGACAACCGGCTGGTTTGAAGTCGTGCGGCTGCCTGTATTATCGCGGAGGAATAAAAGGTAAAGCAACGCCGAGAGGGCGAGCAGGCCAGCGACCACGACGGCTCCTGTAAGCCACTTCCGCCCGCCCCTGCCTTTCTTACTGGCAACCCATGTTTCTTCAGGCACAGGCACGACTATCTGTCGCCCGCGCTCAACAGGAATATTCTGCGCGCTCACATCAGCACGCGTTGCCGGTAAGCTTACTTTAGTGATTTCGTCCGTCTCTGTCATCGGCACGGTGGATGACGCGCGAGGTGCCATGTTGTGCAGGTCATCGCGCATCTCGGCAGCGCTCTTTGGACGGTGTTCTATATTGAGCGCCATCGCGCGCATAAGGGCTGCCGACAGAGAAAGCCCTACCGCTTGATTAATCTTGTTCGCAGGTCGAAGCGGGTCTGGCTGGCCGTTGATAATGGCCGTGGCGCGAGAGAGAGCGTCAACTGGCTTAACTCCCGTCAGCAAGTGGTAAAGAGTTGCGCCCAACGAATAGAGGTCGCTCTGCTCATCCGTGCCAGTGCCCTGCATCTGCTCCAGCGGGGAATAGTTCGGAGAGTAGCCGTGTACACTTTTACTGTGGGTGGTTGCCATCTGTCCTGCGCTTCCCTTGGCTAGACCAAAATCAAGCAGGACGATGTGATTCTGAGAGACGAGCTTGAGATTCGATGGCTTGATGTCTCTATGAAGCACTGGCGGGTCAAGCTTGTGCAGGTACTCAAGCGCATCCAGTAGTTGGTCAGCCCAACGCAGTACTTCGGCAGGAGCAAAGTGATGCCCCTCCTGTTCAAGCATTACTCCCAGGTCATCGCCCGGAATAAATTCCATCACCAGAAAAAGTCCATCTCCTTCGCTGAAATGATCCAGCACTTTAGGCAGCGCCGGATGGCGCAGGTTTGCCAGCAGTCGCGCCTCTCGCTCGAAAGCGCGGCGCAGCTCATCCGTCTCGGCAAGGGTCTCCTTCAAAGCGACCACACGTGTAAGGCGCTCGTCCAGGGCTTCATAGACTGCGCCCATCCCGCCTCGACCCAAGGGGCGAATGATGCGATAGCGATTCTGTAGAATGGTGTCAGTAGTCAGCATGTAAATGATTTTCAGCTTGCATAGTAACTGAAAATGGATTTAATCTCCGTGGTATCCCAGTCCCCTTCTGCCAGCGCTCCTTCCCCTTTATTAAAGATTAGCATGTGCTTCGAAGCGAAGCACTGCTGGCGCTGTGCTGGAAGCTTGAAATTTCGTGCACAGAATAACCGGAGGGAAGTTTTTATGTACAAGCTGAAATATATAGTCGCTCTTTTACTTGTCTCTGCTCTATTGAGCATCAACGTTAGTACGCTTGCACAGAAACGAAGGCAGACGGCACCCTCAAGGCGACGCACGCCCGCTCCTGCACGCAACATCAATCCAACGGATTCACGCTTGACGGGCGCTTATCGTCTTGATACTGCGAGCAGCGAAGACCCGCGCGAGGCTGCCGAACGCGCCGCAGGCGAGATGGCCTTCGGCATGGAACAAAGAGACCTGGACACTTTGATTCAGCGGCTCACTTCACCCGAACGGCTCGCCATAGAGCGCGTGGGGAATAACATCAGCATCGCCTCATCGCGCGCCCCGCGCATCACATTTGAAGCCGACGGGCGCGAGCGCATCGAGAGGGCTAGTGATGGTCACGAAGTACGCACGCGCGCCGTACTTTATAATGACCAGCTAATGGTCAGCTCCAATGGAAGCCGCGACGACGAGTTCAGCGTCAGCTTCGATTCCATAGATAATGGCCGCCGCCTGCGCGTCACGCGCCGTATCTACGACGAGCAACTGGGTCGCCAGGTCATCGTCCAAAGCATCTACAATAAGGTTTCCAGCGTCGCGCAATGGAATGTCTATGGCGCGCCTGAAACTGCGCCGACTGTTGCCGCAAGAAACAATCCGCGCTCGGCGCGTGTGAGCGCCAGAAACAATAGATCGCAGCCTGCGCCACAGCCGCCGCCTACAGTGGCTACAAATCGCGCGCCCCAGCCGCAGCCGCGCGTCAACTATCCGGAGAGAAACACCAGCGTCTTTACCATAGGCAGAGGGACGCAGTTTGTAGCCGTACTGAATAACAATCTAAGCACCCAGCAATCCAGAGAGGGCGACCCCTTTACTATGACTGTTCGCCAGCCTTCGATTTTCGAGGGCGCGACCCTTGAAGGCCGCGTCCACAGTATTAATCGCAGCGGGCCTTTCACTGGACGCGCCGAGATAAGCTTGAGCTTTGAGCGCATAACTTTGCGCGACGGTCGCACGGCAGACTTCACAGGATTTATAGAAAGCGTGCGTACCGCTAATGGAGAAGAGGTGCGCGTTGACAATGAAGGCGGCGGAAACGTGCAAGAGAACGATAGTCAGGGTAATCGTACGGCGCAGCGAGTCGCCATAGGCTCTGCCGTCGGCGCAATCATCGGAGCCATAGCGGGCGGCGGAAAGGGCGCGGCCATAGGCGCAGCCATCGGCGCAGGCGCGGGCGCAGGCTCAGTCTATATTCAAGGCCGCGATGAGTTGGAATTGAGGAGCGGCACGGAAGTCATTATCCGCGCCAACGGGACAGGTTAAGAAGCTTTTAGTAAAGCATAGTCATCCAGAGTCCCGTAGGGACTTGATGATAATAGCCCAGCACTTCAGTGCTGGGGACAGAAGTCATGAAAAGAGTTGAGTCCCGTAGGGACGACTGAATAAATCGGTAAAGAAATTTCAGTCGTCCCTACGGGACTCAACTTTCTTTCCTGTCCTTTTTCCCTGAAGTGCTGGGCTATTACCAATCGTCCCTACGGGACTTTGAAGACAGCTTCTTAAGCTGCCCTGACTCAACTAGCTATGCTCGCGTAGTAAGCGCGGCGTGGTCTGTAACTCGGCCTCGCTTTCTTCTTTGGCGACGGGAAAGGTTATCAGTGATGCTGTGCGTTCGTTGCCATGCAGGCTCGGAGTCGTTTGCGTGGCGGGAGATAGTTGTGGCGGGGCGGCGTCCTCTTTAGACTTCTGAAGCAACTCGAAGCGAGCGCTGACGAGGCGCGCGACGCTGAAGCCCATGCTCGTGTTCAATTCACATAACTGTTCGGCTATGGCCTTTTTAGAGACTCGTTCGAGCGCATAGCGCAGCTCCGTGGCTGCGCCTTCGGCTCCGTCCACTATGATTAACTCAAACTCTCTGCCACCGCGCACAAGGCGGCTTGAGAAATTGAGCAGGTGCGTGCGGCCTTCATTATGTATTGCCCCGGTCGCAACAATCATCAGGTGCGGAGCGTCCGTCTCAATCTGCATGTCAATGATGCGACGCGCAAACGCAGGGGTTAAATCCCCATCTCTCAGGGCGAATAGAAACGGCTCGTCGCAGACGTTCGCCATCATGTAAGCCTCGCCATCCCCTTCAGGCGGCTCTATGGCAATCTCGCTTTCAGAAATACCCATCCTGCGTAAGATGGAATGCAGGCGGTTGACGAGCCATGTTCCGTCGTCCAGCAGAGCGGAAGAGAGATGCGTCGGCGCGACCACTTCTTCTATCTTCTCGTCTGCGATTCTGGCTCCGCACTCTGTACACGTCGCATCGCTCACGGTAATGACAGCCAGTGCCGCGGATGAAGGCAAGCTGAGTAAGTTGTGGCCGGTTTGACGACAACTGATAAGAACTTCCTGCCGCAACAGCCCGACTTCTACCAGCCTGTTCAAAGAGAAAGATGACGGCCTGGTTGTGCTCTCCGCCAGCAGCTTTGCGGCGTAGCCTTCCGTGTAAGCCTGCTTGGCGTTGCGCAGGAAAGCTCTGGCGTACTGATTCTCAAGCAGCTCTGCGGCGCGCACGCGCTCGCGCGAGGTTTCTTTGCGAACAACCGTATAGAGCGAGTCGTTATCCTGTCTGGTGACAAAACGCTCGAAGCCTGTTTGAGCTATTGACTGCTCGTGCCGCCAACGTCTCAAATCCTGCGCGCTGCTGTCTTCATGGCTCAAGGTAATTTCATCTATAGCTGCTATCAGACAATCGCTCACAGTTTGACAGAAAGCGTCCAGCTTCCTTAAAGGCTCTGTGACGTTCGGCTCGTAAATTATCCCTGCGCGTATGCCTGTGAAGAGAGATTCGGAATCGCCGAAGACCAGCGAGAAGGTGTGGTCGTCCTGTAGGAAAACGTCGCCTCGTATGTACGGAGCACGGTCTTCCATACGGGTTGACATGGAGATTGCCTGCTCCATCTCTACTACATGCCCAGGCCCTAAAAGAGCCTGCTTGTAACAACCCAGCCGGACGGAGCGTATGAGCGGACGCCACTCCCGCTCCTGCAACTTCTCCAGCAGAAGAATGCGTATCTCATCAGCCGTGTCGTAATCTAAAATTCTGCTCGCGAGGAACAGCATGGTTGCAAGTCTCCTATCTTCGCTGCGACGAAAAAGCACAGGTCACGCTCCAGCGCCGCACATCTCTACGAGTCGCGCCCATTATTGAGGCGCAACGATTGTCACCGATACAGTGTCCTGACCTGAAACTGTTGCAGGGTAACGACGCCCGCGCGCCAGCCTGAGCGCTTGCGCCTCATAGGCTTCCATTCCCGGCTGATGTTCCGCCACCTGTGCCTGCGTGACACGCCCCGCTTCCAACTGCAAGACCACCTTCACCGTGAGCGCATTAGAAACAACTGCCGCTTGATTTCCGTTCGCACGATTGCTACCCATAGTTTGTGCAGAAGGGGCTTCATTCCCTCTTCCGCCGAGCCAGCTTGTGAGCGCGACGACCGTTAACAGGCTGACCAGCAAAGAAACTACCGCGCTGATTATTACTACACGCTGGCTGCTGGCCTGCTTCGTCGGCGCTGGTGGAAGCGCCAGCAATTCTTTCCCGCCCGGCAGCGCCGCCAGCGAGCTTCCGGCTTCAACCGATTCCACAAACTCTGCATCAATTGCCTCCGGGCTTACCTGCCCGGAAATCGTAGAAATCGCCCGCTCCACTTCCGCGCTCGACGGCTCTACGTCTATGGTCTTTTCTTCCCAGCAACCCAGCAGCTCAAGTATGACCTTCTGCGAAGTAGCATTAATCGAGCGCCGCTGTGCTTCTATGAGCGGGTTGAAATTAAAGGAGGCGTTTGGCTGTGAGAGCGCTACAAAGAATGCTTGTAGACCGACGAAGGTATTAAGCTGTGCATCGACCAGGTTGCCTTCCTTGAAGTAGAAGGCGCAGGGACTGATCGGATATTCTATGAGCAGCCGCCCGGTCTTATGCTGGTGGCGCAGGATTGAGATTAAATCAGCCAACGGGTAATCATTCAAATGACCCGTCAACACCACAAAGTTTGCGTCCCGCACTTGACTCATCTTTGCTCGTGTCTTCTCTCTATAATAATAAGAGCGCCTGGCAAAATTACCAGAGGCGCTGAAAAGCCGAGGATGAAAACAAGGGATGAGGGATGAAGTTTAGGCAAACCCTTCGGCTTTGAATTTAACTTTTGAATCACGCCTGAAAGGCATGTCGAAATTTCATCCCTCATCCTTCATCCCTCATCCTCGGCTTTTCAGCGCGTCTCCTGCAACTGTCGCTCGCCTATGATTCGCCAGCCGTCGTCCGTGAGCTGCCAGCGCAATTCCTGCCAGACATCGCCGTAACGCTCAGCCCCTTTGATGCTGATGACATACTGTTTACGAAAGCGCATGGTGGCCGTCTTCCCGTCCCGGTCAAGCGTGATTTCCGGCGCACCTGCGCGCACGTCTATCAAACTGGCGCGCTCGAACATACGCGCCATGTCCTTCTGCACAGTCTCGCGCGAGACATTCCTGGAGCGATAATAAAAGAGTAGCTTCGGGCTGTAGAAAGAGATCTCTTTATCTATATCGCGCGCGTTGTTTGCCTGAATCCATTCGTCGAGCGACCGGCGCAGCGAGGCGAACGTTTCCGATAATCCTTCACTGGAGCGCGCCGAACCGTTGTCGCCGGTCGCGCTCGCTTCAGCAGACAATCCATTCTCAGTCGTCCGCGCAGGATTCTGCGCGGCTATGTTGGCTATATTTTTATCGAAATAGTAAGTGATGCTTCTGTAGGTCACTTCATCTGGTAGAGGAACCTCTTTGCCTGCTTTGGAAACTACCGTTGAGGCTGTCATCTTCGTCCAGTTACCTACGGCATCGAATTCATACTTATAGGTCTCTTTGCCAAGGACAGAGTTATTAACGTCGCGGACGGTCATGCCTGCCAGATTGCCTTTATCGTCATAGTCATATTCCTGCCTGCCGTTATACGAGTTGCCCAGAACCAGATAGTTCGCGCTCTCTATACGGTTGCCTTTCTGGTCATACGTTGCCAGTTCCATCAACTGGCGCGGCCCTTCCACCAGTTGTCCCGACTGATTGAGGAGTTTAGCGGTTTCAGTTCGCGTCTGATGTACAGACCCAACCAGTCCGTCCTGATCTTTATCACTGATAAGGAGAGCAATCGAAGATGGGCGACTGCCAGAGCGTGAAGCGCGCCCCGACCAGAGGTAAGCCAGAGCAAAGCCGAAGGCGAGCGAAACAATAATCAGAATGAATAGCTTCAGCGCATAACTTTTCCCTAACATCAAACGCACCTCAGGCTACGAAACAAAATCACACGCCCGTAAACAGGCTGCTTCATGCTTGAAGCAAACCCGTGCCGAACTTCTTGTAGGTCAGTTCTCATTTCGGCAACGTCTAAGGTATCAAATTTGTGAACCAGCTTCCCGCCGATTCGACGGCCAAAGCCTATATATTGCATTAACGATCTAGCAATATACAATATTTTGTTGCGCATTGTCATCGGCAATCGATTGGACTAATGGCTCAGTTTGATGTTGAGTGTGCTGGAAGAAGTAATTCATCGCCGCAGACCAGAGAGGACGCGGAGGAAGCGCAGAGGTCAGTACCGCCTGCGGTAGCGGGCGGGTGATAGCGTTAAAAAGACCCGCCCGGCTTAAGCAGGCGGTACTGAACTTTTCTGCGTCTGCGGCGGTGAAAGCCCTTGCACATCTCACCCAACTCAGGCCGAAACCTCAATGCGCCTGACCTCGAAGTCATTGAGCGTGATAGTGAAGCTCTCTTGCTTCCCTTCGGTCACGTATCCGGTAATGACCTCGCAAGCGACCGCGACCGCCAGCGTGACCAGATTGCGCGCCAGCGGGTAATCGCAGATGTCGTCCTGCGCGGCTGAGGGAACTCTGTAACTCTCGTTCCAGATAATCTCCGCGTAAGCATCCGCCAGCCCGACATGAAGGCAGGGGAGCTTTGCCTCCTCGCAAGCCGCCTTCACAGCTTCCCTTGAGCGGCTGTTATCAAAAGCGTCAACGACCAGCCCGTACAGAAGCCGCCTCACGTTCCTCTTCGTCAACTCTTCGGTTCTCGCTTCCACGTTGACGCCCAATGCTCTGTACAGCGAGTTCGCCAGAATCCTAGCCTTGTGCGTGCCTATGTCCGAGCGATAAAAAGGCTGCGTTGATAAATTACGCTCCTCTATGCGGTCACAATCAATGACGCGTAATTTCGTGAAGCCTGAGCGCGCCAGGCTCTCCACAATATTCGCTCCCAGCGCGCCTGCCCCGCAGACGGTCACGAACTGCTCCCGCACGCGCCGCATCAGTTCACCTGAGCGATAAAGCTGTTCATGATAAAAAATCGTCATAACGAAAAGCTGGGGTCGGGTGTCAGGTGCCGGGTTTCAGTCAAAA
>DASWQH010000067.1:0-47383 GCA_036403815.1 Pyrinomonadaceae bacterium | reverse complement strand
CCGGAGAGTTTCCACGCTTATTAGAGCGTGGCTCCATTGAAGCCCTCCAATACTTGTCGCGAAACGTCGCGGCAATCTCGTTTCCACGCTTATTAGAGCGTGGCTCCATTGAAGCATCTTTCCCATGCTGTACTGCGACTCTTCATTCGTATCGTTTCCACGCTTATTAGAGCGTGGCTCCATTGAAGCAGACATCACGTAATCCGCACCGCCCTAGTCAAGCATCGTTTCCACGCTTATTAGAGCGTGGCTCCATTGAAGCCGCGACTCTCTGGCCTGCCGGACGCTGGCCGACCAGGTTTCCACGCTTATTAGAGCGTGGCTCCATTGAAGCCTTGATGATGTTCCGCAAGGCTGTGCGCTTTGCTGGGTTTCCACGCTTATTAGAGCGTGGCTCCATTGAAGCAAAGAGCCAGTCCGACACATAGCCTTCCTTGTGGGCGTTTCCACGCTTATTAGAGCGTGGCTCCATTGAAGCTCAATACCCGTTGGTTCCAGCACATTCATCAGACGCGTTTCCACGCTTATTAGAGCGTGGCTCCATTGAAGCCGGCCACTCACGTTTAAGCGAGGGCGTGAGGAGAGGTTTCCACGCTTATTAGAGCGTGGCTCCATTGAAGCACCCTTCTAGCCTCTCGGGTGGTCTATAGGTGGCCGAGTTTCCACGCTTATTAGAGCGTGGCTCCATTGAAGCCACAGCTTTGGATTTTGCCAGGCTCAAAAGTATTTGTTTCCACGCTTATTAGAGCGTGGCTCCATTGAAGCGCAATCTGGGCTGCGTATGCATCTTCCATGCTCCGTTTCCACGCTTATTAGAGCGTGGCTCCATTGAAGCGCAGCCGGGAGCATTACGCCAGCGCAGGCGATTGCAGTTTCCACGCTTATTAGAGCGTGGCTCCATTGATGCCGGCTCTCGCCTTTCGCCTGTCCAGGATAAGACGGTGTTTCCACGCTTATTAGAGCGTGGCTCCATTGAAGCACCTACAAGAAGATCGCGCCGAAGGAAGGCAAGCGCGGTTTCCACGCTTATTAGAGCGTGGCTCCATTGAAGCGAGTCCTTGTGGCGCAGCTTAGGCGGCTCCAAAGATGTTTCCACGCTTATTAGAGCGTGGCTCCATTGAAGCGCCATATCAGGGGCTTGCCTTTCCGCAGCAACCTAATGGTTTCCACGCTTATTAGAGCGTGGCTCCATTGAAGCCGGGGCATCTTCCGACGATAAGCGCCGGGTGGACTGTGTTTCCACGCTTATTAGAGCGTGGCTCCATTGAAGCTTGAAGCTCACATCCAACGGATGCACATTAAACGCAGGTTTCCACGCTTATTAGAGCGTGGCTCCATTGAAGCGCTTCTGTGCCGGAGCTGTCTCGCGCGGCGCGTCTGGTTTCCACGCTTATTAGAGCGTGGCTCCATTGAAGCTAAGCGCATACGGCGAATAAGATTCCAAGCCTGCTCGTTTCCACGCTTATTAGAGCGTGGCTCCATTGAAGCACTATGGCGGGGGCGGGGGCTATCTCATTCGTTCGCTGGTTTCCACGCTTATTAGAGCGTGGCTCCATTGAAGCAGATTCCCCTGTCTCTCCGGTGACTCCGTTATTTGATGTTTCCACGCTTATTAGAGCGTGGCTCCATTGAAGCCTGCTTGAGGGCACTGCTGATTCCACTTGTAAGTGAGCCACTTCAGCTGTAATTTATCGCGCACTTCTTATGCATAACTCAAATGTTATTAACGAATTAGAGCTAATTTAGGTGGTATCATTATGGCAGTGTAAAGGCTATGAAAGGGCAGAATCGCCTCTCGAAAAAGCTTGTAGAGAGAATGGGAGAGGCTAACAAGAGTATTTGAATGTTAAGCTAAAAAGACGTAAAGCCCGCTCAGTGCAGGCTTTACGAGAGATGAAAATTACGAATACTCGAAACGAAAGATACGAGTACCCGAAAACGAAAGGTACGGATACCTCCGAGGGTTTAGTGCGAGTTGGCGAGTTTGCCGATGAGGCTGAAGAGGGGGAGGTACATGGCGATGACGATGCCGCCGATGGTTACTCCCAGGAAGCCGATCATGACAGGCTCTATGAGGGTGAGGAGGTTGGCGATGGCTGAGTCAACTTCCTGTTCGTAGAAGTCTGCAATCTTGCCGAGCATGGCGTCGAGGGCGCCGGTCTGCTCGCCGATGCCTATCATCTGCGCGACCATGTGCGGGAAGACTTCCGTGGCTTTCAGTGGGTCAACGAAGCTCTCGCCGCGCTCTACGCCTGTGCGTACTTTAAGAATTGCTTCTTCGATGACGACGTTGCCTGCGGTGCGTGCAGTGATGTCCAGGGATTGCAGGATAGGCACGCCCGAAGAGAGCAGCGTCGAGAGAGTGCGTGAAAAACGCGCGACGGCAATCTTGCGCATGATGCTGCCGAAGAGCGGCATTTTCAAGATAAGCTTGTCAATAGCTCTGCGGCCATTAGGCGTCTTGTAGTAAGTGCGTATGCCTATGGCAGTGCCGATGATGACTATCAGAATTACCAGACCGCCCCAACCCGCTATGAAGTTGCTGAGGCCGACCACCATGCGTGTGGGCAGCGGCAATTCTTCGCCCGGCCCCAGAAGGCCTATGAAGATATTCTGGAATTGCGGGATGACGAAGATCAGTATGACCGCGATGACGGCTGTTGCAATCACCACGACCGCCGCCGGATAGATCATGGCCGAGACGACATCGCGCTTGAGCTTGACGATCTTTTCGATGAAGGTCGAAAGACGTTGCAGGATGATGTCCAGGATACCGCCCGTTTCGCCAGCCTCCACCATGTTTGAGTAGAGATGGTCGAAGACCTTCGGGTGCCGCGCCATGGCCGCCGCCAGAGTCGAGCCTTCTTCCACATCCTGCCTGACCTGAAGCAGAACTTGCTGGAAATGCTTGTTCTCCTGCTGCTGCGCCAGGATGTCTAGGCACTGCACGAGCGGGAGACCTGCGTCAATCATGACGGAGAACTGGCGCGTGAAGATGGAAAGCTCTTTGGCTTTGACCTTCTTGCGCCCGCCAAGCTTGGGGATGCTCAACTCGCGCCCCTTCTCCTTGACGGAGGTGAGCGTAATCTGCTCCTTGCGCAGCATCTGGCGCAAAGCTTCACGATTGTCCGCGACGCGCTCGCCGCCGACTGTTTCATTCAAGCGGTTGCGGCCTTTGAAAACGTATGTAGGCATAAACTGAAGACTCCTGGATGAACTTGCGCGCTTCAGGAAGAGCGCGCGACGGATATGGCTAAAGATTGTGTGATGGCTGAGAATTCACTCGCCTGCGCGTCGAAGGATTCTAGCGGGGCGCGACAGACGACAACGTATACTTTGCCTTCGTGCTCGAAAGCACTGATGAGCGCACGCACGACGGCGCGGCGTGAGACCAACTGGTCGGCGACGACCTGAAAACCGGCACGCTCGCTTTGTGCATCGGCAGAGGCCGAAACGATTTCGGCGTTATTGCTCAGGAAGCGAGCAACCAGAGCTTCTGCCAGAGCGCGTTGACCTGTGGCTTCAACCTGTGCGATGCGCTCGACCGTGAGGCTTGCCGTCGCAGAGAGCACGTAGACGCTCGCCGTAGCAGAGGCAAAGCCGTCAGCATCAAGCTTACGAAAAACTCGCAGGTCTGAGAGCTTGCCCTTGTCACGCGACTTGTTGTTGAGGTGCCAGCTTCCAGATGGAAGGTTAAGCGAGAACGCGCCCGCAGGATCTCTATAAAGTGCGCCGACCGGCGTAGGCTCGGAAGAAGAGGAACGGGAAGAGGAAGAGATGCCGGAAGGGTTCGCCGCAGGGCTGTAAGGCGAAGGACGATCAAGCAGGTCTTCGCTGGTCAGAGAGGGAGCTGAGCGGCGCAACGACTGCTGCGCTGTGGCGGTCGAGACGAAAGTAGACGCGACGAGAGCAAGCACGATTGCTATGCTCATCATGCACGGTTTTCTTTCTCTCGGTATCGAATTTTTCACGCTTGTCTCGACCATTAGTTCAAAAGTGTGTGTGCAAAGAGTTGAAGTCTAGCGGACGGGAGGAGCACCGGGACGAACGCCAACGGGACGACCCTGAGCATAAGGACTCGGATGCCCGCCCGGTCTTCCGTTGGGGCCGGGAGCGCCGTTGCCGGTGTTGACGCCTGAGCCGCGCTCTATAAGTTCCTTCAACTCGTCTGCGTTGGAAGAGCGCTGGATGGCTACGTCTAAGGATATGAGACGTTTGTGATAGAGCGTCGCCAGCGATTGATTGAAGGTCTGCATGCCGTACTTTTCCTGACCCGTCTGCATCATGGAGTAAATCTGATGCACCTTGTCTTCACGAATCAGATTGCGTATGGCCGGATTCGGAACCAGAATCTCCATCGCCATCGCGCGTCCCGTTCCTTCTACGCGCGGCAGCAAAGCCTGGCAAAGGATGCCTTCGAGCACGAGCGAAAGCTGAGCGCGAACCTGTGACTGCTGTGCGGAAGGGAAGACATCAATGATACGGTTGATGGTCGAAGCCGCTGAGTTGGTGTGAAGCGTTGCCAGCGTTAAGTGGCCGGTCTCGGCGATGCGCAGAGCGGACTCTATAGTTTCAAGGTCGCGCATTTCGCCTACGAGCACAACGTCAGGGTCTTGACGAAGAGCCGTGCGAAGAGCGTCAGCGAAGCTGCGCGTGTCGGCGTTCACTTCGCGCTGGTTGACCAGACAGCTCTTGTGGTTGTGTAGAAACTCTATGGGGTCTTCGATGGTCAGGATGTGCTCGTGGCGATCAATATTAATCTTGTCAACCATGGAAGCGAGCGTAGTCGATTTGCCGGAGCCGGTCGGGCCTGTGACCAGAATCAGCCCGCGCGGCTTGTCGCAAAGCTGCTTGACTACGGGCGGAAGACCTAGAGCTTCAAACGGCTTAATCTCGTAAGGGATGGCGCGGAAGACTGCGCCGACTGCGCCGCGCTGGTTGAAGATGTTGGCGCGGAAACGAGAAAGCCCTTTGACGCCGAATGAAAAATCGAGTTCCAGATTTTCTTCAAAGCGATGCTTCTGCGCATCGGTCAAGACCGAATAGGCGAGCTGCTTGGTGTCGGCGGAATTAAGCGGGCGGAAGCCTTCGAGCGGGCGCAAGTGACCATCTACGCGAACCTGCGGCGGCGTGTTGGTTGTAATGTGAAGGTCAGAGCCGCCAAGCTCCGTGAGCTTCTTCAAAAGCTCGGAGAGCGAAAACTGCGGTGCGGTTTCATTCGACATCATAAGTGTTGTTTCTCCTGTACGACTGGCCGAAACTTTGCGGGCGCGCGTTTAGCCGGTCGTGCGAGAGGAAGTTACTTTCATCTCTGCTGGAAAGATGTGCTGGCGGAAAGTTTTCAAGCTCTCCGCCAGCCAAAGGGTTCTAGCGGTTGCCTAGCTGAAGCGAGGTTAAGACCTGCTCGGCTTCGGCGTTTACACGGTTTGCGGTCTCGCTTGGTGCGGACACGCTGAGGCTGTAGATGCGTCCCTCGAACTCCGTAAAATAGAAGGTCAGGAACTGCTGAGGTGTGCGACCGTCCGCGCTTGCGGCGGTCTGTGCGAGCACTATGTAGACGCGACGGCCTGCAATCTCCCGCTCCATGTCGTTCGTCACGAAGCCATTTGACATAATCATCCTGTCAATGACCGCGCTCCGAAGCTCGGAGAAGGAAACTCCCGAAAGCATCTGCTTTCGTGCGCGTGCGCCAAGGCTTGCATCCGTCACCGTTTGACTGGAAGTGACGAAGGCGAACGCGGCCTGGCCTATGGGTTTTCCGCTTCGCTCGAAAACTTTAAAGCGCATCTCGCCGTTCTGTATTGCCGGGCGATTGCTCCAACCTCTGGGCAGCTTCATGCTCCATTGACCCGAAGGGTCGTTGAAGATGCCGCCCGTAGCGGCCACGGCATTAGAAGCACCAGAGCGGTCAACGCTTTCAGGCGTGACGGGTTCTTGGGCGCGCAGGGATGCAAGCTCACGGGAGCGAGCCTCCGCGGCGCGACGCCTTGCAAGACGCGCACGATAGCGACGCCACCATGCGCGCGAATGACGCCGACGAGCGCTGCGCGAAGCCGAGGGACGATTCTCTCGAAGCCCTTGGGCTAGAGAATCCGCCAGTGGCAGCGTGACGGCTAAGGATACAAACATTAGTAAAGATAAAGCGGCAGCACGAATCATACTTGAACCTCTCTATCAGGCCACAGTCTCGCGGACGACCTCTTCGATGGTCGTGATTCCGTTGCGTATCTTCTGCAAACCGGATTCACGCAAAGAGAGCATGCCGTCTTCAATGGCCTTCTTTCGTAGCTCCAGAGCCGATGCACCTATCAGTATCAGCTCACGAATATCGTCCGTAACTTCCAAGACTTCGTAAAGACCGACGCGGCCTTTGTAGCCAGTGCCGTTGCAGGTCTGGCAACCGCGCCCCTTATAAGTCTTCATCTGTTTGACTTCTTCCTGTGAGAAGCCGACTTCAATCAGAGCTTCGGGAGGCGTTGGATTCTCCGTCTTGCAGTCCTTACAGACGCGGCGTATGAGGCGTTGTGCCTGTATGAGATTGACGGAGGTGGCTACGAGGAAGGGTTCTATACCCATGTTCATCAGACGCGAGATGGTTGAGGGCGCGTCGTTGGTGTGTAGGGTGGAAAGCACCATGTGGCCTGTCAGCGCGGCTTTGATGGCAATCTCGGCGGTCTCGAAGTCGCGGATTTCGCCGACGAGAACTATGTTAGGGTCTTGACGCAGGAAGGCTCTAAGCGCAGCAGCAAAGTTCAGGCCGATCTGCTCCTTCATCTGTACCTGGTTGATGCCCGGCAGATTGAATTCCACGGGGTCTTCCGCCGTCATGATGTTAGTCTCCGGCTGATTCAGAGACTGGAGGGCTGAATAGAGCGTGTTGGTTTTACCGGAGCCGGTCGGGCCTGTGACGAGCACCATGCCATAAGGCTTCTGTATGTTGCGCTGGAACTTGACGAGCGACTCAGGCTCAAAACCGAGCTTGGTCATGTCAAGCATCAGGTTCTCTTTGTCCAAGAGGCGTAGCACGACCTTCTCGCCAAAGAGGGTGGGAAGTGTTGAGATACGGAAATCAAGCTCGCGGGCGCGAGTGTCAACCTTGACCTTAATCTTGATGCGACCGTCTTGCGGGAGTCGCTTTTCGGAGATGTCCAGCTTGGACATAATCTTGAGACGCGAGATAAGAGCGTCTCGCAACTTCAAGGGCGGGTGCATAACGTCGTAGAGGACGCCGTCAATGCGGAAGCGTATGCGCATCTCCTTTTCATAAGGCTCGACGTGTATGTCGGAAGCACCGCGACGTAGAGCGTCAACCATCAGAACGTTGACCAGCCGCACGACGGGCGCATCCTCGCTCATGCGCGTCAGGCTTGAAAGATCAATCTCTTCGTTATCCTCTATGACCTCTAAGTTGTCTGCGCCGTCTACTTGGAAATCCAGGCTGTCGAGTGAGACCAGATCGTCGTTGGTGATGCCGCCGCTATGACCAAGGCCGTTTCCGTTGCCATTGCTTTTAAGTCCTTCGACCACAACGTCTGAGTTGAGACCGACCAGTTCTATCTCGCGCGATTGTGAGTAGTACTTTGCGATGGCCTCCTGCACGCTCGCTTCCGAGACGACCACAGGCTCTATGTTCAACCCCGTCATGAACTTTATATCGTCCATGGCGAAGACATTAGTCGGATCAACCATCGCCAGCGTCAGCGTTGCGCCGACACGAGAAAGCGGCAACACGGAATATTTCTGTGCGACCTCCTGGGGAATGAGGCGTATGACCGATTCTTCTATGTCGAATAGCTCAAGATTGACAGACGGCACGCCGTACTGGCGAGAAAGAACCGCCGTAATCATGTCGTCTGAAACCAGACCGAGCTTGACCAGATTAAACCCCAGACGACCACCGTGCTCGCGCTGGTAGTCAAGGGCCTCCCGCAATTGCTGCGGGCTGAGAAGGTTTTCGCGGACGAGGATTTCGCCTAGTTTGGCTGACATTTATGAAGTACCAAAGGTTATGCGAACTATGTTCAAAAGGCGGGTGTTTTTCGAGAATTGCGGAGTCGGCTGCAACGATGGCCGCACAATCCACGCGTATCTACTGTCCACAAGCGGTGCTAAACACCGTTGCGGCAAGTATATTACTGCTTAAACAGTGTTGTGTCAAGCGTCGTTTTGCGGTCAAAATGACGCAAAAAAGCCGTGACGGAAGTCTTTCCACCACGGCTTTTGCAGAGAAAAGTGTAGTTGAAGCCCTATCCGCGTCGGCGGGTCGAGCCGCCGCCCGTACGCTGCGGCTGGACGTTCTCGTTCTTCTTCAAATAATCGAGGGACTCTTTGGCAGAAGCCTTGAGCGGGTGTGTGTCCGGGGCTTTATCGACAAAGCGCTGTAGATAGTTGGCAGCCTCCTGATATTTGTTCTTGTCGCCTGTGCTGAACAGCGCCAGACCGAGGCCGAGCGTCGCGTCCAGATTGTCGGGGTTAGCGGCAAGGACACCCTGGAAGGCTTCTATGGCTTTGGGCGCATTACCTGTGTCGAAATACATTTGCGCCGCGTCAACCTGATCTTTTAACTTCTTTGCCGGGTCGGTTTCCGCCGCGATCAAATCCTGGAAGGCCGCAAAGGCTTCGTCTGCCTTCGTCGGATCCGCTTTGCTGGCGAAAAGCCTCATGGCTTCAGCGCGCTGCACGAGAGCAAAATATTTATTAGCCGTTTGGCCTTTCTGCTGTTCCGGGTCGGTCGCAGCCGGTTGAGCTTTGGCTAGCTGAACGGCCTTCCCGCTCGCCTCTGCGGCATCACGCCAATCCTGGCGCGCTGCATTCATACCGGCATTCTTGGCCGCTTCGTCAGGCAGTTTGACGGACTCGTTAAACTTCTGCACGCCTCGCTGAGTCAGTGCGAGCGCCTTATTGGTCAGAAGCGCAATCTGCTCCGGGTCTGCTGCCAGCCCTTCGTTATACGCCGTGATGGCTTCGTCATAGCGCTTGGCTTTGAGCGCCTCGTTGCCGGTTTTGAAAGTGCGTCCGACGACCTCGTTAATCTGAGTATTCTTAGTGTTGGACTTTTGAATCTCTTCGTTTTTGCGCCTCGCCTCCTCTGCCTTGGCACGATCCTCTGCGCTCTCTGGAGCGCCAGTACCGGCACCGGCTACGGCTGCGGCTCGTACCTGTTCTTCCGTAGGGCGCGTGCCATCGCCCGGATCGAGTACGAAATTCACGTCCTGATTACGCCCGGCTTTGATATTTGGTAAATAAGACGGGCGAGTATTAGGAGCGCTCACGGCGACGATGTACGTGCCTATATAGGGCAGGCCAGCGTAGACATAACCGCCTTTCTTGTCGGTCTTAGTCTCGTATTTGGCTTTCACGTCAGTGCGGTAAATATCTACAATCGCACCTGCGACGGGAACGTCTTTACCGTCTGCCCCTTTCATTGTGACTTTGCCGCGCACTTCTCCGCTCTGTGCGAAGGTTGCAATGGAAGACATGAATAGTATGACAAGCGCTGCAAGCGAGATGAAAAAGTGTTGACGACGCATTGAAAGATTCCTCCAGAATTGTATCAAGCCCTCTATATAGAAGACTTGAATAGGATGCCAAGAGGGAGAAATGGGTTGTGTTTTGCTACCCGGAAACGGCCTCACATTACAAGCGCAAGACGTATGCTGTCAAGCATATGCGATGGGGTCTCGCAACCCCGCCGCCTGAAATGCGCGCAAGCGTAGCGCGCACGAATCGCACCGCCCGCAGGCCAGCTCCTCTCCGCTATAGCATGACCATGTCAGCGCCAGCGGCGCGCCCAGCTCAACCCCTCTCTGAACTATCTCCGATTTAAGCATGAAGATGACTGGGGTGACGATTTCCAGACGCGTTTCGGGGCGCGTCCCTCTGTCAATTACATGCTGAAAAGCTTCGTAAAATTCTGGCCGACAGTCCGGATAGCCGGAAGAATCTTCAGCTACCGCGCCGATGTAAATTCTTTGAGCGCTTATAACTTCCGCCCAGCTCGTGGCGATAGACAAAAGATGCGCGTTACGAAAAGGAACGTAGCTCGTGGGAATCCCGCCGGATGCCAGATTGGCTTCAGCAACGGGAATGTGTTCGTCTGTCAAAGACGAGCCGCCGATGCGCGCCAGATGTTCTATGGAGACTGCAAGCCGTTTCCTGACGTTGTAAAAATCTGCCAGCTCTTCAAAGGCGCGGCGTTCTCGCGCTTCAGTGCGCTGGCCGTACGAGACATGTAGAAAAGCCAGTTCTTCATTCTCTTCATACGCGATGGCAGCCGTGACACAAGAGTCCATGCCGCCGGAGACCAGACAGACGGCCAGTCCGGTCGGCTCTATCTCGACAAGCGCCGCGCTCGTTTGCTCCAAGGCTTTCTCGTCAGTTCCGCCCATCAGACGCCGCGCGCCTCCGCCCCCCAAATCTGCTTGTGCATCTGCATCTGCATGCGCACGTTCAAGCCGCTGGACGAAATCCAATCGGCCAGTTCTTTAAGATCAACCGCATCCCAGACCGGCGAGATAAGCACGGCTGCGGTGCGGCGTTCAAGCTCGTAACGCTCTATCACCTGCCGCGCATACTCCCAATCATTCCGGTCTGCTACCACAAACTTGACCTCATCTTTATCGGCTCGCAGGCGATCCAGATTAGGCCAGTGATTTCGCGCCTCTTCGCCGGAAGCGGGGCACTTCACATCCAGAATGATTTTGGCGCGCGGGTCAACGTCTTCGGTAGAAACATACCCGCCGGTTTCTATCAACACCTCGTAGCCTTCATCGCAAAGACGCTCGATCAATAGAAAAGCCTCGCGTTGTGCGAGCGGCTCGCCGCCCGTCACTTCCACGAGCTTGCAGCCGAAGGAGCGCACCCTTGCCAGCACGTCTTCAATCGTCATATGTTCGCCGCCCGTGAACGTGTACTCGCTATCGCACCAGACGCAGCGCATAGGACAGCCCGTCAGCCGTACAAATGAACATGGCCGACCCGCATGTGTTGACTCGCCCTGAATCGAGCGAAATATCTCAGTGACACGAAGCATAAAAAGGCAATGCAGAAATCAGAATGCAGAATGATGAATTAGCCCGCCAATCGCTTTGATTCATCATTCTGCATTCTGATTTCTGACTTGTCAAAGACCATCTTACGTGCGTGTTCCGGCATCACAGTCGCAGTGTCAGCTTCTGCTTAAGTTATAGGGAAGAAGAGTGGAAAGAAGCGCGTTCGTGATAGCATAGCCGGTCGGTCAAGGCCGAAGCAGACTTTTTCAAGAGACCCACGTGAAGCGAACAGACCCGCAAACCGAAAGACTCGTAGCCGAAGGCACGGCGCGGCTCATCGCGCGTGCAACTGATGCGCGCTCTCTGAAGGTTTCTGATCTAGCGCCGCGTCTTCGGAAAGGTCTGGAAAAGTATCTTTTCGTGGATGACGCAGAGGCTTCCACACAGGAAGTAGAAGCCTATATCGACGCGCTTCATGCGGACGACCTCTGTTTGATAGTCGCGTGCGAAGGTGGAGACCAGGCGGCGTGGAGCGATCTGGTCGGGCGATACGAGGCCACTGTGCGTGCAGCCGCGCGAGGCGCAGCGTCAAATGAAGACGCCGCCGAAGACGTTGCGCAATCCATCTGGGCTGAGCTGCACGGGCTGCGCGTGCGTGATGACGGTCGCCCTTCGGGAAAGATTGCGTACTATTCCGGGCGCGGCAGTTTGGGTGGCTGGCTGCGCGCAGTCGTTAGCCAACTGGCCGTTGACCAGCATCGTCGCCAGTCGCGTCTGGTTCAAACTGAAGAGGACGCTGATTTTGATCGTCTGGCGCAGGACGCGCAAAAAAGCGAAGGAACATTCGGCATCACGCATACTGCGCCTGACCCCGAAAATGCGCTCACAGAAAAAAGCACAGCGCATGATGTTGAAGAGGCTCTGGCGCAGGCCATGAGAGAGCTTGCGCCCGAAGACCGCCTGCTCGTCAAGCTCTATTATTTCGACGGCTTGAAGCTACGCGAGGCAGGGGCAGTGATGGGCGTACACGAGGCTACGGCCAGTCGTCGTCTGACGCGTATTCATGCGGAGGTGCGAGCAATGGTCGAAAGCATTTTGATGAAAGAGCATGGATGGACACGCGCAGAGACGACTCGTTCTTTGAGCGAAGCCGCAACGCATCTGGAGACCGATCTTGAATTGATGCTGACGAGCGAGAAGGCTACGGGCGATAGCAGACAGGCCCAGAGCGAATAGAAGATTATGAAAGGCTGCAAGCAAAAGAGCAAAGGAACGTTCTAGAAACAGACCGCACGCGGAAGGGCGCGCGTGGCAATCATGTATTAATGAATCACGATTCCGACAGAGAAATGGACAACTTGTTGCGGCGTCACCTGCGGCGCAGCGCTTCAAGTGTGGCGAGCGCAAAGGATGCCGTGGGAAGGCTCGACGCCGCACGCGAGAGCGCAGCTCACATGGACGCCGACGAGTTAAGCGCATATGCAGAGGGCGCTCTGCCCGACGCAGCGCGTTTGCGCTACGCAACGCATCTGGCTGACTGCGACTCGTGCCGTAGAATCGTCACAGAGCTTGTCGTTTCTAGCTCAAGCCTTGAAATGGAAGAGAGCGGCAGCGTTGCTCAAACAGTCGAAGCGCCAAGTCGTTCATGGCGTGAGCGGCTCGCTTCTCTTTTCTCGCCGCCCGTACTTCGTTATGCCGCGCCTGCGCTCGCTTTGTTTGCCTTCGTCGCCATAGTACTTGTCGTGGCGACACGCAACCGCGACGAAGTTTCTTTCGTTGCAAAGAATGAGCCGAATCGCCAGCAGCCCGCAAACTCTGCTGCTGAAGCACCGAAGGAAGGAACGTCAACCGGCTCCACCGCAGCGTCCGACAATAGTAATAATCACGGCAACACTTCGACCGCCAACTCAAGCGGAGTTATGCAGAATCCCGTCGCTTCACCGGCACAGTCGCCGCAGAGGGAAGATGCCACAGCGCCGCCACCGCCCGCGCAAGCCGACGGAGTAAGCAGCGCGGATTCAGCCAGGACAACAGACGTGACCGTCGAAGAGCAACAGCAGAAATTAAACGACCAGGAGCGTTCAGCGGCAACAAAACAACCCGCGCCGTCCGTGCAGAGTAACTCGCCAACCGATACGTACGGAAATCGCGCGAAGGAGAAGGACGACGCATCGCTCGCGGCTCAAAAGCGTCAGGATAGTAACGAGGTGACAACGGGCGGCGCAGCAGTCGCAGGTGCCGCGCCTGTCAACGGGCGCAGGAGTCGGTCGGAGACTAAGAATAGCGGAGGGCTTGGCGCGACGAGTGAAAGCGCGAGCGATGAGAGGAAAAAGACTGAGACGATGAAGCGTGCGCCCGCGACGACCGCCCGCCCCCGGCGCGACACTACGGGCGCTGATGAAGACGCGGCGGAGACGCGCACGGTGGCCGGAAAACGTTTCCGTCAACAGAACGGCATCTGGGTTGACGCGTCCTACAACTCTTCTCGCTCGCTCGTCAGGGTCAAACGAGGGTCTGAACAGTACAGCGCGCTCGTCGCAGACGAACCAGTCATCGGAACCGTCTCAAACGCATTCGGCGGCCAAAGCGTCATCGTCGTCGTCAAGAGCAGAGCCTACCACATATATTAAAAAGGCAGTTTTCAGTAATCAGTAATCAGTTTTCAGCAGAAGAGCCGATTGCTTTTTCTGAAAACTGAAAACTCAAAACTGAAAACTGCCTTTTTGTGTTATAACTACCGGCGAAATTTCAATCCCCCTCGCGGCGAAGAGAAAGGAGAAACGTATGATTTTCCGCAGCCCCTACGCGGAGATTACGATTCCCGAAGTATCACTGACACAACTCATCCTGGAGAGCGCGAGCCGGTACAAAGATAAGCCCGCGCTGATAGACGGGATGACAGGCCGCACGATTACTTACAGCGAGCTTGCTGAAAAGATAGAGCGCACCGCCGCGAGTCTTCACCAGCGAGGATTCCGCAAGGGCGATTGTTTAGCCATCTTCAGCCCGAACCTTCCCGAATTCGCGATTGCCTTCCACGCCGCCGCTTACTTGGGCGGCATCGTCACAACCATCAATCCGCTCTACACCCCTAAAGAGGTCTCGCACCAACTGGAAGGCGCGGGCGCGAAGTATCTTGTGACGATTCCGCAGCTTTTAGAAGAAGCACAGGAAGCGGCGCATGAGACAAAGGTGGAGGAAATCTTCGTCTTCGGCGAAGCAACGGGCGCGACCTCGTTTGACTCTCTGTTTGAAGTTGAAGGGCGAGCGCCGACGCCTTCTATCAATGTGCGCGAAGACCTCTGTGCGCTTCCATTTTCGAGCGGCACTACAGGGTTGCCCAAAGGCGTCATGCTCACGCATTACAATCTGGTCTCGAACCTGTACCAGATGGAGCAACTGAACCTTTTCGACTCGAAGGATAATCTGATTTGCGTCCTGCCGCTGTTTCACATCTACGGCCTGATGATCATATTGAATCTGGGTCTATACAAGGGAGCAACCATCGTCACTATGCCGCGCTTCGAGCTTGAGCAGCTTCTAAGCTTGATGCAGGAGCACCGCGTAAGCTTCGCACATCTGGTGCCGCCTATACTGCTGGCGCTGACTAAACATGCTGCGATTGATGATTATGACCTCTCAAGTCTTCACACAATCTTCTCCGGCGCAGCGCCTCTGGGTGAAGCTATAACGACGGCTTGCATAGAGCGACTGGGATGCAAGGTCAGACAAGGGTACGGCATGACGGAAGCAAGTCCGGCCACGCACGTCACCGGAAGCGACGCGCTGAAAACCAAACACGGCTCTGTAGGCATGTGCTTGCCGAATACGGAATGCAAGCTGGTGGACGTTGATACGGGTGAAATGGTCGGTGTGGGAAAGCGCGGCGAGCTTTGGGTGCGCGGCCCGCAGGTGATGAAGGGCTATCACAAGAATCCGGAGGCTACGGCAGGGACTGTGGACGTTGACGGATGGTTGCACACGGGCGACGTGGGTTACATTGATGAGGACGGCCATCTCTTCATAGTGGATCGCGTCA
The DNA here is from genome assembly GCA_036403815.1 of Pyrinomonadaceae bacterium. Lineage (GTDB taxonomy): Bacteria > Acidobacteriota > Blastocatellia > Pyrinomonadales > Pyrinomonadaceae > JACVRN01. The sequence goes on along the minus strand of DASWQH010000067.1, from coordinate 32,353 downwards.
AGGAGCTGATTAAGTACAAGGGATTTCAGGTTGCGCCCGCGGAGCTGGAAGCGATTCTTCTTTCGCATCCGGCCATAGCGGATGCCGCCGTTATCCCAAGCCCGGACGAAGAAGCGGGCGAAGTGCCGAAAGCCTTCATCGTGCTCAAAGGCGAAGTGACGCCCGAAGAGATTAAAGAGTACGTTGCCGAGCGCGTCGCCCCGCATAAGAAGATACGGCTCCTTGAGATAGTTGACCAGATTCCGAAAACCGCTTCGGGCAAAATCCTGCGCCGCGTCCTGAAAGAGCGCGAACGGGCTAGGGTAGCAAGTTAAGCGAAACACAAAAGGACAAAGATGACTGAAGGACGTTCTATCACTCGCACGTTTTTCGCAGTACTTACTTTCTCGGCTCTACTCTTAAGCACGCTTGCGCTCTCGCCGCCGCCCGTACAGGCTCAGAGAAGGGGCGCGGGACAGGGACGAGATGCGGCTGGCATGGCTAAGCTGCGACGCAATGCTGAAATCGCGCGCATCGTCTCGGAGATTGACGCGCGTAATATAGAGAGCACCATACGCAAGCTGGTTTCATTCGGTACGCGCAACACGCTTTCAGTGCAGGACAATCCGACGCGTGGGATTGGAGCGGCGCGCGACTGGCTCTATCAGGAGTTTCAAAAGATAGCAGCGCAAACGGGCGGGCGCATGACGGTCGAGAAGCAAGCTTACGAAGAGGCTGCTAATCCTCCGCCCAAGGGGCGCGTGCCGAAAGCAACTATGCTTACCAACGTCGTCGCCACCCTGCGCGGCGTTCAGCCCGCATCACAGAATCGTCTTTATGTAGTCAGCGGCCATTACGATTCTATGTGTACGAGTCCGACCGATGCCGAATGCGATGCGCCCGGCGCAAACGACGACGCCTCCGGCACAGCCGCCGTGCTTGAGATGGCGCGCGTGATGTCTAAGTACAAGTTCGACGCGACGATTATCTTCATGACGGTGGCCGGAGAAGAGCAGGGGTTGCTCGGCTCCACATACTTTGCGGAACAGGCGAAGAAGAACAATCTGAACATAGAAGCGATGTTCACCAACGATATTATAGGCAACTCGCTCGGAGGAAACGGCGTGCGCGACCGCCAGACGGTTCGAGTCTTTTCGGAAGGTGTGCCGTCGAACGAGACGCCGCAGGAAGCTAATGTCCGGCGCGGCGTCGGCGGCGAAAATGATTCCGCCTCGCGCCAGCTCGCGCGCTTTATCAAGGATGCTGCCGACGCTTACGTTCCTTCTATAAAAGTGATGATGGTGTATCGTCGTGACAGGTATCTTCGCGGCGGCGATCACATTCCCTTTCTGGAACGCGGGTTTGCCGCCGTGCGCTTTACAGAGCCGAACGAGGATTATCATCACCAGCATCAGAATGTGCGCGTCGAAAACGGCATACAATACGGCGACCTGCCGGAGTTCGTAGACTTCGCATACATAGCGCAGGTGGCGCGCGTCAATGCCGTGAGCCTTGCGCTTCTGGCGCTTGCGCCCGCGCGCCCTAAAACGGTCGCAGTCGTCACGGCGCGATTGACCAACGACACGGATTTGAAGTGGGATGCGAACGCGGAGCCTGATCTGGCCGGTTACGAAATCGTCTGGCGCGAGACGACCTCGCCCGTCTGGACGAACTCTCGTATGGTCGGCAACGTCACGAGCTACACGATGGCCGGGATGTCCAAGGACAACTATTTCTTCGGTGTGCGAGCAGTGGATAGGGAGGGAAATCGAAGTCCCGTCAGCTATCCGCGCCCCATGAGATAACAGAATATAAGAATGCAGTTTGAAAAAGCAGTTTCGTTATAGTCCCGTAGGGACTTCTGGTAATAGCCCGGCCATTTATGGCTGGGACTATAAAGCACAAAGAACGATAGAGTCCCGTAGGGACGATTGAAATCTCTTTCGGATTTATTCAATCGTCCCTACTGGACTCTACTTCATTTTCCATAGCTTGTTCCCAGCGATAAATCGCTCTCACTATTATCAATCGTCCCTGACAGGACTTTTCAAAAAATTCAACCTTCCGGGGCGCGTATGCGTCTAAACTGTCGGCGGCGGAAAAGTGATTTTTGGGATTTCCCCTACGGCAGTTTCTTTTTTAGGTTTAAACCAAAGAAAATTGGTGCTGATATGAGTAAGCTGAATGATCGCTCCCTGGTTTCTATGGCTCGTCATCTTTCGGCGTTCTGTGCCGTTATAGCTCTTGTGCTGCCGATGTTCGGCCTGAGCGTGGCGAGCGCGCAAAAACAGCAAGCGCAACAGCGCGCCGTTAGGCTCGCAGAAGACCAGCGCATTCTTCATGCACTGAACCGGCTTGGCTTCGGGGCGCGTCCCGGCGATGTCGAGCGTGTGAAGGCAATCGGGCTTGAGCGCTATATAGAGGAGCAGCTTTACCCTGAGAAGATTGCGGATGCATCCGCCGATGCCAAGCTGCAACGGCTCGATGCGCTGCGCATGTCCACGCCTGAGCTTTATGCCAAGTACCCGCAGCCGAATCAGCTCCTGCGCATGATGCAGCGACAGGGGACATTGCCGCCTGAGCTGGCCGCAGCCGCAGAGGAGCGTCTTAAAGGCAACGGCGCAAACATGCCGCCGCAGAATGCTACGCAGGCTCAGAACAAAGGGGATACCATGACCGCTATGCCGAATACTGATGCGGCCAAGGTGGACGATGGCGCGAAGAATAACGAGTATCGTAGGGCGATTCGTGATTATTACCTTCAGAACGGACTCAGGCCGCCGCAGCAGTTGATGGCGGAGCTACAGGCTTCGCGCATCCTGCGTGCCGTCTACAGCGAGCGACAGTTGCAGGAAGTGATGGTTGATTTTTGGGAGAACCACTTCAACATCTTTGCTGCCAAAGGCGCAGACCGCTGGCTCTTAATCGCTTACGACCGCGACACCATTCGCCCGAACACCCTTGGCAAGTTCAAAGACTTGCTGGTTGCAACGGCGCAAAGCCCTGCGATGCTCTTTTATCTTGATAACTTCCAGAGCGTCAGCCCCACAGCGCAACAGAACAGGAATCGCCCGCTGCTGGATGACATCATGCGCCGCCAGAATCAGCAGCGTGCAGGCCAGATGCCGAACGCGCAACAGCAGGCTCGCCCCCAGCAGCAACAGCAGCGCCAGCGTCGCGGCATCAACGAGAATTACGCGCGCGAGCTGATGGAGCTTCACACGCTCGGCGTCGAAGGCGGCTACACGCAGAAGGACGTGCAAGAAGTTGCGCGCTGCTTCACGGGTTGGACTATACGCGCCCCGCGCGGGCAGGGCGGCGACCCGGACGCCGGACAATTCTTCTTCAACGAGCGCCTGCACGACAACGGCGAGAAGATTGTCTTAGGCCAGAAGATTCCAGCCGGGGGCGGTATGAAAGACGGCCTGATGGTGCTGGACATTCTGGCGCGTCATCCTTCGACCGCAAAGTTTCTGGCGACCAAGCTCGCGCGCCGCTTTGTGATGGATAACCCCACGCCGGAGCTGGTCGCGCGCATCAGCGCCGCTTACACAAAGAGCGACGGCTCGATTCGAGAGACCCTGCGCGCCATCATCACTTCGCCTGAGTTCAATTCACAGGCCACCTATCGAGCCAAGATTAAGACGCCGTTCGAGCTTGCCATAAGCGCCATACGCACGCTGGGTGGTGAGACCAACGGCGGCCCTGCTATTCACCAGTGGATTGCGCGCATGGGCGAGCCGCTTTACATGTACCAAGCGCCGACGGGCTATCCGGACACGGCGGAGGACTGGGTCAACACAGGCTCTCTGCTTGAGCGTTTGAACTTCGCGCTCGCGCTTGTGAGCAATCGCATTCCGGGCACGCGGGTTGATCTGGCGCGCTTTGCCGGAGATGGAGGTGGAAACACAGCCGCCTCGATTGATAAGACGAAAGTGATGGAGCGCTTCATAAGCGTCATCTTAAGCGGAGACATTTCTGCGCAGACGAAGGCTACGCTCGTGAAGCAACTGAACGAGCCGCTGCCCGCTCCTTCAAACACGTCCGCGCAGGCCATGCCCGCCGACGATGCACAGAGCCAGATGGGCAGAGGAGGCCGCGGCGAGCGACAGATGGCGCGCGCGGACACAGGCAGAGTCATAGGCAATCCCGAAATCGTCAAGATTGCCGGTCTCATCCTTGGCTCGCCGGAATTTCAGAGGCAGTAAAAAGGCAGTGACAAGTGATGAGTGACAAGTGACAAGATTAAAAACTTCTTGCTCGTCACTTATCACTTGTCACTCATCACTGCTCTTAAGAGGTGTTTATGAATCGCAGATTTTTCCTGAAGTCGGGCGGAGTGGCGCTCGCAAGTATTGGGATGATGAGTGTCGCGCCGTCTTTTCTTGAGCGGGCGGCGATGGCGCAAGCACCCGCGGGCGGGCGGCGTAAGACCCTGATTGCCATCTTTCAGCGCGGCGCTGTAGATGGCCTCAATGTGGTCGTGCCGTATGGCGAGAAGGAGTATTACGAGCTGCGTCCTTCGCTCGCCATCCCGAAACCGCAGGCGGGGAATATGGAAGCGGCTGTTGACCTGGACGGCTTCTTTGGTCTTCATCCGGCGCTGCGGCCTTTCAAGCCGCTCTGGGATACAAAGCGGCTGGCGATTGTGGATGCGGTCGGCTCGCCCGACAACACACGCTCGCACTTTGACGCGCAGGATTACATGGAGTCCGCTACGCCGGGCGTGAAGTCCACGCGCGACGGCTGGCTCAATCGTTACTTGCAGTCGAAGCCGGACGAGAAGGCCACGCCATTCCGCGCTGTCTCTATGACGCAAAACCTGCCGCGCGCTCTACAGGGACGCGCGGGCGCTCTAGCCATCTCGAATCTGGCGGACTTCACGATTCGCGCCGGGCAGTATTCGCAGAGCGTGCAGGGAGGCTTTGAAAGCATTTATGACAAGAGCGTGCGCGACGTGCTCGGCGGGACAGGGCGAGAGACCTTCGAGGCCGTCAACTATCTGAAGAAGGTCAATCCGGCGCAGTACAAGCCGGAGAACGGCGCGCAGTACCCGCGCTCCGCGTATGGCAACGCGCTCCTTCAAATCGCGCAGTTGATAAAAGCTGGCGTCGGATTGGAAATTGCTTTCACGGATGTCGGCGGCTGGGACACACATGTCAACCAGGGCAACGCGCGCGGCCAGCTAGCATTCCGTTTGACGGAGTTCGGCGCAGGCATCAGTGCTCTGGTCGCAGACTTAGGCCAACGCATGGACGATGTTGTAATCCTGACCATGTCGGAGTTCGGTCGCACGGCGCGCGAGAACGGCAATCGCGGCACAGACCACGGCCACGCTAATTCTATGTTTGTCATCGGAAACAACGTGCGCGGCGGACGCGTCTTTGGAGATTGGCCGGGACTCAAATCGGATAAGCTCTACGAAGGGCGCGACCTTGCTCTGACGACAGACTTCCGCGATGTCTTTGGCGAGATTGCCCAGAGGCATTTGAGCAACACGAATCTACAAACTGTCTTTCCGGGATACGCCATGAGTCCGTCGAAGTTTCGCGGCGTGCTCGCGTAAGCGAAGAAGGCAGAAATAAAAGTCAAAAGGTAAAAGTAAAGAGCGGCACACCGCCGCTCTTTACTTTTACCTTTTGACCTTTTTGAGGCTGTATGAAATTTAGACAACAATCTGCTTGCAGCATCGCAAGTAGAACACAACAGTTCTGCATTCATCTAGGGTGTCCAGACGGGCGCAAGTAATCAGGGTAAGGGTAGTATCTTACTGAAATCAAAAAGGCTCTATTAATCGGCACTTTCTCATCCTTCCAGATTCATCCAGACCCTCATTATTAAGAATTGATGATTTTTAAGTTGCCGTGCCGTAGATGGTTTACGGTTTGCAAGCTATCTTTCATGTAAAGGCAATGTTCGGACAACCAACCTCGCGCAATTACTTTGTTGCCGGACGAAAGGTGGGACTATGCTTTTAGAAAGCTCCCGTATCGGTAGAGATAAAGGAAGACCTGGCGATGCTTCTCAATCGGCAACCATTCTGCTCGTTGAAGATGAAGACAGAGTACGCGAGGTGATGGAGGTGGCTCTCTCTTTGAGCGGCTACAAAGTGCTCGCGACTGAGAGCGCCATCGAGGCTCTGGAGATAATAGAAACCTATGATGAGACGATTCACCTGATGGTCACGGACTTCGCCATGCCGTACATGAACGGAGCAGACCTGGCCGTCAGGCTTAAAAGAGCGCGACCCCGAACCAAAGTCCTCTATGTCTCCGGCTTCCCGAAACAGGATGTGCAGGACTTTCACGAAATGAACGGGAGAACCACCACCATCGAATTTCTACAAAAGCCGTTTATGCCCGACGAGCTTGAAATAAAAGTCCACACACTTCTGGCTGATGCACATTGAAGAACCCAGCGCTTTCCGTCTTCACACGCCTCTCTATCAACTGGCCTTTCTCACCCCTAATCCTTATTATTCATTGACCGACGATAAAAGAGCGGGAGCGTTTCATTCTTCGTTCCGAAGGGGCTATGTATGGCTTTGATGTCGCTTCAAACTTTTCGCCGCAGCACTTCGGCGATTCTCATTTTAGTTGCTGTCACACTACTTTCCATAGGCTTTCTGTTGTCGCCGCGCGCGCAACAGGCTGCGCAGCAAGCTCAACAGGCACAGCCGCCGAAGCCCGCGTCTTTTTCGCCGCAACTTCTGGCGGAGATGAAGCGGATTCAGCAGGCAGCGCTCTCAAGCGACTATGCTCTGCGGCAGGTGAGCTATCTATCCAACAACATAGGGCCGCGCCTGAGCGGTTCGGCTCAAGCGGAAGCGGCGGTCGAGTATGTGGCTAGAGAGATGCGCGGGTTGGGCTGCGAGGTGACGCTTGAAAAAGTGATGGTTCCACACTGGGTGCGAGGCGATGAGACGGCATCGCTCGTCGGGTGGCCGGGGCAGGCGAAGGGGACGACACAAAAAATTGTGCTGACGGCGCTCGGCGGGAGCGTGGCGACTCCGCCCGCAGGGTTGACGACGGATGTAATCGTCGTCGGCAGCTTTGATGAGCTTAATGCACTTGGGCGAGAAAAGGTCGCCGGGAAGATAGTGCTCTACAACGAGAAGTTCGATGACCGTATGGCGAAGCAGGGCTACGGCGAGGAAGCTTACCGCCAGGCGGCTGTCTATCGCGGCAGAGGCCCCAGCGCAGCCGCGAGTCTGGGCGCGGTCGCAGCGCTCATACGTTCCGTAGGCGGCGCGCAATATCGTCTGCCCCATACAGGCGCGACGCGCTACGCCGAAGGTACGCCGAAAATTCCTGCCGCAGCCGTCACAGGCGAAGACGCAGACTTGATAGCCAACCTTGCAGCGCAGGGCGTCGTGCGTATGCATCTTCTGCTGACGCCGAAAACTTTGCCCGATGCCGTCAGCTACAACGTCATAGCAGACTATAAAGGAAGCGAGCGCCCCGACGAGATAGTCATCGTCTCAGGCCATCTGGATTCATGGGACTTAGGCACAGGCGCAATTGACGACGCGGCTGGCGTCGCGCTCGCCATGCAGACTATACAGCTACTCAGGCAGCTAAAGCTTCGCCCGCGCCGCACCATACGCATGGTGGCATGGATGAATGAAGAGAATGGGTCTGCGGGGAGTCGTGCTTATGCTAAAGATTATGCGGCTCAATTTCAGAATCACATCGCGGCCATAGAAGCTGATCGCGGCGCAGGCCACCCGCTCGGCTATGTGGCTAAAGCCAGCACAGCCGCACTTGAAATGCTCGCTCCCGTTTCAACTGTCCTGCAAGATTCCGGGGCTAGCCTGTCGCGCCGCGTAGAAGATTCGCCGGAAGCGGATATTAGAAGTCTGGCAGCGGCTGGCATTCCGGCCTTCGGACTCTTTCAGGACACGCGCACCTATTTCGACTATCATCACACGTCAGCCGACACCTTCGATAAAGTCATACCGCAGGAGTTAGCAGAGAACGCCGCCGTCATGGCCGTGCTCGCTTTTGCTCTGGCCGACACGCAGCAACCAATACCTAGATAAAGCAGGTGACGGGTGTCAGGTGACAGGTGCCGGTTAAAGAAAGAAGTCAGACACCTGTTCTTTCTTTTAACCGGCACCCGGCACCTGACCCCCTTCTTATGCGTCCGACCATTCTTCGTTATGATTCTTTGCCTTCGACGAATACGGAGGCGGCGCGGGTTGCCAGGCTGGGCGCGCCGGAGGGATTCTGCGTTATCGCGCGAGAGCAGACCGCGGGGCGTGGGCGGCGCGAGCGCGTGTGGGTTTCTACTATGGACGCGGGGCTTTACTTCAGCATCGTGCTGCGCCCAGGGTTGGAGCAGAAGCTCTGGCCGCTCCTGACTTTAATGAGCGCGCTCGCCGTTCATAGTGCGCTTCAAGATGCGTGTGAGCTTGAGACCGACATCAAGTGGCCGAACGATGTTTATGCGAAGGAGCGGAAGCTGTGCGGTATCCTGGCGGAGACGGTCGAGGGCGAAGCGGGGCGCGCAGTCATCATAGGCATAGGCATTAACCTGAATGACCGCGCTTTCCCTGAAGAGCTTAAAGCACACGCGACCTCCGTCGAAGCGGAAACCGGAAGGGTGGTTGACCGCGAGCGTTTGATTGAAGCTCTGGTGAGCGCGCTGTCGAAGAAATATGAGGCGCTTCAGCAGCCCGGCGGAGTTGTACTGATGCTGGGCGAGTGGTCTGAGCGCTCATCTTATGCAATGGGAAAGCGTGTGCGCGTGGAACTTTCGGATGAGATGATTGAAGGCACGACGCGCGGGCTTGAACCGGATGGTGCTTTGCGTGTAGAAACTGTTGCAGGCGAAATCAAGATAGTGTACGCCGGGGATGTCACGGCGCTCAGGCAGACTTAAAGAGACAGGAATGACGGAAAGCGACCATCCGAAGCGCATTGTGCTGACCACCTACGGCTCGCTCGGAGACCTTCACCCGTATATAGCGCTCGCGCTCGAACTGAAGAGTCGCGGACACAGACCCGTCATCGCCACCAGCCCTGTTTACAGAGAGAAGGTAGAGCCGTTGGGGTTGGAGTTTCACCCGACGCGCCCGGATTTCCCATCGCCTTTCGATCAGCCTGAATTAGCGAAAGAGTTGACACGTCGCGCTATGGATGCACGTACCGGTGGCGAGTTCGTCGCACGCGAAATGTTCGCAAAGCCTGTGCGCGAAAGCTACGTGGATTTGATGCGGGCTGTCGAGGGCGCAGACCTGCTGGTGACGCATCCAATCGCTTTTGCCGGGCCATTAGTCGCACAGATGACGGGCATACGCTGGATTTCAACTATCCTTTCGCCCATCATCTTCTTCTCCGCCTACGACACGCTTATTCCGCCGCATCTGGCCGGGATGGCGAAGTTGTTTTCGCTTCTCCCTGTGCCGCTCAATCGCCTGATGCGCATAGTGGCAAGGGCAACTATCAAACCCTGGTTCGAGCAGGTAGAAGCTTTGCGCAAAGAATTAGGATTGCCGTATAGAGGGATTCCAATCTTCGAGGCGCAGCATTCCCCTTCGATGGTGCTGGCGATGTTCTCGATGGTGCTGGCCGAGCCGCGAGCCGATTGGCCGCCCAACACGCACGTCACAGGCTTCTGCTTTTATGACAAGCGTGAAGCGTCTGATGAATCTTCTATGCAACCCGAACTCAAAGCCTTTCTTGAGAGCGGCACTCCTCCGATTGTCTTCACGCTCGGCTCTTCGGCGGTCTGGGATGCCGACCGCTTTTATCAAGAGAGCATAGAGGCGGCCTTGTGCTTGGGCGAGCGCGCAGTGCTCCTGATAGGCCACGAGGGCAATCGTCCCGAAAATCTGCCAGACGGCATAGTCGCTTTTGAATACGCGCCTTACGGCGAGATTATGCCGCGCGCTAAACTAATCGTCCACCAGGGCGGCGTAGGCACTACCGCACAAGCCCTGTACGCTGGAAAGCCCGCGCTCTTCGTGCCCTTCAGCCACGACCAGCCTGACAACGCATGGCGCGTCCAAAAGCTTGGAATAGCGCGTATGCTCACTCGCAGGCAGTACAAATCCGCGCGCGTGGCAAAAGAGCTGAGCGCATTATTGTCCGACCCGCGCGTCAACTCGCGCGCCGAAGATGTGGGCGCTATTGTGCGAAGCGAGAACGGCCCGCGCCGTGCTTCCGAGTTGATAGAAAAGGTGCTCGCTAAAGATTCTGCTTCTGAAGAGAAGAGGGAAGAGTTAAGTTATGCTTCTGGCGATTGATGTCGGCAACACGAATACTTCGCTCGGCGTGTACGATGGAGACCAGCTCATCGCGCACTGGCGTTTGACCACGGCGCGCGAGCGCACGGTTGACGAATACGGCGTGCATTCCAGAAACCTGTTCGAGCTTGCAGGGCTTGATTTCAAAGCCATCACGGGGGTCGCAATCGCTTCCGTCGTGCCGCCGCTGAATTTCACCCTGCGCCGCCTGGCCGAAAACTACTTTCACCAGACGCCGCTCTTCGTAGACCACACGACCGACACGGGTGTGCCTATTCTTTACAATCCGCCATCGGACGTAGGAGCCGACCGTATAGTTGACGCCGTGGCCGCCATACACAAATACGGCTCGCCCTGTATCATCGTTGACTTCGGGACGGCGACGACCTTCGACGCCATCAACGAGCGCGGCGAATACTTAGGGGGAGTCATCACGCCCGGCATCAACATCTCTTCTGACGCACTGTTTGCGCGAACGGCACGACTGCCTCGCGTTGAAATCAAACGCCCCTCTTCCGTCATAGGCTCTTCAACCGTAGGCTCCATGCAATCCGGTCTCTACTACGGCTACGCCGGACTCGTTGACGGAATCTTGAAGAGGATGCGAGAAGAGCTAGGCGAGCGCGTGCGCGTCATCGCCACCGGCGGCCTAGCCCCACTCATCGCCACCGGCTCCGACTACATAGAAGAGATTGACGACACCCTCACGCTCGAAGGACTAAGGCTGGTTTATGAGAGACAGGCGAAAAGCAGGTGACAGGTATCGTGTGCCGGGTTTCAGTAAAAGACAACTTCTTACCGGCACCCGACCCCTGGCACCTGACACCCATTTATGAATTACTTCAACTACTTCACTGAAATCGAAGACACATTTATACGCCGTCGCGGCAGGAGTCTGCTGTTGAGTCCTATGGACTGGGCGTTGATTGAGAGTTGGAAGGAGATGGGCGTCCCGCTGCATGTCGCGCTGCGGGGCATCGAGCGCTCGTTTGATTCTTATGAATCGAAGCCGCGCAAGCGTACTGTGAAATCTCTCTTCTATTGTCAGGAAGAGGTCGAGGCGCAGTTTGAGGAATGGCTCGAATCTCAACTCGGAGCAAACGGCGACGCTGCAAACGATGAAGGTGCGGGCGAGGAAGCTGTAGAGGCAGACGCGCGTCTCCCTTTCCCGCGTCAGAATATTCTGGAGCATCTGGCGCACGCGCGCCTTGCGCTCTCAAAGATTGGCAAGGATCGAAAACGTAAGGACAGCCTTTTCGATGCGATGGGGCGTAGCATTGCGCGCCTGGAAGAGCTTGAAAAGGATTTTTCCAAAGCAAAGCGACCCGATGCCGAGAAGCTTGAAAGCGACCTGACGAATCTGGAGAAGAATTTGTACGATGCTATCTTAGAGTGTACGTCGCCGGGCGAATTAAAAACGGCGCGCTCGGAAACGGAAGAGCAGTTGAAGCCTTACAAAAATCGTATGGATCGCGCCACATACGAACAGACCTTTGACAATCTTCTGCTCAAACGCCTGCGCGAACAGCATGGCCTGCCGCGCCTCAGTCTCTTCTATCTCTAAACAGAGCAGGGAATATGCGCCATAAACCGAGACGCCGTAATCAGCCCCGACGCGAGCCGTTGATAGAGGTTCGCATCGAACGCATCTTGCCGGGAGGCTTAGGGCTGGCGCATGCCGACGGGCGCACCATTCTTGTAGGGCTTGCCGCGCCGAACGATCTTGTGCGCGTTCGCATTGAAAATGTGCGCGGCAAGGTTGCGTTTGCTTCCATAGTGGAAATCATCGAACCGTCGCCAGTACGCATAGAGCCGCCCTGTCCATACTTCGGGCGCTGCGGCGGCTGCGACTTTCAGCAACTGGACTACCACGCGCAGCTCGAAGCAAAAGTGGAGATTATACGCGACTGTCTCAGACGCATAGCGCGCATCGAACCTCCGTCTTCAATTCCGATTACTCCAAGTCCCCTTGAGTGGCGCTATCGTGCGCGGGCACAGTGGCAACTTGATGCTGTGCGCCAGCGTCTTGGCTATTTCGAGCGCGGCTCGCATCGCATCTGCGACATAGCGGAGTGCCCAGTGCTCGTACACGAATTGCAAGAGACGCTCTCCGGCTTACGCGAGCGCATGAGAGGGGACTTGTTGCCGCCGGATGCGGAAGACTTTCAAGCCGTGGCGGGCGATGAAGGTGTATCGCTCGTCCCGCCTTTGAATGATGAGGAGCCGCTGGAAGCGAGCCGCCTCATCGGGGGAAATCGCTATCGCTTCAGCGCCGAAGGCTTTTTCCAGATCAATCAATCTCTTCTCCCGGAGCTTGTAGCCTTTGCTATAGGCGACGCTCACGGCGAATCAGCCATTGACCTCTATTGCGGCGTTGGCCTCTTCACTCTTCCTTTAGCGCGTCGCTTTCATCATGTGACGGGCGTCGAAGGAAATCCGTCGGCGGTCGCTTACGCGCGCCGCAACCTCTCGGACGCGCAGCTTGAAAACGCTGTGGTCGAAAGCGCCTCAGTCAGCGAATGGTTAAATGCAAACGCCACCACCCAAGCGCCCGTTGACCTCGTACTCCTAGACCCACCGCGTGCCGGACTTGAGGAAGGAGCCGCCGACGGCATCCTTGCCCTTCGTCCGCAACGCATCACCTATGTCTCCTGCGACCCTGCCACCCTCGCACGCGACCTCAAAGAAATACTCAAAGGCGGCTACGCACTCGACACAATCGCCGCCTTCGACATGTTCCCTCAGACCCACCACGTCGAAACAGTCGCTTTCTTGCATAATAATAAATACAACAGTCGATGCTAATATAAACAAAAGTCGCTACGAAAAATAGTAGAGCAAATGGATGCTGATCATCCGGAGAGGGTAGATATGTTAGTATAAGGATTTGATACAACTAAAGTCCTCAACTTTATAAATACACTGCAAAAGTCTGAGATGGGAAAGAGAGCAATTGATGGTGCTAAAGTTAATATGCGCGCTTAGCCCCTAATCCATATAAATACTGCTGCTGTAGAAATAAACAAACATCGAGCAATGCTTTGAAAGCTTTTTCGTGTAATCGCCCTGCTTTACGGTGTACCTCCTCAGGGATGCAACGTCGTATTGGATCCCATGCGCGTGTTCCTACCGACGGTTTCATTAATAGTCGTGTACAAACTCTTCTTTACAGTGCTTTATCTAGGATCAATCAGTCAACGCACAGCAACATGTATTTGCTGCTTTCCTTAAGTTCTTCCTTTATCGCTTTTTTCTTGTCTGTTCTCCAGGGCACGTGCCGTAACCACTGGTTAATAGCGTTAGTCAGATCGGCAACAGGAGGAGCATCATTTGACGTGATCAAATCAGCGTAAGCCGAATGGAAATCATCATGGTCGGTTGCGAGGATGACACAGTCAAACTCCGGGCTGAGAACGCGATTGCGTAAACTCTCCCAGTCCGCAGAAAGGTCTACAGAAAGATTTTCCGGCCTGACATACAATTTCTGCTCAGGATCGCTCGTTGATTCTTCTGCCGTCTTCTTCTTCGGTCGTGCCTTATATTCTTCCTCCGTTAAGACCCACTGTATGCGCCGTTTAGCCGGATGTCTTGCCCGCGCCGGGTCCCAGAAAGCGATGTCCGCACCGGCGGCATGTAGCTTTTTCATCAGCTTGATAGCCGCCGACTCTCTAATGTCGCCTACGTTCTTTTTATACGACACCCCGAAGAACAAGATGGACGTTCCTGCTATCGGCTTATTCTGTTGATTTAGTAAACGCTGAATGAGGTCGAACGCTTCACGCCTCATATTCTGATGGGCGCGTTCAGCTTCCTCGACAAAAGTTGTCGGCAGTCGCCGATTGCGGGTTGCAAAATTGAGATAGTGCGGGTCAATGGGTAGACAGTGACCGCCGACCAATCCCGGAAAGCATAATTCAAATCCGAAGTTCTTAGTCCTGGCGGCATCTATGATCTCCCAGACATCGAGTCCGAGTGTTTTGGCTATGATAGCCATCTCATTGGCGAACGCGATGGAGGTATAACGGAATGTATTCTCAACGAGTTTAATCATCTCGGCGGTTTCAAGGTTTTCAACCCCACGCACCTTCTTGAAAATAGTCTTGTAAAGAGCCTCGCTAATCTTTCTGCTCTCTTCGTTTATACCCCCGACGATTCGAGTTATCTGAAATGTACCGGGAAGATGTTCTTCGCCTGATTTCGTAGCTTTATTCTTTCTCCTCTTATCATCATAAGCATTGAGACCCGGGTTTGTCCTTTCAGGAGAATAGGCCAAGTACCATTGTCTTCCATGTTTCTCGAATTTTTCGAGCAGTGGGGAAAAGATTTCCTTCGTAGTGCCTGGATAAGTCGTGCTTTCAAGCACAAGGAGTCGTTCTTCCGGCAATTTATTAGCTTCATCCTCTACCTGACATATTTTATCTATCATGTCACAAGCTTTTTCGATGTAGCTGGTATCCGGTTCCCACCCTTTTTCGTGATCTAGAGGAGTAGGGACGCAAACGATAAAAACATCTACGCCGATAAACGAACTGATTATTTTCGGGTCAGAGGCGGCGGGCTTGTCTTTGTTGACGGTAATCAGCTTAAGCCCCTTATTAAGGGCTCCCTTGAGCCGGTCAGGGGTTATCCCTTCGATGGTGCTTTTGCCTGCTCTGAGCTTTCCTATAATTTCCGGTTCCACATCATTACCGAGCACGGAGAACCCTTTTTCAGTAAACTTGATGGCAAGAGGCAATCCTATATAGCCCACCCCAACCACAGCAATACGGACATTTTTCTTACGAATATCTTTCTCAGAGATACGATCCATCAATTTCGGTTTCAATCGTTTGTTCTCCTTCTTCATACCTATCAACGCTTGAGATCAAGCAGGTCAGATTAGAAGCGTCGGCTTGATCCTGAGTCTTCGTGTTTTTGCTTATATACACATCAAAAGCAGTGCTTGGAGAGCCAACATGCTATATAAGGCACCAAGACAGAGGCTCAAATATGCTTTGAATAACCGGCTATATACTTTAATGTCTTTATTGCTTATCGGAGGCTACTCACTATTCTTCATAAAAAGCCAAGCTTCTCATCAAGAATATCTCGGTACTGCGGGTTGTGAGAGCTACTTCTGGAGTCTAATACTTATTAGAAGGGATTACAAATTGAGTTTCCATATACATAGTTCTCGAAACCAGGAGAGCAAAAACTTGACACTATAACCAGTCGTTAAGTATTTTCTTAGCTGCCGAGACGAACTCGTAATGGCTCGCCATAATAGTAGCCTCTAATCTTTTTCGCAACTCATTAGGCGAGATTTCTAAACAATCATTCTCTCATCACTCTAGTAGTGGTTTCTTGCTGTCAGAACCAAACCTGCTCTTACATCCCGAGTTGAGGTGGCAAATATATGCTCGACCTGAAAGATGCCCTTGATGCTCTCTATGAGTTGAACGAATTGAGAGATAGAGCAAAAGAATTACGCGAGCAAGGCCGTCTTGCGCTCACGGACATAAAGGATGCCGAGGCAAATTCGGATAGCCACGATAAGTCGAAATCCGCTTGGCAGGAACTTCGAGCGCGATGGATACGTAGCGAAAACAGTGTAGAAAATGCGCTTCTGATGAAAGTGCAAAATCACAAAGACCTGAGTGAGGACGATAAGGAAAATGACGAATCGGAGGCCGAAAATTCATTTAAGGATAGGTTGGAAAAGATCGACTTGGAAGATCTTTTTCCAACTTCAGCTTACGAACTGCAAGAGGGGGATGAGGGCAGAGGAGACCACGCTATTCCCGTGTTAGTTGCTGCACGTGCCATGCAGGCTTTGGTCACCAGATCAGAGACTGTTTTCTCGAAAGCCACACTGCTGTGTTACTACCGCATAGTTGAAGAGTTATACATGGCAGCACCACCCGACTGGACAATCGGAGCGGCAAGGGCAGGGACAGGAGGAAACACTTCGGCTTTTATCACCGGAGAATGTATCAGGGCTATTTTCGCGTTTGAAGATGCCATGAAGCGCACGGTCACATTCTTTCAACAAACACACAGATTGCTCGGAAGATATAAGCTATTGGATTCAATGTTCAGCGTTTTAGAAACGGAACCGCCATCGGAAAAGAAGGCGGCGGCGGGTAACGGAAGAAAAGTGGATGTCGCCGATGCGACCGACGAACAAGCGCCACCAATGGAGGAATGGGCCGACAGAGCTATCGAGCGAATGTGGTTCGACTGGTATATTTCGACCAATCCGCGTCACGGTAATATGGCTTTGCACCTGCCAGGTACGGGGAATCAGAACGAGAATCAACTGTTGTTTCACCCGTCAAACCGAGTTGATATGAAATACGTGGGCGAGTATTTGGACGGTTTAAAAGAAAAACTCGCACGGGCGGTAGACCTGGCAAAAAGAGAAATTACCGAAGCAAAGAGAGAGATTGATGAATATAGGAGAAACACACAGGGCGCGCAGGGCAAATTCTTTGAGCATTATATAACGGAAGAAAATGAGTTGAAGAGAAGGCCGAATCCGCCGCTCAAAGATGAAAAAGACGAAAAAGAACTGGACGAGTATAAAAAAAAGCTGCGTGAATATGACCGTACCCTGACCGCACACCGATTCGCTTCCAGTCTGATCGAAAAAGCAGAATCGGAAGTTAATAAGTCAGCAGAGTTTATTGCTGACAATACACTCCAAGATATTTTGGAGAAATTTGGCAAGCAGTTTGATGAAATTTCACATGGCATTCACAGAGTACTTGAGCCAGCAAAAAGGTATATCAGGACAGTACTCCAGCGCGAAGTAGCTGCTTCCGCATTCGGGCAGGGGCGCTTTGACGCAGGCGAACTGGTCTTCGCTGCTGCTTCCTTTGGGGCGATCACGGATTGGAAGCCGAGCGAATTCCTAACACGAGCCTGTGCCTTGCTGGTTGAGGCTCTGCCGGAAAACGGTAGATTGCCGACAACACGGCCTTTTCATTCGACCCTGAGAGGGCACAGGATGTTGCCAATTGGATGCGAGATGACGAGAAGTCTCGCCCAGTTATTGCAGAAGAATAACTATGAAATCGAACCGAACCTCGTTCGCCGAATGCTCAATATTTTCGAGGAGAAGTTAATATCTCTTGAGAGTCCGAGCCAGGACGACAAGAAGAAACGAGTCGCGTGGAACTTTGAAGGCTCACCGAACCCCAACAAGCCGTGCGTGTGGGTCACAGCCGTATCAGTCTTAGCTATTGATCGTGTTGTGCGAATGCTCAATGAGCGAATTAATGCGATCATATTTAAATACTTCGAGGTTATTAAACCGGAGAAAGCGCGCAGCACTCCGACACTAAATGACCTTGTTTATCCAGATCTTGGATTGAGCGAGTACCACCACTCGCAGCTCTCAATGGCTCTCCGCCTTGAGCAAATGCGTGCGCACGTCATGCGAGTGACATTGCCCGAAATGTATAGAGACGAGAAAGGTGAAAAGGAGCGAATCTTTTCAGCTATTTTTTACGGCCCCCCCGGAACCGGAAAGACAACTTTGGTCGAGGCCCTTGCCTTGACTAGTGGTGTGCCTCTTATCAGGCTATCGCCGGGCGATCTCGTTGTACGAGGGGCGGCGGAAATTGAAGGTCGGGCCAGAGCGGTTTTTGAAGCTCTCTCAATGCTGACGCAGGTGGTCATTATTCTTGACGAGTTTGAGGGGGTAGTAGGTCAACGTGCGCAGTCAGAAGAGAAAAAAACGGATGAGATTTATGAGATTCTTCGAACAGGAATGTTGCCGAAGCTGTTAAAGCTAAATAAAACCGCCCGAATGCAATCCTTTGTGTATTGCCTTGCGACTAATTTCCTGGAGAAAATTGACCCTGCGGCGAAGCGTAAGGGCAGGTTCGATTTACAACTGCCAATCTACAATCCAGACCCCCTGTCCAGAGCTGGAACACTTCTCTATCGGTTACGGAGAGTAGCCCAGAAGCTTGATAGGGACGGTGGCTTTTCACCACAGGAGAGTGGTATGGCAATACGCTTTATAGAGATAGTTGAAATGACAAGCAATACACACGCAGGCAGTGCTGACGATTACTTCAGGTTGCCGGAGTGGGCGATAGATCAAGATTTAGCCCGTCCTGGAAAAAGCTATGAAGAAGAAATCCCTTTTTTCTGGTATGTCTTAAAGGGAGAAGAAAATAAAGAATATAAGAGAAAGAAAGAGTTGTTAGGAGAGGAAAGACAAAAAGTGCAAGAGGAGTTGAATAAAATGAGCGGTAATTTAAGCTCAAATGAAACGAAAGAACATCAATGGCTAGAGAAGTATGAGGCACAACTTAAAAAGATGCAGGAAAAAGGTGTAGGAAAGCCGACTCGAGAAATCCTGTCTTGCTTGATTGGGCCCAAGGGGTAGTTTTCAGTTCGCCAACGGCGTAATGGATCGGGCCGCAATAGCAAAAACCTAAGAGGTAAACGAAAGTAGAAGGGTTATAAATCCAAAACATCTTTTCATCTTCTGTTTTTAGCACCTGAACACAAAAGTTGATGAGACTGTACGAAAATAGCTGCGACTGGTAAAGAGCCGTGCGAGCGGGTAAGAAATAGCCTATGAATTTTGAATCATCTCTTTTATAGTCATCGGCAGACGGCTAATCGGTCTGGTCGAAGGTGTCAATGGTTGGTGGCGGTGTGGCTTTCATGCGGAGTTAGATGACTTGTCTGGAAGTTATTTATGGCCTCGACTTTCTCTCATTCTATTGTTGGAGCAAAATCTCCTCAATACGCCTATGCGCTGGTGATATTGAGCGGCGGCATTGCTTTCATAATTTCTCAGGGTGGTGAGCTGATTGCTGCCTGGCTTCTTTACGCGCTGCTTGCGGCGTTGTTTGCTTCCATCTGGCCTGATAGAGCTTTGCAATGGGCAGGTTGGCTTTGCCTGCCCATCTTGCTGCTGATTTGCTTTGACGTGCTTGTCACAGGGAGCTTCTACGGGGTTGGGCGCAATGGAACAATCTTAATCAAGGCGCTTCCATCCGCCTGTCTGGGCGTTTATGTAGGCTCCAGGCTCTCCGTGCGCAAGGTCGCAAATCACCTGGCGACCGAGCGTGTGAATAGAAGACGAGCGCCCGCGTTTGGAAAGGGCGCGCAGACCAGTCTGGTTTTAAAAGACCGCGCAACTCCCGGCGCAAGTGTTAAGGCTATCTCTTCCGGACATGGCTCTAAGCTTCCTGCGAAAGTGACTAAGCCGGTCACGCCTGCTCTCAGCCTCAATGCTACTCTAATTAAGGCGGCTCAGGACGGCGACCTTGAAAGAATCAAGCTGCTGGTTGCACAGGGCGCAGATGTCAACGCGTTGAGCCGTGACGAGTGGACGCCATTAATGATTGCATCGCTCGGCGGCGATGTCGAAATGGTTAAGACCCTGTTCGGCAACGGAGCGGCGCTGCATGATGCAGGCGGTAAAGGCTGGACTGCTTTGATGATTGCGACCATAGAAGGCCAGACAGACGTTGTGCGCGCATTGCTTGAGCACGGAGCCGAGGTCAGCGCCAAAAATAATGCAGGCTGGACGGCGCTGAGGTTTGCCGTCTCGATGGATGAAACGGAAATCCTGCGTGTGCTTCTGGATGCAGGGGCGGATGTGAACGTCGCCGATAAGGAAGGCAAAACTGCGCTCATGCAAGCGGCTGGCGAAAACATCAGGGAAAGCCTAAAGGTGTTGCTGGACGCGGGCGCAGACCCGCACCTCAAAGACCACAAAGAGCAAACCGCGCTCATGATTGCGCGCCAATGTGGTCACACGGAGATTATCAAGCTTCTCAAAGAGGCTCAGGCTAAGGCTTCAGCCGGTATTGATGCTTCGGCTAATATTCTGTCTGACGACAATTCATATTTCTACCTTCTCAAAGAAGAGCTGGAAGATGGGCTGAACTCTTATTCCGGCTCGCCCACGCAAGCTGACGATATAGTTTCGCGGGTGCTCTCGGCAATTCAAATTGTGCAAGGGCATATTGATGCGACGAGTAAAGAACGCATCCTTTCGCCGTCCGAGATTTCGCATAAGCTGGTGTTCACGTTGAAGGAAGCGGCTACGCTCTCCGGTCTCCCGCGCCAGCACCTGCTCGAAGCCATCGAAGGTCGAAGGCTCAAAGCGCAACTCATCAAACACGCCTGGCGTATCAAGCGAGCGGAGCTGGCTGATTATATTCGCCGCCTGTCATGA
Organism: Pyrinomonadaceae bacterium; assembly: GCA_036403815.1. Classification (GTDB taxonomy): domain Bacteria; phylum Acidobacteriota; class Blastocatellia; order Pyrinomonadales; family Pyrinomonadaceae; genus JACVRN01. Next base: position 11,936 of record DASWQH010000067.1, on the reverse strand, counting down.
AATTATACGCAACGGCTGAAGGCGCAGAGCTGGAAGCAAAACGCAACATGCCTTCCTCCAGTTTGGTGCTATAATCGCACCACCTCATCATAAAACTACAAATTTCTGATTCTTCAAATCGCGCTTGAATAACAGATCGAAGGCAGGGGCTTGAAAAAGTGAGTCTGCTTAATCCGGTGGGCGCTGCTCGTCTAAGGCAATCATTCGTCGCGCATCCGCTTGCGTGGCTGGCAGCCTGCAACGCGTGCGGCATCTTGGCCGCGCGGCTGACAGCTTCACCTCTCATTCTTTGCGTAGCTTTAGGCGCAATTGCTTCGGCGCTTGCAGTGCTTTTCTTTGCGCGTGGAAGGGAAACGTTCGCCTCGGTAATGCTTTTGCTCGCCTTCTTCTGTGCGGGTTGGGCAATGGCTGCCATCGAGCAAACAAAGATAGCGCCTGACCGCATACAGCATTTTTATGACGAGGGACTGGTGGCTTCGGGCGATCCGGTCGAGCTGACAGGCGTGCTGGACTACGCGCCTGAGCCTGCGCCCGACGGTTTTTATCTCACGCTGCGCGTCGAAAAGTTCAGGTTCAAGGAACAGGAGCAAGCAGCAACGGGCGTGGTCTGGCTGTTTGCTCCCGTGCGCGATGTTGCGGTGCGCAGAGAGTATGAGGAGCTTGAGCTGCGATACGGAGCGCGTATCTCTGTGATGGTCGCGCTTCGTCGCACGGAGAGCTTTCGTAATCCGGGTGGCTCTTCATTTACAGAATACCTTGAACGGCGCGGGCTGGATGCAGACGGGGTTATCAAAAGTCCTCTGCTCGTAGAGCGGCTTGAAGCAGAGCGCGTGTTTCTTCCTCTGGCATGGATTTACGGCTGGCGTCAGCGGCTTCTTGCCTCGATTGACGAGAAATTCAATGCGGAGACAGCAGGCGTCTTGAAGGCAGCGCTACTCGGCAACAGGCTTTATCTATCGCGCGGGACAGCCGAGCGCTTTCGTCAGGGAGGAACGTTTCACATCCTAGTCATCAGCGGCCTTCATATAAGCTTTATAGGCGGGCTGGTCTTTCTCATCATGCGGCGCGTGACAAGACGCAAGGCATTGCAGTTCGCCGTCTCTGTTCTGTTTCTGTGGGCTTACAGTGTGGGCGTCGGCGCGGAAAGCTCCGTGGTGCGAGCGGCGTTGATGTTTACGGTGGTGGCGCTGGCTCCGATTCTTCATCGTCGCGCAAGGTCGCTGAATGCTTTGGGCTGTGCGGCTCTGGCGCTGTTCCTATGGCGACCCGTAGAACTCTTCGACCCTTCGTTTCAACTGACCTTTCTCTCCGTCCTTGCCATCGTCGTCATCGCTTGGCCGCTCCTGCAAAAGCTGGAAGAGATAGGACGATGGCGACCAACCAGGGAAACGCCGCATCCGCCCATTTGCCCGCGCTTCATACGCACGCTCGGCGAAGCTCTCTTCTGGAGCGAGCGCGAGTGGAAAAGAGAGATGGAGCAATCACTCTACAGCTATCGTCTATGGAAAACGCCCGTCGCTTTAAAGCTGGAACGATGGCGCATTCAACGATTATTCCGCTACGGCTTCAGCGCTCTACTGGTTTCCGCGAGCGTGCAGGTCATGCTGTTGCCCCTTCTTGTACTGTACTTTCACCGCCTGCCCATCGCTTCATTAGTTTTGAACATAGGCGTCGGCGCGCTGATGGCAATGCTCGCGCTCGTTTCGCTCCTGGCGCTTTTCATCTCACAACTGAGCGCTACGCTCGCCGCGCCGCTCCTCTGGCTGGCAGAGCATTTGAGCTGGCTGATGGTACACAGCGTTGACCCTTTCACACGCCTGCACATCGCATCAACGAGACTGCCCGAATATCAAGGGGCTGCCGCCTCAGTTTATGTGCTCTACTATGTGCCGCTCGTCTTTCTGGCCGTAATGCTCTCGCGCTGGCAACCGCTCCGTAGGGATTTAATGTCGGGCGATGATGAAAGAAGATTCGCTCGCTTTGTTCCAAGGCTGGCGGGTATTGCGCTCGCCGCTTTGATGGCCGTCATTATCCTTCATCCCTTCAGCGCCCGTAGGCCGGACGGCAGATTGCGCGTAGATTTTCTGGACGTAGGGCAGGGTGATGCGGCGCTGTTGACGATGCCCGACGGCACGACGCTGCTGGTTGATGGAGGCGGTCGCCCAAGTTTCGGCGTCAGCCCGCAGGCAAGAGATGTAGAAAGAGGCGAGACGTTCGAGCGCGATGCACGAAGCATTGGCGAAGCGGTCGTATCAGAATACTTATGGTCGCGCGGCCTTGACCGCGTCGATTACATAGTGGCGACGCACGCCGATGCAGACCACATAGACGGCCTGAACGACATCATGCGAAATTTCCATGTGCGCGCCGCGTTCGTCGGGCGCGCTCCTGCGTTTGACGCGGAGTACAGGCGCTTTGCCGCCACCGCCGCCGAGCGCGAAGTCCCCATACATCTCATAGGCCGCGGCGACCGGCTACAGTTCGGCGCGGTCAGCGTCGAAGTGTTATGGCCTGAGCGAACGCAAAACATAAACGCGCCGTCAGGCAATGATGATTCAGTAGTCTTACGCCTGCGGCTTGGGGATAAAACTTTTCTACTCACCGGCGACATAGAAAAAACGGCAGAGGCCGCCCTCGTTCAGTCGCAGTCACCTTTAAGAAGCGATGTCGTGAAGGTCGCTCATCACGGCTCAAAGACCTCTTCTATTGAAAGCTTTATCAATGCGACCTCACCACGCTTTGCCATCATCTCCGTCGGCTTAAGCTCAATCTTCGGTCATCCTCATAAACAAGTCGTAGAACGCTGGGTGGCGAGCGGCGCGCAGATTCTCATCACAGGCAGAAGCGGCACCATCACCATCAGCACGGATGGAAACGATATAAGAGTGGAAACTTATGTGAGTGATTAACGTGGGGCGCGATATAAGAATGAGCATAATGTTTTTAGCTCCGTAGGAGCTATATGTTAATTAATAGAGAACATATAGCTCCTACGGAGCTAGGGTTATCTATCATGCAGGAGACTATCAACATCCGGCTCCTACGGAGCTTAATTCTCTTACGTCGAACTCACGTTGATTAAGAGGTAGAAATTAAAGATAGAAGCACCGATGAAAAGAGGACGAAAATCAAACTCAATCAGATGTAAGTGATTTACCCCACTTCATCGTTGCCGCCCTTATCCTTCATCCCTGCTTTTCAGATGCCAGCGCCGTCCATGAACTCGTCCGGTTTGTAGTAGCCGACCTCAGAGCTTCCTACCTTGTAGGTATTGAGGACGTTCAAGGGAGGCGCGTAAAGATGAAGTGTGACTAGATTCTGGCCGCTCACTTCCGGGTTGCCTAGCTGGTGTATGTCCGGGATGTCCGCGCCCGTGACATCGCCCGCATTCCATTCGCGTGCGGATTTATAAAAGAGCGTTTGAGTTTCATCCAGGTCGAACATGGTTTCCCACATCACGCCTTCGCAGACACGCACCGCGCCGTATGAGCCGTTGTGATCGTGTATGGGCGTGCGCTGTCCGGGTCGCCAGCAGAGAACCAGAAGCTCTACGAACTCGTTACGACAGACGCGATGGCGCGCGTAAGTTCCGGCCTTGAAGCCGCGATGAGGGCGCAGGTCTTCTTCCGTGACGGTCAGGCCATTAAGCCACGCGTTCAAGTCTTCAAGCGACGGAGGCTCGTGCAGTTCGCGTATACGCTTCAGGAGCAGCTCGAAAGAAGAGACAGGAGGTGTCTCTTCGGCGGGGGTTGAAACATTCGGTTGCTCGACACTTGTAGACATCTTCATGGTCTCCTGAAAAACCGTATTGGATAACTAAAGCCGCGAGGCTATGCTCGACGAGGTTAAATAGTAGCGGCGCTTGAGGCGCGCGGTCAATGTTTTGAGGAAGAGACTAACTGAAGACAAGGCTTGTCAACCCGCAATCATGATGCGCAGGTCGCGTACGTTTGTGCCTGTCTGGCCGGTCACAATCGCATCGCCCAGAGTATAAAAGAAGGTATAGGCGTCGCTTCGCTCAAGCGACGCGTGCGCGTCAAGTCCGAACTGGCGGGCGCGCTCTATAGTAGTTTCATCTGCAATCGCTCCCGCGGCAGGGCTGTTGCCGTCAATGCCGTCAGTCCCCGCGCAGAGAATAACGATGTGTGATTCTTTTACGCTCCAGTCGGTCTGATGCTGCCCGTCTAAATCGAGTACACAGCGCAGCGCGGTTTCGGCATTACGGCCACCCGTGCCGTTTCCACGAACGGGACACGCAAACTCGCCGCCCGAGATGAGACAGAAAACTTTGTCCGGGTCTACAGTCTTTCCGGCATACAGGCGCGAAAGAAGTTCTCTGCATCCAGCGTCTACGGGTTGTTCTATGATGTCGGGCGCGAGTTCTACCAGGAAGCCCTGCGCCTGTGCGGCGCGGCGTGCGGCTTCGATTGCCGACTGATTGTCTAAAAGTAAATGGTGCCTGATGTCAGCATTGCTCTGTATTTTCCCCACTTTGGTTGTAGCTTCGTTGACAGCTCGAAAGACAGAAGCGGGCAGGCTCTTTTCAAGATGGTAACGCGAGAGGACGTAGAGGGCTTCCGGCGCATCTTCCGGCGGCTCAAAGGTCAGGCCGGATGCGACTGTTGATTCTTCGCCGGGATTAGTGTCCGACACTATCAGGCATATCTGCTGTGCATTGGAAGCGAGCGCGGAAAGGCGTCCGCCTTTGACGGAAGAGATGGCGCGGCGTATGGAGTTGATCTCCGCAATCGTAGCCCCGCACGAAACGAGCACGCGATTGGCTTCCCGCAAATCTTCGAGCGTGATACGAGCGTCGCGCGGCAACTCAAAGGCTGCGGAGCCTCCGCCTGAGATGAGAAAGACGACCAGCGCTCGTTCCCTGTCTGCGCGCTGCAAGAGGGCAACAGCTTCACGCGCGGCGTCAATGCTTCCCTGATTCGGCAGCGGGTGTCCCGCTTCAAACATTTTCCAGCGAGAAGAGAGCGGCGATGGATTTTGAGAATCATGCTCCTCGCACAGCTCTACTGCCCGGCGTACGACTCTGCGGAACTGCTCCGTCCCGGCCTCGTCCTCGGACACCTGCCCGACCGAAACCAGTTGCCTGAGAAGCGCATACATCTTCGCTTCGACTTGAGACGGTGCGGCGACGATGCCTGCACCCAGACGGCTTCCAAGAATTTCGTCAAGAGCCGCAGCCATAGAGAGAGCGGCTTTCCCTATGGCGACCGCATAAACAGGCGTGGCTCGCCTGTCCAGATTGTAAGCCGCATCGAAGACTGTGAGTCGTGAGCCGTCAAGGTGAACACGGCTTCGCAGTGCAGCGCCTGCATCCAGCTCTTTGAGCGCTGTATGGAAAATCTCCAGCGCGGCGCGGCGCAGATTCTGAAGGTTGGCTTGCGGTTGTCTCATTACACAGTGATGAAGGCGCGCAGGCGTCTAAAGCGCCGGTCGCCTATGCCGCGCACCATGATTAAATGCTCCGCGCGTCGAAAGCGCCCGTACTGCTCGCGGTAAGTGATGATGCGTGCGGCAAGCCCCCGACCGATGCCCGGCAGCCTTTCAAGCTCTTCTGCCGAGGCCGTGTTGATGTCTATGCGCTGACGAGCCTGTGCTTCGGCTGAAGAGGGCATTGACGCCGACTGACTGACAGCAGAAGGCGTGTGGTGTGGCAACTTGACGCAGGCAGTTGATGAAAAGCCTACGAGAGTGCCAAGAAGAGCCAGTATTGCCAGGCTGCCAGTCATGTGCCGCCTTTGTTTCATCCGTCCAAATCGCTCTTCGTAAAGATTTTGGAAAAAATGCAGCCGATGTGTGCAAAATGCTGGAAGTCTAAATTCTTCAGAAAGTTGTAACTTCAAAACGCTTCTTTTCCACAGGCTTTTCCACAGAAGCTGTGGAAATCTCTCAAAACTATGTCGCGGAAAGGCAAAGAGGAAGCTTGCCATATCATTTACTAAAAGATTATTGTCACACCGCCCGTTGAATCACTCTTATCTGGCACGTATTCAATAGCAAATTATTGATATTGTCCAGAAGATTGGGATAAGAGTGACAATCGCAACTGCTCTTAAAATTCCACACGACTAAAGATAAAGGGAAGGAGAATAATCTCTATGCTCCAGGCAATAAATGACGCAGGCAAGGCTGTGGATTGGTGGTTTATTTACAAGCTGCCGCGAGACGCAACGTCACCCACAAAATCCAGCTCGACCAAACCCTCCACGGGGTTCGAGTATCTGTACTTTGATTCTGAGAGCAAGACGCCTGTCGCGCGTTCGGCGAACCTGCTCACTGCTAAAGAAGGGGCTATCTATAACACCTTGATGCAGCTTTATCCTACGAGCAAGAACCCTAACGAGGGACTTGGGTGGATTTTCTATAATGACGAGCGCTGCGACGATAAGCCGAACGACGATGAAAAGGGGCATACCAAAGGGAGTGCTGGCCTTTAACACGAAGGACGACAGCGCCTTATAGCTGCTACATTCGACGCCGCGTTTTGCTTTAACGGCACAGGCCGATTTTCCGGAAGACGAACGCGACTACGCGCAGACCTACCTTTGCATTACTCTCAAGGACGTTCAGACGGCAAACAGCATCGCTCAGCAGATGTACCAGCAGCAGGAACCGCAGCTCTATTGTTGGAACGAGCATGGAACTATCCCTACAGACAGCTACTTTTACAAGCTCACACAGGACGTTAACGTCAACGAACAAGACCCTCCGAGCAAGATAGAGTTTTACTCTAAAGGCGGGCAGCAGTTTTACTCAATCGCCAAGAACAGGCACCGGGGACAGGATTTCTGGAATGATCTGGTCGGGCCGCAACTGGGAGTTGATTTAGAGGTCGAGACGTGGCGCAGAGGCACGCTTGCCAGCACAGAGGATAGCGACAAAACGCATGACATCACGGACATTCTCTACATCAACCTTGAATCGCTAGGCGTAGACTACGAGTGACACTATACGCAGGATCATGCCAAGTGGGCGATTTCAACAACGCCTGAATGGGTATGCGTAGGGGACATCAACCGGGATAAGTCGCAGGCGAAGCGCGGCGGCGGCACCATCTGCTTTCAAAACAAAGACCTCTGGCAAAGCCTCTCACAAGTCGAAAAGCTCAAACCAGCATAAAGGCAATGCAGAAGTCAGAATGCAGAATGATGAATGGAAAGATGATTCAAGTCGAATAATTCTTTCATTCATCATTCTGCATTCTGACTTCATACTTGCTCTTGTTCGTCCCAGTCGGAGATCATTTCGTAGGCGCGTCCGAGGACGGGGCGCGGGCGTGCGCCGTCGGCCTGGCCTATGAAGCCTTCGCGCTCCATCATGTCCAGGATGGCGGCGGCGCGGCCATAGCCTATGCGAAGCCGCCGCTGTAGCACGGAGGTTGAAGCGCGCTTCATCTCTACACAGATGCGCAGGGCATCCTCGAAAAGCTCGTCGCGCTCGCCCGATGCGCCGTCCAAACCCATAGCCTCTTCTTCCGTCTGCGTAATGCTCTCATCATAGGAAGGCTCGCCCTGCGCCTTGATGTGCGTGACGATGCGGCCTATCTCCGTCTCGTCCACGTAAGCGCCGTGAACGCGCACAAGTCTTGAAGTGCCCGGAGGCAGGAAGAGCATGTCGCCACGCCCCAGAAGCTGTTCCGCGCCGTTGGCATCAATAATCGTGCGCGAGTCCACCTTGGATGAAACGCGGAAGGAGATGCGCGAAGGGAAGTTGGCCTTGATAAGACCTGTGATGACATCAACCGAAGGGCGTTGTGTGGCGAGCACAAGATGAATGCCCACGGCGCGCGCCATCTGCGCCAGCCTTGTGATTGATTCTTCGACCTCGTGGCCGGAAACCATCATCAAATCCGCAAGCTCGTCTATGATAATGACGATGTAGGGCAAAGGCTTATGCGGCTCTCCATTGTCGTCATAGTCTTTAGCAAAGTTGCGGCGCGCGACTTCTGTGTTAAAGCCGTCAATATTGCGCACGCTCCAGCCTGCAAGCCTCTTGTAGCGATCTTCCATCTCTTTGACAGCCCATTTAAGCGCGCTCGTCGCGCGTTTTGGCTCGGTGATGATGGGCGTCGCCAGATGCGGGATGCCTTCGTAAAGACCAAGCTCAAGACGCTTGGGGTCAACGAGTATGAATTTTACTTCGTCCGGGCGAGACTTATAAAGAATAGAGACGATGATCGAGTTGACGGCTACGGATTTACCAGTGCCGGTTGCGCCCGCGACTAAAAGATGAGGCATACGCGCCAGATCAGCCACGTAGTTAAGGCCGTCAATCGTCTTGCCAAGGGCGATGGTGAGTTTCGATGCAGACTCGCGGTACTGGCGCGATTCAATAACCTCGCGCAGGTGTATGGTCTCGCGCTCTGGATTAGGAACTTCTATGCCAACGTGCGGCTTACCGGGCATGCGGTCAATGCGTATGGACTCGGCTTTAAGAGCCAGACAGAGGTCGTCAACCAGACCAGTGACGCGAGAGTATTTGACGCCGGGGTCTGGCTTGAACTCGTAGGTCGTGACGACTGGGCCGGGACAGATATGCTTAATCTGCCCTGTGACGTTGAACTCTTTGCATTTTTCCGCGAGCCTTGTGGCAAGACCGAGCAATTCTTCGTCCGCCTGTTCGCTGTGCGGCGGCGGCGAATTCAAAAAATCAAGCTCCGGTATCCTGTAATCGTCATAACCTGCCGGAACAGGCGTGCGGCGCGAACGCCCCTGAGTTTTGGAGTCCGAGCGCTTGCTGGTTTCGTCTTCGGCTTCGGTGCGCACGACCGCTGCGTCCCTGACCATCTCTTCGACTTCCAATTCTTCTGTCGTCTGCCGGTCATTAGAGCGAGCCGAGGGAGGCGCGCCGCGTTTACCCACAAAGGGCTGCTCGATTGTGACAGGAGCGCCTTCGGTGGCAGTTGAAGTTGTCTGAGCGGTGGTCAACACGTCCGTTCCGCTTGAAGCAGGGTTGGCGTTATCAGCCTGTGACGCTGTAGCGTTTCGCTGTATGGCTGCGTTTGCCGAAACAGTTTGCGAAGCCTCGGTCGTAGTCTCCTGCATGAATTCGGCGACGCGTTCGGCTGCGGTCTTCTCCACCACGCGCCTTGTTTCTTCGCGCACCGCTTCGCGCTCAGCACGCGCCGCGCGACGCATCTCCACGCGTTGCAGCGCACGCTCGCGCCGCGCCGCGCGCCATGCTCCAAACTTTTCAGGAAGCCCACGAAAGAACTGGAAACGATTGCCGAAGGCCAAGCCCAGGTGCTCCCATGCGCGAACAAAAGAGAAGTTTGTCGCAAGCAACAGCCCTGTGAGAGCCAGTGCGACGAGCAGAACGCTTGCGCCGACGGTGTTCAAAGCGCTGGCTAAGACTTCGGCGATGAGCGTTCCGGCCACACCGCCCGGCCTGAAGCTCTTGTCAATCAAAGGCCCAAGGCTTGAGAGAGCCAGCAGCGCAGAGGACGCTACTACGAGTGTGATGAGACCCGTGACGCGAGAGAGCGGAGCGCGTATACGTCGTGTACGAAAGCGCCGCCATGCGGCGGCCAGAAGCAGAAGCGGAAGAAGATACGCGGCCAGACCGACCGCTTGAAAAAGAAAGTCGGCCACGTTGGCTCCGACCCAGCCCACAAGATTGTGCGTCGCCGTCTGGCTGGCAGTATTCCAGGAAGGATCGTTCGGCCTGTAAGAGAGCAGGCACAAGGCCAGAAGCACGCCCAGCGCACAGAGCGCTATGGCTATGATCTCATTCTGTCGCGTGTTCTTCGGCGCATCCTTGCCCTTTGTACGCACATCAGTTTGTGTAGTTGCCATAAACGCTCCGAAAGCAGTTCTTAGAGGTCAGAAGTTAGAGGTTAGTTAGGAAGTTAGCGACTGACCTCTGGCCTCTAACCTCTGACCTCTGTTCTTCTCACGCCGCGCGGCGCGAGAGAAGATAGGTCTTGATAAATTCGTCTATGTCGCCGCCAAGTACGGCGTCCACATCGCCGCGCTCAAGCTTGGTGCGTGCGTCTTTCACTAAGCGATAAGGCGCAAGCACGTAGTTGCGTATCTGCGAGCCGAATGAAATGTCCTGCTTGTTCGCTTCCAGCTCTGCGGTTTCGGCACGCCGCTTTTCAATCTCAAGCTCGTAGAGACGAGAGCGCAAGACCTGCATGGCGACGGCACGGTTCTGGTGCTGCGAGCGCTGGTTCTGGCACGCGACGACAATGCCTGTCGGAAGATGAGTGATGCGCACCGCTGAATCGGTCGTGTTGATGTGCTGGCCGCCCGCGCCCGTAGCGCGATAGGTATCAATGCGCAGGTCTTTATCGTTAATCTCGATCTCTATGTTCTCGTCAATTTCGGGATAGACGAAGAGCGATGCGAAAGATGTGTGACGACGCGCCGCCTGATCGAAGGGCGAGATGCGAACCAGCCTATGCACGCCCGCTTCAGCCGCGAGCAAACCGTACGCATATTCGCCTTCGACACGGAAAGTCACGCTCTTGATTCCAGCCTCTTCGCCCGGCTGGTAATCCAGAATCTCCGTCTTGAAGCCGCGTGATTCAGCCCACTTCAAGTACATGCGCAGGAGCATTTCAGCCCAGTCCTGCGATTCCGTGCCCCCTGCGCCCGGATGAATGGTGCAGATGGCGTTCAATGCATCGTTCTCGCCGCCGAGCATCATCTCCGTCTCGGCCTGACCGACCTCTTTTTCCAATCGCTCAAGCAGGGAGCGAAGCTCTGCAAGCGATGCTTCATCCTCTTCTACAAATTCAAGCAGCACACCCGCGTCTGCGATGGCAGATTCAAACTCCGTTTGTCTTGTAACAGCCCTTTCAAGACGGCTGCGCTCGGACATCATCTTCTGCGCCGCTTCCTGGTCGTTCCAGAAATCGGGCGCGGAAGCCTGTCCTTCTATACGCTCAAGCTCCTTACGTTTGGCCGGGACATCAAAGAAACCTCCCGAGCTGTTCCACGCGAGCGCGCAGGTCTTCATACGATGTGCGTAAATCCTGAATTGATAAAGTCTCTAACATTTACAAATCCTCCCTGATAAAATCTCTTTACTACTTAAATAGTTTTCGCCGTGCCATCAGCCAGCCTGCAAGGAAAAACAGAGTGAAGAATACTGACCATGACACCCAGTCTTCTCTTAGATTGAAATAGTAAAGAACCAGTCCGAACAGTGTTGCTGAAACTGCCAGCAAGCCAAAAACTAAAGCGCCAGTGCTCGCGCACAAAAGTATAGTTTCAATTATTGACTTGCGCTGATGAGCCATAAGCTTACACTCGTGAGCTTTTGAATTTCATGAAATAGTCTTTATAAGCTAATACCAGTAACAAAAAACTAATCGCAGCGCAGCAGGCGACGAAGAGGTCGCCGAACTTCGTGTAAAAAGTCTTGCCGTCCTGTGTATGGTTGATTGCCCATACTCGCACTTCGGGTTTGAACCCTTCGGTTGCTCCGACGACTTCGCCGCGCGGCGTGATGTAGGCGCTGATGCCTGTGTTCGTTACGCGCACTACCGGGCGACCATTTTCGACTGCGCGAAAAACCGTGTTCGCAAGATGCTGTCTCATCACGGGCGTCGGCCCCAGATAGCCGTCATTCGAGATGTTGATTAAAACGTCCGCGCCACGGTTTGCGAACTCCCGCGAGATGGACGGGAACGCCGACTCGAAACAGATAAAAACACCAACGCGCGTCCCCTGGCCGACTTGCATCAGCGGATACTCTGCGCCCGGCGTGAAGTCTCCAACCATGACGGGGACTATACTCACACCCGGAAGCCAGCGCGGCAGCGGCACGTACTCGCCAAACGGCAGCAGGCGAATCTTATCATACTGTGCGACGAGGCGACCCTCTTCATTAACCATTACAGCAGCATTGTACGCGCCACCTGCCGGTGCGGGCTCAAGCGAATTGAAGATCACGGATGTCTTGTTGCGTGTCGT
>DASWQH010000066.1:0-74996 GCA_036403815.1 Pyrinomonadaceae bacterium | reverse complement strand
GAAGCTCAACGCCGCTTTCCCCCGATGATTGTTCAGCCTTCGACTAATAGTCTAGCGGCTGGTCGCAGAACCTGCACGTAACTATCCGGCACGTACATGTAGTGTTGTTCCACACGCCGCCATTGAGGTCGCAGTCCTCACGCTCCTGCTCCTTGCCGGGGCACGGGTCAGGCGGTTCCGGTATACGGTCGAAGATGTACGAGCCGCCCTGCGGCAATCTGAACGGCACGCCGTGGTTGCTGAAGGTGCAGCACGGCGGGTACTCGCCATCCAGGGTGTAATAATAGCCGTAGCTCTGGCTGTACCAGAAGTTCAGGGGGGTTCCCCCGAAGCTGCCGTCAGCCGGAAGCACATAGCCCGCCACGCCCTGGTAGTGATAGTCACTGCCGTGGCTGGCGTAGACGGTGGAGTAGTAGTAGTAAATCCGCGGGCGCTGGTCTACCTGCCAGCGATACAGAGGCAGAAGCCCCTGCCCTGCACGCGGGTTGAAACCCGGTTGGACGGGAACGATGTCGGCCTGATACGGGAACGGCTGGTAAGCATAGTTATAAGGGTAGCCTGTCCCCTCGCTATAGTTGGCAGTTAGAAAGTGACCCAGGGTTGCGTTCTGTGTGATGAAACGGTAGAAGGGCGTAGCCTGCACCGTGATCGTGTCTTGAGCGAAAACGCCTTGCTGTAAACTCCCGGCTGCGAGAATTAAGAACAAAGCTAGGCCAATAAAGCGTATTGACGAGGTTTTACTCACAGTTATATCTCCTAGGGTTTGAGGAGCCACACCTGAGGCATACACTTGCTAAGACAGACTCCCGCCTCTGGTGTAACAGGGTTAGAGTTTTGGCGAACTCAGCTTAAACCAGGATTTGACCGGATGAAGCTAGAGTGCGCCGTAAGTGTAATCAGATTGACGAGTGAAAGACCTCAAAGACTGTTGCTGAATCGGGGGAGGTTCCGCAAAGACAGCGCTATAGAGATCTGCTAGTCCAGTTCTTCTGCCAAATTAGAGTTATTTTGCCAAACGACTATTGAAGCAAACAATTAATTGAGGACTTCAATAGACTTTTCAGCGGGTGGATAATACAGGGGGCGCAATGAGTTGTCAACCGGAATTTTGTTAAATTTTCGGATGCTGGATTGAGGTCTTCAGAATCAACGAGTTGTCACATGCGGGCACCGAATAGCGCCCTGGATTTGGCAGCCATGCTTCGGAGGAAGGCGCTCTAATTGTGTGCCTTTTTCAATCCCGTATAAATGGAGGCCGCTCGCGCTGCACAGGAGTAGAAGAAAAATCTTGCGCCCGCCGCCCGCTTGCTGTTAGGATTGCGCCCGCTCAAAAACTTTTTCTCTTCAGTGGGGACGCGCTCGATAGAGTTGCACTTCTGGCGAAGTATCTTGCATGACGAGAAGCAAATAACCCTCGGCTCTGTCATGCGGCTTTTTCTTAATCTCTTCCTTGGAAGTGGTTGGGGCTTGATTTCAAGGCTCACCCGGCTGCATCTCAAGGAAATCTTTGTCAAATTTTCAACAGCGACCGGAGAGAGAGCGATTTTTGGACAAACTCCTTCTCAAAAGATGAGCGATGCAAAAGCCTCTCACTACTGCGTCCCCTTCTTTAGTTAGAGCCGGAAACAGTGAGTGCTGGCGAGATGCCGTGAAGCTGTTCTGGTTTTCAAAGTACTGTTGCCAAGCCGGTTTTTGACATGACCGTGTAACGCCGCGAGAGCCACGCAAAGGATCAAACGTGATTCGAGTTTCGACGCGCGCTCTCGGCCAACTTAAAACGGGGAGACTGCAATTTCCCCCTTACGATAAGGAGAAGAGATCGTTATGGCTATTGTGACCACAGTGCCGAAAAAAGGCGATACCAGCAAGGCTTACGAAATCCCTGATGAAGATCTTGCGAAATATCAGGAAGTCGAAGCTCAGCAGACGCAGTATGAAGGCGCACCCCCCGAAGGCGCAGACAAATCGGAAGAGAATCAGCTCGGCGGCGCAGGCGCGCTCGACATGGAACAGTTGGGCGATGTTCAGGCCTACAGCCACATCTGCATCTGCTGGATCAGAATTGGCCGTCGCTGGTACTATCGTTACCAGTACTGCTGGCAGAGCTGCCCGTAATGGCGCATCTCATGCTTGCGGCTTAAGCTCGACCGAGCAGCGCTTGAGCTTCCCCGAAGAGCGAGCAATGCCGGTGAGCAATCAAGGTCGTGGCAGGTGGAAGGAAGCTCTGGGGCTTCCTTCCACCTGTTGCGTTAAAGGGTAACCGGCTTCAAGACAATCTTCAGCAATGTACACGTGCTTGCGCGTCGGCGCGGGCTTGAAATTTTTATCCCTCTCTGACAGCATTCATTCTTAACTGAATCACTAAACGCTCTCTCTTGCTACAAGCGAATCCGGGGGCTGTGAAAAGATACAAATCTTAACGGGTCGCCCGAAGCATTTGGATGTTTACTTGTAGAGCGCTTCGGCCTGCTAGATTATCACTCTCGTTTTTCTTTACTTTGCCCGGAAGGAAGCCACGAGTTATGCCTGACAATCCGAACCAGATGCCTCCGCCGCCATCAGGCCCCCCACAGGGAGGGCCGCCCTTTGGGCCTCCGCCCGATGGGCCTCCGCCGGGGCCTCCTCCTGACGGGCCGCCCCCTGAGATGTTCGCGCAACAGGGTGATTTCGGCTCGGCTGAAGAATTGCCGCCCGGCTTCATGGCCTCCGAAGGAATGCCCGGCGGGGATGGGCCTCCGCAATCCGCCATGCCTCAAACGATGAGCGCGTGGCCTTATGTCGGACGTGCCTTCAAGCTGCTGGGGAAATACAAGCTGCAACTTGCGCTGTCGCTCACGCTGATGCTCGTCGTCTCGCTTGCGCCCTTTCTGGTGAGCGCTTCATTCGGCCCGCTGATACAAATCCTGGGCGAGGCCGCCGCGCAGAATAACTGGAACGAGGTGTGGAGCATGCCCGGCTCGCTCTACAATAAGCCTGAGCAGTTGCGCGAGTATGTCTTTGAAGATTACCTGGCGACACCCCTGTCGTTTACGACTATCTTCATCATCTGGGCTGTCGCTTCCATCCTCGCAGTCCTGTTGCAGCTTGTGCAGCAGTGGCGTATGACGCTGCTTGAACAATCGCTCGACGTGGAGGTTCAGCAACAGGTCTACGATCACCTGCAAACGCTCTCGCTGGATTTCTTCACGGGCGCGCAGACGGGCGGATTGATGCCGCGCGTGCTGATTGAAACGCAGAGCGTGCAGAAGCTTCTGACACAGGTTCTGCTTTCGCCTCTGGTTGATATTATTTCGCTCGTCATCGCTCTAGCCTACCTGTTGGGTCTTAGCTGGAAGATGACGATTGTCGCTCTAATCCTTGGCCCGTTCGCTTTCTTCCTCTTCCGCTTTACGATGAAGCAGCTCGAATCGTCTGCCAACCAGATGATGATGAACAACCGCGACCTCAACGCCGAGCTGGAAGAATCAATCAGCGGCATGGCAGACATACAGGTCTTCAACGCGCAGCAGAAGCGCAGCCATCGCTTCAACATAGCAGCACGCGCCGTCGCCAACTCCACCTCGCGTATGCTCATCTGGATGCATGTCAGCAACACCAGCTCGCAGGTTTACGTTGCGGTCTCGACGGCGATGGTGCTGCTCGTGGGCATCATGTTCGGCTCGTCGTTCGGACTCACACTCGCCAGCCTTATTGTCTTCATAGGCTTTGTCCCCGCGATGTTCGCCCCCGTCCAGCGCGTGATTATGTCTTACACGACGTATCAATCGCTTGTCCCCGGCATCGTCGGCACGTACCAGTTGCTGGACACACGCCCGACCGTGATGGAGAAACCGGGCGCGCAACCCTTGCCGGAAGCGCATGGCAATATACATTTCGAGAATGTGGTCTTCGGCTACACGCCGCGGCAGAAGATTTTGGACGGCATCTCGTTCGACATTCGTGAAGGCGAAACGGTTTCGCTCGTCGGGCCGATTGGCTGCGGCAAGTCAACAATCATGAACCTGCTGCTGCGCTTTCTTGAGCCGGAATCGGGGCGCATCACGATTGACGACCACGACATCTCGGACGTGACTCTTCAGTCTTTGCGTGCGCAGGTTTCAAAGCTTTCGCAGTTTCCATTCTTCCTGAAGGACACTATCAGAGAAAACGTGCGACTGGGCAAAATGGACGCGCAGGAGGGCGAGATTACATGGGCGTGCCGCACCGCACACATACACGATGTCATCACAGACCCGAACCGTATGCCGCAGGGCTATAACACGATTGTAGATGTGCAGGTTCCTTCCGGCGGACAGAAGCGCCTGATTGCTCTGGCGCGGTGCCTCCTGCGCAACCCTGAAGTTCTCTTGCTGGACGAGCCGACGGAGAATCTGGATGCAGACCAGCGCAATCGCCTTATTCAGGTCATACGCGAGTACGCGAAGAACCCGCAGAATCGCCGCACCTGCGTCGTCATCAGCCACGACCTGAACTTCGTCGCCGCCGTCTCCGACCGCATCCTCGTGCTCAATCACGGCAAGGTAGAAGAAGAGGGTACGCACGAAGAGCTGGTCAAGCGCGAGGGGCTTTACAAGACGCTGTATGAACTAAAAAACATTGACCCCGCTTTATTGCGCAAGCGCGATGACCCCGCAAGTGATATGGCCGCGAGCGGCATGGCGATGGGCATGCCGGGCGGCATGGGGATGGGAATGTAAAGACGATGTGAGACAAGCTCCGTAGGAGCTAGATGTTTATAGTTAATCGGGGCAAGCAACTATCAAGCTCCGTAGGAGCGACATGTAATTGATGCAGAACATGTCGCTCCTACGGAGCTTGATAGTTTTTCCTGCTCTTATTCTATAAACATCTAGCTCCTACGGAGCTAAGAGCCTCTGGCATCCGTATACGAGCAATTTTCTTATTCCTTTGGGGATGCCGGTTGTTGCTGTCGCTCCTGGTTGCGGCGGGCGATGGCGTAAAGGACAGTCTTGATTTCAAAGGGCGTGAGGTTCGGGTACGTCTCCATGATGAGCGCGATGATGCCTGTGATATAGGGGCAGGCGAAGCTGTTGCCTGTGACCTGACGATAGCCTCCGCCAGGCCAGGTCGTGCGAACCTGCACGCCGGGCGCAACCAACTCTATCACCTCGCCGTAGCGATAGCCGAAGTTGAAGGGATCAGCCCCCTCGCGTTTGACTACGGAGACGAGCGAAGAGGAGAAGATGGAAGGATAGCTAGGCTGCGGCAGGTTGTTGGCAGCGGCGACCAGAATGCAGCCCGCGTGATAAGCGCGGTCAAGCAGATCATGCAAAGGCCCGAAGTACTGCGGCTTGGTTGTGCCGAGCGACATGTTGACGACCTGCATCTTCTGTTTGATGGCGTAATCGAGTCCCGCCAGAAACATGTCGCCTGAGCCGGACGCGTTCGGCCCCAGGACTTTAATGCTGTAAAGCTCAACGTCGGGTGCAATGTCCTTATCCGTGATGATGCCTGCGCAGGCCGTGCCGTGTCCCGCCTGGTCTCCTGAAGTAGAGGGATGGAATACGACTTTACCGTTCTCGACAACTGCCTCGACCGACTCTTTGACCTTGCCTTTGAGTGCAGGGTGACGCACATCTATTCCGCTATCCACGACGGCCACACGTACGCCGCGCCCCGTGCGTCCCTTCCAGATGGAATCCGGTGTAATCCCGCCCCACAAATCCACGAGCGCATTGGCCGCTTCCATCGCCGGATCAGACTGCGCCATCTCTTCTAGTTCTCCTCGGTTCCACTGAAGCTGAAGATTAAAAGCCCGTGTAGGTCGTGCTGAGCGCGCCGCGTTCCGTGTAGCGTGCGAGCGAATCAAGCACCTCTCGGCAGAGCTGGCGTTCGGCGTCGCCCTTGCTCGCAACATCGCGCAAAGAGATGGCGAGCGCCATCAAATCTTTATGCTCCGGCGCGGTGCGTACCTCTGCGAGCCATTTGCGAACGGCAGTACCGACCTCTTCGCCCCCCTTAGCGCTCTTAACCGAAAGCTCGAAGAGAGTCTCTACGAGTCCGGCGGTTTCATGCGCGTCCACGAGCGCCGCGATGGCGTCTGCAAAGTAGGCTGCCTTCTCCATCTCGTCGGGCGTGAAGGCTTCGGCGGGCGTCCCCGCAGGCAGATACTCCCAGCCGGGGCGATTGACGAACTGTAAGACGCCTACGTCCTCTGCGCCGACACGCAAAGGCGTGGCGAGTGTAATCAACGTGCGGTAGCCCGTAGCGCTGTCAACCTCCGGATAAAAGTTGGGGTCTTGCGACACGTCCACGGCCATCGGCTGGCCTGACTGGAAGACGAAGCCGACCACGCCGCGACCGGGTGGAATCTTGATCTTCATCAGCTTCTCTGCGACCTTGCCGATGGCGGCGAGAAACTTCAGGCCGCCTTCATCGCCGTCGCGCACCAGAACAGAGGCAGCGTCGGCGTTGAGGGACTGCGCGGCGAGCTGTAGCAGGTTTTCGATTGAATGCGTCAGCGGAATGGTTAAAAGGTCTGCCACCTCTACGGCGCGCACGGCGCTTCTGAGATGGTCTTCTAAGGAACTGGCCGCTCCCACATCTTTTCGCCTTCCGCTCGCTTTCGACGGCTTCTTTGCCGGTTTCGATTTGGTGCTCTTCTTCTTAGCCATAAGCTCTCAATTCTCTTCATAAAGGGGAGTAAAGCCAGCGCTTTCCGGACGCGGTACGCAACTGGCCGTCTTGCTGCCTATACAAAGTGCGCCATTGTACAGGAAGAAGGGAAAAGGGGAAAGTAGAGGTTAGAGGCTAGAGGTCAGAGGTCAGTAGTTGATTTTCTTTGACTAACCTCTAGCCTCTTTCCTGACAACCTTGATTGCGTCGCCTGCATCCGTGTACTATGCAATCAGGAAGGCTTGACGAAGCATCCAGGCGCTTCCACTCTTTGCATCTTGTGTACGGGATGCCCCCGGCGGTGCTTTTATTCTACTCAGTTCTTAAGAGGTTTTTATCGTAGTGAAACAGAGATTGTCGTCGGCGCTCGTAGCGCTTCTAGTCTTTACATTCCTCTTTCCAACCTTCGTTTTCGCGCAGCAGACTCAGGGACGCACAGGCAGCTCCGGCTCTGAACGCACGTCTGCGCCCGTAACTCCATTAGGCCGCAGAAGCTCGCGCACGCGCTCCCTCAGCCCCGAAGCGGCGGCAGTCGAGCGCAGCTTTGACGAAGCCCTTGGCATCATCCGTGATAACTATGTTGACGGCAACAAGCTGGATTACAACTCTGTCTTCAAGTCTTCGATCATAGGCATGCTGCGCACGCTCGACCCGCACTCGAACTACTATGACCGTAAAGAGTATGAAGAGCTGCGTACGGATCAGCGCTCGGAGTATTACGGCATAGGCGCTTCCATTGGCAACCAGCGCACAGGCGACCAGAACGACGCCTATATCCTTTCGACGTTTGAAGAATCGCCTGCCGCGCGCGCTGGTCTTCGCTTCGGCGACCGCATAGTAGCCGTGGACGGCATCAACATGCGCGGCAAAACATCACTCGAAGTGCGCGACAAGATTCGCGGCCCGCGTGGCTCCGTGGTCAACATAACGCTGGAGCGCGCCGCTACCTCCCGCGCCGAAACCGTGGAGATAACGCGCGATGCCGTCGCGCAGCCTTCGATTCCTGATGCTTACATGCTCAAGCCCGGCGTCGGCTACATAGACATGCGGCACGGCTTTAACTATACGACGACTGATGAGCTACAGTCGGCGCTGGATTTTCTGCATTCGAAGGGGATGCAATATCTGGTTTTAGACCTCAGAGACAATCCGGGCGGGTTTCTGGATCAGGCGATTCATGTGGCCGAAAAGTTCCTGCAAAGCGGCCAGTTGATTCTCTCGCAGAAGGGGCGCGACCGTCGTCTTGACCGCGCGTATGAATCCGACAACGACCAGCCGGACATGACGCCGCTTGTTCTTCTTGTCAACGGCAACACGGCTTCGGCTTCCGAAATCGTAGCGGGCGCGATGCAAGACCACGACCGCGCTATCATCGTCGGCGAGACCAGCTTCGGCAAAGGGCTTGTGCAGGGCATCTTCCCGCTCGAATCGGGCGCAGGATTGACGCTGACGACCGCGAAGTATTACACGCCTTCGGGACGGCTGATTCAACGCGACTATTCCAACGAAGGGTTTTACGATTACATCACGCGCGGCGGCACAATAGGTCAGGAGAACGAGGACGCGCAGCCGAAGCAGACCGGGCCTGCGAGCCGCACGGACAGCGGGCGAGCGGTCTACGGCGGCGGCGGCATCTCGCCCGACGAAGCGATCAAGCCTGCGACCATCAGCCCAGCGCAGGCGCGCCTTATTAATCCGCTCTTCTTCTTCACGCGTGAGCTTGTGAACGGACGCATCGCTGGCTTCGACACTTCTTATAAGGTGCAGCGCTCGATAGAGTTTAATCACAAGCTTCAGCCGACGGATTACGCTGTAACAGACGCGCTCTTCAAGGCGTTCAAGGATTTCATTGCGAAAGACGGAGCCTGGAAAATGACGCCGCAGTTCATGGATCGCAACCGAGAGTTCATCAGCCAGCAATTGCGCTACAACGTTATCACGGTTGCTTACGGCAAAGTGACGGCTGACGAGGTGCTGGTCATTGACGACCCGCAGGTCACGAAGGCTGTCGAAGCGCTGCCCAAAGCACGCGAGCTGGCTCAATCCGCCGCTACACGCGCACGCGCGCAGAGATAGCCTCCAAAAGCGCAGTTATTAAAACTAAAGAAGGCCGCTCAAGTTAAAGAGCGGCCTTCTTTAGTTAACTTGAGTTCAAAGTAAGACAAGACAGCTCCGTAGGAGCGGCATGTTTATAGAATCAAGAGCAGGAAAAGTGAGTAAGCTCCGTAGGAGCGACATGTTCTGCATTCACGACATTCCACTCCTACGGAGCTTGATTCTTTTTTGAATACGATGGGCTATAAACATTCCGCTCCTACGGAGCTAAAGCCCGAGCAATTTTTATTTCTGTTTGGCGAACTGCGCATCCTGCGGCTCGGGCTTGGTATCATCTACTCTTTCGGCGGTCGCGTTTCGTATTAGTTCTTCCAACTCAAGCTCTGTAGAGGGCGTGGTGTCGGCCTTCAGCACCCGCGCCATCAATTCAAGCGCGTGCTTGTTTGCCTCCGACGTGCTGGAGGCTACGCAGTCGGAAGGAATGATTAGATTGAAATCGCGCATGTAAGCGTCGTTGGCCGTAAAGAGCACACAGATGTCGCCGGTCAGCCCCGTCAGAATTAGCGTCTTAGCCTGTAGATATTCGAGCAGCGTGTCGAGCGTCGTGGAGAAGAAGCCGGAATGCTTCGGCTTCAGCACGAAATAGTCTTCCTCTTCGGGTTTGAGAATCTCGGCCAGCGGCTTACCTTTGACATCCTCTTCAAGACAATGCGACAGGAGCTTGTTAAAGTCTGATTGCCACCTGCCGAAATTATCGTTGACATAGATGATGGCAATTCCTGCTTCTCTGGCTCTGCTTTTGAGAGTCGCAAGGCGGCGAGCCATAGGCAGGGCGTGTTGCAGAAGGTCTCGCCCCGTATCAAACTCCATGTCGTTGATGACATCAATCAAAAGCAGCGCGACCGGCGAATTGTCCGGCACATTCCCATGCAAATCCTCGTTCTTCGCGGGCATCTAGCTCTCTCCCCCCTGGAAATTTGCAGTACGTGCTTTAGAGTTTACCACGTCGAGAGCGCGTTGAGCCGCTTTGCTACAGGCTACTAATCTACAGCCTTACTCTATCACGGCCTCTTCGCCGAATTTCGCCGCGAGGTCTTTTTGAAATTTCTCCATGAAGTAGGTGTGGCCGATTAGAAAGCGCGACATGAAGCGGAAGAAAGGATTTGGAACTTCGCCGCGCTCCGTGATGGTCAGACGGCTCCCGCCCGCGCTGTCCGCCTTAATGTCATACTCCCAGCGGCCACTGAACGGCCCGCCCTCATCCGCGATGGTGCGCACAAGACGATTGGGTGCAACCGCTTCGGCTGTCTCTAAGGTAATCGGCGAGCCTTGTTCGTAAACCTCCCGCCAGACCTCTCGGCCTTCGTGGTCGGGCAGACGCTCCACCGTTTTTACGTCCTTTCGCCAAAGGGGCTGTCCCTTGTAATCTGTAATCGCCCCCCACACAATTTCCGGCGACTGCCTAATCTTCAGCGTGCGTGATACCACATGCTGGCGTGGAATCGCCAGCCCGACCGCCGTGATGATGAAAAGCAGACTGGTTAAGACGGCGACGGGCGTGAGTATCCAGATCATGAGCCTTCTCCTTCTCATAATGCCTCCTCTTAAACAAGAGCGTGAGAGTCAACCACCACACTTCGGACGCGCATCTGTAACTGCTCGAAAGCCTGGCCCCATACTCTTTCAAACCACTGGCGTGCCTCTTCCCATTCGGGTGAAGAGCGCCAGCCGGAATGAATGAGATGAGCTTCCGTTGCGTTCTCCACATCTAAAGAGGGAATGAAGAAGACCGTGACGTGTGTGAGGGGGTTGGCTTCGTTCATGAAATGTTTGAACTGCTTGGGGCCTTTCCATTCAAAAGAGATAAAGCTGTCTGGCTCAACCGCCGTCACGCGACATCCCAGTGTGCTGAAGTTTTCGCGCTCTTCAGGTTGCCAGAAGAGTTCATAACGCCCACCCACTACAGGCTCGACTGCCGCTAACGGAACGAGCCACGATTGAAGCATGTCGTTAACGGTAAACATCTCGAAAGCTCTGTGAGTGTCGCAGCTCAGATGAGTAGAAGTATGTATGATTTTGTCCATAGTATTCTCCTCATGAGGCTTCCAATGTGAAATGCGGATTCTCAATAATGCCCAGGATATTGCCAAAGGGATCAAGCACGGTTGCCATACGAATATCGCCGCCGACATCCTGAACATCTGTGTGCCGCGTCGCGCCCAGCTCAAGCAGGCGCTCAAGCGAGGACTCAATATTCTCTACGCCCCAGTACGCAACGCCGCTGGCTGCTACGCCGGAATTGCCCGAACCATCCGGGTCGAGTCCAAGCTCAAAGCCACCTACGTTGAAGCCCACGTAGCAGGACTGGTCGAAGTAAGGAGCGATGCCGAGCGCACTTGCGTACCATGCCTTAGCTTTTTCAATATCGCTCACTTGGTAGATAACGGTTCTGAGTCCCAGTAACATCGCTTCTCCTTTGTTCCGGTTAAAGCAGAAGAAAGTAAGCAGTGAGCAGTAAGCAGGGAAAAAGATTCGTTCGACTGCTTACCGCTTACTGCTCACTGCTTACTTTCTTCGGGCTGCATGAAAACTTCTAAGCATTAAAATGGAACAGGTGGCTCCAGCCTTATTCTTTACTATTTAGCGCCAGGGTTCGTGGACTCGTGCGCATGTACTACGCGCCATGTGTTGCCCTGTTTAAGATAGACGCTTGTGACTTTGGCCGTGTAATTGATGGGCTGGCCGCCCATCGTGATCGAGACGGCGCTGTTGTATGTCAGTATCGCAACGTCGCCGTAGACCTGCACGCGAGGGTTGTACATCTGGAAGTCGTTAAACTTAAACATCTCCGCGTACTTCTCGAACTTTGGAATGAAGTTAACCTTCGGTTCGGTTTGAAGGTATGGCCCTTCCGGCGAGAAGAAAGTGGAATCGTCGGTCAGATAATTCTCGAAGAAAGCTTTGTCCTTGCGCTGCCACGCGTCGATCGAAGCCTTCTCGCGGGCGATAATCTGCGCGGAGATTTCTTGCGGAGTCTCTGCGGCCCGGCTGCCACCGGCAAAGATAGCGAGGGTGCAGACAACCGCGATTAAGAGAAGCATTGTCAGGGAGAGTTTCCTCTTCATAATCTTTCCTCCTTCAAAAAGTTTTCATGAAAGCGCCCGGCCTATTCGCTTGGGGCTGAGAGTTTGACGAGCGACAAGGATGCGCCCATCGGGTCTGTAATCACGCAGAAGCGGCCTACGTTCGGGATGTCAGTCGGCGGCACGCAAACCTTTCCGCCAAGCTCTGCGACGAGCTTCGCTTTAGCGTCCACATCGTCCACCGCCACGTAGGATATCCACTGCGAAGGCATGTCGCCCTGTTCGGGCATCATCTGGTAAATGCCGCCTATGTGCTGACCGCCGACGACTATCTCGTTGTAAGCCATCCCGGCTGAGTTTGACTCCTGTAGCTGCCAGCCCAAAAGCTCCGTGTAAAACTTCTTCGCGGCTCCATAATCTTTGGTCGCCAGCTCATTCCAACAGAAAGTTCCATTCTGAGGCATTTCACGTCCAGCCATTTCGTTTCGTCTCCTTTAAGTTTTGAATTAATGAAAAGTTTGTTGCTTTACGAAAGAACGCGCAGGCGCTTTATGCCGTTGGCCTGCGCCTCAACCTTGCGCCGACGAGCACCCCGGCAGCGCCTAAGAACGGATTCAGAAGTGCCGACCAGACCGGCTGCACAGCGTTCTGCATCGCCTCCATGTTCGAGACTTCAACAGGTCTGGTCAGGCGCTCTCGACCCTGGTTAGCAGCCCTCAGCACAGGAACCGCCGACAGCAGGCCCACCGCTATCACGAGTAGGGCGAGCGCGAGCGGCGCTCTCTTTCCTCTGGCTATTGACGCGCACACGTACCCGCTCACCACAGAAGCGACGAGTCCCAGCGCTGTGCTTGTCACCAGCCAGAGATTCGAGGGTTCATATGTTTCAGGCTTGAAGGCTGCGCCCGCGCCCATTAGAAGGTAGGCTGCCGAGAAGGTGAGAAAGATCAGCAGCGCGAAGGTGATGTAACTCAAAATTACCCCGCCAATATTTCTAAGCATAGCTCAAAACTCCTTCAGCGAGAGAAATGTTCACGAACTGCTTGATAGAGGTCGCCCTTTAACCGCATCGCCCTAAGATAGCTTGCGGCTGAAAAGACTTTTGACTTCGGACGTACTTTCAATCTTCGGTACGACCCGAAAGTGTGCGAGGGGTTTGTGTAAAACCGTAGAACTTTTGAACGAGCCTCTTATCTCAACGGCGGAAAAAATAAAAGGTGAGCTTCATCAATTTGAAACTCACCTTTTCAAACCCGCCCCTTGTTCGTTCTCTTTAGGTCTTGCGAGGGGTGAAACTTTAATGTGTTCCTTCTTAAAACTTACCTGGCTCTTAGTGCGCTGCGAGCCACTCACTGAAAATCTTCGACTCTTCCATCTTGCCCGACCAGCGCGCACGGTTCTTGCCCGTCAAGGCCAAGACCATGGCCTGATGTTGGCCTGCACGGTCTCCGAGTCGCTCGAAATAGTTGTAAAGACGGTCAATCTTCTGAACCGATTCCTGCGCCGCTTCGACCGTCTTGAACGAAAGCACGTTGCGGAAAAACCTTGAATAGATGTTCTGCTCGCGCGCCGTCGTCGTGTAAAGATCGAAGTAGCCCTTGAGTATTCCTGCGTTCTGAAGCACCTGCGCGACATACGAAGGCCGCGCTCCGACTCTGCGCGTAATCTGCGCTATGTCGGTCACGCCCGTCTCATAAAGAGAGATAATCTGATCCTTCTTTGAACGCGTCTCAGTTTCAGTTGCACTGCCTTCGCGTTTCTCAACTGCCGCGTCATCCGCGTAGTCAAGCTCAAGCGAAAGCGGCTTCATCTCTTCCTGCAAAAGTTCCTGTGTCATCATTTCCTATTACCTCCAAGAAGGTGAGCAGTGAGCAGTGAGCAGCTTTGTTACTGCTTACTGCTTACTTCTTTCCGCTCACTTTCCTTAGCTTGCGCGGCGAATCGTTCCGGCTTCCTGCTGTAGACCTTTAAGGTGGTCTATGAAGGAAGATGCAGCTCGCTTCGATAGTTCATCCGTCTTGCAGCGTAGAACACTCTGGCTCTCCTCATCCGGGTCAACGCCCGCTTCGCGTGCCAGAGCGCGAATCATGCCGAGCTGCTTCGGCGTCACCAGGTCTGTCATTGATTTGGCGAGCGGGTCGCGCGGGAATTGTCCCGGCTGCGATGCCGCGCCCTGACGCTCTATGACTTCCGATTCGCGCTGGTAAAGCTCGCGTGCGATGCCGAATTTGACAGCCGCGCGCTTCAGAGCATCGTGCTCCGCCTTCTTGATTCCCATCTCGCTCTCACTGGTGCCGGTGCCGACGCCTTCGCGTGTGACGCCGTCAATCGTGATGGCACAGGTGACGACCGCAATGTCGCCTAGCTGGACTACGTTGCGTACGGCGTGCTGCCAGGTCGGGGCGATGCGGTCTAGTATGTCTGCGACCGTGTGCCACTCTACGTACTCGACCATGTGCGTGTTGCCCTGACGATCCGTCCAGCCTTCACGCGTCTTGATAAAGTTCGGGTCAACCTGCTGCTTCAAAGCGCGCAGGGTGTTGGTGAACGGAACGACCGCAGCGACCGCCTCGTGTCCGTTCTGTTCGACTTCGATTTCCTGCACTTCTAGTGCTGTATCTTTCTTTCTGTTCATTTCCTGCTCCTCTATCTCATTGTGTTCAGCGAGCGAACGAATATTGGAGGCTCTCAAAGGCTCTTCAGCTATGGTGAGAGTTGAATCCAAAGCGTCGTTCGTCTCCCGTTCGGAGCGCTCGACCCTTGCAGCTTTTGGCTTGCGTGTCGCTTGCTCCTCGGATGCGTTTGTGTTTGTGTTGGGCGCAGCCGCCTCGGCCTCGGTCGAAGTGACGATGGTAGCCTCTTCAACCTTCTCAGCCGCTGGTTGCTGCCTGGTTACCGCTTCGGTGTTTCGTGCCAGAAGCGAATGCTTGACTGCTAGAATGTGCTCGCAGCGAAAGCCCTGGTCGGACGTGATCTGCTCTTCAAATTCGAGGCAGGAGCAACGCACCTTGCCTGTTTCATCGCGCCAGACTTCATAGCTCTGCTTGCGCCCGCGAAGTGTCGGCGTCAGTACGCGAAAACGATCATTCTCGCGCGTTACCAATCCCATGGCGGCGATGCCCTGCGCTCGCTTGTCCCGCATGACGGCTTTTCTGTCTGTTGCTACGGCGTTCGATGACATGGCTCTCACACTCTCCTCTTCAAAGACTCCGGTTTAGGCCGCGCGCTCTACGGGCATCTCGCTCACGCTTGTAAGCTGGTCTGCCGGGTTCTTACGCGTTTCATCAAGACGACGCTCAAGCTCTGCAATGCGCGTTTCCAACTCTTCCACACGCCTTGTCTGGCGGTGAACGGTCTTGAATAACCCGTCGAATGTTTCCCAGATATAGTCGTTAGCGCTCATCTCTTTTTCGGCCTTTGTTTGCAGTATGAAATACCTACTGTTTCATACGTGAAACAGTGTACCACGGTTCCATGCTTGTTGCAAGTATAAAACAAAGTCTTGCATCTAAAATTTTCCTGTGGTAAGGTCTGGGAGTGTAATAGGCCGAAGGATGCCCCCAAGTGTCCGGAAATGGCCGAAAGGAGGCCAAAAATGGCGGAAAAGAGTCTGGTAAACACGGTTGAGCTTGGACGTGCCATACGCCGCAAGCGCGAAGAGGAAGGCTTGAGCCTGCGAGATGTCGCAGATGAAACGGGCGTTTCAGCTTCGACGCTCTCTCGCATAGAGAACGGCACGGGCAAACCTGACGCGGACAATATCGCGCGCCTGACGACGTGGCTCAATGTGCCTATGGAGCGCATCATGGGCGGACGCGAACAGGGCGGGGATGAAGCGAAGGCTGTGGTCTATTTCCCGCAGGAGAGCATGCCCGAAATTGTAGAGGCGCACCTGAGAGCCGACCGCAACCTGACGCCCGATACGGCGCACGCGCTCGCGGAACTATTCCGCGTCGCCTACGCACAGTTCAGCCGTCCTGGCGAAGACCCGCGCAAGCGTCGTCGTTAAGACACGCCCGCGCCGGTAGAGAATTAAAAGTTTTGACGGTCTTCGGATGAAACGAGTGGCCGCGTTGTAATGGTGCAACGCGGCCACTTCTGATTTTCGTAAGCCGTAGCTAAAAGAGTTTCGGGTTATAATCATGGACGTGGACGAGAAAGTCTTGCCTCCGACGCAGAAAGGGCGCTTTTACGAGTTGCGCGCGCAGGGGCTGCGCGACTTCGCAGGCTTGCGTCATGACGACGAGCCGCTTGACCCTTTTGCACTCGCAGATTATGCACGGCTGATGGTCGTGGATTTCAGTACGATTATGGGGCTGTCGGAAGAGGCGCGAGCGCATCTGCTGGGCGACGGGTCGAATGCCTGGTCTGGCGGGACGGCTTCGCGGCGGCTTCCGAACGGCTGGCGGCTGGTTATACTAAACCCTACGCACGGCGCGCAGCGCAACAATGCAACCCTGATGGAAGAGGTCTGTCACGTTTTCCTTGGACACAAGGCCAATCGGCTTGCCATCGTGGCGCAGGACAAGCACGGCAAGATGGCTTCGCGCGATTATAACGACGAGGATGAAGAGGCGGCTTATGCCGTCGGCGCAGCCTCGCTCGTCCCCTTCGCGGCGCTCAGGCGTTTCGTGTTTCAGGGCAAGACCTCAAAAGAGATAGCACAGCATTTCAACGTGAGCCGCGACCTAGTAGAGTATCGCATGAAGGTCTCGCGCCTGTGGCACGACTACAAGGCGCAGCACCCGGCAGAGATTCAGCGGCGCTACGAGCAGAACGGCTTCGCCGCTAGGCAGAAGTAAAAGGAAAATGCAGAAGTCAGAATGCAGAATGATGAATTAAAGATTGATTCTTATCATTCATCACTCTGCATTCTGACTTCTGCATTGCTTTTCACATGGAGCAATCCGAGAGAGACGTTGGGCGGCTGCGCCGTTTGAGCGAAGAGATCAAGGCATTGATTGATTATCGCTCGTTCTACACGCGTTACTGTCGGCAGCAGGCGCGCATCTCCCAGAATCGCCTTCAATCGCTCTGCCCGATTCCGCACCACGCGCACAGCGGCAGAGGAAATCCCAGTCTTTCGGTTGATCTGGATCGCGGTCTCTTTCATTGCTTCTCGCGCGATGAAGGAGGCGATTGCATTCGCTTTTATGAATTGATGCACAACATAGGATTCGTCAAAGCTGTGCATGAGATGGCCTTGGAGCTGGGACTCTCTGCGCGCTCCGCCGAGATGCCGCTCATGAGGCGAGCCGCACCCGATGCGGAAACGGTTGAATATCAGGACGAGCCGCTTGCGACCGACAAGCTCTCAAGTATGTGCGAGGCTTTTTTAGAGGCGTGTCGGCAGGAGGAGCAGGCCGAAGGCAGGAACTATCTGGCGCGGCGCGGGATTGATGAAAAGAGTATAAGGCATGCGGGCGTTACGTACTTTCCGCGCCGCGCCTATCGCCGCGTGATGCGTCGCATGCTTAACGAGTTTCCTCTGGACGAGCTTCAGCGCAGCGGACTCTTCAACCATCAGGCGCATCTAACCTTTTACCGTCATCGTCTTCTTTTCCCGTTCTATGTTGAGGGGCGCGCTCTTTATTTTCAGGCGCGCACGACCGCTTCCGGGGTTGAGCCGCGCTGGCATAACATGCGCGGCAGCGTGCCATCGCTCTACAATGTGGATGCGCTTGACGATTTGAACAGCAACGAGGTCGTCTATCTGGTCGAAGGCTTCACGGACACGCTGACGCTTCTGACGCACGGGTTCGCGGCAGTTGGACTGGTCGGCGCAGGCGGCATGAAAGAGGAATGGCTTGCGCCCCTTGGCAGGTTTAGCGTCGTGATTGCGCTTGACCCGGACACAGCGGGCGAGCGTGCGGCGGCGCGCTATCAGGAGATGTTCGCCGGGCGTGGAATGCGGCTCGCACAGCTTTTGCTGCCCTCGGATGTCAACGAGTTCTTTCAGCATCATCCGTCAGCCCCGCTCGAATTCAAGCTGTTGACGGAAGCGGCGCTTGAAAAGCAAAGGGATGAGGGTTGAAATGAATGGATTGCGGATTCAGGGCGCATCATTCATAATCTTTAATTTGAGTTGAGTTATATGATGACCGGGCAGTTAAAAGAAGTGAGCGATCTGCACCGTAAGCTTTCGGTGACGGACAAGCTGCGCCTGCTGCTGGACATCACGAAGAAGATTAGCCGCTCGCTAGACCTTCAGGAAGTCATCAATCTGGTGATGGACACGCTCGGCACACTCGTGCCTTACGATGCCGCCGGAATCTTTGTCATTCAAGCTCAGAAGGAATCAGCCGGAGTGGTTACTGCGCCATCAACGGTTTTCCGCGCCGAGGCCGTTCGCGGCTATGACATAGATGATCTGGTAGAGCTGCGCTTGAAGATGGGCGAAGGCATCATAGGCTACGTCGCCACTACGGGCGAGCCTGTGATTTCGCCGGACGTGCAATCGGATCCGCGTTACGTTAATGCGCGCGAGGAAACGCGCTCCGAGATGGTCGCTCCGATTATCTCGAACGACGAGGTGATAGGCGTTTTCGATCTTGAGAGCGATTACGCCAACGCCTATAACCCGGACGACCTGCAAGTTCTAATGCTCCTTGCCTCGCAGGTGGCAATCATCATAGAGAAGGTGATGCTCCACGAGCAGCTCGTAGAAAAGAAGCGGCTCGAAGGCCAGCTTGAAGTTGCGCGACAGGTTCAGTTGGAGCTGTTGCCGTCAGGCGATCCGAGTGTTGAGGGCTTCGATATTTCCGCCTACAACTTTTCTACTGAAGAAGTGTCGG
The DNA here is from genome assembly GCA_036403815.1 of Pyrinomonadaceae bacterium. GTDB lineage: Bacteria > Acidobacteriota > Blastocatellia > Pyrinomonadales > Pyrinomonadaceae > JACVRN01. The sequence continues at coordinate 56,428 of DASWQH010000066.1, read as the reverse complement.
GCGATTACTACGACTGGGTGCGCATCTACGATGATCAAATCGGCTTGGTCATCGCGGACGTTTCGGGCAAGGGTGTTCCGGCTGCGCTCCTGATGGCTTTCCTGCGCGCCAGTCTTCGCGCGGCGATTCACATAGGCTATGCGCCGCACGTCTCCATGTCGAAGGTGAACTACCTGCTGTGGGAATCCATAGAGCGCAATCAATTCGTGACCGCGTTTTACGGCGTGCTCGATGCGTCAAACAAGACGCTCGCCTACACGAACGCAGGCCACAACCCGCCGCTCATGCTGGACAAAGACGGAAACGCTCGCTTCATAGAGCGCGGCGGGCTTCCCCTGGGCATGTTCGAGGATACACGCTATTACGAGTACTATATTTCTATAGAGCCGGGGCAGGTGATTGTGCTCTACACGGACGGGGTGACGGAGGCCGTTAACTCAAAAGGCGAAGAGTACGGGCGAGACCGACTGGCGCAGGCCGTGCTCGACGCGCAAAGCTTGAGCGCGCGCGAGATGATCTCGAAAATTCACAGGGACATGATTGACTGGACTGAGGGGCTGGGAGCTACCGACGACAGCACTTTCTTTATCATCAAAGCCCTCTAAATGAATGCAAAATTCAAAATTAAAAAGGCAAAGGTAAGAGGGAATAGCGCTCTTACTTTTTGCCTTTTTAATTTTACCTTCTTAATTTACTTAATGCGCCGTCAAAGAATTGTGTGCATGGCTGCCACCCGGCGCGAGTGGAGCGCGATAGTTCCCGAAATGAAACTCGCTTTCGACTTCTTCAAAAGCGAAAACGTCGAAGCCATAAGCATCAAGATACGCCGCCAAATCATCGGGCGTAAGCAGATAAACAGCAGGAGAAAAACCTGCTTCGGCACGAATCTCCAGCAGGCGCTCTATGACTTCCAACGGAGCAAACATGCGAACCGGGTCTTTGTAGGTTGCCATGATAGAAAGCGCCTCCTTTTCTTTCAGCCTTCTTCGGGGGCTGCAACTTAAAGAACGCCTGTGCAGCCTCCGCCTTGCACTCATTTGGATGTACGCGCTTTATGTCGCGGTTGTTCGCGCCAAACATTTATTTTTGGTCACGGAGACGGCTCAAACCTTAAAGCCGTGTGATTAACGCAGGAAATTGACGGAAAGGAATTAAAAGCCGTGACAGGTAAACCGTGACAGGTGACAGGAGAAATGCTTCTCGTTCTTTCCTGTCACCTGTCACCTGTCACCGTTTACTGTTCTTATGAGTACACCGATTGATACACAGATGCCGCAGCAGCCCGCTCAGCAGCCGCCTAACTTCGTGCATGTGCTTCAGCGCATGCTGGCCGTCTCGGATAAAGTCTCCGACCTTATCTTTTCCCCTGGACGCCCGCCGCAGATTGAGCTGGTAGGGAAATTGCAGGGCGTCCCCATTCCGGGGCTGGAAAAGCTGACTCCGCCGCACACGGCGGCCATTGCCAAGCTCATCATAGGCAATCACGAGCAGGCGGCGGAGACTCTGGAAAAGTACGGCTCGGCTGACCTCAGTTTCAGCGCGCCGGGGCTGTCGCGTTTTCGTGTCAACATCTTCAAGCAGCGCGGCACGCACGCCATAGTCATGCGCGTTATTCCTTCGCACCCGCCGCGCTTTTCGGATTTCGATCTCCCTGCGGAATTGCAGAAAATCTCCGACCTGAAGAACGGAGTGGTGCTGGTGACGGGGCCGACCGGCTCCGGCAAATCGACCACCCTCGCCGCCATCATCGACCTGATTAACGAGACGAAGTATTACCATATCGTTACAATCGAAGACCCGATTGAGTTTCTGCACCAGCACAAAAGCTCTACGATTCACCAGCGCGAGCTGCATTCGGACACGCCCGATTTCGCGCTTGCCCTGCGCGCAGCGCTTCGCCAGGCTCCGAAGGTGATTCTGGTCGGCGAGATGCGCGACCGCGAGACGATTGAAGTGGCGCTCGAAGCAGCGGAGACAGGCCATCTGGTCTTATCCACCCTGCACACGATTGATGCTTCGAAGACCGTTGACCGCATCATCGGCGTCTTTCCCAAAAACGAGGAGTCGGCCATACGCACGCGCATCGCGCAGAGTTTCCGCTACATAGTCTCGCAGCGCTTGATTCCTAAGTCGGATGCCAAGGGTCGTGTTGCGGCGATTGAGATTCTGAAATCCACAGCCCGCACGCGCGAGTACATAGAGCGCGGAGAAACCGACGGTAAATCGCTCATAGACGCTATGGATCAGGGTGATCAGGAAGGGATGCAGACTTTCGACGGCGTTCTGGAGCGCCTTATTCGTGAAGGCGTCGTCAAGCGGGATGAGGCTATGCCGTATGCCACGAACGCGAATAACCTGACCCTGCGCCTGGCAGATTTGGCGGAGACTCCCGCTCCGAAGCCCGCCGAGCCGCCAAAGCCCGGCTCAGGCTCCATGCTGGATATGATCGAAAGATAGAAAGGATTTTCGCGCCAACCAGAGGGCTGTGCCCGATCATCTTTCATTAGGCAATCTCTCCTGGAAAGGCTTTTTTGAAAGGCGGCAAATCGGCAAGTATGCGGGCGTCACTCCCTTGATACTGGAAGCGCGGGTGCGTCTTCGTCTATCTTTTCTGCTGGATTTGCCGATGCGCCCCCGATGGCCTATCCTGTAACAGCAGGGATGAGGGCGGAGGGATGAGGGATGAAAAGAGACGGAAAAGATTGATCGATTCATTTGTTCATTGGCTCATTGATTCAATGAAGAAATGAATCAATTCTCTTTATCCTTCATCCCTCCGCCCTCATCCCTGCTTTTAGCGATGTATAGAACGAGACCTGAAAAAATTCTCTCTCCCATCCTGACGGTTGCTCTACTGTCGGCGCTTTTCTGCTTGCCGCCAGCACATGCGCAAACTGCTGACGAAGGTATACGCGCAGACCTTCCGCTCGGAGGAGAGTTGCGGGTTGAGAATCGTCGCGGCGACATCACCGTAGAGGTCTGGTCGGAAAAGCATGTCTCAATCTCTGTGACGGTCGAGGGTGCCACGCCCAGACGCTCTCCCGTCCTCATACAGAGAACCGAAGCTCTCCTGACCGTCGGAGTCGTGCGCGCCGCCGCAGGCAATACTCAACGAGTTGATCTACGTTTACGCATTCCCGAACGCTCTCGCGTCGAGATAGTAACTACAGACGGACAGATAGAGGTGCGCGGGATTCCTGCCGCGCTCTCTGCGCAGACAGTTTCGGGCGACATACGCGCAGAGTTTCCAAATAACTCGGACGCTACTATCAGAGCCGAGACGGTGAGCGGGACAATCGACTCCGCCATCGCTGCGCCCGACGATGTTGCGAGCGAGCGTGTCTTCGAGGCGCGTTCGGGCGCAGCCAATCGTCCCCTTCGTTTCAAAACAGACCGCGGCAGCATCACGCTCGCTCCGACTGGCGCTGGACAAAGCACTACTACAACTACTACTACTGCGGCAACCGCACGTACGCCTGAGCAGAGAGCGCCTATCACCAGCGCGACGCCTGTGGATAATGGACGGGAACGAAGACCGCCGACGCTTGGCGGGTCTGCCACGACCGGCGGCGCGGGCACACCGGGGCGTGCAACGGACGAGCAGATAGAGGTGGACGAAAATGATATTGTGCGTATTGACACGGAGCTTGTCACGGTCAACATGAGCGTCGTAGACCGCAGCACCAATCGCGGCGTCACGGGTCTTGCTCAGAGCGAGTTCAAGTTATATGAAGACGGCGCGCCGCAGAATATCTTACGTTTCGAGTCTTCCAATGCCCCTTTTAATCTTATCCTGCTGATTGATCTTTCAGGCTCTACGCGTGAGGTCGTGAAGCTCATACGCGAGGCGGCGCTGCGCTTTGTAGATGCAGCGCGTCCTATGGACAGCATAGGTGTGGTGACCTTCGCAGGCTCTCCAACCGTTGTCTCGCGCCCGACCACAGACCGCAGCACCTTGCGCTCGCGCATCGGCGCGATAGACACAGTCGCCTTCGGTGATACAAAGCTTTACGACGCGACCGACTTCACCATGAAGGAGTTCGTGAAAGAGGTCAATAACCAGCGTCGCACGGCCATCGTCTTGATGAGCGACGGGCTTGACGGCAGTCTTCCGAGCGTCAAAGGCGACGGCTCTGTTCTCGTTTATGAAGAGCTGCTCCACCGCATACAGGAGTTCGACGGAGTTCTATACACCCTCTGGCTCAACACCGAATACGAATCCCTGAGCGACAAGGACACACAGCCCGAAGATTTTGATCGCGGGCATGATCGAATGCGAGAGATAGCCGACACGGGCGGCGGCCTCTTTTACGAAGTCGAGAAGATTGGAGACCTGGCTGGAGCTTACGAGCGGGTCGTTGCAGACCTGGGTACTGTCTACAGCCTCTCGTATCGCCCCACGAACAAACAACGCGACGGCAAATGGCGAGCGATTCGCATCAACGTGGCACGCAACGGCGCAGTCGCACGCGGCAAACGCGGCTACTATGCGAACTGAAATTTTCCGGGTCTGCTTTTTGTTGACGAGGAAGCTCTAGTCGGCGAACAATTGCTCGACTTGGAGTTGCAGGTCGGGGAAGATTTTAGAGATGACCTGTTCCCCGCGCTTGAAAATGGTTCCTTCGGCAAAGCCCTGACCTGTTTGATTGCGAACCTCCAACGTTTCCCCCGTTTCGTCAACAAGCCAGAGTTCGCCAACATCGAGCGCGCCGTAAGTCTCAGCTTTCGTGTTCCGGTCGTAGATGGCCGAGCCGGGCGAGATGACTTCGATTACAAGGTCGGCAGTCGTACGATGTTCAGGCTCAAGGCGCGCCTCCGTTTCTGCGGAGAGATAAAACAGATCAGGCTCAAGATGGGTGCGTTGACTCGTCCAGATTGCTGCGCGCGGCACGTATAGCTTACCTTTATTGCTCGTTTCGATAAGATGCATGGTTAGAAGGCGCAACAATCTCGTTACGATATTGTCATGTGTATACTCTGGTGGTGGTGTCATGTAGAGCACTCCGGCTATGAGTTCGAGCTTTGAGCGGTCGGGTGGGTCGGGCAGTTGCCAGAACTCTTCAAGCGTGTAGGTCTTGACGAGCGGGGATGTGTTGATGATAGAAACCATGACTAGCCTCCACGCTGGAAAGTATAACAAAATGGGTCTGGCTTTGGGATAGAATAAGTACTATTTGAGATGAGGTTAGCGAATTATAACAATCATGCAGGCTGAAGGAAAGAGGCGAAAACTTTTGGAAGCTGTGCTTTCATCTTCCGGCACGAGGCTGTCTGTTTTCATCTTTCTGCTTTTCTCACTTGCCTCTCAGGCTGCCGCGCAAACAACAGAGCCGATTGACGACACTATTACTATTGACACGGGGCTGGTTGACTTGAACGTGAGCGTCTTCAGCCGTAATGCGAAGACGCCTGTGGGCGAGTTGCAGCAGAAGGATTTCGTCGTCCTCGAAAACGGAGAGCCGGAAGAAATAAGCTTCTTCGCCGCGGCCTCGGCTCCCTTTGACTTGGTGCTCCTGATTGACCTTTCCGGCTCGACCGCAGACAAACTCGACCTTATAAAAAAGAGCGCGAAGCGTTTTGTAGAAGCTGCGCGCCCGACCGACCGCATCGGCATAGTGTCTTTTACGAATACGCCGCAGGTGGTATCGGGTCTCACCGCGGATCGCGCTTTGCTCTTTGAGAGAATCAAAAAGATAGAGAAGCCGCGCGGCGGCACAAACTTCTGGGACGCGCTCTATTTCGTCCTGAAAGGGATGCTAGGGCAAGCTTCGCGGCGCAGTGCCGTGATTGTGATGACCGATGGTGTTGATAATGCCCTGCCGGGAGTTGCTGGCGACGGCTCGGCTGTCACTTTCGAGGAACTGGTGGAAGCCGTGCGTCGCTCGGAATCAATCGTGCTGCCGGTTTATCTGGACACTGAGCGCGAGATGATTAATCAGCGTCGCGCCACGGAACTCTCTTATCTTTATGCGCGTCGCGAGCTTGCCCAACTGGCCGCCGAGAGCGGGAGCCTCGTTTATCAGGCACGCAAGCTGGAAGATTTGAAGGGCGTCTACGAGCAGGTGATACGCGATCTGGGAACGGTTTACAGCATAGGCTACCGCCCGAAGAACACCGAACGCAACGGCTCGTGGCGAAGCGTCACCGTTCAGCTCTTAGGCCGTCCAGACCTCGCGGCGCGCACCAAACGCGGCTACTACGCGAAATGAATTTAAACCCTTCGGCTTATTCCACTTTCATTCCTGCGACCTTCACACTTGCTTACATCCTACGGCCTCTTTCCTGCGTCTAAACTTCGTTATGCGTACCGAGGGCAGGGGAAAATTCCTCTTTATAATTACTGCTATCATTTCGCTTCTGGTCGCGTCGTGCGGGAATAAGCAGTCGCGTACGAACATAGCCCCGGCTGCCAGTGTGCCGGTTGCGCGCAGTTTGCCGCCGCTGCCCATTCGCCCGCTGACGCCTGAATTGCGCGTTCTACGCGACCGAGCAATGCGAGAGGCAGCAGAACTGCGCGGTCTTGCCTTCACAAGCGAGGTCGGAATGACGGAGCTTTCCGGCTGGGAGTACGGCAAGCGCACGACCGAGATGGCAGAAGTTTTGGGCGGCGAAGAGATGCGCAACATGGGCAAGCTGGCTGCGGCAGGCGGCATGCTTCCGGAAGGCATAGACCTTGCGGCGCTGGCCGGAAGCTTCACGGCTCTCTCCGCGGGTGCGACCTATTCGCCTCTGGATAAGCAGGTCTTGCTGGTTGATAAGAACGCAGAGCGTACCCTGCTCACGCATGAGTTCACACATGCTTTGCAGGATCAGCATTTCGACCTAATGAAACTAATCGTCGTGCGCCCTTACAATTTTGATAGGACGGAAGCGCTCTTTGCCGTCATCGAAGGCGACGCGATGAACGTACAGCGCCGCGCCGAAGAGGGAGACGCATACGGGCGCAAGAGCCTTGAAGACATCACGAAACAGGAGCGCGAGCGCTTCCAGTTCTATCGCAAAGAGGTGGGGCAGCTCTTTCCGCCGCTCCTGATTGAGACCTTCTCGTTCCGCTACCGCGACGGTGCGCGATTCGTAGAAGAGGTGCGGCGCAAAAATGCAGAGAGCGGCGTTAACGAGCTGTTCACCAGTGCGCCCGTTTCCAGCGAGCAGATTCTGCATCCCGAAAAATATTTTCAGAACGAGCGCCCGCGTGAGATTAATCTGGATGAAGCAGCCTTTAATGCAGGCGGCTGGGGGCTTGTGACTTCGACGCCGCTCGGCGAGATAGGCATGCGCGGCATCCTTATGGCGGGCATCCCGGAAAGGGAAGCAACGCGCGCCGCCGCAGGCTGGGGAGGCGACCGCGCCTTTCTATTCGAGCGCAGTAATGGTGCAGGCTCGCTCTTCGTCTGGAAAACAATCTGGGACAAGGGCGTGGATGCGGAAGAATTTTTCCGCGCCTACAACGAGATACAGAAAGCTCGTGCGGGCACGCAGGTCGCAGGCTCACAGACGCAGGGTGATGTCTCACAAACCATCTGGCGCGAAGCCGGGCGTCTGGTGATTGTGCGACGCGAGGGCGATGCCGTCATCGTCGTAAGCGGCGCGGAAGCAGACATGAGCACCGCGCTTGAGCTTGCGCGTCGTTAGTTGAAACGCGAGCTGAGTGACAGTTACTCTGTTAGCAATCAAGCGAATGATGCTGCGACGACGTAGACGATGAAGTCGGCAGTGAAGTGCGCGAGCATGGCTGCTTCGAGGCCGCGCTTGAAGTATAGATAGCCGAAGGTGATGCCCGCGATGCCGTTGAGGGTGAGGGCTGCGGTGACGACGAGCGGGGTAATAGGCATGAAGAATGAGGTGGACGGCAGATGCCCCAGCCCGAAGAGAATCGCCGTCAGGATGTTGGCAGTCCACAGCGCGCCAATGGTTGCTCGTCTATCACCTTTGCGATTAAACCTGCTGATGAGCCACGCGAAAAGCGAGAGCAGAAAGAGGCGCGTCAGTAGCTCCTCGTAAATCCCGCCGTAAAAGCAGGCTAGAAATCTTTTCCAGACCGCAATGCGGGCGACCAGAGTGAACGGCAGATTCGGCAGACGCGATTGTAATAGGAGAAGCGCGATTGCCAGAATGACGCCGACAGGTGCACCCGCAAGCATTCCACTCACAAGCGTCTGACGCAAGCGCGGCCAGATGCTCTCTCCTCTAAGCCAGCCTTCTATGACGGGAGCGCCCGTGCCGATTTTCCCGGCGAGCCAGAGTCCGGCCAGAATCATGAGCGCGAGCAACAGTATGTTCTGCACCGCGCCGATGAGAATTATCCAGCGAACAGGCATGTCTGCGAACGGCCCTGTGGGCGCAGGCAGCTTGCCGGAGATGGATTGGATTAGCTCTAATCCAATGGGGATGATCGCCATCATGCCCAGCAAGCCCAAAGCCAGCAGCACCAGAAAGACTCGCCAGGGAAATCGCTCTTTGCTCATACAAGCAAACCACTGAAGCTCTCATTTAACGCGAGGAACGACATGAGAGAATGTGATGCTCCATAAGCCCCGTCAGGGGCGACATGTTTATAGCCCACGGCGTCAGCCGTGGGACACGAGCATAGTAAGAATATTCAAGCCCCGTAGGGGCGACATAAATTAGATTGCGAATCTGCATCCTATCCATCCAAAAACTTATGTCGCCCCTACGGGCTTATTGACATCTTTGGCTTCCGTTTCCCACGGCTCGCGCCGTGGGCTATAGACAGGTCGCCCCTACGGGGCTGAAGACCAAACTCTGTTCCTGATAATGTCGAACGCACGTTATTTACTTCCCGACCTTGAGCTTGACCTGAAGCCAGTCTGCCATTGCTTTGAGCACTTCGTCGCTCAGGCTGTAGGTCTCAAGGTTTGTGTATTCAGTTTCCGCTCCGGTCTTCGCAGGCAGAAACAGGTGATTGAGGTTCGGGAAGATGCGAACGGTGACATCCTTGTTCCCGCCTGCGCGCGCGGCCTCTTCAAGCATACGCGCCTGTTCAGCCGTTACCTGCTTGTCTAGCGCGCCCTGCAAGATAAGCACGGGCTGGCGCACCTTGCGAATGGTCGTCGTCGGGTCATAGTCCAGAAAGGCTCTGCCCCAGGGGCTGTTCAGAGGGCGCAGGGGAGCCGGATATTTTGAAACATCTCCGTTCTCTTTAATCGCACGCAGAAAGCCTTCAGTTTCGGCGCGTCTCTTTGCCTTCTCCTCTTCGGATAATTTTGAATTGTTCTCTGTCCCGTAGTTCAGTTGAAAGCGCAGTACATCTTCGCCGCGCTTAGCCGTTCCGGCCAGAAGCACTATGGCCGCAAGTTTCGGGTCTGAGGCTGCGACCAGAGGCGCGATGACGCCGCCTTCGCTGTGGCCTATGACACTGATGCGCGCAGGGTCTATGTCGGAGCGCGTGCGCAGGTATGCGACTTGAGCGCGCACGTCGTCTGCGAAGTCGAAGGTGGTGGATGTCATGAGCGTCTCGGCTCCGCCGGAAGAGCCTATGCCGCGATCATCCGCGCGCAGAACTGCTATGCCGCGCGCCGCAAGGTATTCCGCAATCTGTCGAAAGGGTTTGTAGTCTTCAAGACCCGGAAGCTTGCTGTCGCGCTCCTCCTGCCCGGAGCCTGTGCTCATGACCACAGCCGGAAAGGGGCGCTTGCCCATCTTCGGCAGAAGCAGCGTCCCTGCGAGCTTGAAGCCTTTGGCCTGAACGCTGACCTCTTCAGCAGTGAAGGGAGCATTCGCAGGCGCGCTATAATCCGGCACGATGCCCTTTACCTTCGCAATCGCCGCACTACGAAGCGGCTCTACGAAAGCAGCATATTCTTCGCGCGCAGCTACGAACTTTTGTGCAGGGATGAAGATGACCGCTATGCGTCCCTGCGCGTCCGCCCAAAAGATGAAGGTAGCACCGGCTATGTTGAGCGAGTAGCGGTCGAAGATGATGGAAGGAGCAGAAGCTTTCAGATTAGACGCGCTCACGTCATCGCGCCCTGTGCGTTCCATGCTCGCAGTAATGCCCGGATAGAGTGGAAACGTTTGCTCGCCGCCACGCGCCATGTCGTAGCTCGCGGCGATGAACTGTAGAAGATAGTAAGCATTATTGACGATGACAGGGGCACGGCTGGTATAGGCTACCTCTTTTGTCTCGCCGCCAGTCGTGACCATCGCCCTGTTCTCTTTGAAAATAGTCGTCTGCTCAACGGGCGTGCCGTTCGCCTCACCCTTGACGGCGAGGCTTAGCGGCAGTCCGGCTTTATCAACTTCAATCGTTACATCCTGCGTCAAGCTGAACGAAGAAGGCAGCTTCATGCTCGTGTTGCCGCTCCCGCTATAGCCACCGTCCGGCTTGCACGTAATCTCGAAGGTCTCCCGCCCAAAAGGCTGCCTGTCGAGAGAAAACAGAAAGACCCCTTTGCCGCAGATTTTTGGAGAAAGAAACGGCGGCGCAGGCGGCATGGAGCTTTGCGCGCTTCCCCCAGACTTGCCCTGCGAAGCTGTGTTCTTATCCCGCGTCGCAGGCGTTTGAGCAAGCACGAGCGCAGGCACCCAAAGAACAAAAAGCAACAGGCGAAGGACTCTATTCATAATCTCTCCGATAAAGTGAGCAGTAAGCAGTGAGCAGTTATACAGCTTTTACTGCTCACTGCTTACTGCTTACTGCTCACTTAGTAAGTCCCCAGCTCATGATGATTGGGGGCAATAAGATGTAAGCCAGATAAACGTAGACCCAGCGATTCGCCATGTTGAAGGTGTAGCCGAATCCGACCATCTTCTCGACGAACAATGCCGGGTCGTCCGGGTTGTAGTAAAAAAGGCCGCCCGCGTACCAGTGTGCAGCGTCGCGCTCGCGTTGAACGTAAACACGCCCGACCGTTCGCTTCAGCCTGCCGTCAATCCTGACCAGACGAATGATGAAATAGACGCAGGTTGCGACAATCAGAAGCGTGCTCAAAGAGTCGGCTATGATGACGACCACGGACAGGTAGCGCAGGTGCTCTACGCTGCTGAAGACTATGTTCAGCAGCAGGGCGCTCATCATCGACGCCACCAGGACTCTGACCCAATCCATCATCTTCATTACCGTGCTGAGAAACTCTTCCTTGCCTCTCAAATACTCTTCCGCCTTGTCGCTGGCGGGGAGCGTCATCTTGACTGTGAGCAGCCCGTGCTTGACCAGCAGGAAAAGCCCTTGCAGGTAACAGAGCGTCAAAGAGAGATAGAAGACCGAGCCGAAAGACTTGCGCGCCCACTCGTCAGGCCGACCGCGCCAGTTCCAGTGAACAGGAATTTTTTCTGGAAGCTGCGGGTAGTAGTAGATTAAAAAGAGCGACGGCATGACGGTCAGAAACAGAATCGCCGCTTCCAGGTAGATGTTCGTGTACTCGCTTAGGTGCCGCCGCTTGAGCGCGGAAGCAAAGCGTTGCTCTTTATCCAAAGCGGCGAACGGCTTCACCTGACGATAAAAGAGTATGTAGAGAGAGACGGCGGGCAGCACTACGAGCGGGAAAGAGGCTATGCGCGCCAGCGGCAATTCCGCCCTGTAGAGCGAAACGATAATGCCAATCGCTTCTATCTCTATGAAAAGCAGCAACAGCCAGAACCAGTAGCGACGCAGCAGCCTGCGGCCTTCCCCTCTGTAGAAGTCTGCGTTGACCCGCACGCCGAAGAAAGCATCCTCGCCGCGCATCACGGGCATCCAGAAAAAGCTAGCCATCAGAAGCGCATCAACCAGCAGCCAGATTAAGATTGTCGCCAGCATTACGGTTCAGCCTCGTTTCGTTCCTTTAAGAAGAGCGCGCAGCTCGTCCGCCACCATGTTCATAATCTCTGCGCGCGGACGCCCGGCCAGCACAAGCTGCGTCAGAGCCGTTCGCAAAGGTCTGCGCAACTCGTCCTCCGTTCTCTCAATCGCCCTACGCTCGGCGACCACCGCTCCAGACCCGTGCCGGACATTGATTAAGCCCTCCGCCTGAAGTTCCCTGTAAGCTGTCGCAATCGTATTTAGGTTCACGCCCAGATCGGACGCTAACTGTCGCACAGGGGGAAGCTGCACGCCCTCCTTCAGGTCGCCCTTCGCAATCAGCGCCCTGATCCCTTCAGCCACCTGCTGGTAAATCGGACGCCTGTCATTTTCATCCACGACAATAAACATCTAATGTACACGGCCAAAGCAAATTGTATGTTGTCGGTATACACTATACAATTTGGCCTGTCAAGAAAAAGTTTTTGAAAGGGGAATGAGCCGGAAGGGGGACATGAGCGGGCTTGAGAAATTCTCTTGCCTCTAAGTGGCGTATGGGAATACAATTCGGAACAGCAAGCAATCCAATCTCTCCCTGAGACAAAAACGGCTTCCGAAAACAGGAGTTCTACCATGAAAAGAATGTACCTCTCCATATTTAGCTTTCTTGCCCTCCTAGTGTGTCTGGCTGCTGTCGGTGGGGCGACGCAGGCGCAGACGCGGGATAAATATTTAATCTCGGCGAAAGCGGGAGGGATTAACTTCGTCTCAGGCAATGTAATGGTTGTGCGCCAGGGGACAAGCACCGATCAAACCTTGATGGATCAAGACAATCTTGAGAGCGGCGATGTGGTGACAACGGGCATGGGCGGGCGCGTCGAAGTGCTGCTTAATCCCGGCTCTTACATGCGCATTGCCGAAAACTCAGAGTTTGAAATGACGGACACTTCGCTAGACCACCTGCGCATCAAGCTGCTCAGGGGAAGCGCCATTATCGAAGTTGTAGGCATGGATGATACAGAGTTGTCTCTGCGAGTTGATACACCGCAGACCTACGCCGTCATCGTCAAGCACGGCCTTTATCGCTTCAATGTTTTACAGTCGGGTGCGACGGAAGTAATGGTGCGAAAGGGACGCGCACTCGTCGGCGCAACAGCGCAGGTAATCAAGGGCGGTAAGATGGTTGTAGTCAGCAGAAGCAGCATGACCGAGGTCGCCAAGATAGACAAGAGGGTCAAGGACTCGCTTGAGCTTTGGAGTCGTGACCGCGCAGAATATCTGGCCTCTATCAACAGGAGACTGCCGAGCAGCTCTGTCTACGCAGCGATGGACATCTTTAACGCCGACTGGTCGCCCAGCTATCGCGGTAATGGTCGTTTCAGCGGGGGCGTCTGGGTGCGTGACGGGAATTGTTTCGTGTTCCTGCCCGTCACAGGGCGCGGCTGGTCTTCCCCTTACGGCTTCGCGTATCCGTTCGGTTACAGATACTGCTGCGGCAACAATCCTCCGGTAAATAATCAGCCACCACCGCCGCCAACCGGTGGCGGAAATGGCGGTGGTAATGGTGATGGTGGTGGCAATGGCGGCGGCACGGTCGCGGATAATCCTCCGCCGTCGAATCCGAATCCGCCTGAGAGAGAGCCGAGCAGTCCGACCAACAATGCCCCTGTCTCTCAGCCCAGACCGGAACCGACCTATAATCCTCCGGCACCGTCGTACACGCCTCCGCCGCCGCCGCCGCCCGCGCCTGTGCGCGATTCGGCACCGACACGAACGGAAGCGCCTATGACTAATAGTGAAAGACCAAGTTAGCTGAAGCTTTCGAACCACATAAAAACAGCCCCGCTTCGTCAACGCGAGCGAAGCGGGGCTATTTCGTTGGCGACGATGAGGGCGGATTGTGTGACGCCTGCTACACCCTGACCCGGAAAGACTGTGTCGCCGACCATGTACAGATTCGGAATCATAGTGCGGTGCGTCAGAGAGTTCATGCCGAAGACATCCAGCGATTGTCCTACGCCTCCGACCATTCCAAGCCTGCGGCGCGTGTAGTCATAAAAGGAGCGCGGCGTGGCCGTCTCTATCACCTCAACGCTAGCGCCCAGCTCCGGCATCAAACGATGTATGCGCTCCCACCATCTTTCGAGCATCATTTGATCCTGCGCTTCGTGCTCCGTTTCATCTTCATGAAAAGAGAACCACTGCTCGGCCTCCGTGAAGGTCGAGACCGTCACGGCGCGCTTTCCTACAGGCGCACGCCTGTCCCAATCGGGCGCAACGCCGAACATGAACTGCGTCTCTTCCGGCGTGTAAGCAGAGCCTTCCTGCCAGTCCGTGAGCGCCAGTATGTGATCTGCCGGTAAGCTCGCAGTCGCCGCTTCATCCAAACCCAGATAGAGAAGGTACGCGCCCCACCCGCGCAAGCTTTTGATTCGCCGTCTGACGCTCTCCGGCGTGTGACCGGAGCCGACGAGTTTACCGTAGGTATCCCAGGCGGTCAGGTTGCTGATAACGGCGCGCGTTGCTTCAACCGTCTCGCCGCTCAAAAGATCAACGCCCCGCGCACGCCCCGCAGCATCGTATGCTAAGCGAAGCACAGGCGCGTTGAATCTCAATGTCCCGCCGCTTTGTCGTATGCTTTCGGTGAGCGCATCGGCCAGACCCGAAGCTCCGCCGCGTATAGCGTACATCCCTCGGCGCGGTAAGCTGAGCGCGACCGCCGCGTAAAGATAGGCGCATTCCTCGCTCGAACGCTGAGAGAAGATTTCCAGTTGAACGTCTATGAAGCGACGAAAGCGCTCCGATACATCTACCAGATGCAACGCCGCCGTGTGGCGCATAGCGCGCAGCACACGAGCCGCAACGCGAGCCTCCGGCGCGACCGCACGCGCGCGACGGGCTAGAGAAGCCGTGCGCAAGTCCGGCACGCGCCGCGCAACCCTTTGGAGCGCTTCTCCCAAAGGCTGTATCTCTCGATAAAAGCGTACGGCTTGCCGAGCGCATTCGGGAAACTTCAGGCGCAGGGTTTCCTCAAACTCTTCATCGTTTTCAGAGAGCGGAACATCCGTCCCGTCGGGCAAGCGCACCACATAAGGGGGCTGCGCGGGGCGTACTTCAGGCGCAGCTACAGGGAGTTCAGAGAAGACGCGCTCGTGTATCTCTCCCGGCTGCCAGGAAGCGTACAGAGATGCGCCCGCTTCAAACTGGTAGCCGAAGCGCTCGAATGAAACGGCGCATCCGCCGCCGCGCGGCTCTTTCTCCAGAAGACAGACATTGACGCCGCGCGCAGCCAGCAGAGCGGCTACAGTCAGCCCGCCGATGCCGCCTCCGACGACCAACACCTCGTGAGCCATAAGCCTCAGCCCTCAAGCGACGAAGAGTTGCGATAGCAGGACGACGACGCCTGAGGTCTGTGTCGGCACGGCTTCAGGTTTTGTGACGTAAGGTTGAAGGATGATGAGAAGAGATTGCAGCCCGTTGAAAACCAGATGAATGACGAAGCAGGGAAGCAGGCTTTTTGTGTAAGCGCGCACGAGCGTTAGTGTCAGGCTGAGAACACCTATGGCGGCAAGCACGCTGATATTATTCTGGTACTGCCAGTAGTGTACGGATGCGAAGAGAATGGTCACGCCGACGACAGCCCATGCTACGCCAATCGCCCTTTGCAGCGCCGAATAAAGGATGCCGCGATAGATGACCTCTTCGACAAGCGGCGCGGTCGCCGTCGCCAGAAAAGCGAGCACAAAGCGTGAGGCAGTGGAGCTGTTGATAATCTGGTCAATATCGGTCGGCTCGCCGCCGTAATATTTCGTGAGCAGCCCGCCGAACAATAGAAGCGCTAAGGCCAAAAGCACCCAGACCACAGGCTCCCTCCAGTGATTATATTTCCAGCCGAGCGTGCGCCAGAAAGGGCGCTTGCCGAAGCTCGTCACAATAGCCCAGGCCAGCCCCAGCGTCAGCAAATGAGCCGGAATGACGCTAATCACTTGTAGAAGAATGGCGGTCTTGTCAGTCGTCAACAGTTGCCGCAGTTGCTCCTGATTCAGGCTGCCTTTGCTCGAATAGAAATATAGCACGATAAAGACCAGGCTCACCGCGCTTACACCAATAAGCAGCACGACGCTTCCAATCCAGGTCAACACGGCAGTCGTTACATTCCACGGCGGATTGTCCGGGTCAGGCTCAACCCCGGCGGGAAGACCGGCTCCAACCCCCGCAACAGCGCTGTAGCTCTCTGCCGGAATCGAACTCAAAGGCGTCGTCATCTCTTCAGGTGTGCTCACAAATACGAGTGTAGCAGAAGGCAATGCAGAAGTCAGAATGCGAAAAGCAAGTCAGAAGGCAAAATGCAGAATGCAGAATTAAAGAGGGTTCCTTCTTTTCATTCCGCATTCTGCCTTCTGCCTTCTGACTTGCTCTTGATGTGTTTTGCCATCGCGGCTCGGACGCGACGCATGAGCGCGTCTATGTCGTCGTCGGTCAATCCTGCGGTCGGGATAGGCTCGTCAACGTACATGTCTATGGTGCCGGGGCGGAAAATTATGGAGTCGGGCGGCAGAATTCGTCTGGTGCCTATGATGGTGATGGGAATGATTGGAACCTGTGCCTGAAGTGCTAGCTTGAAGCCGCCCTTCTTAAAATTATGAAGATATCCGTCGCGCGAGCGTGTCCCTTCGGGGAAGACGAAGGCGCAGATGCCGTTCTGTAAATAAGTGGCCGCACGCTGCATACTCGTGACGGCGTTTTGTGTAGAGCTGCGGTCAATCGGAATGTGCCCCGCGCGCCATAGATGCCAGCCCATGAAGGGAATGCGAAAGAGAATCTTCTTGGCCGCGATGCGAAGCTGCGCGGGCAGGTAACCGAGCATCGCAGGGATATCCATGTAGCTCTGGTGCGTTGAAAGAAAGACGTAAGAGGCATCTGGCTTGATATGCTCCGCGCCGTGGACGCGCACGCGTGCGCCTGCTGTACGCGCAATCAGCCTGCACCAGACTCGCGCGCACCAGTGCTGCCGCCTCCCGCCCGGATCATAAAGAGAGAGCATGAGCGAAATGCTTCCCATGATGATCGTGTAAAGATAGATGAGCGGAATGGCTACGAGAGAATGAAGATAATTGAGAAGCGTCGGCGGGCGCGGGTCAGCCGTGCGCAGGGCTTCCGTCTCTGCCGCAAAGCTCTCTTCAGTCGAAATCGCTTTTTCAAAGGCTGTGGCGTCCGGTTCCGTAGCCTTCTCCCCGGCAACGCTCTGCGCGGCAATCGTCTCACGCTCCATCATAAAGCCCGACCTCTTGAGAATTAGCTGAAAGAGATGAACCACGAATCCGCACGAAACATCACTAACAGAAACAGGCGCTAATAGTATTCCTGTGTTTTCGTGTTACTTCGTGGTTCATCTCTTTCTCTTCGTCTGACCTTATAAGCCCTTACTTTAGACTACCGGATAAACTGTGCCCGGTGTTCGGATGCCTAGATGTGTTGCGGCCATAGTGATGCCTATGATGGTCTTGGCGTCTTCAATCTCGCCGTCCGCTATCATCTCGAAGGCGCGCTCGAATGTGACGCGCACAATCTCAAGCTGTTCGTCGCCCTCAAGGTTCTGCACCGTCTCAATTAAATCCGTGGCGAGATAGACCCAGAGCTTCTCTTCGCAGAAGCCGGGCGTGGTGAAGAACTCTGCAAGCTTTTCCATGCGGCCTGCGCGCACGCCTATCTCTTCTTCAAGCTCGCGCGCGGCGCACTCTTCGGGACGTTCCGGCGAGTCTAATTTTCCGGCGGGAAGCTCCAGCAGGTAACGCAAAGTCGGGTGACGATACTGGCACACCAGCGCAATCGTCGCATCGTCGAAGACGGCGACCACGCCCGCCCCTCCCGGATGATGCACGACTTCTCGCTTATAGGTCTGATCATTTTCGCGCACGGTATAGACCGAGACATCGAAGATGCGCCCGTGGTAAATCTCTTCGCTCGCCAGCACCTCCGGCGCTTCCCTGTCATCTACTGCCATAAAAGTTTTCCCCCGGCTCGGAAGAGTTTATGATTTTCGCGCACGAGACGGCAACACCTCAAGCTTCTTCCTTTGAAAGAAGCTCGCGTATTTCCCCTACCAGATAGAGCGAGCCGGTGACAAGGATGAGACCGTGGGGCGGTGTGACTTCAAGCGCAAGGCGTGCGGCATCAGCCGTGGATGATGCCAGGGCGACGCGTTTGGAATCGAAGTCGCGCGGGACTAATGGCCGCAGCATCTCCGGGCTTGCCGCGCGCGGGTTGTTCATCCCGGTCAGAATCAGGCTTTGCGCCTGAGGGAAGAGAAGGGCAGCCATCTTCGTCAACTCCTTGTCGCGCATCGCGCCGAACAGAAGTGTGATGGGCGCTTTAACGAACTCAGCCAGATAATCACTCAGGGCAACGGCGCTCGCGCCGTTATGTGCGCCGTCGAAGAGAATCGCGGGCGTGCCTGCCCAAAGCTCAAGGCGTCCTGCGTGGCGTGCGCGCTCAATGCCCTCTATGATTGCCGCGCGCGAAATAGTGAATCCACGCGAGCGCAAAGCTTCGGCAAGACGAATTGCGACCGCAGCATTCACGGCTTGATGACGGCCACGAAGCCCAAGCGTCACATCTTCGTAGCGGTCTTCCTCTGTTTCAAAAGTAACATTCAAGTGGCCGGACTCGGTTGCGCCGTTTACTTCTATTCCGCGACCTGCAAAGTGAGCCGCGACGCCTGTCGCCTGACAGCGCTCCTCAATAACTTTAAGGACTTCAGTGTCCTGCGGAGCAATCACGGCCAGGACGCCCGGTCGTATGATTGCCGCTTTTTCCGAGGCAATCTCTGTGAGCGTACTGCCAAGATATTCCTGATGATCAATAGCAACGGGCGTGATGGCTACAACTTCTGCCTGTGCAGCCGTAGTCGCGTCAAGGCGTCCGCCCAATCCCGTCTCCAGAATTGCTAGCTCAGTCCGGGCATCAGTGCAGCCGAGCAGAAAGATGGCCGTCAGATGCTCAAAGAAGGTCGGCAAAGTGGGGAGCGCGCCAGCATCGTTCAAACGAATGGCGGCATCACGAACCTTTGTAGTAAGCCTTGCGAAATCATGCGTGGAAATTTCCTCGCCTCCAAAACGCATACGCTCGGTGATGGAGACCAGATGAGGAGAAGTATACAGTGCTGTTTCTAGCCCGGCTGCGCGCGAGATGGCGTCGAGCATCACAGCCGTAGAGCCTTTGCCGTTCGTGCCCGCGATCTGAACTTTCCTGAAAGCGTTCTGAGGTTTGCCTAAAGCTTCGAGGAGGGATTCTGTGTTGGCTAGACCGAGTTTTATAGCCAGCGTCTCGTGACCCAGACTCAGAAGATACTGAAGCGCCTCGTCAAATAGCATATTTCGTAAATCGTAAATCGTGAATGGATAAGAGCGGTTTTTCTATTTACGATTTACGATTCACGATTTACTTGCTCGTAGACTTATCTCTGTTTCCGGCTCGCGGTTGAGGTCTGGGTTCATCATGAAGTTGAGGAGCTTGATGATGTAGTCGCGCATCTCTCGGCGGTCGATGATGTCGTCAACCATGCCGTGATCCAGAAGGAATTCGGAGCGTTGAAAATCCTTCGGAAGCTTTTCACGAATCGTCTGCTCTATAACGCGCGGGCCTGCGAATCCTATGAGCGCCTTCGGTTCGGCGATGATGATGTCGCCGAGCATAGCAAAGCTTGCGGTCACGCCGCCCGTCGTAGGATCTGTCAAGATGGAGATGAAGGGAAGCCTTGCCTCATCGAGTTGCGCCAGCGCAGCAGAGATTTTAGCCATCTGCATCAAAGACAGCGCGCCTTCCTGCATACGCGCTCCGCCCGATGCGGCGAAGATGATGACGGCGGCGCGATCATCCAGAGCGCGCTCTATCAGCCTGGTTATTTTCTCGCCGACAGCCGACCCCATAGAGCCGCCTATGAACAGCATGTCCATCGCGGCAGCGTAAACCAGATGGCCGCCGACGCGCCCGCGCCCGTTGATGACTGCTTCCGGCAGGCCGGAAACATCCTGAGCCTGTTTGAGCCGTTGCGGGTAAGGCTTGCTGTCTACGAAATCAAGAGGGTCAACCGAGATGACTTCCGAGTCCAGCTCTTCATAAGCACTGTCGTCGAAAAGAATTCCCAGGCGCGCACGCGCGTCAAGACGAAAGTGATAGCCGCAGTTCTGGCAGACCTGTAGAGACTCTTCAAGATCAGGCTTGAAGAGCGCTGCGTCGCACTCAAGGCATTTGACAAAGATGCCCTCGGTTTTGACACGTCTCTCTTCGGCGGGCACGCTTTCAAGCTGCCGACGCTTTTTACTAAACCAAGGCATTGAAACGCAAGGCAGAAGTCAGAATGCAGAAGGATGAATTAATACATCTTCTGCCGCCCGCTGTCTGCATCTATCGGCTCAGATTTTTTTGAAGACGAACTTTCAATGACGTGGCAAAGGGTAACATAAGGGAAGGCAAAATTAAAAAGGCAAAAGGCAAAAAGTAAGGGACGAAGCTTCTTCACTTTTGCCTTTTGCCTTTTTAATTTTGCCTTAAAATTCTATTCCCTGCTGGGCGAAGATGCCCGCGTTGAAGGGATGCTTGATCTCGCGCATCTCGGTTACGAGGTCTGCCGCTTCGATGAGTGCGGCGGGCGCGTCGCGTCCGGTCAGGACGATGTGAAGCGCCGGTTGCGCGGCACGAACGGCACGAATCTCTTCAAGGACTTCTTCGGTCGAGAGCATTCCGTAGCTTAAGACGTAAACCAGCTCGTCGAAGACCAGAAGGTCATAGTCGCCGCTTCTCATCTTCTCGACGCACATAGCCCATGTCGTCAGCGCCGTCCGTTCGTCCTGCTCAGGATTCTTAGTGTCCCAAGTGAACCCGTCGCCCATCGTATGCACTTCGATGCCCAGCTTTTCGGCGGCAGCGTGCTCGCCGTAACGATCCGTTTTCGACTTGATGAATTGAATCATGCAGCAGTGAAGCCCCTGCCCCGCCGCACGCATCATCAGCCCGAGCGCGCACGTAGTCTTTCCCTTACCATTGCCCGTATTGACCATGAGCAGCCCGCGAGTCTTCTCCCTGTAATCCTCGCGCCGCCACTTGTACCGCTTCTCTTTTCCAGACATGACAAAAATAGAGGTCAGAGGTCAGAGGCTAGAGGTTAGTAAAAGAAATGAAAACTAACCTCTGACTTCTGGCCTCTGACCTCTGACCTCTGACCTCTGCTTTTCGGTGTGTAGGATGACTTCTTCTGCGTCTTCATTGTCGCGCTCGCCGTTACGGCGCTCGACCGCTTCGCGCAGGAGATTGACAACCTGCTCCTCAGCAGCTTCCCAGCTTCCTGTGAGCGTGCAGCCTGCGGCATTGCGGTGGCCGCCGCCGCCGAATTTCTCTGCGATGCGCGCCACATTGATGTCGCCTTTTGACCGTAGGCTTGCGCGATAGACGCCGGGCGTACTCTCTTTGAGAAACGCCACGGCTTCGACCTTATCGCAGGTCAAAGGGTAGTTGACGAAGCCGTCCCCGTCCTCTTCCGCCGCCTGGGCGCGCTCCTGCATCTCAATAGTCTGCCGCATCCAGGCCACGCGACCCGAAGGATCACGCTTGACGGTCGCAAGGACTTCGCCGAGCAGCTCAATCTTGCTCCAGGGGTAGCTCGAAAACACTGCCTGCGAAATCTTAGCGGGCTTCACCCCTGCGCGCACAAGCTCTGAGGCTACCTTGAAGGTGCGCTCCGATGTGTTCGAGTAGTGGAAAGAGCCTGTGTCGGTGATGAGAGCCGTATAGACGCATTCGGCTATCTCACGGGTCACACGCACGCCTACAGCCTTGCACAGGTTGTAGATCATCTCGCCGACAGCGGATGCGGTCGGGTCAATCCAGTTGACTGAGCCGAAGAGCGCGCTGGTCGAATGGTGATCTATATTGACGACAAACTGTTTTTCGAGATCGATGAGGCCGGGGCGTGTAATGTCGGAGCATTCGATGACGAAGACCGCGTCATACTCCTTATCAATGCGTTCGGTGACACGCACGTTTTCGGTGCCGGGGAGTTTTTGATAGGCGTGCGGGACGGGGTCGTGCATGATAACTTCAGGCTCTTTATCCAGCGCTTTCAGCAACCAGTAAAGACCCAGCGAAGAACCCAGTCCATCACCATCGGGGCGAAGGTGCGAGGTGATCGCAAAGCGCCGCTTTGACTCGACCAGCTCGACGACTTGACTCAACATTGTAAAAGCAAAAGATGAAGGCAGAATGCAGAGTGATGAATTAAAGAACTATGCTTTATCATCATTCTGCATTCTGCCTCCATCATTCATCCTTTCTTCCGAATCTCTGTGTTCAAGCTCGCGCCCGATCTCACTGAGCAGTTGATCGACGCGAGCGCCGCGCTCTTCCACCTTGTCGCGCACAAAATGAAGCTCCGGGGCGTGTGCCAGGTCGAGCGCTAGAATCAGTTGCTTGCGCACATATTGCGCCGCGTGACGTAGCGCAGCGAGTGCCGCCTTGGCCTCGTCTTCGCTACCGCTGACGGTCACAAAGACACGCGCATCGCGTAAGTTGTCCGACACGCGAACGTCCGTTACCGTGACCGCTTCAAGACGCGGGTCTTCCAATTCATAACCGACGATCTGCGTAATCTCTTCCCGCAGCAGATCGGCAACCTTATCAGCCCTACGCATAAAACAGTGATTAGAGGTTAGAGGTCAGAGATTAGTAAAAAGAAAGTCAACTACTAACCTCTAACCTCTGTCCTCTGTCCTCTATAGTTCTGTGGCCGCGACCTTCTCGATGATGAACGCTTCGATCTGGTCGCCGACCTTGATGTCGTTGAAGTTTTCGAGGGCAATACCGCACTCGAAGCCCTCGCGGACTTCTCCTACATCCTCTTTGAACCGGCGCAAAGACGCGATGCCGCCTTCCCATGAGACTACGCCGTCGCGTATCAGTCGGGCACGGGCGTTGCGGCGAATGACGCCGTCCAAGACCATGCAGCCTGCAATCACGCCTGCGCGCGGCACGCGGAAGACTTCGCGCACAGCCGCTTTGCCAAGGATGAGTTCCTTCTCCACCGCTTCGAGCATGCCGATCATAGCGGCGCGTATCTCTTCTTCGACCTTGTAAATAATCGAGTGCAGGCGTATGTCTACGTTCTCCTGCTTGGCAAGGTCTGCGGCGCGCGATTCCGGGCGCACGTTGAAGCCTATGATGACGACGGCCTTGTTTGTATTTTCGGCCTGCGTCGCAGAAGCCAGCAGCACATCGGATTCCGTGATTGCGCCCACGCCGGAGCGAATCACTTTCACCTTGACCACCTCGGTCGAAAGCTTCTGCAAGGTGGACTTCAAGACTTCTACGGAACCCTGCACGTCTGCCTTGATGACCACGAGCAGTTCCTTGATCTCTGTTTGTCCGAGGGCTTCTATACCGCGCTTGGTGGTCTGCGCCAGCGTCGCCTGGCGATTGATCATCTGGCGGTGATGCGAAATCTGCTGCGCCTTTGTGATGTCGGCGACGACCTGGAAAGCCTCGCCCGCCTGCGGCACGCCCTGAAGTCCCAGAACTTCTACGGGCGTTGCAGGCCCTGCTTCCGTCACCGCCTGTCCTCGATCGTCGAACATGGCTCGCACCTTGCCGAAGATTTGGCCGACGATGAAGGGATCGCCTACGCGCAGCGTACCCTGCTGTACGAGCACGGTTGCGACCGAGCCGCGACCTCTATCCAGCTTGGCTTCGAGCACGACACCCGAAGCGAGACGCGTCGGGCTGGCTTTCAGATTGAGAATGTCTGCCGTGAGCAGGATGGTCTCAAGCAGGTTATCCAGATTCTTGTGCTGCTTGGCGGAGACGGCAACCATTTCGGTGTCGCCGCCCCACTCGACCGGCGTCAGGGCATGTCCGGCCAACTCCTGCTTGACTCGCTCAGGATTGGCGTCCGGCTTATCAATCTTGTTGATGGCGACGACGATAGGCACATTGGCGGCACGCGCGTGCTCTATGGCTTCAATCGTCTGCGGCATGACGCCGTCGTCCGCCGCCACTACCAGCACCACAACGTCCGTCGCCTTCGCTCCGCGCGCACGCATCATCGTGAAGGCTTCGTGGCCGGGTGTATCAAGGAAGACGACGCGACGTGTCGCTTCAGGACTATCAGGGGTCGGCACGCTCACGCTGTAAGCGCCTATGTGCTGCGTGATGCCGCCCGCTTCACCGGCGGCGACTTCCGTACTGCGAATGCCGTCCAAGAGTGAAGTCTTTCCGTGATCAACGTGACCCATGACGGTCACAACCGGAGCGCGCGGCAGCTCCACATCATCCGAGTCGGATGCAATCAACTCCTCGAACTCCTCTTCGGCGACCATCTCTTCAAAGGGAACGAAAGTGATTTCGTAACCGAAGCGACGAGCCAGATCAACCGCCACGTCATCGTTCAGGGGCTGATTGATAGTGGCAAAGACTCCGCGCTGAATAAGCAGCGTCACGATGTCCTTCGGCTTGATGCCCAGCTTTTCTGCGAACTCCTTGACGGTCGATCCTTCTATAAGGCGCACGGTCTTTAGCTCGCCTGTAGAGACGGTCGAGCCGCCGCCTTCAAGTCGCCCGGCAATGCGGTCTTCCAGAGAGAGCGCACGCGGCGGCGGCAGAAAGTCGTTGTCGAAACGGCCTCTGCCTTCAGGCATCTTGCGCGGGCCGGTGGCGCTGCCCGGAACCGGACGCCCACTGTGACGCGAGCGACCGCGACGACGCGCATCCGGCGGAGGCGTGTAGACAGTTTGCGGAGTGGCCGTCTCGCCCGGAGTGCCGCTGAACTCGAACGTCTCCGGCTCGCGCGTAGTGCGACCCGCATTGCGGTCACGACGGTCGCGCCGCTCACGCGAAGGAGAAGGCTGCGGCTTTGCAGGTGTAGGCGGCGGCGCTGGCGCTGGTGCGCGGTCGCCGTGCCGTATGCCCGCGCTCAAGGCTGCGGCAGTCGGGCGCAGAACTCTGACCTGTCTTGAAGGCGCAGGCGCTTGAGCACTGGAAGTAGATGCAGCGGTCGGCGCAGAGGCTTGCGGCGCGCTCGCTTGCTCTAAAGCAGCCGCAGGCGGCGCTGGCTCTGACATGGCAGGCTCGAAGGGCGCGGCCTCGCCTTCACCGTTGGTGCTCGCCTGCTCCGCCTCTACAAAAGTTTCTATAACGGGCGATGCAGTTGAAGCGGGCGGCTCTGCGCGCTGTGCCGGGGGCTGTGGCTTCTTCTTTAGAAGAATACGAGAGGCAGGTCTGGCCGCAGGCTGCCCTTCATCGGCAGATGGCTCTGCACTGGCTTCAGCAGTAGCCGCGATAGGCTCGTAAGGCTCACCTGAAACCGGCGCGGCCTCTTCGGAGACTGCCACAGGCGCAGCTTCTTCCGCCGGAGCGGCCACGGGGCGCGCGGCGTGTTTGACGACCACTATCCTGCGCGGCGCGGCAGTTTCCTTCTTCGGAAAATACTTGTTGCGAATCTTGTCGGCCAACTCTTTTGAGACAGAGTTGGATGGCACACTCACATCTACACCCTCGCGTCTGACCTCTTCGATGAGACGCTTGGTGTCGAGCTTGAGTTCTTTAGCCAGATCGTATAGACGAACCTTAGACGTATGAGCGGTCATGCACTCCTTCTTCGACGCTTTGGATAAAACGGCGTCGCGCGCTTCTGGAAAATAGTCTGGGTCTCTCGCCCTACGACCTTTCCCTTAAAAGCGCGCTCTCATCAGGAGAGCCGACCCTGGGAAGGGGGCGTAGGCGAGGAGCGTTGCACGCTTTTCAAGCGCACACGCCCTGTTGCGTTACTGTGCCGCATTGTCGTCGGAAGAGTTCATTGATTTCTCTTCTTCATCGCTCTCGACCGGCGCGGCCACATCTTCTCGGTACTCCGGCGCGGGAGCGGAACTTATTTGCACTTCGGGCGCAGATGCTTCCGAAGCAAAATCTGCTTGAGGAGAGAACGCATCCATTTCTTCTTCGACGGGCGGCTCTCCTTCACCTACACGGCCAGCGGCTTCTATATAGGCCGCCTCGCTCGACGTAATGTCGGGCGCGGGCGTAATCGTATCCGGCCTCAGATCGCGTTCGGCACCTTGCAGGAGCAGCTCGTCTTCCGTCATCGGGTCGGCTTCGGTAAGCGCGACCGGATCGGCTGAATACTCTGCAAGGATATTCGGCTCGGCTGAGTAAGGCGTACCATTCTCTACAGCTTCGTCGTAGCCTTCGTCAGTCATCTCATGCGGCGGATTGATGTCGCCGGGGCGAGCATCCACGTCAAGCTCGGCTGAGAAAGCGTGCTGTTCGACCGCCTGGCCTTCTTCTTCCTCACTGTCTGCCATCTCTGTCTCTCCCTGGCTCGTTTCGGCCACAGCAGGCTCATCCTCGTCTGTGGCAGCTACAGTCTCTACGGGGGCTGTCTCAATCTGTTCGGGTTCCGTGGTTGCGGCAACAGCTTCTTCCGCGCCTTCCGTCGAGCCTTCGCCAGCGGCTTCTTCGCCGGTCGTCTCACCCTCGGCCTCGTCGCCTGCCTGTCGCTTGGCATCACGCACGGCGATAACGTTCTTCGCCGCCGCCAGAATCTCCTCGGCTTCGTCAAGACTGAGGTCAAGGTACTCCACCAGATCGTCAACGGAGGTGGCGGCGAGAGCGTCAATATCTTCTATGCTGTGCTCTGCGAGGGCGTCTGCCTGCGCTGCCGTGAGTCCTTCGATGGCAGAGAGGGGAACTGCGCCGCCCGAAGCGATAATCGCACCCATCTGCTCCGCGACCTCGCGCTTGATCTCTTCTTCGCTGCGTATGTCTATATTCCAGCCGACGAGCTTCGATGCGAGCCGCACGTTCTGTCCACGCTTGCCTATGGCGAGTGAAAGCTGGTCTTCGTTGACGATGACTTCCATCTGCCGATTTTCAATATCGGTGATGCGAACCTGATTGACCTTGGCGGGCGATAAGGCATTCGCGGCAAACACCGAAGGCTCGTCCGACCACTCTATGATGTCAATCTTCTCTCCACGCAACTCCCGTATGATGGCCTGCACGCGGCTGCCCTTCATGCCGACGCAAGCGCCCACTGGATCAACATCACGCTCCGTAGACATCACAGCAATCTTGGCGCGGTCTCCAGGCTCACGCACGCAGGATTTGATGACGACCGTGCCGTCGTAAATCTCCGGCACTTCCATTTCAAACAACCGTTTCAGAAGCTCCGGGCTGGTGCGCGAGACTTCGACCTGCGGCCCCTTAGATTCTTTGGAAACGTTGCTGATGACGACGCGTATGCGCTCGCCCTGATTCCACTGTTCGCCGCGCGACTGCTGCGATTTCGGAAGTATTGCTTCCAGATTTCCCAGATCAACGATGATGTTGCCGCGCTCGAAGCGTTTGACAAACCCGTTGACCAGATCGCCTATCTTATCCACGTATTGCTCATAGATGTTGCTGCGAACAGCGTCGCGCACTTTCTGGAAAAGAATCTGCTTGGCGGTCTGGGCTGCGATGCGCCCGAGTTCTTCCATCGGCAGAGGCAGCAGCAGCGCGTCACCTATTTCCACTTCGTCGCCTGCCAGTTCCTTCGCCTCGTCCAGAGACATCTCTGTGGCCGGGTTGGTGACTTCCTCCACGACAACTTTCGAGGCCGAAAGCTCTATGCCGGTATCAGGATTCCAGTCCACCTGTATGTCTTCGCCGGACTTGAACTGCTTTTTGGCTGCCGCGCGGACAGCCTCCTTCATTGCGTCTATGACCAGGTCGCGTTCGATACCCTGCTCCTGACAGAGAGCGTCAATGTTTTGTGCGATGGAAGTGCTCATAAACTTTCAGTGCTGTAGGTCAGAGATTAATTTCAGCCTTTACCGCTGACCTATAGCCTCCGACCTCTTCTTTTTTATTCAGTTGTAATAGCAGCCTCTCAAACTCCCTTGGCTACCTTTTCGCGCTCCTGAGCGCGGCGAAACTCTTCTTCAACGTCAATCTCAAGGTTGGCCTTGTTGATTGACTCAAGCGGGATAGAAACGCGCCCGCTCGTTCGATCTTCAAAAATCACAGCGTCGCCTTCCAGTCCGGCGATGCTCCCGCGAAAATTGCGCTGGCCGTTGATGGCTCGCGTCGTCTTAATGCGTGCGTCTCTGCCAGTGAAACGCTCGTAATCGGCTCGCTTGTAAAGCCCGCGCTCCAATCCGGGGCTTGATACTTCCAGCGTATAGGCCGAATGAATGAAATCCTCCACCTCCAGCACAGTGCCTACATGGCGGCTTACCAACGAGCAATCCTCGTGCGTGACGCCTTCCGGCTTATCAATAAAGATGCGTATCAAAGGTTTTCCGTCCGGCCCGCCGACTTCCGTATGAACCATCTCAAGCCCATTGTCCAAGGCCACACGCTCGGCTATCTCCTCTATACGCCTGTCAATCGAACCCTGACCCATTGTCCGCTGCCGTCCTCCAGAGACCACTTCAGAAAAGACTCAAGTGCGCAAAAGAAAAAGTGGGCAGAGAACCCACCGGACATGACCGCCGCGCTCTGAGCAAGCGAATGATTATAGGGGAAAGATGGGGGATAAGCAAGCGTAGAGAAAGTAAGCGGTGAGCGGTAAGCAGTAAGCAGTAAAAGCTAACGAAACGGCCAGTTTTCTGCTTACTGCTCACCGCTCACTGCTTACTTTCCAAGCTTCGCCTTGACGATTTCGCTGATGGTACGGTTGTCTGCGTTGCGACCAGCGAGGCGTGCCTGCACGGCCTTCATCACGGCTCCCATCTCACGCATGGAGGTTGCTTCCGTCTCTTTTATAGCCGCCGCCACAGCCTGTTCGATCTCTTCGCGCGAGGCCGCCTGCGGAAGATAGCCTTCGATGACCTCTATCTCGGCGCGCTCCTTGTCGGCTAAATCCTGCCGACCGGCCATCTCGTATTGCTCTATGGAATCGCGGCGCTGTTTGACGAGCGACTGTAGGGTTTTCGTCATCTCCTCGTCGTCAAGCGCGCCGCCCTTCTCTATTTCGCGGTTCATGACAAAGGCTTTAACCATACGCAGGACGGAGGTGCGCGCCGCATCCTTCGCCTTCATAGAGGCGGTCATATCGGAAACGATTCGTTCTTTGAGACTCATGATTCTTTCCCTGTTAGAGAGCTTCTGAAATTGACTGAGCCTAGACACTCTAGCGCACTCAACCCATTTTCGTTAAGATAGCTGAACCGCTCCCCTGCAAGAAAATCGAGCTTTACGAAAAAACAGGTTGATTGATTGAGATGAAGAATAGCAATTATCGAACAGAAAGAAATCGTACGTGGGTAATGTTGATTGTGCCGGGGCTTCTGCTGCTGCCGCTAATTTTTACGTCACTGGGATACGGGCAGGGAAGGGCTGGTAGAAAAACTTCTAAGCCTGCGAAGAAAACCAGCACGTCCTCGCCGAAGACGACCGCGACGCCTGAAGCTTCGACTACTGCTCAGCCCGGAACAGCGAATGTGCCAGCCGACACGACGAAGCCGGGGACTGTGATGTCCAACCAGCTAGGGATGGAGTTCGCCTACATACCTTCGGGCAGCTTCGTGATGGGTTCGGATAAGGGCGGCGCAGACGAGCGACCGGCGCGGCGCGTAGCGATTCGCAAAGGGTATTACATGGGGCGCTACGAAATCACACAGGCGCAGTGGCGTATGGTCATGGGCACGGAACCATCAAACTTCAAAGGCTGTGATGATTGTCCCGTCGAGCAGGTTTCATGGACGGAAGCGCTGGTCTTCATCAAGAAGCTGAACGAGCGGAATGATGCCTTCAGCTATCGTTTGCCTACAGAGTCGGAGTGGGAGTATGCGTGTCACGCACAGATGACGGGCGAGAGCATGGGCGCGCTCGATGCGCTCGCGTGGTACTTCAATAACTCCGCCAACAAGACGCATCCGGTCGGAGAGAAGCAGGCGAACGCGTGGGGATTGTACGACATGCTCGGCAACGTCTGGGAATGGTGCGAGGACGTTTATCACGACAGCTACAAGGGCGCGCCCACGGACGGAAGCGCCTGGCTCAAGGGCGGCGATCAAAGATACCGCGTCATGCGCGGCGGCTCATGGATAGACAACGGCTTTTACTGCCGCGTCAACGAGCGCATACGCGCCATGCCCGACACACGCCAGCGCAACTCCGGCCTGCGCCTCGTAGCTGTTGCTAGACAGTAACGTCTTGGTTTGCTTAAAGAGCGCGTTAGGAAGTCCCAGTAGGGACTCTCTGACAATAACTACGTGCTTCAGCACCGGGAACAAGAGAGAAGAGCGTTGAGTCTCGAAGGTATATTCTAGCGCCCTAGCCAAAACTGCGCTAAGATGATGCAGCATTTATTACATACTACGCGACAAGCGCCCTGACATTTCAAAGCTGATGGAGTCGGAACGAGTCTGAGCGGCTAAACTCACGTTTTCTTTGCATCGCTAACCTTTCATTTGAATCTCGACCGAGATTTTCCTGATAGCAATTAAAGGTAGGGATCGGGATCATGTCGCAATCCTTTACTGAAAAGTCCTCAAAAATCTTTATCAGCTATCGCCGCGACGAAACCGCCGATGCTGCCGGTCGTTTATCTGACAATCTCATTGCTCATTTCGGTAAAGATCAAATCTTCATGGATATAGATTATATTGAGCCGGGTGAGAATTTTGTCCAGGCAATCAAGGACGCAGTCAGTTCATGCCAGATTCTAATTGCAATTATTGGTAAAGGCTGGCTCACAAGTAGTAAGGATGGGGTTACGCGGCGTTTAGATAATCCGAATGATTTTGTCCGTTTGGAAATCGCCACCGCGTTAAGTAGAAATGTGCGTGTGATTCCTGTCCTCATACAGGGAGCGACAATGCCAGCAACTCCAGACTTACCAGAGGATTTGAACCAACTGTCTCACCGCCATGCCTTTGAACTTAGCAACATGCGCTGGAAGCGGGACGTTGAAAGCTTGATTACCAGCTTGCAGCGAATACTAGAGAAACAGCAGGAGGCACAACAGGCAAAAGCCCGGCGACAACGCGAAGCCAAGGACGCAGCCGAGGCGCAACGCAAGCGTGAGGACGAAGAGAAGGAGCGACAGAGACGGGAGGCTGAAGAAGAGGCCGCGCGCAGGCTCGCAGCAGAGCGGAAAGCGGCGCGCCTTGCCGAAGAAGAAAGAGCGCGGGCAGCAGCCGAAGCTGTACTGGTGCGCAAAGCCGCTGAGGAAATAGACCAAAGACGCCGCGAGGCACAGGAACGGCAACAGCGCGCAGAGGAAGAGAAGCAGCGTCAGGCGGAAGAAGACGAAGCGAGACGTAAACAGGCCGAAGAGAAGGAGCCGGATGAAGAGACCATAGAGCAGAGAAGCAAAGGGCAACCGGCGGGCGCGGCAGACAAGGAGATTCCTACTTTGCCTGTGTACGGGCGGCAAGTGAGTTACTCTAAGCCGACAGAAATTACTCCGCCCTCTACGCCAGAGTCGCCTGCGCGCGAGCCGCGCTCGTACCGCATGCTTTACATCGCTCTGGGGACAGTGATGCTGATAGCTTCTCTAATCATTCTGTACGCTTATACAAGCAGCCGTAGTCAGGAGGCAGCCGCGCCGCAATCCAATGCGCCTGAGAAACAGACCAGCAATGCGCCTGTGCAAGTCTCGACGCCTCCGGCGAACATAGGAGCAAATAACGCTAACGCGCCGCAAATCTCAAACGATAGCGCAACCGGCAGTCAGACAGAGGAAGGCATCACGAACCCAATCAAATCGCCTCCGATGAAGGGCCGCACCGAAGCGGAGCGGCGAAGGCGAGCGTCGAATGTGTTGGATTATGAAAACCAGTACAGCCCAAGGAAGACAGGTAAGAAACGCAGCGACAAGCCATAATGATACCGCAAAGGTGTTTCAAGTGATGTGGAAAAAGTCCCTAGTGATGGGCATTGTCCTCGCGCTATTTCTGCTGCTGGGAATTGGCTTTGCCTTATCACAGGCCAGACGCAAGCCTGTGCGTAAGCCTACGCCCGTGCCTGAGGCCATCAGCAAGAGCACACTTGTCAAAGCCCTTAAGGAATTGAGGCGTGGCGACTCGCAGGATTTTATAGTGGAGAAGATTCGTTTGCGTCGCGTCAACTTTAAATTGACGAAGATGGTAGAAAGGGAACTACGCAAAGCTGGCCCCGGCGCAACCGACGAGCTTATTAACGCGGTGCGCGATAATTATGGCGGCCATAATATAAGGGCAAATAGGTTGGGGATGGAGTTCGTCTATGTACCTGCAGGAAGTTTTATGATGGGTTCGCCCGCGTTAGAAGTAGGAGGATTTGTGGATGAATCGCCGCAGCATCAAGTGACGGTGCAGAGCTTCTACATGGGCAAGAACGAGGTGACACAGGCGCAGTGGCAGACTGTGATGGGTACAATTCCGAGTCAGTTCAAAGGCTGCGATAATTGTCCTGTGGAGCAAGTTTCCTGGAATGATGTGCAGGAGTTCATCCATAAGCTAGATGCAATGGATGATGAGTACACATACAGATTGCCAACTGAGGCAGAATGGGAGTATACAGCGCGGGCGGGAACAACCACAGCCTTTGCGTTTGGAGATTCATTGTCGTCGAGACAAGCTAATTTTGACGGTTATTATCCATATGGCGCGGCGGCGAAGAGAGTGCGTCGCCAAAAGACAACGCCGGTGGGAAGTTTTCAGCCGAACGCATGGGGCTTATATGATATGCATGGAAATGTGTGGGAGTGGTGTGAGGATATATGGCATTCGAATTATGATGGAGCACCATCTGATGGTTCGGCATGGTTAGATGCAAGTATCTCAACTGCCCGGGTGCGACGTGGCGGCTCTTGGACCAACTATGGCAACGCTGTGCGCTCGGCGATCCGCAGTTGGGACGCGCCCTACGCCACTACACCTTACACCGGGTTTCGCCTAGTCGCGGTCACGCGGTAGCAGCCCCGGTTTTGACCTGAAGACGAAGAGTAACCTTTAATTGTTAACAAAGAGGCGCGGCCTGACGGTAAGAAATCTTTACTGTCAAGACCGCGTCTCTTTGTGTGCGTAGTTGCCTGTGCGCTACGCTCTGTGTCCTCGCGGTGGCAGGCCGAAGTAGGTTTACGTTTTGTCTTCCTGCTTGTTCGTGCGGGTTGGTTTCTTGTATTCGGTGGTCTTCTTGCGACCGACGGATTGGAATTGGTTGGAGTCTTTGCCGTATTGTGCGCCGACGGAGTCGCGCATGCCTACGACCTTGTTGTGGAGGCGGTGCGCGGCGGCGACCGCTTCGTCGCGGGCGGCTTTGGCGGCTGCGTCGGCCTGTGCGGCAGTTGCAGATTTGGCGTCGTATTCCGCGAGTGCCGCGACGAGGGCTGCTGTGGCATAGTCGCTGTTGGCCGGAGCGTAGTTGGTGATGGCTTGTACCGCCGCGATGCTGTCACGGTCGGCGGTGATGATGGACGGTTTAAGGGATCTGGTTTGATCTTGTGCCATAGAGAAATTCTCCTTGTGAGCCTCAGAAGAAGAGGGAAACCGCGAGGACTGAGCGCATCATACGCTCAGCGTTTTTGGCTGGCAAGGATAATTTTTACTGCGAAAATGGCTGCGCGCACGCTTGATACAAGCCCGCGCTCGTTTGCGATGTCGCGTCGCACAACGAAGATGAGTCCGCCCAACGCTGTGATAGAGCATCGCTCACTAGAGACGAAGCATCGCAACGCGGAGAGGCTGCATCTACGGCCAGCGACTCAACCTCTCTCACTAGAGATGAAGCCTCTCTAGTGAGAGATGCAGGGACTCTAGTCAGAGAGGCTGCATCCACGGGCAAAGATGCTACGTCTCTCTACCGCGATGAAGCATCTTTCGGGATAGCTCTACGCATGATGGCCGTTAGAGCGTGCTAGGTGTTTGCGCAGAAAATGGCCTGTGTGGGAAGATTTATTCAATCTTTGGAATCTGATTGGTATCTTCTATGCCGCTTAACTTATCTTCGCTTGATGATGCTGCGTCTGCGTGGCTGCGCTGGCGTTCTCAGTTCCAGCAGCCTCTTGTGTCTGGACTCTATGATAGCGATGAGACTCTGGTGCTTTAATCCGAGCAGGTGCGCCGCATGTGTAACCCTCCCGCGACTCTCCTTCAAGGCGCGCTCAATGAACTGCTCTTCGTAAAGTCTAACCTCCTCCACAAGTGAAAACTCCGCCCACGGGTCAGCCGCCGTGCCCTTGCTGGTTGCGCGCAGCAATACTAGCCGTAATGCTTCTTCTACGACGGGCTGGCCCTTAGAGGTAATAACCGCGCGCTCGATAATAGCGCGCAACTCTCGTGCATTACCGTGAAGAGGCAAAGCTTTAAGAGCCTCTATGCTTCCCTGTGTGAAAGTGGCCTGCCTGCCCGTGCGCTCTGCCACCTCTTTCATGAAATGTTTCGCCAGTGCAGCGATGTCCTCAGTCCGCTCCCGCAGAGGCGGAATCTCTATTTCAAATGTTGCGATACGATAAAACAGGTCTTCACGAAAGCGATGTTTGGCAACAAGTTTCGATAGTCGTGCATTAGTACAAGCGACGATGCGTATATCGACATATTCCGGCGCGGTTGCGCCGATGGGCATTATCTCCCCCAGCTCTATCAGCCGTAGCAGCTTGCCCTGATTGGCTTGACTGAGTTCTCCGATCTCATCCAGCAGCAGAGTGCCGCCTTCCGCTTCCCGAACCGCTCCCGCGTAATCCGCGACGGCATCCGTGAAACTGCCTTTGCGATGCCCGAAAAGCTGTGATTCGATGAGCGTCTCGGTCAGAGCACCACAGTTCAAAGGCACAAATGCGCCGCCGCGCCCGCTCCAATGATGAATCAGCCGCGCCATGACTTCTTTACCGACCCCTGTTTCCCCTGTAATCAGGATGGGCAGATTAGTGCTAGCTAAATGTCGCGCCTTCTCAAGCAATTCGTCTATACGCTCGCTGGCATGAATAAAGGAGACAGGCTCTGCACCCCCCTGCGCGCCCGCTACCCTTGGAGCAATAACGCGCCGCGCGCAGGCACGCAGCCGCGAGATGTCCTCTGCATCCTGCGTCCTTGAGAGCCATTCATCCGCAAGCTCATAAACCCTACGCCGCCGCTCTACATTTATTCTCTCCGCATGTTCCTCCAGCAGCGCCAGCGCCGCCCGCCCCGCATACTCCACAGCCCCCGCCTGCTCCGCCACATTCATCGCCCGCTGCAACACCTTATAAGATTCATCGAAGCGCCCAAGCCGCGCCAGCACCACCCCCTGCGTAGTCAACGCCTCCGCCAAAAGCGACTGCTCCCCACCCCTCTCAAATGTCCGAACCGCCCCGCGAATGACCCTTTCCGCTTCCGTATTTTGACCTTGTGCCAGCAATAGCCGTGCGCGAGTTTCATCTACCTGCGCCGCTAGGCTACTTTCTTTAATATTAACAAACATGCGACGAGCGCGGTCGAGGTGGCTTTGAGCCTCTTCATAGCGTCCTAATTTATAGAGCAAAAATCCGAGATTATTCTCATCGCATGCACGGTAAAGGGTATGTCCAGCTTGCGCGAAGTGATAAGTTGCTGCTGTGTACTCAATAATCGCACGATCTATGTAATCCTGATGATGTCCGGTTGTGCCGAGCCTCCTTAATATAAGTGCAAATAATCCATGAAACCTGCCTTTCAGAATGTCATTTTTACTTGTCTCGAATACCAGAGCGGTCTCAGTCAAGATGCGGAATGCATCATTAAATCTACTCGTAGAAAATTCGACCATGACACGTCGGAGCAGCGTTCGCGCCTTAAGTTCGATATCCTCTTCATCAAGGTGCGAAAATACATCTTCAAACAGCACGCGCGCCTCATCAAATGCACCTTCACGCCAGTAGCAGACCCCAAGCTCACTTTTCGCTGCTGCAACTCTTGTCGCTTCTCCTAGTGATTCAAATATAGCAATACTTTCGCTAATAAGGTCTTTAGCTATCTCTTGCGCATTAGCGAATTGGCCTGCGCTACCAAGCCATCCCGTCAAAGCACCAGCGCATAACAGCACTTCTGCTGCTGTGAAATCAGTAAGTCCCTCCAGAGCGGGGCGCTGTCCTACGCCCTGCCACAGTTCACCAAGTGCATTGCGCGCCGCCTCATACTGTCCTCTGATGTCCAACTCTTCAGCAAGTTGACAGCGCAATCGTGCTCGCTCATCACGGCTAAGCTTTGTATTGTCTAACTGCCGGAGCAGAGTTTCTGCTAAAGTCATATGAGGATTACCTTTCTCCATACTTGCAATATTGGTTGCAAGCATGGTTTGCCGAGCCTCTTGGAAAGAGGAGGCGCGTTAAACAGTTAGCTTGCTTCACTAAATCACCTTAGAAGGAAAACTATGATGAGGAACTTTAATCAACTATGCCGCAAATGTGTAATTGCATTTGTGCTAATACTGATACTTGCCTGCTCTACATTTGCGGGCGAGATTCCATACCCAGGAGTTACTGCTCCTCCACCGCCAGCACCAATAAACGGCGAGGTTCAATACCCCGGCGCTACTTCGCCTTCGGCAACGGCAAGTGGTGATATGCCGTTTCCGGGAGTAACCGAAAGCACTTTGACGGAGACCGCGCTGCACCTGCTGCAAGGCGTGCTGTCGCTGTTCTAGAGGCGCTAGTCAGCTTTGAATAGAACACGCTGCCGTGGGTAGCCCGGCGCAGCAAGGTCGTTGTGTGCCCGCACATCATAGCAAGATTTTTTGCTGTAGGTGAAGGAGATTTCAGCGATGCAAGAATTTTGCCTGGCGGGTTAGATTAAAGTGAGTTCGATAGAAGCAGGGACGAGGTTTTCTCAAGTCCCTGAAAGGGGCTTGAGAGAGCAGCCTTCTTTTATGTCGAACTCGCGTTAGGCATGATGGCCGTTAGAGCGTGCGAGGTGTGCGCGCAGGAAGCGGCCTGTGTGGGATGCTTTGTTTTTCATGATGGCTTCGGGTGTGCCGGTGGCGACGACCTGACCGCCTCGGTCGCCGCCTTCGGGGCCTAGGTCGATGATGTAATCGGCGGTCTTGATGACATCAAGGTTGTGCTCGATGACGAGGAGCGAGCCACCGGCTTCCATAAGCGCGCGGAAGGCTGCGAGTAGTTTGTTGATGTCGTCGAAGTGTAGGCCGGTGGTCGGCTCGTCGAAGATGTAGAGGGTTTTAGCGCCGGTGCGTTTCGAGAGATGCGCGGCGAGTTTGACGCGCTGGGCTTCGCCGCCGGAGAGCGTGGTGGCGGATTGTCCCAGACGCAGGTAGCCGAGTCCTACATCATCGAGCACGCGTAGGCGGTTGGTAATCTTTGTCACGTCGCGGAAGAAGATCATGGCTTCGCGCACGGTCATGCTGAGCACGTCGTTGATGTTCTTGCCGCGATAGCGCACGTCCAGAACCTGGGGCTTGAAGCGCGTGCCCTTGCATTCTTCGCAGACCAGTTCCACGTCTGCCAGAAACTGCATCTCGACCGTGACGGTGCCGTCGCCCTGGCAGACTTCGCAGCGCCCGCCGGGAACGTTGAAGGAGAAGTGCGAGGGGTCAAGACCGTGCGCCTGCGCCTCGCGGGTCTGTGAAAAGGCTTCACGAATCGCGTCGTACACTTTGATGTAGGTGACCGGATTCGAGCGCGGCGTGCGGCCTATGGGAGACTGGTCAACCAGAATCACGTCGTCAACATACTGCACGCCTTCAAGCTTTGTGAAAGCACCAACGTGTCCCTGCCAGTCGCCGCGCTGCTTCTTCATTCCTGCGTAGATGCAATCGTGAATCAGCGTTGACTTGCCTGAGCCGGATACGCCCGTTACACAGACGAGCATGTCTAGCGGCACGTCCACATCTATGTTCTTCAGGTTGTGCTCGGAAGCCCCGCGCAAAGCGAGGCGTCTCTTCTGCGGCGTGCGTCGCTGCTTCGGTTCTTTAATCTCGGCTTCGCCGCGCAGGTACTTGGCCGTCAGCGAATCCCTGTCGAGCAATAGATTCTCGAAGTCGCCTTCATAGATGACCTGCCCGCCAAGCTCGCCCGCCGCAGGGCCTATATCCAAGATGTGATCGGCAGCGCGCATCATCTCTGCATCATGCTCTACTACAAGCACAGTGTTGCCTATGTCACGCAGGTTATGCAGGAGTCGAATCAATCGCTCAGAATCGCGCGGGTGAAGTCCTATACTCGGCTCATCCAGAACGTAGAGTGCGCCGACGAGCGACGAGCCTAAGTTGGTGGCGAGCTGTATGCGCTGGGCTTCGCCGCCGGAAAGCGTGGAGGCCAGGCGGTTGAGCGTCAGGTAATCCAGACCTACGTCAACCAGAAAGCGCAGGCGACGGCGAATCTCGTGAAGCACACGGTCGGCTATGGCTGCCTGCTCCGTGGAAAGCTCAAGCTCGTCGAAGAATTTCGCAGACTCTTTAATCGAGAGCGCGCACACGTCAGGCAAAGTTCTGCCGCCGACGCGCACGTCGCGCGCCTCCTGACGCAAGCGTCCGCCGTTGCAATCGGGACACAGAGTGTAGCCGCGATACTTCGAGAGAAAAACGCGCACATGCAGCTTGTACTTCTTCGTCTCAAGCCACGCGAAGAATCCGCGCACGCCTCCCCAGTTGCCCTTGCCCTCGACTATGGCGCGCTGATCTGCGCGCGAAAGCTCATTGAAGGGCACGTCCATAGGGATGCGTTCCTGCTTACAGAAGCGACGCAGCTCCGTCCTTGCCCACTCGTGCTGCGGCTTAGTCCAAGGCTCTATAGCGCCTTCATTCAATGAGAGAGAAGGATTCGGAATGACCAGGTCTAAATCAAGACCGATGATGTTGCCGAAGCCCTGACAGGTCGGGCAAGCGCCGTAAGGATTATTGAAGCTGAAGAGACGCGGCTCAGGCGTGGCATAGACCGTACCGTCATACTTGCACTCGAAGCGCTCGGAAAAGCGCATGCGTCTTGGCTCAGGCTCTCCGGCAGTCTCTATGATGGCAGTGCCGTGTCCCTCTTGAAAGCAGGTTTCGAGAGAATCTACCAGACGCTCGCGCACGTCCACGCGGGCGACGAGACGATCAATCAGCACGTAAACGCCTTCAAAGTCGGGGCGCGTGTAATCGTCTGGAGACGATAATTCAATCGTCTTGCCATCGGCATAGAGACGCGTAAAGCCGCGCTGCATGAGGCTCATCACGTGAGCCGTAACCATGTGGCGCGTCATGCCCGGCTTACTTTGTGTTTCAGCCTTCTTCTTCTTTCGCGCCGCTACGCTCTTCTTAGACGCATTTCCATTCTCATCCGGGCGGAGACCTGCTTCCGCAGGGAACAGTAGATAAAAGCGCGTGTCTTCGGGCAAGGCTTCCAGAATCTCCTGCGCGGAGGATTCCGGCGAGTCACGATGTACTTCGCGCCCGCAGACGCGGCAGTAGGTCGTGCCTACACGCGCGTAAAGCAGCCTGAGATAGTCGTAGATTTCCGTCTGTGTGCCGACGGTCGAGCGGGGATTGCGCGTAGAGTTCTTCTGGCGAATGGCTATGGCCGGAGCAATGCCGCGCACCTCGTCCACGTCCGGCTTATCCATGCGCTCTAGAAACTGGCGCGCATAGGCCGAAAGCGATTCGACGTAGCGACGCTGCCCCTCTGCATAAATCGTATCGAAAGCCAGCGAGGATTTGCCTGAGCCGGATACGCCCGTTACGACCGTCAGGTGGCCGATAGGGATAGAGAAGGAGATGTTCTTAAGATTGTTAACGCGCGCCCCGCGCACTTCGATTGCTTCTTCAGTCATGGCTTAAAAAGATTTGCCGGAGCGCACGGGAGAGAATTCTACGACTGCGGCAAACCACCATGATACCGCGAAACAAGCAGAAGAGGAAACGGTGAAGGGGTGCCGGTAAAAGGGAATCCCAGGTTCCAAGTCCCAAGCCCCAAGTTAAGAACTTGAGTCTTTGACTTGGGACATGGGACTTGGAACCTGGGACTCCCTTTTGGCTTACCATCGCGCGTCGTAGCGTGCAAAGCCTGTTTTCCAGTGGCCTTCGCCGAGGATGGGGATTGAGCCGTCGAAGTAGATGGGGGAATCGGGCGGGCGGCGCAGGCGGTAGGTTCTGCCCGTAGGAGAAGTGACCGAGAGTGTGACGGCTTCCAGCGTGACGGCGACGACCGTCGCGTCGCGCCAGTCCTTGCGACAGCGTAGGATGAGATGCGCTCCCTTTGGCAGAGAGCTAAGGCAGCGTGGTTCAGTTGGAGAAAGATCAAGGCCGCCGGGTGTGCTCTGATCTGCACAGGCTTCCGGCGGCCCCTTCATTTCGTTGCTCACAGTGCTTTTAGCTTACACGTCCAGAGGCTCTTCAAAGGGCAAGTCCTGCTGCTGCGGTGGATGCTTGCTGATGGCGTAGAAACGCATCGCCATCGAAAGCAGCCCGAGCGAGACGCCGATCCAGAGGATAGCCCAGATGAAGGCAGGGATGCCTGTTGCATTTGCCATGTTCTGCGCGTCGTTCGGGACGCTGGCTCCCCAGGGCGACGAAAGAAAGAGAACCGCTTTGAGATCGGTCAGCGCGTTAAGGACGCATTGCACTGCAAGGAAGCTGACAAAGAAAGAAGCGACGCGCGGGCTGGCGTAGCGTGCGATGGCGACGAGCGCGGCAGAAAGCAGAATGCCTGCAAAGAGCGTAAAAGGAATCGCGGACAGCCCGCTCAGATTCCATATCGGATTAAACAACCCGAAGAAAAAGGTAAGCGCAAAGATATAGACGGCTGTTCCAATAAGCACAATGCGTACGGCGACGGCGCGGCGAATCAGGAAGAGGAGCAGCGTACCGTAAACTATCGCTCCAATGTAGCCCGCGCTTGAGATGAACAAACGCGAGAGCAGCCCGCCATCCGTCGAGTAGGTCTCGGTCAGACCGCTCGCGTTAGGCGCAACGCTTAAGCTGGCAACGGAGTTGCCCGTCAGGAGCGCTGCGATGGCGTGACCGCCTTCGTGTATGAAAGTGACAAAGATGCGGAAGGGGTAGGTCAGAATCTCCGCATAAGGGATGAACCAGAGCGCCAGCGCGATCAGTGTCGCAATGATAAGCGTGCGAACCTGCGGGCGCGCATCTGGGGAAATCTGTATCTTCATCTCGATAACTCTCCGCTCGGTCTGTGGCTAGCCTTAGGCCATGACTTTTGATACGCCCTATTGTACTCGAAAGTTCCTGAACGAAACAATACGAACGGGTGCGCCAGGGGCACTAGCCCTACGGAATCAAGGCTTGATTCCAGCCAGGGGCGCAGGGCGCTACTGGCGTAAGAGACGAAGTTGTGTTAATAATTGCCGAATTGTCCAGCGGATAGTTTATAGAGCATTCGAAAGGCGAAGGGCAGTCTTCCGTATGACTGTACAGTTAGCTCGCAGAACAATCGTCACAAAACAGCTTTACCTCTTGCAGCAAGTTTTTTTCATCCGTGTAATTTCGGATCAGGAGACATTTCTGCCGAACCTTTCAACGTCTTGAAGACGTAGCTGGCAATAATCGTCTTCTACTAAACCCCCTTTGAGGAGAAACTATGAGAAATAAAATTCTGCTAACAGCCGCGTTTGCGGCGTTAACGGTCGCGCTAAGCTCTTGCACCGCGAACATCAGCACGAACTCGAACACAAGCTCGAACACGGCCAACAAGCCTGCCAACTCCAATGCCGGTGCGGCGAATGCGAATGCAGCGAAGGCCAAACCGCCTGAGCCGAAGACCGAGATAAAGAACGAGAAGAAACCCGAAGGCCAGCAGTCGAAGGCCATTCCGGCTGACAAGAAAGTTCCCGTTCCGGCCAACTGGATTTACTATTCCGACGAAGTTAAGGGCTATGGCTTCTGGCTGCCCGAAGGCTCTATCGGCGACTCTACGACCACCTCTAGCGGCACCGACGTTTTCGTCGCTAAAGTGCCTTCTCCTTCCGATGTTAGAGTTGAAGTCTATGCATGGAAAGACAAGACTCTTACAAAAGATGACCTGTTGAAGATGACCATAGACGATATGAAAGAGCAGGGCGAGAACGTCACGGCTGGCACCCTTCAGGGCGAATCGGACGATTACGCGCTGGCCGAAGCCTCTTCCGTTGACAGCGATGGTAAGAAGTACAAGATGAAGATTCTCGTCGGCACTGACATAACGGACAACTACGTGATGGTGGTCTACACGCCCGAAGATAAGTACGAAGCCAACAAGGCTATCATTGACCAAATCTGGGGCAACTTCGAGATGTACAGCGGCGGCGCGAGCGGCAACAGCTAAACCAAAGAAGACAGTGTGCTCCGCAAAGCCCCTGAAAGGGGCGGCAGAATTTAGCCCATGACGTGAGTCATGGGAATAAGCCGCCAAAAAAGGTTAGAAGCCCCGGCAGGGGCGAAAGATTCTAC
This sequence comes from Pyrinomonadaceae bacterium, assembly GCA_036403815.1. Lineage (GTDB taxonomy): Bacteria > Acidobacteriota > Blastocatellia > Pyrinomonadales > Pyrinomonadaceae > JACVRN01. The sequence goes on along the minus strand of DASWQH010000066.1, from coordinate 14,343 downwards.
GGCTTGAGATTTCTTTCGCCCCTACCGGGGCTTTTAACTTTCAATACTGCTCAATTCCCACGGCTCGCGCCGTGGGCTAAATTCTGCCGCCCCTTTCAGGGGCTATAGTGCTCATCTTTACTGTGGCAGTTTAGAAATATGAAGCACGACTGTTTGATTGCGCGAGCGGTTTTCCTGAGAATCGTTGGGGTAAGGGGATTGTGATTCGCCTGAGCTGCTGATGAGAAACATGCTCGCTGGCAATTGTCCCTGTGAGCGCAGGTATTCAACCACCGCAATCGCCCTGCCCATGCCCAGAGCTGCGTTGTCCTGGAAGGAGCTACCCTTTTGTATGCGTACATCGTCGGTCTTGCCTGTGACTCTGACGTAGATTTTTCCGGCATAAGGCTTCAACTGCCTGCCAAGCTCTGAGAGCGTCTCTCTGGCTTCAGCTTTGAGCACACTGTTCCGTAGAAATAATCCTGATTTAAATACTCCGGCTAATTCATTTCCTTCTTTGTTCAAAGATAAATCCGTCACGTTCAGTTTTACGAATTCAGGAAACAACTCTTCCTTTGACGACGGCGCAGGCGTAGTGCCGACAGAAGAAGCTTGAGTTGAAGTGTTTGAATTAACGCCCGCGCTTGCGGCTCCCTGGCTGCTGGCGACCGTTTTATCGCTCCTGTTCCAACGGATTAGAAAGATAGCGGCTCCAACGCACGCGATAATCAACATTCCCGCCAGCATGTAAAGCAAGGCCGATAGATACCTGGGTCGTTTCTGTAGCTGGGTGATGCGTTTGAGGGCTTTCTGGTATAACTCGTTGGCAGGGTCTAATCGCAGTGCTTTGTTCCAGAGAGATTCGGCATCCTGCAAGCGTCCCTGCTGGGCGCGTATTCTTGCAAGCAAGTCCAGGACAAGGGGGCTGCTCGTATCCTCAGCCTTGAGCTTGTCGAGCAACCTTTCGGCCTCGGAATAACGGCCAGCGCGTGCGAGGTTGGCGGCACGCTCCAGCATTATATAGACCAGCAGAGCACCGGCAGACGCCTCCGGATTTGCAATAGAGCCATTGTTCGTCTTCAACTCTACTGTTTGCATGATTGCTCGCTTTCCACCTCAGATCACGCCCGCGCCATAGCGTCCCAGTTGCTTCTGCTCCTGCGTGGGCAGCAGTTGCAGAAGCTGCCGACATGCAGACTTGAGTCCTTCGACATCGTTATTGCTGACTGAGCGCATCCCCTGGCTAAACAATTGCTCGGCCAGAGCAGGGTTCGTCATACTGGCTCTGTGCTCTTCCAGTTCCGCAAGGAAGCCCACCCACCAATCGGGTCTGGCCGTGAGCAGCTTCATTCTTAAAGCATCCATCTGGTCTATCTTGCGTGAAAGCTCCGTCGGATTGGTCGAGTTGGACTGGATCATGTTGTTTAGCTCGCGCTCCAGAATCTCAAACTTGCGCTGGTCTGCCTGCTGTCCGTATTGCTCTACAATCTGCCGCGTCCAATCCGTGATTTGATTGGCCTCCGCCACCAGGCTGGGAATCTCCATAGCCTCTTCCAGCTTATCCACCGCCGCCTTTAGACTGAGCAGGCGGTTCTGGCATTTGTCTGCGGCATCACGATCAACCTGCGCGGCATCGAGTGTGCTCTCAACTTCTTCGAGCATCTTTTCATTCTCAATTGTTTCCAGCACGTTCAGGACTTTGGAGTCAGCCGTCGAGGCAACCTTGTCTTTGATTCGCTCCAGACGCTGTTTCTCTTCTTCAACCTCCTGTTGCAGCACTACTGCGTCGGGAGTCGGCTTCTTCATCTCTATGACTTTTTCAAACTCCTGATCCAGTATGTCTATGTAGGCGTGTGCTTTCACCAGACGGGATTTATCAAGCTCGATTGTGATTTCGACAGTCGTCCCGGCGGGCACATCGCGCTTGATGTCTGCGGACAGGATTTCCAGATAACCGATCAGCGGATTACGGTCAGCCTTCTTGTGCTCGCCTTCCACGACCGGAATCTTGATGGACTCTCCCTGTAGCCCTTTGTGTAGGTCGTCCACGGTTTTGAATTCAAAGCGTTTACGCAAAGGTAAAGTTGCGCCCTTTTCAAAGTACCACTGGACTTCGTTGTTCGCCTTGGCGACTCCTATGGATTGAATCAGGAGTGTTTCACCCAAGCCCACAGCTATGGTGTAAGAGAAATTGTCAGGCCGACTCTCCAATTTACGCCCGGTCTTGTCCAGCAGCTCTATTTGAAAATTATTCTTGCGCCCCTTTTCCGCCCACAGCGTGGCGTCGAAGTATCCATCGGGCGTGAGAGAGACTTTGCCGCTGCGCCAAGGGGGGCGAGCCTCCGCGTTTACGAACTCTATTGAATAGCCGGAAAGACTCTCGCCGTTCTGCGGCATGACCTGACCACCAACTAAAGGCTCAGGGTCTGGCCCCGTCGGTTGATACTCAAGCTCTATGGCATATTGTCCGGCTACGAGCGGCACCGATGCTTCTTGATTATCTATGCGCTGGGTGCCTGCAAAAATGGCCGCGCCGCGCGCGACGACCGTCATAGGGTCAAGAGTAATTTCCAGCGGAATGCCCAGCCCATTACGCGGGTCTGACAAACGCTCGCGCAGGTAAGGAATTTTCGTAGGCCCGCCGACAAGCAGCACCTTCTCCACGCTGCTCGTTCCCAGACGCCGCTCGGCTAAGACCTGACGACAAATGTTGATGGAGCGGAGTATGAAAGGCTCTGCCAGCTTCTCAAGCTCGCTGCGCCTGAGTGTGTATTCGAATTCAATTAACTCGCCGTCGTCGTCCGGAAACTCTTCCAGAATCTCCGCCGATTCGCTGTTCGAGAGCCTTATCTTGGCCTCTTCCGCGGCCTGTTTCAGTTTCGCAATCGCCCTGCTCCAACGGGGATTCCCGTGACGAAAATCCGTGAGGCGGTGCTCTTGAAGGATGGCCGGAATGAAAATCTCTTTGACTATTGCCCAGTCGATCAGCTTGCCGCCAAGATGATTATCGCCGCCATGATTCACCACCTGAATCATGCCGTCTCTGACCTGCATGACCGCTGCGTCAAAGGTGCCGCCGCCGAAGTCATAAACCAGCCAGAAGACTCTATCGCTCTCGCTTTGGAAGCCATGAGCGAGAGCAGCCGCCACAGGCTCTTGTAATAGCGGGCTGAAGGTGATGCCTGCCAGTTGAGCCGCGCGATTGGTCGCTTCGCATTGCGGCAGCTCGAAAGCCGCAGGCACTGTGATGACGGCAGAATGTAAATCTTCCCCCAGCCTTTTCTTGACATCGGCCTTGAGCGATTTCAATACTTCCGCCGATAGCTCTTCTGGACGCATACGCCGACCGCTCCGCTCGAAGTTGAATTCCGCGTCCGTCCCCATCTGTAGCTTGAACTCGGCGTAGGTGTTCTTCTCGTCCTTATCCAACTTCTCCTTGGCTGCCCTGCCGACAATCATGCTCTTGCTCTTATCTATGTGGACGACCGACGGCGTGTAATCGAAGTCTTCGTTGTTTTTGATGATCTCGACATCCATGCCACGCAGCACGCCTATGGCGCTATTGGTCGTGCCTAAATCTATGCCGAAGTCGGCGGTATCCCTCTTCATGTTCTTCACTCCAGTCCTGTAATCACACCTGTAATAACGCTTTGCCCTGGCTGCTTAACTTGTCTGTAGCTTTCTATACACGTCTTAGCGAAAGGCTGCGGCTTCCTATCTGCGCGGGAGTTTCTCTAAGAAGCTTGTGATGTCGGAAGTCGGTTTGTCTCCCTCAGCCTCTGTTGCATAAGTGCTTACGTAAACTTCCTTCCCCAGTCCTTCGCCGTTGAAGTTTTTCCTGTAGATAATCGCGTTGATGGTTCTGTCAATCAGCGTCATGTCGCAACGCCAGACGTATCCCGGCACAGACTTATAGCCATTGCCATAGTTGCCCACAAATAATCGCTTGCAATCAACCAGCGCGACCGTCCCCACCTCCTCGGGTGATTTAGCGGCCAGCGTGCCTGAGTAGGAGTCTGAATACGTGTCCTTCGCACTGTCGCGTGAGAGAACCACCAGCTTGTTAATGATATATGGTGTACCCGTCAGCTTGGATTGCGTAGGCTTTTGTGCATACATGCTGGTGTTGTCTTTCAAGCGTTGCGCATTCAGGGCAGCATTGTTGGCATTGTTGGCATTGCTGTTATAGTTCGAGTTGCCGTAAGAGGAATTACTGTTGTTTCTGTTATTGGAATTGGTCATAACGGAGCTTGGCCTGCCGCCCATGAAGCCGCCCATTAAGCTTCCGAAAAATATCCTGAAGATTATCCACACAACCATCACCAGAATAACTATCGTCCAGGCTCGCATGTTCGTCCTCCAATCTTCTGAATAGCTACCGTTCGTAGATTGAGTCTGACAATCAGCTCAATACCTGTTGAGCAGGCGGTGTTCCGACGATGACTTCGCCCATCTGTATCATCTGGTCTCTGAAGTAGATTGTAGGCTTGATGGTCTCGACCACCTTTTCCCTGCGTAGTCCGGGCGTAGGCTCGTAAGCCAGAACCTTCAGGCTGTAAACGCCTGCTTCCGGCATGGCTTCGCCAGTGTGATCTATAATCTGCACGTCCGATTGCGCCAGTACATCCCACGTTGATTCAAGATGACGAAAGGCGCGGCGCATCTCTTCCTGCGGCAGGTTGGTGCCCGGCTGCACCATCTTCTGCCTCATACGCCACAATCCTGTTCCGACATCGGCCAGCAGAGAGACTACGAAATGGGACAGCTCTTTATAGGCGGCGGCCTGTTCCAACTCTTTCGTGCTGCTCTGTTGCTGCTGCGGCTGCGGGCGTCTGGAGATTAAAGCGCGTAGCACCTGCTCTATTAAATCGGGCGATGTTTCCACAGGCGGCGCGATGCGAAACTCAGCCGGATGCATGAACTGCCGTGCCCCAGCCAGAAGCTCCTGAGACTGCTGGACGTTTCGCTTACGCTTGGGCTTCTTAAGCTTTATCTTCATCAGGGAACTGCTTTCCCGGAGTTTTTTTTGTCTCCGTCGTTCAGCCGGAATGTTTGGCACAGAGCTTAAAACCGGTGACCCGTTCCGGTGTTCAGAAACGGCGCGTGAAAAAGTAGATTGATATTAGAAGACTGATGATGCCCAGGATTAATCCTGCCTTGGCTCTCTCGCGGCCAGCTACCGGAGACTGATTGTTACTGATGTTCTTCAGCTCAATCCCGCCCATGATGATGGGGACGATACCGCCAAAGCTGCATACAAAGAGGGACACTATGCCCAGGATGAGCGTGGCCGTAGAGAGGCCGGAGGCAGTGCCGTAGTATGTTCCTCCGTAAGGCGTGGTTGTGCTGGGACTAGAGCTGCCAGAAGATGCAGGAGGGTTATAGGTGCTCGTGCCGCCCAGACCCAAGCCCTGTACGGTTGACGATTGCGGCGCTGTGGCCGTGGAGCCATAGGAGCCGTATGAGCTTGACGAGCTGCTTGGATACGATGATGTGCTGCCGTATGTGGGAACGGGATTGTAAATCAGGTTTCGCCTGATCGTCTCCATGTTCTCCAAAAGTCTTGAGCGCGCATCGGAAGAGACGGCAAAGGGCAGCGCCAGATTGAGTATCTTCTGTGTAAAGCTCCAGTCGTTATTCTTTTCTGTGAAATCTATCAGAGAGATTAGCAGGCCAAGCGCAATCTCGTCTCTGGAAGTGTCCCACTGCGGCATCATGCGGTCGGCGTCTCTGAGAATCTGTTCGATCTTGGGCGCATTCAGGAGCGCATCTGCACGCGACTTCGGATAGAGACTCTTAATCTTGTTGACTATCTTAACAGCATAAATGACTTGCGTGTCGGACTCTATCTTCAGTCGCCCTTCTTCTCCGACAACAAACTCCGCAGCAAGCTTCAGAACTTTATAAGCCAGCTCGCTCTGCTTATGCTCGTTGTGCAGGTCAACGGCTATCAAGCGCAAAGCGGAAGCGAGGTCATCGGCCAGCTTGTCCAATCTCTGCGGGCCAAATTCGTTGTTCCAACTCTCCTTCAGGTTTCTGAAAGCTGGAGCAACCTCTTTCTTTATCTTGTCGAATTTGGCCTGTAGCTTTGCCTCGGAATTATAGATAGACCAGAGCTGCGCTTCGACTACGAGGAGGCGAAAGATTTGCAGGTTCTCGCGAACGCGAAAGCGCACGCTCTCGCTGGCGGCGATGGCCTCCGCCGGTTCGATGAGCGGGCGCGCCTCTGTCCAGCGATCCGTCTCGTTACCGAATTTGATGGCGCAATCCAGGATGTTAGTGGCGGCAGCGTCGTGCGCCGTATCGCGTGCAGAATTGCCCGCAGGCAACAGGCTGTCAACTGTCTCCAGGAGCGGCTTAACGTCACGCAGCAGGTTCTTCGTGGCGGTATCGGCCTGCGGCGGATTGGCCTCGGCCTGCGCATAAGCCTCACGGCACAGCTTTTCGATCTGCGCGCAGATTGGCTCCACAGCCTGCTTGGCTGAATCTTCCAGAGCCTCCGAAGCGAAGCCCGATTGACGCATCAGCACGAAATGGCGGTCGGCCTCGCTCTTGCGCCCTTCTTCGGTAGCCTGTGCTGCAAGACGTGCGTTGATTGACAGCAGAGCTTCGGGCAGCGCAAGCCTGAGCCTGCGCCCGACACCAGGGGTCAGGCGCGGGTCGTTCAATTCACGCAGGCGTGAGTTGAAGCGTCCCCAGAACTCTTCCGTCTCCAGCAGCAGATGCCAGTAATGAAAAGCCTTCTGCCAGTAATAATCCTTACCTTCGGCGGCTTTACCTGCACCGCCCGCGTTACATTCAAGATCAAGCGCTAGAGCGTGATTAAGTATAGCCAGATTATGTACTGCTACGCCTTCGTTATCGGGCTTACGTATCTGTGCTGCCCACAGCGCGGTTGCGGCATTGTGATCGTTGGAGAACAAAGCGTTGAGCGCCTCGTCAGTTTTTGCCTGTTCAGGAGATTGCGGCCAGAGCCAGAAAAGCTCATCTACAATACGGTGCTCAAGGTTCAGTAAACGCTGGGTCGCGTCCCGCACGGCGTGCTCGTCCGGCACGGCGTCGAGGGGGAGCGGCCCCTTGGTGCGCGACGAGCCGTTGCCGCCGCCACCGCCGCCGCGCTTAATCATCATTTTAAGCAGCTCGCCTTGCTTTTTGATTTCGCGCTCGCTGGCATAGATGGAAACGCCCAGCACTCGAAAGGGATTGAGCCGGTAGAGTTCGGGCTGAGCCTGCTCGCGCAGGAATTGATCGCCGCCTTCGCCTTCGAATGTTTGATAGCCCTGAGTTTGTGACATAGCCATCCTTTTACATTACGATGCCGCACCGCCAGAGTTTGAGGTGTCGCTCATACTCTTCGCGCAAGTCAGGCCATTTGTTAAAGGCCTCTTCCATCAAATCCGCCGCCTCGCGTAATTTGGCGCGCTGTTTTGAGAGCAAGAGCGCCTGTGTAGCCATCTCACGAGCCTTCGCCTCGTCCGCGGGCGACGGCAATCCGAAGACGCTCTTTGACATCTGGGATGAGAGGTTGGCCTTCTGCTTGATATTGCTTTCCGGTATACGAGGCTCCCAACGATTCAGGTCAGCCAGCATCTCTTTGGAATTCGGGTATCGCTCTTCGCGCTTGACGGCGAGCGCTCTATAAAGAATCTGATCAAGCTCCGGGTCTATCTGTATGTTAAGGCGGCTGGCCGGAATCATAGGGCGCTCAAAACTTCTGTAGTCGAGCGCGTCCAGGTCTGCGCCCGAATATGGAAAGCGATCCGTGAGAAGCAGGTAAAGCGTGAGTCCCAAAGCCCATACATCTCCGGCGCAGGAATCGGACATGGGGTCAACAAATGTTTCGGGCGCTTTGAAACAGCGCGTGCCGCGAGAGCTTGCCGCCAGCATCAGCGGGTTGACGCGCTTTGCCAGCCCGAAATCGCTGACGCAGGCGCGCAAGCCACGTGCGTCATAGCCGACCAGAATATTCTGCGGCTTAATATCACGATGAATAATCGGCGGGTCTTCGTCATGCGCTAAGGTCAGGCCGTCACACACCTGACGCAGAATGCCTACGGCTACATCGGTCGGAACGAATTGATCTCCGAAGGACTGCCAGAACTGTTGCAGGCTCCCGCCCGCCACATACTCCATAGTGAAGAAGCCGCGCTGCCCCTTGTTGGTCTCCATAATGCCCGCATTGAAGACACGTATGATGTTTCTATGTCCCATCTGCGAAAGCATGATGGCTTCGCCCAGAGCTTGAATCGTCTCATCGTACGAGCCGGGCGTTTTGAAGACCTTCATGGCCTGGCGTCCGAGGACGCTATGCTTGACCCTGTAGACTTCCGCGAAAGCCCCTTCACCCAGAAAACGCTCGACCTTGTATTCACCGTGAATGGCTTCGCCTTCCTGAAGCAACCGCATTTAAAAACTCCTTTTCATGGTTTGCTACTCCTTCAGGAAGAAGCCTGAATCCGCTGGAAATTAACCGAGTGCGAGAAACAGTACATTTCGAGTTTGAGAAGAAACGGACTAAGAAAAAATCGAAATTATTGGCGGCAATTCATCCAAATTACGAGGCCACAGAAGCGAAGGCTTTTAAGCGGCGAAGAGAAAAGAACCTGCGGCGTGCCGTTTTGTCCTGAGCTGAATGATATTGCGCGACGATACTGCTCAACACTTCCTGAAGCAGTTATCTAACTGGAAAGGCAACAACCCGAATTGAAGCCTTTCAAAGGAAAAGGCTCAAGCGATATACCGACAAGAGGTCATGAATTATAGCGAGCTGGAGTCTAAAGTCAACTATATTTTGGCAGCGTTTTAGACCGGAGTGAGGCTACTTCTTTGATGAGAGTTTGACATAAGCAAACTATCCTCTTAGCCCCTGAAAAGGGGCGACAGAATGTAGCCCACGGCGTGAGCCGTGGGGATAGCATGCCAACAAATATAAGTAGCCCCTGAAAGGGGCGAAAGATTCTCCGGCTTGAACTTCTTTCGCCCCTTTCAGGGGCTTTTAACTTTTATCGCTGCTCAATTCCCACGGCTTGCGCCGTGGGCTACATTCTTCCGCCCCCTGACGGGGGCTATCAATCTTACTGCTTATGTCGGACTCATGTTTCTCCAGCACTCTATCTTATAAGAGCTTCCTCATTTTTTATCTCGCCTGTATGTACCTGACTTGCCGCCGGTCTTCAATTCCAGACGAACCTCCGTAATCACCATAGCCTTATCCACAGCCTTGCACATATCGTAGATGGTGAGCGCGGCGACGGAGACGGCTGTGAGCGCTTCCATCTCGACGCCGGTTTGCGCTGCGGTCGCTGCTTCGGCCTCAAGGTAAACGCCCGTCTCCTGAATTGATGCGCGCACGTCTATATGCGTTAAGGGAAGAGGGTGGCACAAGGGTATAAGCTCGGCTGTGCGCTTGGCGGCCATGATGCCCGCGAGCCGCGCCGTCTCAAGCGGGTCTCCCTTCGGAGTCCGTTGTTCGCGCACGGCCATGACGGTCTCTGGCGACATGAGGACGCGCGCAGATGCGACGGCTCGCCGCTGGCTGACGCGCTTCTTGCTCGTATCAACCATAGAGACGCGCCCCTTTTTATCAATATGCGAAAGCTTCTTCATGTTTTTTTATACGGGAAGATGTAAGACGCGGACGACTGCGCCCTCGTCGAGTGTTTTCACACCCTGCGGGACATTGATGAGCGCGGTGGCACGCGCGAAAGCAACAAAGTCGGACGAGCCTCCCCACTTCAGAGGCTCTGCTATGAGCCGCCCCGACTTATCCGTATGAAGCTGCGCAGGCAGAAAGCTCTCTCGCTCCGCTGCGCCCCTGATGCTGCGCGCAAGCACCGCACGCTCTTCCTTCATCAACACCTCTGCCGCGCCCTGCATCGCTCTGAGAGCCGTTCGCGCGAACAAGTTGAAGGTGACGGAGACAGAGACTGGATTGCCCGGCAACCCGAAGACGAGCGCGTCATCAATCCGCGCAAAGACGGTAGGCTTGCCTGGGCGTAGACTCACACGCTCGAAGAAAATCTCTGCATTGAGCATACGTAGCGCCGTCTTCGTGAAATCATAAACGCCCATCGAAACGCCGCCCGAAAGGATGAGCACATCGTTCTGCTCCGCAGCCTCTTTTATCAAGCGCTTTAAGAGTTCCAGATTATCGCCCGCGAGCGCCAAACGCTCTACACTCGCACCCGCAAGCGTCGCATAAGCTCCCAGCGAAAAGGTGTTCGAGTCCCGTATCTCGTCCCGCCCCGGCGCTTCCGCTACGGGCACCAGCTCCGTCCCAGTCGCCAGCACGGCGACCTTTGGCCGAACGCCTACGCGCACCTTCGCGTATCCGAATGATGCCAGCACGGCCATACGCGCAGCCGTTATCTCTTCGCCTTTCTGCAACGTGGTCGCGCCCCGCTCAATCTCGCTCGCGCGCCTGACTATGAATTGTCCCGGCTCTGTAGATTTAGAAATCTCAACCTTGCGGCCTTCGTCCAACTCGCTCGTCACTTCTACCTGCTGCACGCTGTCTGCGCCCGCAGGCACAGGCGCGCCCGTCATGATTCGCACGGCCTCACCCGCCCGCAAGGTCTCATGCCAGCCGCGCCCCGCAGCCGCTTCGCCCACCACACGAAGCTGCGCCGGAACATTTTTAATATCAGCCGCGCGCACCGCATAGCCGTCCATCTGTGCTCTGTCAAACGGAGGCAAATCCGTATCGGCAATCACATCTTCGGCCAGCACACGACCGAGCGCATACGCCAGCTCAATCTCTTCGGACGGGAGCGCTTGAGTCTGCTCTTTAACAATACGAATTGCTTCTGAAACGGAAATCATAATGTGGCCTGAATCATACCAGAGACTGGACGATAGAATCAGAGGTCAGAGGTCAGAGGTTAGAGATTAGTGAAGAGCAAATGCTTTTACTAACCTCTAACCTCTAACCTCTGATTTCGAGCGGCTTGCGTTTAGTGGCAGGCGCGTCGTCTCTGAAGCCGTCGAAGAGGAAGCCGCCGAAGGGCTTCAGCATCTCTTCTACAAGTGTGATGAGAGGCTTAGGCTGCTTCCGAACAAACAGGCTTTCAAACGCGCCGGTAAAGCGCTCTGCGAAATCCGCGTTGACTTGCCGCAAGCGCCCCGGAATCGTCTTTCTGTTAGCCGACCACAAATTCTGCGAGCGCAGGTAAAAGTCTGCGACCAGCCTGTAAAGCTCCGATGCGGACGCCACCAACTCTTCCGTAGAGCGCGGATACCTGATGTCGTCAACCGCATCCGTCAACTGGTAACGCATAGTCCTGAAATCCTGTTCACTCCATCGCGGCGGCCCTGCTTCTATAAACTCTGCTGCAACTCTTTTCAGCTCCGCTGAAAATTTGCTCGGCGCAGGTATCTCTTGGCCTTCAAGAATCATTTGCGCCAGCACGGGGCGTCCCTGTCGTCCATCCGACTCATGAAAGTAGTAATTCATAGTCTCCGGGTCGTTGACGAACGCTTCAACAGGCCAGCCCTCGAAGATAAAGGACTCGCGGTGAGCATTCGGCAAATGCTCGTAGACGACAACGATGTCTAGATCGGAGGTCGGCGTCGCCTCATTCCTCAGCACAGAACCGGCGAGAAAGAGCACACGCGCCCCCGCGTATCTCTCCTCCCAAATTCTTCGCGCAGCCTCGACTGGATTGATTCTTTCATCGCTCATGTGATTACTCAAAAAAGGGTGCCCGAAATAGTTAAGCCATAGCAGTTTGCAGTTGATTGCGACTAAACAGGAGATTCACCGCCGCAGACGCAGAGAGCGCAGAGGACTCGCAGAGAGTTGAATTAATCTTTTCTCTGCGCTATCTCCGCGTTCTCTCTGGTCTCTGCGGTGATGATTTGTAATCGCATTCAAGTAATGACCACTATATATACAAGACCAAAACGAAAGCGGCTGCTTCTCATTCTACATGAAAAGCAGCTAGTTCCGGGTCTACTGACAACTGAGGAACCTCTGCCTCAGAGTCAGTATCGGTTAAATAATCTGACATTGAATTATAGTTAATGATATATTCCCGCAAAAGGAGGCCATATGGCTGAGGAAAGAATAGAAGAGCACGAGCACACCGTAACTGAAACGGACGAAGGCACATCTGAATCTCATTCTCATAAGATAGTTGAACGAGACAAGGATGAAGAAAAGCCAGAAGTTAGTACTATCGTGAAAGAGACAACTATAGAGGAAACTGAATAGGGATTTCTATTTATCAAATTTCCATTCTCCATCAGCAAAGTTCCCAGCATAAAGGTCAATTGGCGGTTCATCTTCTCTAGCCATTTAGTACAGCCGTCTCTTGAATATCAGGGGACACTTTCTCTGTACTCCCATAACAGAACCGGTCAGAAGTTTGGGGTTCTGAAATTTAATTCATGTGAAGATAATATGAGCACGCAACGACAAATAATAACCAGACTGATAGAAAACGCTGAGATACCTTTGAAAAGGTTCGGGAAGTGGCCTTTGGGCGACGAGGGAGAAGAGAATCGGTTCGGCCTGGACTGCGAGGATTGCGGAATAATCTATATTAGTCTCAATCCTAATGGCCTGGAATCAATGGAAGTCCAGGCGTTCCGACAATACCAAAATCATGTTAACGCTAAGCATCGGTGATAATCACTTCAACAGAACCGGCCAGAAGCTTGGATTTGAACAGGAGTAATTGTTTATAATTACCTACCAGCGCGTTTTGGGGCTGGGTAAAATTTATTCGGGAGCAGCCAAATGTACAGGTACACAATAAAGCCGATGCCGGGACAGAAAGCCAAGTTTGAAGGTGACACGTCAATTAAATACCGGGTCATAAGGCATAATGCCGGTGTAGCAACCAAGCATAAGACGCTGACGGACATTATCAAAACCAACATGGATTACGATGAGGCTATGGCGCTAATCAAGATATTTAATGATAAGGAACAGGCTACGCAGGTGAGAAGAGACGAAAAGGCTGAGCAGGAAAATGCGTCGTAGAATCACCCGCAACTTCTTGTGAGACATAGTCTATATCACAAAGGAGGTTGTTATGAATGAGAAGGAAAAATCAAACGTGGACACGAATTCTGTGGAGTCCGGGCAAGGGGTTGAAGCCGGGATCAATTCCGCAGAAGACACGAAGAACCGTAAAGCCGGTGATGAATCAGGCCGGGAGCTGAAAAATGAAGATCAGACTAAAGAGCCTGTTCACGAGGTTCCGCTTTTTCTTAGAGGCGGCTCTGAGGGACAAAAGGGAAATACACAGGATGAGAAGGACGAGACAGGGGAATAGGTTTTATACACACCCTCAACAGGCCGAGAGTTTGGTGAGCTGAAAGTAATCGGCCAGTCGTTTGACCGGGGCAAGGGCAAAATGGCGGCATTGCTGATGCCGTTTAAGTTTTCCAGGCGAAACCTGAAAAGTTTCTAACGGCTTGATACGCAAGCTGGCATCTCCAGGATTTCACTCCACTCTTCCTCATTAACTCAAGAAATAAATCATCAACATCCTTGCGTAAAAATGTTCTGGTTGGCAATACCTGATTAGCGGGTAAAACTCCCCCGTGCCGGTAGAGCAGATCATGGAATAACGGGGGAACATTTGAGAGATCGTCTTTGTCAATAATTAACCAGAAGATGCGCGGAATACTGGCGCGGTCATATATAAAACCTTTCAATGCGGTTATGCTGTACCCGCCCGCCTTGCTCAAGTAAGTATAATCTTCTACGACCTCATAATCCGCACTCGCGCCTATCTGACTTACCTTAACTCCCGGAAGCTCTCCAAGGGTATTTTGTTTAGAGAAAGCAGTGTGAATTTTTGCCTGTATATAATCATCCGGCACAGCAACATTATCCAGATTAACATTGAGCAATGTTTCAGATTGATTTAACCCGGATTCCTCTTCGGCTAACCCGGCGGAGCCGGGAATATTTTTTGAGCCGCCCGCCGAAAAACTTTTACTTTCATTGACACTGATATTCAGCTTGGCAGAGGTTGCCGGGCTGCCCGCTAAATCGACTTCAACCAGAGCAGATTCGGAACGTTTGTCTATTCGCTTGAATTGGGCTTCCAGTTCTTTAATATCCATAATTCAAACTCCCATTTGAGGCTGTCATTATCGGCATCGAAGGTGATATGAGATCAAAGAAGTAACTTTGAGCAAAGCGCAGAGAATTTACACGCGCATAAAATATGCTTGACCTCAACGGGTTGTCAACATTTATTTGGTGTATGTAAACCCCAAGTAGAGATGTCACCTATTTGTCCCAAGTAGAGATGTCACCCCGCTTCTTCATCGCCGCGATGGATTTCTTCGAGTAGTCGAAGCCTCTCCACGGGTGTGACTTCGGCACGGGGCCGTACGTGCGTTGCG
>DASWQH010000065.1:0-5253 GCA_036403815.1 Pyrinomonadaceae bacterium | reverse complement strand
GCAGAATTCGGCGGCGGTGTGTCCCGGTTCGAAAGTCCATTTAGACATGGTTAGTAAACTCCCATTAGTACAAACAGCGATTACTTCCGCAGAGACTTCAACGCGCCGCCCCAGGCGATGACCTGGTCAAACATGGCGTTGACCGACTTCTCTTGGTGCGCCGCTGGCTTGAAGACGCTGAAGTTCTCGAAGTCGGTGAAGAGCGAGAGCCCGACCTGCGCGCGCACGTCGGCGACCTGTAGCTCGCCCATCACCAGACGCAGATGCTCCACCGCCCGCGCGCCCAGCGCGCTACCGTAGCCGACGAACCCTGCGGCCTTGTTGTTCCACTCTTTATAGAGGAAATCGATGGCGTTCTTGAGCGCCCCCGATGTGCCGTGGTTGTACTCGGGCGTGACGAAGACATAAGCGTCGAATGAATCTATCTTCGCCCACGCTTTGGTGTGCTCCTTCGTGTACTGCCCGAGCGAAGGCGGCACGGGTTCGTCAAGGAGCGGCAGATTGAAGTCTTTAATGTCTATGAGTTCGAACTCGGCATCCTCGCGCTGTTGCGCGATTTCGTAAACCCAACGGGCTACGGCCTCGCCGTTTCGACTAGGCCGCGTGCTTCCGAGGATGATGGCAATCCGTATCATGAATTCCTCCCGTACTGTTTCCGTTACCAACACTCTATCTTTATCGTAAACCGGTAAAAAGATTCACCGTTCGCTGACGTTGTCACCACGCAACGAGGCCCATGATGACTAAAAGAATAATCGCCACCAAGGGGCTTCCGCCGAGGATGAGGAGGTGTGTCATGACCGCCCCGGCCACGACTATTGCGCCGATTTTTGATTTGGCATCAACTAACTCAGCGATCCAAGGCTTCATTGCTTATCACGTCCGTTGCACAAATATCCCAGAGAAATATTGGCGATGCGCATAGAAGACAATCGACCACAGGATTGCCACAACGATCGCCAACGCTGTGCCAGTTGGGTTCAAAAAAACGTGGTACAAAATTATGTTCACAATTACTGGTCCAAGCAGCACAAGACCGAGGGGCACGAAACGATTCACAAGCAGCAGCGCACCGCCTGCGACTTGTAGCGCAGCGACTACCCAAAAGTAATGAGACAGTATCAGTGCGCCGACAAATTGTCCTGCCAATCCTGAGGGCATAGGGCCCATGCTTAGGAAATTGAGAAATCCATTTAGCCCTAACACAACGAAGATTAGCCCAAGTAGAAGCCGCGCAATCAAGGTTAAGATTTTCATTTAGCGTTCCCTTCCAACCGTAGTCCTTAGAAGCAGCGTGCTCAAATATTGTCAGTCATCGAGCTCAAGAAGGCCTTGCGTCGATGTGACCGTCGTTGATGGTGCTTCAAGAGTTAATCGTTCCCATCCGACCCAGCCGGTAGTCTTCAATCGCCTGGCGGATTTCGCCTTCGGTATTCATCACAAACGGCCCGTAGCGCGCGACTGGTTCGTTCAAGGGCACTCCGGCGATGAGCAACACTTCGAGCGTAGCCTTCGCGTCCGCTGGATTTTCGATTCTCACAAAGTCTCCGTCCTGCGCGAACAGAACCATCTGCCCGTTCACAACACGCTCGCTCTCTGCTTCGAACAACCCCTCTCCCTCCACCACGTAAGCGAAGGCGTTGTAAGCGCCCGGCACCTGTTCGGTGGCCGCGCCTCCTGGCTCGATCCTGTAATGCAGGTAGATGATCGGCGTGCGCGGTTCAATGACGGCTTTTTCGCCCATCGCTTCGCCCGCGATTACACTCACCGTCACCAGGCCATCGGCCGAAGTCGCTTTAGGGATTTGAGAGCTAGGGATCTCCTGGTAGCACGGTTTCATCATCTTGTCGCGCTTCGGCAGGTTCACCCACAGTTGGAATCCGTGCATCCGCCCGCCGTCGCGCGCGAACTCACGGCTCGGCATCTCCGAGTGGACGACGCCCGCGCCTGCGGTCATCCACTGCACGTCACCTGCCCTCAGGCGTCCGGCGTGTCCCCTAGAATCCCTATGTTCCATGTCCCCCGACAACAGATAGGTCACAGTCTCGAATCCGCGGTGCGGATGATCGGGTGCGCCTTTCGCCTCACCGGGCGCAACTTCCATAGGCCCCATCTCATCAAGTAACAGGAACGGATCAAACTCTGAAAACGACGCCTTGGGGAACGGACGGCGAACAAGAAAGCCCCCGCCTTCTAAAGTCTCGATGCTGTTCACAATTCCAGCGACCGTGCGACTTCCGCTCCCGCGAATCTCCTCAACTCTTACTGCTTTACTCACCATCGACATAACATTTCCTCTCTTTACCGCTTTGGCGCGCCCAGTAAACAACGTAAACGACTCACGTCGTACTCTCCTCTTCACCTTGCTCTAACGCACCTGCCGCCTCATAGCCAATCTTCTTCAACAGGCTGATGAGCGTCTTGCGCTCCGCCCTTGTCAGGGAGGCGGACGCGAGCCTTTCCATGTCGGCGGCGTGATCAGCGTAAACGCGTGCGATCAGTTTCCTGCCTTCTTTGGTCAAGTGAACTATCTTCGCCCGCCGGTCAGTGTTATGAGCGCGCCGCTCCACGAACGACCTTGTCTCTAAGCGGTCAACCGCGACTGTGATTGAGCCGCTCGTCAACTGAACTTTCTTTCCGATCTCGTTAATGGGAAGCGGCCCCTTATGCAGCAAGGCTTCAAGCACAGCGAAGTCGCTGCCGCACATCTCCAGCCCCAGGATGCTCTTTTCGGCGTAGGCCTGTGCCGCACGCGCCGCCTTCCACAAGACCAGGAAAACGTGAACGCCACTGCCGCCCGTCAACGATTCGAGTTTATCTATTCTCATTTAATTACCTTAACGTCAAGATACTTTATATTAAGGTAGATGTCAACGAGCTAGAGTCGTACATACAGATCTTTCGTCACGGGGCAATAGAATCAGTCAAGGCGTTGGAAAAACCAGGGGTACATTGACAACCTAGTAGAGGCCGCAATCGTAAGAAGAGTAAGAGATTATCTGAAGATTCAGCAGGAATTAGACGTTCAGCCGCCAATTTTCATTATGTTAAGCCTGTTGGGAGTAAAAGGCCTCCCCAGGTTATGAGTCCCGGTGCAGGGAAATATGCCAGTGGGAAGAAGATATCAATGGTTAGTTTGGCTTCTCTTCACAAAATTCACTGACCGTTTTCATACATTTTACTGAATGCGCCGTTTGTGGCATGAGAGCCGTCTGCAGTTATTATTAATGATATACCTTAAAACTAAACCAAACGCGCGTACAAGTTTTACTTTGATTGCGAGATTTCAAATAGAAACCTGAGCGTGCTGTCCATCCTCACCTCGAGCGCCCGGAGCTGCACCGGCGTGTATTCGACAACCACCTCGTGAGTGCTGCGCTGAAAGAGGTTTAAAAACTCTAAGGCCGCGTCGATATCCTTTTGGACGAATGCGTCAAACGGCTTCTGATTGATGCCTCTGCTGATGTAGAGCAGACGCGCTCTTCTGGTCGGATGTCCTTTGTCGTAATGCTGTGGTGAATTGCTCCAAGCTCGCACTTCGTCCTCAGGGGCTAATCGGTGAAGGACGTGCGTGAACAATTCGCGAAGCGATGTGCTGAAGTGCCTGACGCGGTCCGGGTTGTCGGAGCGGAGAGCCTGCCGCGCCCCGCTGAGCATCTGGGCGAGTGGCGGATGTAAATCTATTAGAAACTTTTCCAGCGCGTTTTCAGTCTCAGCCTCAATCTCGTCTCTGACGTAATCCTCTTCAGTTTCTTCAGCTTCAGCGATGGAGGTAGCTCTGACCAGGTTGACCCCGTTGTAATACTCCACGGTCGGGAGCCTTGAGAGAATCGGGGGTAAGGCCAGGATATCCGCACGCGTGGTTTCAAACGACTGGAAGAGGTCACGATACACATTAGAAAAATCGCCGAACTTATCCCCGAGCACTGCTCGTCGGTCGAAAGGGATGCCCAGAGCGCTACCTATCAGATCAGCTTTAATACCCGCCAGAGACGCCTGGGCTGCGACCGACATACCTGTGATTTGAGCAAGGTGTGAACTGAGTGCATTCTCAAATCCCAGCCCTTCAGATACGTGTCTTGCCCATCCCTTTGAGAGCTGGTCAATTTGAGCCGCAAAGCCTGAGGGCTGCCCGATCGCTTCTTCAAGCATGCGCATCGCGGAAAAGCTCGCTGCCTTAGTCGCTTCGAAAAATGCTGAGTGGTTTGAGTCCCGAATCTCAAACAGAGACGTTAATTCCGGTCTCGTGAAACCTACAAGTGCAGATTTCCTGAAGCCTTCGATCAAGTCCTTAGGCGGGAAGATATCGGTTAAAAGTCCTTTCTCGGCAGCATGAATTTTGGAGAAATCTGGCATTTCAAACAAGCTTGAGAAGCGTTCTTTTCCTATATCCGCGATTGAGACAGATTGCCTGCTATCTTTGATTATCGACCCCAGCATGCCGATGGATGTTTTAGAAAAATAATCGGCGCTCCTCTTCTTGTGGTCGACGAGCACCCGCTGCAAATACTCGGTTGAAGTCTCTCCAGCCTTCTTGGGTATGTCGACCTTACCGTAAGAAGTGCTCACGACGTTCTGACCTTCGGCGTTCTGCCGGGTAGTGGTCTTTTTAATCTCATAGTCTCTAAAGAGGAACTCGTTCTTTTGAAGAAACATCTCCGCGAACCGATTCAACTCTTCATCCGAGAGTCGACCGGCTTCGTCGTATGTGACGGGCGTTCCGTCTTCGTCCTGTTCGCTGACGCGGCACCCGACCGAAGAAGCTAAGACTTGAATAAAGTCTTTATTCGGTGCTGCGGCCAGATCGGGAAAGCGCTTCTCCATCTCTACCTCGGCACCGCCGAAGAGGGCGCGGAATTTAACGACCCCGAGCGATTTAGTGTCTAACTTAAAGCTACCTGCATTGATCAACTGCTTGAGATTTATAGGCATTTCTATTACTCGATTTAATTGCTGAAGGTGCCTCAAGGCAGCGCACTTCAACTCTCATGTAAATTGTTCTGCATTTTCTGCAACCCAATTCTCATTTGTCGACTTTTGTGATTTAGAGTGCACAGTCGAATTTGTACTTATAGAGTTGAAGGTGTTATATCACTCCTCTTCATACCCTATGAAGTTGACAGCGTTCTGATCCAGATTCTCCCGCCCATGATCATACCGCATGACAGTCTTCGGATCTTTGTGCTTGCTCATCATCTGTACCTGTCTGTACGTCTGCCCCATCTCTAACGCTCTCGTAATCGCTGTACGTCT
>DASWQH010000064.1:0-20117 GCA_036403815.1 Pyrinomonadaceae bacterium | reverse complement strand
TATTCCGAGACCGGGAGCCGGGCCACGGTGCTCTCAACCACATCCAGCGCGAGGTCCGGCAGCGTCTTGAAACGGAGGCAGCCTTGGCCCATGTCCAGCTTCTTGCCGCTCTTTCCGTATTGCGCCTTGAACCACTCCAACAGCGCCGGCTGTCCGTAGAAGCAAATCATGTGCAGCGCCATGTACGATTTCTGTGACGCCAGGCTGATAAGCGTTAGGGGCTGCTTGGGGTTGCCGCCATAGCCGGCTGGGTACGTGGACAGCGGAACGAACCAGCTGATCATGCCGAACTGGATTCCTTCCTTGTATCCCGGTGGCAGGGCTCGGTTGATTCCCCGGCGGACTTCGTTCAACGCGTCACGGCGCTCCGCGGAGAGTGCGGCAAGGTATTCGGGCACAGTGGATGCTGGCATGGGCCAAGTTTAGCGTAACGGTTTTGACGGGGCAACTGTAATCTCAGAGGCTCGCGTTTTGGCTAAACCAACAAATTCTCGTCGTCATAGTTCCGGCGGTCATTCATGCAACCTCGGTCATCAAATCCCAGAGGCGGGCGTCTTGCATGTGAGACAGGGCGGGCCACCGACCTCGGGTGGCCCGCTCACCAATAACCCGGTACTTTGAGGAAGACCTCATGTGGACGAGGTATTGAAGGTCTTTACGTGGGTTGCCTTTCTCGGTCCGCGTCCACATGCTTCGCTCATGGGCCTCTGACATCGGGCTGAGGGCCATTCTCCTATTCGCTTTCCTCGTGCTTTCGTTCGGGATAGTTCAACTAGACATCAAGGGGAAAGAGGATGCTAGGGATGCCGCGCTCGCCAAAAGGCAGATCGAGTTCTTGACGAAGGATGGGATCAAATTTCCGTCCCCGCTCTACTTCCTGGTTTACACGGAAGGAAAATACATGGTCTATGCGATGCCGGAGAAAGGAAAGAAAGCTCAGGTCTATATCATTAACGATTCAGATGTCCGCGGAGCGATCTTCGTCAACCAATAGTTCCGAGGGCGTTCAATGAAGGTGGTGCATTAATTAGGGCCTAAGTTATCACAAGGCGTGCAGACGCGATTACGCCCCTCTCTTTTAGCCTCGTAGAGGGCCGCGTCGGTGCCACTAATTAAATCGTCGTACGAAGCAGCATGAAGGGGAAAAGCAGCCACACCGAAGGACGCGGTCACTGGCTCTCGTATGCCCGGCACTTTCATGCCCTCGACGCCAGTCCTGATGCTTTCGGCTAATAAGACAGCATCGTCTGCGTCATGGCCTGGCAGAATCAGAGCGAACTCGTCGCCCCCGAAGCGGGCGACGAGATGGCGGCTGCCCGCCTTTTCACCGAGGACATTGGCTAGCATGCAGAGCACGAGATCACCCGTCGGGTGGCCGTAGGAATCGTTAACTTTCTTGAAGTAATCAACGTCCACCATGATAAGAGAAAGAGGCTCGTCGCTCTCCGCGGCCTCTCTCAACTCATGAGCAAGGCTGAACTCGAAGGCGCGCCGATTCAAACATCCTGTCAACGAGTCTCTGCTCGCTTCCCGCTCTTTTTGCGCAAGCAGTCGGGCCTGCTTCACCGCTAGAGAAATTTGGTGAGCTACTGCGTACAGTGCCTCGCGTTCCGTCTCTAACCATGTACGTGACTGCTCCAGCGAGCGGACAAGCAATGCACCTATAAAATTACCGTCTTGAAAGACAGGGACGCCGAGCATCGGATATCGTCCTCCGGCCACATGCGAGCCAGTTTCCTCATAGTATTCCAGAGCAGAATCTGCGAGCGCTATTACACAGGTCCCCAGATCTTCCATTAATGGCCGCTCAGCCATGAGACTGCTATTTTCACTGTCACCGTCATAACTCCTGATGATCGGCTGGGTACTGTTCTCTCCTTCTACCAGCACAGCGCACTGCTCCACACCGAGAGCACGTCCGGTCTCTGTGGCTGCCACTTGTAGGATCTGGTCTACTTCATCCATGCCGCGAATCTCTTGCGCGACGCGGATGAGGTCAACCATGAGCTGGCCGTCATGGCTTACTCGTTTCGCCACGCTCCTCAGTTTGCGGCGCCGCCTGAGTTCCGCCGCGCAAACAGCGGCCATGGAGCCAATGTACAGTAATCCGAAACGTGTGAACTTGGGCATGATTAATTATCTTGATGCGGCTCGTTTTCAATGCCGGTAAAACTACTCCATTGATCCAGATAGTCGCGTATCTTTTTCACCTGATTAAAATCTTCTATTCCTTCGAAAAGCTTGATCGCTTCTACGCCCTTTCTCATGGCCTCGGTGTAATTGCCAAGCAGGCTGTGCGCCCAGCCAGTATTCCAGATTGCCGCAGCCTCGCCCCGCCTGTCATGAATCTCGCGCGCAATTACTAACTGTTGCTCATAACACTCGATCGCCGAATGAAACTCCTCCGCCCTCAGGTACACACTGCCGAAATCACCCAAGGCCCTCTCTTCTTCCGGTCGGTTACCCGTTTCGCGAAAAATCGCCAGCGCCTGTTCAAAGCATTCCACAGCGTGCTGCTTTTGTCCGGCCTTTGAATAGATTATGCCTATACCGTGCAAAGCATCTGCTTCGCACCGGCGGTCACCGAGCTCTCGGGCGGCGATGAGCTGTTGCTGGTGGTACTCGAACCCTCGTTCGTTATCACCACAGTACGCTAAAACCCACCCAAGATTGCCCAGGCTTTGGGCGATGCCGCGAAGGTCACCGACCTGCCGCGAAATAGACAGCGCTTTCTGATGCAGCTCGACGGCGCGCTGAACCTCTCCGAGTAGTGCGTAGAGGCCTGCGAGGCTACTCAATAAGTTACCCTCGTTCATTAGATCGCCGGTATCGCGAATCAGAGGCAGAGCTTCTTCGTAATAATTGATGGCGCGCCGAAACTCACCTACTCCGCTGCACACTATGCCTAGATTGCCCAACACAAGGGCCTCGCCGTGACGGTCTCCGATTTCACGAGAGACCGATAAACTTTGCTCGAGTAGTTCAACGGCCCTGTCCGGTTCGCCCAGACTTGCATAGCACATGGCTAAGTTTCTCAGGTCATTGGCTTCGCTATGCCGGTCACCGATCTCGCGCGAAATTTCTAAAGCCAGCCCGTGCAACTCTATGGCGCGCCGCGTTTGCCCCACTGCGGCGTAATCCATACCTAAATTACCCAGGTGGAAAGCCTCTTCAGTCCGATTATTCAATCGGTGGGCGGCGGCCAGCGCCGCCTCTCGCCACCGGATGCATTCGGTCGGATGTACGCGTAAGTGAAGCAGGTGCGCCCCTGCATCCGGGTAGTGGCTACAAAGAGAGGCGGCCGCCTCATCCTCACTAGTGTTATTTGCCGCCCATGACTGCCCTGTCTGTATATTCGGCCATTCGGTGTCGAAGAGTGCGATCCCCACCCAGCGGTGGTCGGCGCTCTGACCGAAGAGAATATTGGCCATCCTGAGTACATTTATGTAATGCTCCGCGTGCCTTCGATGCGCCTCTTTACGCTCCGACTCAATCAATCGCTCGCTGGCGAATAACCTCATAAGATCATGCAGGCGGTAACGCAAGGCAGGTTCATTCCATTCCAGCAAGCTGTATCTCAACATCTCGCCGAGCGCGTCCTGGGCCGCATCTGTTTCAAGCCCACAAACCGACGCTGCCGCCCCGACATCAAATAAATCGGGGAATACTGCCAAGTAATGCCACAGTCTTTGTAGATCCTGATTAATTAACTCGTAGCTCAAGCTAATCGCGCCCGAGACAGGCTCCAACCGCTGCCGCACGTCCGTAAGTCGGCGCATATACTCAGCCACGCTGATATCGACGCGTTCAACCAGCATTCTGGCCGCGCTTCGCAGGGCTAACGGCAGATGCCCACAAAGGCCGGCAATCACATCCGCCATACCGCCTATGCGCGGCGCGATTGCTAATAGCAACTTCCGCGCGTCGTCTGGCGATAGACCATCAAGTCTCTTCGGGAACATGCCTGGTAGATGAAAACCCTGGCGTGAGGTGATCAGCAGCGCGCAGCCTGTGGGCGGGACTAAAGGCTCGACCTGCCAGCGGTCGGCAGCATTGTCAAGAAATAAAAGTGCTTTCTGACTGTGAAGCACAGATCTGTAGCACCCGGCCAGGTCCTCATCGTTTTCGGGAAGCTCGGCGCTCGGCCGAAAGGATCGCAGCACGTAACGCATCACCTCAGTCACAGACAGAGGCTCTTGGCTCGTGCCCTTCAGATTGAGGTAGATCTGAGCATCCGGGTAGTGCCCCACGAGATGTTCGGCAAGTTTGAGAGCGAGAGCGGTTTTGCCCACGCCCCCCATACCATGTAATAAGCAGACGTTCGCACGGCGCTCATCGAAAGCAGTAACCAATTCACTAAGCTCAGACGTTCGTCCCATAAAATCACCCGGCGGCGGCTCGAGTTGATGCAGAGCAGGGATTGGGGTGGGGTGCCGCGCCGAGAAGAATTTGTCTACGATCTCCGGATACTTATTGACGTACATGTCCAGTTCGGCGCTAGTCCAGAAATCGTATTGATAACCGTGTTCTCGACAGTAAGCCATGACAGTATCTCTTACTTTGGCAGAGACACTCGCGCTTGTGATGAAGATGACGCACACTGGCCGCTTGGTCGGGTCAGAGGCTGAGAGCTTATTGTATTTATCTATCTCCCTCTTAAGAGTTGGAGCGTCAATGCGTCGGTAGCGCTTGCACTGGAAGTACCAGAGTTCTTCGCCGGCGTCGGTCTGTTTGTACGCTGTGATGTCACGCCCTTGCTCGCCGCCTGCATCGCCGAGGTGCTGCGGTCGCTTATAGCCTTCCCGCTCGATGAGCCAGAGGCAAAGTCGCTCGAATTCCGACGGCGAGAGGTCGCCGAAAGGCAGCGGCTTAACAGTTGTGGTAATAGAAGGTTTTCTCACCCCTTACGCCCGCTCCCCAATTTTAACCGCCTGCGCGTCTCCTGTAGTTCTTTGACTAGGGTCTCTTCATCTGGCAAGGCAGTCCGGTATTCCGCGGCCAGTATCTTGTTCGGCAGCCCTTCGAGCGCGTAATGCGCAACAGCGTTATCCTTCTCGGCGCAGAGAATGAGTCCGACGGGAGGATTCTCATCAGGCAGCGTCCAGTGCTCTCGCGCGTAGTTAAGATACAGATGCATCTGGCCGGCGTCGGCGTGCGTGAATTTCCCGATCTTGAGGTCGATTACAACCAGGCAGCGTAAGCGCCGGTGAAAAAAGACGAGGTCTACACGGTACCACTCGTTCCCTATCCGCAGGCGCCGCTGACGGCCCGCGAAGGTAAAGTCGCCACCGAGCTCTAAGAGAAAGTTCTCCAACTTCGTGATTAGAGCTTCCTCCAAGTTACTCTCAGAGTATTCGTCTTTGAGCCCGAGGAACTCTAGGACGAACGGGTCCTTGATCTCCTCTTCCGGCGTGACTACGTCATCGGCGCGTGGTGTTGCTCCTTTTCTGAGCATTGCCGCCTTATTTCGCGAAAGGGCCGCTCGCTCATAAACCTGTGTGTCTATCTGGCGGTTGAGCTGGCGCACGGTCCAGCCTCCCCGTAAGGCCTCCGCTTCATAGAAAGCTCGCGCCTCCGGGTTTTTGACCGATAGAAGCCTGACGTAATGCGACCAGGGTAGCGGGAAGAGGGCTCGCCCCATAGCTCCCGGTGAAGTTTGAGATTCGTCAGACAGTGTCTGACGAATCTTGGTGCCCTGCCATTCAAGGTAGAACCGGCGCATCTGCCGGAGGTTGATGATGCCGAACCCTCTGCCGAAGCGCTCGCCCAGATCGGCCGACAGTCGCTCCAGCAATTTTTCGCCGTAGGCCGCCCGAGCCTCTCCTCCCTATTCATATTCGACGATCCGCCTCCCAATTTCCCAATAGACGGCCGTTATAATCGCGTTGACCGAGCGCGCGGCGGCGCGCCTGGCCGATTGCAGTAATTCTGTAATCTCATCCAGAACAGCGTGATAACTTTCTAGGTCAACCTCTTTCTTGACGGGAACACTTTTCTTCGAGGATTTCGCCATCCGATTTTACCGGGAGTCAAATTTTCGCCTATAGTCCTCACCCTGAAGGACCACCGTCTTACACATCTCGTAGAGGCGGCTCCGTAGACGCGCACCGATGCGCTCCTCCAGCGTTTCCTCGGAAGGACGGGCGCGCTCATCACCATAGTTGGTGGTGAAGATCGTCATCTTGCGATCATTATACCGTGTGTTGATGATCTGCATCATCGTATCTCTGACCCAGTCTGTGGGCTTCGATGCGCCCAGTTCATCCAGCACCAGCACTTCTGCCTGAAACACTGGCTCCAGAACTTTCAGCTCCGAATTCTGCGAGATAGGGTTATAGGAGTTCTGTATCTCCTTCAAGAGCGAGCCGAACTCGTAGAAGAGGCAACTCACTCCCCTCACAATGAATGCGCGCAGTATCGCTGCCGAAAGATGAGTCTTGCCGACGCCGACCGACCCCATAAAAAGCAGGCCGCGATCTCCTGCCTGATATTCTCGCGCGAGGCGGTGTGATAACGTCAGGGCAAGAAGTTGTGAGCCGTTGCCCTTCGCGGGCTGGTAATTAGAGAGCAAGCACTCCTGGTACCGGCGTGGGATGTAGGCCGCTTCGAGTAGCTTCGCCTGGATACTCTGTGTGCGGCAACGGCAGCGACGAGCTCCTTTGCCCTGTACGACCTCCATGCCTGTGCCAAAGCAGTAATGGCATGAGGAAGATTCTTCAGCTAGAACTACACCGGGTGCGGTCTGTTGCGCTTCAGTATCTTGCTCGTCTACCGCATGCAGATGAGAATTCTTCGCCAGATTAGCTGACATCTCTAGAGCTCCTTCCCGCCGGATGAATTGATCATCCGCTCTGCTTCTGTGCGAACCTTCGGCGCATCCTCAGGGAGGACGGGTCCGCCCGCTTCACTGCTCAACTCCGAAAGCGTGACGTCTATGCCTTGCCCGTGAGTCTCCAGCATGGCCACGCACATCTCCGCATAGGTTCTAATCTCTTCGGCAGACAGCGGCTTAGCTTCCGCCGGCGTGTAGTTATTTCGCCCGACCTCAAGGTCAGCACGGGCTCGTTCGCTTTTTGAACTGACAACGCCGTTCTGCCTGAGTACGTTGTAGGCTTCGCGTTGCGCGACACGTGCTGCTTTCGGTAGGCCTCGTGATTCCAGCCATTCGCGAGTTCTCTCATGCTCTCGGTGTGCCGCACGTTGAGCCGCGCTTTCAACTGCAGGCTCAATCTCGCTACGGATTCTCCGAACGATCTCGTCAATCAAGAGCATCGGATTCTTCGAAGTGTCTACGGCCGGCGCTTCCCTTCTCTCTCGTCTTGGTTCCGGTTCAACTTCGGTTTCGGGACGAGTTTCGGAATCTTTTTTATCCAACATCTTTTTGTCCGCCGCGCCGCTTTGTGGCGCGCGCGAATTAAAATCTATATCTGAACTCTCTTGAACAGCGGAGCTGTCGTTAAAGGCTGGTTCATTCCGTGAAGCAGGAGCGTTAAAGGATGAAGCAGGAGCGAAGGCCAAAATTTTTTTACTGCCCTGAGTTGCTCTTGAGCCGATGGAGTTAGCTGCACGGTTTAGGAAGATGCGAATTCCGACGCCGTTCTTTCCCGAAAAATATCCGATCACGCCAACATCGTGCATCCAGGTGAGAGCTTTGCTGGCAGTAGCGCTCGCTACTCCCAGAACTTCGCAGAGCACTGACCACGCTTTGATGTGCCTCCCTTCCCTCCACTCCGCCTCGAAGCGCAGGACGCCGTCGCGCTCCCAGTACTGATTTGGGGCTGTCGTGAGCCTTAAATAAATTTTGCTCATGAGCGGCGTGACATGATCGGCCTCTGGGGATGTAATCGCCCGCAGGATGTCGTTATCTAGCTGTTGAAAATTCCTGCGATACTCTCCGGGCGCGAGCTGCGTCTTGCGAATAAATCTCCGGGTCTCAAGAGCTTGTGCTGTCATCATCTGTGTTTTCCATAAATGAAATGCTTGACAGCCCTCACCGGTACTTCTAGAATCAAACACACAAATACCGGCTCGCCGTCAAAGCGAGTTTTCGATTGACCCATAGCACTCGGTCGCCAAACTGAAGGTGCTCTGGGTCAATTCTCTTTCGCGAAGACTCATGGCCTCCGCCGATCCCAAGGCTTACACTCCTACTCCAATTTTAATTTCCTGTGAAGACTGTCTTCTCTAAGACACCCTGTCTCAAATAAGACAGTCTGTCTTAGAGAAGACACCGCTGTCCTGTGTGGTTCAGGGTGTCTCATAAAAGACAGGGTGTTCTATTTGGGACAGGGTGTCTTCTCTAAGACAGGGGTGTCTCCTCTAAGACGGGTGTCTTATCAAGAACACCCCTGTCCTAAATAGAACAGGGGTGTCTTAATTAGGACAGGGGTGTCATATACAGGACAGGGTGTCTTGGTATACGCAGAAGAATTTTGAGGAGAATTCAAGCTCGGATGAAACAGAAAGGTTTGATAACTGATAGAAAGGAAGGTGCTTATAACAACTGGCTGGGCTTCAGGTTCACCCGGTATAAGACACCTAGTTGGGTGGTGGCGTCATAATCCTGGAGTTTGGTGATCCAGCCCAAACGCTCAAGGCTTCTCACTACCTTCTGGCAGTAGCGATAATCTAAATTGCTCATTTCAGCCAGCTTACGCATCTTGACGTAGCACTCAGAGCGCCCCTCGTCATGAGACATGCGAAACATGGTGCTCAGAGCCTCTATCTCACCGGCTTTCAGCCTGTAAAAGTTCTTCCACAGCTCAACGTAGTGGGCCAGCTCCGGGCTCTGCTCAACCGCTTTGGCCTCTAAGGGTTCAATAACCGAGGCCACTGGGGGAGTAGATGCTGCTACACTGCCCGTCATCGGCTGTGACAGGGACTCAGGAGGTATCTCGCCGTGAGATTCGATTTTCTGTGCTTCTGACGGCGCAGCCGCCTCAGTCCGGGAGCTGTCGCCGACTCTTTCAGCTTCTCTAAGAGCTTCTGAGGTAACAACTTGCTGCTCGATCGGAAGGGCAGGGGAGGGGGCGGTCTCGGACTCGGATTCTAAAAGGTTAAGCTTCAGGTCTTTGGCCGGGCCTGAGGTTCCACTGCCGGCGCGCTCAAAAAGATGATTAAGGCTCTTCTTCACCGGCCGCTCCTGAAGCGGCGGCTCAGGAGCGCCTGATTCCTCCGTTAATAAAGCCGACCGGGCTGCGGTTGTTGACGAGGAGCTTTCATCGCCTTCAGACCCTGGAGCGCCGACCTGTTCGTCGACCCTCTCCCCTTTGATCAGGAAATTGAGCACCCGTTCGGTCGAGATGTCTTCAGACGTCAGGTCGGCACCGCCGATATCGGCGATCTGGTATTTTGGCTTTTTGCCGCCCCGACCTTTCGGTTCAGACATCATCACCGCCGATTCCCGCTAACTGACGCTAATTAACTGCACTTGAAGAGGTTTCTAGATCATCCACGGAGCCGTGGACTGCCATTTCATCGCCCTTTTTATGCCTGTTGGCGATGATTCCTATAAGCTCGCTGGTCAGTTTTTCGTAGTCCTGGTGGCCGCGACTACCGTTGGCATAGTCGATGATAGTTTGCCCGGCTGCGGCAGCCTCCGTAAGAGCCGCCGTCTGCGAGATGCTGGCCTGCAGGGTTTGGTGCGGAAAGTTCTGCGCGATCTTCTCCAGCACTGACTTATTCAGATTGACGGTCGGCCGGTGCAACGTCGCTAAAGCGTGAATGGCAAGGTTCGGGGCCAGCTCTTTCTTGACGACCTTAATGATCGCGAGCAGCCTCCTGACGGCCTCGTAAGCGAAAACATTGGTCTGCACGCAGATCACGACATCCGTCGAGGCGCTCAGGGCATTAACGGTTGCCATCCCTAAGGAAGGTGGGCAGTCAATGATCACAAAGTCAACGCTGTCAGCAATTGGTTGTAGGGCGCGCGCTAATCTAGTGTCACGGTTGATCTGCGAGAAAAGCTTGATGTCGACCTCGGCGAGCGCGATGTGACCCGGAACCAGGAGCAGATTGGCTGCCACCGGCACCGCCAGTTTTTCTATATCCGGCTCGGGCTCGGCCAAGAGGGCATAAGAGGCGGACTCTTCCGATTCTGGTATCTCGATGCCGAGGTGCGAGGTGGCATTGCCCTGGCCGTCCAGGTCAATCAACAGCACGCGCTCACCACGGCCCGCCAGACACCCCGAGAGGTTCACGGCGGTCGTAGTCTTGCCCACACCGCCTTTCTGGTTCGCTACAGAGATGACAGCTCGCATCCGGTTGTCTCGCTCCTTAATAATCCGAAAACCGCTCTAAATGGAAGAAAATTCAGGCTTTGCGACTAAGCTGCTTTAGCTTTTCGACGTCCCTCAGGAATACCAGTTTGACACGCTGGTCCAGCGGATCGAGTTCGAAACGGAGCGTGCCGTCGGTGACCAGCTTCGACATCTTGTTGGGACTGACGCCCAAAATCTTGCGCGCCTCAGTCAGATTGATCCTCTTTGAATCGTCTGCCGTATAATTGCTGGAGCCGTTGTCAGACATAAGTTGTACCGGAGCGGAAGAGCTTTCTTGCTGCTGGGCAGTGTTCATGAACTCAGGTTTTTAACAGATAACTTGATTCCCGTCAATAACTTCTTACACATTCTTAATTATTATCATACCTGTATCACCTGCCTGCGAACGATTTTTCTGACCGTTACCCCTTATGACGTCCCGGCCTTCAGCCCAAGCTCTCTTGTCAGAAGGGATGTAAAGTAGGTTTCACAAAAGGTAAGAGTTGAAAGATAACGCTGTTGCTCATCAGAAAGCATCTTCCACAGTGGTAATTCGCGTAATACTCGTTTTGCGAATAGCGAGGAATTAGGTTTCTATTCAGCTATCGTACAAAGGCTGGCAAATAAAGGTGATTCCGGTGAGACAAGGGCGTCATTTGTCGGCAGTATACCACTTACTCTCTTGATGCCTTTGGTTTCCTCTTCAGAAGGGGGAAGTGTTCGGTGCCGCCGAAGTTGCCAGATTCCATGCCCTGGCAGATCTACCAGGCTTACTTACGAGGGCCGATTGCCCTCCTCAGGCTCTTTGAAGATGCTTTCGGCAGGCAAGCTCTTTACGGCCCACCTGACCCGGATATGCAGCAACGCGAGATTGATGGCTTGTCCGAGCAGATCACCCGGCTAAAAGCGCAGATTGAGAAGCTGCAAGCGGAGGTCAGCCAACTGCACCATCATGACTTTAGACTGGGGCGCAGGAATGCGGAGCTAGAAGCGCTTGTCGCGAAGGACTCACACAACTCTTCGCGTCCACCCTCGACTGATCCGCCCTGGGCGAAGCGGACAAAGAGTCTGCGTCCTCCTTCGGGCAGGCGACCCGGTGGGCAAGCAGGGCATCATGGCTCGACGCTGCGGCTCTCGGCACACCCCAACCGTGTCGTCGAGCACCGGCCACGTGAGTGCCGCCACTGCCACTGTGCGCTCTTCGAGAGTCCGGTTGTGCGTCAACTTCGGCAACAGGTCTGGGAGATCGTGCCGGCAAAGATCAGAATAACTGAGCACCGGCTCGCCGTGCTTCGGTGCACGACTTGCGGGCGGACGACGCAGGGGGAGTTCCCCGGAAGTGTTCGCTCAGGCGTGCAGTATGGAGCGGGAGTGAAGGCCCGAGTACTCTACTTGCAGCAATATCAACTGCTGCCCTACCAGCGCACAAGCGAGGCAATGAGAGACCTCTTCGGCTGTCAGCTCTCTCCTGGCACGGTCGCTAATATCGTCAGAGAATGCGCTGATGAACTGGTCGAGACGGAGTTGAAGATCAAGCAGAAACTCTGGCGCTCTTTGGTGATCCATTCGGACGAGACAGGGCTTTGGATCAACAAGCGCCTCGGGTACATGCACGTGGCAAGCACGCCCTCTCTGACGCACTACGCGGCGGCCTCGCATCGCGGGCGAACGGCTATCGACGAGATCAATGTGTTACCACGCTATCGAGGGACGTGCGTGCATGATGGGCTGCTCTCTTACAGCTACTATAAGCAATGCCGGCATGCGCTCTGCGGTGTGCATCTGCTGCGGGAGTTGACCTACTTTGAGGAACTCTCAGCCGAGACGAAAGTGTGGGCCGCTCCTCTGAAAGAGTTGCTGCTAGAGATGAAGAGGGAAGTCGAGCAGGAGAGGGCAGAAGGTGGGAAGCATCTTGCTGAGGATGATCTCAGGTCGCTGACCGAGAGCTACGACCACCTAGTTGCCGAGGGGCTCAAGGCGCAGTCGCCTTCGGATGTGCCTGAGCAGATTAAGAAGCAAGCCTAACCTGCTGCTGCGCTTGGAGCGAAGAAGGAAAGAAGTGTTGCTCTTTGTAAGAGACTTCAAAGTCCCCTTCGACAATAATCAGGCGGAACGTGATCTGCGGATGGTGAAGTTGCAGCAGAAGACCAGTGGATGCTTCCGCAGCGAAGAAGGAGCGCGTCGGTTCTGCCGCATCCGCTCCTATCTATCGACTGCTCGGAAGAGGGGGCATGGGGTGCTCGGAGCGCTCGAAGGGGCGTGCCGGGGAGCGCCACTAAGTCTAAGAAAACGCGCCGGATAGCTGAATAGTTACGGAATCAGAGTTCATGCTATACTGTGGCCGAATTCGCCGGGAATCGTGCTAGGAGGCCTTCTCATGAGTGTAAACGAGGTCTTGGAAGCCGTCAGGGCCATGTCCCCCGAGGAGCGGGCGCAGGTGCGCGCCCTCCTGAATAAGCTTTCCGGTTCCTCTCAGTCATCGGAGGAATCGGTACAAGCCAAGCTGCGCGAGGCCGGATTATTGACTGAGGCCCGTCCCCACCAGACGAGCCGACGTGCCCGGCACACACCGGTCGAGATCAAAGGCAAACCGCTCTCTGAAACTATCATCGAGGAGCGAGGGTAGATAGCCAAAAGATGGCCAGCTACTTTTTTGACAGCAGCGCCCTTGCCAAGCGCTACGTAGCGGAAACCGGCACCGCCTGGGTTCAGTCACTGGCCGATCCCGCGACGGGAAACAGCCTGTATGTGGCGCGCATCACCCTCGTCGAGCTTGTTTCAGCCATCACCAGGCGTCAGCGAAACGGCGACCTGACGCCGGCCGCAGCGACCGCGGCGCTCACTGACGTAAAAGCAGACTTTGTTTCCGACTATCAGGTTATAGAGGTCACGGCTTCGCTGGTCACCGCCGCCTCGGCCTTCGGAAAAGTATGGCTTGCGGGGATACGATGCCGTTCAGCTCGCCGCCGCGCTGGAAGTAAACTCAGCTTACGTGTCGGCAGGACAGCCCTCCATCACCCTCATCTCGTCCGATCTTGATCTGAATACGGCGGGCGTGGCTGAAGGGCTGAACATAGAGGACCCGAATACCCACTGAAGCGAGGAAGCTAAATGGATGACGCTTTAGCCAAAGTCGAAGTCGCCACCCCTTTATCGGGTTCCGCGCCGTCCCCGGCGAATTCCCGCTTCGACGCGAAGCTCGCTCAGCCCTTCATCTACAAATCGGTTTCGGAAGAGACCCGCGCGGCCTACCACCGGGCCATACGTGAGTTCTTCGCCTTCTCCGGGGGCATTCATCCGACGCGGGTGACGCCTGCGGACGTCATCGCGTACCGGGATCATCTGCGAATCGGCAAGAGACGAAAAGCCAACACGGTTGCCACAAAGCTCGCCATCCTTCGCTCATTTTTCGAGTACCTGAAGGCCGGGGGCGTGATCCCGCTCAACCCTGCCTCCACTAAGTTAGTCACGCCGCCGGAGCTTCCAACCGACCCGAAGGGAAGGGCACTGACACCGAAAGAGGTCAGACACCTGCTCTCGGGCCCTGATAAAAGTAAGCCTGAAGGTGCGCGTGACTACGCGATGATGCTCATGATGCTGCGGCTCTCCCTGCGGTTGGCGGAAGTGAGTTCACTGCAGAAGTCGGCAATCCGATGGAGCCACGGAAGATGGATTCTACGTTGCAAGATTAAGGGCGGCAAAGAGGAGACTTGGCCTCTGCCTAAAGACATCAAGCAGGCTATAGATGATTACTTGAGGTTGGATGATGCTCGCCGACGTACGCTTCATTCCGGGGGCGACGATGCCTACCTTTTCCAGCCGCACGTCAATTACCGGAGCCTCGTCTTCGACAAGCCGCTCAGCCCGCGGATGATTCAGAAGATCATTGCCCGGTGGGGAGAATACGTGGGCGTTGGTCGAGTGACTCCACATGATCTCAGGCGCACGGTCGTCACCAAGCTGCTTAATGACGGCCACTCATATCGTGAAGTTCAGATGGTGACCAAACACAAAGATCCAAAGACTATTCAGCGCTATGATCACGCAAGAGAGAACTTGGATAAAAGTCCGGTAAACATTCTAAGTTGGGATACGGATTAGTCATTTATTGACGGGTCAATATTGTTGTAATGGTCGAGGTATTTGTTGGTCTCTTACCATCTTATTAACTTATCCTAATCTTCAAATTGTCACCTTCTTTAGCCTTATCTAAAGCATCTTGGTTTTCCTGAGAATAGCTGTCAGAAAAAATGCTCTTATGGGCATTGAGAGCCATCCATTGATTACATTCAATAACTGATGCGCGGGTAATATCGGTCATTGACTTCGGCGCTTTTCTATTCATCAGCAGCAAAGCTCGCTTGGGAGAAATTGGTAGATATATAAGCCCATTCTCGACACCATAGCCCATTTGCGGCGGATGATTCTCCGGGGGCAAAATGGCGACCGGGTTATCTGAGGCTACGAGGCTTCGAGTGCTATGTACGTTAAGAAGTACCCAGTGCTTATTTAAGAGCATCGGTGCTGCAGTTTGTGCAAAAAGCACGGTCATAAGAAAGAATAGGTCATCTGCTGGGGCTCCTGAGGGGCTAATTTCAAAATGCTCGTCAAAGTTCAATATCTTGTGTCGTAAAGTTTCGATAGATTCCTGGTCAGCTTCATAACCGCACGACTTTGCGTAGTTCTGAAATACAATTGGGTCTTCAGCCTGTGCCTTGAGCTGGGTCTTGTGAATCTCCGTGTACAGATTGCCAATCTTAGTTCTTGAATAAGGATTCCGCTGAGCAAGATATGCGATGAAGAAAGCTACTGCCTTATATTCTTCCTGCGTGAGGGAGAAGGTAGAAGCGCTCACTAATCGTTTGATAATCGGAGCGGCATCATCTTCAGTTTTCTTAAGTAGCTTAGCTACAAAATCACTTCCCCTACCGTGTCTCTGTTCGTCGCTCCCAGCCCGTTGTTGCCAGGGTCGACGCGGATACCGGTAATGAGGCCGATCCATTTCGGATGCTAGCCAACGTAAATGTTGTAGTAGCTGAAGGGGGCATTACCGCCGCAGGATGATACGGGACAGTTCGCCACCTGGAAGTCTATCCTCTTATCCGGGGAGTAGTAATCTTCACCCCTCGTCTTAAAGTAGATGCTGCCGTAGCCGTCCTGCAGATTACTCGCTATCCTCAACTGCACGTACTGGAAGGCGTAGGCGCTGGCGGCAAGCAGCCCGCTCGCTATGTACGGGTCGTTACCCTTCGGGTCTACAAATAGCAGCCCACTGTTGACACTTGCGCCGGATATGTTGAACGCATCCCACTATAAAGACGCTCGGAAGCGACCCTATCAATATTCAGGGACGTGCTGTCGTACTCCTATGTATAGTCAGATAGCCAGACGTGAGGAGATTAAATTTGGGTGATTATCTACTTGACACAAGATAGGTGTTTATCTCTGCCCGTCAACTCGGCTGGTGGAGCGCTTCTAAGCAGGTCGATTTACCGCCTGCGTCAAGTAGATAATCACCAATTAATAAATGCTATTAAATTATTCAGGCTCTATGAATAAATGCGCAAAGCTGATTGGACCGCGATTACTCGCATCTCATTTCAAAACGCTGGACTCTGAAACTGGCTGAGTGTCAGACTATGGGACTCGACACAAGGAGAGCAGCCACACCCATAGATGCGATAGAGGAGAAATGGATGTTCCCACAACTCGCGCAGTTTACTGACCTCAGCCTGCTCGTGCTGCGGCTCATGGTTGCGGCCATCTTTGTCACCAGCGGCTGGAGCCACCTCAGAGACCCGAAAGGCCGCGCGCAGAGCATCGGCATGAGCCCAGCCTTCACAATGTTTCTCGGCGCGGCGGAGTTTGCAGGCGGCTTGGGAGTAGCCTTCGGCGTGCTCACGCAACTTGCCGCAACGGGTCTGATACTGGTCATGCTGGGAGCTATCCAGAAGAAAATCTTCGTCTGGCACACAGGCTTCTGGGGCGAAAAGTCATCTGGCTGGCATTACGACCTCATGCTCGTCCTGATGAACCTAGTCATCATTTGCACCAATGGCGGCAGGTACGTGCTCTGGAAGTGAGGCTCGCGCTCCGACCGGAAGCACGCACTATATATAGTTCAAAGGTTGCTGAACGTCAGACAGGATTTAAGCAAGGCGAGTTGCGGAGGGCAAGCTATTCTGGAGAACGATGAGAACAAACAAGAGGAACAAAGTAATGTGGCACGAGTGTCTCGTGGGGAACTGTTCCTGATCTTTCTCAAAGCGGGGCTGGCATTCGGCGGCGGCCTCGGCATCCTCGCCGTGCTCGAAGATGAACTGGTAGCCAAGCGCCGGGTCGTCTCCCGTGAAGAATTCCTGACCATCTACGGCATCGGTCGCATCGTTCCCAGCGGGACGATGACTGCGCTGGCGGTCGCCTACGGCTACAAGTTTGCCGGTATGCCGGGGACGCTTATTGCTCTCGCCGCGCTCGCACTGCCCGTCTTCGTCCTGACCATTGCTCTCACTATCGCTTACCACTACTTGCGAGACAGTCGTGTCTTTGACCTTCTGCCGGTCACCATCATGCCCGCAGCGCTGGCGCTCATCGTCGTCGCCGCGCTCAAACTCGGCAAGGATGTGTTCCGCCCTTCACGCGAATTTGTCATCGCCAGCGTTGCCTTCGCCGTAGCGCTCTTCCTGCATCTTAATCCGGCGCTGTTGCTGCTGGCGGGCGGCGTTATCGGCGCATTCGTTTTGAAGGACTCGGATGAGGGTAAAGAAAGGGATAAGAAGGAAGAGAAGGGGGTGGGAACATGAGCCTCTGGAAATTAGCACTGCTTATTGCCCTCTTTAACCTGATGACCTTCGGTAACGGCCCCGTCATGATTCCGCTGCTTCAGACTCACCTGGTTGAAGGCAGCGGCGTGCTCACACAAGACCAGTTGCTCTACGCCTTTACCATCGCGCGCGTGACGCCGGGGCAGGCCAACTTTTATGTAGCAAGCATAGGCTACATGCTCTACGGGATGCCGGGTGCTATCTGTACGACGCTCGCAATTATGCTGCCCGGATACTTGATGATACCGCTACTGCGTGGTTACGAGCACCTGCGCCACTCGCGCTGGATCAAGGGCTTCACGAAGGGGCTGACGGTCACATCTGTGGGTTTGATTTTGGCGGCGGTCGTCCAGATCGCTCGCGGGGCGTTAACGCAGCCAATCGCGTGGGTTGTATTTTTCGCGACGCTCATGATGATGCAGATACTCAAGTGGAATGTCCTGGTGGCTTTGGCTGTCGCGAGTTGCCTCGGGCTATTGCTCACGTGGTTGCTGTGAATTGTGCGTCCGATGGTGTTGGCTTCACGAACGCATTACGCCGGTTGAGGGCGTCTTATTTCCAATTTACGCATGCGGGCGTTAAGCGTGCTTCGATTCAGTCCGAGGCGCGCAGCAGCGCCTGAAGGCCCCCCAATCACCCAACTCGTATCGCGTAGAGCCTGCAAAATATGTTGGCGCTCGACAGCTTCAAGTGTCGCCCCTCCGTTATTATCACCAAGAACCGGAATGGCGGATTGATCCAGTTCGGTTAACGGAATCTCCAGGACAAAGCCTCTTGACAGAATTACCCCACGCTCAATCATGTTCTGTAACTCACGCACGTTTCCGGGCCAGGACCAATCCACCAGTTTCTGCATCGTCGCTGCGGGAACAGTTTCGATCCGCTTACCCATCCGGCGCGCGTACTTCTGCATAAAATATTGCACAAGTAACGGAATGTCTTCACGACGTTCGCGCAACGGCGGGAGGCGGATGGGGAAAATGTTCAATCGATAGTAGAGGTCGCTGCGGAACTCATTCTGCTTCATCATCTCCGTCAGATCACGGTTCGTTGCTGCCACCAGCCGAACGTCCACCTGGCGAGTCCTGGTACTGCCCAGGCGCTCGAACTCCTGTTCCTGAAGGACACGCAGGAGTTTGGGTTGCAGTGCCGGCGGAATATCGCCGACTTCATCTAGAAAGAGCGTCCCCTTGTCGGCCATTTCGAAACGACCGATCCTTTGCGCGATAGCGCCTGTGAAAGCGCCCTTCTCATGGCCGAAAAGCTCGCTTTCCAACAAATCCAGCGGAATGGCAGCGCAATTCAACCTGATGAAGGAGCGTCCGCACCGCGAGCTGATGTTGTGAATCGCGCGCGCGATCAGCTCCTTGCCCGTTCCTGTTTCTCCCTGTATAAGAACGGTGGAATCAGTAGGCGCGACGCATTCGACCTGCTCGAAGACCGCTTCCAGCCGAGCGCTCTGACCAATGATTTGCTCGAATCTTCGCTGATCACGGTCCCCGGCACTGTACTCGGATTTTTCTAAAGCTTCCACAGAGTACCTCCCAGGGGGTACAAAGATAAACGCTTCGCTTACGGCTCAACTCTCCAGAGCCGCGCGCACACTTTCGAGCAAGGCTTCGTCGTCGAACGGTTTTGCCATGAACTCCACTGCACCTGCTCTCAATGCCTGTATACGCATCTTTGCGTCGCCATGCGCAGTGATGAAGACGATTGGAATCCTGCAACCATCGGCATTCAGTTTCGCCTGTAGTTCGAGACCTGACATGCCCGGCATGCGGATATCCGCTATCAGACATGCAGCCTGACGCTGTTGG
This sequence comes from Pyrinomonadaceae bacterium, assembly GCA_036403815.1. GTDB lineage: Bacteria > Acidobacteriota > Blastocatellia > Pyrinomonadales > Pyrinomonadaceae > JACVRN01. The sequence goes on along the minus strand of DASWQH010000064.1, from coordinate 1,217 downwards.
CCGGAATTTATGAATTCCTCCGCCGACTCAAATGCTCGCGCGGTCAAGCCTGCGGATTTCAGCAAGCCCTCTAATGCAACGCGCACCGCCTCATCATCATCGACAATCGCGACTGTTTTATTATTCCCTGGTATGGCCATAGCAGAGAGCTTAGCGCGGCGGGAGTAAGGGCGCAATTATACCTTGGTATGAGTTCTCTAATACTCTTTGTGAGGCACTCGACCCGATTGCCCAAGCCTTTCCGCTATTCTGACCAATTCCGCCAGTGATTCAGCCTGCATTTTACTCATCACATGGCCGCGATGGATTTTCACGGTGATCTCGCTGATCCCCAACTCAAAGGCTATTTGTTTATTGAGCATACCCGATACGACTAGGCGCATTACCTCGCGCTCTCGTGGGGTCAACAATTCGTACCGCTCACTCAACTCGGCAAGTTCACTCTCATGCCGCCTGGTCACCCGGTCGCGCTCCAACGCCTGATAGATAGCATCAAGTAAATCTTGGTCGCGGAAAGGCTTTGTCAGAAACTCTACGGCTCCTGATTTCATGGCCCTGACCGTCATCGGAATATCTCCATGACCGGTTATGAAAATGATAGGGATATGGACACCCGCGTCCATCAACTGGTGTTGAAAGTCCAGACCGTTTAAGTCTGGCAATCTGACATCCAAGACAAGGCAACTTGGCCTATACGTTCTCTCGCTGCTTAAGAACTCTTGGCTTAAGAACTCTTGCGCCGTGCCGAAGGAGCGGGAGCGCAGGCCCACAGACTTCAGTAGACCCTGGATGGATTCACGCACGTCCCGGTCGTCATCAATAATGAACACCGTTGCGGTGTCTGCGGAGGTCATTATTGTGCCTCGACTCTAGTGGAGAGCGCGATGTGAAAGGTCGCGCCGCGCGGAGAGTTGCCGTCAGCCCATAAGCGGCCGCCATGCGATTCGACTATGGAGCGACTGATTGACAGCCCCATACCGGTGCCATGAAGCTTCGTCGTAAAGAACGCATCGAAGATACGGTCTGCCTGCTGCGGGGGCAGGCCGCTGCCTGTGTCGTGGACAGACACGAGAACCTGCTCGTTTTCCCAGCGCTCGGATTTGATTAACAGCTCGCGCTCATCATCCACATCCTTCATCGCTTCAATCCCATTGAGCACAAGGTTCATGATGACCTGCTGCAATTGCACGGAGTCACCCGTCAGCTCTGGAAGCCCT
>DASWQH010000063.1:0-87991 GCA_036403815.1 Pyrinomonadaceae bacterium | reverse complement strand
ATGCTGGCCGCACGAGTCGCAATTTGTCTCTTACGGGTTTACCATTCCGGCTGGATTCAATGTCAAAAGCGTTACAGGCTACGGGTGTGTGTAAGGAGATGCTTAATTGATGAAGAGAATTCTGCGAGCGTCTGCAAATCTAGGCTTGATTGTGCTGGGCATTTTTTCTGCGAGCCTGGGGCTGAAGGGATTCTTGCTGTCGAGCCGTTTCATAGACGGCGGGGTGACGGGCGTATCCATGCTGCTCTCGGATATAATGGGCTGGCCGCTCTCGATTCTGATTCTCGTCATCAACCTTCCCTTTATAGCTCTCGGCTATCGTCAAATAGGCAGAGCCTTTGCCCTTAAAAGCGCGCTGGCAATTACAGGGTTATCCCTCTGCCTAGCCTTCATCAAATTCCCTGACATCACGCCCGATAAACTTTTGACGGCTGTCTTCGGCGGCTTCTTTATAGGCGCGGGCATAGGACTCGCCATACGCGGCGGGGCTGTGCTGGACGGGACTGAAATAGCTGCGCTGCTCGTCAGCAAGAGCAGCAATCTATTAAAGGTCGGAGATGCCATTCTTATTCTGAACATCTTCATCTTCTCAGCCGCAGCATTTTTTCTAGGCATTGAATCCGCTCTCTATTCAATCCTGACTTACTTTGCCGCATCCAAAACGATTGATTTTCTGATTCACGGGATAGAGGAATACACTGCCGTCATCATTATCTCTGAGAGGAGCGAAGAGATACGCCAGTCAATAGTTCGCATACTGAAGCGCGGCGTCACCGTGTACCTTGGGCGCGGCGGATTGAGCGATGCGGAGCAGGATATTCTATTTTGTGTCGTGACGCGTCTGGAGATAGGGCGAGTCAAGTCGCTGGCCGAAGAGATAGATAGCGCGGCCTTCATAGTGATACACCCGCTGGCAGATGCTTCTGGAGGCACCATCAAGAAGCCCGCGCTGCATTAGGAATTTGTATGAAAAGTCCCGGCAGGGACGATTGATAACGTGTGTTCGGCGTAAGAGAACCTGGCTCCGTAGGAGCTGTATGTTTATAGCTTAAAGTTTCCAAAAAGAGCCTGGCTCCGCGAGGTGCTATATGTTCTGCATCAATTAACATGTAGCTCCTACGGAGCTAGGTTTATCTCGCATCTGGAGACTATAAACATCCGGCTCCTAAGGAGCTAAAAACATTTGCATCTTCTTATATCGCGCCTCACGTATTGATAATAGCCCAGCCATATATGGCTGGGCTATTATCAATCATCCCCGACGAGACTTTGACATCTGACTACTTTGTGCTCTTGAGATAGTCTTCCAGAAGCTTCTGCGCTCTTGCTCCGGGGCTGATGACTGCGAGCTTCTTTGACCAGTCGTAGCCGCTGAAGACTCCTATCAGCTCGGCCTTGTCGTTATACACAGGGCTGCCCGAATAGCCGTCGCGCCCGTCCAGCTTTGCAGACCAGTACTCCATGCCGCGAGTCATATAAGGCCCGTAAAATACTCCCTGCCGCACCATCTTGTCGCCGTGCGGTCTGGCAATCAAAAGCAGTTTCTCGTCTTTGCTGAGGCTCGTTTGAAAGGTAAGGGCTTCAATCTGTTTTGATGAGCGACATACGCGCAGGAGCGCCAGATCGGCCTCCTGATCTACCTTGAGCACCGTCGCCTGGCAACCGTTCACAGACACCTTGACCTCCAGTATATCCTTCGCGCCGAATCCCAACTGTGCTTTCTTGGAGATGCTCAGGTCTCCAGACACCACGTGATAGGCCGTTATCACCAGATCATCTTCAACAAAAAAGCCCGTGGCGTATCCATTGGGGCCAATCTCAAGGAAAGAGAGAACGCGTTGCAGCGGGTTTTGTTCCTTCTTGCTGAACTTCAGCTCTAAAGAGAGCGTGTAGCCTTCTCGCTTCAGAAGGTTCGCCGTATCCCTCGCCGTGCATTCCGGCGCAAGCATGAAGAGCATCACGACAACAAAAGCAAGGCTGCAAATTTTCCTTTTCATCTCTTGTCTCCTTTAGACAAATGACCCGAATTATAAGTGAGCACGATGCGGGCGTTTCCAAAGTTACGAAAGAGCGGGCGCGCTTCCGGGCGCGAATTAGCCCGGATGCGTCCGATGTACGCTGAACTTTTGCGAGGGTTTCTTTTCGGAGAAGGCGAGGGCTGTAGGCCACTTCGGCAACGGCTGTCTTTTGATAGACCCGACGCGCCGCTTACACTTTGGAACTCGCCGTAGATTAAAAGGGATAAAGTTGGCGTGGCTTGGACGACCCGCCACGCTCAAAGGTTTCGCTACATTCCTGTTTTTGCCTTACGCCACAAGAAGCGCCCGAACTTATATCGCATCGTAGAATCATCTGCAAGGAAAAGATTACAGGCACAGATGAAACCGAGGAAGCTTCGTCGAAGCCAGTGGCAATTTCGCGCTCATGCCGCGCCCTTTGCTTTAACTATCGCGTGAGACGATAAATAAGCAGGGCTGCCCGCTTGATTAGAGTCGGGAACGTATCTAATTCTACGAACTCGCCGGGTTCATGCGAGTCGCCACCCGCTGCGCCCAGACCGTCAAGCCCGCTGACGAAAGGAGCTACGAAGGAGACATCGCCCGCGCCGCGCTTGCCCGGATCGAAAGCGACGATTCGTCCTAGCCCGTTCGCGCGGCTCGCTTCGTCCAGCACACGCAGCAGCTCGTAATTGCCCGGCGTCGGCGACATCGCTGGATAGGAGTCTTCAAAAGAGATTTGCGCGCTGGCGCGCGGAAGATTCTTCCCGACTATCTCTCGCATACGTACACGCGCGCGATTCTTTTGCTCCTCGGAAATAAAGCGCAGGTCGCCTTCGACCACGACCCGTTTGGCGACGACATTAAGCTTGCCCGCAGCCGTCCCGCGCTTCTCAGCCCCGTCGTATGTCACATCCAGTTTAAAGCTGATAGCAGCGCTATTGCGATAAAGGAAAAAGCTTTGACAACTCTCATCATCGTCAGCCTCTATAAGAGGGCCGGAGGAATGCGATTGCTAACTCCTCCGGCCCGGTTAACGTTCATGCGCGTGACATGTCATTTTTCTGGTTAATGACACCCCGCGCTTTGAGTTACTTTATAGGATTGCCTTCAAGGTCGCGCACTTCCACGTTGCCAAGGTTGAGTTTCTTTAGTTCCTCCTCAATCTTGCTGCGGTCGCCGACCGCTACCACTATCATGGAGTTTGGTGTCAGGTATTTTTCGGCGACGCGTCGAATATCAGCCGTGTTGACGGCGTCAATGCGTGCGGGAAGCTGGCGATAGTAATCCAGCGGCAGATTGTAGACGAAGAGTTGGCTAAGGCTGCCGACCGTTTGCGCGGTTGTTTCAAAGAGTCCGGGCAGCGAGCGTGCGAAAGAATCTTTCGCCGTCTTCAATTCGTCTGCCGTTACGTCGCTGTTGCGTATGCGCTCAAGCTCGTTGAATATCTCGCGTGTCGCCGGAGCAGTAACATCCGTGCGTACAGAGCCGCCCGAATAGAATGGCCCCGCGCCGCGACGAAAGACGAAGACGGAAAAAGCTCCGTAGGTATAGCCGTTCTTCTCGCGCAGGTTCATGTTGATACGGCTTGAGAAGAGACCGCCGAGGCCGGTGTTCATCACCTCAATCGGAACGTAATCCGGGTTTGAGCGCGTCACGCCAATCTGCCCTATACGAAGCACTGTCTGCGGCGAGCCGGGCTTGTCAACAATGATGAGCTTGCGGCCTGCGCTTGCTGTTGCGTCCGGGACACTCATCTGAGAACCCTTGCCGCTCCACTTGGCGAAATACTTTTCGGCAAGTGTATGAACCTCTTTCTCGTTGATGTCGCCCGCGATGACGAGCGCGGAATTTTCCGGCGTGTAGCCTGCTTTCCAGAAGCTCATCATGTCGTCGCGCGTAATGGCTTTGACGGACTCCGCCGTGCCTAGCTCGATGAAGCCGTAAGGATGCTTGTCGCCGAAGACCGTGTTGAAGAAGACCTTGTTGGCGAGCGCGTTCGGGTTGTCGCGTTGCTGTAGGATTTGCGTGAGCCGTGATTTGCGCACACGCTCTATCTCTTTATCCGTGAACGAAGGATTGAGAGCCACGTCCGACATCAAATCAAAAGCCGCGTCCACGTTCTTCTTCAACACTCGTGTAGAGATGGTGGATTGGTCGCTCGATGAGCCGCTTTGAAGGACAGCGCCGATTTGCGCTACGTCGTCTGCAATCTGCAAGGTCGAGCGTTTGTTCGTGCCTTCATCCAGCATGTCTGCTGTAAACGAAGCCAGACCGGGCTTGTCCGAAGGGTTGCGCTCGCTGCCCGATAAGACCACCAGGTTCGCGGACACTACAGGCAGATTATGCTGCTCTACGAACATCACGGTCAGGCCGTTCGGGAGCTTGAAGATGCCCGGCACCGGAAGCGTGAGCGAGCTGGACGTGCCTGCGCCCGGCTGCTGTTTTCTCCACTCCTGGCCGGGGATGTTTGCGCCTGTGACAGCCTCTCCCTTTTCCTGCTCGGCTGTCTTCGGGATGTCATCTATAACCTTCTTTCCCGGCACGCCGTAAACCACGACGCGGGAGTTTTTGGCGAGCTTGTCCTGCGCCACCTTCTGAATTGCAGAGGCCGTTGCTTTATCGAAACGAGCAAGGTCTTTGGCTAGAAAGCCAGGGTCGCCCAGATAGTGGTTGTACTGGTTGAGACGATCCGCGACGCCTCCGAAGCCGCCCAGGACTTCGAGGCCGCGTACTATCTGGCCTTGAATCAGATTGCGAGCGCGATCAGCCTCTTCCGGTCTAGGCCCCTCCTTACGTATCGCATCCAACTCTTCGTCAATAGCCTTTTCAAGGTCTTCGGGCTTAACGCCGGGCTTGGCCGTCGCGCGTACTTCAAAGACCGATCCGAGTATCAGCGAATTCTGAGAAGCATTAACATCCTGCGCTATCTGCTTATCGTAGACGAGCCGCTTGTAGAGACGGCTGGATTTTCCGCCTCCCAGGATTCTGGCAAGCATCTGGGCTTCGGCGTCGCCCGGCTTGTAGATAGGGTCTGTTATCCAGCCCATGTAAACGCGCGGCAATTCAACCTGATCTGTTACGACTGCCCGCTTCTCGGAAGTGATGGGCGGCGTCCTGGCGTCAATGGGCGGAACGGGCTGACCTGAAGGCACAGGGCCGAAATATTTTTCGACCAGCGCTTTTGTTTTAGCTTTATCAATGTCGCCGACGATTGCCAGGCTAGCGTTGTTCGGCGCGTAGTAGAGCTTAAAAAACTCCCGCACGTCTTTCAGGCGCGCACTTTCAATGTCTGCGTGCGAGCCTATGACTGAAGCGTAGTATGGATGGCTTTTCGGGAAAAGCAGGTGATACTCCTCCTCTTCAACCAGGCTGTAAGGAGAATTCTCGCCCTCGCGTCGCTCGTTGCGCACTACGTCGCGCTGGTTCGCAAGCTTGCGCTGGTCAAGAGTGTCTAGCAGGAATCCCATGCGATCTGATTCAAGCCACAGCGCCATCTCAAGCTGGTTTGAAGGCAGCGTCTCGAAGTAGTTTGTGCGGTCGAAATCGGTCGTGCCGTTGATGTCGCTCGCGCCTGCGCCTTCCAGCAGCTTGAAGTGCTGGTCGTCGCCAATATTCTTAGAGCCTTGAAACATCATGTGCTCGAAGAGATGCGCGAAGCCGGTCAGCCCCGGTCGCTCGTTGGCAGGCCCAACGTGATACCAGAGGTTGACGGCCACCATCGGCAGACGATGATCTTCAAGCAAGATGACCTCAAGACCATTCTTCAACTTATATTTTTCGTAATTGAGTGTGGGCGGAGCCTGCATGTTGAAAGGTTCCGGCAGCGTGTTTGGTGAAGCTAAGGCTGCGGCGCTGTTAGAGACTATGAGCGACAGCATCGCAACGAACAGGCATATCTTCTTCAAGCTTGGCATAGAGAGAAATCTCCTTAGATTCTGATAACTAATCCGAAAAAAGTGTTTGCGTGTCGAGCGTCCCCAAAAAGAGAGTACACGACATCTTTGGAAGGATGCGAGCAGAGAACTTTTATTCTAAAAAGGAGCAGCGTGTCAACGAATCAAGGGATGAGGGCGGCAGCGATGAGGGATGAATAAGAATATGTTTTCTTTACTTCATCCCTCATCCCTGCTTTTCACCTATCTGGATAGGCGATAGGAGACCACGCCTTCCATCGAGACGGTAAACTCCAGGTAGTCTTCGGGCTTTCCGTTAGAATTTGCCCAGCGCAGTTTCCAGTGTTTCTCGCTCTCGCTGCCGTAGACAAGCTTTGCTTCTCCCAGAATATAGCTTGTCATGTCTATCTTCTCCCGGTCGGCGAAGAGTTCTGTGATTTCTATGGCGCGCTGTAAGTTGATGCCGGGAGCCTTAAGCAATGACTGTTGAGACGCACCCCCATCGGCCAACGGCTCCAATGACACAAAACCAATAGCCGCGTGCCCGCAACCGTCCTCGGCTATATTCCTGAATGTCACTTCAACCGTCGTGTCGTTGATGAGCGATGCGTCAATCGTAATTTGATGGAACGCTTTCATGGTGGACGCCTCTTTGTTCTTGTAAACATAGAGAGGCCCCGTGTTGTTAACATAGACTTCAAAGCTGTCGTCGCATAATCCGGCTTCCGAACGGAAGGTTAAGCTGTAGGGCGTGCCTAATTGCGAGACGAAAAGCTTAACCGAATTTGAGCCGCGAAGGGATTGGTATCTGGAGGTGCGATCAAGAGCCAGACCCTTTGGCAGAACTGCGTTAACACCTCCCCACCCGCGCAGGTCATGGAATTTCTCGTCATCCGGATTACCTAAGTCCACGTAATTATCGGCTGCGGGCACATCTTTCTGGCCGTAAGCTTTAGATGGTGCGGTGAGTGCGATGATGATAATCAGAGACAGCAGGCCGATGGATAGCGTGTAGTTTCTATGCATGCCTTGAACCCCTTTTATCTTTGATATGAAAATCACAGAGCGTTTATCGTTAGACATCTTGAAAGATGGCGCAAGATGCCGGATTGGATGTCTGAGGCTCCAACATTAGCGCTTTCTCAAAGATTTTTACAGCCTACAGGTGCTCATGATAAAGACACGGCAACCCTCAAAACAGTTGTCGCATTTACACAGGACGACGCGCCTTGCGGCCTTTTGACGCTAAAAAAAGAGAGCGGTCGTGCCCTCGCAACACGACCGCTCTCATCCGGGAACAGTGCCGACCGAGTTCTTCACTACGCCCGGCACTGCTCACAGGATTTCAGGCTCAGGGGCCAACAGAGAGTAAAGCAAAGCGGAAACGATACTCATCGGAATTGATGAAGCCGCCAATCATGAATCTGTAATCATGGTAGTGTACGGAATTCTGGTTCATCAACTGTCCCTGCCAGAAGGTGAAGCCACCCGCGTCCGGGTCACGACGGACGAACCCGAAGTACTGCATGGTGATGATGCCACGGTCATAAAGCGGGGTTCCGACTACGTTCATCTCCGGCGTCAGAATGAAATCTTCTACTGTCTTCGCAGGCGATTTCGTAGCATTCTGCAAGTTGGTAATCAATGTCTGTTTGCTCGCAGGCGTGACTCCGGCCTTGGCACACAGCGCATTGACGAATCCCGCCGCATCCGTAGCAGTCAAGCCATTGGCAGCCAAGTACTGACCGTAGATGGTCTTGAACTCCGCGCGGTTTATGAATTCCAAGAGGAAAGCATCCTTATTCAATTGCTGCTCCTGCGGAGTCTGGGAACCGTTGAGGCGCGCGACTTCAGGTATGAACTCGGCGTATTTCGGCTGTCTGCCCAGCACACCGTCATAGAGCTTGTATAGATAGAAGCCTCGCTCTTTGAATTCATCACTCTCGAAGAATCGCTTGGCTGTGTCTATACGGTCGCAGATGTCTCCCGGAGGGCAGTTCGTCATCCTGTTCATCCAGAAATCGAACCCGGCAGGCTCTGCTATGCGCCCTAAGAAATCAATGTACTGCATGCGTATGAAGAACGCCTGATTGTCTATAGGATTATTGACCGCCAGTTGTGCATCATCGCTCGTGATAGTGATGGTGGCCGTGATCGTAGCGCCTAAACCAGCCCCTCCCTTTGGATTGCTTATTTTGATGGTGAAACTCTCATTCGGCTCTACGTAAGCGTCGTTGACGATGGGAATCTGTATGGTCTTGGTTGTTTCTCCAGCGGCAAAGCGAAGAGTTCCGGCAGCCGTCGCATAGTCGCAGCGCTCTGATGCGATGCCATTGTTGTTGGTCTGGCAGGGAATCAATCCGGAGTTGTCGGAGGTCAGGTAATCAACCGTGACCGCAGATGAGAGATTGCCGGAGCGGTTGACGATGATGTCTGCGGTCTGCTGGTTTTCCTGCACACCGTAAGTTGCCTTGCTGAAGGCAAGCGTATTGGTCGGCGCATCGTCATCTAAAATCGTGCCCGTGCCTGTGCCTTTGTTGATGGACAGGTCTGTGTTGTTCGAGAGCTTGACCAGGAAGGTCTCGTTCGGCTCCTGCGTGGGGTCGCCGTTGACGAGCACCGTGACGGGCTTTGAAGTCTCGCCTATGCCAAAAGTTACAGTGCCCATCGTCGGCTGGTAGTCATTGCCGGAGGTCGCAGTGCCGCCTGCGGCTGTGGCGAAGTCCACGCTTGTCGTCTTGAAGTAGGCAGCCGAAAGGCTGACGGTGAAAGTGGCATTGGTCGTTCCGGCGTTTCCTTCTGCAACCTGTACGTCGTTAATCGAAATGGTCGGCGCGTCATTGTCGTCAATGAAGATGGTTACCTGGGACTGCGCGCCGAGCGACGCACTGTTCGTAGGGTTGCTGAGGGTTATCAGAAAAGTCTCGGTATTCTCTGACACAGAATCGTTAGCGATGTTGATGCTGACCTGCTTTGATGTTTCGCCGTCTGCGAAATCAATCTGGCCGGTCTTGGCCGTGTAATCGGCGGGGGCATTCGCGGTGCCGTCCGAAGTGGTATAGGTGACGGAGACCGCGCCCGTGCTGCCGCCGGTGCGTGTCACTACCGCGTTGACTGTTCCGGCACTCTCGTTCACGTTGAGAAAAGTAGCTCCGAACTGAAGCGTTCCGGCAGTAGCCGCAGCATTAGATTTGCACTGCGAAAACTCCGAAGTGTTGTTGTTCGGGTCGGTCGCCGTCACTGTAAAGAACAGGCCGGTGATAGAGGCCGTCGGAATAGTGAAATTAAAATTGATGTTGCCGCTCGCGTTCGTCGTCGCGTTGGTAGAGGCGACGAAGCGTTCTCCTTCGCCGTACCCGGAAGGATCGCAGGTCGTATTGGAGAAAAGCTCTATGCGATAGGTCTTGCTGGCTTCGCTACGGAGCGTGCCGTCAATGACAGTGTTGGCTGCGACGTTCGCCACGGAAGTGATGTCAGGGAAGTTTTGCAGATTGTTTGGCCCCACGTCCGCATCACTCGGATCGTTCACGGTGGCCCCGACATCATTCGGCGTCACGCCGTCAAGGTAAAAATCAATACCGAGTTGCTGGTTTGAATAAATGGAATTACCCAGGATTGCGTTATTAACAGTGTCAGCAGAGTTATCGCTAAAAAAGGCCACGCCTTGCCCGTTGCTGTTGGCAATGACGTTACCCTCGCCCGGATTCGTGCCGCCGACTAGATTGTCGTGTGAGCCTCTTTCCAAGATAACGCCGTAGCCATTGCCAAGGTTGCCCGTGCCGTCCGCCTTAGTGCCTATGTAATTCCCCTGAACCTTGTTGTGATGCGGGGTAGAGTCCATTGATACTCCGGAGGCGTTGGCGGAGATAACGTTACGCTCGGCGGCAGTGCTACCCCCTATGATGTTAAAGGAGGCGTCGTTGGTAATCCAGACGCCGACGTTGCCCTGCCCGATTGCCACCGTGCCCGTCACGTCCGTGCCTATGTAATTGCCTATGACCTTGTTGCCCGTCGCGCCTGCGTTCCACATCCAGACGCCTATGCTACCGTTGGAATTCGTGTTGCCGGAGACGATGTTGCGGTCGGCGGGCGTGATGCCGCCTATAATATTATTGGCGGAGAAGATCAGAATGCCGGGGCCGTTGTTTTCCTTCGTGCCCGAAGCGGCAGTGCCGGTCGCGTTCGTGCCTATGTAGTTTCCGGCGATGAGATTATTGCCCAGATTGTCAATCTGGATAGCCCTGTATCTGAAGCTGCTGATAATAAGTCCTCTGACCGTGCTGTTGCCGCCGCTAATCCTCAGACCGCCGACCTCTCCCGCATCCGAGCCGTCAAGAAAAATCAGTGGCACCCCGGCAAAGCCCGGCTGGGTTGTGCCGTCTATAATGACCGGGTCTGTAGTCGCCGGAAGCTCCGATTTCGGCTTGATGGTTTGCAAGCCAGAGCCTATCTGAAAAGCAATCGTATCCGTGCCGGGTGTAGCGTTGGCATCAATAATTGCCTTCCGTAGTGAGCCGGGAGTCGGGTTCACGTTATCGCCGTTGTCGTCCGTGGTCGTCACAGTGAATTGCTGTGCGGCCTCGGCTTTCGGCTCAAGCCTGTTCCAGACTGAGGCGGGAAGCGTCAGCCATCCTAAAAAGGCGACGACCGCCAGTGACAATACGATTCTGAGACTCGCTCTTACGACGTAGGACTTAGGGTAGCTCATATCCTTATCAATCTCCATTGGCAATTCATTGTTAAGTTTAGGTAGCAGGCTGGAAGCATCAACATGCTCACCCGCGCGATTCGTGCCGAGAATATCCCGCCTACGGCTTTAGCGGCAGAGCATGTTTATGCGTTTTTTTTGTGAGGCAGGGAGATGTCAGGTCTAAGCGGCCATTTGAAAAGTCCCGTAGGGACGACGTGAGAATAGCCCAGCCATTTATGGCTGGGTCAAAGCGGGAGCATAAAGAGTTGAGTCCCGTAGGGACGGCTGAATATTTGCTTCAGCCGTCCCTACGGGACTCAACTCTTTCTATTTCACCTTGATCCCAGCACTAGAAGTGCCGGGCTATTATCAATCGTCCCTTGCGGGACTTAGAGGGTTTAATGTATCAGGCGGCTTCTGAGCGCTTTGCTGACGGCTTCGGATTTAGAGTTGACGTGAAGCTTTTCGTAGATGCTGCGTATGTAGTTGCGCACGGTGTTGACGCTGATATTGAGTTGTCCGCCTGCCGCCTGATAGCTGTATCCATCGGCCAGAAGCTGCAAAAGGCGCGTCTCCTGCGGCGTCAGATTGTCGTCGAACTTTTCGGGCGGCCCTGTTTTCTGGAACAGATTCACGACTTTGCGGGCTATTTCGGGCGACATGGGCGCGCCGCCTTCGTGCGCTTCGCGTATCGCGTCCAGGAGTTTGGCGGGCGGCGTCTTTTTCAGCAGATAGCCGCACGCGCCGTTGCAGATGGACTCGAAAACCTTGTCCTGCCCGTCGTAAATCGTGAGCATCAGAATCTGCATTGAAGGATATTTTTCTCTGAAGAGGCGCACGCCGTCGGAGCCGAGCATTCCGGGCAGATGTATGTCCAGAAGCATCACGTCGGACGCTGCGCCGCGCATCAGGTTCAGCGCTTCCTCCACCGAGCGATATGTCCCGCCACAGCTAAAACCGGGAGTACCGTTGATAATCATCCCCAGCCCCTCACGCACGGTTCTGTCGTCCTCTACGATAATCACTTGCACAGGCTTGTCTGTTTCCATTAGAGACGCGATGCTCCTTTCTAAATCCTCTAGAGACTAACTCAATTTTTCCGTCCCGCACAGAGCATATTCATGCCATCGAAGAAAAGTCAGAAGGCAGAGTGCAGAATGATGAATTAAAGAAAGACCATTCAGCTTGGATTATCTGTTCATTCATCATTCTGCACTCTGCCTTCTGCATTATCCTTCATCCTTCATCCCTGCTTTTCGCGGGACTGTCAGCTTCAGGCGCGTTCCGCCGCCGGGGTTTGAATCGACTTCGAGCCGCCCGCCAAGCTCTCGTGCGCGCGACTGCATATTCGGGAGGCCGTGTCCGCCGCGCCCGTTCGACGTGACTTCATTCGGAGCTTTCGGCGCAAAGCCGCGCCCGTCGTCCCTGATCTCGCAGAGCAGGCTGCGAGCTTCAACGTCTATGGAGAGCGAGACGCGGTGGCAATCAGCATGACGCGCTATGTTATTAATGGCTTCCTTGAAGATCAGGTAGAGATGGCGGCGCTGTTCCGGGCCGAGCCGTATGCCATCCAACTCCTCCGGCACGCGAAAGTCCCATTCAATGTTTTGAGCTTCCAGCACGTCTGAAGCAAACTGCCTGATCCTCTGCACGACATTCCGCAGGTCGTCGCGGCGCGGGTCAATTGACCAGACGATGTCGCTCATCGAATCGACCAGCCCGCGCGCCGAATCGGCTATCTCCGTCAGCATGGCCGTTGACTGCTCGCCGTCCGCAGGCTTCTGTAGCTTGACTACCTCGCTCAGGATTGCCATGCGCGACAGGCTTGCGCCGATGTCGTCGTGCAGGTCTGTGGCGATGCGTGTGCGCACGCGCTCCAATTCAATCAGTCGCCGCACGCGGAAGCGGTAGATGAAGTGTATGACGACTGCTATGGCAAGCGCGGCGAGGGTTAGAAACCACCAGCGTTGCCAGATGGGCGGAAGAATCCTGAACGACAGATGCGCCGCGCGCTCGCTCATCACGCCATCGCTCGTGAGGGCGCGCACCTTGAAGGTGTATGCGCCGGGGCGCAGGGTGGCGTAGTTTACTGTTCGCTGGCTGATAGGCGCGCTCCAGTCACGGTCTGCGCCTTCGAGCATGTACTGGTAACGCACCGCGCCGCCCGCGCTGAAATCTATGCTGAGGAAATCAATCTGAATCTGATTTTGATTCGGCTCAAGGACAAGCCCTGACAGCTCTGTTTCGCCCAGCTCGGAGATGGGTCGCTGAATGCCGTCAACGAAGAGACGATTAATCAGGATGGTCGGCGGCGGTTGTGGGCGGTCGAGTTCAGGGACGAGTCTGGATAGTCCCTCGTGCGAGCCGAACCAGAGAGCGCCTTCGCGGTCGGCGAAGGCTACATACACTTCATTCCTGATTAATCCATCGCCGCTCGTGTAATGCTTGATGCGCCCCGTGGAAGGCTCAAGTCTGTCCACCCCGCGCGCCGTTCCAATGTAGATGCGTCCCCAGCGGTCTTCCGTAAAGCATTGAACATTGTCGCTGGAGAGATTCTCCGCAGTTGAATAACGCGTGAAGCGCGGGCGCGTGGCCGCAGGATCGTCAAGACGAACCGCTCCGTTCTCTCTGGTAGCCACCCAGAGTCGCCCGGCGCGATCAAGATAAAGAGCCATCACTAAGCCTGCGGGAACGCCTTCGGCCTCGCCGAAAAACTCGAAGCGCCCCTGACGAAAACGAGCCAGCCCGCCGTTGTGCATGCCGAGCCATAGATTGCCGCTCGCGTCTTCCGCAAATGTATAGACCCAGTTCAGGGGCGGCATCCCGTCCGCTTCCATGTAAATATGAAAAGCGCCTGTGGAGCGTTCCCATCTGGTCAATGTCAAAGGCGGAGTGTATGAGCCGATCCAGATGTCGCCGCGCGAATCTTCAAAGAGCCGCGAGATATTGTTGTCGGCCAGCCCGTCCCCTTTTGTATAGACGGCCAAAGGCTTCGTCTGCGCTAAATCTTCCAGCCGGTTCACACGCGGGTATCTGTAGAGACCTGCCGGGGTGGCGAGCCACCATTCGCCCGTGTGATCCTGTATGATGATCTGGCTATGTGCGCTGGACTCCGTGACCTGTTTGGGCAAAAGTGGTCTTACGGGCGTGAATCCCGTTCCGTCGAAACGATTGATGAGCCATTTATCGCTGATGAAATATAGCTCGCCGGATTGGCTCTCGAAGCCCGAAATCATATCTGCGCTGCCCAAGCCGTCGGCTTCACGATAAGACAGGAATCCATTACGTGCGATTCTCATCGCACCTTCCGAGTTAGAGCCAACCCAGAGATTGCCGTCATTATCAAAGGCCAGCTCGTCGGCTCGTTCTATGACCCCGTGCGCTTTCCCGTAGCTGCGGAAACTTTTTCCATCGAACTCCGTTACGCCACCGCGCCTGGTAGCCATCCATATATGCCCGTCCGCAGAGCGCGCGAAGCTGCGCACATAGTTGTAAGACAATCCGTCGTCGGTCGTGTACCAGCGCGCCTCGCCCGGAGTCTCAGGCAAGAGTATGCGCTCACCTTGCGAGGCTGCGCCCATGGTTTCCCTGTTGCCGGACACCAGCCGCAGCTTTCCTTCACCGGCAGACGCGATGGCAGAGGCAGGCTCAGGCTTGATTATCATCAGCCCGGTGCGACTCCCAATCCATAGCCGCTCCTGGTCGTCTAAAATAAGCGCCCAGACGTAATCAATGCCCTCTGTCGGATGAATCGTGTAATGGATAATGCGTCCATCCGGAAGCCGCCTGTAGACGCCTCGTCCGGTTGCAATCCACAGACTTCCTTCGCGGTCTTCGACCAGTTGCCAGACATCAACCAGACGATCCTGTTCCGGCTCCGGCTCAAGCGCGAAACGCTGAAACGTGACGCTCTCGCCTTCCATGACGAGCCTGAACACGCCGCCGTCCGTGCCCACCCAGACTTGTCCTGCGCGGTCTTCATACAGAGTATTAACGCGATTGGTTACAGGGTCGTCGCTGACGCGATAGGCTGTAAAGAGCCTGCGAGTATTGCTTACGGCCTCGGTGCTCTCCCTCGCAGGAGGCGCGCTCCGGCTGTCATTCGTCGCCTGCGTTCCCGCGTAAGGATTGAAGCGGGACAGCCCGCCATTGGTCGCAACCCAGTAAGCACCGCTGCGACTCTCCATCATGCCATTGACGTACGCTGAAGGAAGCCCGTCCTTTGTTCCGTAGGTCGTAAATTGAGAGCCGTCAAACCGGCTCAGACCATCGGCGGTGCAGAACCATAGGAAGCCGCGCGAATCCCTGAATATCCCTTCAATATGATCGTGCGCTAAACCGTCGGCGGTGACGTATTGCTTGACCGGAAGCTGCTCTGCGCGTATGCCCGCCGTCTTCGCCAACAGCAGCGAGCAGAGAATTAACAGCAGATACAAACAGAGCTTTCTTCTTATACGGGTCGTCGGTCGCATATAAGCTCAGGTAGCAAGACAGGGACACTAGGTAGGTACACTAATCACGGAGGAGTCTTACATAAATGCGCGGCTCGCTTCAACCCTCTAACAATCGCGTGGTATTTTTCGGTGTGGATTCAGTTTAGAACTGTTTCTGCTTAATTACTTCACCGCAGAAACCGTAGAGAAACGAAGGGGCGCACAGGTCAGTACCGCCTGCGTGAGCGGGCGGGTCTCATCATCGCTAATACCCGCCCGCTCACGCAGGCGGTACTGACCTGCTCTACTCTTCCTCCGCTGCTTAGTGGGCGTGAATGAGGATGCGCTTTTCCGTACCGAACTTGACCTCTATCTTTCCGTCCCGGCTGGCAATGACTTCGCCCAGCCCGAACTTCGTGTGATTTATCCAATCCCCTTCAGTGAAAGCCTCGCGTGGGGAATATGCCCTAGCCGGTTTGCGAGGAGTTGATGCGATTGTCTCTCTCTCGCTTTGCCGTCTGGTTGTTGAGGATGTGCTCTTTCTCTCGCTTCTATCACGAAAGTTGTGGCGACCGCCGCAGGTTCTACAGATGACTATGGCGGGCGCGCCGTTCTGATTCAGGGCAGCGACCTGATGCGTGCGTTCGCCTTTGCACTTCCCGCACTGCGCCTCCACATCATCTCCCAATCGAATTTTCTTTACCCTTATACTCGCGCTCATAAATAATAATCAGTCCTCCACGGAATGCCTTGCGAATCATGTGCCCGGAAAAATAGTTCAAGGTGATATTCTTGGAACCTTATCACAGAAGAATTCAAAGAGCTGTTCAAATAATGATGTCGGGATGAGATTCGATGAGTATCTGGCAGGAGATAGTTATCTTTGTTGCTGCTTTCCTCGCGGGCATGATTAATTCTGTGGCCGGTGGCGGAACGCTCCTCTCATTTCCTGCGCTTATCTGGCTCGGTCGTGACCCTGTAATCGCCAACGCTACTAGCACGGTTGCCTTGTGGCCGGGTTCATTCGGCGGTTTGCTGGGCTTTCGCCGAGAGCTGCGACAGAGCAAGCGCTGGGTCTTCTGGCTTGGCATACCGTCGCTCGTCGGCGGAGCTTTAGGCGCATTCCTTCTTCTGCGTACGCCTTCCGAGACATTCTCGGCGATTGTTCCATACCTTATCCTTGGAGCCACGCTGTTGATGGCCGCGCAGGATCAGATAACCAGGCGGCTGCGGCTTTCAAGCCCGGAAAGGCCGTCGCGCGCATGGTGGACGGGCGCGCTCTTTTTTCAATTTCTGGTGGGCGTTTATGGCGGCTACTTCGGCGCAGGGATTGGCATACTGATGCTGGCCGCGCTGGGCTTGCTCGGATTGACAGACATACACGAGATGAACGGCCTGAAGAATCTCTTCGCGCTCTTTATCAACGGCATCGCCGCCGCTTATTTCATCATTTCCGGCGCTGTTATCTGGGTAGACGTGCTGTTGATGGCAATCGCGGCCATCGCGGGCGGCTATTTTGCAGCAGGTGTAGCAAGACGCCTGGGTCGCCGGTTCGTCCGCCGCCTTGTCATCCTCATAGGCATAGCAATGGCCGTCTCGCTCTTTTTTCGCAGATAAAGTGAGTTCCGGACGCAGCAATTCTGCTTTCCAATTGGTGCCTGTGCCGAGCGGAAAAAGCGAAAAATAACTGCTGGATGTTAACTCCTCATTATGGGGATTGCGTTTGACGGATAAATCATATATATTCACGGCAATCAGGCATGCGGTGAACCCAAATGCCAGAGCGGTTGCTGGGGTGAGGACAGTGACCGCCACAATTGAGGATGGCGCGGCAGCCAAACTGCCGCGCCTCTTCTTTTATATGAAGGGCTGAAAAATTAACCAATCAAACTTTCCGGTTATCACCAATCCCCATTAAAATTGGCGCGCATGGACGACTATAAATTCGAGGTTAAGCGGAGCAACATTCACGGCAAGGGGCTTTTTGCTCGCGCCAAGGTTCCGGCAAGGCGGAAGATGGGCGAGCTGGGCGGAGAAGTCATCTCGCAGGCTGAAGCCAGAAGGCGTGCGCGTCGCTCTCACTCGATTAAGATAGTGGAGCTGGGCGACGGCACCGCCATTGATTCTTCCAGAGGCGGGAATCATTTCAAGTACGTGAACCACTCGTGCTCGCCCAACGCCTACATGCGTGTGGCTTACGGGCGACTTGAATTCTACACGCTCAGAGCGATTAAGCCCGGCGAAGAGCTGACCTGTAATTACGGCGAGACCCATCACGATGGCGCGCTCCGCTGCCGCTGCCAAAGCCCACAATGCCAGGGCTACATATAAGCACCTATGGCAGGCAGCTTCTTATTACGAAAGGAATTATATGAACATCGAACAAATCGCAAGGATTTGCCACGAATCGAACCGCGCGCTTTGCGACAGCATCGGCGACCACTCGCAAACCTCCTGGGACGAAGCCCCTGAGTGGCAACACGCCAGCTCCGTCAACACTGTACGCTTCCATCTGGACAATCCAGAGGCGGATGCGAGCGCGAGTCATGAAAACTGGATGCGCGAAAAACTCGAAGACGGCTGGCGATATGGCGAGACAAAGGACGCAAACGCTAAGACGCATCCCTGGCTCGTTCCCTTTGAGCAGTTGCCGCCGGAGCAGCAGGCGAAAGACTATTTGTTGCGGGGCATCATTCTCGCGCTCGCCCCCTTCGTCAAGCAATAGGGGAATATGCAATGTATGCTATAATGCTCCGGTTAGTTTCGAGTTGTTCTTTAGACAATACACTCTCGACATCGGGATTTCAGGCTCGCTGGCCTTCTCCTTGTGCCGTCTGTTGTGTTCAAAACACGCGACCACTTTGAGGAGAATCCTGATGCCCGCACCAGTAGTATCTAAAAATTTATACATAAAAGGTTTTCAATCCCCTCTGTCTAATCAGCCCTTTTCATACCGCGTAGCCCGAACCATATCCGTTGACCCTTCTATCTCACTACGCTTCCCTGAAGGCCGTGAAAGATGAGCCAACCTGAAAGAAGTTACTCGCGGGAGACGTGTGCCTGGTGTACCGGGACTGGAATGTCTGCCGTCTCTATGGGCTATGTCGTCTCGTGTCTGGTGTGTGGCGGCAAGGGGCATGTCTCAGTCATGCAGCCAGCCGGACAATGCCAGCAATGTAAAGGCTCAGGCCGTCGAAATGTAGCCAGCCCCTGCTTGAGTTGCGCGGGCACAGGATGGGTACGCATGTTCAGTCAGGCGTAACGGAAACGGCACAGCACGCGTTTCCTTAAACCGCGCGAGATAATCGTCCGGGAACGGCTCGAATGGTTCCGAGCACAAACAAGAATAGAGGAGTCGAAGCAACTTATGTCTGTAATAGATAAACCTGTAAGTAACGGCTATAAGGCCATCAATGATGACGAATGGCCTGGAATAGATTCAAAGTTTCGACTCATCGTTGTGGCGGCTTTAAGAAGCAAGCAACTTCTGAACGGCTCACTCCCGCGAATCGATGCCGACCCGCTGAAGCGTAGAAATACGAGCATCGCTCTGGAAGAGGTCAAACAGGGACTGGTAGCTTTTACGACCCCGGACAAGGATTGAGAGACGGTTGATGGCCGGTGGGGGCGAAAGCCACAGAGATTTTATGACGGGTGCAAACAAATCGGAGAGATTCAAGCGAATTTGTGACGGGGTCTGGCGTGATCGTGACGCAATCCTGAGCAGGTGCAGCGGCTTAAGCGGCGAGGCTACGCTGGTGCGGGCTGTGTACTGGCGACTTTGCAACGCCTGGGGAGAGCCGGGTCAGATGGCGGATAGTTGTTATACGGGCAATACGCTACTCACTTACGAACGGCTGGTGAGCATTATGCTGGCTCAGCACGCCGGGCCGCATTTTGACGGCGCTCCTTTGCTCAATGAACTGGTCAGGCATTACAGGGACGAAACCAGAGCCGAGGGGGTTGAGAATTGCGTTGAGTTAAAAGTGAGGCAGGGATGAAAGAAGTTAAGGGGTTCGTGGTGTTTCCTTCGAGCACCGAATATCACGCGACGAAGGAGACACGGTTTACTTATCACAGCAGCACGCACGGCAAAGTGAAAGGTCTCGCACTCAACAGCCTGTGCGGCGCGTATGTCGGGAACGTTCCTTATCGTGGCGGGGTATATCCGAACGGGGAACCGATGACACGCTTCTACAAAGATGTTCCCGTAGGATTTGATTTCTGTAGAACCTGCGAGCGCTTGATGACAAAACGTAGACGATGGAGACTCTTTCTTTCTCAGTTCTTTCGTCGCCGGAAAAGCTTTAACCCGAGCGTCAAAGTAGTCGGGTCATGAAGGAGCTGTAAAGGAACATCATGCAGCAATTAAGAGAAGGCGGCGTATATGCGTTACCGGACGAGAGCGAAGTGATCGCCGTCGCAGACGCACGCGGCGCTTATCTTCTTTATACTGCACATGACTGGCAACTGTACCCGTACGTGTCGGCCATTTATGAGCTACGTGCTTCAGGACAGATACATTACAGAGGAGAGCCGACCTACTGGCGCATTGGTGATTTAAGCGATACAGGGCGCACCGGCACATCTGTTGGCTACTGATAAATCCTCGCTTCTACTCGTTCCAGATTAAGAGATAGAAATCCGCTCCGAACTCTACGCGCGCGTGTGCGCACCCTTCAATCGGGGAAGCTGCGCTGGTGGTCGGCATTTTGAAGAATCAGCAATAGTTAAGATGCAAGGTCTGCGAGTTTATATCAATCCGGTGGCGGCGGAGAATCATAGCGGGGTTGGAGTGTTCTACAGCCGCCGCGAGGGCGGGCCTTATTATCGCTGGCAGTATAAAGATGGACTCGGGCAGTGGTGTTGCTCTCGTCTACGCCCGGAAGACTTCGCGCTCCATGCGCTCTGCCTGGCGCGCTGGAAGGCTGTGCCGGTTGAGTTGCAGACAAGTTTGATACAGCACTACATGGAATAAGATTGTCGGAATCAGCTTACTGAAAGAATTAATCTTTCGACATCGGGAGGGGAAGTGCCGTTCCTTATGCCGTCTGCTCTGGTTCATGCACGAGCAAAGCAAAGGAGACAACCTGGTGTCTAAGAAACAACCAGCTATCAAAAACCAGATTCTCGCCGCTATCCCTAAAGATGAATACGAGCGCCTGCTCCCAGACCTTGAATTCGTAGACCTTCCGCTAGGCCAGATTCTTTATAAATCCGGGGAGGTCATCGAATATGTTTATTTTCCAGGCGACGGCGTGGTCTCTCTTATCACGCACATGAAAGACGGGACGACTATTGAGGTCGGTCTTATCGGTAGAGATGGAATGTCGGGCATTCCCGTTCTGCTCGGAGATGATATATCGTTTGAAGAGGCCGTAGTGCAGATAGCAGGCAGTGCGATGCGTATGCGATCCAGTGCGCTTAAAAAAGTATTGAAGGAGGGGCACAGCCCGCTTCTGACCGCACTGCTACTATATACACGCGTCCTGATGAAGCAGGTCGCGCAAACTGCCGCCTGCAACCGGCTTCATACTGTAAAGGAGCGGCTCTCGCGCTGGCTCCTGATGTGCCACGACCGCATGGACTCAGACGAGTTACAACTCACGCAGGAATACATTGCCGACATGCTGGGGTCGCGCCGCGCAGGTGTGAGCGGCGCTGCCACCAGCCTGCAATCAGAAGGCGTGATTCGCTATTCCAGAGGACACATCAGTATCTTAAAAAGGGGCGGGCTGGAAAGCTTTTCCTGCGAGTGCTATGAAGCGGTTAAAGTGTAGACGCCTTCCACGGTATACGGTCTATTGAATTTTATGCTATTTCCCTGTATCAAGGGGCTTTGAAAGCGTGGGGTTAGGTCGAGGAGTAGAAGCGAGCCTGATATTTTCACTCGAAAGTACACGGTTCATATGTACGCCAACGCGCATAAATGATATACTCCCTGCGAACTATTCATCACTCGGCATCTGGGTTGAGTTCCCCCCAACTCCCTCCTTATGCCATCTGTTGTTTGTTCCGGCAGACGAGCGTACAAACGGTTATCAAAATTCCCATAAATATCAAAACAGCAGAAGAGGTCTATGAAAATCCTACTTTATAATCCCGATAACGGCGTGACACGCAACTTCATGCCGCACCTGTGGATGTTTTTGCTCAAAGCGATCACGCCTCCAGGCCATGAAGTGCTGCTGATTGACGGCAATGCACGCCCCATGAATGAAGCGGAGCTTGTGCAGTTCGTCCAGCGAGAGAAGATCGGGCTTGTAGGCATCGGCGCGATGACCAGAATGATTGCTCGCGCTTACCGCATGGCAGATGCCGTCCGCGCCATAGGTATCCCCGTAGTCATGGGCGGGCCGCATGTGACGGAAGTGCCGGATGAAGCTCTGGGCAAAGACGGAGGCCCCCGCCATGCCGATGCTGTTGCGCTCGGCGAAGCCGATGAAACCTGGCCGAAGATAGTTGAGGATGCCGCGCAGGGTAAGCTCAAAGAGATTTATGAGCCGGTTGACGAAACGGGCAAGGAGCGTAAGCCCAGCCTGCAACCTTATCCTGATATTCCCTGGGAGACCTACGATCTGGAGCAGTTCAACATGGTTCCCAAGTTCGTCCAGCCGCTCTTGAAGCGATACGGGTCGGGCTGGGGGGCGGTTCGCGTGATTCCGATTGAATCGGGGCGGGGATGTCCATACGGCTGCGAGTTCTGCACGGTCACGGGCTTCTTCGGCGATTCGATTCGCTTTCGCTCGAACGAGAGCGTCGTCAACGAGCTATTGCGCCTCAAGCAGCATGCCCGCCTGAATCGAGATCAGGTGATAATCTTTTTCATAGACGATAATTTCGCCATCAACATCAAGCGCACCAAATCGCTCCTGAGAGACATCATCGCCGCTGGCGCGCAGCTTCCCTGGATAGCACAGATCAGCGCCAACCTACTGCGCGATGAAGAACTCGTGGACTTGATCGCAGCCTCGCACGGTCAGTGGATTTTTATAGGCATGGAGTCAATCGACGCAGCCAATCTGGCCGATGTGAACAAGAGCTTCAACAAGCCCGCCGAATATGCAGCCGTCCTCAATCGTCTGGCGAAGCGAAACATCTATGCGATTACGTCTTTCATAGTCGGCCTGGACAACGATACGCCGGGCATGGCCGCGCGCACACTTGAGCAGATAGAAAGCTGGCCGCCGGGCTTGCCCGTCTTCGGGCAGCTCACGCCTTTCCCCTCTACACCGCTCTACACGCGCCTACAGACTGCCGGAAGGCTGACGCGTCCCAAACACTGGCTCGACTTCGCTCCGTATCAGATGGCGCACACGCCTTTGAAGATGACCATAGAGCAGGCACATGTAGAGCTTGAGCAGGCATGGGCTGATTCATACAGCCCTGAAAGAATCGAGAAGGCGCTTGATTCCATCAAGGATCAGCCGATTAACTATCGCTTGATACACCTGGTCATGCGCCTCTTCTTTCGCGGCATCTACTTTCCGCAGATGACCAGGCGCGCCTGGATTAAAGTAATCGCTCAGAATAGAAGACCTATTTTGAAGCTCACGCGCGAGGCCATAGGAAAATATCGCGTGTCGCGTAAGAAGAAAGCGGAATCAAATGGCAACGGCGCACTTCCTGTGATTAATAAAGAGAAGGCCGAAGTTGTTCGCGAGGGATGAAGAACCAGGAAGGAATATCTCATGAAGGCGCTGTTCGTTTATCCAGAATTCCCGGACACATACTGGAGTTTCCGGCACGCTCTAACCTTTGAGGGGAAGCGTTCGGCCTTCCCGCCTCTGGGTCTGCTGACCGTCTCGGCGATGCTGCCCGAAAGTTGGGAGCGGCGTCTGGTAGACATGAACGTAACGATGCTCCGTGATTCAGACATAGAGTGGGCAGACGTGGTGTTCACGAGCGCGATGATTATACAGCGGGAGTCGCTTGAACGGGTCGTCAACCTGTGCAAAGAGCGCGGCAAGCGAGTGGTCGTCGGCGGCCCTTATGTTTCGACCAGTGCGGAACACCTGCCCGAAGCGGATCACATCTTCATAGGCGAAGCTGAGACTACGCTGCCAGAATTCCTGCGCGACCTGGAGAATGGTGTTGCGCGTCATACCTATCAGGCGTCAGAAAAGCCTGCTCTCACAGAAACGCCCGTTCCGCATTTCCGTTTGGCCGATCTCAAGCAGTACAGCGCAATGAGCATACAGTATTCGCGCGGCTGCCCGTTCCAGTGCGAGTTCTGCGACATCATAGAGATTTACGGTCGCGTTCCGCGCACTAAAACCAACGAGCAGATGATCTCTGAATTGGACGCCCTGCGTGCGCTTGGCTGGCGCGGACTGGTCTTCATCGTTGACGACAACTTCATAGGCAACAAGCGCAACGTCAAGAAACTATTGCCCGCTTTGGTCGAATGGTCGGAGCGCAATGAGTTTCCGTTCTCGTTCCTCACGGAGGCGAGCGTCAATCTGGCGGAAGATGACGCTCTACTTGAAATGATGAAGCAGGCAAACTTCCGCCGCGTATTCTTAGGCATCGAAACGCCGGTCGAAGAGAGCTTGAAAGAAGCGCAGAAGGGACAGAACACTCGGCGCGACCTGCTTGAGTCCGTCAGGAAGATTCAAGGGTACGGCATGGAAGTGATGGCGGGTTTCATCGTCGGCTTCGACAATGACCCTGAAGACATCTTCGAGCGTCAAATCAGATTCATACAGGAGAGCGCCATTCCGCTTGCGATGGTCGGCCTTCTCACGGCGCTTCCGGATACGCAGCTCTGGCGAAGACTTGAGCGCGAGGGAAGACTCCTCGAAGAGAGCAGCGGAAATAATACGGACGGCTCTCTGAATTTCATTCCCCGCATGGACACGGCGCGACTCATAGAAGGCTATAAAAACATCCTGCGCACTATCTACAGCCCTACGGAATATTACCGTCGAGCGCTCGATTGCCTGTCGCATATGCGGCGTGATAAGCCTGAGCCTCGTCGCGCAGGTTTCATCAGCGATGTGGCGGCATTCCTGCGCGTCACGCTCACGCTCGGAGTGCTAGACCCTGCGCGCAGAGAGTTCTGGCGCTACCTGAGACGCGCGTTCGCATCCCATCGCCCGAATTTCAATCATGCAGTCACACTGGCGGCGATGGGCTATCACTTTCGCAAGGTGACCGAAGGTGTTTAGTTAATGGGCGCTGCACCCATCCAACAGCGAGTAGTAATGACGGACGAGTTAATCAAGCTTCGGCACGAGGTATATCGCTGTGCCTCCCTCTTTCATGGAGCGATGGCGCAATACTTCGCTGCATTGAATAGTGACGCTTCAGCCGGAGCGGTCTCCGGGATTACTGTTACCGCACGCGAAGCAGGCCAGGATTACAATGCTGCATTAGTCGCATTGCTCAAGAACCTGAAATCCCTGCCTGCCAGTGAAGACGTAAGCAGAGAAGCAGAGCGGGCGGAACGAACCATCTCAATTCTATCTTTTGAAGTTCAACGCCTCTGAAAGAGAAGGCCGCAGGCTAATCTCGTGGCGGTACGCGATGAGTCCCGGCCTTCTGCGCTTAGCGCCATCAAGACTTTATACGCACCTCCAGAGGGTCTCCGGTCTGATGCTCCTTAATCTGAAAGCGTAAAAATTCGTAAATAGCTGCGACCGCCTCCGGGTTGTTGGAGCTGATGCGTACGCGCCCGCCTCTATCCGTCTCCTCGAACGTATACTTGATCTCGGCCTTCAGAAGCTTCATCACAGGCACGCCCGGAGGCGTCTGATCGTGAATCAGCATCGGCGCATTGAAGTTACCTTCGGCAAACATTTTGGCTATGTGCCCCAGGTGCATTCTGATTTTGTCACGCGTCGCCGTGTCTTTTGCATCGTTTGCCTGAACTTCGATTGAGCCTCCGTCGGTCG
This sequence comes from Pyrinomonadaceae bacterium, assembly GCA_036403815.1. Classification (GTDB taxonomy): domain Bacteria; phylum Acidobacteriota; class Blastocatellia; order Pyrinomonadales; family Pyrinomonadaceae; genus JACVRN01. The sequence continues at coordinate 63,079 of DASWQH010000063.1, read as the reverse complement.
CAAGGAAAAAGTGGTGTGTGGCTTTATCCTGCGAGAACCCCATCTGCTCATCGCCGCGCTTATTCATCTGACTCATATCCTGACCATCACAGGGCTTCTCCGTAGCTTTAGGCTTGGATTGTTGCTTTTGCTGCGACGCATCAGCAACGAAACCGATTGCGTAGATGGTCAACGAGAGGAATAAGATTAAGCTCAGGCCATTGCGTATTTTCATAATATCAACTCCTTTTCGATTTCCTTTCGCGCCAGCTTACAGCCGCGCGCCTTTGTTGTCCGTTGTCCGTAGTGTCGGTTTCGTTGAGAGCTTCAAGCAGCCGAGCCTGCGTGCCGGGGGCTGCACCGGCCAGTTTTTTGTCCCAGTTGCGCAGCATACGTCGCAGCTCGTCGCGTAGAGCGAGCAACTCTTCGAGGCGTCTTTCCACATCGGCGAGCTTGGTGGCGGCGAGCGAGCGCACCTCTTTGCACGGCGCGCTGCCTCTGTCGCGTTCCCGCAAGATTGAAGCCAGCTCGTCCAACGTAAACCCGACCGCGAGCGCACGCCGCACGAGTCGCACACGCTCCAGAGTCTCCCTTGGATACTTGCGATAGCCGTTGCTTAAACGTAGAGGCGCGGCGAGTACTCCTTTTCGCTCATAGTGGCGCAAGGTGTCCGTGCTCACTCCTGCACGGCGCGCCAACTCGCCGCTGCCGAAATGCTCATCTGCGGAAGCTCTCTTTTGCATGGAGGCAGTATAAAGCCTGGAACCGATTCCAGGGTCAAGCGCTTTTTTTTGGAAGCGATTGGCGGGTGGATTTATGAGAGGATTCCGGCGAATATAGCTTCCGCCGCTTCTCATATTCGCAGAATTGTAGTTGAATGATTTTATACGCTAGTGCTAAAACCCAACTCTGTAGATCATCTTTCGATAGAGGCCAATGAAAAGAAGAGTCCTTGTAAAGACAACTGCGCTCGTACTGCTTTCTGTTTTCCTTCTGCACCCGCTTAACAGTCACACGCAGGAGCGTGCCAGTTCAGACATATACGCGAAGATTCTTAAAGAAGAGACGGAGAACTCGCAGATAATGAAGACGCTCCACGTCTTCTCGGACGTTTACGGGCCGCGCCTGACAGGCTCGCCCAATCTGAAGGCGGCGGGCGAATGGGCTGTCAAGCAGATGCAGACGTGGGGATTCGAGAACGCTCATCTGGAGCCGTGGGAGTTCGGCCATCCGGGCTGGCTGAACGAGCGTGCATCGGGCTTCATCGTCTCGCCCGTCAAAGACAATCTGGTCTTTGAAGTCCTGGCCTGGACGCCCGGCACAAACGGAACGGTCGTGTCACAGGCTTATCAAATGGCTCCACCCGAAAAGCCCACGCAGGAACAACTCGCTGCCTATTTTGAAAGTATCAAAGAAAAGGTCGCGGGCAAGATTGTCATGGTCGGCAAGACAACGGTCGTGCCCGTTAACTTCACTCTGCCGTCGAAGCGTTTGAACGACGAAGACCTGCGCACGCGTTTCGACCCGAACGCCAAACCGACGCTGACGCCGACCCCGACTCCCACGCCGACGCCGACACAGCAGTTGAACAACCAGCAGGTAAATGAGCAGGTGGATAAGTTCCTGCTTGATAATCGCGCACTGGTGCGCATCAACGATGCCGGGCGCGAAGGCGGCCAGATACGCGCCTTCAATAACCGCACCTTCGACATAGGCAAAGTAGTGCCGACGGTTATCTTGCGTAATGAAGACTATGGCCGTATCTCCAGACTTCTGGCGGACGGGCAGGCGGTCACGCTCGAATTCAATATACAGAACCGCAGCTACCCGGAAGGCTCTACCTCCTACAACGTGATTGCGGAAGTCCCCGGCACGGACAAGCGAGACGAGGTCATCATGCTGGGCGGGCATCTGGATTCATGGCACGCGGCGACGGGAGCGACCGACAATGCTATAGGCTGCGCGGTGATGATGGAGGCGGCGCGAATCTTGAAATCCATAGGCGTGCGCCCGCGCCGAACGATTCGCGTCGCGCTCTGGTCTGGCGAAGAGCAGGGCTTGCTCGGCTCGCAGGCTTATGTCAAAGAACACTTCGGCTCGTTCGAGAATCCCAAGCCGGAGTATTTCAAGTTCGGCGGCTACTTCAATATTGACTCAGGCACCGGACGCGCGCGGGGCATGACTATCTTCGGGCCTGCGGATGCCGCAACGCCTTTGCGCGAAGCGGTGGGGCCATTCGCATATCTGGGCATCGTCGGCGTAGGGAATACACGCAGCCGCGGGCTTGGCGGCTCAGATCACACTTCATTCAATCAGGCGGGCTTGCCCGGCATAGGCGTGCTTCAAGACCCGATTGAATATTTCACTACCACCTGGCACACCAATCTGGATACATACGAGCGCGTCATAGAAGATGAGGTGAGGAGGTCTGCCATCATCATCGCCGCGGCGGTTTATCAACTGGCGATACGTGATGGCCTGCTGCCCAGAATGGGGAGCGGGGAGATGCCTGCGCTGCCTTCGCCCACACCGCAGCCATCTCCGACGCCTCTGCCGCCCGCTGTGCCTCCGAGGCAATAGGCGTTTAGAGTAACGGGGTGGGAAGAACGTGTAGTGGTTTAGACAAAATAGAATGTGATGAAAGTTAAGCTTTACCGCCGCAGAGAACGCAGAGGGGGCGCAGAGAATTCGGTCAGTACCGCCTGCGGTAGCGGGCGGGTCTCAAGTGTAGCTAATACCCGCCCGGCTTAAGCAGGCGGTACTGACATGTTTTAGACGGAGCTTCTATGGCTAAAGAAATAAAGGTGGTTGGACTTGGCGGGAGCCTTGCTGCTCAATCGAACAGCCTGGCGGCGTTGAAGGTTGCGCTCGAAGGCGCGCGTGACGCGGGCGCGGAATGCGAGCTGCTGGACATACGCGAGCTGAATCTGCCCATGTATGCGCCGGACTTTGGCGACGCGCCGGAATCCGTAGAGCATCTGTGCCGGACGGTTCACGAGAGCGAAGGGCTGCTGTGGAGCAGTCCTCTTTATCATGGAACAATCAGCGGCTCTTTCAAGAACGCGCTGGACTGGTTGCAGCTCTTAGGCAACCGCGAGCCTGCGTATCTTACGGATAAGGTCGTCGGACTCATCAGCACTGCCGGGGGCACGCAAGGGCTTCAGGCCGTCAATACTATGGAGTTTGTGGTGCGTGCTCTTCGTGGATGGGCTGTGCCTCTGGTCATACCGATTCCGCAGGCATGGCGTGTGTTCGATAAGGAAGGTCATCTGCAAGATGCGAAAGTCACGGAGCAGTTGCACGCCCTCGGCCACGAAGTTACACGAGCGGCTCGTCACTTCTCTACAAAGGTACTGACCACGCCGGAGGCCGAGCGCGCAGAGGCTCAAGTGCAGCCCCTCAACCCAGAAGAGGCTGGCGCTTCCTGATGCGCGGGAGCTTGCAACACAGGACAACGAAAGCTCCGTAGGAGCCGGATGTTTATAGCTCGCTGCATTACACCACAGGCTAAAGCTCCGTTAGGAGCTTCATGTTCTCCGGTCAATTAACATTAAGCTCCTGACGGAGCTTTGATCTTGTCTTGGTTTAGAGACTATAAACATCCGGCTCCTACGGAGCTAAGAACGTTTGCGCGTTTTTAGCTCAAACGTTATCTTTGCGAATAATTCAATACCATGAGAGGACTTTGATGACGATGCGCAAAGCGCTGCTTTTTATTGTAGCTTTTTCTATGGTTTCTCCTATGACCCAACTCTTGTCAGGTGCAATGAATCAGACGGCGGATCAAAAGTTCGAGGCGCTGGCCGGAAGGTATATAGAAAAGCTGCTTGAGATGGAACCGGAGCGCGCCACGCAGCTAGGCGATCATCGCTATGACCATCGCCTCAACGATTACAGTCTCGAAGGCGTCACGCGCGCCCGCTCCTTTAATCAGGAGTATCTGAAGGAACTCGGCGCTATCCCTGCGAAAAGTTTGAGCCGCACGAACAGCATTGATTACAGAATCATGCGCTCACGCCTCGAATACAACCTCTTCCAGATAGATGTGCTCAGGGAGTATGAATGGAACCCGCTGCGCTATAACATCGGCAATGCTATTTATGAATTGCTGGCGCGGGATTTCGCGCCGCTCAAGACGCGTCTCACAAATGCGACAGCGCGTCTCAAGGCCGTCCCGGCTGTTGTACAGGCGGCGAAAGCGAATCTGAAGAACCCGCCGCGCATTCATACCGAAACGGCCATCTCGCAGAACAAGGGCACGATCAATCTCATACGCAACGAACTGCGCGCTGTTGCAGAGCAAGCGCCGGAAGTGAAGCCGGAGCTGGAAGCGGCGCAAAGCGCGGCTCTTGCTGCGCTGGAAGATTATGGCCGCTGGCTGGAGAAGGATTTGCTGCCTCGCTCCACCGGAGATTTTCGTCTGGGCGATGAGAAGTACAGAAAGAAGCTGGCCTTCGCGCTCGAATCCGATCTGACGAAGGAAGAGATTCTGAGGCGCGGGCTTGCTGATTTGAAGAGCACGCAAAGCGCCATGTACGAAGTGGCGCTGCCGCTCTACAAAAAATATTTCCCGGAAGAAAAGGCGGCTTCAAAGCTTTCCGACAAAAAGCTGGTCATCAAGACTGTGCTCTCAAGGTTGGCCGAAACGCGCCCGACGAATGAGACAATCGTCGGGCTTGCCGATCAGGATTTGAAAGAGACTACAGAGTTTGTGCGCTCGCACAATCTGGTGACGGTGCCGGATGAACCTGTGAAGATAATCGTCATGCCGGAGTTCGACCGTGGGGTGGCAGTCGCATACTGTCGTTCCGCTCCGCCGCTTGAGCCGAAGGGCGAAACCCTTTACGCAATCTCGCCGACGCCGAAGGACTGGACGGCTGCGCGCGTGGAATCCTTCTTTCGTGAATATAACAACTACATGATTCACGACCTGACCATACACGAGGCCATGCCGGGGCATTACCTGCAACTGGCGCACTCGAACAAATTCAAAGCGCCGACGCTGATTCGCGCCATCTTTCGCAGCGGTACTTTCGCGGAAGGCTGGGCTGTCTATGCGGAACAGTTGATGGCCGAAGCTGGCTACGGCGGCGCGGAAGTCAGGATGCAGCAGTTGAAGATGAAACTGCGCACCATCATCAACGCTATCATTGACCAGAAGATTCACACCGCAGGCATGACGGAAAAAGAAGCGCTTGACCTGATGATGAACGAGGGCTTTCAGGAAGAGGGCGAAGCGGCTGGCAAGTGGACGCGCGCACGTCTTACGTCCACGCAGCTCTCGACCTATTACGTGGGCGTCCTTGAAGTCAACGACATCCGCCGCGCATACGAGGCAAAGATGAAGGGCGTAGAGCTTGATTACAAGCGGCTGCACGACCTCATGCTTTCTTTCGGAACGCCCGCGCCGAAGTACGTGCGCGAGTCTATGGGACTTTGATAAAAGCTCTCTCATTAAAAGGAAATTTTTGAAATGTCCCGTAGGGACAATTGAAAATAGCCCAGCGATTTATCGCTGGGAATAAGTTATGAAGAAAAATGTTTGAGTCCTGTAGGGACGACTGAATAAACCGAGAAAGCGTTTTCAGTCGTCCCTACGGGACTCACCTTTCATCTCTCGCTGGTTTACCCAGCACTGAAGTGCCGGGCTATTTTCAAATGTCCCTACGGGACAGTGGCTGATGAATTCAGGTGAAAACATTCAGGCAAGCCGGGAGGGCATTACAGTCCCCCCGAAGCTTGCGCGACGGTTGGGATTGTTCGATGCGACGATGATCGTGATGGGCGGTATCGTCGGCGCGGGCATTTTCATAAACCCTTCGGTCGTCGCGCGCGAGGTTCATACGCCCTTTCTGATACTGGGCGCATGGCTGCTGGGGGGAGTCATTGCGCTCTCCGGCGCATTCATCTACGCCGAACTCGCAGACCGTTACCCTGATGTCGGCGGCCAGTACGCATACCTGCGCGAGGCTTATCATCCCTCGATTGCCTTTATCTACGGCTGGGCTTTGCTGCTCGTGACACAGACGGGCGGGATGGCTGCTGTGGCCGTCACCTTCTCACGCTACTTTCTTGAGCTGACCCACGCGCCCTTGACGGATTGGGGCGTGGCGGCGCTTGCGCTGCTGTTGCTGACTGTCATCAACTGTCTGGGCGTTCGCGCCGGGACGAGCGTGCAGAATGGACTAATGGTGCTGAAGATTTTAGCCATCGTGGCGCTCGTTGTGTGCGGGCTGCTGCTCGTGCGGGAGCCGCGCACGCTCACGGGGGCAATGCTTGACCGCCCCCCTTCTCTGGGACTACTGACGGCGATGGGAGCGGCGATGACGCCAGTGATGTTTGCCTACGGCGGGTGGCAGACGGCCAGCTTCGTGTCGGGCGAGATGATTGATCCGCGCAGGCATCTGGCGCGCGGGCTTATCTTCGGCGTCATGGGCGTCGTGCTGCTCTACACGATGGTCAATTTCGTGTGCCTCTACGTGCTTGGGGCTGATGGATTGGCCGGGACGAAAACGCCCGCATCCGCCGTGATGCGATTAGTATTCGGAGAGCGTGGAGCAATGTTGATAGCCGTCGGCATCAGTCTCTCTACGATGGGTTTCCTGAGCCAGGGGATGTTGACCGCGCCGCGAGTCTATTTCGCTATGGCCGAAGACGGGTTGTTTTTCAAGAGCGTGGCGTGGCTCAACCCGAAGACGCGCGTGCCCGTCGTGGCGATTGCGCTTCAGGGAGCGCTCGCCATTGCGATTGCAGTTTCGGGCAGGTATGAACAGATACTCAACTACGTAGTCTCCGTGGATTTCATCTGGTTCGGATTAACCGGCGGTGCGCTCTTCATCTTCCGCCGCAGAGCGTTGCGCGCCCGCGCTTTTGAAAGAGAGACGACGCAGGCGGAAGGCAGCGCCGTAGCACATGCATCTACGAGCAATCCGGCAGGAGAATCAACGCAGAGTCGCTTTCGCGTGCCCGGCCATCCTGTCACGACGGCGCTGTTCGTACTGGCGTGCGCGTTGATAGTGGCAGGCACTGTCTACAAGTATCCTGAGAACAGCAGCATAGGGCTGTTGATTGTCGCAGCCGGGATTCCGGTCTACTTTCTCTGGCGTCGAAAACGCGCGCGATTCCATTAGGGTGAAACACGTCCGATGAGTTCCAGGTACATGCAATGGGCTAAGCTCAAGTCGCAGGCGCGCTTCAATCTAGCGTCGAGCGGCCTTATGAACTATCCGCTCAATCACCTCCCTGTGAAACTGGAAGAGCTTGAGCTGAGCGGGGCGAGCTATTACGGATACGAGCCGCTTCAAGCGGCGCTCGCCGCGAAAGCAGGTGTGCCGCAACGCTGCGTTGTTGCCGCGACCGGAACTTCAATGGCTAATCATCTGGCGATGGCAAGCCTGCTTAAACCCGGAGATGAAGTCCTGATTGAGCATCCGACCTACGAGCTTCTTATCAACGTCGCACAATATCTGGGCGCAGAGATTAAAAGATTCACGCGCACGCCTGAGAATGGCTTTCGTATAAACCTTGAAGAGGTTCAAAGACGAGTCTCTTCGCGCACGCGGCTCATTGTTCTGACAAACCTGCACAACCCTACGAGCACATTCACAGACGATGACACGCTCAAGCAATTGGGCGTATTAGCGCGGCGTGTGAGTGCGCGCGTACTCGTTGACGAAGTTTATCTTGATGCATTGTTTGAGCATGCGCCGCGTTCGGCCTTTCATCTGGGCGAGGAGTTTATTACGACCAACAGTTTGACGAAGGTCTATGGCTTGAGCGGCCTGCGCTGCGGGTGGATTCTGGCCGAAGCCTCGATGGCCGAGAGGCTGTGGCAACTCAACGACCTGTTCGGCGTCATCCCGGCTCATGCGGCTGAAAGGCTGAGCCTGATTGCGCTTGCGAACATGGAAGAGATTGCAGGGCATGCGCGCCGACTGCTTGAAGCAAACGGGCGCGTGCTGAATGAATTCTTAAGCTCCCGCGATGATCTGGAATGTACAGCGCACGAGTACGGAACGGTCTCTTTCCCGCGTTTGAAGCACATGGAAAGCGCCGACGAGTTGTGCGCGCTGCTCATGGAGAAATACGAGACCTCGGTCGTTCCGGGCAGATTCTTCGAGCTGCCGCAGCATTTCAGAATCGGCATCGGATGCGACACGGCTATCCTGACCGAAGGGCTTGAGCGTTTGGGAGCGGCACTGGATGAAGTTGTGTAGCCCCGTAGGGGCGGCATATTTATAGCCCAGGGCGTAAGCCCTGGGTCACGAGTTGTTTCAATTGGTCTAAGCCCCGTAGGGGCGGCATATAATCATGTCGCCCCTACGGGGCTTAAACATTTTTCTGGTGGTTATTCCCAGGGCTTACGCCCTGGGCTATAGACATATCGCCCCTACGGGGCTAAAAGCCGCGCTTAACTTACGAGCAGAATAACCCGTTAACCTTTTGATGAACGCCTGTGTCGTCCGGCGAGGCTGGCGACGACGGCTATGAGTTCTGCCAACTCGACGGGTTTCGCTACATGCATCTGGTAGCCGGAGCGCAGAACGCTCAGGCGGTCTTCGGCGCGTGCATAGGCGGTTAAGGCTACAGCCGGTACGTCGCCGCCTGAGCTTACGGGCAGCTCTCGTATCCTTCTAATCAATTCGTAGCCGTCTTCTTCAGGCATACCTATGTCGCTGATGAGCACGTCGGGGATAGATTGATTAAATAGCACAAGCGCCTCGCGTACAGAGCCTGCGACTGTGACTTCAGACCCGCACTTCATGAGCGCAACCCTGAGCAGCTCGCGCGTGTCGGCCTCATCATCCACCGCCAGAATCTTCAGGCCGTCAAGTTTTTCAGGGCAGTCGAGCGGCACTTGATTATTGCTTCTGAATCTATTTTCAAACTCTTCTGTTGCGGCCTGAGGATATTCGGCCATGAGCGGGAGCGTGACTGTAAAGGTCGCGCCCTCCCCTGCGCCCGCGCTTTCCGCCCTGACTGTTCCGCCGTGAAGCTCTACCAGATGGCGCGCGATGGCGAGTCCGAGGCCGAGTCCGCCATGTTTTCTGGTTGGCGAGCTGTCGGCCTGACGGAAACGGTCAAAGACGTAAGGGAGAAAATCGGCGCTGATGCCTTGACCCGTGTCGCTGACTGCGATTTCCAAATGCGAGTCAACGCGCTCAAGCATTATCTGTACGCGCCCGCCCTTCGGCGTAAACTTGACGGCATTTGAAATCAGATTCCAGAAGACCTGCTGCAATCGCGAGTGGTCGCCCGTCAACTTGCCTATGCCTGTGTCCAGCACTTTTTGAATGCGCACGCCTTTGGCTTCGGCTGCCGGTCGGACCGCTTCGATGGCCGAATCAATCAAAGCCACAGGCTCTACCTCTCTGACATCGAGCCTGAGCTTGCCCGTGATGATGCGCGAAACGTCCAGCAGGTCTTCTATAATCTGGCGCTGCGATTTCGCATTGCGCTCTATAGCTTCGAGCGCGCGACCGCGTGCTTCCTCGTCTAGCTGGCCTGCGTGCAGCATACTTGACCAGCCTAGGATGGCCGTCAGGGGCGTGCGCAGCTCATGCGAGAGCGTCGCCAGAAACTCGTCCTTCATTCGATTGGCTTCCTGCGCCCTGCGATAAAGCCGCGCGTTATCAATCGAGATGGCGGCACGATGAGCAAGGGTTTCGGCCAGCACTAAATCTTCATGCCTGTATTGACGCCCGGATTCCGCCGTGATTAAGGTGATTGCGCCAAGTATTCCTCCCTGCGTGACGAGCGGGACGATGATGGCGGAGGTAAAGCCTATCTCGCGCATGATGCGCAGATGCTCTTCGTCGATCGCAGCCGCGACGAGCATCTCGTCTTTTATATCCGGATAGATTTCAGACTTTCCGGTGCGCAGCACATTCGGCACGCCCCTTGGCGCGTCCACATCCGGCGGGTAGCGCTGCTGAAGCTCGTGCGCCCACTCCACCTTCTTCGGGTCAATGTGCGTTACGGCCAGCCGCTTTAAGGTGCGGTCTTCATCGTACACATCGACCGTACACCAGTCTGCGAGTGTGGGAACGGCCATGCGCGCAACGCTCGCCAGCGTCGCCTCGTAGTCGAGCGAAGAAGAAATGACCGCACCCGCTTCCGCCAGAAATCTCTGAGCCTCGTCGGCGCGCCGCCGCTCCGTGATGTCCTGAAAGATATTGATGGCGAAACGAACCTGCCCCTGTTCGTCGAAGACGGGCGTTGATTTAATGAACGACCAGCGATCTTCTCCGGTCTTCACCGAGCGATAACAGATAATGGCAGACGCTGCTCGTCCCTCTTTGAGCGCGATACGACCGGGAAGCTGCTCACGCGGGAAACTCTGCCCGCTCTCATCCAGCAGCTCGAACCTCTGAATCAACTCCTGCATGGGATGTTCCATCAACTCCCTTGCGGATTGAAAGCCGAGCGAACGCGCCGCCGCATCGTTGGCATAAATAAGCTTGCCTTCCGTATCTTGTGCGGTGATGCTTTCGGCCACGCCTTGAAGGATAATCTCTATCTGGTTTCTAGACCTTTGCAGCTCCGCTTCGGCGCGTTTGCGCTCCGTCACGTCACGCGCGATACCCTCTACGGCTACGGGCTGATTGTTTCTATAAGAAATCCTTGTGCTGACTTCCAGCGTCAAACGCGTGTGGTCGCGCGTGATGATGTCCACCTCGTAAACAGTCGGCGAAGGATCGCTGAGCTTGCGAGCGGTCATCTCTTTGGCTAATGCCAGATGCTCCGGCGCTACGACCTGCGCTATGTTCAGCCCGCCCAATATCTCTTCGCGCGTGTAGCCCGTAATCTTCTCGCCCGCGCGATTGATGGTCAGGTATTTACCCTCTAGGTCGTGCGAGTAGATGATATCGTTTGCGTTCTCCAGCAGGCTTCTATACTTCTCTTCGCTGTGCCTTAGCTCTTCCTCTATCAGCCTACTTTCGGTTATGTCCTCGTGCGTGAGAACTATCTCGCGTATACGGCCTGCTTCGTCCTTGACCGGATAGATAAAGCCGCGAACCCAGCGCCCCGGCTCTTTATTCGTCGTTACATTTGGAATCGTCTCTTCCGGGTCATAGAGGATGGGCGGTATCTCCGTGGCCGTGCCTTCAAAGGCTTTACGTATGAAGGGCATCACGCCCTTGGCGGTTAACTGATCGTCCTCAAGAATGTTGTAATCTGCTATCTGCTCAAGCCGTACGCCCCAGAGCTTTTCCCAAGCGTGATTGACCCAGATGGTCAAGCCTTCGGGCGAAAGAATCTGCGTGCTCATCGGCGATTGCTCAAGACTCACACGAAAAAGCTGTTCGCTGCGCTCTACCCTGTCTTCAGATTGTTCTGTGTTAATACCCTGCGCCACTATTCTTTCCTTTTTAAGATAAAGTGAAGGCTGGAAGTTTGATAATTACTGAAAACGCGTCCTCAATGCAATCCCCTGGACGCCCTTTGCAAGTCCCGTTACCGGATTGCAATCAAAGCAGAGGAAGAAGAAACCACTAAATCACACTAAAGGACACGAAAAGAATCTGTCTTTCGTGCTGCTTCGTGTCATTTAGTGGTTTATCTTTCTCCTCTGTTTGGACTGCTACTTGGTACGTGAGGACTTTATAACAATAGCCCAGTGCTTTAACATCAGGAATGAGGTATAAAGAAAAGCAATGAGTCCCGCCGAGGACGATTGGAGATATGCTCAGTCGTCTCTGGCGGGATTCAACTTTATTAACTGAAGCTAAAGCAGAGAGAAATTCGCGAGGGTTGATGATTGCAAAAGTCACGCAGGAATTGACGAAGATGAAGCGAACGCTTGCTGACGTGTTCGGTCTTGAAAAGCTTAGACCCGGACAGGCAGAGGTTATACGCTCAGTCCTTGAAGGCCGGAACACGCTCGCCATTATGCCTACGGGCGCGGGCAAGTCGCTCTGTTATCAACTTCCGGCGCTGCATCTGCCGGGCACGACCATCATCATCTCTCCGCTCATCTCTTTGATGAAGGATCAGGTGGACAAGCTGGAAGATGCAGGGCTTGACGCCGCGCAGCTCAATAGCTCTCTCACCGTCAGCGAGCACGAAGAGAACCTGTCGCAGATAGAAGATAACGAGAGCGAGTTTATCTTTACCACGCCGGAGCGCTTCACGGATCAGGAATTTCTCAAATCTTTGCGCGACAAGCGTCTTGATTTCGTGGTCATTGACGAAGCCCACTGCATCTCGGAATGGGGGCACGATTTTCGTCCGGCGTATCTTTCGCTCGGCGCTGCTATAAAGACGCTCCAATCGCCTCCTGTGCTGGCGCTGACGGCGACCGCCACGCCCGAAGTGACCGAAGATATAGAGAAGCAGTTAGATTTAGGGAGCCTCAGCATCATCAACACGGGCATCTATCGTCAGAACCTTGGCTATGAAGTCCTGCGCGTCACGAACGAAGCTGAAAAGCGCGCGGCACTTCTTCGACTGCTGCGCGAGATTGAAGGCACGGGGTTAATCTACGCTGCGACCGTCAAGACTGTGGAAGCGCTCACCGAATGGCTGGAGACTTTTGAATTTCCTGTGGCGAAGTATCACGGGCGCTTGAGCGCGTCCGAGCGCAAAGAGACTCAGGAGCGCTTCATGGCCGGAGAGCTGAAAACCATCATCGCCACCAACGCCTTCGGCATGGGCATAGACAAGCCCGACATACGCTTCGTAGTTCATTACCAGATGCCCGGCTCGCTCGAAGCTTATTATCAGGAGTCTGGCCGCGCGGGGCGCGATGGTTTGCGAGCGCGCTGTATTCTCTTCTTTCAACTCGACGACCGTCGCACGCAGCAGTTCTTTCTGGGCGGCAAGCACCCGAAGTTCAACGACATCCTGGCAGTTTACAATGCGCTGGAATCTTTGGGCGCGGACGTTGAACCCGCAACGCTTCAACGCATACAGGAAGAGGCGAACATGGTGGCGAAGACTAAAGTGCGCGTCATCCTGTCTATGTTGAAGGAACTCGGACTCTCGCGCGAGCTGAGAGGCAGCCGCTTTAGCCTCCGGCGGCGCGATGTGAAACGTGAGGAGCTGGAAGAACTCGCGCGCCGCTCGGAAGAGAAGAGCGCCAAGGATAGGGAAAAGCTTGAGCGCATGATGCTCTACGGCCAGAGCGCCGCGTGCCGCTGGCAATTGCTGCACGATTATTTTGGCGAGCAGATGGAGAGGGAACGTTGCGGCGCTTGCGACAACTGCCTGCACCCGCTTGAAGAAAAGTTGGGGCTGACCGGAAGAACAGAAAGGGGCGCTTCAGGCGAGAAGCTTCGCGCGCGGGAAGCCAATCATGCTTCAGTAGAAAGACGCGCGCAAACGGAATTGTCAAAGGGAGACAAGGTGTCGCTGCCGCAATACGGCGCGGGGCGTGTGAAAGAGGTTGAAGACAATAAGGTGACGGTCGAATTCCCTGATGGCGAAGTGCGAAAGTTCAGGAAAGAGTTCGTCATTCTGAAGTCTCTTCAATAGCATAGAATTCCATGTAGCCGCATGAGGCACAGCGATAGGCGTGGATTCTGGCCTCTCTTTTATCTCCTGTTTTCGTCCCCGTCCAGAAAGACTTTTCGGGCTTTCCCTCGACCCAACGCGCAGGCTGAACAACCTCAAAATGGCCGCGATCCGGTACGAAGCCTTCCTCCATGATGCCCGCGCATTTGGCGCATCTGATGCTGTTTGCCGCTGCGTCCGCTTCAAGGCCGCGTCTGGCTATTTCTGCTCTGGCATAATCAAGCGCTTCTTTGCGGTACTGTGAAGCACCGTCGCCGATCACCTTCAACAACTCTTCATCCGACAACTGAGAGATATTTTCCTTCAACTCGGAAAGCTCAACATTCATGGTCGTTCCTCCGTACTATGAGCATAAAGTCTTCTATCAATCAGGAATCTTTGTAAGCGCCAACGGGGCTGCGACTCGTGCAGGCTTCTTCAGACCGGCGCAGGCCAACCGGGCTGCGGCTTGCCGCTCCAGACCCAGGCGATGAAATCCGTCAGAGGCGGCTCGCTTCCGAGTTCGCGCAGTCTAGTGTTCACCTGCCCTCTATGATATGTGCTATGCATAGCTACCTGTAGCAGCGTTTCATGAAACGTGGGAGCCTCTGCCTTTCGCCCCAGCCGCGCCTCGAACATCTCAATCCACGGCATGACGATTGGCCTCTCTAAATCCATAGCCGCAAGGCCACTGGTATATTCATTAAATTCAGAGTAGTTTTCATGTCCCCAGCGTAAAAGACTTGCGATGTCAGGGAAGCTTGTAGAAGCATGCGGCTTAAGAGGCTCACCTCTCCAGACCTTCAGGAATGCTCGCTGAACTAAGTGTATGTGATAAAGGCGCTCCTTTAGATTGGAATCCTCAATCGCCTCTGGCCGTGCAAGCGCAGCAGTCCAGACCTTTGCATCAGCCCACTCCATGTGCCGAAACAACTCTTGCAGAGTCTCCAGATTATCCATGCCGAAAAGTCCTCGCTCGAAAAGGCTCCGGGATTATATACCTCAATAGCAGTTTGCGCTCAAAGCCTCGATTACGGCAATCTCTTTGCAAAAAGAGGACGCCCTCGCGTCGCTTAATCCAAGAGCGAAGCTTTTCGCCCGTATGCGTCCGTATTGTCTGCTTTAATGCATCCTTCGTATAGAAGGAAAACTGGAAAGACCAATCGAATAGAGGGAACGAGGGCCTATCTGGTATGAGACGATTATCTAAAGGCATCAGGGGATTGCTCCCCATCAAGCTGCTTTTCGCCTTGCTGTGGCTGGTCACCGTGGCGACGCCCGCAACGCAGGCTCAAGAAAGAAACTGGCAGCCGCAAAGGACATGGGTCTTTGTAGTAGGGACATTGCAGTGGAAAGACAAGGAGACTTTTGAATCGTTCCCGCAGGAGAACAGGCGCGACAGAGAGTTGGTCAGGTTCTTCCGTGAGCAGGGCGTGCCCGATTCACAAATAGTCTACTTGCAGGATAGAGCGGCCACCACGCGCAGGATTCAGAGCGAGCTAAGGTCGCTCTTATCTAAAACGCAGGAGGGCGACACGCTGTTTCTATACTACACCGGGCACGGCTACAAGAATGATAGCGGCAGAGCCTATTTCGCCAGCTACGATGCGAATGATGAAGACAATCCGGGCTGGGCTGTGGATTCGATTCCTGCCACCATCGAGCGTTACTTCAAAGGATCGAGCGCTTTCCTGACGGCTGACTGCTGTTACTCAGGCGCTCTTGCCAACGCCGTGCGTGCGCGGCGCAGCAACATCTCTTATGCCGTCTACACCTCCGCCACGTCAGACAAGCTTTCTACGGGCAACTGGACGTTCACTGAAACCTTGCTGGCTGGCCTGCGCGGTCGCGCCTACATAGACACGGACGGCAACGGAGAGATTACATTCAACGAGCTGGGGCGCGAGATAAAGAGCGACATGTCGTTTGCAGAGCAGCAGACCGCGTCCTTCCTCTTAACCGGAAAGTTCGAGCCGCAAACGATCCTGGCAGGGGCTGCAAGCCGAGCCGATCAAAGAGTGGGGTCGCGCGTCGAAGTCTACTCTGAAGGCGACTGGTATAAAGCCCGCATCATAGATGCCGGAAGAGGAAGATACAGGGTTCATTTCTACGGCTACGAAGATTCGGACGACGAGTGGGTGAAGCTCTCACAGATACGCGGCAACCGAAGCGCGCCATCTTCCGGGAAAACAATCCGCAACAATGATGTCTTAGGTGCATCGCAGTAATTCCCGCAGCAAAGTCAGCAATAGGAGCAGAGGACTTGTGACCTCTGCTCCTATTCGCGTTCACTTAACCGGACACTGCTACTTCTGCAAGCGTGGCTTTCGTCTCTGCCGCGAACTGCTCGGCCTCGGTCGAGCCGTTGAGAGCGGTCGTAGAGGATGTGCCGCCGCTGATGACCTGCGAAACGGCGTCGAAATATCCTGTGCCGACGAAAGCCTGATGCTTGACGGCGCGGTAGCCGTCCCTCTGCTCGCGCTCGAACTCGCGCTCTTGCAGGACGGAATAGGCCGTCATGGCGCGCTCCCTGTAATCACTCGCCAGCTCGAACATGCTCAGGTTGAGCGCATGGAAGCCCGCGAGCGTGATGAACTGGAACTTGTAGCCAAGCGCGGCCAGTGCTCTCTGGAAGCGTGCAATCTGGCAATCGTCCAGCTTCTTCTTCCAGTTGAAAGACGGCGAGCAGTTGTAGGCCAGTAGCTTGCCCGGAAACTTTGCGTGAATCGCTTCGGCAAAACGGCGCGCCTCTTCCAGATTCGGCTCAGATGTCTCGCACCAGATCATGTCTGCGTAGGGCGCATAAGCGAGTCCGCGCGCTATCACCTGCTCCAACCCCTCGCGAACGTGGAAGAAGCCTTCGACCGTTCTTCCACCTGTCAGGAACTCACGGTCGCGCTCGTCTATGTCGCTCGTCAGCAGGCCAGCGCCGTTGGCATCCGTGCTCGCGACGAGGATGGTCGGCACACCCATACAATCCGCAGCGAGGCGAGCCGCGACCAGCTTTTGAATGAACTCCTGCTGTCGCGGCGTCAACCGTTGATGGAACGGCAGGACGAAATCCATGAACCCTTCTGGTAAATCCCTGCCTGCGTCGAACTCTTTCGGCGCGGTGTTATAATGTCGCTCGCTCAATTGCTCTCTCTTCCCAATGACGGCTTGCATAAAGACAGACCTCTCCCTCGGAAACAATCCGTGCTGATTCCGAACTCTCTTGTTTAGCGAAGGCGTGCTCGAATTAATCTGGATGCTTGTACATTATCCGTCAACACGAGGCAAGAGGTTGTTCGCTATTCCGAACAGCGGAATAAAGCGTGAAATTGAAATAGTTGTCGGCTATAATCCCTTTATAAGCAAATTCAGGCTCTTTGCAGTTTGTCTTCATATTTTAGCTGTTCACGATATGGAACAGTAATATGTCCGGGAAAAGTCGGAATGGAGGAGTTCATACGTGACTGGAAAGGTAGCCAAGCAGGGAACAAGGGAGAGGGCGGCACCGAAGTCTGGTAACGAAGCTTCAAAGACTGTGAAGAGCGCACCGGAGCGGTCGCAGGTGACTTCGGTCGAGCGTGCGCTCACCGTTTTGGAGTTGCTCGCAGAGAAGCGACAGGGCTTGACTACTTCTGACTTGAGCCGCCGCGCACACGTCCCCAAAAGCACCATGAGTTATCTGTTGCGTACGCTCGTACGGCGCGGCTATGTGCGTAGAGATGCGTTGACAGGCCATCACACGCTTGGCACGCGGCTGCTCACACTGGGCGGGCAGGCGATGCAGGGCATGGAGCTTAGAGAGGTGGCGATGCCGTATCTGAGGCAGATAGTGGAGCGCACAAGATTGGGAGCGCACCTGGCTATACTGGATCACGGTGCAGCCGTCTACGTCGAGCGCATAGAATCGCCCGGCTTCATCAAGATGGCTATCTGGATAGGAAGGCGTATGCCGCCGCAGGTAACAGCCGTCGGCAAAGCGCTCATCTGCCAACTGGACGCGCACGACATACGCGAGATAGTGGCGAACAATCCTGCCAGCACAGTGACGCCTAAATCAATTCAGAGAATGCCGCAGCTCTACGACGAGCTTGCGCGCACGCGCGAGCGCGGGTTTGCGGTTGACGATGAAGAGTCGGCTATGGGTGTGCGTTGTGTGGCTGCGCCAGTCATGGCCGCGAGCGGCGAGGTGGTCGCGAGCCTTGGCGTCAGCGCAACCGTCAGCCAGCTACATGACGACTACCTGCCGGTCGTCGCAGGCATCGTACGCTCCGCCGCCCTCAAGCTCTCCGCGCAGCTTGGCAGCCGCAGAAAAGAGGTCAGAGGCTAGAGGTCAGAGGTTAGTAAAAGAGCGTCAACGACTAGCCTCTAACCTCTGACCTCTAGCCTCTTTTCTTCCGCTACCATATCTGGCAGCGCTTCTCAGGTGGGCGAACCATAGGGTCGCCTGTCTTGCACTGGAATGCCTGCGCAAACTGGGGCATGTTCGAGAGCGGGCCGTTGACGCGGAAGCGTCCAAGCGGGTGCGGGTCTGTGGCGACCCTCAATCGCGCCGCTTCGGGTCGAATATTCTGCGCCCAGATTTGCGCCCATCCCAGAAAGAAACGCTGCTCCGGCGTGAAGCCCGCTATGATTGGAGGACGTGGCTTGCCCTCAAGAGATTTTTGATAAGCAGCATAGGCGACCGTTAAGCCTCCGAGGTCTGCGACCGATTCGCCCACGACGCGTGCGCCGATTTGATTAAGCCCCGGCTCTACCTCGAAAGCGTCGAACTGTTTGACGACACAGTCTGTGCGCTCTTTGAACTTAGCGTAATCTTCCGGCGTCCACCAGTTCAAAAGATTTCCGTCTGCATCGAACTTCGCGCCCTGATCGTCGAAGCCGTGCGTCATCTCGTGGCCTATGACCGCACCTATGCCGCCGTAGTTGAAGGCATCGTCGGCGTTCGAATCATAGAAGGGCGGCTGAAGGATGCCCGCAGGGAAAACAATCTCATTCATAGAAGGATTGTAGTAAGCGTTGACGGTCGGAGGCGACATGCCCCACTCCGTTCTGTCCAGCGGTTTGCCTATCTTGGTCAGGTTACGCTTCAACTCGAATGCGCCCGCGTTGACGGCGTTGTTGTAATACGCGCCGCGCGAGATTTGCAGGGCTTCGTAATCACGCCACTTGTCTGGATAGCCAATCTTGCGCACGAACGCTTCCAGTTTGGCGATAGCGCGTACACGCGTCTTGTCGCTCATCCAGCTCAGGGTTGAAAGATCGTCTTTGAGCGCCGCGATTAGGTTCTTGACCATCTCCTGCGCGCGTGTTTTGGCTTCGGCGGTGAAGGTCTTCTTGATGTAGAGCTGGCCTAATGCCTGTCCGAGAGCGCGATCCGTGCTCGCCACGCAACGCTTCCAGCGCGGCAGGATTTCCTGTGTGCCTTGCAGGTACTTGCCGTTGAAGTTGAAGTCCTCCTGAACAAACTTGGCCGAGAGCGTCGCTGCCGAAGAGTTCAGCAGGTGCCAGCGAAAATAGGTCTTCCAGTCGGAGACGGGAACGGTGGTCAGCAGATTATCCACCGCTTTGAAAAAGTCCGGCTGGCCGACGTTGATGGTATCAATCATGCCGAGGTCTATCTCTTTGAAGAAGCGTGACCAGTCGAAGTGCGGCGTCAATGCGGCCAACTCCTTCAAGCTCATCTTGTGATAATTGGATTCGGGCTGGCGTCGCTGCTCGCGTGTTAAAGAGTTCTCTGCAAGCTTCGTCTCGATGCTCATCACAGCTTGCGCGGCGGCCTGAGCAGCCTGCGGGTTGTCGCCTAGCAGCACGAACATATTTGCTATGTGCTTCAAGTATTCGTCACGGGTCTGCTTCGAGCGCGCATCGTCTTTCGTGTAGTAGTCGCGGTCGGGCAGGCCAAGCCCGCCCTGCACGGCCTGTGCAATCACGCTGGTGGAGTTCTTGAAATCCTGCCCAGCGCCAAAGCCAAAGACTACAGGGACTCTCAGCGTGTGCATACGAGCTATCTGGTTCTCTACGCCCGCCAGATCGCGTATCCCTTCGATGCGTTTCAATTCAGAGTCGAGCGGATTGAAACCTCCCTTTTCAATCAAGGGTTCGTCCATGCAGCTCGCATAGAAATCCGCTACCTTCTGATCGCTACTGCCCTTTGCCAGACTCTTGTTCTGCACCAACCCTTCAAGAATCTGGTGCAGCGCTTCCTGATTCTGCTCGCTGAGCTTATCGAAGTTGCCCCACCTGGAATAAGCCGGAGGAACAGGATTCTTCGCTATCCATCCGCCATTGGCGAACTGATTGAAGTCCTGGCACGCCTGAGCGTCTCGATTCAGACTTGAGAGATCGAAGCCACGCAGGGTTTGCGTCGCATCGGCCTGAGCATTCGACTGCGCACTGGTAAAGGATACTGAACGTCCCATGAGGCACGTCACCAGAGCAACTACCGACAAGAGAACTGAAACACGCCGCCACACAGAGAACATAGTTCACATCACCTCCAGGAAGAATTTGAGGAGACCCAAGGGGTTCTACTAATTAAAGGGATGCAGGCATCATACCACCATCATGACGACTGACATAATGCGAAAGATTAGGAATAGTGAGTCAATTTGAAGGTGAATGAAAGATAGGTTGAGATTCACCACCACAGAGGATACGCAGGGAAAGTTAAATTAGTCTTCTCAGCGCCCCCTCTGCGTCTGCGGCGGCGAGTTCCAATATGCACGACACTCAATTTTAAATTGACCCACTAACGCGATTGTAATCGTCGTTCGCAATCTTCAACTCTTCCTTTCAGGTGGACTTCAGTTAGTCGTATTATGTCAGGAACAGGAGGAAAGCAAGATTGGTAAAAAATCAACGGACAAAGATTGTCTGCCTGTTTGCAGCTCTTCTGCTGCTCGTGCCGTCTCAATCGAGCGCGCAAAGCGCAGATCAAGTCAGGGCGCGTTATACAAAATACGAGTACATGATTCCCATGCGCGACGGGGTAAAACTCTTCACCTCCGTTTACGTTCCGAAGTACGCGGGCGAGCGCTATCCGATTCTGCTGACGCGCACGCCGTACAGCGTATCCCCGTACGGAGTCGATAACTATCGCAATTCGCTCGGCCCTTCAATAGAGTTTGAGCAGGAGGGGTTCATCTTCGTTTACCAGGACGCGCGCGGTCGCTACATGTCCGAAGGAGAATTCCAGCAGGTTCGTCCCTTTGTTCCGAACAAGACCAGCCCGAAGGATATTGACGAGAGCACAGATACTTATGACACGATTGACTGGCTCGTCAAAAACATTCCTAACAACAATGGCCGTGTCGGCATGGTGGGTATCTCGCAGCCCGGCTTTCACGTTGCCGCGAGCATCATTGATTCGCATCCGGCTCTGAAGGCCGCAAGCCCACAAGCGCCGACCGCCGACTACTATCTGGGCGACGATGTTTATCACAACGGCGCTTTCATGCTGGCCGCGAATTTCGATTTCTATTCCGGTTTCCTACCGCGAAAGGAAGCCCCCGCGCCGCCCAGGCGTCGCATCCCCTTCGACGCAGGCACGCCCGACGGCTATGACTTCTTTCTTAACTTAGGCCCGCTCTCGGACGTTAACCGCAAATACTTTGGCGGTGAAGCAAGGTACTGGCAGGAGCTTATAGACCACACTACCTATGACGACTTCTGGAAGCAGCGCTCGGTCTGGAAATTTATGAATAACGTGCGCTGCGCCGTCTTGAATGTGGGCGGGTGGTACGATGCGGAAGACCCTCTTGGCATGTTTCGCATCTACCGCGCCGTGGAGCAGAACAATCCCGCGACGGTGAATCAACTGGTCGTAGGCCCGTGGCGGCACGGCGGCTGGGCGCACGACGACGGAGACAAACTCGGCAATGTAAACTTTGCGCTCAAGTCTGCGGCCTTCTTCAGAGAGCAGATTCAGTTCCCGTTCTTCATGCACCATCTGAAGGACAGGCGTAAGGACTTGCCCGAAGCCTTTATGTTTCTCACGGGCATCAACGAATGGCGGCGCTTCGACGCATGGCCGCCCAAGGGCGCAACGCCCATGACGCTCTACTTTCGCGCCGCCGGAGGTTTGAGCACCGATGCTCCCACGGAAAACGGGCAGAATATTTTCGACGAATACCTCAGCGACCCGAATCGCCCGGTTCCTTATCTTGGCTATATAGTGCAGGGCATGACCAGCGATTACACGACTGAGGATCAACGCTTCGCCTCGCAACGCCCGGATGTTCTGGTCTATGAGACCGAGCCGCTCGAAGAAGACCTCATCATCGCAGGGCCTATCAAAGTGAGCCTTAATGTTTCGACGACAGGCACGGACTCGGACTTTGTCGTCAAGGTGGTAGACGTTTATCCGGGCGACTACCCGACCCCCAGAGTGCCTGAAGGTCAGAGAGTGCCTGAGAACTCAGTCAGGATGGGAGGCTACCAGCAGTTGGTGCGCGGCGAGCCTTTCAGGGGCAAGTATCGAATAAGCTTGGAGCGCCCCGAAGCCTTCACGCCCGGCAAGCCCGCCGCGATTACCTACGAGCTGCCGGACGTGTATCACGCTTTCCGCAAAGGGCACAGAATCATGATTCAGATTCAAAGCTCATGGTTCCCGCTCGTTGATCGCAACCCGCAGAAGTTCATGGAAATCCCTAAAGCCGTCGCCTCAGATTTTCAGAAAGCGACGCAGCGCCTCTACCGCTCGCGCAGTCTTAACTCTTCCATCACAGTGCTGGTTGAAGGAAGACCATTAAGTCTTAGATAACATGTGGCGTGATGTAAAATAGGTAGCTCCGTAGGAGCTGGATGTTTATAGTTTCCCCGTTTACAACAGAGGCCAAGCTCCGTAGGAGCGACATGTAATTGCCAGAGAACATGTCGCTCCTACGGAGCTTGATATGTGCATACTTCGATGAGCTATAAACATTCAGCTCCTACGGAGCTAGGAACGTTCTTATCCTGCGACTCACGTTAAGTTAAAAAGGCTTCCATTGTTATGAAATGGAAGCCCTTTTATCTTCAAAACGGGAATTAACTACTACAACATGACTACTGCGTCAATTCAGACGTGACGGTTGCGCCGTTCATCTGCGGCAGCGTCGAGCTTGTCTTCAAGACCTGACGACTGTCTTTGGCAATCCAGAGAGTAGTCTTTCCGGCTTCGCCTTCGGCAGAAGTGATTTCAATCTTGTATGCGTCGAAGGTTCCAGCCGGAACAGTTACTTTCTCCACGCTGATGACCTTCAATTGCATGAGCTTGACCTTCTGCGTTTGAACGTCGAAGTTGCGGAAGACGACCGTGTAGCCGTCGGCCAGTGGCAGTGTCGCCACAGCATTCCACGCGCCCGCGCCGTCCGCGAAAAGCGTCCCGCCCAAATCCGCAGAGATTTCCTTAGACTGTCCACCCATGCCCATCGCCCCTGTGGCCTTGTTATCCTTGAATGCCACCTCAATCGCCAGCGGCCCTTGCTTGATGGTGCGCTTGGTGAGCGTCAGGCTTCCTTTTTCGAGTGTAACCATATCGATGACTTCGCCCTGCGGAAGCACGGCTGTTTCTGTAACAACCCACGCGCCGTTCTCTTCCTTAATCTCGTTCTTCACAGTCAAGGGGATTGACTGGCCGCCAGCCTCTATGACGGCCTTGTAGTTTGTTATGCCGGGCTTGAGATCGACGGCGGGTTTGGGGGCGTTGCCGGTCGAAGCCGTTGTTTTTTTCGCCAGCGCTACGGTCTTCACGTCCACCGTTATCTCTTTGAGGCGCTGCGCTGTTTCGGGCGTCATGTCTTCCTGAAAGCGCCCGTTGAGATGCCTGGCTAAAAACTTCTCAGCCGCCGCAATCATCGCCATGTTGTTGATAGAGCGCGCAAAGCCGTGGCCTTCATCCGGCGCGACCAGATATTCGACAGGAAATCCTCGGTCGCGTAGTGCTATTACTATCTGATCCGATTCCGCCTTGTTGACGCGCGGGTCGTTAGCGCCCTGCACGACCATTAGGGGCGATTTAATCTTGTTCGCGGAATTCAATGGCGACTGCCGTTCAAGCTGCGCCTTGCCTTCCGGCGTGGCCGGGTCGCCCATGCGCTCGTAAAAGAGCTTGCGAATCGGTTCCCAGTAGGGCGGAATCGAGTTCAAGAGTGTAATCAGATTTGAAGGGCCGACGATGGATACGCCCGCTGCGTAAACGTCCGGCGTGAAAGCGAGACCGGCCAGCGTCGCATAGCCACCGTAAGAGCCGCCCATGATGCCTACACGCTTAGGGTCTGCGATGCCCTGCGCGACCATTGCCTTGACGCCCCATGTCAGGTCGTCCTGCATCTTCTGTCCCCACTCCTTGTTTCCGGCGTTGAGAAGACGCTTGCCGTATCCGACAGAGGCGCGGAAGTTGGGCTGCAAGACCGCATAGCCGCGATTAGCCAGGAACTGCGCGAACGCATCATAGCCCCACGAGTCGCGCCCCCACGGGCCGCCGTGCGGAAAGATTATGAGCGGCAGATTCTTCGCAGCGACGCCCTTGGGCAGAGTCAGATATGCGGGAATTTCAAGGCCGTCGGAAGACTTGTAGGTGACGGCCTTCATCGGAGCGAGGCTTTCACGCGGAAGCTTGTCGAAGACGCGATACTGAAGCACCAGCTTCTTCGTGTCGCGGTCGAAGAAATATCTTTCTCCCGGCTCCGTGTCGCTCGACGCCACAATCAACCAGCGACGCTCGTCCTTGGTCCCGGAGGCGAAGCTAATATCTTTGCCCGGCAGCTTGCTCTGTAGAAACTTGTAGTCGGCCTCAAACGCCGGGTCTTTCCAGTAGATGCGCGTTCGCTCGTCGTCATAAGTAGTAGCCACCAACTCATCCGACACTTCCGAAAACGTCGCGCCGCCGAAATCCACGCGCTTCATGGGGTCGGATTCGACTAACTCCTCTTTGCCCGTTTCCGGGTCGAACAGCACCAGGCTGACGAGGTTAACGGCGTCGCCCTTGTTGGTCTGCATGTAAACGCGCTTGCCGTCCTTGTGGAAATTGACGGGGCCGCAGGTCTCAAACACGTTGCAGGTGTAGACCTTCTTGAAGCCGTCGGCGTCCACGCGCAAGATTTCCGTATCGCCGTTTTCCGCCGAGCGTGTGGCGAGCCTGAGTTGATCTTTAAGATCGAAGACCCAGCCCGTGATGCGCTCCGTGTTCTTGCGTATGAGGGTGCGCTCGCCAGTGGAAATCCTAACCTTGTAGAGGTCGTGCCATGAAGGGTCACGGTCGTTCAACCCTACGTAGATGACATCCGGGTCGCTTCTGGGCGCAGCATAGATGCCCGCACGCACCCCTTTGAGGTCGGTCAGGTTGCGCGCCGTCGGAACCTGCTGCCCCTGTGCCGGATTGTCAGACGGGTTGACGGCATAGACGTTGTAGTTTTCGTCGCCGCCCTTGTCCTGCACAAAGACTATGTATTTGCCATCCCGCGTCCAGGAGTAATTCGTGACGGGGCGCTTCGTGTCGTTGGTGACGGGCTTGGCCGCATTGAACGGCTCTTCCGCGCGCTTGACCCAGATATTGCGCGTTCCGTTAAAGGGCTTGACGAACGCTATGAATTTTCCGTCCGGGGAGATTTGCGCGCCGGAGATTTCCGGGTCGCCGAAGAACATCTGGCGGTCAATCAGAGGAGGCAGGCCGGACTTTTGTGCCAGTGCGGTAGACACTAAAGCGAGCGCCATAAGCCCCGCCGAGAGAAGGATGAAAAAACTGCGGACAGCGCTCCGAAGAGACAAACTCCCGCGCCTCAAAGCTTTATTATTATCCAGTGAGCGCATTTTAGAGACCTTTCATATTTTGGTAACAGATGTGTGGGTGCCAAACGAGTAGACCAAATGTAGTACGCACAGCCGCCGCCCCCGGTTTCAAAGAAGGTAAAAGTGAAGAAAAGAGGTTAGAGGCCAGAGGTTAGAGGTTAGTAAAGTCAATTACTAACCTCTAACCTCTGGCCTCTAACCTCTTCTTTGACCTTCGGGCTGCCGCTTATTGAACTGATATCGTCAGCGTGTAGGTTGTCGTGCCGCCGTGGTTGTCAACCAAGACTTCCACATCGCCTGTAGCATCCACAGTGATGCTGTACTGCGTATCGTGTACGTTGCCCTGTGTGAAGTCTACCTTACCGTTGGCGGAGCTAAGCGTTGCCGTTAAGGTCTGTCCCTTGCTCGCGCGCAGAACATAAGTCTTCACCTCGCTCGGTTTGATCTTGCCTGTGACGGTCGCGGAGTTTTGTCCGGGCTTAAAGCGGACGCGCGTTCGCCCCGCAGCCATCACGCTTGAAACCGCCAGCATCAAAGCGAATGCCACGGCCAGGACTTTCATTCCGATTCTATTCATTGTTGACTCTATCTCCTTCAGTTTGGTTAATCACTATTCTTCTCTTCAAAGCACCCACATCTGCAATAGAAAGTAGCTTCGCTCGTCGCCTGCGCCCTCCTGCTTCTTCTGCCGATGCGCTCCCGGTATAGACGACGCGTGCCAACATATTTGCGTCCGCAGTCTGCGCAAGCTTTATCTGGCTGGCAAGGGCTTCATTCATCCACCAGCAGAGACATCGTTCCCTCATGAGCTTCACCGGAAGACGCACGGCCTTGTGGATCAAAGGAGACGGGAAAATATTGTTTCGGCTTTTCGCCTACGGTCTCGATTTGGTAGAGCCAGACCTCAGCGGCGCGGGCGCTTCTTCCCGGTCGCTTCTTATCCGGCTCGCCGAGGAGTCCCGCAATATTCTCCCTGGATTGGCCGCTGAGCGTGCGGTTCTTATGTAAATCAAAGATCATAGTTCCGCGCGTAATGCCGTCGCCGTCTTTCCACTTCTGAGAATCAAAGGACTGTTGCTCGTAACTGCGCCAGGGTTTTCTAAAGCCGCAGCTCAAGGATACAAACAGCACCAGCAGCAAGCAGGCCGCACTGCGTACCACGGGCGTTTTCCATTGAAGCGTCTGGCTCATAGCTTAGCTCTCCTTAAGTTCAGGGCAGTTCTTTTCTCATCGGGACGAAATCAATGGTTGTGCCGCCGCCAAGCTCAAGCGTGACGCGCTCGTTTCCAGTGTAGCCGAGTGAGCTATAGAACTTCAGTCCCGGAAGCGTTGCCATCAGCTCAAGGGAACTGAACCCTACGCCACGCGCTTCCTGCTCGCATCTCTCAAGAATAGCGCGCCCCACGCCTTGCCTTGCCCACTCCGGATGAACGAAGAACGCGCGGATTCTTGCCGCTTCAAGCGCTGGCTCAAGCTCGGCTGATTCCCGGTCTGAATACTGATCCCCGCCGAAAAGCGTCCTGCGCTTGCTCCAGCCCCCGCATCCGATCAGGATACCTTCGGCCTCCGCTACAAAGTATGTCCCGTCCTTAATCAACTCCGAATCAACGCCGAAGACTGTGCGTATGGCCTCTTCAATCTGCCGGTCGGAATAATCTTTGCGGCTCAAGCCACGCGCAGACAGCTCTATGAGCCTAGAGATTGCAGGCCGGTCATCTGGAACGGCTTTTCTCAAGAGATAGCTCATCCGTGTTCAGGCTCAGTGCTCGTTGCGTAGAGCGCGCGGCAGGCGTGCGAGCAAGGTGGCTGCGCGCGAGAGGAAGTTGCCGACCTGAAAGGGAAGTCGCGGCAGTTCGTTGAAAGAAGCGCCGAGCGTGACGGTCGCCTCGACCGGCGTAGGCCAGTGATGACGTAAACCCTTCAACGTGCGAAGCGGTTGCGAGATGGCCGAAGACATGGGCGTCCTGTGTCTCAAAGACATAGAGCGCACTTCCCACTCGCGCAGGATGCTGGGCAAGAGCCACGCGGGAAGCTTTGCGTCTCTGACGGCCACTGGCGTCCCGCTCATTTCTGCTCCGAGCAGTTGATGGGCTAGACCGATTGAGCACGCCACCCAATTGTCCCGGCGGCGATTGCCGCTCAAGCACAAATCCCAGTCGAAGCTGGCTGGTCTGGATTCGAGCGCGACGCTGATGTCGCAGAGCCAAAGGGCACGCCATCCGCCTTCGCGCAGGAAATGATAACAGAGCACGCGCAGGTGATCTTCAGCACTCAAGACACGAACGAGCGCGCCCTCAAGCTCCACCAACTCAGAGCGCGCCGCTAACTCGTCGAAGCTCCTGTCATCCAGATGGCGAAACTCTCTATGAAGGTCAAAGGTATGCGGCCTCCCCGCGCAGCTCTTCAAGACCGCCTGTGCCGCGGCGAACTGTTCTTTGCTCACGCACAGGTCTATATCGCCGCAGGGGCGTGTCTCCGGCTCTGCATAGTGCTTTGCGATAGCCCAGCCCTTGACCAGAATTGGCTCGATTGAGTGAGACCGAAGCAGCCTGAAGATTTCCGCGACCTCACGCTCATAGATGACTGCGCGCAGCTTGTAGAGGCGATAGGCATCGTGCAACTGTTGAGCAGCAGGCGTCGCTTTCAACTCTGAATGACGAACGCGCCGCCACGCGAGCGCCCCTGCTCCGGTCTCCATGACGAGCGGCGTTAATAATTCAAGCTCTTCGAGGCTGCAATCTGAGGCAGACGTATCTGGTCGCCACGCGCCCGCGAGCAACGCGGCCACAAGCTTGCCGCGTGTGTCCGAACGTAGTGCTTCAGCCATCTTTAACTGGGAAAGCATATACCATCACAGTTGAAACCGGGACAGCACGGAGGATTCGCGCCGCCGCAGGGAGCACCCGCTCTGCCGCACCCCGACACAGCCTGTATCGCTGCCGGTGCTTTGATGGAGGTGATAAGCGGCAGCGCGACGACGGCTGTGGCGATGCCGAGCCGTCGTGCCAGCTCGCGCCTCGATATTGGTGTCGAGGCCCGCCCCCATTCAACCGGCTCTTCTATGAGCTTTAATCTTTCGAGCTGGTCAACGGCCAGCCATACCACATCTGATGAAACCGGGGCGAATAACTCTGCTTCAACTTTACGAGCGACTTGCTCTGCCGTTCGCTTCCCGTCACAGTATTTCCAGACAAGCGCCGCCGTGCGATTCAGACAGTGAGCCTTATGGCTCTTCAAGTCGTAGAGCAGGGTTTCACTGTCTACTTCCTGAACTACCAAATCGTCTCTACGGGCAGCCGGAACTAACTGTCGGGTGTTTCCCATGATGCCTCCGTTTATGCGTGCTTAATTGCCGGGCTACGTTAGAAGAAGCTCTGCCATTGCCTGTAGAAATTTGCTCTTAACAATCAAGGCAATGCTTTACTGCAAAGATATGGGGGCGTGTCGGCAGATTTAGCTTCTGGGCAGAGCCGTTAAACTTGAAACTAGCGGAGAAGTTATTCTAATCCGTGGGCTTAGGTCAACTATTTTTAATCTAAGAAGCTGTTTGAGAATTCTTTACCGCCGCGCGAGCGGCGATTGAGAAGGTAGCCAGACGTACAACGTCTGGAACTGAAGCGAGTTTGAGAACACGCGCCCTGAAGGGAGCGCGTAGAAACTTCGCGCTCCCTTCAGGGCGCGAATGATAACTACACGGTGACCAGAGGCAGAGGCGGACGCGAGGCCGCCTCTGCCTACCTTCTTGCTGCGCCTTCGGCGCAAACACTGGATGTTCCTTCGGCGCAAACCATTGATTTCTCAATCAGCTTCTAAGGCAAAAGGGAGCAAAAGCCGTAAATCGTAAATCGTGAATCGATAAAAACGGATTTCTTCTATTCACGATTTACGATTCACGGCTTTTCCTTCTTACTCCTGTATCCACACGGAGACCTTGCCGCCTTTGCAGAAGAAGTTTCCCCAGCCTTCGGCATTCGTGACGACCCGTTCTGCGACGTGCTCTGTCAAATCGCGAAAGGTCGCGTGCGGGCGAAAGACGTTCATCCACTTATTGCCGTCATCGCCCGTAGACATCAAGACCGCCATCGCGCCCCTGTGCTCTTCGTCTCCAAGCCTCGTCCATCCGACCGTGTTCGGATGATCGAAGTAGTCCTGCTGGTCGCCGTAGCCGTACGCATGTCGCGCCTGTAGGAATTTGTCTATCAGCCAGCGATGAGAATAGAGCGTGATTTTCTCGCCGCCGCGACATTTCGGGTCTGAGTACTCCGCGCCGTAGTAGTCGCCGTAAAAGACGCACGGGTATCCTTCCAGACGAAGAAGAATGAGCGCGTAGGCGAGCGGCTTGAACCAAGGCTCGACCGTTGACTCAAGAGACTGGCAGGGCTGCGAATCGTGATTCTCTACGAAGGTCACGGCGAGCCGCGGGTTCTCTTTTACCAGCGTGCGGTCGAAGATTGTTCGCATGTCGAAGCTGCTGCCCGCTCGGCTCGCGCTCTGAAACTGATAATGAAGCGGCACGTCGAAGAGAGACATCACGCCGCCTGACTCTTCTATGTAGTTGCGTAAATCATCTATATCAGGCGACCAGTATTCTCCGACGCTGAAAAGCTCCTGTTGGAAATGTGTGCGCAGGTGCGTGAGCCATTCCGGAAACCATGTGGCGCGTATGTGCTTGACGGCGTCGCAGCGAAAGCCGTCCACGTGTGTCGTCTCTATGAACCATCGCCCCCAGTACATCAGCTCATCGCGCACGCGCTCGACGCCCATATCCAGATCATTCGCCAGCAGGTAATCGTAGTTGCCGTGCTCGTGGCTGACAGCGGTTTCAAAGCCTCTCTCTTTGAGCCTGTAAAGTTGAGCAGAGCTTTGTGTCGCTTCGTTATAGCTGACGGAATCAAAGCACCACCAGTGCCATTCCATCTCGGAGTAGGTAAGCCCGCGCCCCTTAAATGTAAACTTCGTCCAGGCTAGAATCTTTTCCCAGCCGCTCGTGGTGCGGTTGCGGTCTTCCCAGTCAACTGCCTGCGCCCATATTTCCTCGGTCTCATCCGCCCCGTCCTTATGATTGAAGACCACGTCGGCGTAAGCCTGCATTCCGCTTTGCTGGACTGCGCGAATGGCCGCGAGCAATTCGTCACGGGTTCCGTACTTGGTTCTGACAGAGCCTTTCTGGTCGAACTCGCCAAGGTCGAACAGATCATACTGGCCGTAGCCTACATCCGATGCGCCGCCGGAGGCTTTACTGCACGGAGGAATCCAGACGGCAGTAAAACCGCTCTGTGTTAATTCAGTGGCACGCGCGGCCAACTCCCGCC
Source organism: Pyrinomonadaceae bacterium (assembly GCA_036403815.1). GTDB lineage: Bacteria > Acidobacteriota > Blastocatellia > Pyrinomonadales > Pyrinomonadaceae > JACVRN01. The sequence goes on along the minus strand of DASWQH010000063.1, from coordinate 32,534 downwards.
AGAGCGAGCCGTCCGCAGGTGTGTACCACTGGAAGTACTGCATGATGACGCCGTTTTGTGTCATGAGCTTTTACAGTCAGGCAAGTCTGCCTTAAAGAGCCGCAAACGTAAAGAAGCGGCGCGAAGTCGTCCTCGCCAGGTGCTTCAGCGCCGCTTCCTCGACCTCTCATCTCCTGTTTCCCTTCGTGGACAGGAGCGCGACTGAGCGCGGAGGCCGATAGATTAATGCGGGTACGTTATCCCTAATAATGAAACTTGCTCTGCGACATGCCGTGTATATGAAAGGATGGGCAAAGGGAGTGGTCTCTACCCATCTTGAAATGAAGCGATTCCTGAAGTGGGAGTAAGAACCGCGTCACACGTAAGCGGCAAGGGCTTACCGCGATGATTGCAATGCTTATGCCGCTTCAGGAATCGAGCGAATTATAAGCACTATTAAGCCGTGTGTCGTTTGCTGAAGACACTCAGGAGCAGCACAAGTCTACTTCTGTAGACACCCGGAAGGTAGTAATCCAGGGGATGCTCCGGCGAGCAGGTCGGAGCTTTAAGCAACTGTTAGAAAGCAGGGCTTCGAGCGCCATGTGCCGTCAGGCAAAATCTTGACTTGGATTGTGCCTCAAGCATAAAGTCGCAATCGTTCTTCACAGGGATGTGTTGTTAACGGGTATCTCCCACTCGTTGGCTTTCCATAAAAACTTTATCCGCTTTGAGCTTGAATAAAACAACCATGAGCCACATAACTCAATTTACGTTCCTTTTCATTCTCCTAGTCATCTCTGTCATCAGCGCCGCCGCACAACAGCCAGCGCCGCCGCAACAAGCTCCCCTGGCATTCGAGCCGCTCACAAGATTGGAAGCACTGGATGCTCAGACCGGAGCGGTCGTCGTCAAGAATTACACCTACATCGGGGCGGTCTCAGGATTTAGCGGCATAGTGATGGTCACGAGCTACGAGTTTGTAGACGTTCAAACCGGGCGCAAGGAGTACGGGCTGGGCGTTGAGCTGAGAGAAGCCGCGCGCAATGAGAAAGAGGGTAGAGAGGGGCGAACCTACGTTGATTATGATGAGATAGATGCTCTAATCCGTGGGCTGGATTACATCATTAAGATTGAAAGGAGCGCGACGCTGGAAAACTTCGAGGCGCAGTACAGAACCAGAGGGGAGCTAATGGCCGCAACCTTCATCAGACCCAACGGCACCCTTCAGGCAGAGGTCGCAATCGGCATCTTCAGAAGAGCTAGCGTTACCATCTCGCCCGGCAAGCTGGCGGATTTCCGCAAGCTCATCGCCGACGCCAAACTTGCGCTGGACAAGATCAAATAAATTGATACATGCAGGACTCAAAGGGGCGAGTGCGGCAGCGATGAGGGATGAAAGCTAAGAAGCCGTTTGGAGAAATCAATGGTTTGCGCCGCAGGCGCATCCAGAGGGTAGCCAGAGGCAGAGGCGGACGCGAGGCCACCTCTGCCTCTGGTCAGAGTGTAGTTATCATTCGCGCCCTGAAGGGAGCGCGTAGAATCGACGCGCTCCCTTCAGGGCGCGAATGATAACTACACTTCAGTTCCAGACGTTGCACGTCTGGCTACCTTCTCCATCGCCGCTCACGCGGCGGTAAAGAGTCTTCACACAGCTTCTACTAAGGATGGGTTTTATTTTACTTCACCCCTCATCCCTGCCTTTGGCGGTACTGACCTTTTCTATTGTGTCTGAATCGTTCCCATCTGCACTACTTCAAAGTCCGATCCCTTAATCGCCTTCAGAGTATTCAGCTCATCGTCGTCCCAGCGCGGGTCGGGCGCGCCGCTTATATACCAGTTCGACCCATTGTCCGCTAGAATCATTCCGTACTTCTTCAGAGCGCGCAGGATGACCTGCATGTTGGGTGAAAAGCGAGAGATGTCAAAGGATGCTTTCAGGCGCACGCGCATTCCCATAGGCGGCAGGTTGGGGTCTGTATTGCTGCTCGCGAAATGACGAGCAGGCGAGACGTATGCCTTGCGCGTGCGCTGCACAGTGAAGCGCAGCGCGTGCATAATCTCTTTCAGCTCAAATACCTCGTCGTAGCGCACTAGGCCGGGAAAGATAGGAAGCCCCGCAGCGTCCGCCGAAGTCCAGCCCGCAGGGCGCAGGCTGTTCGAGTTCAAGTCAAAGACAGCGCCGCCCGCCGCGCGCCAGCTTGCGCCGCCATTAACCGGAGCAGCGTCGAACAGCTCATACAGTTTCCAGTTGTCTCTATCAATCACAATCACATGACGGTCGCCCGTGGAGTTTGCCCCGCCTTCGATTGGAGCATTCGGCGGAACAGGATAAGGGCCGGGGTCGCTCTCGTCGCCGTAGGCCGTAAACGTGATGGGCACTTTCTGCTGTGCGCTCGAAACGACCACATAGGGGATGCCGTTCGGTGCGCCGTTCCATGTCGTTCCGAAATCAGGATGCAGCCCTGTGCCAAGTCCTATGCTGGCAATCAGGTTGGCAGAGTTAGGGTCTACGGGCAGAGCGGAGATGTCCTGATTCCAGGGGTTGTCGGCGGGAAAGAGACGCTTACCCTTGAGGCTGGCATTAACGCCAAGGTCAGGCACGAGCGGCGGAACGCTTGCGCCGCCGTCATCCGGCAGGCCGCCCCCAACGTGCCCTATGCCGATTCTCACGCGGTTGCTCGTAGAGCCGCGCAAGCGAATCCCCACCAGCACATCGCCCACGTCTCCCATCTGGTCGTTGAGGCGGACTACGATCGCGCTCAGCCAGTCATAGCCGGGCATCTTGCCTACGTACTCTACCTTCAGAAAATAGATCGTGTGCGACGCGTCTTCTGCTTCCGCCGTCACTGCTGAAGCATCCTCGCCGGGAAGAAGGTCAAGGTTTTTGGCGAAGAGTATGACGCGTGTGCGGCTGTCTGCGCTGAAGGGGATACTTTGCGTCATGGTAAACGGCTCTCGCTTCCACGTCACGGACTCAAGCGCGATGGCGCGCGTCGATGTCGCCTCGCTTATCAACTCAGGCGCGGCGGCCTGGGCTTCATACGGGAGCGCGCAAAGGACAAGAAGAAGTAAGACGCAATGTCGAATAAGGATAGGGATTGGCCGGGCGAGATGATAGCCGGGGCACAGATAAGAATACAGACTCCTGCTCATAACGTAAGCTCAACTTCAGGATTGAGATTTCAAGGTGAGAAATACGGAGCAAGAGTAGGACGTTGATTATTTTAATACGCTTTAACTGAGATTGCACGCCACTGGTTGCAGGTCAGTACCGCCTGCTTAAGCCGGGCGGGTGATAGCAGCCATGAGACCCGCCCGGCTTAAGCAGGCGGTACTGACTTATATCAGGAAACCCATACTCGGCGTCACAAACCGCCCCAGGTTAGGGAATACAAGGGGCTGGTCTGAAGAGGAAAGCCCGTACCATTGTGCAAGCGTCGCCGCATACTGGTCTACGGAAGTCGTAGGAATCCAGCGCCCTTCATCGCTTGAGTCGTCCGGGCCTGAGAGAGCCAGGCTGGGGAACTTGCCGTAGAAGTCGCCGCCCCTGACAGACCCGCCCATTACCAGGTGATGGCTGCCCCATGCGTGGTCTGTGCCGCCGCCCGAAGCGGGCTGGAACGTGCGTGAGAAATCGGAAAGCGTAAACGCTGTGACGGCATTCGCCATACCTATTTCTTCCGTGGCTTTATAGAACGCATACATAGCCTGCGCGACCTGCGGCAGTTGATTGTTATGCACGCCTATCTCGTTGTTGTGCGTGTCCCATCCGCCATAAGAGACGAAGAATATCTGGCGCGATACATTAAGCTGCGTGCGCGCCTTGATGGCGTTTGCGACCGTCTTCAATTGATTGCCCAGAGAGGTATTCGGAAATGGAGTCGTGACGGAGCCGCTGGCGGTTGCGGTGTTGAAGAGCGCCGTGTTGTCAATCGCGCTCGTCATCGTCCGGCTTGCGCTGTCAACGAGTGTCGCGCCCCTGTCGAAAGACATCAACTGGCGCATCGCCTGATACCGTGCATCGTTATTTAAGTTCGAGTTGAATCCTCTCAACCCGGAACTCGGCACAAGGGGCGTCGAAGTTTGTCCCGTAGTGAAGAGAGTAATCCCGCCGGTTGAAACGATCATGGGGAAAGTGGTTGTCCCGTTGAGGCTCGCCGTGTGATCGGCCACGCGCCCTCCCCAGCCCGTTAGCTGCTGCCCCTTTGTATTAGCGCTCTGCGATGATTGCCACTGCTCCTGCTGGTCTGAATGAGAAAATAGATTGTCTGGACGCGCGCCCACAACGCTGCCCGCAAGGAACTGCGTGCGCGTTAAGGGCTGCACGAGCGTGCCGACGTTGCACAAAACGGCTAGCTTGCCCTGCTGCCATAGCGGGAGCAGTCCCGTCAACGATGCCGGATTCCCAACCTCAGGGGAAATGTTCGGGTTGAAGCCATACTTGAGGCCAGTCTGGCTGGGAGGCTGTATCTGCAACAGGCTCGCCTGTGGAATGCCTATGCCGGAAGTCGGGCGCACCTTAACGTAGTCTGCAAAATTGTCGTAAGGAATAACGACATTATTCATGTCTATGCCGCCGAAGAGAAAGATGCAGACCAGTGCTTTGTAGTCTGTGGCGGCAACGTTCTCCTGTGCGGCAAGCGCGCTTATACGGCTGAAGCGGCTGAAGCCGGACATCATGGCAGCCGCGCCTAAGCCCATGCAGGTGTGTTTCAGAAAATGGCGGCGTGAAAGACGGTTCTCGCTCATGGTTTCTTATCTCTCAACTTGATACTGCGAAGACGTTGCGACCAGATACAGGGCTGTCTGCGCGCGTTGCAGCGTGTTGGCAACAGGGATATTCGTGACCGCTGCGGTGATGACGCCGCGCATCGCGGGCGACATGGAGTTGTGCATCAGAAGGCCGTCGAGCGTGGCGACAAGCTGCGCCGGATTGTTCGCGACCGTCTGCAACGTGGATAGATCAATCGAAGTGCCGTTGGGCGCAGTGCCTATGCGCGAGTATGTGATGGTGTTGATGAAATTCGAGCGCGTAATGGCCGCTGCGGTCGTTTGAATACCAAACTCCGGCGCGTAAACTTCCTTGCCCGGCAGCTTGTAGTTCGGGCTGTAGTAGTTGAAGACCGACGGCTGGTAGAAAAGGTTCTGTCCCATCGGATTCGTCTGCGGAGTCAGGTCGCCGTCGCTCGTAGCATTGAGCGCTCGCAGTACGCTCGTAACGTAGAGCACAGGCTCGCGCAGGTGGCCGTAATCAGGGGCTGTCTTCACGTCGCCGCGCGCTTCCGGGTCGAACAAGACAGCCTTTATCACAGCCTTCATATCGCCGCGCACTCCCTGACCGTTGTCGTTGAATGCGGCGGCAACTCGTCCTACATACGCAGGGCTTGGATTGCTCGTCACTAAGTGTTGAATCAACTGGCGAGCAATAAACGGCCCGACGTTCGGGTGATTAAAGATATTGTCTATAGCCTGATTCAACTCCTGATTCGCGGCGGCAACGCTCGGCTCGCGCGTCGCCGGAATCTGGAAGCCGTCGAGCAGCTCCTTGGCGGTCGTCGCATGATTCTGCGGCACGACATACATCTGCCCCACGTAGTACGGCGGGTTGTTGTTACGCACAGTGGCTCCCGGTATAACCTGATAAGTCCAGCCGGTGAAAGTATAAGCGAACCCTTCTACTGTGTCCTGATCGTAAGTCGGGATAGGTTGGCCTGCCGCGTCCAGCTTGAGCGTGCCGTCTTGATTGAGCTGGTAAAGTCCTATGCTGAAGAGTTGCAAGACCTCGCGCGCGTAGTTTTCGTTCGGAGTATTTGCGCCCGCAGGCTTGTTGTTGTTCGCCATGTTCAGGTAATGCCCCATCATCGGCGAAAGCGTCACGTCATAGAGAATCTGACGGTAATTCGTCAGAGCATCGTTCATCAGAAGCTGCTGGTAATCGCGCATAGCGTAAGCCAGATTCACATCCAGCCCCGAAGTCACAAAGATTTGCCCCAGCGCGAAGGCGACTCTCTGGCGCAACTGGTCGCTCGCGACGTTTTGACTGAGCGCATTCCTGAAGAAGGCGACCTGGTTGGGATACATCGTGAAATTATCGCGCACACATGCCTGATAGCCCGGATCGGTCGTCTGCCCGCAGACGGTCGTGGCATTAGTGGAAGCTAGAGCGGGGAGCGCAGGGTATTGCGACACGGGCGCTGTGAACTGCTCGTTGAGAAAGGCGTTGAAGCCTATTTGCTGTACGCGTTGAATCAAAGCGGGCGTCGCCCCGAAGGTTGATTGTTCAAGGAAGCGCACGGTGTCTTCAGTTGAAGACGCGACGGTGTAGGCGTTCGGCGTAGGGTATGGCGAAGGCTGCGGCCCCGGCGGAACGGAGACAGCCGGAGTAGGAACGCTGCCCGCGTCATCAGTCAGGCTGCCTCCTATGTGTCCTATGCCCACACGCACGCGATTGCTAGCCATGCCGTGTATGTTAATTCGCACCAGCACATCGCCCACGTCTCCCATCTGGTCATTGAGACGAACGACGACCTCCGTCATCCACTCGTAGCCCGGCACGGGCGCGACCAACACAACCTTGAGCGGGTATAGATTGTGAGCCGAATCTTCTGCATCGGCGGTGACGGCGTTTGCGCCCTCGCCTTGCAGCAATCCTGTGTTCATGGCGAAGAGTATGATGTGCGTGCGATTGTCCTTCCCGAATGGAAGGGAACGTGTAGGCGAAAACGGCTCGCGCAGCAGGGAGACGGATTCAAGAGCAAGCGCTCGCGTAGAAGCCGGGTCGGTCAGAAGCACGGGCGCGCCTGTGGCCGCTCTCGCGGCGTTTACAGTACCAAGCAGAAGCAGCGCGCAGCAGACACACAACAGGCGTAAAGACGCAGAGCTAAATCCGGGGGAGCGCATTTTAATCATCGTCGAGCCTCGGCACGAGGAAATTGATACTCTTAATAATGAGGCTGGATAACGGATACTAAGAGGGGCTACCTGCTAACTCAGGTGTGCCAAGCACTATATCACGGGGCGAGGCCGTATAGTCAATAGTTTGTATAGACCGGCCAGGTGAATTTTTTGAGGAGCGGTTGTTGGAAAGCCGCGAGCCGCAGGCGCTTTAATGGAATCCGGAAGATGGACGGGCAGGGAGCCTCAATGCTCGTCTCTGTAATAATCCACCAGTAGCTCAAGCATAGTCCTGTCCTGCTCGGTCAGCTCCGTAAAATGGACGCCGAAGCCGTCCGGCTCGCTGGTGCGTATGACGCGCCCGCGTGTCTGTATCCAGCGCTCGGTCGGCAGCCTTAGCTGTAGGTCAACCAGAGGCTTTTTAGGCAGACCGTTACGGCTATGCATGAAGCATCCTTCGGTGCTGAAGTTGATAACGTCTGCGCTTGAGACGTTCTGTTGCGTCATGTCCCAGATGGCGAAAAGAGATGCGCGGACACGCTCCGAGCGCCTCTGCTCCTGCATGGCTGTCTGTTGTCGGCTCAATTTATCTCCTCGCTCTCGTCGTCAATAAAGAGAATCTCTTTGATGGTGCCGATTATCTCTCCCGAACTAATGACGAGCCCGTTCGGATGTAGCTGGGCGTAAATGGCCGCCTCTTCGTCGTCCGCCGTTTTGCTGACAATGCTGCCGCCGTCTTCTAAGGAACCGCCTCTTCCTATAAAGAGGTATTCTTCCCCCTTGAAAATTATCTTTATCGGTTTAGACATAAAGAGCCGAAAGGACTGGGGCTAATAATCGCCCCATCCAATCTACTTTGCAAGAGAAGATTGCCATTCATGGACGGGTTTTCAGGATTATCTTTACGTCTTTCTCCCCGACCGGGCGAGGGTTTTTGAGTCCGGCCAATTATATTTATTGCGTGGAAGCCTGACAATGTTTTGTTTGCCGCCGGATACTGGAAGGCGTTGGCCTCTGTGATCAGACCGGCTTAAATTCGATTGTCGTATTGACTAATCCGGGTACTTAGCTTAAAGTCCGCCTTGCTTTACCAGTTCATTAGAAAGGCTTTCCACCTGCTCTCCTTTTTTAAGCTTCCTCTACTCCGGCCTTATTCATGCGACTCTTCGGCTCTACGCTTTAAGATGCTCCAGTTAATCGCCGCCAGATTGTAGCTAAGCCTTTAGAAGGCACAACATCACTGTAAAAGGGGATCGGTACACTTACATATATGAAGAATAAAATGCTCCTCGCCGTTCTGGTTATAGGGTTGCTCGGCCTCAGCGCCGCCTGCTCGTCAACCGCACCGGCCAACGCCAACAAAACGACGAATACGACCACGACCACGACGACCACAAACACAAACACAAGCAACACCAGCGCTCCGTCAAACACGAACACCTCGACGGCTTCCAACACGAACACGACGAGCAATTCCGACTCTACGGCTCAGCAAGGGGCAAAGCAAGACTTCACTCTGGTTAACCAGACGGGTGTGGAGATTGACAAGTTGTTCGTCTCTCCAGCGGACTCGGATGATTGGCAAGAGGACATCCTCGGACAGGATACTCTGCCTACAGGCCAGAGCGTGGACATCAAATTCAAGCGCAGCGAGAAGGCCCCCAAATGGGATTTGAAGATTGAGGACAGCAAAGGCAACAGCATCGAATGGCACGATCTGAACCTGCCCGAAATCAACAAAGTCACGCTGTTCTACAAGGACGGCAAGGGCACAGCCCAGGTCGAATAGTTTTCAAATAAGGCTAAGCCTTCAAGGCAACACGAAGCAGCACGCTGCAAAAGATGGGGAGCCGCTCTTCTACACATCTGTAGGGACGAACCTCTTTTGTGCTGCTTCGTGTGCTTTAGCTGCCTGTGCAAGAATTTTCTGTGGCGTGCTCTCCAACATCGCGCGTCCAGCCTGTTGTCATAACCGGCTCGGCGCGTACCCTTGTTAACGATGCAGGTTAAGAATTGACGGAGGAACTACTATGAACTATCCCCTTAAACTATCTTTCAAGATTCTAGCCATAGCGCGGCAGCTCTCGGTCATAGATGCTACGGGGAGGCTGGTCTTCTACGTCAAGCAGAAGGCATTCAAGCTCAAAGAAGCCGTCACCGTCTTCGCAGACGAGGCTCAGACTCAGCCGCTGTATACGATCAACGCCGACCGGGTGCTTGATTTTTCAGCCCGTTATCATTTCACAGACCAGCAGGGCGCGGTCATCGGCAGTATGAAGCGGCAGGGAATGAAATCTCTGTGGAGAGCGCGCTATGACATCATGGACGGCGAACAGGTCGTCATGACGATTCAGGAGGCAAACCCGTGGGCGAAAGTCTTTGACAGCCTGTTCGGCGAGCTTCCAGTCATAGGGATGTTCTCAGGCTACGTCTTTCATCCGGCTTACAATGTGATGCGCCCGGATGGGTCTGTAGTCCTGCATCTGGTAAAAGAGCCTGCCTTCCTTGAGGGCAAGTTCAGGATAGAAAAAGTAGGCCCCACGAGCGACATCGAAGAGATACGCGCCCTGCTCAGCCTGCTCATGATGGTCATGCTGGAGCGAGCGCGTGGATAGACGGCGCGCAACTTCTGAAGCCCCGTAGGGGGCGGAATGTTTATAGCCCTTATTTCGGGCTGAGATTAGATAAAGATGAAAAGAATCTATTCGATTACTCTTCTGGCGCTGCTTTTAATCGGCGCACAGCAGACGGGCGATGCCAGCTCGACCTTTCATAAGTCGGGACTAACTGCCGGGCGACCTGCCAGCTCAGCGAAGGTCAAGACGGTCAAGGTCTATCTTGTGGTCGTCGGCGATGAAGGGAAGATGGGTAGAAAGATAGGCTGCGGCGATAGCCTCGTGGCTGTGACGCGCGAGATTAAGCCTACAGTTGCGCCGCTGAAGGCAGCGCTTTCCGAGTTGCTTGCTCTGCCTCGTGAGTACGCCGGGGACTCAAGGTTAAATAATTTCTGGGTAGGGAGAAACCTGCGTGTGAAGAGCGTTTCGATTCGCAATGGCACGGCGACCATTTATATCGTCGGTGAAGGCCCGTTTGTGGCCGGAGTCTGTGACGAGCCGCGCATCACTTCGCAGATTGAAGCGACCGCGAAGCAATTTCCGACTGTGAGAAGGGTCAAGGTCTTCGTCAACGGACGCACGCTGGCGAACGCAATCCGCTAAGACCCGCCTTCACGAATCGCGCGAGTATCACTTGCAGGGTGAAGGCGATTGAGGACGTTGAGCCTTGAAGGTTATCTCGTTCGAGGCAATCGTGCTTGACCACAGCAAGCCTTTGCGTTGCCATTGCCTGCGCAACTTCTCTGCCAGACTTTGAGACCTGTACCAGGTGGAGACTATAAGCTGCAAAGTGTGCTCGCCCTCTATGATGGCATGTCTGTCTCTCATGGCGCTTTGCCCTACCAGCCCGATGCCTACCGTGGTTTCCGTTTCATAGCTCGCGCCCGGCTGTAAGATGACGAAGAGCTTGCCGGGCGCAGGCTGCTCTACAGGCTCATTTTCAATCTCCAAATACCTTGCGTTCAGAACCGCAATCTCATATGGCCTGGCACCGTTTTCTGCCCTGACCGCACGAATCTTCGCCTGATAAAAAAGATCATCGCCCCCGTACAGTATAAGCTTCTGATTTCCTGCGTTGGTGTAGCGAAGATGCAGCCTCATTTGCAGCGTCGTCATATTCGGGCTGTTGGCGCAGTACTGCTGGCTGACGATACTGGCCGTGATGACCAGTTGTTGTTTCGGCGCATTGGTCTGCGCCAACGCGCCGGTTGAGCCAGCCAGCAGTAGAGCCATAATGACTAGAAATCGCCTCACAAGACGTACCCGCATCATTCTCAACACTCCCACGCCCCGCCGAAGATAAGAGCTAACAGAATTTAGACGCCCCCGGTTTTGAAAAGTTCCGCTAAAGGCAGGGAGGTCAACAAGGGATGAGGGATGAAGTAAAAGAAAATCCGCCCTTAGAAGCCGTGTTCAAAGTCCCGTCAGGGACGATTGATAATAGCCCAGCAATTTATGGCTGGGAATAAGTGACCGAGAAACAGATTAGAGTCCCGTAGGGACGATTGAAGATATGTTCAGTCGTCCCTACGGGACTCTACTTTCTTTTCCTACCCTTTGACCCAGCCATAAATTGCTGGGCTATTACCAACTGTCCCTACGGGACAACTGGTGATTCTGATTGTTCAAACTGCTTCTTAGTTTTCATCCCTCATCCCTCCGCCCTCATCCCTTTCCTTCTGGCATGCCTCGTGCTAACAGCGCTTGTTAGAGGGGGCGTTTGCGCCCATAAAGCTTGATTTCAGGGTGAAAAGCCTAGGGGGATTACCACTGTCTTCCCCTATTTGCCCCACAATTGATTTAGACCGGGATTCCCATTTCTGCGCACAGCCGGGAGCTTAAGCCGTATGACCTACAAGATAATGATCGTTGACGACGAGCCTGCGAACCTTCGCCTGCTCGAACGACTGTTTCGCCGCGACTACCATGTGATAACCGCATCTTCGGGCGCAGAGGCGCTGCAACTTCTCAATCATCATGACGTGGCGCTGCTGCTGACAGACCAGCGTATGCCCGGCATGACCGGCATAGAGCTTCTGAAGCGCGCGGCCAGCTTTCGCCCGCACATGTTACGTATCATCCTCACGGGTTACACGGATGTCTCCGCGCTCATCGAAGCCATCAATTGCGGTCAGGTTTACAAGTACGTGTCTAAGCCCTGGAGCAATGGCGAGCTGCGCATGACGGTCGAGCGCGCAGTAGAGCATTACAAGGCGAACCGCTCGCGTCATGAGCTGGAAGAAGCCAATCGTCGTCTCTCGCAGCGCTTGCAGTCCATGACGAGCAGCGTAGTGCGAACCATCGCAGACGCTCTGGAAGCCAAAGACGAATATGTTTACGGTCATGCGCGCCGCGTCAGCGGCTACGCTTCGGCCATAGGCCGCCGTATGCGTCTGGAAGTCCCGGTGCTCGAACAGATTTCGCTCGCAGCCTTTCTGCACGACATAGGCAAGATAGGCACGCCCGACAGCCTGCTGGGCAAGCCCGCCGCTTTTACGGACGAAGACCGCGCGCTGATGCAGCTTCACGCCGAGCGCGGGGCGCGCATGATTGCCGGTGTCCCTGAAATGGAAGATATAGCGGAAGCCATACGCTATCATCACGAGCACTACGACGGCTCCGGTTATCCTGAAGGCTTGTCGGGCGAGCAGATTCCGCTCGTCTCTCGCATCATCCTTGTAGCAGACGCCTACGATGCCATGACCAACCCGCGCCCGTTCCGCCAAGCCTTCACACATGAAGAGGCTGTAGAGAAATTGATGGTAGGTGCCGGTGATCAGTTCGACCCGGATGTCGTGCGTGCTTTCTGCGGATTGACGGCGCTGGCGCAGATACGCCGCAGCATCTCGCGTGAGGACTGGCGAGGATACCTTTCGCAGCTTCCGCTTCATCTGGAATTGGACGGGCTGAGCTTTGAAGAGCTGGTCGAGGAGATAGTGAGAGACCCTGCGCTTGCTGCAAGCTGTCTGCGAGCGGTCAACACCGAGGGCCAAGCCGCCGCGCCATGTGTGAGCATCAGGGCTGCCTGCCTGCGTTTGGGCGATGAAGGCTTGCGCGAATTGGTGAAAAGAGCCTGTGCGCGCGAGCATCTGGACTTCGACTTCACACGGCTTCAGGAGCATTCCCTTAGATGCGCCGTCGCTTCGGAGCTGCTTGCGAAACGAACGAAGATGATCGACGCGGATGAGGCTTACTCTTTGGGGCTGCTTCATGATATGGGCGAGGCGCTTCTCTGCACGCTCTTTCCTGAAGAGATGGAGAACCTCATCTGGCTTGATGCGACCGACACCAGGACTGAGCGCGAAGTCGTAGCCTTCGGCGTGGATCACGGGCAGGTCGGACAGTGGATACTGGAGGCTTGCGGCATACAGCGCGAGCTTGCTTTAACAGTTCAAACGCATCATGACGTGATGCGCATTAACGAGCCTGTGGCGCTCTTGCTCCACGTTGCGGATGTGGTCGCCACCGCCGCCAACTCCAGCGAGATAGCCGCGCTTGACCACTTAGGCTCGGACAGGCTCGCCATGCTGCGTCTGAGCCGCGCAGATTTGGCCTACATACATGAGCGCATGACCGAACAGACAGGCGAGAAACTGGTTGCCGTCTCATAACCCTGATTTCCAATCAAGCGGGAGAACGATGCTCTTTACCGGGCGAGGCTTATGACCTCTAGCCTCTATTTTTCGTTGCGAATCGTGGACTGAGGGTGATACCATCCCGGCACTCCGAAAAGAAGGGGGAAGATAATCCCATGAGAAAGTGGATGAATCAGCAAGCGGATACGCCTCAGAGCGCAGGCGGAGGCGGTGAGCAGTCGCACTTTCGTCACAGTGGGTCTAATCGTCAGGGCGCAGAGCGCGGCGGGTCTCTAAGGCAGACGGGCGGCGTCGGCCACCTGCTTCGTAATTCAGAGGATCACAATCTCACGGAAGAGCAGGAAGAGAAGCTTGAGAAGTTGCAGGTGGAGTTCGAGCTTGAGAAGGTTGATCTTCAAGCTGCTGTGAGTAAAGCCAAGATTCTGTTCCGCGCTCTGGCACGTGACCATAATTCTGACGAGCAGGAAGTCATGAAGGCCATTGACAAGCTGGCACGCGCCGAGGCCAACCTGCGCAAGATGCGTTATCGTCATCTGAAGGCCGCGCACGGCGTGCTCGACGACGATCAGCGAAAAGGTCTCAAAGGGTTTCATAAGCAACGAGTACGCGAGAAGGTCAAAGCTTTTCGCCTGGCTAAGCAGGGCGGCGGTAATCCGGGCTGAGCAGGGAGGGGAAGCTCAAGCGCGCTTGAGCTTCGGTCAATACAGAACCCGTACTGGCCTCTGGAAGGGGTTCCGCAGGGCTGAGCCTTTACGGGTCGCTTTTATGACAACGCGCACGAATTCCTTAGCGCGCGTGTCGCTCTTCATTCAAGCGCGTTATGCGGTGCCTGCAAGTTGGACAGGTTCAGAGTCATAGGCGCTCCAGCGCTCATGTCTCTGATTGAAGTCTTCTACGGAAGAAGCATAATTCTATTCTTCCATTCAAAATCTCTACGGGCTGACGATGGCGTCGTGGTTTCGCAGTCAAGCCATCCGCTTTGATTTAACACAACATTGGAACAGCAGGATGCAATTCCTGCTTCTACACAATCCGCCGGGCTTCATAGCCAAAGTTACTTCCCATCTGCTCTTGTTTCCAGCCAGCCCGTTAAGGGGTTTGGCTCTGGTTGTCAACAACCGATTGGCACTTCGTAAGTAATATAAAGAGACTTCCGAAGCGCCATCTCAGATTCCCAAAGGAGGCTCCACCAGCATGAAACGGAAGAAACCGCGCCATGTTTCTCAAGACCTACAGATTGAGCCAGTGAAAGATCAAGAGAAAGATTCAAGCCTCGACTCCACTTCAGAGAACCAGGATTCCACTTCAGAGAACCAGCAGGGAGTGAGCCGTCGCCGCTTCCTGATAACCGGCACGGGCGTCGCCGCAGCCGCCATTATCGCGGGCGAAACGCTTGTAGATGCGCAAAAGAAGAAGAAGCCCGGTAGTGGACAGGGTGGCGGCGGAGGCGGAGGCGGTCAGGGCGGCGGTGGCGGCGGTGGTGGTGGCGGCGGCCAGGGTGGTAATCCGTCCCCGCCAAAGATCAGCGCTTTGAATCTTAGCGGCGACTCTTCAGACTCTCCCATGTTCTGCGAACCCGAAGCGGCTTGTACCAGAACAGTCAGCGGGCAGAGCGTCCTTAATCTGACGCTGAACGTCGAGCTGACCGAGTGGAGATTTCAGTGCAATGGTCAAGCCTACGGAAATATCCCCATCTACAATGGAGCCGTCCCAGGCCCCACTTTGTTCGTCGATCAGGGCAGCAAGATTAATATTGTTATGAACAACAAGCTGCCCAAAGATGATTCGAAGATGTGGCCGGGCGACCATTGCGGTACGATGGTGATGGATGGAACGAAGCCCACTCCGCCCGAATGCTTCATGCACACCAACCTGCACACGCACGGTCTGCTGGTGTCGCCCTCCAGCATTCTCAATAACGGGAAGATGCACGGCTTCCCCGGATGCGATACCAAGCCGCAGCCGACGGATCACTGCGGGCCTGTGGATTCCAGCAACGTTAAGGTCTCCTCGGATGATGTGCTGGTGGATGTCCCGCCCGGCGGTAGAAACAACTATTGCATCGTGCTGCCGGATTTTCATGAGCCTGGAACTTACTGGTATCACGCGCACACGCACGGCTCAACAGGCTATCAGGTGGCGAGCGGCATGGCCGGAGCGCTCATCATACGCGAGCCTGTCGGGCAGGAGCTTGTTCAGGAAGACAGGGATAAAGTTTTTCTGATGCAGGAAGTAATCTTCGACACGACTCTCCCGCCGACAGGCCCGCCATCGTGTTCGACTACTACTCTGAAAGCAGCGCCGATGGCGGCAGCGGCACCCACGCCGACTCCGCCGGGCATCCCGCCCGTCTACATAGAGCAAAGCTCGACCGCCTACTCTGCGGGTTTCCTGATTAATGGCCTGTGCAAGCCCACGCTTCAGATAAAGACGGGGCAGACGCAGCGCTGGCGCTTCATCAACGGCACGGGCACGCCGCGCGGCTTGATGAAACTGCGGCTCATCAAGGTGTGCGACGACCCGCGCGCCATCATTAAGGATAGCCAGGTCATAGGCACCTGCACGGATCAGGATGGCAAGACCACGCATCCGGTGATACCGAGTTTCGCTCAGAACGCCTACATGAATCTGATAGCCGTTGACGGCCTCTCCTTTTTCGGCTTCCCGCCGCAGCCCATCTCATATCACCTGATAGCGTCCGGCAATCGCGCGGATTTTCTTATCAACATCCCCGCGACCGTCGGCAAAAATTCCGGCCCCGGCAAGTATGTGCTGGTGAAGGACGGTTATCCGAAGGACGCCGTAAGTAATCTCAACCCTGTGTGCTTTCCACCGGGCGGCACAGCCGGGGCGGATATGAATAACACCGTCCCCGCGTCCTTGAGAACTTCGCAGATACTCGCCTACATCGAAGTCTTTGCTTCGGATTATAACGAGCAACTGCCGAGCATTATTCCGGGGACAAGGCCGGACTATCTGAGGGCGATTGAGAAGGGCTACACGCCTGCGGCCAAAACCCTTGCCTTCAAGGCCAGTAATCCTTCTGGAGACCCCGGCGGCGGCACGTTCTCCATCAACGGCGGTTTCTACGCCCCGAATGACCCCGGCATTGTCTCGACCTTGAACACAGCCGAGCAATGGATTCTGACCAATTCGGGCAACGACATCCCGCACCCGTTCCATATTCACGTCAATCCGTTTCAGGTCGAAGGACGTACTATAGACTGGGAAACGGACAATCCGAAGCTAGACCCGAACGACCCTAAGAACTGGATTTGGATGGATACGGTTGCTATCCCGGCGCAGTTAAAGGGCGCGCCTCCCGGCCAGTTGAACTTGCGCACACGCTTCCTGGTCTATCCGGGCGAGTATGTGCTTCACTGTCACATACTGATTCACGAAGACCGTGGGATGATGGTCAACGTCACCATCAAGGACGACGCCAACAACAATGGAGTCGCCCCGTGCGTGACGCTGCCGAAAATGCCCCCGGCATCGTGCCAGTGCATACAGAGCACCATCAACGACCCGAATTTCAAGTGCTGAAAGGGAAGCCAGACAACAGGTGTTCAAAGCTAGAGGCCGCGACATTAGTCGCGGCCTCTAGCTTTGTTACATCAGAACCACGTCAGCTTTCTTGAAGTCTGATTCACTAACAGGCTCTCGCTTGCGAAGTCTGCCGTCTTGGAACCATCTGGCGGTGGAGGCGGGAAGAGAATGGCGTTCACCTTCTCCATTTTGCCCACGTCTTGATTCATAGGCATGGCGGGCATATTCATCCCGTGTTGATGATGGCCGTTGTGCTGTTTTGCCCCTGCCCAGGGGTCGTTGGTCATCACCCATTTCCCCTTCTTGAACCACGGCGTGCCGTCAAGCGTCATTTTCTCTATCTCGCCGGGATGAGACGCCTGATGCGCGTCGTACCAATCGTTAATGCGTGCGTCTATCCAGCCATGCAAGCGCCAGAACACAGGGTTGACGTGTGACGAATAAAACTCGCCGAGGAAGTCGTACAAAGGGTTGTCCCATTTTGTTGAAATCTCCCACTGGGGTCTGCCCGCAGGCACAACCGCGCCCGTCGAGGGGTCGCGCGGAGCGGAAGCCCAGCGCATGTGCATGTCGTTGTGAATGGTGTACTCAAGCAGCGAGCCAAGCTCGCCCAAACGTAGCTGTCTAAGGTACTGAGGGTTCTTAAACTCTCTGTCCCACCAGCGCATTCTAGACCAGTAATACTCGTCTGTTTTCAGCGCGGCAATCCTGCGATTAGTTAGCTGGTCGTCAGGGTCAATCCAGGCGGGCGGAATCGCAAAGCCGTCCACATTAGTGTATGAGTCGGGCATGGGAATGACAGTCCACGCTTCTATGGGTTGCGCGCCTGCCTTCTTCGCAGTCTCGTTGACCATGATAATCATCTGCCGGTGCATGAAGAGGAAGTCTTCTCCGGAACCGTTGCTGATGATAGGCGCGCTCGCTGTGGTCGAAGCTCTTGGCGGTGCCCATCCAAGGTCTTTGATGGCAATGCGCTGTTCTTCTTTTAGCCTGACCCAGAGGTTTCGCGTGCCGTGCCAGACTGCGTGTAAAAGACGATGCTCGCGTGAAGCCATCATCTCAAGCACAGGCGTTGGCAGAGGGATAATCTCTCGCGGCTCTTTGAAATCTGTTTGAGGGGATGCATCGCTCATTCGGAATAACCTCCGGTTAATTTTGTTTCTCAGCGTGGACGATTGTGCCGACGTGCTCGCCTTCAAGCGCAGCCTTGATGCGCTCAGGATAGAGGCCGTTGACGATTTGAAATGAGTGCAGTAGCCGCGCGTTCTCCAGTAAATCAATCAGGACGCGGTCGAAGGGCAGGGTCTCCAGTCGACGCTCCTTTAATTCCGCGCTGCTAATCTTCTTGATGAATTGGGCGTCGGCAGCTTGGTGCGGGTCGCGGTCATAAAGCCCGTCAACGTCTTTCACCAGCACCAGAGACTTGCAGCCGAAACATTCTGCGAGCAGGAAAGAGCCTGCGTCAGTGCGATGCGGCGGGATGCGCCCGATGGCGGGCGGATGTTCCCAGAGCGAGTAGGGCGGCACGCCGTTGAAGATGACGCCCGGCACGCTATGTATAAAGAGCGGCAGCAGGTGGCCGAAGATTTCCGGCGGGATGGCTACGACTCCGTAAGGCGAGAGCAGCGTCCCCAAAATGTGCGCGTTGCCCAGAGAGTCGGCCATAGCCAGTTGCGCCAGCACCCCTACGGGAAGCCCCAAGTCAATCCCTATGGAGAAGACATGGCGGCTGCGGATTCCTCCGCCCGTGCCCAGTATGAGCTTCTTCGTCTTCAGGCAATCGGCCAGAGATTCTACGACTGGGTAAACAACCTCTCGCCCCGCATCAAGGATGGAGCGCCCGCCGATTTTGACTACATGCGCATCCGGCAGCATGCGATAGACGGGAGCCTCTGTTGACCTTTGAAGGTCTTTGTCCAGCAGGCTCTCGCGCATGAGCATGGATTCAATATGATAGCGGCCATCCTTCATCTTCAGTGAATCGGTCAATTGAATAATCCCTCTCTAAAATTAAAAATTAAGAAGGCAAAATTAAAAATGAAGGCGGAAACCACTTTGATAGATAAAGAATCTGTAAATGTCTTTAGTCCTTATCACTTTTGCCTTCTTAATTTTTAATTTTGCATTTCTTTAGTCGGCGGTGATAATCGTGCCGACGTGCTCGCCCTCAAGCGCGCGTGTAAGATTGCCGCGCTCAAGGCCGTTGATAACCTGAATGGAGCGGCGGTAGGTCGCGTTCTTCATCAACTCAAGCACGCTGCGCTCTACGACCACATCCTTAAGGTCAAGCTCTTCCAGTTCCTTCACAGTAATCTTCGGAATGAAGCGCGCGCCTTTCTCCTTCTTCGGGTCAGCCGTATATAACCCGCGCTCATCCTTGACGAAAATCATAGCCCTCGTCCCGAACACCTCGCTGACAAGGTAGCTGCCTGTGTCCGTGCGATGCGGAGGGATGCGGCCAACCGATGGGTTCTGATGCCAGAAGGTGTAGGGCGGCATCCCGAAGAAGATGACTGCGCCGCGCTCTGCCAGATAGTGCGGAAGCTGCGCGAATTGTGCAGGCTCTATGAAGGGGATGCCGTACTTGGCTAGCAGATAGTTGAGCATGCGAGCGTTCTGCATACTGACGAAAGTTCCGAGCACGCTCAGAACGCCGGTGGGAAGACCAAGGTCTATGCCGACGCTGTAGGCGTGGCGCGCGCGCGTGCCCGCGCCTGTGCCTATAATCATCTTGTGGCGTCCAAGGTTTTCGGCAATCTCTTCTATAAGCGGAAAGACCGCCGCGCGTCCACGATCAATGAAGCTCTGGCCGCCGATCTTAATCACGTTGGCTTCCGGCAGTATGTGTACGGGTGTTGGCTCGCCCGTTCGCTCCATCAATCGCTCGTCATCGAGCGAGCCGGACAATAATGATTTACCGAGTTCTGTTAGAAGATCGTTCTGCATCAAATTTCGCTCGCAATCCCTTGAGTTAGTAGAGCAACGGGTTGATAGCAACAACAGGTTCTATCAAGTATGAAGTATCGTACATGACTTTTCAGGCAACACACCTGAGCGGATAGAGCACGTAAGCCTCTTCCGCCTCAAACTCTCTATCCAGAGCGCCGAATTCTTTCTTAGCCCAGCTTTCAAGCTCGGTCATAATCTCGTCTCGTACATGAGCCGGAACGTTTCTGCCGCCAAGGCTCACCAGACTGCGCCATGAATCGAGCGAATGCTGCGGGCTTGCCGATACAGTCCAGCGCGCGACCGTCCGGGGTTCTAAAATTTTCGCTCCGCGTCGGCTGCATGCCTCGAAAAGCTTTCGGTTCTGTCTTTCGCCTCCGCGTCCCTCGAAGCCGCGCTCGCGCAGCCGCTCGTTCATCTCTCTAGCCATGCGCGCCCTCATGCTCTGAGGCTCGCGCCTTACACGCCCGACGATGAGCGTTGCGCCAGTGGGCGCAGCCACCCGGAACATCTCGCGCGCGACGTGCTCCTGCTCCAGCAGATGAATGGCGCGAGAGCTGAAGACTACACGCGTAGAGCCGTCGGCAAGCGGCCAGTTCGCTTGAGCATCAGCGCGTATGAGCACTCTCTCTACAGGGTCTTCTTCCAAACGCGCGCGAAACTCTTTGAGCATACCTACAGACAAATCAAGCCCAACGTAGCGCACGGACGAAGGGAACCAGCGGCCTATCTGCCCAGTACCCGGCCCTAGCTCTACGACTAAATCGCCCGCGCACGCATCTGCAATCTCCAGCACAGCACCGGCAATCTCGCGGCAATAGCTTTCAGGCAATCCAGCGCGCCGCTCAAACGTTGTGGCCTGATGATCAAAGAACTCTCGCACACGCCCATTGAAATCGGCAGGCGAGCGTTCAAAGCCTTCGTCTATACTTTTCAAGTTCATACGCTACATGCCGCAGTGCCTCTGCCACCGAATCTGGAAATGTGTCTGAAGTCTTTATAACAACCGAATGAGGGTTGGAAAATGTAGCATGGCGAGATGAATCACACAATGATTAAATCCTGACAAAGTAATAACTGTAGGGGCAGGGCTTGTCCCTACCCCTACACACATTCATTGGAAGCTGATTGAAAATTGAGATTCATCTTGAGTCCCGTAGGGACTTGATGGAAATAGCCCAGCACTTCAGTGCTGGGGAACAGATGCGCAACAAGTATGGAGTCCCGTAGGGACGGCTGAACATATGCTTTCAGTCGTCCCTACGGGACTCCACTTTATTTCTATGCTTTGACCCAGCGATAAATGGCTGGGCTATTATCAACTGTCCCTACGGGACAACATGCCAATCTGATTATTCACACACATTCATCAGGTTTGATTCAACTGACGAGCGCCCCTTTCTATGTTATCTTCACCACCGATGAGGAATATAGACTGGTTTCCGCTCATGCTCTCTTTCAGAGTAGCTTTGATAGCGACCGCTCTGGCGCTCATCACAGGCGTTGCGCTTGGCTGGGTTCTGGCGCGGCGTCGCTTCGTGGGTCGTGAAGCACTGGATGCGATTGTGACGCTGCCGCTGGTTCTGCCGCCGACCGTGTTGGGTTATTACCTGCTCGTGCTCTTGAGCGTTAACAGTCCGCTCGGTCGTGCAGTCAAGGCGACGACCGGGTTGCAGTTTGTCTTTACCTGGAAGGGAGCGGTGCTGGCGGCGATGGTTGGAGCGCTGCCGCTCGTCGTGAAAACATCGCGCGCAGCCATCTCGACCGTGAGCGAGCAACTGGAAGACGCGGCGCGCACCTTCGGCAAGTCGGAATGGCAAATCTTCTGGCGCATCACGCTGCCGCTCTCGTCACGCGGCATCATAGCCGCGGCGATGCTGGCCTTTGCGCGCTCGCTCGGAGACTTCGGCGCAACCTTGATGATAGCAGGCAACATTCCCGGTCGCACGCAAACAGCAGCGATTGCCATCTACGATGCAACGCAGGCCGGGCGCGACGATTACGCTCTGACGCTGGTCGTCATCCTCTCCGTCATCACGCTCACCCTGCTTTATGCAACGAACAAACTCGTAGGCGATAACACACACGTCTGAGCGCACGCGTGAAAGTGCAAAGCCATCTTCGGCCATGATTGCTGTCAGCATCAAAAAAGATTTTGGAGACGGAGCGGCGCGAAGGATGCGCGGCGCGGATTACCCTGCGCATGAAGGAGGCGGCGCATTCACTCTGGAGACCGAGTTTGATGCTCCTTCCGGCATCACTATACTGTTCGGCGCATCCGGCTCCGGCAAGACCAGCACCATCAAGTCAATCGCCGGAATCCTGCGACCCGATTCGGGCTTCATTAAGCTCAGCGGCGACACGCTCTTTGATTCGACGCGTGGGATAGACCGGCCTATACGCGAGCGCGGCGTCGGGCTTGTCTTTCAGAACCTTGCGCTCTTTCCGCACATGACGGCGCTCGGCAATGTGGAGTTCGCCGCAAACGGTCTGCCGCGGGCTGAGCGCCGCCGACGCGCGCTCGAATTGATGGAGCGCTTGAGAATTACACACACCGCGCCGCGCAAGCCACGCGACATCTCCGGCGGCGAAGCTCAGCGCGTCGCTCTGGCGCGTGCGCTCGCCAGCCGCCCCAGACTGCTGCTGCTGGACGAGCCGCTTTCGGCCATAGACGAAGCGACCAAGCAGGACATCATCTCCGACCTTAAAATGATTAATAGAGATTTACACCTGCCCGTCATCTACGTCACACATAACCGCGACGAAGCCGTTTCGTTAGGCGATTATCTGGTCGCTTACGATTGCGGTCGGGTCGCCGCCACCGGAGAGCCGCTGGAAATCCTCGGCGGTGCCGTGAGTGCCAGAGTCGCGCGCATGTCGGGTGTCGAGAATCTATTCGAGGGCGTCGTCATCAAAAAAGACTCTCTAGCGGGAACAATGACCGTCGAAGTGAAAGACCGCGACGATACCTGTCTGCTGGAAGTGCCTCTGGGAAAGGAAAGGGAAGGCCAGCGTGTGACGGTCGCAATCCGCTCAGGCGATATATTGATTGCCACAGAAGAACTGCACCGTACATCTGCGCGCAACATCCTGTCGGGTCACATCAACGCTATAGAAGAGAGAGGCGCGCACTCAATCATACGCGTCCGAAGCGGCGTCACCTGGACGGTCAGCGTCACACGCCAGGCCGTAAGCGAGCTACGATTGCTGCCCGGCCAAAAAATCTGGATGGCGATTAAGACCCACTCCTGCTATTTGCTGGAGAAGCAAGGATGAGGGCGGCAGTGATGAATGATAGCGATTTACGGTAGTGAGTCAATTTCCAGATTTATATTGTTTAGCCCCTGAAAGGGGCGATAGAATGTAGCCCACGGCGCGAGCCGTGGGAATCAAGTCGCCTTCAAAGTTAAAAGCCCCGGTAGGGGCGAAAGAAATCTCGACTTGAGAATCTGCGCGCCCCTACCGGGGCTTCTAATATTTATTGGTTGCTCAATTCCCACGGCTGACGCCGTGGGCTACAATCTGCTGCCCCTTTCAGGGGCTTAAGAGCAGGTCGCACTCAATTTGAAACTGCTATAGTTCTCTTCTTAATTCATCGCTCATCCCTTATTCAGTATTTTGCCTCGAACTCTTTGAAGTCTTTCTCCAGCTCCCACTGTAGTCGTGCCTTTTCGCTCGTGGCGAGGAATTGCTGGCAGGACTTGGAAGCGTTCTGTCCGGGTCTGTCGCCTGCGCACTGGGCGGCGGGGCGAAAAGTTTTAGCGTCGCTCCAGAGGCTTGCGCCGGGAATGAAGGCAAACTGTAGGCTCGTGCGCGCCATCGTCTTCAGTTGAATGTAGCCAAGCTCCTGTTCAATGGCTGCCTTCAAATATTCGCGTGAAATCTCCGAGCGCGATACTCCTTCATCATCAGTCGCCAGCGCCACAGGCACGCCGTATTGTATGTAGGTCTGTAGCGGATGATCTCTCCCTTTAATGCCCAGAATAACATCATTGCTGGTCAGGCAAATCTCTATCATCACGTTTCTACTCGCAAGCTCTCTCAGCAATTCATAAGGATTAACCTCGTGCATGATGTCAACGCCGTGGCCTATGCGCTCGGCGTGACCCGTCAGAACGGAGGAGCGTATGTGAAAGCTCAGGCCGTCGGGCGGCACAAGCCCCGGCGCAAGCTCGCCCGCGTGAAGGGTTATGTGGGCTGCCGGATAAAGATTATGCAGGAAGTCCAGCATCTGCATCTGAATCGTAAAATTCTGCATGGATTGCAGGCCGTCTTCCGCCTGCACCAGATTCAACGCCACGACTTTCGATTGCGGGTCGCTCGCCAGCATGAAGCCCGCGACCATCTGAGCGTAAACCGGGCCGAGCGCAGCCCCGCGCCCGACTTGAAAAACATAGCGCACGGTCACACTGCATCCGGGGTCTGCCTGCGCGGTTCCGCACTTGAGCAGCTCGTTCTTCTGCTGCTCGGCCTGGCGCAGGTTCTCTACACCCTGCGCGACGGCCTTTGCTATTCCGGCTGCCTTCAGCTTGTCGAGCGTGCCCTGAAAGTTTCCGTTCCAGCCAGCAGTCTGTCCTAGCTGTGTGGACATTCCATTGTCGGGCGTCAGCATCAACTCAAGATAGAGCACCTGCCCGCGTGCTGCGCGTGCCGTCTCTTCCGCGAGCATGCGCCCAGTCTGGTCGTAGGTCGCAGCGCCGAACTTGGCGAAGGTGTCGAAGAAATGGTCATGCCCGCTCTGTCCCGAAAGCAGCCAGTTGCGCATTGACCACGCATCGATCATCTGGCGATATAGAACTCCGTTTGTGAGCGCCGTCGTCACGGGCGCGGATCCGGCTGTGTTCGGCTCGCATGGAGTCTGCGACAACACGAAGGTCGTAGTGTTCACGCACAATCCCTTTTCCGCAGCCCACTGTATGAAGCTCTCCGCATAGATTGCGCCTGAAAGATGGTTGTGCAGGTCTGCGCCCTTGGGCATTTGCAGCAGGAATGCGAACTGTTGCGGAGGCGACTTGCGCAGCGACTCGAAAAACGTGGCGGCGCGTTGTTCCTGAGACGCGCTTCGGCTCGTGGCGACGCCCTGCGCGTGCGTCATAGCGCACAGCATTAGTAGCCACAGGAAGCTGTTGACGATTAGCGCGAATGATCTTTTAGAGTTTCTATTGGGCAAGGCGGGTTAGTCTCCTCTCAACTTTGTAGGTCGCTATATTTGCGTTGATGTTGATTTCTCTAAAGCTCTCAAGGCATCCCAGGGCAGACGCGCGCAAGATTGCCGGTGCGGGTAATCACGCACGGAGAGAAGCGGCTCAAGCGGCGAAAGCTCTTCGGGCAACACAGCTTCCGCGTCTTCTATTGCCGCCTGAAAGCTTCGCTCTGCGCGCTCGACTTCAGCGAAAGTTAATCCCTTAATCTGCTCGCTCAACATGGACGCGGAAGCGGTTGCGATGGCGCAGCCTCTAACATGAAAGCGCACTTCCAGAATCGTCTCACCGTCAAGCGCAACGTCAACGCTCAGCTCGTCCCCGCACAAAGGATTGACCACGGAAGCATGCATGTCCGGCCTTTCAAGACTCCCTGCGTTGCGAGGCCGCCGCGCATGATCCATCAGGATGTCTCTATAGAGCTGGTGCAGAGGCCGTGGCAAGTTGAAGCGCTCCTTTGTATGGCTCTTTGGGCAGTGGTTCAATTATGTGTTGAGGGTAAGGCTGCTCGGTTTTCACCACAGAGACACAGAGGACACGAGAGGGGGCACAGAGGCTTGAGCAATACTCAACTCTCTGTGCCCCCTCTGTGCTCTTTGTGTCTCTGTGGTGAAAATCAGCTTTCATTAAACTCAACTTCAAACTGAACGACTACCGCTCTTCTCATAAAACTGAGCCGGGAGGCGGGGCTGGCCTGTGCGCCCATGATAGCAAGCCAGCACCTCGCTCATGATGCTCAGGGCTATCTCCGAAGGTGTCGTCGCTCCCAAATCCAGTCCCGACGGGGTTCGCAAAAGTTGCAGCCGCTCATCGCCGTGCAAGCTCTCCAACAGCATCGCTCTGACCAGCTTCGAGCGGTGAGCGCTGGCAATCAAGCCTACGTACCAGGCCCCAGCAGCTAAGGCTCGCTCGATTGCCGTGTGATCACCCTTGTGATGAGTGGCAACAATCACGGCGCTCTCTGAGCTGGCGGGCAGACGGCTGAAATCCGCGTCGTCCCGGATAATATTAACTCCGGCGGGATAGCTCTCCTGCGCAGCGCTCGTGCTGTCCACAGAGATGCGCCATCCCAACTGTTTAGCCAGCCATGCCAGCTCTTCCGTAATGCCGCTGTGGCCTATGATGACCATCTCAGGATGCGGCGCTCGCCCGTTCATAGCCTCAAAAGCTGAGACCAGCTCTTCCATCCTCGTCTCCTGCAAAGGGCGTGCGCTTGCTCCGCGAGTTGCGGCCAGCATTTCTGCTACGACGCTCAGCGCCAACTCGGCTGCTGTAGAGCCGCCCAAGTCAAGGCCAGCGCGAAGGCTGGCACCTGCAAGCGAGTCTTCCTTGATGCCGCACCGTTGTAGCTGCTCGAATGCTTGACCCTGCGTCTCATGATGCGTAAGAAAAGCTGCATAATCAGGCTCTGCTTCAAGCACGCTGCTTGCGCCTGAGAGGGCTTCATCTTTCTGAGGAGCGATGATGACTGAAGAGCCTCTTTCAAATTCGATGCCTTCGTGCGTGACTGTGAAACCGGCGCGCTCCAGCATCGCAGAGGCTTCAAGCGCGAGAGCGCTTCCGCCCAGAACCAGCACACGGCGGCGCGGGGTCACAGGCTCTATGAAAATCTGCATCACGCCGCCGCAGGGTAAGCCCACTCCCGTAAGCTCGTCCTCCAAATCCGCAGTGATGATGCGGGGCATGCCGGTAGCAAGAGCCTCTCTTGCTTCAGTACACACGAAGGACTCAACGCAGCCTCCGCCAACCCAGCCGAAGACCGCACGACCCTGCTCGTCAATAATCGCCTTCGCTCCGGGCTTCGCCGCCGCAGAGCCGCGGACATCTATCACCGTGGCGACGATGAACGGAGCATCGCGCCGCAGCATCTCTTCCATCTTCTCGTGAAACTTCCTGTGCATCTGCTTTATTGTAGGGGCAGGGCTTGTCCCTGCCCGTCGCGCCTGCAAGGCGCGCAACCGTTTCGCATTCATTCTACGTTGAGTAAATGCAGATATTGATAATCGCTCTAGCGAGCGATAGGGGCAGGGACAAGCCTTGCCCCTACAGTCTCAGCGCGCTTCGTTCGACGCGGCAGGCGCGTTGAATGCGTCCGACCGTGGCGGGTGCTTCCATCTCGAACCAGCTTCCGTCGCCCTGGTCGCGCCGTGCAGACAGTATGGCGTGCTTGATGGCGAAGAAGACCGTGGTGCCCAGCACGAGCGGCGGCTCGCCTATGGCGCGGGATGAAAGTACGGCTGCGCCCGCCTCTTCCTGCTTGTTGTTGCCCATGCGGATTCGCACGCTGCCGTTCAGTGCCACACGGAAATCGACTGGGATGGATTGGCTGCACGGCGGCTTGTATTCCCAGGTGCCGTTCGAGTAGAGCCTGCCCGTCTCTTCGTACATCATCTGCTCGGTGGTCATCAAGCCTGCGCCCTGCACGAAGCCGCCTTCGAGCTGCCCCACGTCCAGACACGGGTTCAAACTCTTGCCCGCGTCAAACAGTATATCCGTGCGAAGGATTGTCGTCTCGCCTGTGAGCACGTCAATCTCCACTTCGGATGCGGCTGCCGAATAGGAGAAGTAGTAGAAGGCTTCGCCATACGGATGATTACCTCCGACGTTTCCCAGGTGCGGCGTGCGGAAGAGAGCTTCGCTGGTCAAATCCACGCGAGCGCCGTAAGCGCCCCCAACTATCTCCTTCCACTTCGTCTGCCAGTTTCGCTTCCAGCCCTTGACCTTATTCTGTTCGCAGTACTTCTCAAGGCGCTTGCGCAGTTTTTGACAGGCAAGCTGCACCGCGCCGCCGAAGAGGTCTGAGCCGGAAGAGGCTGCCGTGGCGGTCGCGTTCGGGAGCGATTCCGTAGAAGTCTCCGCGATGCGAATCCATTCCATAGGAATGCCCAAGGTCTCCGCAGCAATCTGCAACATCTTGGTGTTGATGCCCTGGCCGGAATCCACGCCGCCGTGTTGCAGCAGCACAGACCCGTCCGACGCGTAAACGACTACGAGCGCGCCGCCCTGATCGAGCGTGCGCGGCTGATAGCCTATGCCGTACTTCAAGGGAATCATAGAAATCCCTCGCTTGCGCCAGCGGTTCTTCGCGTTAAATTCTTCGACCGCTTGCCTGCGATTTTCAAAATCAGAGCTTTGCCAGAGCTTGTCCCAGATTTCGCGTATGTAGCATGGCTTGAGCGCCTGATTGAAAGGCGTGCGCTGGAAGCTGCGCCCGCGACTCGTCTTGTACAGATTCTTATAACGAACCTCTTCGGGCGTGATGCCTAATTCATGCGCGACGCGCTCCATCGCGTGCTCTACGACGAGCGTGGCCTGAACTATGCCGAAGCTGCGGAACGCTGTGTTGCTCGCGTTGTTGGTTCGCGCCACATCTCCGCTGGTCTCGAACGTCGGCACGTAGTAGCTGTTATCCACGTTCTGCTGCGCCAAGTCCATGACGGGGAAGGAGCAGTCGTAAGTGCAGCCGCCGTCGGACACCAGCCGAAACTTCATGCCGTGAAGAAGTCCCTTCTTGTCATAGGCGACGTTGTACCACCCTTTGAAGGGATGGCGCTTGCCTATGACGGCCATGTCCGTGTTGCGGTCAAGAGCCAGCCGCACGGGACGATTCAAGACCCATGAAGCGACGGCTGCTGTTGGAGCGATGATGCCTGGACGAAACTGCTTGCCGCCGAAGCCTCCGCCCAAAGGGCGCACGTAAACCTGTACGCTGCTGGTCGGGATGCCGAGCGCCGTAGAGATTGCTGACTGAACCTGCGCGGACTGCTGTGTAGAAGAGTAGACCGTCATAGTGTCCTGCTCGCCCGTAATCGCAAGGCAGGTCTGCGTCTCCATGTAGAAATGCGCCTGCGCGCTGTTGCCGTGCTGTCCTGACAAAACCATGCAGCCCTTCATCGGCTTGTCCGGATTCTTCAGCCACTTCGTATCGCTGCCGGGTCGAACGATGCGGTGAATGTGATTGTTTTCCGGCTGGTCTTTGAAGATGCCCTGCTCGTCGGGTTCGGCAAGCGCCTCTTCGATGGTCAGCACAGGCTCCTGCACATCGTTGTAAACGATTAGCTCATTCTGTACATAGCGCGCCGCTTCCGCAGCCGTCCACGCATCGCCAGCGACAACTATTCCAATCGCCTGACCGTAGTAAATCACCTCTTTGTCCGCGAAGATGGGATCGTCGCCGCCGAGTCCGACCAGATTGCCCGCGGGTACGTCCGCGCGGCTGATGTAGGCTTTGACTCCGGGGAACTTTTCGGCCAGATGCGCGCTGATGTTTTTAACTTCCTCAGTGTAGCCGAAGGACGCGCTGGCCTTCGTGCTCAAGACCAGAACGCCTTCCAGACCATGAGGCGGGAGCGGCAAATCCTGCGTGTATTTCAACTCGCCCGTTGCCTGCTGAAAGGCCGTCGTCCTCAGTATAGGCTCACCTACGGGAGCTTCGTCCGGGTAAATCTCTACGTGCTGCTCGCCGCCTGAAAGCGGGCGCTCGTACAACTCGCCGCCGGAACGGTTGACCTCCTGCACTTCGTTCGGAAAGAGCAGGTCTGCTACATACAGGAAGAATTTATAGAGCAGCGTTTCCGTTAAGGATTCTCGGTAGCCTTCGGGCAGGAACTGCACGCCAGGCATAGGCTCAATTTCCGCCGCGACTTCTACGGCCAGAACGTCCAGCGCGCCCTTCAAAGTATCTTCCGTCCAGGACTTGCCCTGTAAAAAATTTTCAGTCTTAGTCATTCTCAGCGTCATCGGCGCAAGACCGCCATAGGCTACGACTGCATGACGAATCAAACCCTGCTCATCGAGCGCGACGCGGAAGCCTGCGTTGACAATCGCGTGAGCGTTTTGATTGCGCGCAGCCACCTTGTAAGTCAGCACCCGCTCGTCGGCGCTGGTATAGGGAATATGAAACGAGACCGTGACAGCATCCTTCGGTAAATCTTTTGGCGCGGGGAGGTCGAGCATCTCGAAAGCCTGTGCGCCGTTCTTGAAACTATTTGATGCTAAGGTGACGGTTGCTCCGAGCGTGGTGAAGACCATATAGAGGTCTGAGGGGAATGGGTCATCCGTCTCGGCTTGTGCGCGCGTCATCATGATGTTGCCTGCGAGGCTGCCTACGTTGCGGACTTGAAGATTGGCTATGTCCAGGACGTGTCGCCGGAGCGCAACCAGCCCTCTGGTCTTTGCGGAGTCTACCTGCTCGATTGTCTTGTCCAGATATTCGACCAGTTCTTGCAAGGTGTTAGCCGCGCCCACATGAAAGCCTTCCTTGCTTTCATCCTCTCGAAAGCCCAGCATCTCAGGAATGGCCGAGACATCCACGAGCACGTGCGGGTTGCTCACGTCTATTTTGTAAATCCCGATTGAGGTGTTGCCGACCACCAGCTTGAAATTTCCCGTGCCGTCATCGTAACGCTCCTTTAGCGATTGCACTTCGGCGAGTGTGAGCGGTCGGAACCACTCGTAGCCGCGCCCCTCGAAGTGAAGCGGCTGCGGATTCTTCGCGCGCTCAAGCAACGCGTTGGGGAAGACGACCTTCGATTCCTCGCCTGCCGGTTTGATTCCATCGGCGGCGAAGCAAGGGTGGTTCGTGTAGTAAGTGTTATGCTCTTTGTAATCGCTGGCAAAGCTCTTCATCGCCTGAAGGATTGGACGAAAGCCAGTGCAGCGGCAGATGTGGCCGTCGAAGTTGTCTTCAACCTCTCGCTGTGTAGGTGAGGGCTGGTTGCGCAGCATCGTGTACATGTTCATCACGAAGCCCGGCGTGCAATAGCCGCATTGCGAGCCGTTGTAGTTGGCTATGGCGTATTGCACTGGATCAATCTCGGCGCGTGTGCTGCCGATGCCTTCGGTCGTCGTCACCAGCATACCGTCGAGCGAGCAAACCGGGCGCAGGCAGGCGTTGATGGCGCGATCCACAACCCTGCCGCTCTCCGCGTCGTAGCGCGAAAGCATCACCGTGCAGGCTCCGCAGCCGCCTTCGCCGCAGCTCAGCTTCGTGCCTGTAAGCCCTAGCGAGCCGTAGCGCAGGAAATCTATGAGAAGCTGTGTCGGCTCCGGATTATCAATCGACACCTGCTCATCGTTAACGTAGAAAGAGATTGTGTTGGAAGCGTTTTCGAGGACATCTCCCGCGCCATTGCTCTTCGCGCCGGGAGCTTTACCCTGTATTCGACCTGTGCGTTTCTTATCGCTCATCGCTCTAGTCTCCTCTGCCGAAATGAATGCTCGTCGCTTTGCCTGTCTGTGAAGATTAAGAATGCTTTGAGTTGAAGCGGCGCGCCCGGAAGCGCTCTCTCCCGCCGCACGCTCTCATACGACGTGCTGGTGCTCTGCTTCAGGAAGAAATCTATGATCTCAAATGCCTTTCGCACTGAGGCTGAGGAATCCTGATAAAAGTGCTAATGAATATCGCTGTGACTTGTTAACATTTTTCGCCGGGGATCAAAATGAATTGTCCGACGCGCCAGCTTCGTTGGTTATCCAATATACTATCAATAGATTGCTGTCAAGAAACTTCTCTGAGTTGAGTAGAAGAAGTAGTAGAGCGTAATGAAGAATGCGATTCACCGCCGCAGACGCAGAGAACGCGGAGGCGACGCAGAGCATTGAAAAGCATTCAACACTCTCTGCGCTTTCTCTGCGCTCTCTGCGTCTGCGGCGGTGAGGGTCAACCTTCCCTACAACGCTGAATCAAACCATCCCTCCGAAAATTAAAATATTGACACACGCCGGGGAGAGGCATACTTTAGAGCGCGTTCAAAGCGAAGCTCATCTATCGCAAAGTCTCTAAGACATTTCTATCACAAGGAGAACCTTTTATGGACGTTATCCAAATCCAAGATGCTGCCATTGACGAATACATGTCCACAGTCCTGTTGACGACGATGAAGGATGTCAACTTGCTGGGCAACATCATTGTCAATGCCGATTCGATTGCCGCTCCGGCGATGCAAACGGCTTGGAAGATTCAATCCTACATTGGAAGAACAGACACCCCCATCGGCCTCAGCGGCGCGCGCGGCCTCAATCCTTTCCCCTGGAGCTATCGCAGCGATTGCGTGAACGAAGGCAAGATAGCAGTGCTCAAACCAATTGCAGGTAACCCAAGCTGGCCGCCGTTTCCTGACGGCGATCAACTGCTCCTGAAACTGCTTCAAGACGCGGAAGACCCTGTGACCCTGCTCGTCACCTCTCCCATGACTCCGCTTTCAACCCTTCTGGCTGCCAATCCCGCTCTGGTGTCGAAGATAGAGCAGATCGTCTGGATGGGCGGAGCGATTAAGGTGAACGGCAATCTAGACCCCGCGACCGTGCCGAATCCGCCGTGGAATAATTGCGCCGAGTGGAATGCTTTCTGGGACCCCATGTCGGTTGATTGGATCTTTAACAATACCAGTTTCCCCATCACCGTCTTTCCGCTCGACATGACGAACAAGGCCGCGATTACCACCAGCTTTCTGACTTCCTTAGCGAATCAATCAGGACAGTACAAGCTTTCGGCTCTGGGCTTCGAGAGCTACCTGCTTGTCGGCTGGGAGACTTTCTATGACATGTGGGACGTTGTTACCACCTGCTATCTCACGCGCCCAGACTTGTTCAAGCCCCCGACGCGTATGGCTCTGGGGATTGAGACGGAGTTTGGCGATCACCAGGGATGTATCAGCAAGAAAAAGAAGGGCAGGGCAGCGGACGTAGTCTTTAACTTCAGCGACGATGGCTCGGCTTTCTATGATTACGTATTGGGACAGTTCAAGCGATAG
>DASWQH010000062.1:0-43782 GCA_036403815.1 Pyrinomonadaceae bacterium | reverse complement strand
TGGTCAGACTTCCACGTGCAACAAGAGATGCGTTATATTCTTTCCAGTTACGGAGACGGTATTGTCGTTTGGTTTTCTTCTGTTTCACACCAAAAGATTACCAGCACTACTGTCTCCGTAGCTATTTATGCAACAAAGTCGATTGTAATTAAAGACAAAAGACGTTTGGATGAAAGTTGCTTTTGCTCCAGGCGGCGGGTCTTGTAGCCCGCCGCATTAATTTTAACGTGAGTTCGACGTAAGGGGAAAAAGCTCCGTAGGAGCTTGATGTTTATAGCTTAAAGTTTCCAAAAAGAACATAGCTCCGTAGGAGCTATATGTTAATTACTTGAGAACGTATAGCTCCTACGGAGCTAGGTCTATCTATCATCTGTAGACTATAAACATCCGGCACCTCGCGGAGCTGAAAACATTATGCACATTCTTATATCGCGCCTCACGTTAATTTTAGTTAGAAGCGATCAAGCCTTTTGATTCCCTGTCACTCTTTGTCCTGCCCGTGTAAAATGGCCGCGCGCTTTTTCGTACTCTTGTTCCTTAATTTCTGGAACAAGATGGATGCGACCCGCGTGAAGATGTTTTGTAGCAGTCCCACCGCAGCCCTTCCCGTGCTGCAAGGCAGAAGGAGTATAAAAGATGATCTGTCGTGCTCTTGCGCTCTTTGGAACAGCGCTCTGCTTTGTTGCGCTGACACTTAGCATCCACGCGCAGTCAACTACTACGAAGCCCGCCGCGCAAACGGAGAAGGCGCGCCCGGCTGCGAAGCCCTCGTCGGCTTCCAGCGCAGACCCGCTCGCGGAGGTGCGTCGCTCGATGGCCGTCTCGCTGGTGCTCACCCTGGCCGACGAGGCGCGCGGCTTTCGTGACGGAGTGTTGGCCGCACGCGTGCAGGCGCGAGCCGCAGATGCTTTGTGGGAAGCCGATAATGAGAGAGCGCGAGAGCTTTTTCGACGCGCGTGGGAATCGGCGGATGCTGCCGACCGGGAGACCTTGCGGCGGCAGGAAGAAGACAGGCGCACGCAGGTCGCTTTGACTGGAACTTTCGTGCAGGTCTCTTCACCAAACATGCGTGCGGAAGTCCTGCGCCTTTCGGCCAGACGCGACCGTACGCTCGGTGAAGAGTTTCTAGCAAAGCTGGACGAGGTTAAAAAGCAGGATGATGAAAACGCCACGACGAAAGACGAGTCCGCGCTCTCGCGCTTAGACCCGACGCGTCCTGGCCGCTCTCTAGCGGAGCGATTGCAGCTTGCGCAGAGTCTGCTTGCCGAAGACGAGGTCGAGCGTGCTTTGCAGTTTGCAGACCCCGCGCTTAACAGCGTCACCATGCAGGGACTCTATTTCCTTGCAAACCTCCGGCAGAAGAACCCGAAGCTGGCGGACGAGCGCTATGTAGCGATGCTACAGCGCGCGGCTCTAGACCCTTCGACGGACGCCAACACGGTTTCGCTTCTTTCTTCCTACATCTTCACGCCCTCGCTTTTCATCACGGTCGAACCCAAAGGCGGCGTCAACAGCAGTCGCTTCAGCCAGGACACCGCGCCTACGGACATGCTGCCCGCTGTGCGCGGCGCTTTTTTCAGCGCAGCCGCGCAGATTCTGCTTCGCCCTTTGCCGCAGCCGGAGCAAGACCGCTCGACAAACGGGCGCACAGGTCTTTACTTCATCATTGCGCGTCTGCTGCCGCTCTTCGAGCAGTACGCGCCGCGACTGTCTGCCAACCTGCGCGCACAGATGGCCGCACTCTCGCAGGATATTTCGGCAGACTTGCGCAACGGAAAGAACGAATGGCTGAAAGAAGGTTTAGCCCCTGAAGACGAAAGCTCTGGAAACGAGGTGCAGGACGCGCTCGATATTGCGGGGCGCGAGTCGAACCCGGCGCGTCGCAATCGTGCTTATGCTATGGCTGCACTGGCTGCAGCCCGTCGCGGCGATGCGCGTGCGCGCGACTACACGGATAAGATAGACGACACGGAGCTTCGCAAGGCTTCGCGTGCTTATGTTGATTACGAGCTGGTCAATTCCGCTCTTAATCGCAAGGACGCGCAGGAAGCCGTCAGGCTGGCGCGCACGGGCGAGATAACAACCATTCAACGCGTCTGGGCTTATTCGGAGAGCGCAGGACTGCTGGCGAAGTCGAACCCTTCGCGCGCGGTAGAATTGCTGGAAGAGGCTGTGACGGAAGCGAATCGTATAGGCGCTTCTGATGCTGAACATGCACGCGCGCTCGTGGCAGTTGCGACACAGATGTTTCAGCTCAATCGAGCACGCGGGTGGGAGATAATGGCGGAAGCGGTCAAGGCTTCAAATTCTGCCGAAGGATTTACGGGGGAAGACGGAAGAGTGACAGCCCGCTTCGTGACGAAAGGCTCCGCATCTATGTCCAGTTCCTCCGTTCCCGGCTTCGACCTGGCGGGCATCTTCGCTTCCCTCGCCCGCGACGATTTCAATCGCGCCGTCGAGCTTGCCAAAGAATTCAAATCGGAAGCCCCACGCGCCGCCGCAACCATAGCCATTGCCAGAGCGGTTCTTACGGAGAAACGGAATAAGCAGGCCGCATCCGCAAGCCCCTGAAAGGGGCGAAAGAATGTAGCCCACGGCGTAAGCCGTGGGAATAAGAGCCGCATTGAAAAGTTAAAAGCCCCGGTAGGGGCGAAAGATTCTCAACGTAAAATTCTTTCGCCCCTACCGGGGCTTTATCTTCTTTTTCTTTTCAAATCCCACGGCTCACGCCGTGGGCTACATTCTTCCGCCCCCTTCGGGGGCTTGGATTTAACTTGCTTTACGAATAGATATTCATCGGGCGAGTGAGCAGGGCAAAGGGGTCTTCGACGTTGAGGGCTTCGCGTACGTAGAAGGCTTCGCCTGCTGCCGCGCCAATCAGCGAGCCGTAGTAGCGCATGCGAAACTCTATCTGCCCAAGGAAGCCTTTGCTGCTGATACGCGTTTCCGGCTCCTCGGTGCCCTCGCGGTAGAACTGCGAAGCGTGTACTCGTATAGCGCGCATCTTGTCTTCTACGAAATCCGAAATGTCAACGATGAATGAAGGAACGACGTTGCGCGAGTAGACTGAGTGCGCCACGGCAGGCACGGGCACCGCTTCGAGTCCAGCCTCTTCATCATAGCGGCGCATGCTGGCGAGCCGCGCCGCTTCGCGCACGATGCGCGCCGTCGCGGAGTGATCCGGGTGCGGGTCGTCCCAGTGCGGCGTGAAGATAACGCGCGGCTTGTGCCGTCGAATCACACGCACCATCGCTGTGCGTGATTCTTCCGTTAGCCAGACGTGGCCGTCCGGCTGCTCC
Source organism: Pyrinomonadaceae bacterium (assembly GCA_036403815.1). GTDB lineage: Bacteria > Acidobacteriota > Blastocatellia > Pyrinomonadales > Pyrinomonadaceae > JACVRN01. The sequence continues at coordinate 40,483 of DASWQH010000062.1, read as the reverse complement.
AGATTAACCCGCACATCCAGTTTGAGAATGCGCGCCGCTTCGCGCGCCTCTTCGGCTCGTCCTTCGATTGTTCCGCGCGTCCCCATCTCGCCGCGCGTCATGTCGGCCACACCCGTCCTGTAGCCTAAAGATTTTAACTTGAGAAGCGTGCCTGCGACCGTCAGCTCTGCATCGTCAGGATGCGAGAAGACGCCGAGTGCGTCCAGAGTTACCTGCTCATCGCTCATATCTACTTTCAGCCCACGGTCTGTAACGCTTCGGGCCGCTTCCTCCCCCCTCGCTTAAGTTGATGCGATAGATCACGTCCGCCCTGCCTCCCGTATCGTAGACGAGAGCAAGGTTATTAATCGTTACCTGATGATTCAATTCCATAGTGCAGAGCTTGCGTACAATCGCCCCCAGGCTTCGCTGCGTCAGGTCATGCTGCGCCAGCGTGATATGCGGCACCCAGCGCGCGGGGCGATAAGCGAACTCAAGGTGGCCGGAAGCCTTCGTCACCTGATGCCATAGCTCGTGCTGGAACTCTGCCAGTTGCGGGCTGCGCACGATGGGGATGTAGAGCACAGGATTCGCCCCCGTAAAAACGCCCAGGCCACAAGACCTGACGCGGAAAGGGCTGGTGTGACGCGCGAAGACATACATCACGGTCTTGACCTTCTCCACGTCGTAATCGCCGGACACATGATAGGAGATATGGGGGAAAGGAGTCTGGTAAACGCCCCGTATGCCGAACTCCTTCTCTATCACAGCCCATAGTTTCTCTACCATCTGACTGTTGCTGTCATCAAGAAGTGAAACGACGGCGTGCATCTGTTTTCAAATTCCTTCCTTTGCGAGGAAGCTTCCCTGATAAGCAGACTTCTTCAGATGTGTATCTTAATGCATGAGCCAAGGCGCGTAAATCGTAAATCGTAAATAGGGAAACAGATTCCTTCTCTGGATTCTTGAAAGTGGTATCACCTTAGGCACGCCCAGCTCTTAGGGGCACAATACACTTGCCAACTTTCGGCATGACGCTTAGAATCCGCGTTAGTATTAGAAATCGTTAGCGCAGCAACAACCAAGGTATCTACAATGGCAAAGACTACAAGCAGTAAGACAGCGAAGAGTGCCTCAAAGGCGTTGAGAACTTCGACCAGCAAAACTGTGAGATCGGCGGCAGCGAGTGCTCTGACACAGAGTAAATCACAGAACAAGACGACTTCGACGAAGGCTGCAAAGTTAGCCTCGAAGGTATTGAGAGACGGCAGAACAAGTAAGGCTGCAAAGTCCGCGGCGGGTAGCGCCTTATCTCAAACACAAGACCGTACGAAGACGCCCTCCGCAGCGAAGAAGGCTTCTGCTGTATTGAGTGGCGGAAGGTCAGGTTCTAAGACTAAATCAGTTGCGGCAAGTTCGCTATCTCAACTGCGTAATCCTCGGAGCGGTCACTACGTAATGGTTGATCGAACCTCCGGGAGTATCATCTCCCATAAAAAGAGTCCGGGCTCATACAAAAGCGTACCGATTGCCAAAAAGGTCACCTCACGGAAATGATTTTCTACCGCCCAACGGATGGGGATGTTGACAGCGTTCCCGTGACTTGGCGCCCACGGACATGCTTCCTGATGTCCGCAATGGGAAAGCCATTACCGGCCGAGTTGGTTAACACAAAAAGACGGGTTAGGTCCATCCTGCGTGCAAGAAGTTTCGGTACAGTTGACTCAGCAAGCGTCACCACCGGAAAAGACTACTTGCTAAAGATTTGGGCATTAGCAGTCTCCTGTCCCGTTGGAATTGCCATCGTCCACGAAGGTATTCGCCCGGAGACGATGGCGAATGTCTTTTATGAACTGGGTTGGATGCACGCTTACGGTAGGGAGACAGTGGTTATTAAGATCGGCGACGTAAAGTTACCATCTGATCTCATTCGTACTGAATACATAAGTATTGACGCTAGCTTCAACCGCAGCCTAGAAGACTTCCTTACATCGCTTAATGAGCGCGCGGAGTATTACCAGACCTTGGCTGGCTTACTTGAAGCTAACCCTCTCCTGGCGATTGACTATCTGCGCAGGGCATACCTCCTCACTGGCGCTCGTGCTCTCAGACAGCGCGCGAGACGAATCTTCGCATCGTCAGAGCTACATGGCAGGGCGCTCAACAGCGTCGAACGCCTAATGGTTACTTTCTAGCGAGAACACATCTTATAAAGATTGAACGATACTTTATCATGAAAGTTATTTGTGACATGAAATTGACGATTCACGATTTACGATTTACAGCTTTTCACCCTTTCTTTTTAGCTTCAGATTTTGTAGCCTTGTTTCCCCCAGACAGAAACGAGAGACATGCGGCTGACAGTTTTAGGCTCCGGCACATCTGTCCCTCATCCGCGACGTGCATCGAGCGCGCACTGGTTGGAGACCGGGCGGGGTTCGATTCTGCTCGACGCATCAGCCCCGGTCGTGCATCGCATTGCTGAAGAGAATCTGGATTGGGTTGGATTGGACGCCATCTGGATTAGCCACTTTCATCTGGATCACGTAGGCGGCCTCGCGCCTCTTCTCTTCGGCACAAAGCACGCGCCGCAGACTCGTAATCGCCGTAAGCCGCTCAACATCTTCGGCCCGCACGGGCTGGAAAAGCTCTTCAGGACGTTCGACGAAGCGTATGATTACAGGCTGACCAAACAACCCTTCCCTGTAAACTTTCATGAAGTCGCCCCGCTTGAGCAGTTCCAGATTCTGCCGGGAGTCCGTGCGGAAACACTCTCGACCCCGCACACGGCTGAGAGCCTGGCCGTTCGGCTCAGGGATGAAAGCGGAGCGACCATTGTCTACACGTCTGATACGGGCTACACGGAACGGCTGGCGTCTTTCGCTCGTGGCGCAGACCTTTTCCTGATGGAATGCTCATTCCCTAAGGCCAAGCCGGTCGAAACACATCTGGAATTAAAGGACGCTATGCTTCTGGCAGAGTTGGCGGAAGCGCGCCGCGTCATGCTAGCGCATCTTTATCCCGAATGGGACGATTATGACCTTCCGTCTGAAGCGAAAAAGCTCTGGCCGGGCGAGACGCTGGAAGCCAGAGACGGATTGCGAATAGAAGTGAGACCAAAGTAAGAAGGGGAAGAGGGTAAATGAGGAAAAGGGGAAAAGAAGTAAAGAGCAGCTTCAGCCGTTATTTCTTTTTCCTGCTTCCCTTTTACCCGCTTTCCCTTTTAACCCTTCCCTTCGCCTTATGCCTTTTGACTTTCGCTTTCCCTGCCGCCTTCGCTCAGAGTGTAGAGTTGCTTGAAGCGGGAAGCGGCGCGCGGGTTGAGACGCCTGCGGCTTCTCCCTCTGAGATTAAGATAGTCTCCTACAACATGCGCTGGCGGAGCGGCGAAAACCTGCGCGACATAATCAATCTACTGCGCAGCGATCCTGAGATAGGCCGCGCGCAGATAATAGGTCTTCAGGAAGCGGACAGAAACAAGAAGCGTTCGGGCTACACGAATACTGCGCGCCTGATAGCCAGCGAGTTGGGGATGTATTACGCATGGGCTGCGCCGCCCGTTTCCGAAAGAAGCAAAGAGAGTGAAGAAGAGACGGGCGTGGCAATCCTGAGTCGCTATCCGATGACGGAGACGGTGCGCCTGCTGCTGCCGAACGAAGGGCCTGGTGGACGCAGGCGCGTGGCGCTCGGAGCAACTATACGCATCGGCGCGAAGCTCATACGCGTCTACTCTATCCATGCTGAAACGCGCATCTCAACGGAGAAGAAGCTTGAGCAACTGGAATGGGTCGTGCGCGACCTCAAGAATTATACGAAGGCGACAGGCTTTGTCGTGCTCGGAGATTTCAACACGCTCGAACAGCAGGCTATAGAAAACACCACGCAGCTTTTCACAGAGGCTGGCTTTGAAACGCCCTTTCCGAACAGCCTGAAGACGTGGAAGACCTTTGTCATAGAGCTTAAGCTGGACTGGATTTGGCTCAAGGGTTTGCGCCCGTCCGACTACGGCGTTGATCGAGAGATCAGGTATTCGGATCACTTTCCGCTGTGGGTCAAGATTAATCTGGACGGCAACTCGCCCGGCAAAGCCGTGGACATCAGCGGGCGCATCAAAAAAATCAACCGCGCAGATGTCGCGGACGGACGCAACACTATATTCGGCACGCTGCTCATTGATGGAGATGACGGGGCTAAGCCCGGATTCGATAAAGCACTCGTACGCGTAAACACCGGGACGAGCATCGCCGTCATACGCAAAGAGGTGCGCAACCCCCTCTCCTTCGACGAGCTACGTGTAGGCGACCGCGTCCAAGTGCGTTTCACTCCCGGCCCCGTCCTGATGTCTTACCCCGTTCAGGCGACCGCCGCCGAAATCACAGTCTTCAAATAGCGCTCTTCTTGTGTGAGATACAGGTCAGTAGTGCCTGCTTAAGCCGGGCGGGTCTCAAGTATTGACATTACCCGCCCGTTACCGCAGGCGGTACGGACAAGAGGTGCTGTAGTGAATGGTTATAAAGGCGGCATGAGCTTCGCCCCTAAGCTCATGCCGCCTCCTCGTCGTGAGGTGCGCAGGACTGGGGAGACGCACATCCTACGCAACACAATTCACGACGCGAACGATCTCTTTCACCTGCTCCAGGCAAATCGTTACAAAGCTTCTATACCATTACTTCAAATTCTTAGCGCACGCTGACGGTCACGTTGTTGGCTTCGAGGGCGTTGCCGGTGGCGCGTTGCAGATCGGCTATGGACTTGTTCAAGTCTGTCTGTGCTCGCAGCTCGTTGCCGCGCGCCGTCGTCAAAGCCGTCTGGCGTTCGAGCACCAGAAAGAGCGTTGACTGTCCGGCATCGAACCGACGCTGCTCGCTCTCATACTGTTGTTCGGAAGCCTGCCGTGCGGAGGCGGAGGCGCGCAGTCTGGATTCGGCTGTGCGTACGGCTTGCAGCGCATTTCTGACATCAATCTGGATTAGCTGCTCAAGCTGCGCTCGTAGCGTTTGAATGCGCTCGCCTTCGACAAGCGAGCGGCCATACTGCGCTTCAGCCGTCCGATTGCGAATCGGCAGGTTGAGCTGAACGCCGACGCGGAAATTGTTATAGCGGTTCGCCGCCAGATTTTGAAGCGACTGCGGATAACCGCCGATAAGGTTATCAGGGAATGCCTGTGTAGGGGGAACCGGAAGCGGTGCCAGCCCGACTATTGCTGAAAGCTCGTTGACGCGGTCACGAATCTGCGCATTCTGCGCGGTCAGAGGATTGGCTGTGCCGCTCGTAGTAAGAGTTCCGGCATTTCCGACCACGCCGTAGCTCCCTATGAGATCAATCTGCGGCCTTTTCTGCTCTCTATAAAGACGCTGGTCAATCTCGTTAATAGCCTGCACGATGTCTGATTGCTTAAGCTCAGGGCGATTCGTCATTGCAGTCTCTATCGCACGCGGCAGATCAAGCGGCGGGCTGTTGAGATCAACCGGGTCGGTCGGAATCAGAGAGACGTTCCACAAAGGCGACTGGCGATTCTCGGCAATCAGGTTCTTCAGATTGTTTTCAAAACGGTTGACATCTTCGAGCGCGCTATAAACGCTCTGCTCGAAGCCGGAGACCTGCGCTTCCGCCGCGACGACATCAATCGGCGCGAGCATGCCTTCCGCAACCAGCCGCTTGTTGTGCTCAAGCTGCGCGCGCGCATCCCGCACGGCGTCCCGCTGAATCTGTAGATTGCGCAGGGCGAAGACCAAATCCCAGTAGGCGCGCTGGACACTCGTGATGGTCTCTATGGCGCGCTGCCTGAACTGCGCGTCCGTCAGAGAAAGGTTCTTCTTCGCCACTTCAATCTGACGACGATTCGCGTCAAAGCGAAGCCCGCGCAGAAGCGGCTGCGTGTAGTTGAATGTGAGCGCCGTCGGATACTGAGGGTTGAGCGCGGTGAACAGGTTATTGGTCGTCAGCCTTATGCTGGAAAAATCTACGCGGTAGCCTCCACCATATTTCGGCGCGAGTCCTTCAAAGCGAAGCGTGCCGGTTATATCGTACTGCGTGACTGAGCCTGAGGAGCTACCGCTTAAGAAACTGGTCGCGGGCGTTTCCGTGCGCTCGTAGTAAGAGAGCGAACTGAAGCGCGGGTCGTAGGCTCCGCGCGCACCCATCAAATCGAACTCCGCGATGCGCACGTTCTGGCGCGCAACTTCTATGTCCTTGTTGTTAGCCAGCGCCATCGCTATTGATTCACGAATGGAGATGGGACGCTGCTCGGCCATGTCCACGCCGACGCGATTCAATTCTGGGAAAGGCCCCGTGCTGGCGCGGAAGTTCGGCGCAACCACAGGCACAGAGGGCAACTGGTTCGGCGCTGCCGCAGGTACGCTCTCACTCCCAGGCTGTTGCGTGCTTGTTGGCGGCTGCACTACGGGCGCTTGCTGCTGCGAAGGCTGCTGCCCGGTCTGTGTCTGCGGCGTAGATGTCGCAGGCGAATTGCCTGAAGGCAAGCTGTCGGAAGTCGGGATTTCCGTCATGCCCGGCGCGCCGCCCTGCGGAGTAGCGGGCTGCGTTGCGGGTGCTGCTTGTGTGCCGCGACCCTGCTGGTCTGCCTGTGTAGAAGGCTGCACGCTCTGTTCCGTTTGTCCCTGCGGCGTGACGGGGCGCGCGTTTGAGCCGGGCGGAGGACTCGCCGTCTGAGGCTCGTTGCCAGACGGCGCGATGTTCGTGCCGCTCGTAGATGAAGGCGGCGCGCTTTGCTGCGGCGTGTTGCCCGAAGGCGCAGGCGTGACAGGCTGCGCGGGCTGTGTCGCGCCCGGCTGTGTCTGCGCCTGCACCGCGCCCTGTGCAAACGCAAAGAGGCATAGAAGCGCCAACACTATCAAGACGCGAAGTCCGAAATTTTGACCTGAGGGTTTCATAACTAGAATAAAACTTTCCCGGCGCGCCCTATCAAATTACACGCGCCCCATTCATCACTTACCAAACAGACTCAGAAACGAAGCGGTCGCCGTCGCAGCCTTGCGTCTAGCCCAGGCGAACGACCCCCTTACTCTTGTGCCGATTGCACCCCACACGCGGCTGTGACCCAGATCGTCAAAGAGCGAGTAGAAGACCGGCACGGCCAGCAAAGTTAAGAGCAGACACAAACTCTGGCCGCCAACTACGAGCACACCTATAGAGCGATTCGTTCCCGCTCCGGGGCCGCGCGACAGCACGAGCGGCATCATGCCTGCGACGAGCGCGATTGTCGTCATCAAGATAGGGCGCAGGCGGTCGCGGTTCGATTGAATAATCGCTTCATAGCGATCCATGCCGCGCGCGCGCAACTCGTTCGTGTGGTCAATCTGCAAGATGGCGTTCTTCTTCACCACGCCGAACAGTAGCAATAGACCCAGACCGGAGAAGATGTTCACGGTCTGCCCGGTTAGAAGTAGACTCAGGATGCCGAACGGAATGGCGAGCGGCAGCGTCAACAAAATCGTCACAGGGTGAATGAAGGATTCAAACTGCGCCGCGAGCACCATGTACATGAAGACGAACGAAAGGGTTATGGCGAGCATGAAGTAGTAGCCCGCGCGTCCAAGCTCTTTCGAGCGTCCGGCTGTTCCGGTCGTGTATGACTGCTCTACGTTCAATTCTTTGACGAACTGATCCATCTTCTGAATGACAGCGGCCTGCGAGCCTCCGGGGCGCACGTTGGCAAGCAGCGTCACCTGTCGCTGGCGATTCAGGCGGTCAATCGCAGACGGCCCGGTGCCCTCGTCTATACGCACCAGATTATCCAGAGACACCCAACCGACTTTGGCCGAAGGCACAATCATGCGGCTCAAGCCTTCGACGCTCGTGCGAAATTCTCCGATGGCGCGCACGCGCAGGTCGTATTGATCCGTACCGGCGTTGAAGGTCGAAACCTTCTGGCCTGCGACGAGCGTGTTCAGGGCTTGCGATATGTCGCCGACACGCACGCCCAAATCAGCCGCACGCGCGCGGTCAATCACAATGCGCAGCTCAGGCTTGCCTAAAATCAGCGTCGAGTCGGCATCAACCACGTCGGGGATGGTCTTCATCTTGGCGAGCAGCTCTTCGGAATACTTCGTCAGCTTATCCAGATCAGGCCCGCCTATGACGTACTGAATGTCTGCGTTGCGGAAGCCGCCGCCGGAAATCGCCGCGACCTGCTGGACGCTGGTGCGCAGCTCCTTCGGATAATTCTGTAAAAGCTTGCGCGCTTCGACCATCAAATAATCCTGCGTCTGGTCGCGGTCTTTAATGTCCTTGAGCTTGACGTAGATGGAGGCGCTGTTGACAAGCTGCTGCTGGCCGCCGCCGATGGTTACGAGCGTATCGATGACGCCGGGAAGCCCGCGTATATCTTTCGCAATGCGCTCGGCCAAAGCGTCTGTGGCCGCCAGCGTGTAGCCTTCGGGTGCGCGGACGCTGATTTCAAACTGCGACTGGTCATCAACCGGCAGAAAGTTCTTGCCGACCAGCATGAAGAGCGGAACGATGCTCACGATGACGACCGCGCACAGGAGCACCACAGCCCAGCGATGCGCGAGCGACCACTTCAGCATCATGGTGTAAGTGCGGTCAACCGGGCGATACCAGCGAGATTCTTTAGACGAGTGCTCGCTTCTGGGCACATCCGGCTTGATGGAAGCGCGCGGCCTCTCATCCTCAATCGCCGGATTATCTTCCACATTCTTTGAAGGCTCAGGCTCGGATGCAACAACGCGCGATTCGTTCGCAACCGCCATAGTGTCTTCACTCTCCGAAGGCTCGCTCCCTACATCCGCCGGAAGCGGGTCATCCCTGCGCTTGATGAGACGCGCGGCGAGCATGGGCGTCAGCGTGAACGAAACGATTAAAGAGACGCCGATGGCAAACGAGGCGGTTAGACCGAAAGAGGACATGAAGCGGCCTACGATGCCGCCCATGAAGCCCACGGGCAGGAAGACCGCGAGCAGGCTGAGCGTGGTCGCCATGACGGCAAGCCCTATCTCTTTTGTGCCTTCAATGGCCGCTTGAAACGGGGGCATCCCCTTCTCTTCCACGAAGCGGTAGATGTTCTCAAGCACGACAATCGCGTCGTCAATCACGATGCCGACCATCAACGTAAGCGCAAGCATGGTGATTTGATTCAGGGTGTAGCCCATCGCAGCCATCAGGCCGAAGGTGGCGATGATGGAAGTCGGAATCGCTATGGCCGCGATAAAGGTCGAGCGAATACTCCACAGGAAGATAAAGACGACGAGCGCCGCGAGGATACCGCCTTCTACGAGGTGCGTCTCGATTGATTCGAGCGAGGCTTTGATGAAGAGCGATTGATCGCCCACTATCTCTGTGTGAAACCCCGCAGGAAGCGTCGGCGTAATCTCCTTCAAACGCTCTTTGACTGCGTCTGCGACCGCGACCGTGTTCTGACCCGACTGCTTCGAGACCACCAGAGTCACCGCGGGCTGGCCGTTCAATTTCGCAGATGTACGCTGCTCTTCCGCTCCGTCTTCGACGTAGCCTATGTCGCTCAGCTTGACGGAGTAGTTGCCCCGCGTGGCGACGACGACGTTATTAAAGTCTGCTGGATTCGTGATGCGCCCCATCGTGCGCACGGTCAACTCACGCGCGCCTTCGTCAATGCGGCCTCCGGGCACTTCCAGATTCTGCTGGCGCATAGCGGTGGCGACTTCCGAGACCGGGACGTTGAAGGCGCGCATCTTGTCCGGGTCAACCCAGATTTGAATCTCGCGCGTACGGCCTCCGACTATCTCGACGTTGCCGACGCCGTTGATGGATTCAATTCGCTCTTTAATCTTCTTGTCCGCAATGTCTGTGACTTCGCGCAAAGAGCGGGGCGCAGAGACGGCTATGCGAAGAACCGGCGCAGCATCCGTGTCCAGCTTCTGCACAATCGGCTGCTCGGCTGTGTCCGGCAAGTCGGAGACGATGAGATTGATTTTATCGCGCACCTCCTGTGCAGCGATGTCCGCGTTCTTCTCCAGTAGGAACGTGATGAAGACCTGAGAAACGCCTTCGACCGATGTCGAGCGAAGCTCGTCAATGCCACTGATGGTATTAACAGCGCCCTCGACCTTGTCCGTAATCTCCGTCTCAATCTCCTGCGGCGATGCGCCCGGATTGATGACCGTCACAGTAATCGTCGGCAGGTCAATCTTCGGAAACAGATCAACGCCCAGAGACTTGAAAGAGAAGATGCCGACCACCGTCAGCGACAGAATCAACATCGTCGCAAAAACGGGTCGGCGTACACAGATTTCAGCAAGCTTTTGCATAACAATTTTGGATTTTGGATTTTAGATTTTAGATTGGCGATTGAAAGATAATTAAAGCTGCGTGCTTTCTTTCAATCCAAAATCTAAAATCCAAAATAGTCTTACTGCCTGACGGGCATGCCGTCGTTCAATAGCTCTACGTTGCTTGTGGCAACGGGTTCGTCTGCGGCAACGCCGCTTTTAATCTCTACCAGGTCGCCTTCGGTTTGCCCTAGCTGCACTATGCGCTGCTGCGCAAGGCCGTCCTTGATGACGAAGACGCGGCTGGTGCCTGCTTCCGTACGCACGGCGCGCGTGGGCACGAGCACGGCAGGGTCGCTTTCGGGCAGCAGGATACGCACGGTGGCGAATTGTCCCGGCTTCAAAAGATTGTCGCCGTTATCGACTTCAGCTTCGACCGTCAGAGTGCGGGAGTTCGGCGTCACGCTCGGAGAAATATGATGCACGCGCCCGCTGAAGGTGCGATCAGGATAGGTGCTCACGGTGACGGAGACGCTCTGCCCGACCTGTATGTTCGAGACGGCCTGCTCCGGAATGTCTATGCGCATGCGCAAGGGGTTCGTGCGCACGATGGTCGCAATCTTTGAAGAGGGCGTGACGTATTCGCCTACGTCCGCCGGGCGGTCTGATATAAAGCCGCTGATGGGCGCAACGACGACGGCATCTGCTATAGCCTTGCGCGCCGAAGCAACTTGCGACTGCGCAGCATCAACCCCGGCGCGAGCCGTTTGAACTGCGGCGTAGTTCTGCCTGGCCTGCGTGCGTATCGCTTCCAGTTGTTCGCGCAACTGGTCACGCTGCGCCTTCTGCTGGTCGTAGGCAGAGCGCGACACGTCGCCAGACTCTATAAGCTTCTCGAAGCGGCGCAACTGCTTCTCCGCCAACTCAAGCGCCACGCGAGCAGCCGCAACTTCGGCCACGCGTTCGGGATCAAACGCCTGCCCCGGTCTAAGGCCAATGCGCGCTTCGGCCTGTCGCACCTGCGCCTGTGCCTGCGCGACCTGCGCCGTGGCCTGATCGAGCCGTATGCGCGAATCCCTGTCGTCAAGGCGCACAAGGACTACGCCCTGCTGCACGAAGGTGCCGAGGTCTACGCCGACCGCTATAACCTTGCCTGAAGTGGCCGGGGCAACGTCCGTCTGCTCGTCCGCAGCGAAACTGCCGGTGGCTTCAAGAAAGCGCGGCAACTGGCGCAGGATGGCCGGTGTCGTAGTGACTTCGACAACCGTTACCGTCTGCGTGGTGTTCGCAGTCTTATTTGCCTGCGCCTTCGAGCGATTGCAGGCGGTCACCAGCATAGAAAGGCTCGTCAGAGCCAAAAGGAGTAGTAACGCTTTTACCTGTGTACGGGAGATCATTTCGACTGTTTCTTCTTGGTCTGAGTTCGTTCCGTGTTCGTGTGGCGCGACCCGCGCGGCTTCTCGCTTTGCGGAACGACGATGCCCTTCAATAGAACATCTGTGAAAGAGCGCGCCGCCTCTTCGTTCGTAATATTAAGTAGCCGCCGCTGCGGATCCCACAGATTGTTATTGAGCGAGTGATGAATAATCGTGCCTATAAAGGTGCGTACGATGACGCGTGGCTCTATGTCGCACATCGCGCCATCGCGCTGGCGCTCGCTGATGTAAGCGCAAAGGAATTCGTAGAACTGTATGACGGTTCGCTCCCAGAACATCTGCGCCAGCTCGTGCCCTTCGAGCGCAGCGTAAAGCAGCAGACGATGAAACTCCTTATCGTCCTCGTGATGCTTCAGGGCGTGAAAGGCCAGACCTTCAAAAACGGCGCGGTCGTCCTTGCGGCTGATAGCCTCGCCCACGACCTCGCCGGGGTTATCGATTCCGCCTTCGCAGGAGACGTGGTCGATAATAGCCCTGTAAAGTTCTTCCTTGGTGGCGAAATGGCGGAAGATGATGGCCTCGGAGACGCCTGCGGCCTGCGCTATCTCTTTGGTGGTCGTGCCGCGAAAGCCGCGCTGCGAAAAGAGCTTGACGGCGACGCGCACTATCTCGCGCCGACGCTCTTCGGCAGTCAGGCGGGAGTTGGGCGGCGATGGCGGTGTTGACGCGCTCTGCCTGGATGGGTTCAGTTCTTTACTCATCAAATATTCTCTTGTTGGCGGTTAAAGTAAGTACTTACTTACCATCTTCCCTGTACGCTGTCAAGCGAGGCGGGGTTTCAGGAAAATTAACCGTGGCGCGACACTAATTTGACGAAAATGCCTGTACTGTTCCCGACCTTTGCGCTATCTTTACACGTACCTTTTCGCAACAAAACGGTAAGCGGCCATCCGGCCTTTTCATTATCGAAAGCGCTTTTACGCGCTTCGATAGCGGGCAGGCGGTGTCGGCACATTGTTTGCTCTTGAATGGCGGGAACGAGCCGTTTTCTTCCGGCATGCACCTGGAAGATGCATCGGAAGATGAAAATTTAGAATTCTTTAAGGAGAACGAGAGATGTCACAGAACAATCCTTTAGGTGGATCAACCCCCGGCCAGGGAACTGGCGGCGCAGGCACTGGCGCAACCGATGCCGGAACAACACGTGATACAGGCGCAGGCAGCAGCCAGAGCATAGCGACCGGCAGCGGCGGTGGACAGAGCGCAGGCGCTGGCACGGCGACCGGCCTGGCGCAGACCGCACAGGAATACGGACAGAAGATTGCAGACGCAGCCTCGACCGCCAGAGAGTACGTCACAGACAAGGTGAGCGTGGTCGGCGACAAGATAGGCGAGTTGCGCAACAAGGATTTCTCCGAAGTCGCCAGCGATGCCAAAGAGTTTGCCCGGCAGAATCCGGGACAGGCGCTCCTCATCTCAGCCGCAGCGGGCTTCGTACTGGGGCTTCTGATTCGCGGAAGCAGACGGTAAGGCAATGTAGAAGTCAGAATGCAGAATGATGAATTAACAAACGAGCTGCTTTTCATTCATCATTCTGCACTCTGCGTTCATCATTTTCATAATGGGAGGCACAAGCGATGGCCGATTTAGAGAGAAGCACGGCTGCCGCGCCCGCCCCGCAGGTTGCGACGGAGCTTGAACAGTTACCGTCGCTCTTCGGGCGTCTGGGCGACGACGTGATGAGGCTTCTGGACACGAAGCTCAGCCTGCTGAAAGTCGAAGTCACAGAGGATGTCAGCGCATATGTTCGTATGGGTGTGCTTATTGCCGTTGGCGGCTTTATCGCCGCTATCGGTTTCGCGCTCCTGAACATCGCGCTGGCGCTAGCCATCTCGGCGTTCATGCCTATGGACTGGCAGCAAGCCTCCAGGTACGCGGTAGGATTTGTGGCGACCGGCATCCTCTATTTGATCGTCGGCGGCATCATCATCATGGTGATGAAGAATCGTCTGGCTCGCCGCGACCTTGTGCCGGACAGAAGCGTTGAAGAACTCAGAAAGGATAAAGAATGGCTGAAGAAAGAAATGTAGGCGTGGCGCGCGCCGTGGAACCAGATGATACCGATTCCACCAAAGCTGAGCTTCAGCGCCGCATGGAAGAGGCGCGCGAATCCATCACACAAACCGTTACGGAGATCAAGGACACAGTGGCAAATCAATATCAAGCGGTCAGGGATACGGTCACGGAAGCATTAGACTGGCGCGAGCAGTTTCGCAAACGCCCGGTGGCATTCTCAATCGGCGCGCTTTCAGCCGGTTTCATCTTAGGCTACACGGTCGCAGGAACTTTCAAGGATGACGGCTCCGACTACGAAGAGGATGATTATCCTTCGTACGAAGAGTCGGACGCATTCTCGACTACGGGCGCGACTCCCGCCAGACCCTTAGCATCGCCTTCGTCTTACTCGGCTGAAAGTACACCGCTCAGAAGCTCTACATCTTATTCCGCTCCGTCGCGTGGCGCGAAGGCTGTCGCAAGCGGCTCTTACGGCTCAAGCTCTTATGAGAAGTCTCAGACTGTACCTGCCAATTACGACGAGTCAGCAAGCGCCGAAGAGGCAGAGCCGGACAAGCCGGGTCTCATAGAGAGGTTCAAAGAGACGCGCGCTTACGACAAGCTACAGGAAGAAGTAGGGGTGCTGGGCGACCGCTTTATAGAAGAGTTGTCGAGTGTGGGGCGCAACGTGGTGTTGCCAGCCCTCTTCGCCAAGGTCAAAGACCTTTTCGGCGTAGACCTCTCTAATAAACAGCGCGGGCAGATAGGCGCGGGCGCTGGAAGCGCAAGCGGCACATCCGCTTCAAGCGGAAAAGGACAGGGCGGCACGGGTGGCGGCCAGGCAGGCACAGGCTCTTCTGCAAACGCTTCTACGGGCGTTGGCTCAGCGAGCAGTGGCGGTGCTGGGGGCGGCTCTGCTTACGCCACAAGCGAGAATCGCGGCTACCAGACGCCATCGCCAGACCGCACATGAGGAGAGGATTCCGGCGCGCTTCTGCTGGAGGGATGAGGGTCGCTTGAGCTTCGAGCGGCACGACCTCTGTCTTGCGTTTGCGCCTGATGCTTGAAACTGGACGCCGTAGAACCGAATTCGGAACGAGGGCGAGCTTTAGTTAGTTCTGAGGCTCGCCCTTTCTGGTAAGCGAAGCGAGTAGATAAAGCTTTTGAGCGATTGACCGTAGAAGTTTTGTCAGAAGAAGCTTCGTGTCAGACCGCAGTAGCGATTTCAGAAGCTCTTTCGATTTCAACTTTCAAGAGGCTCTATGCCCTCGCACGCAGCCGTCATTATCAATGCCACTTCGGGCGCGGGTGATAAAGAAGAGGTGCGTGCGCGCCTGACAGACTTCTTCAAGTCGCATGACGCAAAGGCGAAGATTCTGTTTGCGCGTGACGGCGCGGAGATTGTGAGCCTGGCGCGCAAAGCCGTAGAAGAAGACTGCTGTCCGGTTATAGCGGGCGGAGGCGACGGGACAATCAATGCCGTCGCAACACATGTTGTCGGCACGGATAGAGTGCTGGGGATTCTACCGCTCGGCACGCTTAACCATTTCGCTAAAGACCTGCACGTCCCGCTTGAGCTGGAAGAGGCTGCGCGCGTCTGTCTCGAAGGCCGCGTCGCCCGTGTGGATGTGGGCGAAGTCAACGGGCGTATCTTTCTCAACAACTCAAGTCTGGGTCTTTACCCAAGCATCGTCAGAGAAAGGGAGAGGCTTCAGCATCGTCTGGGACACGGCAAGTGGCGCGCATTCTTCTGGGCAAGCCTGGCGGTCTTGCGGCGCTATCCCTTTCTCAGCGTACGCCTGAGTACTGACGAAAAAGAGCTGGCGCGCCGCTCGCCCTTCATCTTCATAGGAAATAACGAATATGAGATGGAGAATTTCAACATAGGCTCGCGCTCCTGTATAGACAAGGGACAGTTGAGCCTTTACATAGCGCAACGTACGGGAAGGATGGGACTCGCCAGGCTAGCCTTCCGCGCGCTCTTCGGGGGCTTGCGTAACGAAGACGATTTCGATGCCCTTTGCACCAAAGAGATTTGGATAGAGACGCGGCGGCCACGCCTGCGCGTCGCAACCGACGGCGAGATCACCATCATGCCCACGCCGCTTCATTACAAGGTATGCCCCGGCGCGCTGCGCGTGCTCGTACCGGAAGAAGGTGACAAGTGACAGGTAACAGGTGACAGGAAAAAGAAAAGCTTTATCTTGTCACCTGTTACCTGTCACCGTTCACGGCTTTTAATTTTATGCGTAAAGTCGTACATCTATCAGACCTGCATTTCGGGCGTGTTGACTACGGGGTTGTAGAGCCGTTGATTGCGACGGTGAATGAGATGAAGCCCGATGTGGTCGCCGTCTCAGGCGATTTGACTCAGCGAGCGCGCAGCCATCAATTCGTAGAGGCGCGAAAGTTTCTGGATGCGCTGCCGGAGCCTCAGATTATAGTCCCGGGTAATCACGACGTACCGCTTTACAACTTCGTGGCGCGCTTCGCCCAGCCGCTCACAAAATACCGCCGCCACATCACGGATGATCTGGAACCCTTTTACGCGGATGAAGAGATTGCCATCCTGGGCATCAACACGGCGCGCTCTCTGACGACCAAGTACGGGCGCATCAACGAGCAGCAGATTGAAGCCATACGCTCGCGCATGTGCTCGTTCAAAGACGACATCACCAAGATTATAGTCACGCATCACCCGTTCGACCTCCCCGAAGGACATGACCAGAAAGAACTGGTCGGTCGCGCAGAGCTGGCGATGCAGGCTCTGGCATCCTGCGGCGCTGACGTGCTGCTGGCGGGACACCTGCATATAGGACACACCGGACAGACAGCCGCGCGCTACAAAATCGAAGGCCACAGCGCGCTCGTCATCTCCGCGGGCACTGCGACCAGCACGCGCTCGCGCGGCGAGACCAATTCCTTCAACCTGATACGCATACATCACCCGTATATAAAGGTCGAGCGCTTTAGCTGGCAGGCCGAGACCGAGAGATTCGTCCCGTCATTATCCGAGAGCTTCGAGCACACGTCGGACGGCTGGAAACTTCTTTCGGATGAAGTGGCAGCCGGGATAACTTTCGCGGAAGAGACAGACGGATTACAGCCGCACATCCCTTCCGAAAATTCGCAAGCCTGAAGGCCGCAGGCCAGCGCCTCTCTTCATGGGCAGCAACTAAAACGGGCTTCTCACAGGCTTTCCCGCGTTCCAAAAAACCGTATCCCTGATGGGATTCTTCATTTGACAATTACGTTTCATCAATCATAGACTCACAACTTGCTCGTCAAGACTCCCCTCAAGCTTAAACTCTTCTTAAGTTGAAGGATAATCATAGCCATGCCTGACACACGCCTCGCCACGAAACGTAACGACGCGCCTGCCGCCTGCTGCCTGTTTGTGATGGCGCTCCTGCTACTCTCCTGCGCGCCGTCGAACATTCAAGCGCAGGAAGTCCGCTTCTCAAAAAACGAAGAAGCGGATGCGCTGATGCATAAGGGCGAAGCATACTTCGCCGCCAAGCAGTGGGATAAAGCTCTGGAGGCTTACGAGCGCGCTCTCAAATTAGACCCGAAGATATACGAAGCGCCGCTCTTTATAGGCGACGTGTATTTTCAAAAAAGGGAGATGGACAAGGCGGGCGAGTGGTACGCCAAAGCCATTGCCATAGACCCGAATCGTGAGACGGCCTATCGCTACTGGAGCGACGCATACCTACGCATAGGCAAGATGACGGAGGCGCGCGACAAGGCCGTGGAAGCCATAGTCGCAGAGCCGTATAACAGGATGTCGTATCGCGGGCTGATGCAGTGGGCGCAAGTGAACCGCGTGGAACTGGGGCACCCGAAGATAGAAGTTCCAGCAGACGTTTCATCATCCAAGCCCGGCGAAGTAAACATCACACTCGACCCCAAGGTTCTGTCAGGCAAAGATGACGGCTCAAGCGCCTGGCTCGTTTACAGTATCACGCGCGCCAGTTGGCGCACGGACAAGTTCGCCAAAACATTTCCCAAAGAGAAAGCTTACAGGCACAGCCTTGCAGAAGAGGCGGAAGCGCTCAGGATGGTCGTCGCAAGCGCGAAGGCGGATAAGAAGATTAAGAAGCTGGAAGAGTCGCTCGCCAATCTGGTCAAGCTCAACGATGCAGGTCTTCTGGAAGCATTCATTTTACTGGCAAGAGCCGACGACGGCATCGCTCAGGACTATGAAGAGTACCGCAAGGGCAATCGAGACAAGCTGCGCAGGTATCTGACGGAAGTCGTCGCAGGCCAGTCCAACCAGCAGGGAAAGTTTTAAGTGCAAATGCAGAAGTCAGAATGCAGAATGATGAATTAAAGATTGATTCTTATCATTCATCATTCTGCATTCTGACTTCTGCATTGCCTTTTTACTGTCGAGCGACGTTGACGGGCTTGCGCGGCAATCGCTCGTTCATGGTCGCGGCGTTGTATAGAAATGCGGCCATGATGGTTGCGGCCTGCATCATGTCTTCCGATTGGATGCGGTCGTAGACATCCTGGTTAGAATGATGCGTGCGTGAGTCATATTCTATCTCGTCCTGTATGAACTGGAAGCCGGGCAAACCTATGGCATCGAAGGATTGATGATCGGTTCCGCCCGTATTGGCGATTGAAAGCGTCGCCGCGCCCATGTCACGAAAAGGCACCAGCCAGCGACGAAAGATAGGTCGCACAGCTTCGTTGCCTTGCAGATAAACGCCCCTTATCTTTCCCGTCCCGTTATCCAGATTAAAGTAGGCTTGAAACTTTTCGTAGTCGGGTTTCGGCGTGACCGCCAATGTTCTGCCTTCGGTCAGAGCTGCCAGCGCCGCGCCCTGCGTGCCGTCGCCAAGCTGGCCGAAGTGTTGCGCGACATAGGCGCGCGACCCCAGCAAGCCCTGTTCTTCACCAGACCAGAGCGCTATGCGAATCGTGCGACGCGGGTTGAGATTCAGAGCTTTCAAAATTCGCACGGCCTCCATAGCGACGGCCACGCCCGCGCCGTTGTCGGTTGCGCCCGTGCCCGAATGCCAGGAATCCATGTGCGCGCCGATCATGACCACCTCGTCTTTCAAGTCAGTGCCCGGAATCTCCGCGACGGTGTTGTAGCCCATCAGGTCTTTGTCCTGATACTCGACCTGCAAGTCAACACTCATCTTGAGCGCGACGCCCTGCCCGATCATACGCACCATGCGGTTGTAATGCTCGCTTGAGACGACTATCTGCGTGGGCATCTTGGGTGCGCTCTTGTCCCACGGCTGAATGCGTTTCGGGTCGGAAAAGCTTTCAAGATAGGGCTGCGGCACGCTGGCCGATTGCACGAAGATTGTTCCACCGTCGCCGCGGCTCGTATCAACCAGAACGGCTGCGCCTTCTTCCTGCACAAATTGAAGCTTCTTCGCCGCGAAAATGGACGCCTCGCGCTGAGCCGGTGTTTGTGGAGTGCGGCGGCGCTGAGTTGGCTCAGGCGCATCCGCAAGCTTCAGCAGGTCTTTTTCCGTCAGCCGCTCTCCCAGCGGCTCGAAGCTGGCTTTAATCTCGCGCGGGCTACTCATCAACACAATCGCGCCCTTCAGTTTCCCTTTGTACTTCTCAAGCCCCGCTTCGTCTTTCGCGTCCAGATAAACGACCGCGGCTGTGATTGCGCCTTTCGTCCCAGGCGACCAGGCTTTCGGATAAGCTATGAGCGGAATTGTCTGCGGCTCCGTAACCTGCGCCGAAAACCTCTTGAGCGTCCAGCCTCTACCGAACGGCCCCCACGCTTCCAGTTTCGCGTTCTCCAATCCCCATGACTTGAGGTGGTCGCGCGTCCATTCGTTGGCACGCATCATTCCCGGCGAAGCCGTCAGGCGCGGCCCAATCACATCCGTCAAATACTCCAAGGTCTGCATCACCTGCGAGCGCTTCATGCCCTCATCCTTGATGCGCACAATCGGATCATTAGGGTCTTGCACCGGAGCATTTGGTGTTGACGACTGCTGACCCAGAGCAAAGACGGGCAGCAAGAGTGTGTAGACGAGCAGAAGCGCTGCAACGCGGCGTCGAATCATCGGTCTTTAATCTCCTAAATGATTTGAGATGAAAGCTCACAACGCTTCTATTCAAAAACAAGCGAGCAAGCTTTAATGAAGAGGAATGCTTATAGTGCTAAAAAACAGGAAAGGTTTCAAGTGCGGACGAGAATTGCGGATAACAATTTTGTAGGGGCAGGGACAAGTCCTCTGCCCGTCGCACCTTGAGGTGCGAATGCAGATGCGCCTTCATTCAAGCTTGAATGAAGGCGCATCTTAATGATCGTTCTAGCGAACGATGCGGGCAGGGACAAGCCCTGCCCCTACTTTATCTAATCGCGCGGCGCTCTGTCTGCGCTGGCTGTGGGCTGACGACGCCTGGCGTGCGATAGCCGCATCCTTCCTTGGCGCAGTAGAGGAACGTGCCATCTTTCTTCGTCGTCTTCTCAAGTAGAAACGGCGCTTTGCACTGCGGGCATGGTTCCGCTATGGGCTTGTCCCAGAAAACCACGTCGCATTTTGGATATTCGGAGCAGCCGTAAAAGGCTTTGCCGCGCTTAGACTTCTTGACCACTATCTCGCCGCGACAACCCGCACGCGAGCAGGGCACGCCCGTCGTCTCGCGCTTGATGTAAGTGCATTTAGGATAGTTTGAGCAAGAGATAAACTCGCCGAAGCGGCCATGCCGCTTCACCAGATTCGCGCCGTCCACGGGGCATAATTCATCAAGAGGCACGGGCGGCGGAGCGACCGCACCGCTTCGGGCAATCTTTCGTATATTGCGGCATTCGGGATAGCCTGTGCATCCCAAAAACTGTCCGAAGCGACCGCGCTTCAAAGCCATGGGCTTGCCGCATAACTCGCAAGTCTCTTCTTCACCTTCAGCCGCGCCATCCTGCTTATCGCTTGCAGCAGCACCAGAGGAAGATGTTTCGGTCTCGCCGTTTGTGGCTTTAGCTATCTCGCGCGTCGTGCGGCATTCTGGATAATTAGAGCAGGCCAGGAACTGGCCGAAGCGACCGAACTTAATCACCATCGGAGCATTGCAGTTCTCACAAATTTCGTCGGTCGGGATGGCCTGCTGCTTGGCGGCCTTCATCTGCCGCTCTGCGTTCTTCAAGTCCTTCGCAAACTTTTCGTAGAACTCGCGTAGCGCTTCAGTCCAGCCGAGCTTCCCTTCCTCTATCTCGTCCAATTCCTCTTCCATACGAGCCGTGTAGGTCTCGTTAAAGAGATCATCAAAGCTTGCGACTAGAAGATCGTTAACAGTCGTGCCAAGCGCGGTCGGATGGAAACGCCCCTCTACCCTTTCCACATACTCTCTGTCCTGAATCGTCGTCATAATCGCGGCGTAAGTGGAAGGCCGACCAATGCCCTTCTCTTCCAGAGCCTTGACGAGCGTGGCTTCCGTGTAGCGCGGCGGAGGCTCTGTGAAATGCTGTTCGGGCTTAACCGAGTTGAGCTTCAGCTCTTCGCCCTTCTCGACAAGCGGCAGAGTGCGCTCCGCTTCTTCGTCATCCTCTGTCTTTTCGTCTCTGCCCTCCTGATAAACTTTCAGGAAGCCGTCGAACTTCTGCACCGAGCCGGTCGCGCGGAATATAAAGCGTCCCGCTTCAATATCAATCGTCGTCTGGTCAAACAGCGCCGGAGTCATCTGCGAAGCGACGAAGCGCTGCCAGATAAGTCTATAAAGCTTCAGCTCTTCCTTGTTGAGATATTGGGCTACCGCTTCAGGCGTGCGCGTGACATCCGTCGGGCGAATGGCCTCGTGAGCATCCTGCGCGCCCTTCTTCGAGCGATAATGGACGGCCTTTTCGGGAAGATAATTCGCGCCGTACTGCGTGCCTATGAAATCACGCACTTCGCCGAGCGCAGCATCCGAGACGCGCGTCGAATCTGTACGCATATAGGTGATTAGACCGACAGAGCCTTCCGCTCCAATCTCCACGCCCTCGTAAAGCTTCTGCGCGAGCATCATGGTCTTCTTCACTGCAAAGCCAAGCTTGCGCGCGCCTTCCTGCTGTAACTTTGAAGTCACAAACGGCGGTACTGGATTGCGCTTGCGCTCCTTTGTAGAGACCTCTGCAACAACGTAACGCTGCTGCTCGGCTTCCACGACAATCTCGCTCGCCTCAGCTTCCGTGCCAATCAGGATTTCATTCTTCTTCACATCCTGATCGAAGTTGGAGGTTTTGACCGTCTTGTCTTCAATCTTCCAGAGCCTCGCATCAAAGGCGGGCGGCAATTTGGAAGCGAGATTTGCAGCGATAGTCCAGTATTCGGTTTTAGCGAAAGCTTCTATCTCGCGCTCGCGCTCGACCACCATGCGAAGCGCGACCGACTGCACGCGGCCTGCGCTCAAGCGCCCGCCAACCGTGCGACACAACAGAGGCGAGACCTTGTAGCCCACCAGACGATCTAACAGGCGTCGCGCCTGCTGCGCGTCCACCAGATTCCTATCAATCTGTCTTGGCTCTTTGAAGGCGTCCTGCACAGCGCGCTTGGTAATCTCATTGAACATCACGCGGTAGGTAGGCTTGCGTGGACGCTTCGGCACAATCTCTTCTTCAAGATGCTGGCAGATGGCCTCGCCTTCGCGGTCAGGGTCAGCCGCCAGAAAGATTGCGTCCGCCTCTTTGGCCGCACGCTTCAGCTCTGTGACAATCTTCCTATTGTTACGCTTCTTCGCATCGGGAATAAGCTCATAAGTCGGCTCGAAATTCTTATCGACATCAACGCCGAGTCCTTTAGACGGTAAATCCTTGATGTGGCCTATGGAGGCCATCACGCGATAATCACTGCCCAGATATTTATTGATCGTCTTTGCCTTCGCAGGCGATTCGACGATAACCAGATTCTTTCCCATTCCTATTTAACCCCGGTGACAAGTGACAGGTGACGAGTGACAAGCTAAATAGTTGTCGCACTCGCTACCTTTCATCTGCCACATACAATTGTCCTCTATTTATCTATCTTTTGATGCGCCAGTACCCTTTATCGAACGCTGGCAACCATATTAAACGTTGAATCAACGGTTTTCAGTTTTAAGTTTCCAGATTTCAGTACAAAGCTCCTTGCCCGTTTCTGAAAACTGAAAACTCAAAACTGAAAACTGTCTTCTCACAACTTTCTCACAAAGCATTTGCCTGGAAGCTGCCTGACCAGCTCTCGCATTTCCAGCGCCAGCAGAGCGCCCGTCAGCTCCGGCACGGAGAGACGAGTCTCTTCCGCAAGCGCATCAATATGCAACGGCGAGTCGGCAGAAAGCAACCTCCAGACCGACTGCTCGGTCGCGGAAAGATCATTCGGCACAAGCTCAAGCTGCTTCGCCAGCTCGTCCTGCGCGCCCTTGCTTTTAGTCTCCGGCGGCAGGAGCCGCGCAGCGATTTCTGACGGCAATTCCGCCACGATGTCCTGCCACTGCTGCACCAGTTTCGCGCCCGCGCCCTTTATCAAATAGTTAGTGCCGAACGAATTCCTGGAGGTAATGTTGCCCGGCACTGCGAAGACTTCTCTTCCCTGCTCAAGCGCCAGCCGCGCCGTTATCAAAGAGCCGCTGTTCTCCGCCGCTTCTACAACTGCGACGCCCAGACTCAAACCGCTGATAACGCGATTGCGGTACGGAAAGTTCTGCGGCGCGGGCGGCGTCTCCAAAGGAAACTCCGAAAGAAGCGCGCCGCCACGCTCCAGAATCTCTTCGCCCAGCTTTCTATGGTCGCGCGGGTAAACCTGATCCAGCCCCGTGCCCATAACCGCCACCGTACGGCCTCCTGCTTCGAGCGCTCCCCTGTGTGCCGCAGCATCTATGCCGCGCGCTAACCCGGAGATAATGGTCACGCCACGCGCGGCCAAATCACGCGCCAGCATCATGGCTGCATTCTGCCCGTAAGTCGAAGAACGACGCGAGCCGACAATCGCCACGCACGGCTCGTCCAGACAGGTTGACCATTCGCCCTTCACATAGAGCGTAATCGGCGGATCAAATATCTCGCGCAGAAGCTGCGGATAAACGCCGTCGTCCAGGAGCAGTATGTCCGCGCCCATAGAGCGCACGCGTTCAACTTCAAGGCTCGCTCGCTCAAACAGGTCGCGCGCCATGATGCTCTCGATGGCTTCCGGCCTGAGCCTGAGCTGCTCCAGCTCTGCGCGCGTAGCCGCAAAGACAGACTCTGCCGACCCGAAGCGCTCCAGGAGCTTGCTGACCGCACGCGGCCCCACTCCCGGCGTCATATTCAACGCAATCCATTCTCTCATCAGTAAAAAGGTAGAAGGCAAAAGGCAAAAAGTGAGGCGCAACTTTTTCCTTTCACCCTTTTACTTGTTATCAATTTGGCGGAGGCGTGTAGGAATCGAACCTACCCAAGCCTGCTCTCACAGGCTCACTGACGGTTTTGAAGACCGCGCCATTCACCAGAACAGATGCGCCTCCGCTTTCCCCTCTAACGGGACAAAACGCCTCAAGACCCTACGCGCCAGATGCTGCGACTGTCAAGCGGCCTTGATGGTCTGCCTCCCGGCGGGAAGTTATAAGTCATTGAAGTTCAAGCCTTTTAGCCAGCACCCGGACGACCATTGCAGGATGCAACACTCGCACCCTCCTGATGCTTGTGCTAATCCTCTGTCCTCAAAGTTTCAACCCAAAAACTTGGACATCCTATACGCATCTATGCTTGAATGCTGCTGCTCTCGTGCCGCAAAGCTTTTGCACTGAAAGTTACTACACGGCACACAACCGCAGCGAAGGTGAGCCAGGCCACCACTCAGCCGTTCCAGCCTGCTTAACCTAGAGCGCTGCTCAATCATTCACCGAGAAGCGCTCCCATGAACCAAAGACACATCTTTATCTCACACAGCAGCCAGGACGATGCGTTCGTCAAAGGACTGCGCGAGGCTCTTGAAGGCCAAGGGTTAACCGTCTGGGTTGATTCCCGAAGCTTGCGCGGCGGAAACAAGCTCACCCCCGAAATTGACGAAGCCATAGAGGAAGCGCGGCAAGTCATAGTCGTGCTCAGCCCCAACACCATCAACTCCCCCTGGGTACGCAAAGAGATTCAAAAGGCACTGGAGATTGAAGGCAAACGCCAGATGGAAGGCTACAGGGTGATTCCGCTTCTATTACCCGGGGTTGAGCCTTCCGCTTTGCCGCTGTGGTTTGATGTAGAGCCTGTAGGCGTTCTCGTCGAAATCAAAGCGGGCGGATTGAGCGAAGCCCTGCCTGACATTCTAGCTGCCCTTGGTGAGAGTCTGCCTGCCGACCGTCAACCTGCTAAAGAAGTCGCCTCCAAACCTGTCGAAGAATTGACGCTCAAGCTGAATGATTTGGAGATTGAGACCAAAGACGGTAAGCGCCGCGCCAAAGCTTACGCTCAATTGACGTATGAGCCTGACGACAATTCACCTCGTAAAAAAGTAGAGAGCATACGATACAGCTTCACCGCACCGCTCGGAGTTATAGAGGCCGAAGATTTGCGCTGGTATCTGGAAGAATATTTCTTCTGGCCGATAGGAGTCTTCCGTGAACGCGCCGAACGCATCGAAGCACAATTGCCTCTATGGGGACAGGCTTTGTACCAGTCTGCCTTTGCACCACAGGTCGCGCAGGAAGCCCTCAACGCCTGGAAACAAGCCGGTCTTGACGGTGAGCGGCGCTTCTCCGTGTTCGTCGAAGAAGAACTGCCTGTCGGCGCAAGCGTAGAGGAACAGGCTGTAGCAAGCGAAGCCGCAAGCTTTTTGCTTTCGCTCCCCTGGGAACTCTTGCACGACGGGCGTGGGTTTCTCTTTCATGGCAATCATCCGGTTCGCGTGCGTCGTCGCCTTCCAAACCGCCACTCGCAAACTGTTAGGCCGACGCAATTGCCGATTCGCATCCTGCTGGTTAGCCCGCGCCCCGAAGAAGAGCTGCGCATAGGCTACATTGACCATCGCATCAGCGCAAAGCCACTGGTCGAAGCAGTAGAGAGCTTAGGCGAGTTAGCTAAGCTGACCTTACTCACTCCCCCAACCTTCCCCGCGCTCGAAGAAGCACTGCAAAAAGCTGCGCAGGATGGTGTGCCTTTCGATGTCGTACACTTCGACGGCCACGGCGTTTATGACCATAAGGTTGGACTCGGCGGTCTGTGCTTTGAAGACCCGAATGACACGGAGAAGTTAGAAAAGCGTGCGATGCAGTTAATTCACGCCGAACGATTGGCCGAGGTCATACGCGACCACAGCATCCCGCTTGTGTTCCTTGAAGCATGTGAAACCGCAAAGACAGAAGAAGACCCCACAACTTCGGTCGCCGCGAAACTTCTGGAAGAAGGCGTCAGCTCAGTAGTTGCTATGACCCACAGCGTGCTTGTCGAAACAGCGCACCGCTTCGTCAAAGCCTTCTACAAAGAGTTGGCCGAAGGAAGGCGCGTCGGCACGGCCATGCTTGCCGGACAGCAAGAGCTTCATAGAGACACCTACAGAGGCAAGCGTATGGGAGTAGGTGAACTGCATCTGCAAGATTGGTTCGTGCCGGTGCTTTATCAGGAAGAGCACGACCCTCAATTGATCACCAGATTGCAATCCCAAAAGGTTCAGCAGCTTCAGGCCAAACAACGCCACTTGAGCTTGGGCGCTCTGCCCGCGCCGCCACCCCATGAATTTCAAGGACGCAGCCGCGAACTGCTGTCCTTAGAGCGCCTGTTGCACGACGCGCCTTACGCCGTAGTGCGCGGCCAGGGCGGAGCGGGAAAGACCACGCTGGCAGTCGAGTTGGCACGCTGGCTCGTTCGCGTTGGTCGCTTCCGCCGCGCCGCCTTCGTCAGCCTTGAGCAGTACAGCGATGCGCGTAGCGTCCTTGACAGCCTCGGTCGCCAACTGCTGCCCGAAGAGGAAGGCCGGTCTGTAGCAGAATACCCCGATATGAAGCAAGCTCTGCAACCGGTCGAGCGCGCACTGGGCGACCGCCCCACCATCATCGTGCTCGATAACATGGAAAGCGTACTGCCCGACCACACAGGAAACCTGCCGCCTGACGCGCAGCAACTTCAAGAGGAACAGATTAAAGGTCTCTTCCAACTCTGCCAGCAGCTTCTCCAAGCTGACCCGGCCACGCGGATTCTCTTCACCAGCCGCGAACAACTGCCCGCGCCATTTGATAACAGGCGAAGAGAAATCTCCCTCGGCCCCCTGAGCCAGGAAGATGCCATCAAACTCGTCAGCGAGGTCATGAAGCAGGAAGGCTTGATTCCCAAAGCGGACGACCCCGGCAGCGACCCGAAAGAAATCACAGACCTCGTCGAAGCCGTCAATCGCCACGCCCGCGCCCTCGTCCTCCTCGCACGCGAAGTCGCCCGCCAAGGAGTGCGAACGACCACCGAAAAACTGCATCAACTGATGGAGGACTTAGACCGCAAGTATCCCGGCGACCGTGAAAACTCACTCTATGCAAGCGTGGAGTTATCGCTGCGCCGCCTGTCGCCGGAAGTGCGGGAGCAGCTCAAATCGCTGACCGTCTTTCACGGCGGAGCACACGTGCAAGTATTTGATTACGTATTGGGCACGACTGAAGACGATGCGGAAACAGCTCCCAGAATATTCCGCCATCTGATAGAAGTCGGCCTCGGTGAAGATATGGGGTATGGACACCTGCGGCTAGACCCGGCTTTGCCGCGTTACCTGCTCAGAGAGTTGAGCGAGGAAGAGCAGGAAGAGAAGACAAGACGCTGGGCTGAGGGCATGAGTAAGTTGACGGACTCTTTGTATGAGCAGCAGTTTAAGGATGCCGAAGTATCTGCTCGGTTGACGCTGCTGGAACTGCCGAACCTGATGGCGATGCTGCTGTGGATGCAGCAGCAGGGCGCGCCGGAAATGGTGGTTGATGTAGCACAGAGGGTGGAGTCACTGCTCGCCAGATTAGGCCGACCACAGGCGCTGGCAGAGGCGACGAGAGTGAGAGAGCAGGCGGCCAGCGGATTAAGCCAGTGGAGTTATGCTCGATACCTGACAGAGAGCGCGAGCATAGATCGGCTACTGGAAGGTGGCGCTCTGCCATCAGCCTACGCCGCAGCACAACAACTACTGCAACAATGTCTGGAGGCCGGTGAAGAGGCTTATCCAGAGGCAGATTATGACATCGCTATGGCACATTGGAGGCTTGGCAGAGTGCTCAAGAGGGGAGGGGCGGCAGAACAAGCGCTAACTCAACTGACTGAAGGGCAGCGACGTTTCCAGACATTAGCAGATGCGGGCAATGCCAATGCTGAACTGATGGTCTCGGCAGCGATTAGTGATAGCGGGCAATGCCTGAGAGATTTAGGACGATTGGATGAGGCGGCGGCAGCTTATCAAGAATCCATCAGGCGCGATGAGAAACATGAGAATCAGAGAAGCGTAGCTGTCAACAAAGGCAATCTCGGGACAGTCCGCATGTTGCAAGAGCGGTATGCTGAAGCACTGGAAATCCATGCGGCGGCGCGAGACATCTTTGCAAGCTTGGGAGAGCCGGACAGCGTCGCTATCAGCTGGCATCAAATCGGTATGATACATAAAAAAGCCGGACAATATGAGCAGGCAGAACGAGCCTACCGTCAATCTCTGGCTATCAATGTCCAGCAGGAGAATCTTGAAGATGAGGCCGGGAGTTTGTATGAATTGGGCAGTCTTTATGCTGGTATCGGGCGTCTAGAAGAGGCAGGGATTCTTTACCAGCAAGCAGCAGATATTTGCGTCAAGCTACGTAATCCATATCGTGAGGGGATGGCCCGTAATGCCTTAGCCGCTACTCTAATCAAGCTGCGACGTTACAACGAAGCCCGCGGCGAACTATTCCGTGCTATTGAATGTCATGAGCCTTACGGTCACGCTGCTCAATCGTGGTTAACTTGGGACTTTCTCTATATTCTGGAGCAGGCCACGGGAGATGCAGCAGCGGCGGCTCAGGCACGGCAACAAGCCATCGAGAGCTATCTGGCTTATCGTCGCGCGGGCGGTCAGAGCATGACTGACGGTGCGCGGCTTTGCAGTATGTTAGCGCAGGCAATCGAGCAGGGAGAGACGACCGAGTTGGAAGAAAACCTTGCTCAGTACGCGGAGGCAGATGTTCCAGCAGCAGCCAAAGTCCTAATCTCCAAGCTGCAAGCCGTCTTGCGCGGTGAGCGTGACTTTGCACTCGCCGCTGATCCGAATTTGGATTATAGGGATGCTACGGAGTTACAACTTTTGTTGGAAGTGTTAGGTGCGCCATGATGCTCAGTGGAAGGAGTCTCTGATAGATAGGTGAGCGCTCTTGACTGGAAGCCCGTTAGCTCGTTATTATGATTTTCGAACGGACGTTCGAACGGGTTGAAAGTAAGAGGAATTGCGAATGAATACAACGGCTGTGGAGTCAGGGAAGCAGATGGTTAATTTTGAAACGTCGCCGGATGAGTACAAGCATTGGAAGCTGAAGTTGGAGGGCGCGGTTGCGACGCTTTCGATGGATGTGCAGGAAGATGAGACGCTGAATGAGGGGTACAAGCTGAAGCTCAATTCTTACGATCTGGGTGTGGATATAGAGTTGGCGGATGCGGTGCAGCGTCTGAGGTTTGAGCACCCGGAAGTGCGTGTGGTGGTCGTTAAGAGCCTTAAGCCGCGTATCTTCTGTGCGGGGGCGAACATTTATATGTTGGGGACAAGCTCGCATGCCTTCAAGGTTAATTTCTGCAAGTTCACGAATGAGACGCGCTGTACCATCGAGGACGCCTCTACGCATTCGGGGCAGCGATATGTCGCGGCGCTGAATGGGACGGCTTCGGGCGGAGGGTATGAGCTGGCAATCGCGTGCGATGAAATCTTTCTGGTGGACGATGGTAATTCCGCCGTGTCGCTGCCGGAAGTTCCGCTGCTGGGCGTGCTGCCGGGCACGGGTGGTTTGACGCGGCTGGTAGATAAACGAAAGATTCGACGCGACCGGGCTGACGTTTTCTCTACGCTTGCCGAAGGCTTGAAAGCAAAGCGCGCCAAAGAGTGGGGATTGATTGACGGTTACTTTCCGACCAGCAAGTTTGAAGAATCTATCAACAGGCATGTTGACGAGTTGGTCAACTCGCGTGGCTCAAAGAATGTCGCGTCCGGCATTAAGCTCAATCCGTTGGAGGTGGAAGTAACTGAGAGCGGGCGCGAGTACAAGTACGTGAGCGTGAAGTACAACCGCGAGAAGCGTTATGCGGATTTGACTGTGCGCAGCCCTGAAGGAGAGTTGCCGACCACGCCGGAAGAGATTCAGCAGATGGGCGACGCGTACTGGCCGCTTCGCGCATATCGTGAACTGGACGACGCGCTTCTAAACTTGCGCGTCAACGAGCTTGAGATAGGACTTGTCTGCCTGCGTACCAAAGGCAATGTCGAAAACGTGCTCGCCGTTGATAGAACTCTAGTCGCGCACCGCGATAACTGGCTTGTGCGAGAAATCATTCTGCATATGGCTCGCGTGCTGCGACGCCTTGACCTGACCGCCAAAAGCTTCTTCGCCATCATAGAGCCGGGCAGTTGCTTTGCGGGCAACCTGCTTGAGCTTGCTCTCAGCGCCGACCGCACTTACATGCTGAACGATCCTGAGCGCAGGATAGAGCTTGCTACGAGCGAGTTGAACGCGGGCGCGCTTCCTATGAGCAACGGTCTGACGCGCTTGCAGTCGCGTTTCCTGGCCGAGCCTGAAAAGGCGCAGGAGGCGCTCGCTCATGTTGGAACGTTCGATACGGAAGAAGCAGAAGAGGCCGGGCTTGTGACTTTCGCGCCGGATGATCTCGACTGGGATGACGAGATTCGCGTCGCCATAGAAGAGCGCACATCGCTTTCGCCGGATGCTCTGACGGGTATGGAGGCGTCCTTACGCTTCGCAGGGCCGGAAACAATGGACACCAAAATTTACGGTCGCCTGACGGCCTGGCAGAACTGGATTTTCCAGCGTCCCAACGCCGTCGGCGCGCAGGGCGCTTTGACCAACTACGGCAAGCCTACGCAGCCGCAGTTCGATTACAAGAGAACGTAAGAACAGTTTTCAGTAAACAGTTTTAAGTTTTCAGCTAAAAGCAACTGGCTCTCTGCTGAAAACTTAAAACTGAAAACTGCGAACGGAGTGAGCTATGGAGTTATACGAACGGATTCCGAATAACGTTAATCTCTCGGAAGATAAGAAGCTTCAGCGCGCGTTGGAGAGGTGGTTGCCGAACTATTTGAGCTGGTGGCGCGAGATGGGGCCGGAAGGGTTCCAGGAGAAGGACGTTTACCTGCGCACGGCCATCTCTGTAGAGCCTTCTGGCTGGGCGCATTTCGATTACGTGAAGATGCCTGATTATCGCTGGGGCATCTTTCTGAAGCCCGCCGAGGCTGATGCGAAAGTCGGTTTCGGAGACAACATGGGGCAGCCCGCTTATCAGGAAGTGCCGGGCGAGTTTCGCAACTCTCTACGTCGCATCATAGTCACGCAGGGCGACACGGAGCCTGCTTCTGTAGAGCAACAGCGAGAGCTGGGAAAGACCTGCCCGTCGCTCTACGACTTGCGCAATCTCTTTCAGGTGAATGTCGAAGAGGGTCGTCACCTGTGGGCTATGGTCTACCTGCTGCACGGCTACTTCGGGCGCGACGGGCGTGATGAAGCTGACGCTATGCTTGAGCGCCGTAGCGGCAATCCTGACAAGCCGCGCATCTTGGAAGCCTTCAACCAGCCGTGCGACGACTGGCTCAATTTCTTCTGCTTCACCATGTTCACAGACCGCGACGGCAAGTACCAGTTGGCGGCTCTGGCCGAATCCGGCTTTGAGCCTCTGGCGCGCACCTGCCAGTTTATGTTGACCGAAGAAGCGCATCATCTTTTCGTAGGCGAGACGGGCGTAGGCCGCGTCGTCAAGCGTACGGCGGACTTGATGAAGGAAGCCAAGCACGCAGACGCGCGAGAGACGGGCGGCATCCCGCTCGAAATCCTACAGAGGTACATCAACTTCTGGTTCTCTTATTCCTTAGACCTCTTCGGCGGCGAAATCAGCTCCAACTCTGCGGACTTTTACGCGGCTGGATTGAAGGGTCGCTATTATGAGCAGAAGAAATACGAAGACCACATCCTCAAAGATGACATGTTTACTTTGACGGTGATCGAAGACGGGCGACTGGCGTCGCGCGAAGTGCCGCTCCGAAACGCGCTCAACGAAGTCCTGCGCGGCGAGTACGTGGCGGATTGCGAGCGAGCTATGACTAGATGGAACAAGTACCTGGAAGACGCTGGCCTCGGCGAGCGGCTTTACCTGCCGAGCACACGCTTTCATCGCCACGTAGGCGAGTACGCAGGTCATCACTTCGACATCGAAGGCAATATCATCACCGAAGCGGAATTTGAAAGCGGCAAGCGCGGGTGGCTGCCTTCAATAGAAGACCGCGAATACGTGCGCAGTCTAATGCATCCCGTGACCGAACCCGGCAAGATAGCCAACTGGATTGCGCCGCCGACCGCAGGCATCAAGGGCTTGCCGTTCGAGTTCGAGTACGTGCGTTTATAAAAGTAGGGGCAGGGACAAGTCCTCTGCCCGTCGCGCCTCGTAAGGCGCGAAGCAGTTACGCATTAATGCGACATTGACTAAATTCGCACGTTGATTATCGTGCTCATGCACGATACGGGCAGAGACAAGCCCTGCCCCTACAGTTTGATGACCGCAAATCTTACTACAGACTTTTCGCGCTACGATCAGAAGCTGGAGTTTATACTGCGTACCAGCGCGCGTATCTTTGCAGAGAAGGGTTATCACCAGACCTCCATGCGCGCCATCTCGCGCGAAACGCAGGTGTCGCTGGCGGGGCTTTATTACTATTGCAAGTCGAAAGAAGAACTGCTCTTTCTGATTCAAGACAACTGTTTCGGGCGCGTACACGAACGCCTTGAAGAGCGGCTTGAAGAAACGGTCAGCCCCGTAGAGAAGCTGCGCATCGTCATCGAAAACCATCTCTCGTTCTTTGCTACCAACATGGCTGAGATGAAGGTGCTCTCTCACGAAGCCGACTCTCTCGCGGGCGAGATGTATAATCACGTCTCCGGCAGGAAGCAGCAGTACACACGCCTCGTTCGCCACATCCTGATGGAAGTCGAGCAACAGCAACCCAACAATCGGCAGAAGATTGACCTGACGGTGGCGACCTACGCGCTTTTCGGGATGATGAACTGGATTTATAACTGGTATGACCCGCGCGGGCAGCTCTCCGTAAACGAGTTAGTTGACAACATCACGCACCTGTTTCTCTCAGGCTTCCTCGCCGGGGCGGTGCGCGATGAACTACAATTCAAGCCGAAAGCCGACAGTGCCGAACGGCTCAGTGTCTGGCGCGAGACCTCGCCTTAAGGTAAATGCTGCTGCTATATGTTTAGATAAGAAGCATTGAAGCAAGACGAAGTGAATTTCTATCTGATGGAGCAAATTTAAAGAGATGGTGGAAGCTGAATCAAAAGCTATGGAGTCGAAAGTGACGGGCAATCTTGTCGAGTACAGGGTGGAGAGCGGCGTCGCCGTCCTGACGCTCAACGATCCTCCGGCCAATACCTACAGTTATGAGATGATGCAGGAGCTTGACCGCGCAATCCTTGCGGCGCGCATGGACGAGGGCGCGCAGGTCATAGTTATCACAGGGCAGGGCGAAAAGTTTTTCTGCGCGGGCGCAAACATACAGATGCTTTCAAGTGTGACGCCTGAATACAAATACTATTTCTGCCTGCACGCCAACGAAACCCTGTCGCGTCTGGAGCAGACGCCGAAGCTCGTCATCGCAGCCATCAACGGTCACTGCGTCGGCGGCGGCCTCGAAGTGGCGATGGCCGCAGATATACGCATCGCGCGCAAGGGCGCAGGCAAGATGGGCTTGCCCGAAGTTTCCCTGGGCGTTCTTCCCGGCACAGGCGGAACGCAGCGGCTTGTGCGCATAGTAGGGAAATCACGCGCCATCGAGTTGATGACGACGGGCGAGCTTTTTGAATTTGAGATAGGCCGCGAGATGGGAATCATTGACCGCCTCTATGCGGCAGATACGAGCGCGTCATTCATGGAGCAGGTGATGAATTACGCTCAACAGTTTACGACTCCGAACAAGGCCGCACGCGCTGTCGGTCGCATCAAGCGCAGCGTCCAATCCGGCGCAGAGATTCCCTTCGAGTACGGCCTCGCGCTTGAGCGCGAGCTGCAACAACAGCTCTTCCAATCCGAAGATGCTAAAGAAGGTCTTGACGCCTACGTCAACAAACGCAAGCCACAGTTCAAAGGAAAATAAGTTTTCAGTAATCAGTTTTCAGCTAAAAGCAACAGGCTCTTCTTCTGAAAACTGAAAACTGAAAACTGTTCTTAACCATGTACGACAACATCAAAGTCACCATCGAGCAATGCATTGCCAACGTCACGCTGAATCGTCCTGAGAAGCTGAATGCTTTTATAGGGCACATGCGGCGCGATCTGGCAGAGGCTTTGGAGCAGGCAGCGGCAGACCGCAATGTGCGTGTGGTCATTATTACGGGTGCCGGGCGAGGCTTCTGCGCGGGCGCAGACGTTGCCTACATGGCACAGTTGATGGAGCGAGATGATGTGAAAGAGTTCGCGCGTCTCTTAGGCGCGGGGCGTCGCGTCATCACGGCCATACGGCAGATGACGAAGCCTGTCATCGCTTCCGTCAACGGCGCGGCTTATGGCGCGGGCTTTAATCTGGCGCTCGCCTGTGACCTTCGCATCGCCTCGGAATCGGCCACCTTCAGCCAGTCGTTCGTCAAAGTCGGCCTGCACCCGGACTGGGGCGGCACATACTTTCTGCCGCGCGTTGTGCCTACAAACCTGGCCTGCGAGATGTTCTTCCTTGGCGACGCAATTAATGCAGAGCGCGCCGCACAGCTAGGCATCGTCAACCGCGTCGTCGCCGACTCAGAGCTTGCGGCTGAGACGCGGCGGTTCGCAGAGCGCCTGCGCGATGCGCCGTACAAATCAATCGCCGCCGCCAAGCACGCCGTCTACATGAGCGAAGAGTCCAGCATCGAGCGCATGCTTCAATATGAAACGGGAGCACAGCTTCAATGCTTTGAATCCAAAGAAGCACGCGAGCGCGTACGCGCCTTCTTAGAAAAACGCGAGCCGAGGCCAGTAAAAAATTAGTCCCAAGTTCCAAGCCCCATGTCCCAGGTCAAAAACAGGGACTTGAGAGTTGGAACTTGGGACATGGGACTTCAGATGTGAGACTAAAAGATAGAATCGCATTGATTACGGGCGGGGGGCGCGGCATAGGTCGCGCAGTTGCGCTCGCGTTTGCGCGCGAGGGCGCAAGCGTCGTTGTTGCCGCGCGCACGACCGCACAGGTAGCAAGCGTCGCCGAAGAGATTGAGCAGGAGTGCGGCACGAAGGCTCTTGCCGTCTCATGCGATGTTGCGGATGCGGAGTCGGTCGCACGCATGTTCGACGAGGGGGACGCATTATTCGGGCGCAGGCCGGACATTCTGGTCAACAATGCCGGAATCGCGGAGAGCGCGCCGCTCGTCAAAACTACGGACGAACTCTGGCACAAACATCTGAACATCAATCTTTCGGGCACGTTCTATTGCACGCGCGCGGCGTTGTCTTCGATGGTAGAGCGTGGGTGGGGACGCGTTATCAACATCGCTTCGATTGCAGGGAAAACCGGCGCGCCTTATATTGCCGCCTACTCGGCTTCAAAACACGGGGTGCTGGGGCTGACGCGCTCCGTTGCGCTGGAAGTTGCGACGCGCGGCATCACGGTCAACGCCATCTGCCCCGGCTATGTCGAAACCCTTATGACCGAGCGCGCCATCGAAAACATCACGACCAGAACGGGCAGGTCGGGAGAGGAAGCGCGTGGAATAATTGAACACATGAGTCCGCAGAATCGTCTCGTCACGCCCGAAGAGGTAGCGAGCCTTGCGCTCCTGCTGGCAAGCGAAGAGGGACGCGGCATCACAGGCCAGGCCATCAACATCGACGGCGGAACCGTGCTTTACTGATTTTAGATTTTAGATTTTGGATTTTGGATTGGAGTGACAGCACATCTTGCCTTAGCTTCAATCCCACATCATTAATCCGAAATCTAAAATCCAAAATCGAGCAATGACTTTTAAGTTCATCAACCCTGAATCTCTGGGCAGCCCGCGCGGTTATTCCAACGGCGTGCTTGCGCCTGCGGGCGGTCGTCTGCTGTTCATAGCAGGGCAGATTGCTTGGGATGCGTCGCAGCACATCGTGAGCGCGGATTTCGCAGAGCAGTTTCATCAAGCGCTAGCCAACCTGATAGCGGTCGTGCGGGAGGCTGGCGGCACGCCTGACGAAATCGCGCGGCTCGTCATATACGTCACGGACAAAGCGGAATACAGCGCCCACACCATTGAGATAGGCGAACGCTGGCGTACACTGATGGGTCGTCACTTCCCTGCCATGTCGCTTGTCGAAGTCAAAGGACTGCTTGAGCCGGATGCGAAAGTAGAGATAGAAGGCATCGCCGTGATTAAGGATTGACTGAGGCCGCGTGGCGTGCCGGATTAGTTTACCGCTTACACGCTTTATGAGGAGTTTGAGAGGTGTGCGATTTGTGATGCTACAGAAGCTATTGTCGCCGCTCGTTGCTCTGCTGTTACTGCTCTCTGCGAACCTTGCCTGCACCAGATTTTTCAGGCGGCAAGCGCCGCAGGATAAGGGCGGCCTCCTTCTGGTCATCGCCGTCAAGGCGGACAGCGCTCAACTTGAGCAAAGCATTGCGCGCACTATTGCCGTCATAGAGAGGCGTTGCGATCAGTTAGCCGTCTATTGCAAGCTCGAACGACAGGGCAGCGATCAAATCGAGCTGCGGATTTCGGGTGGGATGGAGCCGGAGCGCATCAAAAGCGTTTTGCTCTCTGAAGGACTGGAGATGCGCCCGGTCGTGTCAAAGCCCTCGCCCTATCCGCTTGAAAGTTACTCTACGCAAGCCGAGGCCGCGACGGCAGCGGGCACAGACAAAGATGTAACGCTCTATAATCAAGACGGGAAGAAAAGCTTTGTGGTGGTGGAACGCACGCCTATAGTTACAGGTGAAGATGTAAGCAGAGCGACCGCAGTTCCTGTGTCAAACAATTATCAGGTGGCCTTCAACCTCAAATCCGAAGGAGCAGCGAGACTTAGGGCATGGACTGGAGCGAACATTAATAAGTATATAGCCATCATCCTGAACAAAGAGGCGCGCACCGTTGCAAGCATTAAATCCGAAATCGGTGATAGCGGCGTAATCACAGGTCGCTTCACTAAACAAGAAGCGGAAGATATAGCCCATGTGCTGATGACAGGTAATCTGCCCGCGCCTGTAGAGATGGTTAAAGAAGGGACGTACAAACCCTGAGCTTCTTCGCCAGCCTGCGTGAAATCAACAGGTGGTCGTTCGCTGAAGTTATGATTAATCCCCAAAGCTTTCTTTTTGAAGTGCGCGACGGTGTAGGGTGGATTACGCTTAATCGCCCGGAGCGTCTCAATGCGCTGACCTTTGAAGTCTATCGCGAGTTGACGGACACGTTCGATGCGCTTGGCGCTGAAGAAGAGGTGCGTGCGGTTGTTATCAAGGGTGCGGGGCGCGCGTTCTGTTCGGGCGGCGACGTGCGCGAAATCATCGGCCCGCTCTTTGAGCGAGACATGCAGGGGCTGCTGGAGTTTACGCGCATGACCTGCGAGCTTGTGCGCAACATTCGTGCGTTGCCCAAGCCTGTCATCGCAAGCCTTAACGGCACGACCGCAGGCGCGGGCGCGTGCATCGCGCTCGCTTCCGACATTCGCATCGCGTGCGAAGAGGCAAAGATAGCTTTTCTCTTCGTGCGCGTCGGATTGTCTGGCGCGGACATGGGTGCATCCTACCTTCTGCCGCGCGTCGTAGGACTGGCGAAAGCAACGGAACTTCTCTACACGGGTGATTTCATAGATGCGCGCGAGGCCGAAAGAATTGGTCTATACAATCGCGTCGTGCCCGCCGACAAGCTCTCAACCGTGACGGAAGAATTAGCCACGCGGCTCGCGCGCGGCCCCGGCTTCGCCCTCTCGATGACGAAAGAGATGCTCAACCGCGAGATGGATGTTTCTCTGGACACGGCGCTCGAATGGGAAGCGCAGGCACAGGCCACCTGCATGCAACACCCGGACTACCGCGAAGCCTACGAAGCCTTCGTCGCCAAACGTGAACCGAAATTTAAGTAATTTTAGATTTTGGATTTTGGATTTTGGATTGGAGTGGCAGCACATCTTGAGCAGCCTCAATCCCGTTTTGTTAATCCAAAATCTAAAATCCAAAATCCAAAATCGCTATGATTGATAACTTCATTGAAGAGACGCCGTTTTTTACGAACGAGCAGCGGAATCTTGCTACACGTGTCACGGACTTTACGGCGCATCAGGTAGAAGCCCGTGCTGCGGAAGAAGACGGGGACGTGGACGCGCAGTTTCGCGCGCTCTTCTCTCTGCTCGCGGATGCGGGGCTGTTTCGTTATGCTGTGGCACAGGCTGGCGCGAAACTGGACGTGCGCTCGCTCTGTTTGATACGCGAGGCGCTTTCCTATTCTTCTTCCCTGGCAGACCTGGCCTTCGTCATGCAGGGGCTTGGGACTTATGCCATCAGCCGTGCTGCGACCGAGCATGTGCGAGAGTTCTGGCTTGAGCGTGCAGCGACCGGAAGAGCCATCGCCGCGTTTGCCCTGACGGAGCCGGAGGCTGGCTCGGATGTCGCAGGCATCCAGACGACGGCGCGGCGCGATGGCGACTGGTACGTGATAGATGGTCGCAAGCGCTTCATCTCCAACGCGGGACTGGCAGACTTCTACACGCTCTTTGCGCGCACAGGCACACGCGAGGATGGTCGCGCGCTGCTCTCCGCCTTTGTCGTAAGCTCACGCATGAAGGGCTGCACCGTAATAGAGCGCACGGAGATGATTGCCGCGCACCCCATAGGCGAGATTGAATTTCGCGGCTGTCGCGTTCCGGCTGAAGACATGATAGGCCAGGAGGGCGACGGCTTTCGTCTGGCGATGCAGACGATGGACGCATTTCGCTCATCGGTCGGCGCAGCCGCCTGCGGCATGGCGCGTCGCGCTCTGAATGAAGCTATAAAGTATGCGACCACGCGCAAACAGTTCGGGCGACTTCTGGCAGAGCACCAGTTGATTCAGGGGAAGCTCGCGGACATGGCGACCGAATTGGACGCCGCGCGACTGCTGGTCTACCGCGCCGCCTACCTCAAGGACGCAGGCGTGGAGCGCGTCACACGCGAAGCCAGCGAAGCCAAGCTATTCGCCACGGAAGCCGCCAGCCGCATCATAGACCAGGCGCTTCAGATTCACGGCGGCGCTGGCCTAGTGCGTGGAAGCGTCGTCGAACGGCTTTATAGAGAGATTCGCGCGCTCAGGATTTACGAAGGCACTTCCGAGATTCAGAAGCTCATCATCGCCGGTCAGCTTCTGAAAGAATAGCGCGAGATTGAAAGCGGTTTTTAAGCGGCACTTTTAAGATTATATGAAGATCAACATCATCGGCGGCGGGCCAGCCGGACTCTATTTCGCGATTCTGATGAAGAAGCAGGCGGCTGCGCGCGAGATAGCTGTCTTCGAGCGTAACGCGCCCGACGACACCTTCGGCTGGGGCGTGGTCTTTTCCGACAAGACGCTCTCTTATCTGAAGGACATGGACGAAGAGACGTATGAAGAG
This sequence comes from Pyrinomonadaceae bacterium, assembly GCA_036403815.1. Taxonomy (GTDB): domain Bacteria; phylum Acidobacteriota; class Blastocatellia; order Pyrinomonadales; family Pyrinomonadaceae; genus JACVRN01. Next base: position 1,154 of record DASWQH010000062.1, on the reverse strand, counting down.
ATAACCGCCAGCTTCGAGTTGTGGGACAACGTGGATGTAGTTCACCGCGATCAGAAGATAACGATTCGCGGCAATCGCTTCTCCGGCATCGCGCGTCTTGAGCTACTGCATATTCTTCAACGTCGCTGCGGGGAGCTGGGTGTCGAGTTAAATTTCCGTACGGAGATTGCCGACATTGAACGCTTGCGGGATTGCGATTTGCTCGTCGGCGCAGACGGCATCAATTCTACGACGCGCACTAAGTACAGCGAGCATTTCAAGCCGGAGCTGAGCGAGCGCACGAACAAGTATATCTGGTACGGAACGCGCCAGTTGTTTCATGGTCTCACGCTGACTTTTCGTGAAACGGTAGCGGGCGTCTTCGCCGCGCATTCCTACAAGTTCAATAAGGAGATGAGCACCTTCATAGTCGAGTGCGATGCGGAGACATGGGGACACGCCGGTTTTGAAGGGATGACGGAGGAAGCGACGCGCGACTACATGGAGCGCGTCTTCGGCAACGACCTGCACGGCCACAAGCTCCTCTCGAACATTTCCAAATGGATAAACTTCCTCAACGTCAGGAACGAGCACTGGAGCTTTGAGAACGTAGTGCTGCTGGGCGACGCCCTGCATACGGCTCACTTTTCCATAGGCTCCGGCACGAAGCTCGCGCTTGAAGATGCCATCGCGCTCTGCAATTGCTTCGGGGAAGCGGGTTCAATCACGGAAGCGCTTGCGGAATTTGAGAGAGCCAGAAAGCCTGTGATTGAAGAATATCAGGAAGCGGCCTACGAGAGTCTGCTGTGGTTCGAGAACGTCAAAGACTACATGGGCCTGAGTCCGCTGCCCTTTGCCTACAAGCTTATGACACGAAGCAAGCGCATTGATTACGAGAACCTCAAGAAGCGCGACCCGCAATTCATAGCCGCCTACGAACAGGCCGGAAGCTAATTGAGAAGTCCCGTTAGGGACGATTGGTAATAGCCCAGCACTTCAGTGCTGGGCTATTACCAATCGTCCCTAACGGGACTTTAGCTGGACTTTATCCATTTACGCTGCATAGCACAGCGTATCCGTCAGGCGCTCTAGTAATGAGCGCGGGACTTTTATCATGTCGGCTTTCTTACCCGACATGGAAAAATAGGCATGGCTCCACAAGTAACGCCGCACCA